>NZ_FOOY01000019.1:0-35068 GCF_900113325.1 Sporolactobacillus nakayamae | reverse complement strand
GGTTCAACTTCGAGTCTTCGGTTCGACTTCTCCTCTCTTGGGTTCGACTTTGGTCGCGTTCGGTTCGACTTTCCGATGGTTCGGTTCAACTTTGAGTCTTCGGTTCGACTTCTCCTCAACTTTGGTCGCGTTCGGTTCGACTTTTCGATCCTCAAAAAAAAAAATAGAGTCGCATGATAACCATGCGGCCCACTAGTACTTCTTAATAAATTTTCACCCAACCGTTCTTAATCGCCTCAACAACGGCCTGCGTACGGTCTTCCACGCTCATTTTCTGCAAGATGTTGCTAACGTGGTTCTTAACTGTCTTCTCGCTGATATAGAGATGCTCGCCAATTGCCCGATTGCTCTTACCGTCTGCCATCAGCTGCAGCACCTCGCATTCGCGGTGCGTGAGAATATGTAGCGGCGGCCGGTATTCAAGATCGCGGAAACCGGAGGGCTCAGTTGAATAGCCTTGAGTCGCGAGGCGGCGGAATTCATTGACCAAATTATGGGTCACCTTCGGATGGATGTAGGCACCGCCTTGCGCGACGATACGGACAGCATCAATCATTGAATCGGCATCCATTTCCTTTAATAAATAGCCAAGAGCGCCAGACTTCAGTACATGTGTTACATAACTCTCGTCGTCATGAATGGACAGAATGATGACCTTAAGACCCGGATGATTTTTAATCAATTGCCTTGTCGCCTCAACACCATTCAGTTTTGGCATATTGATATCCATCAATACAACATCAGGATCGGCTTCCTCGATCAATCGTTCTGCGGTACTGCCGTCGTCTCCTTCCGCGACAACTTCAAAATCAGTTTCCATATCCAAAATTCTCTTCACACCTTCACGAAAAAGGCGATGATCGTCAATCAAAGCAATGGTTGTCACTTTCGGTCTCACATTTGTCACGTTAATTTCTGCTGCAAGACAAGCGAACCGATTCGATAATCTATAGGTATCGCAATCCCAGGCAAAAAAGGATTCCAATAAACAAAGATCGAATAAAGTACCGGATTAAGCACCGATAGACATCGCTCATGATTCGTATATCCCATGCCGCAGCAGTTTTTCACCTCTCTTTTACTCTGTCGAATAAGGATAGGACGCGGGATTCGCCATATCATTTTTTACTTTAGTCAAGCTCGTCTTCCTTCTGAATAGGTATGTGAATCAACACCTTAGTTCCGTGACCAAGCTCCGAATGGATGATTAGTTCTCCATTCAGAAGTTCAGCGCGTTCCTTCATGCCGATTAGGCCGTAACTTCCTTCCTTCTTCACGGACAGATCGAAGCCAATGCCGTCATCTGCAACCAAGATGAGCACTTTATTTTCTCTGTATTCGACCCTGATGCTGATCTGCGAGGGTTTCGCGTGAATGCAGGCATTCTGCAGCGCCTCCTGAATCAGCCTGAATAAAGCGGCTTCAATTTTTGATTGCAACCTTTTCTCTTTGCCAATGCTGCTGAATTCAATACGCATGTGAGGATATTCTCCATTCACGCGATGAAGATATTTCTGGAGTGTTGGAACAAGGCCTAAATCATCAAGACTCATTGGGCGCAGATCATAGATAATCCTGCGAACCTCAGCTAAAGCGCCTTGTACCATTACTCTGTATTTTTGCAGCTCTGCGTGCGAGGCTTCCATTCCCTCTTTTTGACCGACGCGTTCCACTACGTCAAGACCGAGCAGCACCTGTGCAAGGGTTTGGGCAGGACCATCATGAATCTCACGCGACAGCCTCTTTCGCTCTTCTTCAACCGCCTCAATAACTTTGAGACCAAAAGCGCGCTGCTCCCTCGCATTTTCGATGACTTCGCCCACTTGCTTCAGATCACTCGTTAAGTAATTCAGGACAACGGTAACTTGTCCAACCAAGGTTTCCGCTTTTTGGATGGTTGCCTCTAATTGAACCAGTCTGCGTTCGAGCTCATTCCGCCTCTTCTTCATCTGTCGTTCCATTTCGCGAACAATAGATAGATCGTTTTGAATCGAATTCGCTGTTTCGTAGGCGTGACGGATATCCTCTTCCCCGTACTGATTAAAAGCTCTACTGATCTCAGCCAAATGGCCTCTCGACTTTCTCGCTTCGATTTCGAGTGTGTCGCTTCGATCAATAATACCTTTCAATTCTTGCCTAACAAGTTGGAGTTCTTTAACCAGCGCGTCATGCTCTTTACGTGATTCCTCGCCTATCTCGAAAATTTGAGATTTGCTGTCGCTCACATTATCAATCATGCTATTGATAATTTCATCAAGATGCTTGACATCAAGTGCCGCATTTATTGGTTTGCTGGTTGACATAATTTCCCTCCATAATAAATGTAGCCGAACAACTACATACGTGCTAGCCACATTATGCCTATCTGTGTATAGGTATAAAGCACTAACTTACTCGTAAATGGTACTTTCTAACACCATAATACCACTTCTAAAATTGAGTGATGTGCTCTACCGTCTTCATCCTCTATAAGGTTTTACGCCCTCTATACCCATTGTTTCGTAACGCCAAACAATTGGCAAGTGTAAATGTTACCATGAAAATAGGTCACAAATCATATACCAGTCAACACTATTTTTAAACCTACCGACGAAAGTGCACCAATGTATGTCGAATGATGAAGTGGGACAGCCATCTTTTGTCTCTCCTTTTAATTGACGAGAGTCACCACCTTTACTTTCGACAATAAATGTGCAAGATTTAAAGTTATATCATTAATTGTCGCGCATGTTACTATTGCCGAACTAAAGAAAGGAGCAAACGATGGCACTGGATGCTTACATTACCGTTAAGAAAAATGCACTTATAGAAACAGAAATCAAGCGTTCTCGATTTATCTCTGCTGTCTATCCTATCAATGATGAGAGCGAAGCCGATCAGCTGATTCAAATTGTTCGTAAAGAACATTGGAAAGCGAATCATAATTGTTTTGCCTATATCATAGGAAAGAAACAAGAAATTCAAAAAGCGAGCGATGATGGTGAACCAAGCGGCACGGCCGGCGTTCCAATGCTTGATGTGTTGAAGCGTCGCGGTATTTGCAACGTACTCGTTATCGTCACACGTTATTTTGGCGGCATCAAGCTTGGTGCCGGCGGATTGATCCGCGCTTACGCTCACGCGGCAAGCAACGGTCTCAACGCTGCGGAGGTCGTGAGACAGGCACCTACCGACCAATGGAGCGTCAGCGTTGATTATCATCTGAGTGGCACGCTGGAAAATAAACTACACGAATCGCATTACATCGTCAATGATGTAAGTTACAGTGACAAGGTCACCTTTGACATTTACACGAGCCAAGTGGACAGTCCCATTTTTAGTGAATGGATCACCAATCTGACAAGTGGGCAGGCACAGACTCATAAACAAAGCGAACTCTATTTACCGGAAAAGGTTTCATCCTAAAGAGTTTGCGTTTGTACTGCTAATGTTTCAGCAAGCCAATTCGACACGTTTCATAGATATTTTGCGAATTTTGCCGAAAAAACGTGGATTTTACATTGATGGAATAGGTCGACTTAGGTAAAATAAAGCTATTGTTAAGAAACATGACGATGGACCTATTAGAAAACTTGGCTTCGCCAAGCCTCTCGCGAAGGCGAAGCCTTAGTTGCGACGGCCATGGACGGCCTAGTGTCCGGTGAGCCGCAGGACGCGGCGTTTTTTCGGACCACTTACACTCGTTTCCTTGAATCTTTAATTTTTTTATACTTTCTTATCAGTGTTAGAAAGCTTTGCCTCGCCAAGCTTTCTTGCGAAGGCGAAGACCTAGTTGCGCTTATCTGTGAAAGACTGAAAACCTGAAGGAGAATACGTCGAAGATGGCATTGAGCAGAATAGAAAATCAAAAGAAAAAAAAGCATGGCAAGCGAAAAACAATTATTTTGATTATTTCAGCCGTTCTTCTTGTTCTGGCGGGAAGCGGCGCAGCATACGGCTATTATTTAACGAAGAAACTTGAAAACGTAACAAGCCATGCACAGAAAAAGCTGTCTCGCGGGAACAAGTCGGATCTTCGAGCTGAGCAGGTCGATCCGGTGAAAGACGATTTTTCTATTTTATTTATGGGAATTGACAAACGAAAAAATGAACCAAGCCGCTCCGATGCACTGGTCTTTGCCACCTTCAATCACTCAACCAACAAGGTGCACATGGTCAGCATTCCGCGCGACTCAAAAGTGCAAATCATCGATCCGACTCATACACGCAATTATGGTATTTCTAAAATCACGCACGCACACGCTTATGGCGACGCCAACAACAACCAAGGCGCGGATTACACAATTGCGACAGTTGAGAATCTATTCCAGGTTCCCGTCGACTATTACGTTCAAGTAGATTTTGATGCATTCATTAAGATCATTAACGCCCTTGGCGGTGTCGAAATGAATGTTCCGGTCAAGCTTCGTACCCAGAACAGCAAGGATAAGACAGGCAAAGACGCTATTGTTCTTAAGCCCGGGAAACAGTTGCTTAACGGCGAACAAGCCCTTTCACTGGTTCGAAATCGCAAGTCACCGGGTTCCGGGGGTGACTTCGGCCGTGGGAAACGACAAATGGCCATGATTGAAGCAATCGTTAAGAAAAGCGCAAAGCTCTCCTCAGTGACAAAATACAGTAATGTAATTGATTCACTCGACAAAAATTTTGAGACGAACTTGACATTCGGGCAATTGCTCAGCCTACGAAAATATGCAGGCTCACTCTCTGAAATTAAATCGTTGCAGTTGAAGGGAACCGATGATATGAGCACCGGTATTTACTATTACGCACTTGATGATAATTATTTGAACAAAGTGCGTTCCGAGCTCAAGGAGCAACTTAATTACAAGTCTATCGCTGGAAGCAGCAGCGAATCAACCAGTGACGGATCCTCTTCAAGTAGTTCAACTACTGATGATTCTGGACTCGCCACTGACTCGTCCGGAACGAGTAATCAATGAAATTAATTAAAGTAACCCGTAACTAAACAATAGAAAAATTAAAGGGCCTTACTTCTATATAGTTCCCGAAGCAAGGTCCTTTCTTGTTGCCTTTTCCAAGTTGGTTTCACTTTGCAAGCTTCTCTATTCAAAAACGGTTGAGTCATAAGGCGGGTTATAAAAATCGGTTATGCTGCTACCGTACGTTGCTTATGCTGTTTTAAATTGGAGTACTATTTGCTGTAATTGCTCAGCCATTGCCGATAAATTTTCTGCACTGTGAGCAACTTCCTCCATTGCTGCAGATTGTTGTTCAGTTGCGGCTGTCACCTTTCTGTGCTTTCATCAGCAGTCCCAATCATCTGTGTCATTCGATCTATTCCTTCAGTCATTTGTTTGTTCCATCACTTTTTTCATCGACTCTGTACCAGTGTCTACAGTCTTGGAGGCCTTGTCCGCGTATGTTCGTACCGCGTCAATTCTCTTGGACTCCCTATATACATCGGATAATTCATTAAAAATTGAATTCACAATTTGTTACTATTCATATAATTAACGCAAAAAACCGTGGAGCGGCTCATTGTAACCACTCCACGGTTTTTTTAAACTGATCTCTTCTTATTCAACTAATTATCATTTAACCTTAGCAAAGCTAAGGAGCCGCTTGTACGTGTTCAACAGCGGTTTGTAATTGGCACTCACAAGTCCAACAGTTTCAACGACCAACTCGATCATCAGCATGACACCTATGATGATAATCATTGAGCCAAGCAAAGTTGATGTCGAGAAGACGATCGCCGCCAATGCGAACATCGCACTCATCCCATAGATCAGAACAACGGTTTGACTTTGAGAGAAGCCGTAACGAAGCAGACAGTGATGCAGGTGCGACTTGTCCGGCGCAGTTAACGGTCTTCTGTTGACCAGTCGGCGGATAATCGCGAACAATGTGTCCGAGATTGGAACCGCCAAAATAATGATTGGAACAACCAGTGAGAACAAAGTCACGTTTTTAAAACCAAGCAAGGCAAGTACTGAAATAACGTAACCCAAGAAATAACTTCCCGTATCACCCATGAAAATTTTTGCCGGATGAAAATTGTACGGCAGAAAGCCTAACGTGCTACCAAGAAGAATCGCGCTGACGGTGAAAACAAACAAGTTGCCCTCTGTCAGAGACAATCCGGCAATCGTGAGAAGCACAATACTCGAAACACCGACAGCAAGTCCGTCCAGTCCGTCGATCAAATTGATGGCATTTGTAATTCCCATAATCCACAACAGAGTAAGCGGAATGCTCAGCCAGTACAAATGCAGAATTCCATTAAAGGGAAGATTAATAAATTCAACGCTGATTCCGCTATGAACAATCACTAACGCGGCAAAAAAATGTGCCACCATTTTTACTCTTGGAGACAATGAATACATGTCGTCCAAAACACCTGTGAGAATAATAATGACACTGCCGATAATCAGCGGAAGTGTAAAGCTGCTGTCCGGCCACATAATCAGCATACCAATGATAAAAGCTAAATAGATTGCTAAACCGCCCATTCGCGGCATGATTTTTTTGTGTACTTTGCGGGCGTTCGGCAGATCAGTCGCGCCAATACGAATTGCCAGTTTCCTAACCAAAGGTGTCAAAGCAACCGCAGCAAGAAAACAAATAATGAACGTCACATAGACCATCATTTCAGCCCGCCCTTTATAATAAATTCGGATTTGCGTTCGATACAAGAATAGTAAACTTAAACTTTCTTATACGGAATTATACCACATTGTAAAAACAATGCCACTGGTAACTTAACAATATCTCAACAATCAACACAATCCGTTAAAATTAGTTTACAATATTAAAAGCATTAGACACCAAATTCGGTATTTTTTTGATGATTCAAAGAAGCTAATGAAAGCTCTTGTAGGATAAAACAACACACAAGAAGGCAAAATAAATTATAATCGCTTCATTATAAGGATGAATTTTGATGACAGAAAAAAAACAAGTGGGCACCATCTACATGAATGATTTTCAGACAAAACAAGAATTTGTGACTGTATTCACCGACAGTCTTGCGAATCATCAATCCATGAACCTCTATTTTCTTAATGATCACGGATTTAATATTGCGCAAAAGGATCACGACTACGCATCGGTGCTGAACCGCGCCGACTACTTGCTTAACGACGGTATCGGTATTAAATTAGGCGCGAAGCTGTGGGGGGTTACTCTCGAGGAAAATTTAAATGGGACAGACCTTATTCCCCTGCTTCTCAACGAATGCGCGGAAAATAACTGGTCTATTTATTTACTCGGCTCGACGAAGGAAAATGCGCAGAAGTCGGCACAAAAATTAAAGGAGCAGCATCCCAAGCTAACCATCGCCGGCACCCACAGCGGATACTTTAGTTCAAGCCAAGAAATCGTTGAAACAATCAACCGGTCGAGTGCCGATGTTCTGCTCGTCGGCATGGGTATGCCGCTGCAAGAAAAATTTATCGACGGCAATTCCGACGTGTTGAAACCATTGGCGCGTATTGCCGTCGGCGGATTTATCGATTTCGCATCCGGAACGAAGCCGCGAGCGCCAAAAGTGATGCGTCAACTCAATCTTGAATGGTTGTTTCGCATGGCTTTGGAACCTCGAAGAATGTGGAAACGCAACGTTGTTGGTCATGCGCAATTTTTTATGAAGGTGATTGGTTTGAAATGGAGACATGAACATCGAAAATGACCATTTTTATTTTCAGTGATCGATCATAAGGCGACTTCCCATCACGATAATGATAGAATTATAGGCGACTATTATTAATGAAAGAAGGATCCTCATGGACAAAAGTTTTTTTATCCGGAATCGCAAGAAGCTTTATGAAACATTGGAGGATCAGTCCCTCACCGTGCTTTTCGCCGGAGAAGCAGCACACCAGTCAGCAGACGAAAGCTATCCTTTTTATCCGAATCGCAATTTTTATTATATGACAGGCATCATCGAACCTAAGGTGATTTTCGTTGCTGCCAAGTTCGGTGGAAAATTTGAAGAAACACTGTTTATTGAACGCGCCGATCCTTGGATGGCCCGATGGGTTGGCGAAACCATTACACCCGATCAAGCACGCGAGGCGTCAGGTGTTGAAAACATCGAGCTGCTCGATAAATTTGAAAGCTATGTACGGTCTCAGATGGACAGCCGTGTTTACACGCATCTGCACGTGGATCTCGAAGCAAAATCATGGGAATTCCCGGCAAAGCCGTCCAATAAATTCGCAGCGGAGGCCGCTGTCACTTACCCATACTTGACGATCCACAATTTATATCCGGTCATTTGCAAGTTCCGTGTTGTTAAATCAGCCGAAGAAATTGAGCTGACACGCGAAGCCGGCAAAATCACTGCGGACGGAATTAAGCACGTTCTCGCGAGCGCGAAACCGGGCATGAGAGAATATGAATTGGAAGCTTACTTTAACTTTGTTTTAAAGAGTCGCGGCTGTACGGAATTCGCTTTCCCGACCATTCTCGCCAGCGGCTTTAACGGAACCGTTCTTCACTACTCCGCAAATACAGGAACAGCCGAAGACGGCAGCCTCGTCCTTCTCGATCTCGGCGCACAACACAAGTACTACAACGGCGACATCAGTTACACCTTCCCTGTCAACGGCAAGTTCACGCCGCGTCAAAAAACAATTTATGATATTGTGCTCCGTTGCAATCAGGAAATCACGAAAATGGCGAAACCCGGACTTGCGTTCAAAGCACTGAATGAATTCACGATCAAATTTTATACTGAAGAATTGATGAAAATTAATCTGATTAAAACGCCTGAAGAATTACGCAAATACTACTTCCACGGTGTCAGCCATTCACTTGGTTTGGATACACATGATGTGGGTCCGTACCGAGATATGGAGTTGGTTCCGGGCGAAATAATCACCAATGAACCCGGGCTCTACATTCCCGAAGAAAGTATCGGCATCAGAATTGAAGACGACATTCTCATTACTGAACATGGCTCAGAAGTACTCACCACCGGATTGCCGCGCACAACCGATGAGATTGAAGGTTTCATGGCGGAAAATAATAAAAATCTTAAATGAGCAGCTAGAAAAAGAGAGTCCGGTTATTCAGCGGAATCTCTTTTTCTTTGTCGATGAGAGCCGTATTTTGTCATTTCCCCGGAAATAAATGGGACGCGGCAACGCCTGTACCATTGAATCTGATACAATAAAGAAAAAGCGCTTAGTCAAAAGGATGAACACAAGATGAATCAACGAAAAATTGTCATCGCACCCGATTCATTTAAAGAAAGTTTAACTGCACTTGAGGCTGCTCAAGCCATTCAAGAAGGTCTCATGCATGTATGGCCTGATGCCGACTATGAACTTGTGCCGATGGCCGATGGTGGTGAAGGAACCGTTCGCTCACTCGTCGATGCTCTTCATGGTGAAATTGTGGAACAAACGGTAACCGGTCCGCTAGGCAGTCCACTCACTGCCTTTTATGGATTGGTCAACAACGGTCGCACGGCGGTAATCGAGATGGCCGCCGCCTCAGGCATTGAGCATACTAAGCCTGAAGAACGTGATCCGCTCACAGCAACCACATACGGCGTTGGCGAGTTAATTCGTTCCGCCATGGATCACGGCGCCAGACACATGATTCTTGGATTAGGCGGAAGCGCGACCAATGATGGTGGATGCGGCATGGCACAAGCACTTGGCGCGCGCCTTCTTGATCGTGACGGGAATGAGTTGCCCAGAGGCGGCGCGGCATTAATTCATTTAAATTCAATTGATCTGACCAAACTTGATTTGCGAATAAAAAATGTGCGGTTTGAGGCGGCAACCGATGTCACAAATCCGCTGACCGGAACGAAAGGCGCATCGGCTGTGTTCGGGCCTCAAAAAGGTGCTTCTCGCCATGATGTCGCAGAATTAGATCAGGCTCTAAAACGGTTCGCAGAAATTGTTATGCGTGACTTTAACACCGAAATCGACCAGGTATCCGGAAGTGGAGCCGCGGGAGGCTTGGGAGCCGGCACTCTCTTCTTCTTGAACAGTAGCATTCGTCCCGGTATTAATTTAGTCATTAAAGAATCCGGACTTGAGCGGAAGCTATCCAATGCCGCACTGGTCATTACCGGTGAAGGAAAGATTGATGGTCAAACGATTTATGGAAAAACGCCGATCGGTGTCGCGCGGTGTGCCAAACAGCAGCATATTCCGGTGATCGCACTTGCCGGAGCATTGGCTGATGGTTGTGACGCTGTCTACGCTCATGGGATTGACGCGCTTTTTTCAATTGTACCCGGCGCGATTCCGCTCGATCAGGCATTAAAAGATGCGAGAGCAAATCTAATCCGCACCTCATCGAACATCGCACGCGTTTGGCAGCTCGCTCATAAGTAAATCGACTGGCTGTAAGCAGCCGCAGACCAAGTTGAATTAAAAGTCTACGGCTGTTTTCCTGTATACCGTTCTCGCTAATGTGCTCTTTATTAGCGCATAGAAAAGACCGGTACGCGCAAGCGACCGGTTTCAAGTGATTCATTTTCATTCTACTTAATCTAAGCCCCACTGATTGCTTATGTAATCAATCCAAATTTTTCGTCCGGCTGTGTTCATTGTTTGTCCATCGTCGCCTACGACATCTGCTCGTCTGGCTCCCTTGGGCCATTTTGATAAATAATTGAGTACATCGATTTTCTGCTTTTCAACATATGTTTTCAAATCATCAATACGATCATTCATATACGGCTTCTGAGATGAATAGTTCGGTAAGGAAACAAGGAATGCAGCTTTTGGATACGTAATCTTTACCTTTTCCGAAAGAAGAGTGACGATGGTTTCCGTATCTTCGGTGCTGACCTGCCGATCATCGTTATAGAGAAGCGGGGTATAAACCACAAGATCCGGGCTGCCATCAACACTTTGCATCAAGTCTTTTATTTTCGCCTTGTTTAACGTTAGTGAGTTGGTCTTCCCCAAGTCTTGTGCCGATACTTTAAAAAATGATTCTCCATAAACATCGTCCAGTTTCTTTTGCAGCAAAAGTGCCAAGACCTGCTCGCTGTCACTTCCGACCAAAACTATTCGGACTTGTCCGTTTTTCTTATTGGCCTCAGTTGCAGCCTGACGCAATACTTTTGGAAGCTTCGCAATTCTCTTGGTAATGGCGTTATCTGATACGTCTGAATCTGCGGTGTCAGTGCCAGAAAGATCTTGATCTTGCAGACTGCTCGCTGCCTTCACTTGATTTAGTTTATGATTCCAGTACAGCTTGCCTCCAAACACACTCGCAAGACAAAGCACAGCAACTAAAATCAACCAAAATTTTTTCAAATCAGCACACCCTCAACTCGATACAATGATATACGATAGAAATTGCTCATGTATCTAATATATCGGTTAGCCCTACAAGATGCAATCATTTATCAACTGAATCCATGCTTTTTCAACACGAATCACTCGGAATCAAGCTTCTTTTCCTCACGGATAATGACAATATTCACACGTCTGTTCATCGCTTTGTGCGCCGGTGTATCATTTTTCACAATCGGTTTGTACTCACCGTATCCCACAAAGTGCATTCTTTGTGGGATAAGATCGTCCTTTTTGATCAAATAATTCATCACTGTTTGCGCGCGGAGACCGGATAATTCCCAGTTGGATCGAATAGCCGAACCCTCGTTCCTGAACGGTGTATTATCGGTATGCCCTTCAATACTAATATCATTAGGAACACTTTTTAAAATATTTCCTATTCGACCCAACACTGCTTTCGCATTTCCTCTAAGGTTCGCTTTTCCAAGATCAAACAAGATGCTTTCACGGAATGTGAGCTGAACTCCTCGTTGCGTCTCCGTAAGCGATACGTCCGGACTTAAGTGATTGTCTTTGATATATTTATCTAATTGAACGTAGAGCGCATCCAGTTTCTTCTTATCCTTTTGTTTTTCCGAATCACTGATTGACTGTGACTTCTTAACTAAAGGAACGCTGGGCTTTGTTTGCCCCTTATCCGCACTTGGATATCCAATCCCCTGAAGAATCGAATCTCCTTGAAAAGAAGATTTCAACGATGAAACAAGTGCATTAAATTTTTGATTTTCAATGCTGCTCATCGAAAACATGACGATAAAAAAAACAAGTAATAGGGTAATCAAGTCGGAATACGTCACAAGCCAACGCTCTGAGCCGCCGCCACTCTCTTCTTCGTGTCTTGCGTAACGCTTTCTTCTATGCCGACTCATGATGATTGCCCCGCTTCTTGAAACTGGCGATTGGTATTGGTTCCTTTATTGCCGCCGCTTGTAAGCGCCTGTTCCACATCCTGGCACTCTTTCTCAGTCAGAAAAGCGTAGAGCTTTTTCTTCAAAATCATTGTACTCTCGCCATATTGTATGGATAGAATTCCCTCGGTTTTTAACTGACGGATCATAATCTCACTCGCCAAATTGTTCTTAATCTTCGTAAAGATCGGTAAGTAAATGACGTTTGCGCTCCCTACCCCATAAAGTGTGGCAATAAAAGCGACAGCGATCGCAGGACCAAGTGCCGCTGCGTCTTCCAAACTGCCCAAAACATGGACAAGTCCCATTACTGTCCCGATGATGCCCATCGTAGGCGCATAACCTCCGGCTGATTCAAACATCCGCGCAATCGACAGGATCTTTTGTTCGTAGAGTTCTATATCACGATTCAGTATGTCGTCGATAACATCAGAATCTACTCCGTCGACAACCATCTGAATACCATTTGACATAAACGAATCATTCTGGAAGTTGCTCTGTTCACCTTCCAGAGCAAGCAAACCTTCGCGCCTTGAGATATTTGCAAGATCAATAAGCTTAATGATTGTATCGCCTGAACGCTCTTTCGGTTTAATAAACGCATATTTCAAAATAAACGGGGCCTTGGCCAAAATCTTTCCCGGGAAGCTGACAATAACTGCGCCAAATGTCCCACCAAACACAATCAAGAAGGCGGTAATTTTCAAAAGCGCGATTAGTTCGCCGCCTTCCATCAAAAAACCAATAACTAGAGAAAGCAATCCGACCAGCAAGCCGATGACTGTTGCCACATCCATGTAAGTCAACCCTTTCCGCTGCTCTAATACCATTCTCAATTTTTATCGGCAGTTTTCTTGAATAGTTAAAGAGATTTCTTAAATTCAATGCGGCAGACCTATGAATAATGTTAATTGATCTAGGAGTTTATACCTACATTTGTCGTTTATAAATGCTAGTGAATAGCCTCATCTGATTTTCACTGAAAAAATTAATTGGGTAAACTGCTTTCATTTTTTACTTCCGTTTTTTAACAACCCTTGATACAATGATAAAAGCGATTTATTTTCAAAAAAATGAAAAAAAACGTAGTTCTACTTATTCATTGGGAGTCACCCCCCTATCAAACTAACTAAATCGATTTACGCAGCATGAAGGATTTTCAAAATAAATTGGGAGTTATCGAACGGAGTGAATGACTCTTATGTCAACAGTCGTACCACTGGAAAACTTGAAGGAAGGAAGCATTCTAGCCAAGGACATATATATCAAATCCTCTGTGCTCTACCGAACCGGGATGCTGATTACATCTGAATTAATCAGTTATCTGAAGAGGAGAGGTGTTCTTTCTGTCACAATCTTCGATGCCCCTCCAATTGCGCCATTTCGGAATACCTACACACTGATGTCAAAAATGACGCCTCATAAACGAAAGGAGCTTACGGAACGATTTCAAAATGAGATGACACAGATCGCCGATGAGCTCCGTTGCGGTAGAATTTTACATTCCGAAGATTCGTATCGATGGCTTCACGCTCTCTATTTAAAGTATTTTTCCAATCCAACAGTCCGGTTTCTCTTAGACTGTCTGAAGCAATGGGATCCGGTCTGTTACATCCATTCACTTGATGTATTTGTACTAACCAGCCTCTTTTACCGACATATGCATTGGCATGTAAGTCAGGATTTTATTCTTGGTTGTTTGCTGCATGACATCGGTAAACTGTATACACCGAATGAAATACTATTAAAAACCGGGAAATTGACACAACGAGAATATGAGAAAATCACTTTGCATACCGTTGACGGTTATGACTTACTCAAACGAATGAATTTTCCAGAAGAAACATGCCGAGTCGTTCGCTCTCACCACGAACGAATTAACGGGAGCGGCTATCCGGATCATTTACGTGTGAGGCCAAATGATCGTGATTTAAAATTAATGATGATCGTCGATGTCTATTCTGCTTTGACCTTAAATCGTTCCTATCGAAAGCCGATGCACACGACTAAAGCGATGCAAATTATTCTGAATGACAGTTGCAATAACCATTTATTTGACATAAAGATTTGCTATTCATTTATCAATTTCATACATATATTTCCATCTGCAACACGAGTGCTGCTGTCTACCGGTGAGGAGGGCGTCATTCTGAACAATCCCTCAGGATCAGATATCTTGCCTCGTATACGACTTGAGAAAAGCGGCAAAATCATACAACTGCCCAGTGACCTTTCGTTAACTGTCAAAACGATCACCAGTTGGGACAGCCATGAGGTGCTCACGCAGGCAAAACAAATATGGAGTGATTATATCAATTATTTGATTGACGGTGACAGCGTCAAAGCGGTTGATTGTCTCGACGCGCTTTCCGATGGTATGCGAATTGAAGATGTGTTTGTCAAACTTTTCGAACGCTCTTTAGATGAAATTCAAGAACGCTTATCTAAAAAAGAATTCATGACAGCCGATTACATGGTTGCGGCGTTTACGACGCTAAGACTGCTCAGCTGGAAAATGCTGAAGGTCTTTCATCAACTTCCAAACAGCGATATTGGTGAAATTGTAATCGCTAATCTTGAATCATTTAATGGATTGACGCGAACCAAATTAATGGACGATCTATTTGCAATCAGCGGATGGACTACAGACTTCCTGCCGGTAATTGATGGGCTAGCTATGATTCGCAATCAGATTCTGCGAAAAAAGGCGGACTATTTAGCTATCTTATGTTCCGATTGCGCACATGACTCATTCCTCATCGATTTGTTGAAGCAGCTCAAGAATGAATTTCCTGGGCTGACGATCTTTGTCCATGGCAGTGAGTCGTGTATTGCTGAAAAAGTCGAATTGAACCACTTATTGATCAGTAAGAATCTCAGCGAATTGATTCGCAACATGAAGCAATTCTTTACCACTGAAGTTGTCTTGTAAACTTCTCTAATACAATCCATGTAAATTATAAACGGGCAACCTTGGTTAGTACTCAAGGTCGCCCGTTTTTTCACTCAATGACTCGTTAATTAGTTATTCAGCTGTTCATTAATCATATCATGGACTCTTTGCTTTTCAGCAGCTCCGACGACAAGATAATAGATTCCATTAATCTTCTGGCCTTGCCCTTTTACTTCGTAATTAATGGAATGCTTCCGCGCGTCACGATAATTAAACGCGAGATTTTTCATGTCGTCAAAAGTCAAGTTCGTCTTCACATTGCTACCAAGCGCATCGAGAATCTGTGAGTAGCGAGATACCGATGACACATTAGCCATTTTATTTACAATAGCCATGATCACGTCACGTTGTCTCTGATTCCGTCCGAAGTCTCCTTGAGGGTCGAGGTGACGCATCCGCACGTAACCCATCGCTTTTGCCCCTGTGTCCAGAGTAATGTTGCCGCGCGCATAGTGATAACCCTTCTTATAGTAGCCTTCATCGTTCCAGTCAAGCTTGTTATTTACGGTTACGCCGCCGACTGCATTGACGAGTTCACTCATACCTTCCATATTAATTTTAATGTAGAAGTCGAATGGAATATCACCGATAAATTTCTCTGCAGTATCTTCAGCCATTTTCGTACCGCCGTACGCGTACGCCGCATTGATTTTATCAATGGTTCCGCGACCAACAATCTCTGTTCGCGTGTCACGTGGGATGGAGATCATCTGCATCGTTTTCGTCGTTGGATTCAAGGTCGTCGCAATCATCGTGTCCGAACGGCCGCGATCACCTTTACGTTCATCGACACCAAGTAGGAGCAAGCTGATCGGCTTCTTTTTCGAGACCGCCTGGTGATTTCCTTTTCCTCCGGATGTTTCGTACATATTGCCTGCAGTGGCTGCAACCGAGTGATACATCCACCAAGCATAGCCCCCACCAGCAGCGAAAAGGACAACAATAATACTCCCGATCGTCAATAAGATTTTCTTTTTCATGATCTCTTCCCTTTTCTTTATAGATTCATCTTTGTATTCGAGTACATCACAAATGATAGTGAAATCATAACATGTCCTTTATCGAATGTGAACACCATTATCGTATCTCGAAACTCACCGAAGGATAAACTTCGCTCTGTTTTTTTGCTAATTAGGGGTTATACGACAAAATAGTTGTTTTTCCGGCACTATGTAAAAAGAAGACGCAACAGATAAAAATCCGTCGCGCCTTCTAATTAATTAATTGGTACTAAATTAGTCAACGACTTCGATCTTGTCTTTGCCGCCGAACTTGTCATACCAAGGAGTTGCGTTTTCAGCAAGAATCGCGTTGAGTTCTTCAACGTTCGCCTTACCTTGAGAACGAAGCCATTTAATAGCTCCTTCTTCTCCACCCTTGCCGTATGCTTCAACGCCGTCACGCCATGTAGCGCGGCCGCAAAGTACGCCATTGTATTTTGCACCTGCATCATGTGCGAATACGAGTGTCTTCTGGAAGAGTTCAGTTGAAACGCCTGCGCTCAGCCAGATGTAAGGGATCGTTGTCAATTTGTCTACTTCGAGGAAGTAGTTCTTTGCTTCTTCAGCAGTGTAAACAGGAGCATTTTCGCCAACGCCTTCAACGCGGCTCATGTCAACAGGAACTTCCAATTTCAGAACGTCGATACCATAGCGTTCTTGTGTGAAGACCTTGATCGAGTCAAGAACCTTTTGAGGTTTGATTTTCGCATATGCTTCTTTTTCAGTAACGTTTTCATCATAAGTTACGATTTCGAAGAAGAGCGGAATATCTTCTGCTTTACATTCAGAACCAATGCGTTCTACGAATGCTTTTTTAACATCATTAATTTCATCCGGTTCATCAGGATCAAAGTAAACGAGCAGTTTAACAGCAGTACCGCCGTTTTCTTTGATACGTTTTACAGACCAGTTAGGAAGAAGGTCAGGAATACGGCCGGCTTCAGTAGCGTCGTAACCTGTTTTTTCATAAGAAGTCAAAAGACCACAAGAAGCTGCGCGTGCTTTGCCTGCTGGAATACCATATTCAGGGTCAAGCAGAATTGCGCTTGCATATGGAGTTAATTCTTTAGAAACGAGCGTTTTGAAATCCGCCAGTTCTTCAACCGTAGCGTCTTTACCTTGAGCTGCGCCGATCATTCTCTTCAAAGAACCACGTTGATCGATCGCGAGTGCGGCGATAACGCCATTTTTGTCGGACAACTGTTCGAGAAATTCAAACTTGCCTTTGGAAATTTTAACCATTACTGATAACCTCCAGAAAATTTATTGGACAACAAACATGTCCGATAATATAAATAAACGACAAACAACCGTCGCACCTTCATCAGGTGGCCTATCGTTTTTATCTCACAAACTTCATTTTACGTCATTTTCTGTCATAAAGTCAATTTCATAAATTCAATAATCCTGTGAACAATTTTTTTCTTAATTCCCATCTTAAATTTTACAACTTCATTACGAACAAAAGATCCCGACATGTGGAATCCTTTTCAACTTTCTGTATGAAGTTCGTTCATTTTTATATTAACCAAAGAATGTTTGGTAGAGCAGGAAAACATTCAAACAAATCACGACAGCCGCGATGGCCCAAGCAGTGGCAGTTGTCACTTTGCGGTTCACAAGCTGTCCCATAATTGCCTTATTACTTGTGAAAACAATGAGCGGAATAATTGCTAATGCGATGCCAAACGATAAGACTACTTGGCTCATAACAAGTGCTTTTGTCGCGTTTGCTCCCGAGATGATCAGGATCAGCGGCGGAAGCATCGAACAGACGCGTCGTAAAAAGACCGGAATACGTTTATGAATAAACCCCTGCATCATAATATCGCCTGCCAGCGTGCCGACCGATGAGCTCGACAATCCCGCAGAGAGAAGACCGACACCGAACAAAATACCGGCAATCGGACCGATATACGTACTGAATCCGTGGAAAGCAACGGACAAATCATCAATAACTTCATTGCCGAAAAATGTGGATCCTGCTACGGCAAGCATAATTGCGTTAATCACACCGGCAATAATCATCGCAATCAAAATATCAATGAGTTCAAATCGGAAAATCTTTTTGCGTTCTGCGTCGTTCTGTCCGATGACCCGACGGCAAGTGAGCCCTGAGTGCATGTAAATGGCATGCGGCATCACTGTGGCTCCAAGGATCCCCGCAGCGAGCAATACACTTTCGGTTCCTTGAAACTGCGGAACAAAGCCTTGGACAAACGGTTTGAACTCGGGCAAAGCAAAAAGTATTTCAAAGCTGAACGCGATAACCACGATAAAAACCATCAAGGCGATCACCATTTCAAGCGGACGGAAGCCCTTGACCTGAAATACAAGAATCAACAGCGCGCAAATCGCAGTCAAAATTGCGGATGGAATCATTGGTAATCCAAAAACGAGATGAAATCCAAGCGCCGCTCCGATAAATTCGGCGAGATCGGTCGCCATGATCATAATTTCTCCTTGAATCCAATAAAAAATCGAAACTTTTCGCGGCCAACGGTCACGTATAATCTCCGGAAGATTATGTGACGTTGCGATGCCGACTTTAGCGGATAACGTCTGAATGAGAATCGCCATTAAGTTGGAGACGACGACTACCCAAAGAAGCATATAGCCGAATTGTGACCCAGCTTGAATATTTGTCGCATAGTTGCCGGGATCAATATAAGCAACCGCCGCGATAAACGCGGGTCCAATAAATGGAAGCATTTGCCTCCAGCCTTTTGATTTCCCAATTGCCTGATCAAATGATTGCGTGTGTGGTTCTGAGCCGATTGAATCGGGAGATTGTCTTTTCACCATAGTCGTTTTTTCTGATTTGTTCAGTCCGGTCTCGAGTATTCTCGAACGGACATGACGCTCCTCCTTTTTTGCTCAAAGAATATATGTTTCTCAAAAGAAACTTATGTGCCTATCAATAACCTACTTTATTCTTCTACATATTGCAACTAATTTTTCCTTTATTTTTTGTTAAATGAGTAAAATAATTTTCAATAAGAGACACTTTTCATCAAAGTCAGCGTTGTTTTTCAGGAAGGCGCACGAAGCACATATAGATGAAAATCACGGCGCATAGCGCGCCATACAGAGGATAAAGCGTGGAAATGAGTGAACCGTAGCCAAACTGTCCGATAACAAAGGTACAGATAATTAATGTGAGCATGGCAAAACGAATCGTGAACAGCGCTGGAAACACGCTGTGAAGCTGTCTGGTCAGACCGAATATATTTCCAACAAATGTAGTCAGTATCTCGCCGAAAATGACGCAGACAAACGCGATATGCATCCATGAACCAAGTGGTCGTACCATCTCCGCCATGGGTAATTCGTACAGACCGATATCGGATTTTCCCAACATCATCAGATGGGAGAGGAAGAGAAGCAATGCGAGTCCGCATCCGCCGAGAATCCCTCCATATTTCAGTACGCGTTCATCTTTAAACTCCTTTGCCATCGGGACAAGCACAATGAGCGCCGTGGACAAATTAAAGGCCGAATAATTAAACGCCGCAAATAGCCAGCGAATATGTCCCGACTCCGGAAAGAATTGAGCACCTGCTTTATTTGTCCAAAATGTGAGCAGTACAAAACTAACGAGCAAGGGGACAACAAGTGAATTGACAAACAGTAACCCACGGACACCTTTTATTAAAAAAAGGGTACCCAACAAAAGAGCAAGCAAAATACCGATCTGACGGCTCCAGCCCAGTTGTTCGCCAAATACCGCTCCTGATCCGGCCAGCATCACTCCGGTTATGCCCAAAATGATAAAAAACAACAAAGCTTGAATCACGCTGCCGATTCGCTCACCAAATAACGCAGTAATTAATTCATTAAAAGAATAAGCGTCTATTCGTCTTGCATAGATCATCATTTTTGTACCGATCCATGTCATGAACACGCCGCTTAGAATGGCTCCAATCGTACCATACGCATGGAATTGGGTAAAAAACTGAATAATTTCCCTCCCCGAGGCGAAACCAGCGCCGACAACGGTTCCAATGAATGTCGCCGCGACTTGTAAAACACCGATAACTTTTCCTTTCATTTGAATCGCCTCTTTTTCATTCACTACCGCGCATGTCTTTCTGATTCATCTTATGCGCGGCTTGTCCTGTCCATGCCTTTTAAAATCCGCCTTTACAGCGATGATGATTCCTCGTATAATGAGTTGAGTAAATTTAGTTTAGGAAAGGGGATCTGTCTTATGGCAAATGTAACGAACATTACCGCATACAATCTCATTGTCGCGTGCCGCCGGTCCCCAATACTCAGAAACATCTGAATGTTGTACTGACTATTAGGGAGCGGGGGCCTGTCACAGGGCAACTTCCATTTTGTGAGAAGACCGTGTGAACGGTCTTTTTTTCATACCTAATTTTCTTTCAACAGGAGGATTTTCATTGAACTTAAAAATGTATGGCTGGAATCAGCATTTAGAAGAAACACCCTTGAATCTTGAAAGCGGTCAATCGGTCGGCCGCGTGATTTCCGAATATAAAGGACAGTACAAGTTGATTACGGAGCGTGGTGAGTATTTGGCCGAGGTTGCCGGAAAGATGCGCCACCAAGCGGATACGCGCGAAGATTTTCCGGCAGTTGGTGACTGGGTCATTATTCGCGAACGTCCGTCCGAACACAAAGCGACCATTGACCGTCTTCTGCCCCGCTTCAGTAAATTTTCACGTCATGCGGCCGGCGGGGCAACTGTTGAACAGATTGTCGCCGCCAATATCGATACCATATTTCTGGTCATGGCCCTCAACCATGACTTCAACATACGCCGGCTGGAACGCTACCTAACCTTGGCCTGGGAGAGTGGCGCGAACCCTGTCGTCTTGCTGAGTAAGGCGGATCTATGCTCCGATCTCAAAACGAAAATAGCGGAGGTCGAAGCGATTGCGTTTGGCGTTCCGATCATCAGCGTCAGCGCGCTTCATGATGATGGAAAAGATCAATTCGCCGACTATCTCAGTTTAGGAAAAACAGCTGTTTTTCTTGGCTCGTCAGGTGCCGGAAAATCGACCTTAACCAACTGGCTCTGCGGTAAAGACATTCAGCTTGTAAACACGGTTCGCGCGGATGACGACCGCGGTCGCCACACGACAACGAATCGTGAACTGATCATTCTGCCCAATGGAGGTGTGCTCATTGACACGCCGGGTATGCGCGAGCTGCAACTCTGGACAGCTTCTGAAGAATCGCTTGACCATAGCTTCTCAGACATTGAAACACTTGCCGCTGCATGCCGTTTTCGCAACTGCACGCACCATAATGAGCCAGGATGCGCGGTGCAGGCCGCACTGCAAGACGGCCGACTAACTCAGGAACGTTACACGAGTTACTTGAAACTGCAACGCGAGCTCGCGTTCGTGAAACGTAAAACTGATGTTCAGGAGCGGCTCAAGGAAAAGGCGCGTTGGAAGAACATCCATAAGGAAATGCGCCGCCGCCATTAGAAAACTGGGCTTCGCGCCAAACCTCTGGCATAGGCGAAGACTTAGTTGCGACGGCCATGGACGCCCCTAGTGTCCGGTGAGCCGCAGGATGCGGCGTTTTTCCGGACCGCTTGCACTCGTTTCCTTGAATTCTTTTTATACTTTCTTACCAGTGAAACAAAGACCTCCGCTCAATTTGAGACGAAGGTCTTTGTTCTTGTGTATCTCATCTATGCTAAACTAGCATTGAGTATTTTGACATGCAAACAATGAAGCTGTCTCATACGGACATGGAGGAAAATGAATGAATCAGCGATTAAAACCATTGAACCATGGGGACTTTGATCTTTTTTATGATTTAATGAGAGAATCATTTCCTCAGGCAGAATTTCGTTCCCGTGACAAGGAACTCGATCTATTAAATCAAATGAATTTCACCATTTTATCCCGCTATGATCAGTCAGGAAAAGCATTAGAGGGATTTATTGCAGAGTGGTCTTTCCACGATTTTCTGTTTATTGAACACTTTGCCGTACAGTCAAGCTTGCGCGGACATGGAATCGGATCACACATGCTCAGTGAATATCTTGAGCATGCGAACAAACCGGTACTTATTGAGGTCGAAACACCAACGACTGATCTTGCGAAACGCAGAATCCATTTTTATGAACGGCTTGGTTTCACGCTTAGTGAATTTGGCTACATTCAGCCGGATTTGCAGCAAACCGGCGAACACGTTCACTTACTCATGATGCAGTACCCAACTCCCTTGACAGAACAAGAGTTTCTTGCGTGTAATGAAGAAATTTTTCGTTCAGTCTACGAAACAGCTGTATAGAAATTATGTACAAAAGGATCGGCGCGGGGACACATCCGGTCGATCCTTTTTAGTTAATACGCACAAGAAGCCCCAATGATGATTAAGAGAATAAACAGAACAACCACCAATGCGAAGCCTGAGCTTTTTCCATATCCTTCTGAAGCACCCATGATCCTCATCACCTCCACATGATTTTCCTTACTATCGTATGCGAATACCCGAATTCGTTTCGCCCGTTTTTCGTTTTCTTAGTTTGCCTCGCTCTACATCTGTATGCCTAAGCTTCTGCACTGTGATAAAATGGCAATGATTGGTGTCAAGAACGTTGCCTACAGTGGTAACGATATAAAACGGACGGATCCTACAGGAGGCTTATTGAATGGATAACTTTGAAATGTTACTTGACCATTATGCCGATATTACGGTCACAATTGGTCTTAATGTGCAGAAAGATCAAGATGTCATGATCTTTGCGCCTATTGAATCACCCGAATTCGTGCGGAAAGTTGTAAAAAGGGCTTACGAAGTTGGGGCGCGAAATGTCTTCGTTGATTGGGATGACGAACAGATAACACGTCTCAAGCTCGGACTTGCTCCTGAACAGTCATTAAGCCATTTTCCTGACTGGCGCGCGCGCACTTTCCAGGAACTTTCCGATCAAAATGCGGCATTCCTTTATATCTACTCACCCAATCCCGAACTGCTCAAAGGAATTGATCCACTACGAATAGCCGCGGCGCAAAAAGCCGCTGCTGCCGCGAATAAACAATTCTCAAATGATAAAAGCAGCGCGAAGGTAAGCTGGACAATAGTCTCGGTTCCAACTCTAGCTTGGTCTGCCACCATTTTTCCGAAAATGGATGAGTCCGAGCGAATGGATACGCTTTGGCAACAGATTTTTAAAATTACGCGTGCGGATCAAGCGAATCCTGAAGAAGCATGGAAACAGCATATTCAATCACTGACAGACAAGCTCAACTATTTCAATGAGAAACGTTTCAAAAAATTACACTATAAAGCACCGGGCACTGATTTGACGATTGAGCTTCCCGCAGAACATCTTTGGGTCGGCGGCGGTATGGTTAATGATCAAGGCACTCCGTTCCAACCCAACATGCCGACTGAGGAAATATTTACGATGCCGCATAAAAATGGAGTCAACGGGACGGTTGCCAGTACAAAACCATTAAACTATGGCGGTAATTTGATTAACAACTTCTCAATTACCTTTAAAAACGGCAGAATCGTTGCCTATCATGCAGAACAAGGACAGGACACACTCAAGCAAATCATTGAAACTGACGATGGCGCTCATTACCTTGGCGAGGTCTCCCTCGTCCCGCATCATTCACCAATTTCAGAAACCAATCTCATTTTCTACAATACATTATTTGACGAAAATGCCTCGTGCCACTTGGCCATTGGTCATTCCTTTCCATTCAACTATCGCGGTGGACGAAAGATGTCTCTTGAAACACTGGAATCGCTCGGCGCAAATCAAAGTTTGACACATGTAGATTTTATGGTTGGGTCAGGGGAATTGGCTATTGATGGTGAAACGGCGGACGGAAAGCAGATTCCTATTTTCCGCAAAGGCAATTGGGTAATTTAATTAACAACCTGTCCTGAAAAAAACAGGTCTGAGAAAAAGCCTCAGACCTGTTTTTGTATGCCCTTAAATAGCTTAATAGGTAATCATTGATCAAATCTTGAAGCGTTTGATTTCTTCTTGCATCATCTGAGCCTGTTGGTCCAGATCACCGGCCAATTTATTCAACTCGTCCATCGAAGCAGTCTGCTCTTGAACAGAAGCGCTCATTTCCTCTGTGCTCGCGGCCGTCTCTTCACTTGTTGCGGCGATCGTCTGCGCGCCTTGAGTTATTTGCTCAATTTGTTGATTCGTGTTAATAATCGCATCAGCGATCGTCTTCATGCCCGTAACGTTGCGTTCAATCGTTTTCTGGATTTCTTTAAACGCATCATTGGATTCGGCGACAGCCGCATCTTGACCTTTAAGGGTATCATTTGTTTGCTCACAATAAGCGACCGCCTGCTGGATCTCCTCATTCATCGATTGAACCATATCGGTGACTTCTTTAAGCGACTGATTGGTCTGCTGAGCAAGCTTCCGAATCTCGCCGGCAACCACGGCGAAACCTTTCCCTTGTTCGCCTGCATGTGCCGCCTCAATGCTGGCGTTTAGCGACAACAGATTCGTTCGTCTCGCAATACCATCAAGCACATCGATGATCTTGTGCACACGTTTGGCATGCTCCTCCAATTTCAGAACCGTACTAATGATCCGGTGGGTCGTGTCGGCAGAAGTTTTTGATTGAACGGATAGATGATCCATCTTGTCAAGACCTCCACGGGCAAACTCCGTCATCCGATAGGCTCCATTAAGAACTTCTTTACTGCGATCATCGATTCTATTGACCTGCTTCAAAAGATCCTGAAGCGACGTTTGACTATCATCAATAGATTTAGACTGATTTGATGCCCCAGCAGCGATCTCAGTTACCGTTGCGCTGATCTCATTTGCCGAAGCGACATTCTCCTCGGCACTAGCCACCAATGTCTGCGAAGCACCAATAATTTGATGCGATACATCAATCATTTTCTTAAATGCTTCACGGTTTGTTTGCGCCATCTGATTTACGCTTTTGGTTAATTGTGATAATTCATCATTGCCTTCAGCGGGTATTTTAACTGTTAAGTCGCCCTTTTCAATCCGTCCGGCAGCTTCCTGAAGCTTTCTCAAGCGCGCGATCATCCGTCCAAGTATGTAGCTTGTCAATAAGATCGCTACTGCAATAATAATGATCAAAGTCACAACTGATGGAAGTGTGATTAAATTGGCTTGCTTAGAGATCTCGCTTTTATCAATAATCCCCATAAGGGTCCAACCGGACGTTTTATTCTTAAAGAACGAAACAAGCTTTTGGGAGCCATCAATCTTTGCGTAAAAATTACCGCTATTACCCATACCACGCATTTTCTTGTAGAATTCCTGACCTGAGACACTCTTACCCAATTGGCTTTTCTTCGGGGACGCAATATAGGTACCTTTACTGTCAAGCAGTGTCGCATAGCCGGTTTCACCTAATTTGGCAGCACTCACCTGATTAATAATTGATTGGATGAACAGATCCATCTTGACAACGCCTTTAACTTTTCCTTCATCAACAACTGCCTGTGCCACACTTACTACATTTTGTTTTGTGACTTTATCATTGTAAGGATCGGTCCAAACCGATTTCCCGTTTGCGGCAGTTCCCGCCTTATACCAGCCTTCTGTAGTTGGATCGTAGCCCCTTGGAAAAAAGTAAAGAGGCGCACGCACAATGTCCTTGTCCGCAGATGCATAGCTGATTGCTTGATATTTTGTATTGGAACTAAGCACGTTTTGGAAAGAAAGCTGGATTTCATCCTTGTTCTTTTGCACATTTCCAAGCGTTTTACTCATCGTAAACTGGCGAGCGACAGACTGTGCATCGTCAAAGTATGTATCAAATGTTTGATTCGTTGCCTTCAACTGTGCCATCGTCGATTGCGTTAGTTGATCTGTTGTCTGCCTCGCTCCATAGAGATAGCTGAATAATCCTCCAATAATGCCAACAATAGCGATAATGCTGACGATTGGAATCAATAGTTGTTTTCGAAGACTCATTGTTGATAAACCGCGTCCACTCACATTTTGCGGCAACTTTCGGATAAATTTGCCCATCGAATTTATCTTCCCGCCCGTCAATCGCCCACTATTCTTCGAATGTTCCTCTGCTGCATTTTTTGGTTTGTTTACCTTTTTTGCGTTGCTCTCCTCTTTTTTCATTTATGATTCCCCCCAGAATACTATGCTTGCATTTTATCTATACATCGATCCTAACTAGCCCATGTTCGATTTCTATTAAGAAAGCGTGTAACCCTTCAGCGCTTGCCGGATAATTCCCGCGTCTGCTTCCAAATCGGACGCAAGTGTGGTCAGGTGCTCCATGCCGGCAGTCTGTTCTTCAATCGACGCAGTCACTTGCTGCGTACCTGCGGCTGTCTGTTCGCTGATTTGAGTAATGCCGTCAATATGTTCTTTAATCTCTTGTGTTCGCTCAGCCATATCATTGATCGAAGAAGAAATTTGGCTGATTCTGTCTTGATTGTCCGATACAGCTTGGGCAATTCGTTTGGACGCCTTCTCAAAATCGCTGACAACCACAAATTGTTCTTCGAGCACTTTACTCGTTTTTCCTGCAAACGCAACGGTGCTCTCCGTGTCGGTGCGAATACCGTTCATCAGATCAGAAATTTCCTTGAGCGCCCGATCCGTTTGCTCCGACAATTTTCGAACCTCATCGGCAACAACGGCGAACCCTTTACCTTGTTCACCGGCACGCGCCGCCTCAATTGCCGCATTCAAAGCGAGCAAATTCGTTTGTCCGGCAATTTCCGAAACGGTTTCGATAATCTTCCCCACATTCTTTGATCGTGAATCCAGTGATGCAATGGCATCGATAATATCCGCCGTGGTGCTGATCGTCCGCACTGAATGATCTCTCAGCTTAATCACGGATTCTTGATTTCTTTCTGAAACCTCGGCTAACTGTTCGGCACCTTGTTTCATCAAGCTTGTCTGTTCCGTAATACTTCCCATTCTCTCTTTCAACTGATCGGTCGCTTCTTTATTTTTGACCATCAGCTCCGCTTGATCGGAGGCTCCGGCAGCGATTTCAGTCATTGTCGATCCAATCTCGTTTGACGATGCGGTGTGTTCCTCCACACTTGACACCAGTGTCTGAGATGCATCGTTTACTTTATCCGAAACCTCAGACATGCTCTCAATCACACTATGATTCATTCGAATCATGTGATTGATGCCTTCAGCAAGACGGGCAAGCTCATCATTTTCGGAATCTTTGACGATGACACTCATGTCCCCGGTTTCCGCTCTTCCGACCGCTATCCTCAACTTGTGTACGCGTTTGTTATAGCCTATAAAAATAAAGCGCAGGGCAATTCCGCCTACGACAAGCAGTACAATGGCGGCAGCAACAGCAGGAAGAACCATCTGGACAGTCCCTAGGAAATAAAATGCTGCCGCCACACACAAAGCACCAATAAAAAACATCACGAAATAAAGACTTTGAAGGTTAAAACGCCTTGAATTCAGACTGCCTTCCGCCTTTTTCTTCTTTAAAGCCATGCCGATCCATCCCTTCAAGCCCAATCCGGTCACTTGTACCTATTTGCATAGCCCATCATATATCATTAATTATATCGGTCTGCCAAACTGAAAAGTTTATTCTATTTTGGCAATTATCCGTGCTGCTCGGCTTGCAGACGTGAGGAATGATGGCTGCCG
Organism: Sporolactobacillus nakayamae; assembly: GCF_900113325.1. Taxonomy (GTDB): domain Bacteria; phylum Bacillota; class Bacilli; order Bacillales; family Sporolactobacillaceae; genus Sporolactobacillus; species Sporolactobacillus nakayamae. The sequence continues at coordinate 7,295 of NZ_FOOY01000019.1, read as the reverse complement.
GTGTAAAAGAGATAATAGTAGAGATCAAGAACGAACACGATGATCATCGCTAAAATCATACCGGCCAAATCAAAGGTAAATGTGTCAATAAGATGCCCGGTTCGACCCGGAACAAACGTTTGATGCCATTCATCGAACATCGCGTAGCACAGAGCGATCGCAGGACCGCAGAAATAGCAAAGCATCCGAGGCATCACAGTCGTCATAAAGAGATTAATAATCATAAAGGTTAAGAGACAATATTCAGTAACATGACTTGCCTTGCGGAAAACGAATTCGAACAAAGCGTATGGATCATCGGAAGTAATCCGCTCTCCGCCATAGTTAAAATCGACATGTGGAAAGGTCTCCGCTGTCCATTCAAAGTGTGCTTTCAGGAAAGGCTGCAGATTCTGCTGAGTATACGGTGTTGATGATCCCTTATAGATCATCCCAACAATAAGCAAAATCAGTACGAGCCAAAAAATGAATGCCTTAAGATTTTTTAACATAGGTCAATCCCCCATCATAGAATTCCATGCCCATCAAGGAATTCAAATTTAATTTATGTCAGAATAAATGCTGTAACAGCGTCAATTGTAAATTCATAAAATAAATTCTTAATATTTTCTCCATTATAGCGCAATCGTCCGGGTAATTTGTAGGTGTTTTTTGACAGTGACACACCTAAGCTCATCTATTCGTCAGAAAAATAGAAATTATGTCCGTGAGTTTATCAGTAGGACAAGACAAGGTTCAACAAGTCTATTCTTATGAATTCAAAAAGAGCTTTCGCACCGAATAACCGTGGAAAGTCCTTTTGATATGACGGCAGCTAACGACATCCTCATCCACTCATGAAAACACGCATAACTCATGTTCGATTTGCACACGATAATCGTTGTTCCACACAACAAATAAAGGAGTCTTTTTTTATGAACAAAGAACAAGAATTCACCCACCAATTTAAAGAAAGAGATAACACGGGCGAACATCGCAACGGACGACTGGCCCAGCAAAAAAATTATGCCGACGGGAATGATGTTCCGAACGAGTACACAAGTCATCAAAACAAGAACAACCATTAATCAGAAATCGGACGAACCCGGGAAGCCTGCGCATAGTAGGCTTTCTTGTTCTTTTCAGGAACCATACCGCCGCCGGTTGCCCAGAAAAGATGAGTCGCATTGATCATTTTATCCGTCAATTGGTGCTCCGCTAAGTAGTGTTGCCCGGCGCGACTGCCCAAAAGCATCTGTGATCCGATGATACCGGCCGCGGCAGAGGGTTCAATCCAATGATTTTCTGTATCCTTGAGCGCTTTCAAATACTGAAAAAGGCGTTCATCCGACACAGTCATGCAGCCGGATATTAAGTGTCCGGCTGCTTTTCCGGCAAAAGCCGACGGACGCGGAACAGCTAATCCGTCAGCCGCCGTCCGATTATCAAGTCCGAAATCCCGCACCGACACTTGGTCATTCAAGCCCGTCAATAGCCCAAGCAAAAAACATGGCGCACGAGTCGGCTCGACAAAAAAAGCATGCACATGGGAACCGAATGCCTGCTTCAAACCAAACGTCACACCAGCCGGACCGCCGCCTACTCCGCATGGCAGATAGACAAACAGCGGATGATCAGAATCCACCGAAATCGCCGCGTCGGCAAATTGTTTTTTCAATCGATTACCTGCCGTGGCGTAACCGACAAACAGGTCTTTCGAATTCTCATCATCAATAAAATGGCAACGGGGATCTTGCGCCGCCTGCCTTCTCCCCTCTGTGATCGCCACACTATAATCTGCCTCATACTCTTTAACAATCGCGCCTTTTTCCCGAAGCATCTCTTTTTTCCACTGACTTGCGTCGGCCGACATGTGTACGGTCGTATGAAAACCAAGTGTCGCCCCAACAATGCCAATGCTGAGTCCAAGATTCCCTGTTGATCCGACCGCGATCGAATAGTACGAGAAAAAGGTTCGAAACGATTTCTCCGCAAGTTTTGCGTAGTCATCTGTTTCTCTGAGCAATCCCGCGCTCATCGCCAATTGTTCTGCTGTCTTCAGCACTTCATAAATCCCGCCGCGCGCCTTAATTGATCCGGATATCGGCAGTTCGCTGTCTGCCTTCATCATCAGCCGTCCGGAAATCGACGTATCGCCGAATTCCCCCAGAAATGCCTGCAGCTTGGGCAGCGCGTAAATCGGCGATTCGATTCTTCCGCGTGAAGCGCGTGTTTCTGGAAAAGCAGCGGAAAAATAAGACGCGAATCGCTGTAACCGAGACTCAGCATCCGCAACATCCTGACCGGAAACAAAATCCGCTCCCTGTTCGCCATAATGTGGATTGAGCCATAACACTTCACTGCCCGCTTCGATTTTCTTAACGATTGGATTCATTCGTTCCCATTCCGTCAATGATTTCCCACCGATTTGATGATCCATGATTGCCCCCTAGCGCAGTGTTTCCTGCGATATATTTTGCTCATTCAAGCTGTCTAAAAGATGAAAGATCAAATGAAAATTTGAGTATCGTTGCACCGAATGTGTCCCCTGTTCAATAAATGTCCAGCTGTCATCAAGAGAACCTTGAACCGCAAAGGTGCTGTCTTCAAAGAATTGATGAAAAAGTTCCGGACGACTGCTGCATTCTCGTTCAAATTTTCGCGAGCGGTTGATTTTCTCTTCAATGCTCATGTTCCGATCATTATAAATAACATGGTCGAGGTTGCAAGAAAAATAGTAAATAAAGTAATAGATTCCCGACATGATCTCATCCGCTGTACTCATCAACCGAAGCTCGGATGCTTTCATTTTATTCCTTTTTTGTATGTACTGCCGAATCCCGCTATTTGCTACGACAATTCCGGATTCGCGGTAAACCGGATCCTTACCAACCGACTCGTTTACAGTAACGTCCTGATCATCGACGAACGCCCCGTCTGTATCTGTGAGCTGAATAACCGCTAAGATTTCTTGTTTGCGATATTTCGTTTCATTCATGATTTTTCGAACCTGATCCGAGACACGCGTTTTAACGCTTTTTCTAACACCCGGTCTCGTGAACAGATCACCATGAGTGACATGGATGTAAATCGTATAGTTATAGGACACGTATTTTCGAATAGCCGCCACTGCGCGTTCATCCGAAACTCCCTCAACAATAAAAACAACCACTTTTTTCTTAGCCATGATTTAATTCACCTGCTTCATCGAAAGCCTCCATGATCTCATAACGGTCGGTCTCTTGATAGACATCCTCTCCGTCATTTCCGAGTTGAATCGCACGGATGTAGACCTCACGTATGTTATTGCTGTCTCGGATGCCCTTAAGAACAATATAGCGATTTTCCGGATTGGTCGATGTAAACACAAGATTTTCTTTTTCAAGCACTTCTAAAAGCCTCAAGTTATGCGAGGTGAACAGCAGTTGTCCCTTGCCGCTGTCCTTCAAAATTTTCACGAGTTCTCCAAGCAAAAATTCATAAATGCCTGCGTCCAGTTCGTCGATCACAATACACGCGTTCTTATCGTTATACATCACAATCAGAGAACTCAGCACGGTGAGCAATTTCTTAACACCATCAGATTCACAGGCGATCGGAAGCACTCGACCCTCACGCTTTGCGACTAACTCAACACGAACACCGTCACGTCCGTCGCTCATTGTTTGGCTCCCCAAGTTCTTCGCTTCCACCGACAATCCCGGAACAATCTCTTTAAGTATCTTGCTGATCGCGGTAAACATCGTTTGCAAAATTTCATAGGTTTCCATGTCGACTTTCTTAGGCGAGTTGATCGGCAGCTCAACCACACCATAACCCTCTTCATCCAGATTCAACGCCGCACTTCGGCAATGAATCGGAATCGAGAGATTAGCGAGCGATATGCCGGACTCATGGTTGCTTAAAACGAAGAGACGACTGGCGAATACATTCTTAAGCGCCTGCAACAGTTCGAAAGTTCGCTGCTCGAGCGCCCTGCCAAGCAAATGAAAGCCCTCTGCGCGGAAAATAAAGGATGTGTGCTCCTTATAAGCAAGTTCAGCATTGACCTTGTAAGAAACCACCAGATCTTCTTTTCTGGACTTCATTTTCGACGCCACCGCATTCGGCGACAGCTTCGTCTCCTGCCCTTCCCGCGTGAACGCAAGCACTGTTTTATACCGTGCGCCTTTGACCAATTCCTTGTAGCGAATTTCCTCATGCGAAATAAACACCGGATCATGCGCACGATCATTTGCCAAATTCACCGCGTCATCCGCATCCAAGTCCCGCTTGGTCAGCGCGACGTCATACACAGCCTCATAATAGTGGCGCTCAACACAGATCAAAAAGGTGAACACAAAGCGCACCGTATCACTCCGCTGATAAATCAGCCGGTCAACATCCGGACTCAGCGGCTTTCCGCCGAGCAGCGTGCGCAGCACATCAAACGCAGAGACCACAGCCGTCTTCCCAGACCCATTTTGTCCATACAGCCCCAGCACATCCGCTCGTTTCATCGAATGACTTTTCGCACATGGAAAATACAACTTCCCCTGCACAACATTCTTGCAATTATATAGTTCAAGACTCGAGACCCGTACCTTTATATCCATATACGTTACCCCTCAGAAGACATCATTGAAATGATTGTGCAAAATGAAAAACAATCCTCATGATTATTATCTTGGAAAGGGGCGGGTTGTATGCATGAAGTCATACTAAATCTTCATTACAAAGAAGTCACATCAATTAAAATAATCTCATCTGCTCACTTTTATTTGATGATTGACTTACATGAACATATCCCATCGCCCGATAACCTTTAAGCCTTTTTTGATACATTTTATTAAGAACAGGAACACTGCTGTCCACATAATCGTAGACACGCACTTCGTTTTTATTTGGATGTTCACGATGAAGTCTACCGACATATTGTTCTAGCGTACCTTTCCAAGAAATTGGCATCACTAGAAATAAAGTATCTAACCTCGAATCATCAAATCCTTCCCCAATATACTTTCCAGTAGCTATTACCAGACATTCTACTTCAGCTGGAAGATCAGCTAAATACTGCAATTCGTGTTTGCGTTCGCTTCTTTTCCCCTGCCCAGAAAGGACAACGATTTGTTTAACAAACGGTGCAAATCTTTTCTTAAGAGTAGAAGCATGTGCAACTCTCTCTGTGATTATGATTGGTTTTCTTTTTTCCTCCAAAGATTCAAGCACATCATTAAAAATCAAGTCGTTTCTATCCTGATCATTCACTAGTTCAGTAAATAGTTTTTGAATATCTGTTAATTCAGATTTAAACTTGGTTTGTCTCGGAAGGAGGATGTGATTAAATGTTTGCACTTTAGATTGAGTTTTAGCGTTAACCTTGAATCTTATCGGCCCACACTGCATCTCAATGATCGGATGAAGACCATCTTTTCGTACTGGTGTTGCAGTAAGACCAAGAACAAATTTTGTTCGAATATGCTTCAAAACTTTTTCAAAGCTATATGCTGCAATATGATGACATTCGTCCACTATAACTTGTCCATATTGAGTAACCAGCGCTTTTACACCAGATTTACCATTTAGAGACTGGATCATAGCAATATCAATAGTACCTGTAATCCTGTTCTTCCCACCGCCTATTTGTCCAATCTCATTCTTTGATATTCCAAGCAGTAACGATATTTTTTCAATCCATTGCTCAAGCAACTGCAAACGATGAACAACGATTAATGTATTGACTTTCCTTTTGGCTAATAATGCTGCGGATACCACAGTTTTACCAAATCCCGGTACTGCTGCTAAAATGCCGTAATCATTTTCTAGTAACGTTTCAAGTGCATCCTGCTGAATCGAAGTTAATCGCCCATGAAAGACAGGTTCAATTTCTATTCCTATATACCTCTGATCTTCAATGGTTATTTCCATCGAATGTTCTTTAGCAAGACTTTTTAATTTATCAAGACATCCCCGCGGAATGACTAGATTCTCTCCAATTTCATCAGAGCAGTTGATTTTATGCGGAATTCCCGACATCGTCATTCGTCTTGCTTGCTTTCGATAAAACTCTGGATTAGAAAAGCATGCTAGCTCTCTAATCCTATCCAGTACCATTGAAGGTAACTTATGAGAATTCAAATAAATTCCGTTCGTAATCACAACTTTTATTTTGTCCGGCCATTCCTGTTTTGTTTGTTTTTTATTAACTGTACTAAGATTAGAAAGTATATCATCTATTTTTCTCTGATTTACCTTATGAACTGACGATAAATACAACCATTGATCTGAATAGGGTGTCCAATTTTCATCAACAAAAATACTGTTGCCTCGCATTCTAGCCTTTTTCTGAAGCGGTAATGCTATTAAATTACCAAATCCTCCTTTAGGCATAGTATCCTGATTTGGAAATAAGCGATCAAATGAGTCTAGACCTAATTCGTAACATTCCTCTAGAGTCTTCGATAGTAAAATCGCCCCTAGTTGTCTGGCGCTTTTGGCAGGAATTGGCTCCATGAAAAACAACCAGAGATGAGCACCATTTCCGGATCTGGATCGTTCAATGCAAAACGGTAAACCATACTGTTTGCTGACTTTAAGAAATGCTTGCACATCTTCCTGCCAGCTCTTTTTGTCAAAATCAACAGCAAGAAACCAGCATTTTTCATTTTTAAGCATTGGATACAGACCAACCGTCTTTTCTCCGCTCAGATGTTCAAAAATAGTTTGTTGGTTAAGTGGTAATAGGGTTCGATTGGGGCATTTGCTGCAAGCGATCTCCGGTTTTCGGCAAATTGGACGTTGCCACTCATACCTACAAGCAGGGCTATAGCCGGACATTCCCTTTTTGGATTCCCAGCGCACCGAATACACATCATCCCTACCATGAAAAAGGCTTCTAAACAATGACACTTTTTCGTCAGGAAGAGAATAGTTTGAAAGGTAGTTTGTTTCTTCGTTCTTAATCGGTTTTTGCTGAATCTCACGTTCAATGAATTTTCTGTCTGAATTAGGCGTTCTTATTAACTCCGCATTGAGTCTTTTTAAGTAAACATTTTCTTTTTTCAGTTGTTTGTATCCAGCAAGTAGATGTCGAAATTGTTCATTAGTGATCATTATTTTTTGTTCCTTAGTATAAATTTTCATCATAGAACATATATTTCCAATATTACCACTTTTCTATACATATTTTGATTATATCCCAATGAATTAAGAACGTCATACATATACACATTTACTTAGATGAAAGCATTGATGATATAATGTTGTTAATTACACTCTTCATGAGTGCGTGGATTGAGCCATACTTCCCATGTATGAATTGATGTGATACGATCGAT
>NZ_FOOY01000047.1 GCF_900113325.1 Sporolactobacillus nakayamae | reverse complement strand
CTCAAGTCTTCCGGAAAACTGCAAATTATCTTCCCAACAATCATAAATCAAGCCCGCATCTTTGACTAGGTGTGGGCTATTTGACGCTTACAAATAAATGCCAGCTATAAAGTCCTACGGACATTATAGCTGGCACCTACTGGACAGGCAATCCCGTCAACTTTCGGCTATTTTCAGGCAGCAATAACACTAGAGAATAGTTTTAAACATAGATCCATTGATTTTCATCAAACTTCTGTTAGTCTATTCCCGTCAAGACTCATCTGTCCAATCAATTCACAGGAGAATTGTCTCCAGATACAATATACTAATCAGAAGAATATATTCATTGTTCAACATTTACTAATAATCGTACAATTTTCTGTTTGCAAATTTTGAAATAAACGACAAACTTTTCAAATGACCAGTTTCCTATCTTCAATATTATATATACTCCATATTTATCCAATTTACCTATCGATTTGCTTCTAATTAAGTTAACGATAATACATATTGCCATTATTGCAATCACATATAAAGCAACGATGGCAAATAAATACCATTTTTTTTCAAAGGAAATTATATCAATATATTGATTAAGTACCGTTCGCATAGTTCCTTCGAAAACGTAAATAACAACAACATGTTTTGCAAGTATATTAATCAAAATAGATTTATAATGAAATTCGCGGAATAGCATAAATATAGCAACAGAAGAGAGAATAATAGTTATCGAACAGTCTCTTGCAAAAGGAGCTTCAATTCCAATTCCTCCCCTTAAAATGGATAAAACCATATTCATTATGAACGTGGCGCACACTGAAAAAATACTAATAACTGATAGCCATATCTTTTTATATTCTCCATTCCAATATGTTTTAATATATCTGCCGATAAGATACATCAAAATCATATTTGCCAGTCCTTTCCCACCATCATTCATTACATGAAATTGAAAAATTGAAGGGATGATACTAAAGACAAAGAGCATAGTTATTAGCAAAGCTTCAAATTTTTTCTTTTCAAGTTTTTCAGAAATTTGATTAATAAATGGAGAAAACAGTACTAACAAAAAATAACATGTTATATACCAATATTTACTTGTAATAACAGGTAAACACGCTTTGATAAATGTTATTCCCGAAAAGTTGTTTGAAATAAGTCCAGTAATCACAACTCCACTAATTGAATAAAATAATATCGAGTAGGAGGAGATAATTTCTCCGACCTCTCACACCACCGTACGTACGGGTCCGTATACGGCGGTTCAATAGCTTAAGTGTGCATGCTC
>NZ_FOOY01000007.1:81164-175833 GCF_900113325.1 Sporolactobacillus nakayamae | reverse complement strand
GACGGCTGTGCTTCCCTTTCCTGAAGCCTACAGGCACCGTCTGCGCACGACCAACGGGATGGAGCGCCTGAATGAGGAATTCCGCCGCAGGGAGCGCGTCATCCGGATATTCCCCAACCGGGAGTCTGTGATCCGCCTCATGGGTTCTGTCCTCATGGAAATGAATGAAAAATGGCTGGAGGGCCGCCGTTATTTGGACATGACAAATTATGCGGAGTGGAAGGCACAGAAGCTCCAAAAACAGAATCAAAAATCGAAAGTGACATCTATTTACCAAAACTAACGCCCTATTCCAGCTGAGATGAATTTACACATAAAAAAGGACTTGATCCTTTAAATCCTCCTTATCTCGTTTTTCTCATTCTATATAAAAGTACCCTATAGGGTAAGCTTTTTCAAAGTGTCTACTCTATAGGGTACAGTTTAATTCTGTCGACTGGTTTATTTTTGTAAATTGAGGATTTTCTGCTTATCTGATTCAAATTGTGAAAAGTCATTGTTTTTCCATCGATTTAGAATTTTATTGTAAACATTTTTATGCTTTAGCCCCATTTTGTCCATTGACACCGCATATAACAGCCATCTGACACGTTGTTTTGTGATTTTCTTCTTATCTGAAGCCATGTAAAGAATATATTTCTGTGCCTTCTTATCATCTATGTGAGCACGATTGATTAATTCGTCCCCGAACGGATTCGGTGCTTGAATTCCATCTATGCCCTTTTGTTCGGCATCTTCAGCCTCTTTCCCGCCTCTACTAATCATTTCATTATACGTACTAAGTGCTTCATCTTCTGTTATTTGATCACCATTTTCCGTATAGACTTCCTGAGGTTGTACAGACACAGCTGGGACACCTTTATATTCCTGTTTCTTACTTGTATCCCATGGGCTGAAAAAAAACAATGTCAAACCCCCAGCGACAATAACAAAAATCACAAATACCACGATTTTCATCTGTCCACACCCCTTTTAATTTACAATATCGGAAGTGTTTTCATTTTGCAATATGTCTGCCACGAATAATTACAAAAACGACCGTTCCACTATACTTGAATACGACAAAGTGGAATTTATACACTACAACGAAGATGAAAACAACAGTGAACTTAATGACTTGTTGAATGACGGAACGAATTACATCGGTTCTGTTTACAGCAGACGAAAGCACAGTTCGGTTTGTATTTGAAAAAGATTACGAAAAGTACCAAGTCAATCAACACTCTTTGAGGCAACTTGACGTATTGGCAGCAAGGATGGTGAAAAACGTTGAACAAATCTTCTTTCTATAATTGGCCATCAAACGTTGACAATCTTAGGAGCGACCGTAATCGTCGAATTGAACGAACCACCAGATAATCAAAGGGTTCAAAAAATGGATAAACCGAAAAGAATCGAAATGATGCCTAACCCTCTCTTTTATAATTGTGAGTAACGATCAATGAATTCATAGTTGTCTTCACAGACAGTGTTTTCCTTGACTAAAAAAACAAGAGCTACAGTTTCGCGATCATAATCGTGGTTTTCTTCAGTTTCAAAAATTACGTTGACTTTCTCGTCATCATTCATAAGCATACCTTCGATCAAAAAGTTTACCTTCTTGTTAGAATGTTTCCATTAATGCTCTTAGTATCGTTTTTCAACAAAAAGGTTAAGATGCACATTATCCTGCAACAATTTTTTACTAGTAGCGCTCCCTAAAAGAGAACGCTTGTTCTCTTTTTGTTCTATTATAAATAAACTCAGCTCAAATTGCAATGAGCTGAGTTCGCATAAGTAATCAAATCTTCATTATCTTGGCAATCATTCCAATTTTGAATGATTCTTGAAACTGATTTCTTGGCTATTTAATTTATTTTTATGAACGGTTTGAATCCGGCGTTCTCCGCCTTCTTCACTAGTAAATCTGCGTTTTTTCGATCTTTAAATGCACCAATTTGAACCGAATAAGTTGTTGTCCTATTTATTTCTTCACTTGTTTCATTTTTTCTTGTGGCACCAACAATACTTGCCAAACCTTTGGCATACGCATGAGCAATGTCATTCAAAAATGTAGGATTCTTTAAATGATTTGCGTCAGCCAGTGTATCAATGAATAAGGTTTCAGCAAGTACAGCTCGCATCTTTGTTTCACGAAGCACCGCATAATTCGCTTTCTTTTTACCTCGATCTACAAGATTGTATTTTTTCAACACTGGAAGAACTGCATTATGGAGATTTGCACGAGCGTTGTCCGTAATACTACCTATTGATAATTGATCATAAATATAATCCTCGTACCCCATTCCACCACCTGCGTTGACATGAATAGAAAAGAAATAATCAGCATTTTCCTTATTTGCCAGATCCGCACGTTTAGACAACGCAACAAACGTATCCGTTGTTCTCGTCATGTTCACGACTATGTTACTATAGTCATTTTCAAGGATATTGCGAATTTGTTTTGCGAGAGAAAGGGTAATATCTTTTTCTTTGAGTCCATTCCCGACAGCTCCACTATCCTTACCGCCATGACCTGCATCCAGATGAATGATCATATCATAACCCCCCAGACTTTTAAAAAATTGATTAACCAATGTTTGATCTGAATTTGCCAAAGGAATCCTCTGCTCTTTGGACAAGTTTACGAACCTTGGGATCATAGTTGCTCCCCTCATGTGTCACTTGTGCCAGATCACTTCCTTCATACCCTTGGCTAAGTGAGTTAATGATTTTCGCATAGCGAGCATTCTTTGCAGCAAACAATTGAAGCAGCTCAGTTAGTTCATGATCTGCTAGATAGGTTTCCTCTGTACTCGGATGATCTGTTATGATGAAATCGATCAAACTTGCTGACGAATCGCCATTAGCGTCATTAATACTTTTATCAAGGGAATCCCAGCGTGCCTTAGCATATGATCGACCATCCTTTTCATTTACATCTCGTGTTTCATAGTGACGCCAGACCGTAGCTTCAGCAATTCGAAAGCGATAAGAAATTAATGACTTTATTCGGCCTTTGTGTGAATCAAATGATTTAACGGTTTCCCACAAGGACAAATTAAATGCTGAAATAAAATCTTCTTTTGGAATTGAAAGGCGGAATTGACTTGCTCTGCGAACAGCATTTCCTGCACAGGTTCCAATATACTTTTTTAATAAAATGAATATTTTCTCAAACAACCGTTCCTTTATTTCTTTATCGCTCGCTTCGGCGTACTGATCTACCAAGGTATCGACAGTTAACCACAATTTATTATTTGATGTTCTCATCAGTGACTCAACTCCCCAAGTATGAAATTCCGATTTATCGGTTCCATCTTGTTGTGTTGACTCATTCACATTTTTTGTGACACAAGTAAACATGTATATTAAAATATTAGTTAACATCATTTATATAATAATAAGCACACAAACAGAAAAGATGCGCTCACTCAAAACAGGTTAATTATTAAATATTAGTTAACTTTATAACAGTATATTACACCATAAATAATATGTATAAGCTGAATGACCATGCCAAATGACGATATTCGTTCAGCATCCACCTATTATTGCAAATCTGAATTATGGTGAATAAAGCTCATGATTTAATGAATTATCTCAGCATGATCAGTTTAATTCTTGCGCCATAATTCTAATAAATTTTTGTACACTTTTAGTTCTTCTGAACTCATCTCTTTCTCTGCTCTAGTTAAAAGATCTGAAAATAGTTCTGCACCATCCATTCGTTTAATCGTTGACAAAGCTCGGAACCGGTCCACATTTACTTGATCTACTCGTATTGCAAAAGGTCTTTTAGCCACATATATCTCTCCTGTCTCAATAATGCTCATTTATATCACTACATTATACCTTTCTTGTTAAAAAGTAAACTTGTAAACATGATACTCATAATGAATATTGGGACTTTAACGGCTGCCTTGTAACCCCCAAAAAATCTAGGTGTCACTTTTACTAAAAAGCAGAGACACTTTATTGCACAAGCTATCTTAATTTAATCACTATCTTATGATCATTTGTCATTTATTCTTAGGATGATAAATGAATCTCGATAGTTTCCAAAAAAGGAGTGATCGAATCATTGACAGATATTTTAATTGCGGAGGCAACCAAGCAAGGATTGTGGGCCATTTTATACATTACTCTATATTTTTACACCTTACGTGAAGGACGAAGACAACAAACTATTTCTGCCACACGTGAAGATAATCTTCGTGCCGAAGCCAGTGTGCTTCGCAAAGAAGGTATTGAGCGAGAAGCTAAGCTAACTGACTTTATCAATAATATGGCGGAACAATTTGAACGACTTGCAACTCAGTATGAAATAATGGCCGCCGATGTTCAAGAAATTCGTATTGATCTTGAACGTAAGGTCAACAGAACAGAGCTCAAATAATTTTTGGGGAGGGAATGAATATGTTTCAACTCGTTGTTATCGTGGCGCTTGTCACTGGTTTAGGCCAGGTGATGAAGCAATATGTACCATCCAAAATCATGCCTGCAATTTCGTTGGCGATTGGCCTTGCAGCAGGGTTCACATTTACTGCAGGAACCATTCAGGAACATATATTCAATGGAATTGCTATCGGGCTTGCAGCAAGTGGGCTTTTTGATGTATCCAAAATACCTGTTAAAAACAAAAACTGATTCAATTTGGGGATCAGTTTTTGTTTTTGCTTAAAGCTTAAAGATGAAATTTTGTTCTAGGTGGTTGTTACAATGGGTACAAAGACTGGGAGCTAGCCCCAAATATTGACCTAGATCCAATATGGAATTATATCTTTTCCTTATACAGATATACAGAGATTCTCGTTGCTAGAATAATTATTTATCACTAAATTTGTTTCATTATATCAATTGACTATGACAATAACATGATTAGTGGGTTTTCACTTGTTTATTTGTCGAGTAGGGCAGTGATTCACATCATCTGCCCCCTCACAGAACCGTGCGTGCGCTATTTACGCACACGGCTCTTCTTGTTCATGATTCACAAAATATAACTCAAATCTGTTCGAAGATCATAGATGTTCACCTTAACTCGCGGTCGCGGCACCGTATAGCGTTGGACCAGAAGATTGAACCTCTCCCATGTGAAGGAACGTTTCTGGCTCCTTCTGTTTAGCCATTTGTAAAGCAACCGCATCACCTGCAATCGAAAAGCATTCACAGTCGGCAGATTGTCCGTGACACAATAATAGTTGTAGTAACCGATCAGGGAGCGCTTAATCCGGTCCATGATGAAGTCCATCTCTTTTGTTCGGTGAGCTTTTAGCCACTGCGCGTGGGCTTTGAGTTTGGCGCATACTTTCTTTCGACTACTTTTCCGCTTAACTCGAAAGTGTTCACTTTTACTCCGCCCACAGTAGTGGGTGAACCCCAGGAAGTCAAAGGTCTTTGACTTCCTGTTTTCATTTTGTCTGGCATTTTCCCAAGCAAAACGTCCAAAAGGAATAATCCTCGCTTTTTCCTCTGCTAGTGTCCAATTGAACTGACCAATTCGCTGCTTGAGTTCGCGATAGAATCGCTCCGCTTCCTGTTTATACTGAAAGCAACACACAAAGTCATCAGCATAGCGCACCAAGTAGGCCTGTCCCTGACACTGCTTCTTCACCACTTTCATAAACCATAGATCAATACATAGTGAAGATAGATGTTGGCCAGGATCGGCGAGATCAGGCCGCCTTGCGGCGTCCCTTTTTCGCTTGCGTACCACGTCCCCTTCTCCATGTATCCAGCCTTCAGGAAACGCGCGATGAGTCTGAGTAGACTTGGATCATTAATGCGATGATTTAAGAAACGCATCATCCATTGGTGATCCACATGATCGAAGAAACCTTTGATGTCTACATCAACGATGTAGTTCGTATACCGTTTTTCGATGTAGACATTGAGCACTTTAAGCGCATCATGACAACTTCTATTTGGGCGAAAGCCAAAGGAGCAGTCAAGAAAATCCTGTTCATAGATGGCATTGAGGATTTTCGCAAGCCCTCGTTGTATGATTCTATCTTCATAGGCGGGGAATACCAAGTGCTCTCTTCTTCTTTGTTCCCGGTTTGTCAATGTAGGTTCGACGAACGGGGAGCGGCCGATAACTTTTCTGCTTTAGTCGCTTAACCAAACCAGCGAGATGTTCATTTAGGTGTTCTTGATACATCGCTTTGGTTATCCGATCGACACCCGTTGCCTTATTTCCCAGCAACTCTCGGTGACAGATCTTCAGTTTCTCTTCACTCAGTAAATGCGCCAGTGACGTGAACTTCATCTTCGGGTTTTCCTTCGCTAATTCTGCTATTCTTACCAGTTTTGTGTTCATCTTTACTGCACCTCCGTGTGTGCCGATGTGTCCCGGATAAGATTCATGAACAAGAGAAACACCTTTCCTCGACTGGCATTACCCAGCGTCATGAGTACTATGTGTTTCCTCCGACTTCCCAGTAGACATTTAGCGTCCTCACATTTGATTGCTTGGTTCGCTATACTTTCGTTCGAAAGATCCGCTGGGATCTCCCGAGTTGCCGTCCCTTATCAATGCTCAGCGTGCCATGGTCTCAGACCTCGGGGAGCCCCCAATCCTCTTGCCCTATCGATAATTGGGGTGTTGCCTTCTGGAAGTATAACGCCATCGGCGTTCCCATTTTCATAAGTTTTCGAGGCTCAATCCCTTCAACCACATGGCTTACGGCCCACTGGCTCGCTGTCTACGCTTAAAAACTAACGTTACCCTTAGTTCTCCAAGACTCGCTACGGATGAGTGGCTAATTCTTTTCCGACGGGATTCCCACCCGCTATAAGGCACGACCTTGCTCGGTCGCTCTATACTTTTTACTCAAATCATGGATCAAGCTTCTAAGATGTGTAATATCTTTTGCCTCTTTACCATTTCTAATGATATATATAGCAGCTTGTTTTACAGAGAGCATATCCCTTTGTAGTGATTTATTTGTTGTCCTCTTAGAAAAATAATTAGGATATACAATGCATGACGCCAGTGCTGGATCATTATATTCCCACCCAATCCTTATCCGTCATAGCTATAAAATTGTAAAAAGAGCTGAATTCGGGATTCTTCACTTCAAGATTCTCATCTACTGAAACCTGATCATTAGCATCACTTTGCGCCTTTGAACCCGTATCGCTCACAGGCTGATTTGTTTCAGATCTTTTCACATGAGCCGAGTCATTTTTGTTTGTGGAATTATTTTGACTAGACGATGACAAGGAAAATAAAAAGTAACGCAAGATTAAGCGACAACTTTATACGCATAACTCTTTAATTCACCTCTTTTATTAGTTCTAAAACACAACATCTTAAAAATTATTTTACAATACAAATATTGAAACACAAAGACAATTAATCTATTATGTGAACAAGGGGAGGGAGATCGAGTGAAAGTAATGCGGGCAGTTACATTAGGATCATTGATAGTGGTAGTTGCCAGTGCGGGATTTGTTTTTGCAAATAATCTGCTTGTCATGAATCAAAAAAAAGTCTATGGACACACGCAAAAAAGACAGAATCATCAAAAATCATCTGTTGAACAATTGAAATCGACTTCAAATGAATCTCTGTCGATGACCCCATCAGATATGGGATTGACTCCAGAACAATATGCGGAAAAATATCCTTCAAAAGATCTCTCGAGTGAAGAAAGTAAAAAGGGACTTGATGTAATACAGAATCCGAATCCCTTCGGTGACGAATACAAAAATCGTGGAATTGTCGACGACAGCGATATTCAGCGGTACATACTACGAATGGTCCGCGACAAGAATGAAATATCCTACAAACGTATTGATTGGTTGCTGTCAGCTATAATGCTTGATAAAATGGGTCTGAAACATAAAAATGTTTACAATAAAGTGTTGAAACGATGGAAGGCAAATGATTTTTCTCAACTTCAGATAGATCAAAGGACAATCGAAAATCTGCAAATATATTGAAAGACAGCCGCTCATTCAGCGTCTGTCTCCTTTCTCATATTTACTCATTTTCGTGATATTATACCCTATCTTCACTGGCTATTTCCAATAATGGAAACTTTTTAACCCATAGTGTTCATCGTGCCAAAAAACGAAGAAACGGGGAATTCCTGACGATCATGTTGTTCTTCTATACAGCGAAATTCATTCTAGCATCTCCATATGTCTTCGTACCATTTAAATGAATTCCGGCCATTTTTGTCGATGTCCAAGGTTGCGTCCAACGAATCCATGTTATACGTTCTCTCCAGTGTGTTCACAAAAGACTGCCACGAAATGATCAGCCGTAAATTTTGATGAACTGATCAATTCGCATCTTCATTTACCCTATTTAGATTTAAACCACATTTGGACGTTCCAAATTTAGAGGCAATGCCAGTTTCATTTCATGTCGACTTACGAACCCATGTCGAAATTTTTCTGCACGCAAATGGACGAATCAGATGCCGTCCATTTGCAAAAACATGTCATTTTGTGTTGATTTTATAATCGTTCGGACGATAATCAAAATCGGGATCTAATAAATAATACTTGCCACCACCAACATCGTGAAAATGACCACTTGTGTCCCACCAGCCGCTAAAACTCTTGTGCGCTGTTCCATCATATGCGGTATTTTTAAAATTGTTGAGTTCACTCGGCGTGTATCCGTAACCGTATTTGATTTCTACAATAGAACCGGCTGGGATAATGCCTTTATAGGAATAAGCGATGTCATAAATATAATAATAATTGCAGTCGTGACGCAACGTATATTTTGAACCGATTCCGTCCCTTGACGACCAACTATCTCCATAGACTGAACGGTTCATTGCGCTAAGTCTATACAGACCCCAACTATCATTGTCATTCATATATCCACCATATCTACCTTGTGAATCCGGATACCATACAGTACCACTTCCACCGTTTTCTGATACTTTCCATACTTTATTAGTGTTGTCAAAATGCTTGAATGACGCACTATCATACGCAGGATTTACAATACCTGTCATATAATAATACTTTCCACTACTCGCATTACCAGGATCATCACCATTATGCGAAACATAAACCCACATCATAATCGTCTCCTTGTTTTTTAGAATGAACACGACTTACGTCGTTTGTATTCCCCGATGTTTAGACAATCGACACAATTACGCATCATCTGTTCATGTGAACCAGCATGGATAAAAGCTGATTTATCGATGAATTAAACTTTGCCCCTATGTTATTTCCTCCTTGTGTTTTTTCGGTTACGATAAGATCTGTTGATTTCATATAGAATTCTGTGACTTGTTATTTACTTTTTTTAAATCACACATGCTTTACATTCACCAAGATTATTAACCAAGTAAAGTTTTCTAGTTGGTAAAGTTCACCTATTTTTAGCAGAATCGGATGTGAATCAGCAGTATTGTTGAAACTGTAATTCTTCATGTTCCCTTTTTTCAATTACATGGTCATTTCTTGATATCTATACCAGTCGATCAAACGTTGCAGTTAGATGTCTATCCTATTAGCAAATTGCTAGTATATTTCCAATATCGAGCTGCAGTTTATGCCTATTCATTGTTTTAAAAAACTCATGAATGCTCCCGCGCTTTCTGATTTTTGTGTCACAGATCATTTGCCTCAAACAACATATTTTTATACCAAAAGACAAGGAGGATGTACATGAAATGTTATGTATTTGATGCGCCAAAAGGTGAAGATCGTTGGGTGGAATCCTATTTTACTGTCGGTGCTAAGTTCAGAGTCAGAGGAGGACAAATTGTTTTTAAAAAGAAAGATGCGGATGAATACATGCCAACAATTTTCAGCGTTTATGATTTACACAATGATTATCCATCTGACAACTACCCCGATTTTGACTGTCAGTTTTATGATGCGTCAAAAGACATCTACTACAATGGTTCTACACGGATTTATCCGTTGGACATGTTCAACCGTTGGCAACACAATATGGGATACGATGGTGGTTCAAAGTATGATGTAAATGAAAATGTTGAAGTCTATAATTCATCTGGAAACTTGATTCAAATTCTTGAACCCGATGTCCATCAAGCCGTTGTAGGTAATGGTTATGGTAACACGTCAATGGATGGGCATCCTCATGACCGGATATCTATTTCAGGATGGTATCGAATTTCTACGGGAGAGTTTATTAATCAGCATGCGTGGATTGACCATGACCCTACGCAATATCCTTCCGAGCATGGTTTGGATACGTGGTAATGTCAACAACGAAAGACGTCCAAAGGACGTCTTTTTGCGTTAAACTGGATATGTTGTAATAGGGAACGAGAAATTTCGCGTGATTTTAACAGTGAAATATGAACCCGAATAGACAAGTAATTGGGACAATAATTTATTTATAGATTTTCAATAACTTTACGCTCCTGCTGAATCTGCGAAAAGTCATAGCTTTCCCTCCACTTTTTCAAAATAGAAGTATAAACCTTTCGATGTTTCAATCTGGACTTATCAAGAAATACAGCATAGGATAACCACTCAACACGCTGGCGGGTGCGTTCCTTCGGATTGTCTATCAACCGTAATAAATATTTTTGTGCTATTTCATCAGTAACTTTAGCACGATTGATATTTTTGTCGCCGAATGGATTTGGTGCTCGCAGTCCATCAATTCCAATATTTTCATACTTTGATTGATTTTTAAAATAAATAGCATTTGCCTCATCTTCGGTCATGACGTTTCCATCAGATTCCGAGCGATCATATTTATACGAATCCGGAGACTTGACCTCTACATTACCTAATGCATGTGCGTTAGATAGCGCATAGATCGCTCGCTGCGCGTTCTTTTTCGTTGTTGCGAGCTTTTTTTCATACTGATCGGACTTTTTCATGCTATTAGAATAGTTAATAATAAGAAAAATGTTTGCAGTTAGACTGATTGCAAGGATGACAAAAGCAATTAAATTTACTTTCTTCATACAATTGTACTCCTCTCATTAATATTCCATTTAGAAAATGAGTATTGAATAATACCTTAATCTCCCTATTCGAACATACCGACTCGTCACTATTTTCTTCACATCGTTTAAATTGTTCTCCTGTTTCATATTAACTGCTTCAAATATTTAGCACAAGCTCAATCGCTGTCTTAGCCCACCTCGATATCTAGCTGTTTACATAGCTTGGAATAATAATTGGCAGTGTCCTGATAGTTTAAATTGATAAACAGCTGTAGGCGTTCTTCTAGTTTCGTTCCAGACTCTTTGCCTAACAAATTATTCGCTATGTGCTCCAGGGTCTCACTGATGAGTTGATTATACAGATCATGGTGTTTCATCGTATAGTTTTGCGAAATCTGACAATAGTTCAAGGCCATATTGAACTCATGATTCATTAATGCCATTTCAGCTAGATTATTAAATAATACGGGTATTTTATATTCACTGGGGTGAGACGACTCATATTTGGCATAGTTAATCTGGCCGTTATGTCGAATAAAATCGACTAGTCCCAACATATTTAAGCGCTTATGTTCGAGGCGAAGCGACTGTTTCGCAACACTCACTGTAAATTCTGTTTCCAGAAATGCTGCGAGCTCATCAACTTTACTTTCTGTTGAGAGATCATTCGCACGTTGACTATAATAGTCCTCAAAAAAGAGACCGTTCTGATGAAGTTCGCGTTCAAATTCTTCCAAAGATAATCCTAATCTGTAAACAAGCATAATCATTTTGTCATAGGTTGGGTAGTAGTTAAGATCAATGGTTGGTCACGAAAAGGTTCTAATGGTTGTTTTAGGTGCAATCGTTTTTGATAAGGAGCATCGTGTGCTAATGCAAAGACGTTCGGATAATGGGCAATGGGGTTTCTCAGGCGGATTTATGGAATTGGGAGAAAATATTCAGGATACAGCTAGGAGAGAAGTTTATGAAGAGACGGGGCTTAAATTAGGAAAGCTTGAACTCCTTAGTATTCATTCAGGTCCACAGTATGACAAAACTTTTCCTAATGGCAACCAAGTTTCATTGGTTCTTATTTCTTTCACGTGCACGGACTATACAGGTGAATTCATTGAGCAAAACGAAAAGTCACTGCAAAATAAGTTTTTTTCCTTGAAGCATTACCCGACAATCTATTTACGGAACATAGGATGTTAGTTAACGCGATTCTTTCAAACAAACCTCATCCCATTATTGGATAGCTAACACTATAGAACCTAATTTCAGCACAACCTATCCAAAAAATAAGCGGACACCTGCCTGCATACAGAGGCGCCACTTATTGTGCTTTTCTCGAGTAACTATACGATTAATATCCTCGCTTATTTGCCTTTTCAATGCCCTCACTTACATCCATAATGCCTCATTGCCGTGCCTTCTTCGCGAGGCCAACGATTGATTCAAAGAACGCATCGGCGTTCACCTCATAAACAATCTCAACTCCACGTCCATCCTCGGATTCTTCAATTCGTCCTTGGCTCGGCTCTTCCGTATGGACGATTGTACGCACCTTTTTCGTATGTACCAGATCGGGATTTCCTGCAGCCATTGTCGTCAGAACGTCCCACAGATAATACGTCGAATTGGTTTCAAAATGAACGAGCGGCGGCACCGCCGCGTAGCATTGGCCGAGAAAGTCGATGCCGGTATATTTTCGTAGCGACGCCCACTGATTGCGAATCGGCACGGTCAAAGGCACTTGATTGGTACTCTCGAGTGCGACCATGCGCACAGGAATACTGCTGCGCCAAATCCGAGCCACGGCTTCCGGATCCCAGAATGCGTTCCATTCTGCTGTCCCGTCATGCTCCGGCTCCTGCACGTTGCCCACAGGATTCAACGTACCGCCCATCCAAATCAACTGTTCGATTTTCTCCTCAATATCGGGAGCAAAGTCGAGAGCACGCGCGACATCGGTTAATGGTCCGGTGCACAGGAGTGTTGTTTTTCCCGTACTTTCCTTGACCGTTTGTGCTAAATGCTCATGCGCGGGCAGCGTACTCAGCGGCGTTTCTACTTTTCCCGATTCATTTAATAGAGGCAGTGCATCAACGAAAAACGGATGCATGCGCCATTCTTTTGGAAACGGGTTATGCCCGCGTGAATTTGATCGTGCGACCTCACCGGACTTTCTTCCAAAGCGATCAATGATTTTGCGGCTTGCCTCAATGCCCGGCGTTAAATAGCCGTCAGCAGGAATGACCGATACACCAGTGACCTCCACCTGATCCATTTGCAGTAATAAAAATAAGGATACAAGGTCATCAATCCCCGCATCATGATTAAAATAAACATTCATCCGTTCCATTGCAACATCCGTCCTTCACGATCAATTTTATCTCCCATTTAAAATAACAGATTATGTAAAGAACGTGCAATTAAAAAAGTATGGATCACATCCTTGCTTTGGATGCTGATTTTCATGCATTGAACTCTAGTTTTCGTGCATTGGGTCATGATTTCCGTGCATTGTCTTGGCTCTGAATCGCGTTCATGCATTGGGTCACTTTTTTATGCATTAAACTCTAGCTTTCTTGCATTGAGGCGCACGCAGATGCCCTGTTCGCGCGGCGGGCACCTCAATTATGCATAGTCGCAATTCAAATTTTCCCAGCAGCCTCCTGCTGACATGATCTGTCGCCTTTGAAGTGGTAAGATAGGAACAGATAATTAAGGAGAAACAAACAGCTGACTCATTCATTAGCAAATATTAATTAATGTGGTACATTGCATACACCCTATAAAGGAAGTGCTTATACCCTTTCCATGTTCTTAGTCATCGGACATACGGACGTCGCAAGTACAAGAAGAAATAGAAAATGATAACAATCTTCACTAATGGAGTTGAAGGAAGGTGATCAAAACACATAAAATTAAACTATACCCTAACGCAACCATGAAGCGTCACATTGACCATTTGTTCAATTACCGTAGATATTGTTGGAACTTAGCTCTTGAAACATGGAACACTCTGTATGAATTACATTTGATTGACAAAGAAAATAATAAAAAGCCTAATGAGTACGCTGTGCGAAATGAATTAGTCGCACACAAAGAAGATTGGCAGTTTGGATTATCCGCCAGAGTCTTGCAACAATCCGTAGCATCATTAAGCAAGGCTTGGAAGAACTTTTTTAATCCACAGATGCCTCACCATGACCGGCCGAAATTCAAGTCAAAGAAGTTGAGCAAAAAATCATTTACTACGGATCGAGCGAAGATTAATAACGGTAAATTAATACTCGATAAGCCTAGAGACAGGAATGTCACCTGGTATGGCATTAAGATGGCAGAATCACCACGATTTGAAGGACAAATAAAGATGGCTACAGTTGTCGAAGAAGCAGATGGGCTATACGCATGTCTTAGCATTGACACGAACGACAATGAGTTAAGTGAAGGTAAAGATGTTGCAGGTGTTGATGTAAATATTGGACACTTCAATTACAATGATGGTAAGACCATTGACACATTGCCCAATCGTTTAATTAAGTTATATGAACGCATCACGCATTATCAAAGACTTCTCGCTCGAAAAAGAGTCTCGAATCCGAATCAGTTCAGAAGTAATAATTATCGTAAAGTGAGAACCAAACTTAAACGATCGTACCAAAGAATTGCTCGGATTCAAGAAGATCTTTTAAAGAAGTTTGTCTCTCAATTAAGCACGGATTATCACACGATCTGTATTGAAGACTTGGACGTCAATCGGATGAAGATGAATAAGCGTCTAGCGAAGAACATTCACCGTTCCATGTTTCGGAAATTTAGAGATATGATCCAATACAAAAGTGAATGGATGGGTAATCGCTTCGTTGTGGCGGATCGTTATTACCCGAGTACACAACGATGCTCGCATTGCAGTCATGTTAAAACAGGAGCAGATAAAATGACATTGCAAGGCGACACCATCTATCACGAGCATCATACGTACCGTTGTTATGAATGCGGAACTGTGATGAATCGTGATGAAAATGCAGTCACTAATCTGATCCACTACGCAGTAGGGCTTACTACTGAGGGTGCACAATCCACCTAAGAGGGTTCGAGAGTTGGTCCATGTGATAAGGTGTCTTCACCCATTCAGAATACCAATGATGACAGGACTGACTAAAATGGAAGATATACAAATATAATGATGTGTATCTGAGTGAATACATTATAGAAAGCAGGCTGACCCTTTTGAAAGAAGATCTGATTAAACGTTTCACTTCATATGTAAAAGTTAATACACAATCCGATGATGACAGCCCGAGTTGCCCATCAACACCCGGACAACTGACGCTCGCTCGCCAGCTGGTTGCTGAACTGAAAAGCATCGGCATGCAGGAAGTCACGATGGATGAGAACGGCTACGTCATGGCCACCTTACCGGCAAATACCGATAAGGATGCTCCTGTTGTCGGTTTTATGGCACATGTTGATACGGCTACCGATTTCACCGGCGATGGGGTTAACCCGCAATTTGTCGAAAACTATGACGGCGGAGATATTGTCTTAAATAAGGAACAGAACATCGTCCTCAGCCCGAAAACATTCCCGGAACTGCTGAATTATAAAGGACACTTGCTGATCACGACGGATGGCACAACGCTTCTTGGCGCCGACGATAAATCAGGTGTTACGGAAATCATGACTGCGATGGATTACCTGATTCAGCATCCCGAAATTAAGCATGGCAAAGTACGCGTTGCCCTCACTCCCGATGAAGAAATTGGCCGCGGACCTCATAAATTCGATGTCAAAGCATTTGGAGCGTCATTTGCTTACACGGTTGATGGTGGCGCGCTTGGCGGACTTGAATACGAGAATTTCAATGCCGCAGAAGCGAAACTGATTTTTAAGGGCAGCAACGTCCATCCAGGATCCGCGAAGAACAAAATGCTCAGTTCAATCAAGATGGCCGTTGATTTTCAAAACCAGCTGCCTCCTGAAGAAGCTCCGGAATTCACCGATGGATACGAAGGCTTCTACCATCCGCTGACCTTCACCGGAGACGTGGAACAGACCAAAGTCGTTTACATCATTCGCGATTTCGACAAACAAAAATTCGAAGCGAAAAAAGCATTCGTCCAAGAAACCGTAAAGAAACTTGAGCAAAAATACGGCGAAGGCACGATTGAGCTTCAGTTAAAAGATCAATACTACAACATGAAAGAAATTGTCGAACAACATAAAGAAGTCTTTGATGTCGCATACCAGGCGATGAAAAACCTCGACATTGAGCCTCAAGTTTTGCCGATCCGCGGCGGTACCGACGGAGCACAGATCTCTTA
This sequence comes from Sporolactobacillus nakayamae, assembly GCF_900113325.1. Classification (GTDB taxonomy): domain Bacteria; phylum Bacillota; class Bacilli; order Bacillales; family Sporolactobacillaceae; genus Sporolactobacillus; species Sporolactobacillus nakayamae. The sequence continues at coordinate 159,629 of NZ_FOOY01000007.1, read as the reverse complement.
TATGGGGCTCCCGACACCGAACCTGTTCACAGGCGGTGAAAACTTCCATGGTAAATTCGAGTACATCTCGGTCAACGACATGATCAAAGCGACCAAGACCATTGTCGAGATTGCACGACTATTTGAAGAACAAGCATAAATGAACTGAATGAACGGCAAACCCCTGAATCTGTTTACAAGGATTCAGGGGTTTTATTTACTCAAAATCACCGCAATTTTGCACGCCTATAGAGCAAAAAAGACACGATGAACGCTATAACGAGCAGTGGAACAGCGTAAATCTGTCCGATCAGCAGCTTCCAAAAGAAATAATTATACGCGGGATCCGATGCCGGAATCAGCGTACTCAGCAGCGAAAGGACAAGATACGCAACGAGCGGATACAGCCAATAGCTCATCTAAGGGAACACCTCACAAATTCTCGTCAATAACCCTATTTGGGTAATTAATCAATCTACTTCATAGGATTAACTTAACACATCAAGCGGCGCAGCAAACCGTATAAATCACGCACTGCACCGTATTTTTTATACGGCATCGCGCATGTTTTCATACGTGGTCCCGCATTTTACACAATCTTCCCGCGTTTGACCAATGTTTCCTTAACAGAGTGGATATCACGAACATTGTATTTCGCCATGAACACATAGCACAGCGCGGACGGTATAAGCGGAAGCTGCAGGATACTCATTGTTAAAATATAGTCTTTGGGGCTGTGAAGGTAGATCGAAATAATTGCAAGCACAGCGCCCATTCCAAGGTTGCCAACCGTCCTCCCGAGGCTGTTCGCCAGATTGGCAATACTGAACACGGTGCCGCGATGCTCCGGCAGATTCACATCAGTAATCAGAGCCAGCCAATTCGGTGTGTTGGCTGATTGCGCAGCTGAGGCGAACAATGAGATGACAAAAAGCGACAGAATCCAAGGATTGGTAAACAGCTGTCCAATTAAACTGAAAAACAAAGTAACCGAATTTGTTGTATTCGGGAGTGATAATTGATCGATTGGAAAAATAAATAATAATATATAAAGAGGCATGGTCAAGAAAACAAACACAGCCGTGAGAAGCGCACGTGCTTTGTAGCTTCTTCTTTGAAGCACATCACCTAAATAGCCGAAAAAGGAGGATAATGTGCCGCCAATCTGAAAAATACCGAACAGAAACGCCGCGACAATCATCGCTATTTTCGTCCCATAACCAAGCTCTTCAATTCGTGATATGTAAAGCGTAGGCAGCCAAATCAGGCTTCCGGTGGCAATATTCATGAAAAAGCCTTGGAGAAAAAGGAGCAGATTGCTTCTTTTCCCAAGCATATTCATAATTTGGTTTAACCCGATCCTGTAGGTGTATTTCATACCGCGGTCCATTAATAATTTCAGTTCGGGTTCCGCACTTCCGAAGCGCGGCTCTTCTACAAAAAAGTAGAAGACAATCAGGAGCAGTCCGATCATTGCCAGTATTTCAAAAGGTGTCCTCCAGTTGGACATGGTTGAAATAATCGACGCAATCAACGCGCCGGCGATCCCGCCAAATCCTTGAGACATGCCCCAAAGGCTCAGTACCATGCCTCTTGAATGATAGGGGACGTAATCGGTCAAAGCGCTGAACCCGATGGATGCGATGCAGCCCAGCCCGATACCGGTAAGTATTTGACAGACGAGCAAGTGGATATACGAACCACTAAGCGCAGTCAAGTAAACACCAACAACCCAAATTAAAGTACCAATCATGACCAGACGCTTACGGTGATACTTTCCAGACAAATAGCCCCAAAACAGTGAGGAAAAAGCAGTCGCCAGAATATTAATCGCTGAAATGACGCCCATGGACGAGATTGCCACATGCAAATCATGCGATATGTTGGAAAACAGCGGCGGGAACAACCCAATAACAATATTGTCAAACGCCGCCAGACTGACGTAGACGGATATGGCATACACAGTTTTAAATTTCTGAAGTGACATACAAACGTAATCTCCTTAAGTTTATGTTGCGCAATAGTAAGCTTTTTGTTACGATTGTTCAATAACTTCCAAAAAAAATTGTTTCTTGTCCCAGTTTAGCATACAATATAGGGTAGACAGAAGAGACTGCTTATCTAGCGAGTCAGTCCAATTGTTAGAGAAAGGATATCTTCGATGATCAAAAATATACTCATCATTTCTTCAAATTACACCGGACACGGCCACAAAAGCATTACAGAATCGCTTAGTGAAAAGTTCGATATCGTTCCGGATGTAAACATTCACGTAATCGATGGTTTCTCATTAGGCGGCAATACATTGCTTAAAGTTGGCAAAATGTATGGACCGATCACTAGGAACTCCGAACATCTCTGGAAAGTTATTTGGGATATCACTTCCGTTAAGGTGCCATTTGTTAATCATTTGATTGAGGCAAAAATTCGGACCAATTTTCTAGCACTGCTTGATAAAGTTAAGCCTGATCTCATTTTGACCGTTCATCCGAATTTTAACGGTTCAATCCTTAATATTCTCGAAAAAAATGATATCCATATACCTTTCGTCACACTAATCGCTGATCTGATCAGCATTACACCGCTTTGGGCGGACAGCCGCGCCGATTATATCATCAGCCCGACCAAAGAAGCCAAAGACAAATGTATTGAATTTGGTGTTCCGGCGGGCAAAATCAAGGTTTTAGGATTTCCTGTCCGTGAGCGCTTTAATAATCAGCTGCGAAAAGATGCAGATCACTATTCACCCAACAAGCCGCTTAATTGCTTGATTATGAGCGGCGGAGAAGGCGTCGGCCACATGGGTAAAATGGCTAAAACATTGATTGAAACATTTGGTTTCAATATTACCATTGTAGCCGGAAGAAACGAAAAATTACAAGCACACCTAAAAAAAACGCTCGTTAAAAAATATGGCGATAAAGTCACCATTTACGGTTTCACCCGTAATATTCAGGACTTGATCGCCCACTCTGATATCGCGTTTATCCGAAGCAGTCCAAATGTGATGATGGAGGCAGTTTCCTGCAACACACCTATTGTAATCACAGGCGCACTGCCGGGACAAGAAGCAGGCAACCCAAGATTCGCAGAAAAATACCATTTGGCAATTACCTGTAACTCGATGAACAACCTTGTACCGACGATTAATGAGTTATTGGAAAATAACGTCGCAATGCTGAAGGAAATTAAAAAGTCACAGCAACAATATGTTGATCCACAGATTTCCGAGAACATTGTGAACTTTATTTTGAACATTCCCAGCGAAAGCCTTCAGCCGGCGGGAGTCGCGCGCGATGTTTCCTTCAATAACATTAACTACGAATCATAAACGTTTAGCAAAGCGGTGGAAAAACCTTGATGGTTTTTCCACCGCTTTTTATTATATTCACGCCTATGTCACCCTCATCATTGTAAAAATTTTTGCATTTGCTGTACAATAATGAAAGAAACTTCCACATAACATGGCCAATAGACAAATTGTGATATTAGGAGTGAGATTTATGAAAAAAATACTAGCTCCTGTCGTTGGAACCTTAGGTGCTGGTGTCATTATTCTTTCCGGCATGTCCCATTTCGCTCACGCCGACAATCCCTTTTCCCTTTCCCAGTCTTCATCAAATGCCTCATCCTCATCTACGCCTGCGCAGACCAATTCAGCGGTTCACATCCCTGATGTAAAGACGCTTGGTTTGGTTGCCATTAATTATCGACTTTTTCATCTGGATCAGCTGGCAAGTAATCAGATCGCTTTTTGGATTGAGGATGAAAAAGGTCATTATGTCAAGACACTGCGCGCCTCAAGTTTCACAGCCGGAGGCGGTTATAAAATGCGTTCCGAAGCTCTTCCCGAGTGGCGCAAGGCATCAAACTGGGCTCATGCATCCAAATCCGAAATCAATCAAGTCAAGCTGCCGGAACAAGCAGCCGGCAACCATACTGTCTATTGGGATTGTACTGATGCTGCGGGAAAAGCTGTGAAACCCGGCAAGTATGTCTTTAAAGTTGAAGGAAATATTTACTGGCAGAATCGCGTGGTATACACCGGCAAGATTACTATTGGAAAGAATAATGCGGAATCCACTGCTCAGGCCTCTTATAAACCGGCAGCTGCTAAATCGCACGGCAAATTGCTTGAGAATGTGCGTGCAGAATTTGACTCTGGTAAACGTATTGCCTCAGTAAAACAAGATTCCACAACAAGTACACAGGGTTCATAATCATGCTCGAATTTCACAGTCGCCACATGAATACCAACATAAGCATCTCCGGCCTTAACGCGCCGGACGCATCTAGAGTTTTTAAATGGATGTCTTCTTTGGAACATCAATTTTCCAGGTTCCTACCTTGTAGTGAATTGAGCCATGTCAACCGAAGCGTTGGGAACATCACACATGTGTCACGGCAATTCGCAGAACTTTTATATGAAGCACTCCGCTTCTACCAAGAAACAGATGGCATTTTTAATCCATTTCTCGGCAACATCATGCGCAAGATCGGCTATGACCGCTCCTTTGAGCAAATGGACAAACGGAATGCCCACCGTGAGCCGTTGCCATTAACGGCTGACCAGACAACCTTTACATTCGACCTTGAACAATGCTCCATCACATTACCTTGTGGGAGTGCCTTGGATTTTGGCGGCATCGCAAAAGGTTGGGCTGTTCAGAAAGCAGCCGTGAATCTTATTGGGCAGGGACGACCTTACGGGCTGATTAATGCAGGCGGAGATCTCATGTGTTGGAACGGCGCAACGCCCACTGAGCCTTGGGTCATTAATGTCACTCATCCTTATTCAGATGATCAAACGATTGGAAAACTCATCTTCCATAGTGGACAATGGGGCGCAGCCACAAGCAGCAAAATTAAGCGAAGCTGGAGTGATGGCCGCCATCGTTTTCATCATCTGATTGATCCGAGGACCGCCCTACCCTCAGAATCTGATATCATTCAAGCCACTGTTATCGGGCCCGCCCTTCTTCCATGCGAAATCTATGCGAAATGCCTGATGATTATGGGCAGCCGGGAAGGGTCGAAATGGTTGGAGGCAAGGCATCCGGATCTTGCCTATTTGTTCATTGATAAGGACGGCCACGTAATCGTCTCGTCGAATCTAAAGAATCTGTGCAGCTATAAAAATTTCCCAGGAAAAATATCCTTTCCACCAAATAAGGAGAGATGAACTGTGGAACATAAACACAAACTGTTAAAATGGACAATTGGACTAGCTTTGATTCTAGTAATCTGCTTCTTTATTGAGCTTGCGCACCGGACAAACATTCTTCCGGCATCCACGCCTACGTGGCTGACGGTCCGCGTGCTTGGAATCACGGCATATGTTCTGCTTTTCTTCGGTATCTGTCTTGGAATTACAGCAGGTATGCCGATTTGGAAAGGGCGCAAACCCGCGCGTGATTTGCTATTGAGCATTCATTTCTTTTTCAACACAACCGGCGTGTTTGTCGCGATGCTTCATCCGCTGCTTCTTGTCATTGATCCATATGTTCCTTTCTCTTGGATGCAATTGCTTATTCCATTTACAGCACCGCGTGAACCGTTTCTTTACGGACTCGGAACACTCACCCTTTACGGATTGTTGTTCGTCTTGCTGACGACTGATTTGAAGAAAAAAATGCCGGTCAAGCTGTGGAAAAGCTTTCATCTGATCTCTTATATACTGTTTCTTTTGGCGCTCACCCATGGCATAATGGGAGGAACAGATTCAAGCAATATCATCATTTTTTCCATGTACGTTGTCACATTTGTCAGTGTGCTCGCACTCATGATCGTACAAATCCAAATGGTCAGTGCATTGAAGAAAAAGGCATTGAATAAGCAGCATCTGACAGAGCACAATATTCGGCAGTGAATGGAAAGGGATCCCTATGAACAATTATCTGCTGTATTTGGTCGTTTCTTGCTTCTTGGTTTTGCTGCCCGGACCAGACATGGCACTGGCGACACGAAACACAATCGCAACCGGGCGAACAGCCGGACTATGCACTATTTTCGGCACTTCTACAGCACTTTTAATTCATACCACTGCTGCAGCGCTTGGTCTATCCACTTTGCTGCTTCATTCGGCAGTGCTGTTTTCAGCTTTCAAATACATCGGAGCGCTTTATCTTGCCTATCTCGGTATTCGAACATTATTGAGTCTGAGAAAACACCCTGAAGATCATGCAATGGCGCAAAAACCCTTGAGGCAAAAAGTTGTCTCAAAACACATCAGCTATTTTCAAGGTTTCTTCACAAATCTGACAAATCCTAAAGTCGCTGTTTTCTTTCTTACCTTTCTACCACAATTTATTCGAACGGATAATCAATCAATTATTCCATTTTTCATCCTCGGAATTTCGCAGATCGCGATCAATTTATTTTTGCTCAGCATGTATGTATTGCTCGTTGAATCAGTCACGTATTGGATGCAGCGACCAAATGTGCAGCGCGTTATTCAGGGGGTGACCGGCTGCATTTTAATCGGCTTCAGTGTTCAACTGGTCTTACTCAAACATCGTTAAATAGGGAACTTATTCATTTGAAGAATATGGGCGAAAAGGAAAAGAATATTCCTTTAAAAATAGATGTACAATTATGCTTCGATAGAAAAAACGATCTGCCTCATATGCCATTCTGGCTTTAATGAAAGCAGATCATTTTACTATGATTACGGTCTCCATTTCGTTATATCGATCTCAAATTGAGTAAATGTCATTTATCCAAAGAAAGCGTGGCCGGACTCAGTTCCTCAGGCAGGTTATTGTTCAAACCATTAAAGCTTACACGCAGTAGATAATCTCCATTAATTCGATCTGCACGACTAGCACCAAAGGTACTACTAAAGCGAAGTTTGTCCTTATCAAGTACCGTTACCGAATGCTCCATTGGGTTCTGATTACTGTTTTTATTCCTCTTTTTGACCACAAGTAGATCATCTTTGATTGCTGTTTTGAGAAAATGGATGCCCCATTCATTTTTCTTGTCGCCAAGATCAATCTGATAAATTACTGTGAAGTGTCCATTTTTGATGAACATTTCTTCAATGCGAATTGCTGAATTTGTTTTTTCAGACCGCACGGTAACCGGTAATTTCTCGAAAGGAGAGACAAACTGGGGCTGCTCATTGATCCGGTTGACCGGATGAACGGTCAAGGTCTTTGTTTTATTCTTCAATGATGACGGAATGGTCAACCGTCTATTAATGATCGATTGGTTACCCTTCTGAAATTTCTCCAAATGACCATCCGACAGCTGCTGGACTTCTCTTCCCTGATCATCATAAATATTCTCAAGTTCAATGTAATCCTGATTGAGCTTATCAGGGAGAATCACCTGATAATTAATAAATGTCGAAGATTTTGCAAAAACAACCGATTCATAGCGCACTTTAATTTTTCCATCCTTACTCCGACTTTCTGCCGATACCTTAACCGTTTCCTTAGGCAACTGCTTTATCGGGACATTGAACGCCCAGATCCCTTTTTTATCGCCAATTTCCTTAAATGTAATCGGCAGCGTCGCCTTTTTCGGCAATTCTTTTTGAGGATAATTGATTTGTACATGACCGGTGTAGCGTTTCCCCTGTACGCTTGTTACTGCCAATTCCTGACTTTCATCAATCTTCAGATCACCGCCAAATATCTCATAAAATGCAATAAAATTTTTTCCCTGCTCCCCATTGTCATCCACTTTGATCGGGCCGCTTGCTTTAAAAGTCAGTCCAATGGACGCCCCGTCATAGTAGGCGCTCGTAATGGTCACTTTAATGCCCTTGTCCGTTGCGCTTTGATTTAATTCGGTCACAAGCTTCTGGTTGGAGAGATTTTGTCCAATCGAATCATAAGCTCTGCCATAAATAGCACTTAGAATTGGAACTTCAGCTAGCACTCGAGATACCGATGGTGATAGAAAACTGAACGCAATGAGCGCCGCAGCTGCCCCGGAAGTGACTAAACCGCCCGTAAGCTTCCGATGTCTTTTGCGCGGCGCGACATCTGCCTCTTCAATTCCTTGATGAATCGCATTCATGACACGATCCTTGGGCACATCTATTTTATTCGTTTCTTTTTTAAACGATGTCTTGTTCATGATCTGCCTCCCCTCCTAAACTCTTTTTCAGACTTTCCTTTGCACGTCTGAGTACCGTCTTCACCGTATTTTCCGGCATATCCATTGTTTGTGCGATCTGGCGTATAGTCTGATCATAATAATAGAAAAGAATAATTGCTGTACGTCCCTTGTCGTTAAGCTGATTAATCGCCTGTACAAGATCCAGATGCACTTCTGACTGCGTCTGGTTGGCTTCCGTCCCCTCATCCGCTTCAGCAATTGCGACTTCACGTCTGCGTTTCTTTAAAATTTCATAGCAGCAATTGATTAAAATTCGTGTGATCCAAGTGAGAAAATACTGTTCATTTTTTAATTGACTGACCGTTCTGCAGGTACGGCAAGCCGTTTCTTGGATGGCATCGAGCGCATCCTCTTGATTTCCTACATACAAATACGCGGTTCGGTAGAGCTGATCACTATGCTTGATCAATAGTTTTTCAAGAGCTTTTCCATCCCCGCTTGTCGCGCGCCTGACAAGCTTTGCATCGTTCATGAACGAACCTCCTTTTCATTAATTAGAGGAACCAATCACCTAAAAAGTTTCATTTTTGCATCAAAAAATCCGGAAGAAAGGAACCATCCCTTCTTCCGGATTTATTATTTCGAATAATTATCGCTTAATCACACGTTCTTTTTTAATCTGCTTACTACGCAGCTGACCGCAAGCGGCGTCAATGTCGGTACCAAACTCTTTACGAACGACGGCATTGATCCCGCGCCTTTTTAGGGTCTCGTAAAATGTGACCACCGCATCTTTTTCACTGCGCTGATATTCCGGGTGCTCTTCGACCGGATTATAAGGAATCAGGTTGATATACACGAGATGGCGCTTGTTCTCAAACAACTTGGCGAGTTGCAGCGCTTCTTCCTTATGATCGTTAATATCTTTTAACAAGATATATTCAAAAGTGATGCGCCGATTGGTCTTCTCCAGATAATAGTTAACGGCTTCCATCAGTTTCTCAATCGGATACGCGCGATTAATCTTCATGATACGGCTTCGCAGTTCATTGTTCGGCGCATGGAGCGAAATCGCGAGATTGACTTGCCAGTCGATATCGGCAAACTCATAGATTCTCGGAACAATACCGCTTGTTGAAACAGTGATATGTCGTGCACCGATCGCGAGTCCTTTCCCATCATTAACGATCCGCAAGAAGTCCATGACATTTTCAAAATTGTCAAATGGTTCGCCAATACCCATGACCACAATATGGCTTACACGCTCGTCTTTGCCTTTCGCATCGAGGCTTTGTTGAATGGCCACTAACTGTTCGACCATTTCACCGCTTGTCAAATCACGATTTTTCTTCAACAACCCGCTTGCGCAGAAGCTGCATCCGATGTTGCACCCAACTTGGGAAGTGACGCAAACGGACAGACCGTATTCATGCGACATCAGCACGGTCTCAATCAAATTGCCATCAGAAAGTTGAAACAGAAATTTCGTCGTGCCGTCCTTCGCCTTCTGCTCAATCTGTTTCTCAAGGCTGTTCATGACAAAATGATTTTCAAGCAGCTGAATCGTCTTCTTGGAAAGGTTGGTCATTTTATCAAAGCTGTCTACACGCTTAGTATAAATCCAATCCCAAATCTGCGCGGCTCTAAACTTTTTCTCGTCTTGAGCGACCAGCCACTTGATTAATTGATCTAATGTTAATCCATAAATGGATGTTTTACTCATATTTTTTATAACCTCTTTTACGTCATCATACTGAATCAGCACCGATTAAGCAAGGAGCTCTCAGCACTTGGATCTTAGTTCTCGTTCACAGTAAAAGGACAGGACCGTACCCTGTCTTTGTTTCTTATTTTTTTGATCGATTAAAAGACAACTTTTTAATCGGTCGTTTGTATTCAACACCAAGCACATCAATCAGGAATACGAAAACCGGAAGACCAACGATCAAGCCCCAAATACCAAAGAAGTGCTCGGAAAAAATCAACACGACAAAAGTGTAAAAGACAGGAAGCTCCGTTTTTGCCGACATTAGTTTTGGATTCAGCACATAAGCTTCGACTGCGTGTACAACGAGTATCGTCAACACCATGTAAATAACATCTTGAATTCCACCAATCGTATAGCCGATCATGCATAGTGGAATGAGCGAGATGACAACACCTGCGACAGGGATCAGACTGAGCACAAACACCATAAAAATAAGGCTGAACAACTGTGGAAAGTGGAGCACCGCGAGAATGAGCGCCGTAATCGCCGTATTGACAATGGCGATTACAAATTGAGCTTCAATCACCTTTCCAAAAGTCTGTACGAACCGAGAACCAAAAAACGCAACTTCATCATATAAGAAACCGATTTTACTCGTTTTAAATCCTTTTGAGAATTGGAGCAGCCGCTCTTTTTCCAGCGAAAAAAACAAGCTGAGCAGCAAAGCCAAAAACACGTCGATCGTAAATGAACCAAAAGAAGAAAATGAGTCAATCAGAAACTTGACACCTGACTTCAGGTAAGACTCAACATTATATTTCTGCAACTGATCCAAAATCGCATTCACAACGACCGATCCGCGGAATTCTTTGATCGTCTTCATGATCGAGTCAAATAACTGTACCGTCTGATCCGCAATAATAGGCAAGTAGATTGTAATTGCCGCATAAATGCCTAACGCAATGAGTAAATAGAGCACAATGACAACAAGACGTCGAGGCAGCTTCAGTTTTTGATGAACAAAAGTTTCCAAACGATCCACAAGAAAGCAGAAAATAAATGTCAACAACAGCAAATCAATCAAACTTCGACACAAATAAATAATAAAAAGCAGCAATGCGAAAATCAGGACACGTCTGACTGATTGTTTTTGCAAGTACCCGATCAGTAAATTCATAGTTTCTGTTTCCTTTTCTCCTTTTATTCCCGCCCTAAATTTATATCTAGTAATAGGAACAGATGTATATCTTTATTCTAGAGGTTTTTCGACACAGATGCAAAGACTAATCTTGTTCTTCTATTTAATTGTCAGCAATTCCCTGGTTCACTTCGGTAAAAAACCGAACAATGAGCCATTGCCCGGCAAACATATAACTTATTTATCAGCTGGAATATCAACTGAATAAATTTGATGATTGTGAAAACCAATCGCCAATGTCACATGGTCATCCGTACCACCAATAACTGTCAAGCCTTCGCTCTCTGCTGGAGTCTGCTTCGGAATTGAAAAACGATATCGATGACTAATCGCAAGGGTATCAGGGTCGAGAAGCGTTAAATAATTGTTAGCCAGGAAGTAAATAGTTCCTTTATAATACTGCATACCTTGGACAACGCCTAGTTTACCAATCTGAGTCGTGCCTAAGTTTTTCCCGCTAGTGACGTCAATCGTATAAAACGTATCCAAATCAGAATAGGACTCGGAAAGCATGATCAGCTGGTTCCCATTCTTGACCGCTATCATTGCGATATATTTGACGTCAGGCAAGTCAACACTTCTGATCAAAGAAAGTTCATGCGAATTCGGGTTATACTTCAGTGTGTTGAGCGTTGGAGCAGTTCCAGAACTATTCACCTCGTACAAGGTATGGCTGTTTTTATCATAGCTCAACGCGCATGTGTGTCCGAAATTCTGAATACCTGTATCGGAGAGTTGTTCGCCTTTACCGTTATATACGAGAATTCTGCCCAATCCGTTCCCTTCGTCAAAACTGACAAAATAGTTGCCCTGTTCATCATAAGCCAAACCTTGCTGATTGCGGGATCCAGGAATTTGAACCAGAGCATCCGCACTAAACTGCTCTGTCTTGTTTTCAAGCGTTAACAAACTGCTGTTTCTCACCCATCCAATGTAAACATCTTTACCCGCTTTCTCATACCAATCATTGTACTTGAGAAAATCCCACAGAACCCCATTAATACTCTTTGTATCAATAACCTCGAACATTTTATTTCTATAATTTTTATCCAATAAAGAAGCAATACGATCTCTAGATAAAGCATTTCCATCATTTGGATTACTGTCAAACAAGTCAAAATCGCCATTGGATGGATCAATATATTTGTATTTACTATTGTCCGAAGCGCTAACGAGATTCCCTGGAACATCAAGGGCTTGACCACTGATCCATCCGATCCCATTAATCCGATACATCATATCCCCGTTGATTACTTTCTCTGCGTTGACGGAATATGAATTGTTAAGAAAGTCTTTGCTGTAGGTAATAAATTCATTTTGATCGTTAAAAATCGGATAATTTCCATTTACTATACCGACACGGGTTACATAATTAAACGTTGCGGTGCTCGGTGCAGGATCTGCTTGCAAATTGCCACTCGCCTTTATCCAACCAACTGAAGTTCCGGCGGTATATTTCTTGATGTGGACCCAATTTTGTCCATCAATCGTCGCTACTTGGTCAACATTCAATGCAATGGTAGCGTAAACCTCCAAAGTGACATGGTTTGACTGGTCATCGCGAAGTGCAAATTGATCATCTTCCACTGGTTCGCTATATATTTGTGCATTGAGGTTTGTTATCGCGCTGACTTTCCACAAAGCCGGCAGCTCGCGGAACGTCTTGCTGAATGCATTCTGAAGCACCCAGCCTGTGGTGCCTTCAGTAAATTGAACTTGATACCATTTCGTTGATCCGACGGTCGCTTCCTTAATAATCTTTTGTGGTCTTCCATTCGCAAATTGCGACAATTGGGCAAACTCAGCCGAACCACTTAGTCCGCTCGGCATATTCCAAACAGCGTGATTACCTGAATCGCTAATTAAACCGTATGTATTGATCGGTAATTCAGATTCATTCACACTTGTCTCGCTGTTCGCGAGATTGGACGCGAATACATAACAATTGACGCCATTGTAGTTCACCCAGTATAACTTGTTCGACTGCGGGCTCGTTGTTGTCAGCACTGTATTGACTGGTATGGTCCCGCTATATTTTTTGGTGTGCGCATAATTTTTGTAGCGTTTCGACGCCTTGACGACAAACTTTGTGATCGGCGTTTTCTTAGTTGACAAATTGCTTGCATAAACATAGCCGCGTTTTCCTTTGTAGTTCACATGATACATTTTATTATTGAGGTTGCTGTCCGTAGTCAGACTTTTGTTGATCGCTATTTTCTGCACACGCTGTTTTGCGGCGTTCGAACTGGTATATAAATAGGATGTTTTGTGAATGTAGCGGTTTACCGTTGTACGTCTCGTCCATAGATTCGACTTATAGACATAGCCCGTCTTACCTGAATAAATTACTTTGTACATCTTACTCGATTTTTTGCTGCTCGTTTTCAATGTCGCATTAATAGGAATCAACCCCATCGATTGCTTTGCCGAATTGGAAGTTGAGTAAAATTTGGATGTCTTGTGCACATAGTACGTGCGCGATCCCTTTGCATGAGCTGGATAATCGGCAACTACACTGAATACAAGAACAAATATGAGTAAAAAGGTGGTTAATCGCGCTGTAAGTCTCACTTCAAATAATGCTCCCTTCCAATGATCCATACAAAAGTGAGGTTTATTCCAATTACCGCTTAAGTATAAGCTTCCCCAATGCAATGAAACAATTGGTAATTTTTATATTGTTGGGTTGAAAAAAGATGCCCGAATGGCCGTATGAGCCACGGGCATCAGTGCTTGTATTTAATTTTGAATGTAGATGGTATGATCTGCGAATCCGATCGCTAACTTGCCGTTAACAATGGTCAGGCCTTCACTCTCTTGAGGTGTGCCACCTTTCGGAATGGAGAATTGGAAACGATCTTCTATCCCATAATTCACGTTTAGGACAGTTAAATAGTTATTCGCTAAGAAATAGAGCTTTCCATTCTCATAGTGCATGCCCTGAACAACGCCCATTTTATCCATTTGCGCCGTCTGAGTCAGTTTTCCTGTGGAAAGGGTATATTCATAGAACGTATCTTTCCCGCCGACCGATTCAGTCAGTAGGATTAAGGTGTCGCTGTCCTTCGCTGTCATCATCGCCACATAGTATGGAAAACTGGTAAGAGTCGTCGTCTTTTTAACGCTTAGATTATTGGGATCAGGGTTAATCTCATGAAGAATTGGCTTTTGTCCGGCACTGCTAATTTCATAAAGTTTGCCGTCTACATAACTGAGTGCACAAGCATGACCAAATGATGTCACTGCTGATGAACCCTTGTAGTTGCCGTTTTGATCATAAGCGACAATTTTCCCGGTGCCGTCTCCGGTGTCATAACCGACATAGTACAGATCCAAATCAGGATTGTACGCCAAGCCTTGCTGATTGCCTCCGCCGGCTGTAAATAAATGGCGAAAATCGGCGGTACCTGATCTGAGGCCGGACAAATCGCTACTGTGTACCCAGCCAAGGTCAATATCCTTGCCCATCTTTCCATACCAATCGTTGTACTTAATAAACGACCATTCACCGGATACTTTGATGACTTCAAGCATGCGATTCGTGTATGCAGACAAAGAACCGAGCTGCAAACCTGTATTAGGAGCATCTCCATTTGATTGTCCGTTGTATATTGCGCCTGTGTTTTTCACGACTTGATAACTTATGGCCGGGTTGTTTAGGTTCAACGCCGTGCTGACGACCCAACCGATCACATGGTTATTATAGGAAATACGATACCGTTCTTCGTTCTCTACTTGTTTTTCCTGATTAATTTGAACATGTCTGCCGTCTGCATTAAACTGACCGCTGTAACCGACAAAGTGATCATTGTCGTCAAAGATCGGTGCCTTGCTGCTTGCTATGGTCGCGCCGTAATTGACGTTCAATGCTTTACCGGCGCTTGTCGCTTGAATGGAAAGATCGCTAACTTTAACCCACCCTAAGGATGTTCCAGCCGTATATTTCTTAATATGCACCCACTCGCCGTTGTTTGCAATCATGTCAATTTTGAGTCGCAGGTTAGCATAAATGTTAAGGCTTGTAATAATTCCATTGCCCGGCGATTGATACAGGAATGAATCAGACTTTGCCACACTCGCAACAGCCAGGTGCGGAATGCTTCCGTCATTCGCCATATTCGATGTTATTTGGACAATACTCTTATGAATCCATCCGAGTGTTCGCCCGTCGACGCTGACCTGATACCAAGCTACGCCGCCGACTTCCGACGCGCGCAATACATTCAGCGGAACACGTTCATAGTCAGCTATTTTGCCGACCGATTTCGCATCCTTTATTCCATAAGGCTGATCCCAAATTCCATGATTGCCGCCTTCGGACACGACACCATACGTATTGTCCGCAACTTGGTTGTTATAAGTATAATTCAATTCAGCATTTGTCAGATTGGATTTATAAACATAGCTTTTCCGTCCATTATAAGTTACCCAGAACATCTTGTTTGATTGCGGACTCTGTGTCTCCAATCGGGTTCCGAGCGGAATCGTCCCGGAATATCGCTTTGTATGACTGTAATTTTTGTACTGCTTTGATTTTTTCTTCACGTATTTAACAACGGTCGTTTTATAAGGAGACAAATTTGACTTATAGACATACCCGCGTTTTCCCTTGTAGTTCACGTGATACATCTTGAAATTCATGTTACTATCTGTGGTCAGTTTCTTATTGATCGCTATTTTCCAAGTACGTTGTTTCGAAGCGTCGCGGCTTGAGTAAAGGTAAGAGGTTTTATGAATGTATCGGGTTTTCGTTGTCCTTTTCGTCCATAGATTTGAACGATAGACATATCCGCTAAGCCCTCCATATGTAATCTTTACCATCTTGCTTGTTTTCTTGCTCGTCGTCTTCAGTTTTGCATTGATTGGTACATAGCGCATAAACTGCTTAGAACTGTTGGATGTTGTGTACAGTTTGGAAGTCTTATGAACATAATACGTATAAGATTTCTTCGCTTGCGCGGGATAATAGGCTAATAGACTCACGAGCATAATAGCAACAAGTAGAATTGAAAACCGAGTGTACTTCGTACGAGATTGACCGTTCACTGTTTAAAGACTCCTTCCGGGGATAACCATTTCGTCATATTCTGAGAGGTAAAAAAACTGCGGAAAACCAAAACTATTCGTGCATTTATCGAATTTGATAGAATTAAACGATTTATGAAATTAATAGTTTTAGTATACCTCTATTCCATGTCACCTAACAATAGGATTATGCTTTTCTAACTATTTTTTCATGGCCTGAGCGACACTTAATGACTTAATTTTTGGTTTTCCTTAGAATTCGGTGCTCCATTTACGCGAGCATCACGATCAATGAACACTATTTAATATATTAGACCAGTAGAACTTAAAAATAGTTTCAGTTTTCTTAAGAAATTCTTATCTTTTACTCGGGCGCATAAGAAAAACCGGGCAAAAAGCGATCGTTCCCTATTTTAATGTTTAGATACAAAACTCCTTTAAGTCGAAAGCTCCTTTACTTAAAATGCCGTTTGAATCATCAACCTTGTGCGTGAACAGACATTTCTGTTTCCCCTCATAAATAAGCGGAATTTTTCCGGTTATATGCATTATGACGCCTGTTTCACAGGTAAATAAGGGTAATTTTTCCGCTTATGCACAGAAAAACCCTCCATTTTCACGTTTTTCGGTTCGATAAGCGGAATTTCTCCGTCTATTCAAGCAATTTTTTCATTCATTTTCTAATTAAGCGGAATTTATCCGTTTATTTCTCAGATTGGGCGCTTATCTGATCGCCCATTCGAATCTTATGACCTTATTGTCGTACCAGCAAGGCAAAAGGCTATACTTTACTTGTTAGAAAAACCGGGCATAAAGCGCCCGGTCCTTACTTTCACAGGATGTGATGACTTTCGCGTTGCATACATGGCAAATCATGCACTTTCTTATTCTGGCAAAAAAAAAAAAAACGCCCCTCAAAATTAGAAGGACGTTTTCTTCTTGAAATATTTCTTATTGCATGACAGCTAAAGCACCCATTGGATCCCATGGTTTCAATTCAATCGGTTTTTGTTCAAATGCAGCTTTCAATTCATTGGAAAGGTATTTTTTATTAATTACGACTTGATACGTATAGTCATCCATCCAGGGGTCACTCATGGCAAAATAGCCTTTAGTGCCCCACTTCTCGCCCCAGCTGTTTTCCACTTTCCACCGGTTTGATTTACCGTCAACCAGATTCACTCCGGTCAGAACCATCGCATGCGTCAAGCAGCTGTGTTTATAGTCGAGACGCTCTGCCTTCGTCATCTTGAATTCTGTGCCAAAGGCTGTAGTGTAATCAAACAGGGCGGTATCCATAATGCCCAGCTTATTATCCGAATATTTTCCTACATCACAGCCGAACCATACCGATTCGCCCTCTTTAATTTGACTGATCGCCAGGGACTTCAAAGTCTCCATATCAACATTTAAATACTTGATCGGATGTCCGCCGACTACAGTGCCCAGATATTGAACCGTATACGTTTTCTTGTACGGCTTATCTTGTGTTGGCGCATTGATAACGGCAATGTAGTCATTTAAGTCAAGACCGATGTACTTTTTAAAGAATTCTTGCGGCGTAATACCGAGATCTCTGTGAAACTTCTTGTCCTCGTCACGATATTCGAAATCAAAGGTCTTCGGAGGTTCACCGAGCGCGAATGCGAGAATACGGTAAATAGCGCCCAAGGCAGCTGTTTTGGCTTTCTCGAGTTCTTCACTCGATTTCCCAGCTGCACTCATGGTACGCAGGATACCTGCCACTTCCCGCAGCTTCGTATTCAACACGCGATTAAGTTCAACAGTTCGACTGCTCTGATAGGTTTCCGGCATCACTTGTTTCGGAACCACACCATACTTCTCGATAATTGCAACCAGCATATCCCACTGTCCGCCGTCCTGCTGCGGCGTTTCCATCAGCCAAGAGACAAGTCGTCCGTCTAAAGGCTCGGCAGCCGTATCAATGATGCTTTCAAGGAAATAGTTCGCTTTCTCGAATTTATCCCAGAAGAGCGTATAATTTTGTGAGAGTTCAAAGTCTTTAAGATTAAAATCGGCACTAAATTTATGACGGAAGGTATTCAGTGCGGCGAACATCCAGCATCGTCCGCTTAACTTCTGATCAGCTACTTTTCCGGTCTCAATTTCTTCAGAGAATACGGGATTCATAGATACAACTGCGTCACTGTTCAGGGTTGCCGCATTGATTCCATTCTTCATCACCGAGTCTTGAATAACCTTATTTTCAGCGACACTATGTATTTTTTCCGAAAATGTTTCAATCATTGATGCAGAGATTTCTTTTGCCACTTCATTTTCCCCCTTTTAAAATAACAAGACCTATTATAGTTCTAAAAGGAAGGTTCGAAAAGGTCAGTGAATGCGAATGTTATGCTTTCTGACATAATATATTTGGACTTTCAAAGCGGCATACTATCTAATTGAAAACTGATTTTTTTGTGAAGCAGCTCAAAATCCTCACTTTGCTTCACAAATTGTTTTTCCGCTTCTTCACTAGAAATCTGTTGAAATCGGAGTTTACTATTCGGCGGCAGCTGCGCGAGCAGTGGCAAATCCGCTGATGCCACTTGAGCAATCCTTGGATAGCCTCCGGTCGATTGGTGATCCGTCAGCAGAATAATTGGCTGTCCATCCCTCGGAACCTGAATTGAACCATTCGTCACCGCTTCTGAATACAGTTCGATGGGCTCGTCGAGCGTCAACTCCGCTCCCTCTAAGCGATAGCCCATTCGATCCGACGATGTGGTTACTCGAAACTCCGATTGTAAAAAGTTCTTTCTGCTCGCTTCTGAAAAATAATTCCATAGCGTATCCGGTATGACACGAATCGTTTGTACACCTTGATAAGTTCGCCGCAATGAAAAAAACCAGCGGATCGTGCCCGCTCTCTTAGACAGAATAGTGATCACACGCTTCGCTCTCTCGGAAGGTTCGCCAACCGGAACGCAGTCTTGTTCCTCTAGTCGTCTTCCTTGAAAGCCTCCTTGACCGGCTCGCTCATAGGTGGATCGGCTTCCAAACCATATCGGTGTATCTATGCCTCCGGCGACAGCCAGGTAGCCGCGGCTTCCCACAATCAGACTGCCGATTGTCAGAATCTGGCCCTTACGCGCAAAGCATGGCCTGCCGATTCCAATTTCCTGACTGTCAAGAGTCGGCCGGCAGTATGCACCCGTTAAAGCAAACAATGTATCCCTTGTAAAAAGAATGCTTGGACCAAGAAAGGAATATTCAATGACGGCACAAGTCTCGTGATTGCCAACCAGCCAGTTTGCTAATTTCGCCGATGGAGGATCCATCGCGCCGCCAACGATCATACCGAATCTCTGGTATCCCAACCGGCCAAGGTCTTGCACGGAAGAGGCAAAGCCTTTTCGAATTATAGTCAATGCCATTGATGTCCCTCCTTAATCCGCATGTATTCCTGCACCGAAATCGGATCGAATTTAACCAAATCTCCAGCTGAAAGCAGCGTTGGAGGATCTGCCTTCGGTGTAAAAAGCGGCACGGGCGTCCTTCCGATAATCTGCCATCCGCCGGGAGAATCAAGCGGATAAGCGCCTGTCTGTTTCCCTGCGATACCGACTGAACCGGCGGCAATTTTCAGTCGGGGTGTCGCCCGTCTCGGTGTGGCAAGCGCCTCAGGTAACCCCCCTAAAAAAGGAAAGCCCGGTGCAAATCCAAGCATGTAGACGAGATACTTCGGTGCGCTATGCCTTTCAATTACTTCATTTGTGCTGAAGTGATGAATCGCCGCCACTTCTTCGAGATCCGGTCCGAAATCCTGCCCATAGCAAACCGGAATATGGACAACTCTTCTTTTTTCTTCGTTATCCGCGCAGTCATCCATCCGTTTTGATACATTCGTTAAATAGTCAATGACTTGTCGCTGTGCTGATATATCCTTCCGACCGCTTTCAATCACAATTATTGGATTGTAATAGAACACGACATTTGTATAGGCAGGCACATATTCAATAAACCCGCTAAATGGTTCGCGATCAAACAGCAGCGTAAATTGATTGATTTTCAACTGGATTTCAGGCGCTATTTGATCGCCAAAGATAACTCGGACAGCTTGATCGCCAAATGGCTCAATCTTCATCGTGCTGTTGCCCCTTCTAATGAAGAAACTTGCCAAATGGCAAGTTTCAAATGATTTTTTTCATAAAATAGCTTACATGATACTGAATGCTGTATCTTTTTGATCCGTTATGAACATATGGCCTGGTGAATGCGTAATCGCCAGTTCCGGTTTGGAAGCCATAACCGCTGCCTGAGGCGTGACCCCGCACGCCCAGAACACAGGAATTTCACCTTCACGAATGGTTACCGCTGCGCCAAAATCCGGATGCCCGAGGTCATGAATGCCAATTTTATCCGGATTGCCGAAATGAATCGGCGCTCCATGTACGGATGGATAACGTGTCGTTACCTGTATCGCCCGAATGGCTTGCTCTTCAGACATCGGTCGCATGCTGACCACCATAGGTCCTTGAAAAACACCCGCGGATTTACATGGGATAGTCGTCCGATACATTGGCACGTTGCACTGTTCCTCAATCTGGCGAACCGGAATATCATTTTCTAAGAGCGCTTGTTCAAAGCTGAAGCTGCAGCCAATCAGAAATGATACGAAGTCCTCCCGCCAGAAAGGACGTAAATCCGTCACCTCTGAATGCATTACCCCATTTTTGTAAATACGGTATTTAGGGATATCCGTCCGGATATCCGCGTGGTCAGCCATTAATTTCACGATTGGGTCGCCCGTGTCCAGAACCTCTAGCAACGGGCACGGCTTTGGGTTTCGCTGGCAAAACAGCAAAAAATCATAGGCATATTTTTCCGGCAGAATCACAAGGTTCGCCTGTGTATGGCCGTTGGACAAGCCGCTGGTTGGTTGGTCCCACTCTCCGGCACGAATCAATTCGCGGACGTCCGATGGTGATTTTTCCGCAAGTGCCAAATAGTCGATCATTTCGCTCATCTCCTAAGTTCACCCATGCCAGGCTTCAATCTTTATTCCGCAATTCTGCAGCTCGCTCCGAATCGTCGCGGCAAACGCAAGCGCGGCAGTACCGTCTCCGTGAACACAGATTGTTTCTGCTCGCAGCTTTATTTTCTCCCCTTCGGCTGTCGTCACCGTTCCCTCCTGAAGCATCTGCACAACTTGTTTTAGCGCTTGATTCGTATCGGTAATGAGCGCGTTCGGATGTGATCTGGATGTCAGCGATCCGTCCCGTTGATAGGTGCGATCAGCAAATGCCTCATAAACAACATGAAGTCCGGCTTTTTCACCGACCGACGTTAAGAATGTTCCGTCCATACCGAACAGAATCAAATCAGTATTCACATCCGCAACCGCTTGAACAACTGCCTTTGCATATTTTTCTTGATCAGACGCCATATGATACAGCGCGCCGTGCGGCTTTACATGATTCAGCTTAACATCTTGTGCTTTCGCGACTGCCTGAAGCGCGCCAATCTGATAAACGACCATATCATAAACCTCAGAGGGGGTGACGTCCATTTCCCGTCTTCCGAATCCTTCTAGATCCGGAAGACCCGGATGTGCACCAACGGCCACGTCATTTTTCTTTGCACGAGCCACCGTCCGCTGCATTTCCGAGAAATCACCTGCATGAAAACCGCAAGCGACATTTGCCGATGAAATCAGCGGAAGAACCTGCTCATCATTTCCAATGACATAGTGTCCGAAACTCTCTCCTAGATCACAGTTCAGATCAACTTGGTTCATTTAAATCATTCCTTTTTAATCTCAGAAAATTGATGAGAATCCCTTTATCACAGATTGGATACCTGCATAAGCCATGAATACAACGATTATCCAACCGAAAATAGTGAGCCAAATGGGATGCTTATAGAATTCGCCCATTATCTTTTTCTTCGTCACAGCAACAAGCAAGATAGCTAAGGCAATCGGCAGAATCAGCCCGTTAATTGCGCCAACCATCAAGAGTACCTTAGCAGGACTGCCGATAAAATAGAAAACCGCTGTTGAAAAAACAATGAAGAAAATGATCAGATACGGACGCAATTTATGATAGATATTCGTTTCACTCTCAGCTTTAGAATAATCCAAAAATGACACTGAAGTAAAGGTTGAGCCTAAAGTAGACGTCATTCCGGCTGCAAGCAGAACTAACCCAAAGAACTTATATCCGAAATCACCCGCCGCCGCACTGAAAATGCTGGCCGCCGGATTAAGCGGATTAAGCTTGAAGCCCTCCGCAATAACAGCTAGCGCGGCCAGGAACAGCAGCACACGAATGATTGATGCAACACCGATTCCAGTTAATGCGCCTCCATTGATATAACGAATGCTTTCTTTCCCTTTAAGTCCGCCTTCCAGCAATCTATGTCCGCCGGAAAAGGATATGTATCCGCCCACCGTTCCACCGACGATCGTCACAATAGAATAAAAGTCAATATGAGAAGGTACGAACGTATGAAGTGCCGCTTGTCCAACCGGAGGTGAACTGATTGCTACAATAAAGATAATCAGCAGGACTTTGACTGCTGCGAGCACTTGCACCGTCCGGTCCATGACGATTAGCGCGTTCCGAACAAGAAAAATAACCAGAGCAATCGCTCCGCCTATCAACGCACCATTTTCCGGAGTGATACCGAACAGAACATTGAACCCAAGACCGACACCGCCGATATTGCCAATGTTAAACGTCAGGCCGCCAATAACAATTAATGTAGTGAGCAAATAGCCAAGACCAGGCACCAGTTCATTAGCTATGGTTTGCGCTTTTTTCCCTGATACACAAATGATCCGCCAAATATTCAACTGAACACCGATATCAACCAAAATACACACAAGTATTGCAAAACCGAAATCCGCGCCAAGCTGTCCCGTGAACGCGGCGGTTTGAGTTAGAAAGCCAGGTCCAACTGCTGACATCGCCATCAAAAACGCTGCAC
Source organism: Sporolactobacillus nakayamae (assembly GCF_900113325.1). GTDB lineage: Bacteria > Bacillota > Bacilli > Bacillales > Sporolactobacillaceae > Sporolactobacillus > Sporolactobacillus nakayamae. The sequence goes on along the minus strand of NZ_FOOY01000007.1, from coordinate 136,695 downwards.
CCATCGCGATGCCAAAAGCTGTATTTTTCTTTTTTACCACTTATATATCCTCCTAAAGAAATTATATAAAAATTATACATCATTCAAAATTATTTTCATATTACTTTATTTTTGTTAATTAATTATCGAATCAGAAAACACTCTGAAACACCCTCTCTTTACTAGTTCAACCGAGGCAAGCAAGATTGTTTGACACTATATTGGCGTATGGTATACTTAATCCATTAAATGGCACATATTATTCAATATCGCACATATGTGCAGGTGAGGATGATGAACATGAGTCCCGCGGACATTAAAAAAGATTGTGCTAAAGAAGCCTTGGCAATTATTCCGAATCATTCGGTCATAGGACTAGGCGGGGGAAGCACGATCAGCCACCTGATTCACTTTATTAAAGAAAAACCGAATTTCGACATTCAGATTGTCACTCCTTCCGCGCAAACTAAACTACTCTGCTTGGAGAATGGGCTACAGGTGCTTCACACCGAATGCGTTGACCATATTGATCTGGCTTTTGATGGCTGCGATCAAGTCGATGCCCAGCTTAACGCTTTAAAGAGCGGAGGCGGAATTCACACGAAGGAAAAGCTGATTGGAACGATGTCCGATGAGTATATTCTTCTCGTGGATGAATCCAAATATGCACCGATACTGACTTTTGAAAAGCCAGTGGTTCTCGAGATTTTGACGGACGCGCTTGCCTACGCTCGAAGCAGAGTCGAACAATTAGGCGGCAAACCAGCCATGCGGCGAAGCGCCGCAAAAGATGGATTTACAATTTCCGACAATGGCCACCCGTTAATGGACGTATCTTTTAATCAAGTGAATGATATTCGTAAACTGGATAACGATTTGCAGGCTATCCGCGGCGTGATCGACACTTCTCTTTTCGTAGATGTCGCAACAAAGGCTCTAATCGCCGGAGAAAGTGGCATGAGATGGTTGAACAAGCCAAATCGCGAGGTTTCGATATAATGAAAGAATTGAAATGGGCCATAATTGGCCCTGGGGCGATCGCTTCTGAATTCGCACAGACAGTGCATGCCCACGGACGGAAGATTTATGGTGTCGGATCACGCAGCTTAGAGCGAGCACATGTATTTGCGGATAAGCATTCTATTGATAAGGCATATGGAAATTATGATGACCTTTTAAATGATCCGAGTATTGATGTCGTCTACCTCGCGACCCCGCATTCAAATCACTACAGCTATCTGCTTAAGTGTTTGGAGTATGGCAAGCATGTCCTCTGTGAAAAGGCAATTACCGTAAGCAGCAGGCAGTTTGATCCCGTCCTTCGTTTCGCTAAACAGAAAGGCCTGATCGTTGCTGAAGCAATGACAATTTATCATATGCCGCTTTATCAAAAGTTAAAGGAAGTCGTCGAGAGCGGTGCGATTGGCGAAGTCAAAATGGTTAACGTAACCTTTGGCAGTCTAAAACCATATGAAGTAACCAGTCGTTTCTTTAATATGGATCTCGCCGGCGGGGCACTGCTTGACATCGGCACATATGCCCTTTCTTTTGCGCGGTTCTTCTTAAAGAGCCAGCCTAATGAAATTTTAACTACGGTTAAACCTTTTGAGACTGGTGTGGATGAACAATCAGGCATCATCCTAAAAAATCCCGATGATCAAATGGGTGTCATAACGCTCACAATGCGGGCAAAATTACCGAAACGTGGAATTGTTACCGGTGATAAGGGCTATATCACTGTAGACAATTTTCCGCGAGCAGACAAAGCGACGATTACGTACCCAGATGGTCGTGTCGAACGAATTGAGGCCGGAAATACTGCCAAAGCAATGGTTTATGAATATGACTATATGAACGCCGTAGTTAATGCAGAGATTGAGGAACAGACGATTCCGCTCACCGACGGAGTGATGAAAATCATGACTAATGTGCGTGACCAGTGGGGCATTCGTTATCCCTTTGAGTAACAAATGCTTCCCTTGCTGCGCACTGATGCATTAATTTTTAATTGTTTCAAAAAAAGAGAGCGTTTTCTTTTTCATTTTTGAAGGTCTGCATTACAATAGACATGTGATATTAATTACACCAACTATTGAAGGGAAGATGTGCAATGAGCATTCAAGACACAGTCCTGGAACACGCAGTAGACACTGACTATAAATTATATATCGGCGGCAAATGGGTTGAAGGTTCCGAGGGTAAGAAAATAGCAAGCTATAACCCTAGTACGGGTAAAAAGTTGACCGAATTCACAGACGCGAGCCACGCCGATGTAGACGCTGCCGTGGAAGCTGCTACAAAAGCTTTTGAATCTTGGAAAGAAGTCAGCATTCAAGAAAAAAGCACGATCTTGCTGAAAATCGCCGACTTGATCGATGAAAACGCCGACCGATTGGCACTTGTTGAAACGTTAGATAACGGTAAGCCGCTTCGTGAAACGAAAACCGTTGACGTTCCGGCAAGCTCCGACCACTTCCGCTACTTCGCCGGAGTTATCCGTTCTGAAGAAGGAACAGCAAATGCACTTGATGAAAATACATTAACCATTAATTTAAAAGAACCTGTCGGTGTCGTCGGACAGATCGTTCCTTGGAACTTCCCATTGCTGATGGCAGCATGGAAGATCGCTCCGGCCATCGCCGCAGGCAACACAGTTGTTATTCACCCGTCATCATCAACATCATTGAGTCTGCTTGAATTGGCTAAAATCTTCGATCAGGCGCTTCCTGACGGAGTTGTAAACGTTGTCACCGGACGCGGTTCTGATTCCGGCGACTACATGCTGCACCATCCAGGCTTCGCAAAACTCGCGTTCACCGGCTCGACTCAAATCGGTTATGAAGTTGCCGCGGCTGCTGCAAAACGCTTGATCCCGGCAACACTTGAACTTGGCGGCAAATCAGCAAACATTTTCTTTGATGATGCTCCGTGGGAACGTGCGATTGAAGGTGCACAGCTTGGCATACTGTTCAATCAAGGTCAAGTTTGCTGTGCAGGCTCACGAATCTTCGTTCAGGAAGGTATCTACGACAAATTCGTAAGTGCCCTAAAAGAAGCGTTCGAAAAAGTTAATGTGGGTCTTCCTTGGGAAGATGGCGTTCAGATGGGCGCTCAAGTCAACAAACGTCAATTGGAAAAAATCTTGGACTATGTAAAAATAGGTCAGGATGAAGGTGCGAAGCTTGTAACCGGCGGATGCCAGCTGACCGACAACAACCTTGACAAAGGGGTCTTTATGGCGCCGACACTTCTTGCGGATGCAAACAACGATATGCGTATCGCGCAAGAAGAAATCTTCGGACCGGTGGCAACCGTGATCAAATTCAAGGATGCCGACGAAGCTATCAAGCTGGCTAACCAATCCGATTATGGTCTTGGCGGCGCGGTATGGACGCGTGACATCAACAAAGCGCTTCGTGTGGCACGCAGCGTACGCACCGGCCGTATGTGGGTCAACACCTATAACCAGCTTCCTGCAGGCGCTCCATTCGGCGGCTACAAGAAATCCGGCATCGGTCGTGAAACCTATAAGAGTATTCTCGATGCCTATACACAAACGAAAAACATTTACATCAGCACAAAGGAAACGGTTGACGGGCTCTATTAATTAAGGCATAAAAAACATTCTATAAAAGTGGCGAATGTATGATACATTCGCCATTTTTATATTTATAATTAAATCTACCAAATTACTTGTATTTATGCTTGACAAACAGAAATGTTCAAGCTAAACTAAATTCAATTAAATAAATCTTATCAAGAGTGGCGGAGGGACTGGCCCGACGAAGCCCGACAACCAGCACAGTATCTTGTGTATGGTGTTAATTCCAGCAGATTAAATTCTGGCAGATAAGAAACGAATCGGCGTAAAGACCGTTTCCCTCTAAATTCTGCGGGAAGCGGTCTTTTAATCTGCTCGCACATCCTTTCTAAGATTTTATTTAATGAAAACACTCAAAGGTATAGGGAGAGATGAACATGGCAGAAGAAAGACAGTATGGGTTTGAAACATTGCAAGTACACGCAGGACAGGTGCCTGATCCTGCAACCGGCGCACGCGCGGTTCCGATTTATCAGACGACTTCATTTGTATTTAAAGATGCAGATGAAGCGGCGGACTTCTTTCAGCTTAAGAAGCCAGGCAACGTATACGCACGTATTATGAATCCTACGGAAGATGTCTTCGAGCAGCGGATTGCACAACTTGAAGGCGGGTCGGCAGCTCTTGCCACTTCTTCCGGTTTGGCAGCTATTACCTATGCGATTCTGAATGTGGCGAGCAGCGGAGACCACATCGTCTCTGCTTCCACATTGTATGGCGGTACTTATGAACTGTTTTCCGTAACATTGAAGAAACTCGGTATTGACGTAACCTTTGTTGATCCAGATGATCCTGAAAATTTCCGTAAAGCGATTCGTGACAATACAAAAGCAATCTACGGTGAAACGATTGGCAACCCGAAAATCAACATCCTCGACATTGAAGCGGTTGCTGATATCGCTCATGAGAATAAAATTCCTCTCATTTTGGATAATACCTTCGGAACACCTTACCTCCTTCGGCCAATTGAATTCGGTGCAGACGTCGTTGTCCACTCCGCCACTAAATTTATCGGCGGCCACGGCACAGCGATCGGCGGTGTCATTGTTGACGGCGGCAAATTCGATTGGAGAGCAAGCGGTAAATTCCCGGATTTCACCACTCCTGACAAAAGCTACGGCGGCCTCGTGTATGCCGATTTGGCACCAGCCGCATTTGCCGCGAAAGCGCGTGTTCAATTGCTTCGCAACACCGGTGCAACCATCAGCCCGCAGAACGCATTCCTGTTCCTGCAGGGCCTGGAATCACTATCGTTGCGTGTTGAACGCCATGTTCAAAACGCGCGCAAAGTTGCTGAATTCCTGAACAATCACCCGAAAATCACTTGGGTCAACTATCCTGAACTTGAAGGCAATCCATACAAAGAACTCGCAAAGAAGTATCTGCCAAAAGGCCCCGGCTCCATTTTCACATTTGGCGTCAAAGGCGGTTTGCAAGCCGGCAAGGCACTGATCAACAACGTTAAACTGTTCTCACTGCTCGCAAACGTTGCCGATGCAAAGTCCCTGATCATTCACCCTGCAAGCACCACACATGCCGAACTGACTCCTGAAGAGCAGGCGGTAACCGGTGTTACACCTGAACTCATCCGCGTGTCCATTGGTGTCGAAACTGTTGACGACATCATTTACGATCTGGAACAAGCGCTCGCAAAGATTCCTGACGCTGTGGCAGCAAACTAATCACAAAAAAAAGAGAGAACTGCCTTATGGGGGTTATGAAATAGAGAATGGGCCTGCAAATCATTTTTGCAGGCCCATTCTCATTTTACACCGGTTAGAAAGTACTTATTTGCTTAAGCTGAATCGGCCTTTCTTGATCATTGTTTCAACACCGCCGATCTTTGCCAGTGAACGATTTTCAATTACTTTCTTCATAATTGACGCCGGACGGCCTTTCAAATCTCTACCCATGATTTCTCCAACCGCATCATCTCTTCCTAGTGAACAAACCGTCCCCATGAATTTAAATACAAATGGCTTTGTCGGACGTCCATCCAGCATTGCGTTTAAATTATATGCAGCGCAGTCCGCCTGTTGCATTGCGATCTGCGCCGTTGTCGGATACGGACGTCCGCTTTCGGGGTCAATGACTGCCGAGCAATCCCCTATAATCAAAATAGTTGCATCATCCGCTACTGACAGATCATCAGTGACCATGACACGCCCACGTCGTTGGTCAAAACCCGATTCAATGACCACAGAACTGCCGCTGACACCCCCGGTCCAAATAAACGTTCCTGCACGTAGCGTGTGCTCCTGATTATCAGCTTTATAATAAATTTGCTCACCATCAATACCGCTGACACGGCCAATCACAAAGGCCACACCACGATCGCTTAGTTTATGGGCGCCATACTCAGCAAGATGCCGATTGAACATAGGGAGTGCGTCAGATGTTGGTTCAATGCAGATGACCCTTACTAATTGTCGGTCGACCTGATAACGTTCAATCAATTTTGGAATGCGATGGGTCAGTTCCCCTAGGAATTCAAAGCTTGTAAATCCCGCTCCTCCAACAGCAATAATCAAATGCTCCGGTCGATGATCATTCGTCCATTTTTTAAACTCACCTTCAATGTGTGCTCTTATTCGTGTTACTGAAGGAATATCCGAAATAGACAATCCATAGTGATCCATCCCCGCTATGCCAAAATACTCCGGTTCAAAGCCTAAACTGATGAGCAGGTAATCATAAGCAATCGGCTCATGTTCCTTCAGAATCACGCGTTTGAATTTCCGATCCACGCGCATAACCGTATCTTGGATGAATGTTGTTCGCTTTCGATCAATGACTAAATTAAGAGAATAGCAGATTTCCTCAGCGTCCGCCGTACCTGCTGCGACCTCATGAAGAGAAGTCGTCTCACAATGGTAATCATTCTTATCAATAAGAAAGAGTTCAGCATCCGGTTTCATCTTCTGAAGTTTTTTCAATGCGCGCAATCCACCGTAACCCGCTCCCAAAATAACGATTCGTTTTCTATCCAAAATCATCCATCCCCTTTGACGGTATCGATAAATTCAGAGAATCCTTCATTCAATGATCCTGTCACATTTTGTTCACATTACCCTTATTTATTGTAGCCTAAAATGTAAACGCTTACAATATAATGTGCAAAATAAATGCCATCCCTTTAGGTAGGATGGCATTCGGTTCCTTATAGAGGGCGTACGGGAATTGAACCCGCGATCATGGAATGAGAATCCATTGGCTTAACCACTTGCCCAACGCCCTATATTTATCGTGCACCTTCCGTGGAAAACAGTTCATTCACACATTCAGCACGACAAATAGTATACCATAATCAGCATCGTTATTTCAAGTTTAATTTTGATGCGGGATTTGCTCTGCTTTAAGCAATAGGCTGCTTACCAATTCTTTTGATTACAAACCTTCGCCCACGATCTTCACGCCTGAACTGGCGCCAATACGCGACGCACCCGCTGCTATCATTGATTCAGCATCCGCCTTTGAGTGAATGCCGCCTGCCGCTTTAACGCCAATCTTTTCACCCACGGTCTTACGCATAAGTGAAACATCTTCAGGCGTCGCTCCCCCGGTAGAGAATCCTGTTGAGGTTTTCACATAATCCGCGCCTGCATTAACCGCCAGCCGGCAAGCACGAACTTTTTCATCGTCGCTCAATAAACAGGCCTCAATAATAACCTTTACAAGCGCATGCTTATTTGCCGCTTGCACGACGGCATGAATGTCAGCCTCAACACGTTCCTCTTGTCCGCTCTTCAAGGCACCGATATTAATCACCATATCGATTTCACCCGCACCTTTTGAGATTGCGTCTTTGGCTTCAAATGCCTTCGTTTCCGCGGTTGATGCCCCGAGTGGAAATCCAATCACGGTGCATACCTCTACACTTGAATTCTTCAGTTGTTCTGCGGCGAATGCCACCCAGCATGGGTTGACACACACTGAGGCAAAGCCGTATTTCTTTGCTTCATCGGTCAGCTTGAGTATATCTGCTTGCGTCGCTTCAGGTTTTAACGCTGTATGATCAATATAGTTTGCGAGGTTGGTCATATTATTCTCTCCTTTTTTGCTATGTCAATTAGTTTATAATCTGGTGAATGAGTTTCGGCCGATCTGCGCGCTCGGCAATGGTTATATTCTGATACAGTTTTCGCACGACTTGATCAACCTGTTTAGAATCCGAATGGATAGTTAGGAGGGACTCTCCTTTCACCACGGAGTCGCCTACCTTCTTATGGAGGACAATTCCGGTCCCATAATTAATAGTATCATCTTTCGTTGATCTTCCTGCTCCAAGCAGCATAGCCGCTAAGCCAATCTGATCCGCCTTCAACGCGGCAACAACCCCAGACACTTTGGCCGGCAGCTCTATTTGAAAATCAGCTTGCGGCAATTGTTCCGGATGATCGGCGACGCTTGGATCGCCACCCTGATTTTCAATGAATTGCTTGAATTTGGCAAAAGCGAGTCCCTGTTTTAACGCTTGTTCAAGTTGTTTCCTGGCATCATCCAAATTCGGAGCTTTGCCCGCCAACGTGACCATCCGGCTGCCCAGTTCATAGACCAGTTCTTCCAAATCACTCGGACCCTTTCCTTGCAAGGTATCGATTGCTTCCTTAACTTCAAGCGCATTACCAATCGCAAACCCAAGCGGCTGGGACATGTCCGTAATCACGGCTGACGTTTTTCTTCCAACATGCCTGCCGATCTGAACCATCGTTTCCGCAAGGCGGATTGCATCCTTCTCATTTTTCATGAACGCTCCATCACCGCATGTCACTTCGAGAACGATCGCATCTGCACCGGCAGCGATTTTTTTGCTCATAATTGAACTCGCAATGAGTGGAATCGATTCGACCGAACCACTGACATCACGCAACGCGTACAGCTTTTTATCCGCAGGTACCAGGTCTCCTGTCTGGCCAATGACAGCAATATGATCACGATTTACACGTTTGACGAACTGATCACTGCTCATTTCAACAGAAAAACCGGGGATGGATTCAAGTTTATCAATCGTGCCGCCGGTAAAGCCAAGCCCGCGCCCGGACATCTTAGCCACCGGAACACCAATTGAGGCAACGAGTGGTGCCAGAACAAGCGTTGTCGTGTCGCCAACCCCGCCTGTCGAATGTTTATCCACTTTGATTCCGTCTATTGCCGACAGATCAACAGTGTCGCCGGAGTTAACCATCGCTCGAGTCAGTTCAGCGATTTCCAAGTCGGTCATATCTCTGAAATAGATCGCCATAGTCAATGCGCTTGCTTGATAATCGAGAATCGATCCGCTGACGTATCCTTCAATAAAAAAACGAATTTCTTCAGGATTCAGGGCGAATCCATCTCGCTTCTTCGTGATTATATCGACCATTCTCATACCGGCTCACCTCGAATTCATTTTAGTGCATCTAAAGAAAAACGTAACGCAGCCAATTTATTTATTACTCAATTCCGCCAATCTCTTTTTCAAGCTAATTTGTTTAGAAAGCTTTCGCCCGTCTTTGGCTGTTCCACAGTGAAGTTCTCAGCAATCGTCGCTCCAAGGTCCGCAAAGGTCTTGCGAACAGGTAGCCCTTTTCCCGCCGCAAATGATGGTGAATACACGAGCAGCGGAACAAATTCACGTGTATGATCTGTTCCTCTGAATCCCGGATCGTTGCCATGGTCAGCAGTAATAATGAGTAAATCATCATCTTTGAGCTTCGGCAGAGCCTGACCCAGCTGCTTGTCGAATGCTTCGAGCGCCTTGCCGAAGAGTACCGGTTCCCTGCGATGGCCGTATTTGGCATCGAAATCAACAAGATTTGTGAAGCTGAGGCCGTGGAAATCCCGATCTAGAATCGAGATCAACCGTTCCATACCGTCCGCGTTGCTGACCGTATGCCAACCTTCCTTAATTCCCTGCCCACTGAAAATATCATTAATTTTGCCGATAGCAAATGTGTCGATTCCCGCATCTTGCAACAAATTGAGAACAGTCTTTTCCGGTGGAACCAGTGTCAGATCGCGACGGTTAGCCGTGCGCTCGAAGTTATCCGCGTTGTTGCCGATGTACGGACGCGCAATCACGCGGCCAAGATGATAGGGCTCTTCAATGGTCAACTCACGTGCGTATTCGCAAATTTTATAGAGTTCTTCTAATGGTATAACAGCTTCATGGGCGGCAATCTGAAGCACCGAGTCTCCGGATGTATAGAGGATCAGCTCGCCCGTCTTCATCTGGCGCTCGCCAAGTTTTTTGAGGATCTCCGTACCGCTAGCCGGTTTGTTCCAGATCACCTTTCGACCACTGAATGTCTCTATTTTATGAATCAGCTCATCCGGGAATCCATTTGGAAAGGTGTGCAGCGGTGTGAGCACGGGCAGACCCATCATCTCCCAGTGCCCGTCCATACTGTCCTTTCCTGCGGACACTTCATGCATTTTGGTAAAATATGCGAGCGGTTGTTCCTGAACCGGTACACCTTGAATTGGCTTTTCAGGACGAATATTTGATAACCCTAACTTGGCCAAATTCGGGACGCTCAAACCGTTCATCGCCTCTGCTGTATGTCCTAATGTATCGCAGCCCTCATCGCCGTACTTTGCGGCATCCGAGGCTTCACCGATGCCTACCGAATCGAGTACGATAATATGAATACGCTTAAATTTTTCAGTCATCTTGTCCTCCTATAAACCTGAGCAGTCTTGTCTTTTCACGAACGAAATCTATAGTCCATTTTACCTCAACCGATAAGAAGCCGCAAAAAACTCCGGAACGTTCGCCACATTCCGAAGTTTTCTCTGGTCTTCCTATTCATTTAAAGAGCCAATAGCTCTTGTTTATTTTTCGTTATACTTTCTTGATTCTTCTTTGAGGTGCACGAGATCAACCAACATGGAATGATAGGGCGCTTGAAGGCCGTTTTTTTCAGCGAGGCGGACAATCGCGCCGTTGATATAATCAACTTCTGTTGGACGGTTCGTACTCATATCCTGATGCATGGAAGGGTAGTGAAGAGGATTGCTTACTTCGGATACGTACATGACCTCATTGACAAGTTCATCGCGATCTACTTCCAGCTTGAATCCTTCTGCGTCAATTGCTTCATAGGCTTCATAAATCAGCTTTCGCGACATTTCCTTGGCGTTCTTATAAGCAGCGAACTGACCCATTTTCATATTCATGAGCGTGCAGAGCGTATTTACAACGGAATTGAACACGAGCTTCGTCCAAACTGTACTCATATAATCCTTCTGAACAGTTGGGTGCATAAGCGCTTTTTCCATTTCATCGGCGACTTTATAAATAAAGTCATTGGGTTCACCCGCTACACGAACGATATGCGCATGACCGCCGCCGCGCTTGCCGATGAAATCAACTTTGCCCGGTCCCTTCATGACAGTCGCGATCATCGCCGTACCTGCGATAATACGCTCGCGGGGCACAAACTGCGCAATATACTCTGCACCGCCAAAGCCGTTCTGGTTTGTCATCATATACGTGTTCTCGCCTATGAAATGCTTACACCTTTCCATTGTTTCAACAGTGTGCATGTCTTTAACAAACACAATCGCGAGTTCCGGCGCTTCATGGTATTCTTCAGGGTAACTGACACTGACTTCGACGAACCGTTCGTCTTTTCCGTCGCGCCAAACGTGCACCCCACCGTTTTTCTTAATTTCTTCAACGTTTGGTTCCCATGTGTCTACAAAATGAACATCATTCCCCGCTTCCTGTAAAAGAACACCATACCTTAACCCCATCGCTCCTGCACCAATAACAACAATCTTCATCCTTCTCGTCTCCTTTTTCTGTGCATCTTTTTTGTCTTCTGTGCTTCTTCTACTACCTTGCTTATTTGCTCACCGATACGAAAAGCCCCATCCAGAAGTTTCTGAATGGGGCTTACCCAAGTCCCGTTCAGAGCGAAGAGGACTCGAGGCACATGCGGTCAATTGAACGACTGATGTACCTGAGTCCTAGCTAATCAAAATGACGACTACTTCATACGCTCTGGAACGAAACATTAGTATACCTTCTCTGAAGACAGTTTTTAGTGAGTGCTGTCAGTTTACACTTTCAAATTATTGATGTCAATAGAATTTTGAGAATATTTGTGTAAAAAAACCAGGCAAAGCCCGGTCCTTACTTCCGCAGGATGTGATGTCTTTCGCTAAATGCGGTTTTGAATCATCAAGCTTGTCTTGAACAAACAGTTCTAGTTCACGAATCATTTTGATCCTTGATTAAGTAACGTGGCCGGAATAAAATAAGCGGAGATTTTCCGGCTATTTGCATCATGGCGCTTGTTTTACAGGTAAATAAGGGTAATTTTTCCGCTTATGTACGGAAAAACCCTCTATTTTCACGTTTTTCGATGCGATAAGCGGAATTTCTCCGTCTATTTAAGCGATTTTTTCATGCATTTCCTAATTAAGCGGAATTTTCCCCCTTATTTTTTATCAGATTAGGCGCTTCCCTGATCGCCCAACCAAATCTTATGACCATATCGTCGTACCAACAAGGCAAAATGATAAACTTTCTAAACCTGTTAGAAAAACCGGGCACAGCCTGTTCCTTGGCTATCATTCTGCACGCGGCTTTGATCCATCAACCTTGAACTTGAACGACACTTCAGCTGCTCGCTTGCCGCAGGCGATCCGGGAGCCTCCTCATACATGCTCTTATCTGCGGGGTCTCCCCTGGCTCGCTGGTGCCGGTCCCTCAGATGTCCCGCGCCCCTCAAACGGGTCATGGATGTTTCTTTACTCTTGTAAAAAAAAGAAAAAGGTCCGATCACGGCCTAAACCGTTCACGAACCTTTCATAAGCTGGCTGCATCTCAGTCGCTTAGTCTTTTAAATCGTTAATGGAATCAATGGATACATAAGAGGGAACAACCAGACCCAACTTCGTTCCTTTTAAATTCGGACCTAGGTCTGTGACTTGACTCTTAAACTGTTTCATGTAATCCGCGTGTGTCGTCGGCAGCCACGCGGCAACAATTGCATCATCACTGCCCTTTGCAACGCCGGCCCACATTTGACCCGCACCGAGCTGTTCCATCGTCACGGTATAGCCCAAATCTTCAAGAACAGCAGTTACAACATTCGTGCTGGCGATTTCAGAAGCCCAGGCAACATAGCCCAATTTAATTTTCTTTCCACTGACTTTCTTCGCGCCTTTAGTCCATTCATCGACCTTTTTCTGATTTTCTTTAACCCACTTGCGCGCGGCTTTATCAGCATCCGTACCTTTTTGAATATCGAGCATTACTTTACTCATATCATCCGGTGCCCATGAAAATTGATCGAGCACTTTTACTGCATTCGGGTCTTTCTTATCAAAGCCCTTGTGGATGATTGTATGGATCTCCTCCGATTTACCGTAGATACCCTTTGGATCCTTTAAATACTTCAAGTCATACTTTTGAAACATCCAGTGCGGTGTCCATCCGGTGACTACTATCGGTTGTTTCTTTTTGATTGCTTTTTCGAGAGAGGCCGTCATTGTCGCTTCAGATCCTGACTGCACGGTCCAATTGCTCAGTTCATAATCTTTAACTACTTGATCTGTCAACTTCATTTCCCCTGCGCCAGGGTCAATACCGATTATTTTATGATCCACTTGATTGCCAAAAGAATCGGCACTTCCTGAACTCTGATTCTGGCATCCGGCCAGTACTAATGCTACGAGCAAAAAAACACTAATGACAGTTACTTTTACTTTTTTCAAATTAGAATTCTCCCTTTTTCTTATTTCGAGTATTTTGTGATAACCGATCCAGCATGATCGCAAGAATCACAATTGCAAGACCCGCTTCAACACCGATATCTATGCGCAGCGATGTCACGGCAAGATAAACATCGGCACCGAGTCCGGGTGCGCCGACAAGGGACGCCACAACGACCATGGAGAGGGAAAGCATGATACTTTGATTCACACCTGCCATTATCGTCGGCGCAGCCATTGGAATCTGCACTTTAAAAAGCTTTTGCCAAATCGTTGACCCAAATGCATCCGAAGCCTCAATTAAATCAGGCGGCACTTGGCGAATACCTAATCCAGTCATACGGATTGTCGGCGGCATAGCAAAGACAATCGTCGCCACAACACCCGGAGGCATTCCCGTTCCAAATAAGAAAATGGCGGGGATAAGATAAACAAACGATGGCATGGTCTGCATAAAATCGAGAATCGGCGTGACCACGCGATGAAAGGTTGTATTGATTCCTGCCCAAATGCCAATCGGGAGACCAATGATAATCGAAAGGACAACCGAGGTCAGCACAAGCGCGAAGGTCTGCATTGCATGCACCCAATAGCCTAAATCATAAATAAGAATAAGTCCGACTAATGTAAAAAGAGCAACACCGATCCCCCTGCGCCAAAAAGCAATTCCAACAAAAATCAAAATAAAAACGACCGGCGTCATGAACGTAAATAGCCAAACCAGACTGTCTACAAAGCTTTGGATACCTGTCGCGATATAGCCGAAAAATGTATCGCAGTAACGTGTAATAAATTGAATGAGCAAATCAGCCCAATGACCAATAGGTATTTTCGGTAATGGGGTCGTATTCAAGAGTTTTTCACCTTCTCATCATTAATTAACGGTTTATTGCCCGCAAGCGCATTGATAATCGCTCCGCGCCGCACAAGTCCGCGCAGCTTGCCTTGTTCATCAACAACTGCTAATGGAAGGGTCGACTTTGAGATATCTTCAAATAGATCAGCAAGATGCGTGTCCACCCCAACCGGATTTACCTTGCATACGATATCGCGTGCGCGTGTTCCTGTTTCCACCGCTTCAGCTGCGTCATCAGCGTCCACAACACCAAGAAACTTTTGATCGCGATCCACAGCAAAAATACTTGATATTCCGTTGTCATTCATTAGCTGCAGAGCAACACGCGCCCCGCGATCAATCAGCATCGCATCGGCGCGGCTCATGATGTTTCCCGCTGTGATGACTTTGGACAGATCAACATCCTCGACAAAATGTTCGACATAATCGTTTGCCGGGTTCATGAGAATCTCTTCAGGAGTACCAATTTGAACAATGCGCCCATCTTTCATCAACGCGATGTGATCACCGATGCGCAGCGCTTCATCTAAATCATGCGTGATAAATACAATGGTTTTTTGCATCTCATTTTGCAGGTCCAACAACTGATCCTGCATTTCTTTGCGGATCAAAGGATCAAGCGCGCTAAAGGCCTCATCCATGAGCAGTATATCTGTATCACTGGCCAATGCACGCGCAAGGCCAACGCGTTGCTGCATACCACCAGATAATTGATTTGGAAAACTGGCTTCGTATCCCTTAAGTCCGACAAGTGCCAACGATTGATAGGCACGTTTTGTTCGCTCACTTTTATCTACGCCTTGAATTTCCAAACCGAAAAGCGTATTTTCAAGAATGGTTCGATGTGGGAAAAGCGCAAAGCCCTGAAAAACCATGCTGATTTTTTTACGCCGAACCTGCCTCAAGCCTTCCGCGTTCATTCGAGTGATGTCCTCACCATCAATAAAAATACGCCCGGATGTCGGTTCAATTAACCGGTTAAGAAGCCGAACCAATGTAGATTTACCGCTGCCGGATAAACCCATGATCACAAAAATTTCACCTGATTCAACTGAGAAACTTGCCTCGGCAACGCCCACATTTAAGTCTGTCTTTTCTTTGATCGCTTTTTTTGAAAGTCCCTTTTTCAAGAGAGCTAAACCGCGTTGCGGATTTTTGCCGAAAATTTTCATCGCTTGTTTCACTTCAATTTTTTTCATTTAAACACCTCGTTTTTTTCTGGACTTTATCAAGCACCCGCTATTTATAAAAGGTCCCATGGCGTTTCTCAAACACGATGCGTATAACACTGTATTAATCGTAGCATAATTATTTATACAGTTCAAACTGTACAATCAGATAATACAATGTATACTGTATAATGTATTGGCATTTCCAAGCGAAATGAGATTGTTGTTTTTCCGTTGCATTTCGTTCTTTTCAGAGCATTAATCAACGTTTACAATGTAGTATAGTGAAATTTTCTTTTAAGTTGGTGAATAGGTTGGATCATGCAGAAATCGTTGAAAATATAAGGGAAAGAGTCATTGAATCCGTTTCTCAAAATATGTACCTATACGGTGTTTCACCATCAATCGGTCGTCTTTACGGCACATTATTTTTTAATGGCGCTCCCATGACCTTGGATGATATGAAGGAAGAATTGAAGATGAGCAAGACAAGCATGAGCACCTCAGTTCGTACACTTACTGAACTGAATATGGTTGAACGTGTTTGGAAAAAAGGGGTTCGAAAAGATCTTTACGAAGCTCAAGAGGACTGGTATCAGATTTTTACCGATTTCTTCTCAAATCAGTGGCGCAAAGTCACCTCATTGAACGCTAAAGCCGTACGTCAATCGCTTAAAGAACTAAATGATTTAATGAAAAATCAGGATCTCATTGAATCCGAAAAACAACTGATCCAGACAGATATTGATAAATACCAATATATCTTGAATTATTACGAATGGTTAAATCGTCTGTTTGATTTTCTTGAAAGTGATGAACTTTTTGAACTAATTAAGAAAAAAGCGAACGATGACCAATAATTTAACTCTGAGCGATGTTCGTGTCAACACAATCTAATTCAAACAAAACCAATGCCGTGCACCTACATCCACGAATACAGTGGTATGCAGGTGTACTTTTCTTTGATTTGCCCTATGGGTATACTATCTGAGGCTGCAGCATTAAGCATCCCTCCGTTGTTTCTGAGACAACGCGTGTTTAGCCTGTTCATTCGAACGTATTACTATTAATTCTACCGTATAACTGTCATCCTTGCGACGCACCAAAAAAGCAGCTCCGCTTTTGACAACGGAACTGCTTTTATATTTATTCAAGATTGACTAGTATTTATTTTGCAGCTGGCTGAGGAAGTTCAACTTCAGCGCGGCCGAGGCTTTCGCCATTGACTGCGGAATTGAAGTTGTCGTAGCTTGTTGAAATCATGTTCGAAACGGCTACGTCGGTCATCGCAGCAACATGCGGCGTGATCAATACCTTAGGATACAATTCGATCAATTCTTTGATCGTAGCATCTGGGAATTCGGTGCCGTCGGAGAAGTCTTTGCCGAAGAAGCGTGCTTCGTCAGTCAATACGTCGGCGCCGAAACCTTCGAGCTTGCCGCTCTTGATTCCTTTAACAACAGCAGCTTCGTCAACGATTTCGCCGCGAGCAGTGTTGATCAGAATTGCGCCGTCTTTCATTTTGCTGATGAAGTCTTCACCAACAAAGTTTTCATTTTTGCCAGGGAAGTATGGAAGGTGCAGGCTGACGATATCAGATTCAGCAAGCAGTTCATCCAATTCCTTGAATTCAACCAATTTCTTGGCGAAGTCGCTTTGGAAGATGTCATAGCCGAGCAATTTCGCGCCAAGACCTTTATACAGTTCTGCTTCGACGCAGCCGATGTGGCCGGTTCCGACGATACCAACAGTAATTTTATGAACTTCGTGGCTGAAGTTCGTTTCCGTTACCTTGAAGTTCAGTTTCGAAGTGCGGGCAGTCGTATAAACTGTGTGACGAAGGAGTGCTGTACCAAGATATACAGCGAGTTCAGCAATCGCGTTTGGTGAATAAGCAGGAACGCGGGCAACTTTCAATCCGAGATCGGAAGCTGCTTGCAGGTCGATATGGTTGAATCCGGCAGTACGCGTAAATACGTATTTGATGCCATATTCACTGAATTTTTCAAGGTTCGCACGGTCTGCGAGGCAGTTAACGAAAAGTAATACACCATCGTGACCTTGTGCGAGATCGCCGTTGTCAGCAGTCAACAAGTCATTAACCAACGTCAATTCATAACCGTATTTATTCAATTCACTGTACAAATGTTCTTCGTAAGGTTCTACACCATACGCAATGATTTTAAAAGCCATGCTCAAACATCCTCCTAAAGAAAGTTTATTCTACACCTGGTATTTCTGAATATCAGGGTTGTAACCGGAACAGCTTGATTTATTCGTGATTCGTTTCACAATATACAAAAAAGTTTTCTCCTTCTCTTCACAATTTATTCAACGCGCCTTCGTTTAGACACAAAAGTGTGAATGATTAGGAAATCTTTTTTCACATAAAATTATAACACCACACTCTGTCAGCGACAATCTGCTAATGTGCAAAAAAAGTGATCTTTTTGTGAATGATGAACTTTTGAGTACCTGCTTTTCCTGTTGCGACCTTTGAAAACAGCGCCGTCATGATTCGGATTACCGTATAAAAGTAAATGAAAAAATGTTTCCTAAGGCAATTGAAAAACCCGCCCCAAATTCGTCCCTTTTTCATTCAATAAGCCTAGCGATTAGATAATTTGGATTCAACAAGCCTCTTGTGTACGCGTTCTTACCCATGAAAAAAGTTATTCACGGTGTTCGTTCCATGAATAACTTCAGCAGATACGTTGCTTATTTAATTATTCCTTTTCAGAAGAAGATGTATTTATAATTGGATCAAAATTAATGACTTCTATGATGATCGGTGTTCCTTTGGCAATATTCGATCCTTCGGGCACTGTAATTAATAGATTTCCAACTCCATTCTCACCGGCTGTATACGCAAAATTGTCCGCCATTTGAACAACACCATTAATATAAACATTGATATAACTATTATCAAGCTCTAATGCCGGAAACGATTCAACAGGCGCACCCTCGTCATCAAAGAATTTAGTCGTATCAATTTTCACTACGGTCTCCTCGGGTATCACTTGCTCCAGTTCATAGAAAAAACGAGTAACCGATGGTGCCACCTTGATGCTGCTTTTCGCCTCAAAAACGGGCTTAATGATTTTAAGACCCATCTTATTTCCCCCTTTGATCGATAGATATCAGCTAACCTTGAGAAGTTGTCGGATAACTGAATCTGCCTAATCCCTCATAACTTACTGATTTATTACACCATATGCTTGAGGAGGAAAAGGGCTATCCACGAAAGCCAATTAAGCGAAAAGATAAGAAAATAACCCAAAGAAAACACAGCGCACGTAACCAAATAAGACGGCTTTTTGTGTGCAGTATCCGCTAACGCCACCCGTTCAGCTTTACCACTCCGTTTGACTGTCAAATGGTACTCACTTTATCCGGGGCGGTTCATATACTTTAATACGAGGGGGGGAAAATAAAGATGGAAAATATGTTTTCTTCAAAAAAGGCATCATTCATTCCTCAGCCGTTTCTGTCACTCCCGAAAGCACAATGCGGTCCGAAACGGCTTTTTATCCATCCGCAACAGGTGGATGCGCTCACATTTTATACATTATCCGACGGACAAAAAAGAGTTTACGCATCCATTGACGCACTGCATGGACATGGCACAAACATTATTTTAAACCCTGACGAAGTGTCCTACATGAATTTGTTCATTAATGGCATTTTACAATCCAAACAGAGTTATGACGTAATTAACGGACAGTTGGTGATTCATACAGAAGACGTCCCCATTAAAGGTACCCCTATTATTCTGCAGATGCTGTCGATTCGTTAACATAAAACCCAGTGGATTAGGCTCCGACTTCCATACTTTTTGCGAATGGTGTTTCTTTTCGATCACCTTCGAGATAAAGAAAATCATACACGTTTTTCATTCCACCCTTTCTGCATGAAAACCAAATACATATACGAAAAGGTGTTCATAAGCGTCACAAAAAGCCCATATCTTGAATAGGATACAACTATCTATTTTATTATATCCTTAATAGTTCTGTGCTTGAAAAACACATCTTTTCACAACATGGATCCAAGTAAAAAAGATCACAATGGGGATGATTTATCTACATGACGGACAACAGTCAACTTATCCAGAGAGAATTAGATTATCTAAAGGGCATAAAAAACAAATCAGTAGGAATTATTAGTACAACGGCTAGAAAATCAAATGGATTACGTACATTGCCAAGAAGATCCGCAATGGGCTTTACGGCGATAAGCTTTTTGGTAACAGAAGTAGAACAAGCACGCGCTTGCCTATCCGCCTTAGATGGCCGAGTCGACTATATATTAATTGATATTGAGGAGAAGCAGGGCTTGTCTCTTATTCGTGAAGCAAGACAAATCATAAAACTATCTAAAGTTATTACCTGCAAACCGAACGATGCAACGATAGAGTCCTGTGATCTGCTTATACGGCATCATTATCAAGACACATTGGAAAATAAATCCGTGCTGGTTATTGGTTCCGGAAATTTAAGTACAAAAGTAGCCTTAAGGCTGGCTGAGCGACAAGCAAACGTGTATTTGCATAGTAGAAACTATCAAAAGTCCGTTAAAATTGCCGACTCATTAAATTTAATTATCCCTAAATTTTCTCCCAAAATCCAAGCAGTTAAAAAACCTAATGAAAAGTATACGATCATTCTATCTTTTTTGTCTGCCGAAGAAATTATTGGTGAGGACTATTTGTCACTATTAAATGAGCATTCACTAGTGATTGATGGCGGAATAAATAATTTTAAATCGGCATTCATTCAAGGGGCTCTGGAAAAAGGTATCACGTGTTACCGACTAGATGTCCGAATTGCTTTTTTATATAATCTTCTTCTTCTCAGCGATGAAGTCGATTTATTTTTTTCAAAAGTAATGGGCCGCATAAAGGATCCGAGTAAAGGATATGATTTAGTATCCGGGGGAGTTATTGGCAATAATGGTGATGTTATTGTTGATCAAGTGATAAAGCCCACCCAAGTTGTCGGCGTTGCGGACGGATTAGGCGGAGTGAAACGCGAACTCGATTATTCTGACGAGGAAAAGCGAAGAGTAGTCGAACTATTCAACCATTTAAAAAATCATCAAAAGTAAAGAATTTTTCAGCTTTTTCATTAGTCATCCAGCACCAGCCATTCCCGTTTCATGAGACAAATAAACTGGATCTTTAACACAATTAAAAGTGCAGGGAGAAATATGCTCCCTGCACTTTTCTGATCGTTGACGGGGTCGGTAACTCGTTTGTTCTTCCATTATCAGCGGGCAACACGTTTATTATATGAATCCGTCTTTCTCTAGCATCTCTTTGATTTCATGTTTATTCATTAATCTCTCTTTGGAACTGTATTCTGCAATTTTTGCCGCGGGGTAGTTTGCGTAGTGTTCCTCCACACCCTCAATCGGGAGGGTTGGAAGAATCACATAATACTGATCGCTGTAAACAATGGTTTTCCTACTTTCATTTAAAGAAAGCAGCAGCTCATGAATTTTTTCTCCCGGACGGACCCCAAGCGTCTCAATCGTTATCTTTGTTCTCCCTGAAGCTTCAATCAGCACCTGTGCCAGATCACTAATTTTACAGGAAGGCATTTTCATGACAAAAGTTTCTCCGCCAACGCTTTCATAAGTGGCCTTCAAAACAAGCTTAATCGCGTCTTGCACGGACATGAAAAAGCGCGTCATTTGAGGATCGGTAATGCCTATCTTATTTCTTTGTTCCATCTGGCTTTTAAAGACATGGATGACACTCCCGTTTGTTCCTAGCACATTACCGCCGCGGACGCAGACAAATTTCGTTTGCCCTGTCAATGTATTTGCATGAATAATTAAACGCTCGCCCATTGCTTTTGAAAATCCGTAAAAGTTTAGTGGATCTGAAGCCTTATCCGTTGAGATATACACCACTTTTTTCGCGCCGCAATGAATCGCCGCATCAATAACATGCTGTGTACCGATAACATTTGTTTTTAACGCATCAAGCGGCTGCTCTTCACAAACGGGGACATGCTTTAATGCTGCCAGGTGAAAGATATAATCCACCCCTCGGCAAGCTTCAATAAGCGCGTCCTTTTCTCGTATATCACCTATAATAAAACGCAATCGAGATTCCCCATTAAATACTTGTTTCATGATGAATTGATTGTTTTCATTGCGTGAAAAGATCCTAATTTCCTTTGGCCCTTTATCTAATAGTTGCCTAACTAACTCATAGCCCCATGATCCCGTTCCACCCGTTACAAGGATGGTCTGATTGTTCAACACGTCCTATGCCTCCTATATTCAACAGTACGCTATTAATATCATCCGTCGCCGTTCGGTTTTTTTTATTTTTGTAAGGAAGAATGTTTATTTGCTTTTCTATGACCATGTGGTGTATCGAACTACTTGGCTGATCAAGCGCCGACTCTTATAACCTATGCAATCCTAGTTTCATTGTCATAGGCAGTCTCTTTAATTTAAAGCGAAATAGGAATAAATGAGGTGTACTGAAGACAAATGAGGCTCGCCCGCTGATGCTATTTTCGCAGAGTAACAGAGGAGATATTTCGATCTCTAGGTCAACCACCCAAACCAAACACGGGATGGAGCAATACATTATGTCATATAGCGAAAGCGGGATGATTGACTTTTGAAGATACTGCTTGCCACCTTTTGGGTGATTCCACATGTCGGTGGGGTTTGGAACTACATGGTTCAATTAAAGGAAAGCTTGGAGAAAATGGGGCATAACGTTGACTTATTGGGGTATGGCGAAGACAAAGCCTATATTCATCTCGTTAACAAAAAGAAAAAAATATCTGTTAATGCGCTGTGTCCGGAAAAAAGCAGAGCGTATCATCACCAAAACAACACAAACGAACGTGTTGCACAAACCGAACGTCATATGAAATTCTATGAAGCGGCAGCAGCGTCTCTTGGATTAAGCGACTATGATCTCATCCACACACAAGACGTGTTGTCAACGGCCGCCATAAGCCATATCAAGCCGAAGCATGTGCCGCTCGTCGCAACATTGCATGGATCCGTCGCACTCAAAACGTTCTACGAGCTCGAAGCGACTCACCAGTCTTCTTCGACATCCACAGCAAAAGAATATTTTAAAAATCTGGAGCACTTTGGCGCAACCTGTGCCGACATAACGATCGTTGCGAACCACTGGCTGAAGAACGTCTTAATCCATGAATTTGATGTCCCTGCAGAACAAATTCAAGTACACCATTACGGTTATAATTGCACTCATTTCGTAAAACAGTTAACTACAAAAACGTCCTTAAGAACTAAGAAAAAAGTAATTATTTATACAGGCAGACTTGTTATGTTAAAGGGTGTTGACTTTCTGCTGAGCGCACTGGGTCGACTGAAACAGCAAAGAGCAGAAAATGATTGGGTCTGTTGGATCGTTGGCGATGGCGATATGAGCGAGCAATTAACAGCACAAGCAAAAAAGCTGGGATTAATCAACGATGTTATCTTTTTCGGAACCCGACAAGATGTTCCCTATCTGCTCTCTCAGGCCGATATCCATGTTTCACCCAGCCTTCTTGACAACCAGCCCCTGTCCGTCATCGAAGCCCAGCTTGCCGGAAAAGCAGTTATAGTGAGCCGTTCAGGCGGACTGCCTGAAATGGTTGACGATGGCGTCACCGGGATTATTGTTCCTGAGCGTGATCCTCAGGCGCTATCTGAAAAGCTTGATTTCCTGTTAGACAACGATCGACTCAGAGAAAAACTAGGAACCAGTGCAAGCAAATGGGGGAGCGGTCATTGGTCTCAAGAATGTGCCGTACAAAATTTAGTGCGTATCTATGAACAGGTAAAGCGCAAGGAGGGACAGGATTAAACAATGAAATGGACTACTCCGTTTATCTTTAAATATAAACTATTGCATTGGTTTTCAAGAACCCGCTTTAAAATCCATCAATTTCGGAAAATGCAGGAAATTGAACAAGCGAAGAAAAAAGTCCATATAAAAAGGAAGAAGAGGTGCACCATGAGTTTTAAAACGATCAATGGAACCTATGATGCGATTTTCAGTTTAGGAGACTTATGCTTAGCCAGTATTCAATTAAGAAGGCTCAATCTGCGGCCATTTGCCGGGGTCATCGACTGGATGGGATCGCCATCTCTTAATAATGTCAATCGCTTGCTTAAAAATAGATTTGCAGGGTTTATGGACGCGTCACATCTGTCAATCAGAGGCTATGCCACTGCACAAAATTTACTAGTCGCTGATGAGCAGTATAATATTATGTCAAATCATGACTTCGATGCAGAAAGAAATAGCTTAGCCTATTTGGCAACCTATCCGGAAGTAAAAGCAAAATTCGATCGTCGAATTAAGCGATTCTTAACCAAATGTGAAACAAGCAAACGGATTCTTTTTGTTCGAACCGAGGGGACATTTGATGAAATTTTAGCATTGGAAGATACCTTGTCTGAACTGGTTAAGGGCGACTTCCGCATTCTTGTGATCAACCATACAAACGTTGCCGGGATCGTTGTCAAAAACTGGCCGCTGGAAAATGTCCTTTCACTAGAGTTCCCCAATGGTGAAATATGGGGAGGAAATAACGCGCTTTGGTCCCAAGTCCTAAAAGGAGTTCATATTAGATAAGCTGCAGTTAATGGTTCAATCACCCTCAATCCGTACAACGCTAAAGCTGCCGATTAAGCATACCACTTTAGCGTTGTTTTTTTGTTCGCAAAAAATGTGCTTGATTGGGCCTTTCTGATGAAGCGGAATTTTTTCAACAGTTTGCGATACACAACGTTCGATCGCCTACGGGTGCAACGCGCCGGGGAAATGGTCGAAAAAAATGAGATAAATGGACGCAATCATTACTTCTATCAGTGCCCCCCCCAAAAGTAGACAATTTAAATATTTTTTGTCAAAAAGAAAGAAACATGCCTACACAATATATTGACTGCACAATACAGTAACAATATATCATCCATAGGAGAGATGCGGAAAATGAAAATTTTGCTAGCCACTTACTGGTCCATTCCCCATGTGGGCGGAGTTTGGCAATATATGACCCAGCTGAAAAAAAAGCTGGAGTCGTATGGCCATGAAGTTGATCTGCTTGGCTATGATCAATCCAACCTTAATGTCACAGTGTTCAATAAAGGATTGGTTCTGTCAAGAGAGAAGGTCACTCCGTTAATCGATGCCCATTTTACACAAGAAAATTATCCAGCAATGTATGCTAATTTCTTAGTGAAATGGACAGAGATGCAGCGTTATGTATATGAATTGAGCGCCTCTTATTTCGGTGTTAAGGATTACGACATCATCCACACTCAGGATGTGCTCTCAACCGTTGCGATGAGCCGAATCAAGGATCCGAATACACCATTAATTGCCACTCTGCACGGATCAGTTGCTCATGAGATCAGACACCAGTTGGAAACCGTTCACAAGTCGGAAACGGATTATCTCGCCAGAACGTACTACGATGAATTGGAACATGACGGAGCCGTCTCGGCAGACACAACCATCGTCTGCAATCAGTGGTTGCAAACGATGCTGACCAACGAGTTCCACGTACCGAAAGAACAGCTTAAAGTGCTGCATTACGGTTTTGATACCGAAACCTTTATTCAGAAATTACACCAAAAGGCAACACTTGAGGCACCTAAGGGCAAAAAAGTCATTATTTACACGGGACGGCTCGTCGAACTTAAAGGGGTCAATTATCTCATCGATGCATTTGCCAAACTGAAACAGATTAGAAACGACTGGGTAGGCTGGATCGTCGGTACTGGTGAAAAAGAGTCGGAACTCAAAAGCCAAGCACTGTCACTTGGTCTAGGTGATTCCGTTCGATTTTTAGGAAAAAGAGAGGATGTGCCAAGTCTGCTCAGTCAAGCAGATATACTTGTTCTGCCGACATTGATCGAAAACCAGCCCCTGTCGGTGATCGAAGCACAAATAGCGGGCAAAGCGGTTATTGCAAGCAATGTCGGTGGAATCTTGGAAATGATTCAGCATGGCGTGACCGGCATGTTGACACCGCAGAAAAACGCTGACGTTCTGTTCGGTACGATCAATCAGCTTCTCTCTGATGACCAGTTAAGAAAAAACCTCGGAATTAATGCTCGAAAGTGGGGCTTGACACATTGGTCAATTGATCGAGGTACTCAGGATCTTCTGAACATCTATCTTCAGGCCATATCCGCCAAAGGAAAGGGTGAGAAGCTTGTATAAGCTAATCGAATTTTTCAAGTATATTATTCTCGTCTGCTATTGGAAGGTTACCGATCTTTGGAAAAAGGCACGGGGGAAGAAAACAAGCAATAATTCTGACTTTATGAGTGAGCAGCGTACTAATCCTACTCTTTTAAACATCGAAGACACGCATTCACTATTTGCTTCTCCGCCCCGGGACGCAACGATTTTTATGTCAAAACCCATTTTCGAGAAAATTGTTCATTTACTTCCAACAAATTACGTACTGCCGGATCTTGAAACACTAAAAATTGTTACAGACATCTATAACCAGCACGAAACGACACAAGAAGAACCGCAGCAAAATGATGACCAGGTGCACAACAAAATAAAGACAACGCTTCCGAACGTCCGTACACTGTCTCAACCGCCCATAAAGAAAGTGAGCCGACCGTCTGAGCCGACCAATCAACACATCAGTATTGTCAAAACATTCACACCAAATGTCGCTCCCGAACTTGCGCACATTTCATCGTTAGATCGGAAAGAATGCAGTACCAAACAGAAAGCGGAATCTGACCCAGCACTCCGCATCACACCGCTACAATCAAAAAAGAAGATTATTAAACCTGCTGAACGGAAGGATGACGTAACACAAAACAACCACTATAAATTTGTTTTCATAAAGTAATTATGAACTGAGGGAGGGAGCATGGTGAAAGCAATTGTTTCAGGTGGTGCGGGATTCATCGGCTCTCATCTTGTGGATGCCTTAATTGACCGCGGCGATGACGTTCACATTATTGATAATCTGCACTCTGGCCGTATCGAAAATATTCACCCGTGCGCCACCCTGCACGTGATGGACATCTCGAACCCGGAGGTTAAAGATACGATTGTACACATCAAGCCTGATGTGGTCTTTCATTTAGCGGATCAAGCAGAAGCAGCGGCTTCCGCACAGACACAGAATAACGATACTGAACTTACAATTGACGGAACTATCAATATTCTGGATGGCTGTTATCTTTCCCAAACTAAAAAGTTTATCTTCGCCTCATCAGCAGCCGTCTATGGTGAAAATCAAAAGGATCTAGTCTCAGAAGAAGATCCGGTAGCTCCAATATCCTGTTATGGGTTGTCAAAGCTGGCGGAGGAATCCTATATCCGGCTTTTTAGTCGAATTTATCAACTTCCTTACACCATTCTCAGATATGCCAATGTGTTTGGACCCAGAAAAGCCGCCGAAGAAGCAGGCGGGGTTATTGCCATCTTTTTAAATCAATTAAAAAAAGGTGAACCCTTAAAAATTTATGGCGATGGCAATCAGACCTGTGATTTTATCTATGTGAAGGATATAGTTAAAGCAAATCTTGCCGCAATCAATCACGGGGATGGGGAAATTATTCATGCAAGTACCGCTCAAACGACATCCATCAACCAGTTGATTAACCACCTGCGTAACGTGTATGGATCAGAACCCAAGACCATCTATCTTGACGCAAAAGCCGCAGATATCCGGCACAGCTGTTTGGATAACGGGAAAGCGAGAAAATTACTGAACTTTGTACCGTCATACGATATCGTAGATGGATTACGAGAAACGTATGAGGCAGAAGTACTGAATAAAAAGAGGGAACAGAGACAAGAATTGTGACTAGCCAAGCTTGGCGAAATCTCGCCTATGCTGGCTTCCGCTAAGCTTTGATACGTTTTTGTTGTATAAACTAAAGACCTGCCGGGATCAATAATCCGGCAAGTCTTTTTTCACTGGTACAGTCCATTACCCGCTTGAGGAGATGATACACCGGACCTAGGCCGACCTTGTCCGGTACGTCGACGGTTTCACCTAAGGGTTTGGCGAAGGCACAATCAGTATACACTCTTCACTTCACTCATAGCGCATACGAGTCCCGTTAATCTTGCGAATGGTCCGATCAATGATTTACATCTTTATACGAGTTGCTCAGAAGATCGAGCTGCGTGATTTTCCCTGACTCTTTGTAATAGCGGAAAAATCCGGCGGACGGAGCGGTATTAGGATCCGCCGCACTGTCATTTGTGTGATTTTCACGCAGTTCCATTGAATAATAGGTGCCATTGTCGATCGTGTCTACATAGACTTCATCCGGCGTATATCCGGCTGCCTTAATTACGGCTGTCTCTGCTTTTTCCTGGGATACCGCAACACCCGAGCTGTTGGATGAAGTCGCGGATGAACCAGAAGAAGATGATACCGATGATGAATCATCTGAACTGCTCATTTGCGTATCAGGCGAACTGCCGGATGATGATTCCGAGGAGCTCTGGGAAGATTGATTGGATGACGTTTTTTCAGCATTCTTTTGTTGTGCCGTTATCACTTGTTCTCTTAACTCCCTTGCATCTTTTCTCAGTGTGCCTGATCCATTTTTTTGAAGAATGACCATATTCAAGGCCTTTATGGCTTGTTCCGGATGATCCGTCACCGATTTAGCGACCAGAAAATTTGTGGTTTGCGCCGCTAATCGTGTTGCTTTCTTATCCTTTTTCTTATACTTCAAGGCCTTTTTAAAATAGCTTGCCGCAGCATCATAATCCTTAGAGACAAGAGCAGCCTGTCCTTTTTTCATTGCCTGTTCATAAGCATTGTTTTCCTGATTAGCGCAGCCGCTCAAAACAAGGGCTGCGATCACAAATAAAATTAACAGTGTTTTTTTCATGCCTGCCTCCAGTTTCGAGTGACGTTGTAACATCTCTATCATATCATGTTTTCTCCTTTTTTTGACTTCTTTCTCTGTTTATCGCCGTATTTCGTGAGCGCATTAACAGGCAAACAGCTAAACTATTGATGTATGCGTATCGGAGTCAATAGGGATACTGCTCCAGCCTGCCTCTTGGTTCGCGAATACAGCCAAACAATGAAAAGAGCTGAGCAGTCTTATGGGTCTCAAAGACAGAATCGAAAAGGACCAGGCATCACTGCCTGATCCTTCATAAACTGGAGCTTTATGATGATTTCGTTTGTTACTTCAACGCACGGGCAATTACTGATAATCCTTCGCCAGTTTT
Organism: Sporolactobacillus nakayamae; assembly: GCF_900113325.1. Classification (GTDB taxonomy): domain Bacteria; phylum Bacillota; class Bacilli; order Bacillales; family Sporolactobacillaceae; genus Sporolactobacillus; species Sporolactobacillus nakayamae. The sequence continues at coordinate 108,154 of NZ_FOOY01000007.1, read as the reverse complement.
TCAAATGCGGCAAGGGATCGCTCTACTTTTTCCGTCGGGATGCAATAGGCCATGCGGAAGTAGCCTGGGCAGCCAAAACTGTCTGCCGGTACAAGGATCAAATCATAGTTCAACGCGCGCTTACAGAACGCAACTGCATCGTCTTCCAGTGCCTTCGGGAATATATAGAATGTGCCCCCAGGCTTTACACACGAGAAACCTAGTTTTGTCAGACCATCATACAGGATGTTCATGTTCGTTTCGTATACCGACAAATCGGCAGTCATATCGATCACTTCAGCTACGGCGAGTTGGATCAATGACGGCGGGCAATTATGACCGATGCCGCGAGAAATTTGACCGCACATGTTCACGATTAGAGCCGCATTCGGGTTATTCGGATTGACGGCGACATAGCCAATGCGTTCACCTGGCAGAGACAGCGACTTGCTGAATGAATAGCAGGTGATGGTGTGTGTGTAATACTTAGCGACAAATGGCGCATCTACATGGTTGAAAACAATTTCACGGTACGGTTCGTCGGAAATCAAATAGATATCATGACCATATTCTTTCTCCTTTTGCGCTAAAAAGGCAGCTAATTTCTTAATCGTTTCGGTCGAATAAACGGCACCCGACGGATTGTTCGGTGTATTGATCAGCACCACTGCGACCTTCGGGGAGAACATGCGCTCAAATGCTTCAAAGTTAATCTGCAACGTTTCCGTATCCGGCGGAACTACTTTTAGAATAGCGCCTAACCCATGCACGTATGGCGTATATTCCGGAAAATAGGGCGCGAACGTGATCACTTCATCCCCAGCTGTCGCCACAGCACGCATTGCGTGTGCCAAAGCGCCGGCTGCGCCGGATGTCATGAAAATATGTTCTTTTTTGTAGTCAACACCAAATCTTCTCGAAAGCGAGGCGGCAACCTTTTCACGAACCGAGGTGATACCAAGGCTTGGGCTGTATCCGTGCACAGCCATCGAGTCTTTACTTGAGGCTAGTCCCACCAGTTTATCGGTAAATGCTTGAGGTACGGGCACAGACGGATTACCTAGACTATAGTCAAAAACATTTTCGTATCCAATTTGTTTCGCTCGTTCCGTGGCATATTCAGACAGTTCTCGAATGACTGACTTTTGACTGAGCATTTGCTTAAATTCTTCGACAATCATAAAGTAATCCCTCTCTTTTTCGTAGAGCTTTTCTTAGCACAGCGGCAGAGTGACGCCATTTGGCGTGCAGTACTGCTATTATACCTATATTGGTGGACAATTTCTATGAAGATCCAAAGAACTATTCTAGCGCTTTTAATCAAAAAAAGTAGTAAATACAATTGATTTATTGTGATTACGCTGATTTTAACGTATGTTTAGGATAAACGATTTTGAAAATTCACGGTTAGTCAGCTGAATAGAAGCGAGGCAATTGAAATGAAATTGTGGAAAAACGGTACATTCTATACTATGAACAAGCCCGGCGAAACCGCTGCTTGCGTGCTTACGGATCATGGAAAAATTATTGCTTTCGATGAGCAAGCGCAGACAATTGCCCACGAACAGAAGGCAGAGTCTGTCGATCTTCAAAGCGGCATCGTCTTCCCCGGATTTGTCGACAGCCATCTTCATTTACTTTGGTATGGGCAGGCCCTGGATCGGTTGAACCTCTCGGGATACAAGACAAAAAAGGCTTGTCTTATGGCAATTGCCGAGCGTTCAGCGAACTTGAAGGACGGAGAATGGCTGTTTGTCGAAGGCTATGACGACAACAATTTGAGCGACGGTGATCAGCTCTTAACGCGAGAGGATCTCGACCCGATCAGCGATACGCATCCGATCCTCGTACGTCGAATTGACTACCATACCGTGAGCGTGAACACCCCGTTCATTAATAAAATCGGGCTGACTCGCCATCAGATTTTTGCCGGCGGAGGCATGATTGACCTTGATAGCGCGGGATTCCCGACCGGCATATTACGGGATGAGGCCTCAATGCTCGCTATCGAACGATTTCCAACCGAAAGTACTGCAGAGTTGGAACGTCTTTTGAAGATTGCTGTTCAAGACCTTTGGAAAAAAGGCCTGACCGGCGCGCATTCCGAAGATCTTCATTACTTTAACGGCCTGGAAGGAACCGTTCAGGCATTCCGCCACGTGCTTTGTGAACAGTTCCCGTTTCGTGCTCATCTGCTCGTCCATCACAAAGAACTTAATGCTTATCTGAATACGCCCGAATCCCTCAAAATGGCAAGTGATTTTGTCGAACTTGGTGCGATGAAAATTTTCTACGATGGAACAGTTGGTTCTCATACTGCGTTCATGACGCAACACTATGAGGGCGAGCCGAACAACTACGGCCTGCAATTTCACAGTGATAAAGAATTCGAGGAACTTGTGCGACAAGCACGTGCGGCAAAACTGCCGGTCGCCGTGCATATGATCGGTGATCGCGCATTTCAAAATGTTATTCGCGTTTTGAAAAAATATCCGCCGCTGCTTGGACAAAAGGATCGCATGATTCACACACCTTGGCTCCGTCCGACTATGTTAGATGAAGCGCACGGGATGCCGCTTGTTTTTGATATTCAGCCACAGTTCATGAGCAGCGATATGCCGTGGGCACTCAATGTGCTCGGACCGGATTACCCGCCTCTTGCTTTTGCCTGGAAAACGATTCAAGACAGCGGCTTTACGATTGCCGGGGGCAGCGATGCGCCAATTGAACTACCGAACCCTATGCTTGGTATTCATGCAGCTGTTACCCGAACCTGCCGTGCAGATCTAAACGGCAAACGCTACTTTCCTAAAGAAGCATTAAACGTGTTTGAGGCAATCGCCTTATATACTTCCGGCAGTGCCGATGCCTGCAAGCATTCAGATTCACGCGGCACCATCAGCATTGGGAACGTTGCTGATTTTACCGTTCTCGATCAAGATCCCTTTCAAATCGATACCGCGGATTTGCGCGACATAAAGGTTCGGAAGACGATTGTGAACGAGCGCATTGTTTTTGAACAGTAAGCGTTCAATAAAGAGGTGTGCACAATGGTACATTTATGAACCACTATTTAAGAAAAAATATAAAATCGATGCGCATTTAAAGATGTCATAAGTAATTTTTTATCTTCGACCAATCGTTGATCTTCTCATCCAATGTTTTTGGATAACGAGAAGGGGTTGGGCTGGTCGACGGCATTTTCAGCAAATCAATGGTTGTCGGAATCACCGACTTAAAGAATTTCTTGAAAACCGCAAAGGATTTGCTGCCATTAAAGACGATTGCTTTTATTTCGGGATTGTGATTCAACAAGCCAGCGACATCATTTGGCTCTTCGTCCTTAATTGCCGAATCCAAACTGCCCTTGCGAACGCAATAGTGAATTGAATCCCACAGGGCGATCCGATGCCTCTTAATAAAACCAACCTTTTCCTCATAGGACGGCTGATCATATCCTTTATCAAAAAGCGCGTACATGATCATCCAGAACTGGTTTCTCGGATTGGCGTAATACTGTTGCTTTGCCAAAGATTCTCGGCCGGGCATTGATCCTAGTATGAGAACTCGGGCATCTTCCCCAACAATGTACGGCATTGAGTAAACGCATTCATTTGCTTTCATCTTTACTATTCTCCCCGTTATCATGTGCACAGGCAAAAGATACACCGATATTTAATCGAAGCATTATTCTTTAACTGCAGATTGAACAACCGCTTTTTCATCTTTTTTATAGTCCGTTTTATAAGTAACACGACCGATGGAGCAACCGGGACCAATCGTGACATGATTGCCCCTGACTACTTTGGCTTCCGTATCTTCAAGATAGATTTCATCGCCTTCAATAGAGTCCACAACTAACTTTTTGCTGCTGAATGCATTAAAAAGCTGACCAAAAAGGGCAGGTGCGAACCGGCGGTGAACCGTCAACGTACCGCATCCAATCTCTTTAATGCGCGAAGTGTGACCGGATAACGTGATGTCAATCCGCTCGGCGCTGCAGAGCCCGCCTACGGTAAGCGGACCTTCCGAAACGATCTCCTCACCCTCTAAATCACCGCCGACGGATAAGATTCCTGCGGCGCGTACGTTTTCCCCATGAACGCTTCCAAGAACCTTCGCCCTTCCGTTAATCTGAATGTGCTCCCCGGAGACATTTCCTTCCGCCCGACACGTGCCATTGATGGTTATCGACTCCGCGATCAACTGTTTTTCAATCACCCCTGAACCGCTGATCATAACACGTGCTGCCTTGGCATCGCCGCCAATACGCCCTGAGCCGTTAATATCAATGCTGCTGCAAATCAAATCACCGTGAATTTTTCCGCTCCCATTGATTCTGACGTCTTCATAGCATCCACCAGGTGCAGTGCCTGAGCCAGAAATGGATAAATTTTTCTTCTCCTCAATCATCCGAAGATCCCCGCTTCACTAGTTAGTTTTCATCCGCCTTCAAGCGAACAGCTTGACCAACCGTAAACTTACCACTTGTTTTATAAGAACCTGAATACTCAACACGATCAATCTTACACCCCTCACCGATTTCAACGTCGATGCCGCGAACCACTTTTGCCTCAGTGTATTCAAGAAAGACATGGTCGCCTTCAATCGTTTCCGCGCGAAACATGTGCATCGGCGGGGCGCTGAATAACGTACGTCGCCTTTTGACCGACACACGACCGGCGCCAATTTCCTTCACATAATTTTGCGTATTAAATTTAAGAACAATATCAATGGCATCACAATTCAGCAAACCCTCAACGTTGATGCCGCCTTGCATATCTAACGTTTCCAATGATACATTCCCTGCTACATGGAGTGCACCGCGCACTTTCATCTCTTCACCTGTGAGGTTCCGAGCGGCGAACAATTCTCCATAGATCGATGCCTGCTGGAGTGCGCAGTCCCCTTTCACATGAGTCTCGCCGATTAGGCGTGATTCCGCGGCAGCCAGCCTTCCTCCAATGCTTACCTCGCCCATATTTCGAAAATAGTCGCAGGACAGATCCTCAGATACTGAGCATTCACCCATCACCTTACATGTGCTTGCTTCGATGGAACCGGTAACACTGCATTCACCCATGATGCTCACCTTGTCAAATATGCCGCCGTTTGACTGCGTTTCACCCATAACTTTTAAATTCTGTTTTGATTCATGAATCATTCTCGCCAATCCTCCTTTGAATTTCTCCTCTTAATTTCGTTCGATCAACCTTTTCAGTGCCTCCATACTTGAGGAAATGGATTGCGCCTCAATCACGTTCACCCCATCATCAAAATAGAGGGCAACATCCTCCGCTGCAAGGAGAACCATTGAAACACCCATCTTTCGAATAAAATAGAGACGGCTGTTCTTGTCATAAACTTTATGGCTGTTCGTTTTGAGCACATCGAGCAAGTCCCTTGCCTCGGTGCGGTTCATTCGTCCGTCTTTTAACATCTGATCAAGAAGAAATAACGCAAGAACAACGTCAAACGGGTAGTTCTGCTTATGCGGTACGAGTTCTTTATAAATCTGCAACGTAAGGTTCGAAACAATGTTTCGGTCAAGCAATTCTTGTTCGGATAGAATGATTTTTCTAACCGATTGAGGAGAAAATCGCTCCGCCAGCTCATCAAGCGACCGCGTATCTTTCATTTCAGAAATCGTTTGAACGCGTTTGAGTATTTTTTCTTTTGGAAAAAAGGTCTCCTGACCGGTAAATGTCGACTTTCTGATAAACCAATCCTCTGGAATCAGCTGCTTCCTTTTCCAACGGTAGAGCTGCCCATAGGAAATACCGGTCAACTCCAGAAGATCCTTTTTTGCGATTAATTGCTCTTCCATAAGGTCTTCCTTCCTCTCTTTTATGACGCCTTCAATATAACATAACACTGTTACGATGTAAATAATTGCTTTCTCACATTATCACGCTAAATTCCTTGCTTTATTTGTTATAATGAAAAAACACTGTCTTCTTACATAAACGTTGGAAGATATACAAAAAATAGAGACTGCAAACAGAAAGGATATGAAGTAGTGAAACAACAGCTAGAAAGAAAACTAAAAAACAGACATATTCAGCTAATCGCCATCGGCGGCGCGATCGGAACCGGTCTTTTCTTGGGATCGGGAAAAGCAATCCATCTTGCCGGTCCATCCATTTTGTTCGCCTACCTCATTATTGGTGTCGCTTTGTTTTTTGTCATGCGCTCACTTGGTGAACTGCTGCTGTCGAACACAGGTTACGCTTCGTTCACAGATTTCACGGTCGAGTATATCGGCCCATGGGCCGGCTTTGTGACCGGTTGGACCTACTGGTTCTGCTGGATTATGACCGCCATGGCTGATATTACCGCTGTGGGAAAATACATGCAGTTTTGGTTCAATATTCCGCAATGGATTCCTGCCTTTCTTTGCCTGATTGTTCTAACTATCTTAAATCTGCTTACTGTAAAAATGTTTGGCGAAGTTGAATTTTGGTTTGCGATTATTAAAGTGATCACAATTATCGCACTCATTATTCTTGGGTTAGTTATGATCGTTGTTGGTTTCAAAACGGACACGGGACATGCTTCGATACAAAACTTGTGGTCATACGGCGGTTTGTTCCCGCATGGCATTAACGGCTTCTTTCTTGGCTTCCAAATGGCCGTCTTCTCATTCGTCGGCATTGAGCTTGTCGGCGTAACTGCTGCAGAAACCGCCGATCCGGAAAAGAATCTGCCGCGTGCAATCAACAGTCTTCCTGTTCGTGTCCTTCTTTTCTACATTGGTGCCTTATTTGTCATTCTCTGCATCATTCCATGGACACAATTGAGTGCCGACAACAGTCCGTTTGTAAAGGTCTTTACATTGGTCGGCATACCCGCGGCAGCCGGCATTATCAATTTCGTTGTCCTGACGTCAGCTGCTTCTGCGTGCAACAGTGGTCTTTTCTCGACAAGTCGCATGCTTTATTCACTCGGACGTGAGGGCAACGCTCCGAAAAGCTTCTCTATTTTAGGAAGAAGCTCAGTGCCAAGCACCGCATTGATCAGCTCCACGCTGGCACTTTCCGTAGGTGTTGTGCTGAACTACTTTCTGCCGGATTTCGTGTTTACACTCGTTACCAGTATCAGCGCCATTTGTTTTATTTGGGTATGGGGAATTATCCTTGTCTCGCATATCATCTATTTGAAAAAGCGTCCTAAACTGGCAGCCGCTTCGAAATTCAAGGCACCGCTTGCTCCTTTCATTAACTGGGTAGTTCTCGTGTTCTTTGCATTTCTTCTCGTACTGATCGGTCTGGCTGCCGACACACGTGTCGCACTTTTCGTAACACCGGTTTGGTTCCTGATCCTTGTCAGTGCATACCTCATGCGTCGTAAAAAATAAACTTTGCTGATTATAAAAGGTTCCTGTGTGTTTATGCAGGAACTTTTTATTTTTCTCATTATTTTCCAGCGCTGGAAAATGTGAGGATATGCATTGCTTTTATGGCAATTAAGCTATAATACTTGTAAAAGGTGGAAATAAAGTAATTTATTTCATACCATACACTCGTGACTGATGGGGAGGATTTTGATTTTGGCAGGAAAACCGAAACTAGAAGATGTAGCAAGATTTGCCGGCGTTTCGCCAACAACTGTCTCGCGTGTGCTGAACAACCGCGGAGCGATAAGCGATAAGACAAGACGCAGAGTAAACGACGCGATCGCGCAATTGAACTACCATCCAAACGAGATCGCACGTTCTTTATTTGTCAGCAAGACCCATTTTATCGGTCTCGTTTTTCCAACTACTGGTCATCCCTTTTATGGCGAACTGATCTTTCAAATTGAAAATATACTATCCGAGAAAAATTACAAGGTACTCATATGCAATACAATGGATCAAGCAGAGAAAGAGAAAAAATATCTGGATATGCTTCTTGCCAATCAAGTGGACGGCATGATTGTCGGTGCCCATAACATTGGTATAGAAACCTACCAGCGGGCGCACCTGCCCATTGTCGCGATTGACCGTAAAGTTTCGGATACGATTGCCGTCGTAAGCAGCGATAACTACGGGGGCGGGCGGCTTGCCACTGAAGATTTGCTTAATCAAGGGCTCACCAAGATCATCCACATCAACAGCGTGCCGTGTGAAGAAGCTCCATCTAGCTTGCAGCGGAGAAAAGGCTACGAAGATGTAATGAAAGAGCATGGGCTCCCTTTTAAAACCTATGAACTTGACTATCCATTTGATCGAGAAGCGAAGATACAAATCTTGTCATCAATCTTTGCGCAAAACCCAGCTATTGACGGCATGTTCATCAGTGATGATATGACGGCAGCAATCGCGCTCAGTATGGTTAGAAAAATGAAGAGAGATATCCGTATCGTCGGTTTTGACGGAACGGAAACAGTCACCACCTGTGTTCCGGAACTAACCACGATCGTCCAACCTCTTCGGGCAATGGCGCAACTTGCCGTTGACCTTCTCTTGAAAGAGATCAACAATGAATTTGACGGGATTAAAAAGAACTATATATTACCGGTGACGCTAAGACGGGGCACATAACCTCTCAGTCACGACCGCACCATTGTGAATGATGGCAAAACAAAACCGCTTTTTTGGGAATTCTCCCAAAAAGCGGTTTTTAATCTTTAGTAAATATTCTGTATAATATCTAATTTCACCCATCTATAATTTAGTTATACATTTTAGAAGGTGAGGTTTTCTTACATGAAGAAGTTATCGTTGCTCACATGTTTCCTACTCTTATTCACCATAATCAGCGCATGTTCTTCCGGAAATGGTGCTAAGGAGTCCGGAACATCTGCAGAAGCGGATCAAAAACCCGTATACGGCGGCACGCTGACCATTGCCGACCTTAATGATGCAAAAGGGCTCGATCCGCATAAAGAAACAAGTGCTCAATCCTTCCACTATATCGAAAATATGTATGACACCTTATTTCGCTATAAGGATGGGAAATACGGCGTCATCGAAAAGGATCTCGTCAACGATTATACAATTTCCAAAGACGGCAAGACGTATACCCTTCATCTTCACGATAACGTAAAATTTCATAATGGTGATCCGTTAACTTCATCAGATGTTAAATACTCCATTGAGCGGATCATCAAGATGGGTGTTCGCGCGCAACAATTTGATGCTGTGAAGTCCATAGACACGCCGGATAAAACAACGGTTGTCATTACATTAAAACAAGCGGTTGCCCCGTTCATGACGTTCTTAGCCAATCCAATGAACGCGATTGTTAACAAAACTATTGTTGAGAAAAACGGAGGCAAGTTGGATCGGGTTGACGCAGGAAGCGGACCTTTCATGCTTGTTTCTTGGAAGAAAGATCAGGAAATGGTCCTTAAAAAGGATAAATCCTACTTCAAAAAAGGTCTTCCTTATCTAGATAAAGTTGTTTTTAAAGCCATTCCTGACAGCACCGCCCGTTCAACAGCCATTCGAAATAAGGAATTAAATATCGATCTGCAGCTTACCCCAAAAGATAAAATGCTGCTTGATGATGCTTCAGGCGTCACGGTTAAGTCTGTCACCGGCACCTATTGGGAATACATTGGCCTTAATGTAACCAAGGGGCCGCTCAAGAAAAAAGAGGTTCGTGACGCGATTGCATGGGCTGTTGACCGCAATGCGTTGAATAAGCAAGTGAAATTCGGACAAGCAACACCATTGACGGGCGGGCCAATCCCGCCAGGCCATGCCTATGACGCAAAACTGGACACATTCAGCAAACGCGATACAGCTAAAGCGAAGCAGCTGCTAGCTGACGCCGGCTATCCGGATGGGTTCTCGATTACACTTAAGGTCGGACAAAATCAGGATCAAGTCGATGCCGCTCAGGTTATTAAGGACCAGTTAAAAGCTGTCGGCATTAACGTCAAAATTGAGCAGCAAGAAGACAGTGTATTCTTTAATGCACTAGGCAAAAAGCAATTTGAAATGACTATTGTCGGCTGGGTCGGCTTCGTTGATCCGGACGAATTCTTCTACAACATTTTCCATACAGGCGGTGCCTACAACCAGCAAGGTTACGCCAACAAGGAAGTTGACAAGCTGCTTGAAGAAGGTCGCGTCACCATGGATGAAGCGAAGCGCAAACAGATCTATGACCAGGCTCAGAAGTTGATTGTGGAAGATGCACCGATGGTATTCTTGTATGCCAACAAACAATCAACGGCGATGACCGAAACGGTTCATGGATTTGATGTCAACCCAACCGTCACTACGAAGTCTCTGGAAAGCACTTGGCTCAGCAAATAATCATAAGTCTTATTTAAGAAAAACCGATCAAAAAGCGTTCGATCCTTACTTTCACAGGATGTGATGACTTCCGCGTTGTGCACAGGACGTACTTTAACAGGATGTGATGACTTCCGCGTTGTGCACAGGACGTGCACGCCTTTTGCGGAAGTTCCTTTTACTTAGCGGAAGTTCCTTTTACAAGTTAGCGAAAGTTCCTTTTGCTCTGTATGCGGTTTTGAGCCATCAATTTGGTGCCTGACGGGCGCTGCGGCTGCTCGCATCAACAGGGTGCGCTCCCGCAGGCGCCAGAGCACCCCCGCTTTGATTCTCGACCACGACACTAGGTTGTGGCGAATGATATACTTTTTTTCTTGCGAAAAAGACAAGACAGCCCTTGTCTTTTTCATTACATAATAATTTTGTAGGGGCGAACTTATGGGTAAATACATTCTTCACCGATTAATCATCGCTGTACCTATACTTATCGGCATATCGATCTTAACGTTCTTCTTGATCCGGCTTGTTCCGGGAGACACGGTAACAGCAATTCTCGGAACCAATTACGACCCGAAACTTGCGCATAAACTGCGCAGCGAAATGGGGCTGGATCAGCCGGTGATCCTTCAATATTTAATTTGGATCGGACACGTTTTTATGGGGGACCTCGGTACGTCTTCATTTACGGGGCAGCCGGTACTTTCAGCCCTTATGGAACGACTTCCGATCACGCTGGAGCTGGCCCTGCTCAGCTTGATTGTTGCCCTGATCATCGCGATCCCGCTGGGCGTGCTCGCCGCGTACAAACACGGCACCGGAGCCGATTATGCTTCGGGAACATTCGGCATGTTCGGGATCTCCGTTCCAAACTTTTGGTTGGGCACTTTGCTCATTCTCATCTTTTCACTGCACTTGCATCTGCTTCCTTCCGGAGGCTACCAGCCGCTGAGCGCAGGCATCGGCGAAAATCTAAGATCATTGCTGATGCCGGTTATCGCTCTAGGCACAGCGGTTGCCGCCGTAACCATGCGTTCCACACGTTCAGCAATGCTGGATGTACTTAATGAGGACTACATCAAAATGGCAAAAGCGAAAGGTGCCAGCACCGCAAGGATTATATGGAAACACGGGCTTCGCAATGCCTTGGTACCGGTTATGACCGTTGTCGGCATCCAGATCGGCTACCTGCTTGGCGGATCGGTGATCATTGAACAGGTGTTTGCGCTGCCCGGCATGGGCCGGCTTGCCCTGCAGGCCATTTCCAACCGCGACTACAGCCTGCTTCAAGGAACCATTCTGTTCGTTGCCGTAACCTTCATTATGATTAATCTGATGATTGATGTGATTTACGGATTGATTAATCCAAGAATTCGATATAAATAAATGTCGATGAGCTAGTGCGCGCTTAGTAAGTAAAATGAGGTGATTCACGCATGTTAAAAGTCTGGAATCGTTATCGGCACAACCTTTTGGCAGTCAGCGGCTTGGTGTTTATTCTTCTGCTGATCGTCATCGCCATCTTTGCAAGACAAATTGCACCGCACAATCCATATACAATGAGTACAGCGGCTCGGCTTACAGGTCCAAGCAGCTCGCATTGGTTCGGCACCGATCAATTCGGCAGAGACATTCTTAGCAGAATCATTTATGGTTCGCGTATTTCTCTTCAAGTCGGAGTCATTGCCGTTGGCTTTTCCTTCATTGTCGGCACGATCATGGGAATCATCGCCGGCTACAATGGCGGTTGGGTCGATTCACTGATTTCAAGAATTACAGACGTTCTGTTCGCGCTTCCGGATATTCTTCTGGCGCTCGTGATCATGGCGATTCTCGGGCCGAGTCTCAACAATTTGATGCTGGCAATCGGCATTGTCTATACACCGATTTTCTCGCGCATCGCACGCGGGGCTGTATTAAATATCAGAGATTCCTTATATATTGAAGCCGCCTATTCAATGGGCGTTAAGAAGATTAAGATCTTATGGCATCATATTCTGCCAAACATCCTCTCGCCGCTGATCGTTCAAGTCACCCTTTCCTTTGCCTTCGCCATCCTATCGGAAGCTGCGCTAAGCTTCTTAGGACTTGGCGTCTCGCCGGACACCCCTTCCTGGGGCATCATGCTCAGCAGCGCAAAAGATTGGATGGAACTTTCGTGGTGGACGGCTGTATTCCCGGGGATCGCAATCACGCTTGCGGTGTTCAGCTTCAATAGCGTCGGAGACGGTTTGCGTGATGCACTTGATCCAAGAACCGGCACAGGCAACTAATCGATGGGAGGAGAACACGATGAATGACGACCTGCTTCTTGATGTTCGGCATCTCAAAGCATATTTTAGATCAAAACAACGCACCGTGAAGGCGGTTGACGATCTGTCCTTCACTTTAAAAAAAGGCGAAATTCTCGGCCTTGTTGGTGAATCCGGATGCGGAAAAAGTACAACGACAAAGGCACTGCTCCGCTTAATTGGTAATCAAAAAAATGAGTATCTCGAAGGAGAAGCCTTCTTCGAGGGCGAAGATCTGATCAAGAAAAGCGACAAACAAATGCAGACGATCCGCGGCAACAAAATCGGCTTTATCGCGCAGAATCCAATGTCTTCGCTCAATCCGGTCTTTACAATCGGCAATCAGATTGCGGAAGTCCCGCAAATGCATCAGCGTGCATCAAAAAATAAAGCCTGGGCGATCGCTTTAAAGATGCTGCAAAAAGTAGGGATATCCGATCATGAATCCCGTGCCAAACAATTTTCACATCAATTCAGCGGAGGCATGAAGCAGCGCGCAGTCATCGCCATGGCGCTTGCTGGAAATCCATCACTGCTCATTGCCGATGAACCGACAACCGCGCTTGATGTCACGATACAAGCACAAATTCTTGATCTGATGGTTAAGCTCAGAGACGAGACGCATGCAGGGGTTTTGCTCATCACGCATGATTTAGGCGTTGTCGCAGAGGTATGCGACCGCGTTGCCGTCATGTACGCCGGGAAAATTGTCGAGCAGGCACCGGTTGACGAACTGTTTCATCATCCGCAGCATCCCTACACGAAAGGACTGCTTGCATCGGTGCCGAAAATCGGCTCAAGAAAAAAACTGATCCCGATCAGCGGCCACCCGCCAAACCTTTATGAAATGCAGGGCGGCTGCCTGTTTCAAGAGCGATGCCCCTTCGCTTTCGACCGCTGCAAAAAAACCGAACCGCCGCTGCATAAAATCGCAGAACATCATCATTCTGCTTGTCATTTATCAAGTGAGAGGATGAATTCCTTTTGAACCGTGATCATAAACCATTCATTCGCGTCAATCATCTAAAAAAATATTTCCCGGTCGCCAAAAATTGGCGTGGAAAAAACAGCCAATACTTAAAAGCCGTCGATGATGTCTCTTTCTCAATCGACGAAGGCGAAACACTTGGCCTTGTCGGCGAATCCGGATGCGGAAAATCAACAACCGGCCGGCTGCTGCTGCACTTGCTGCCGCCGACATCAGGATCACTATTTTTTGGCGGTCAGGAATTAACCCGGCTGTCGAAGCATGAGCTGTGGCAAAAGCGCCGGGAGATGCAATTAATCTTCCAGGACCCGTATGCCGCACTTAATCCGAGAATGACCATTCAAGCCAGTCTTCATGAGCCGTTAAAAGCTTACGGCGAAGACAAGCGGACGAGAGACGCAACAATCAAAAAGCTAATCGATGCGGTTGGGATCTCGTCCCAGTACTTGAATCGCTATCCTCATGAATTCTCAGGAGGACAATTACAGCGAATCGGCATTGCCCGTTCACTCGCATTGAAACCTAAATTTGTGGTCGCCGACGAGCCCGTGGCTGCACTTGATATGAGTATTCAGGCGCAGATTCTCAATCTAATGAAGGAGCTTCAACAAGAATTCAATTATACGTATCTCTTTATCTCTCATGATTTGAGCGTGATCGATTATATGAGTGATCGCATCGGGGTCATGTATCTTGGAAAAATGGTAGAATTAACAGACCGGGATGCGTTGTATCAAGAACCCCTGCACCCTTATACCCAGGCTCTGCTCTCGGCAATTCCGATTGCAGAACCACAACGATCTAAGAACAAAATCATGCTCAAGGGCGAAATTCCAAGTCCTGTCCATCCTCCGTCCGGATGCCATTTCCGAACGCGATGCCCGTTCGCCAAAGCGATTTGTGCAGAAAAAGAACCGGAGTGGGTTGAAATGAAAAAAGGTCACTATGTCGCATGTCATGTTGTTCAGGAGGCGCACCAATGACTTATTCGATTGTCGCCAAATGTAAAGAAACCGGGTATTTCGGTGCAGCGGTAACCTCATGCTTTCCAGGTATCGGCGCCTATTCACCGACCATTAAAGCCAATATCGGGATTATCGCTTCCCAGGGATGGGTCAACCCCACTTTGGGCCCAATTGGCATCAAATACCTTGAAGCGGGCAAAACAGCTAATGAAACGTTGAACACGCTGCTCATGAAAGATCCGGGCCGAGAATTGCGTCAATTAATCGTCATGGACCATTTTGGAAACAGCGCGGTTTATACCGGTGTTGAAAATGATGATGCCAAAGGGCATATTATCGGCGATCAATTTGCCGTTCAAGGCAATATCCTGACCAGTCTAGATGTAGTCTATGCCGTAGCGGAAACCTTTGAACGAACCAACGGACCTCTACAGGAACGGCTGCTTGCTGCGATGCTTGCCGGAGATAAAATCGGCGGAGACGCGCGCGGAAAACAAGCGGCTGCGATCAAAGTGGTGGCTGAGGAGGGTTTTCCTTATGTCGACTTTCGTGTCGATGATTCAGCTGAGCCCATTCAGGAATTGAATGCCATTTACAAGAATAATAAGCATGTGCTCATCGATGATTACTATGAGTGGATCGATGCAGTCCGGGCAGGCGTAAAACTTCAGGATCGCCAAGCAGCAATGAAAAATGAAAGAGGATAATCCTTTGACGATCAGAACCCGCAACCAGAAACAACAGGATAACCGTCATTTTGTCGCAGCAACGCTTCACAATTGGTGCAGTCGTTTTGCGCTGACCCATCTCTCATTGTGGGAACAGGTCGGAGACAGAAAGCACTGCATCTGGGCCTTTCCTCAGCAGGACTATAGCGTCACGTCGCCAAAGACAGCGGACTGCGTTTCTGTAGCGGATCATTTTTTACTTGTCTTCGTCACGAAAGAAACAGCCGTTTTTCATGATTATTTGCATCAGTGCCGTACGTTTCTGCCTGTATTCTTTGAAGCGGCATTAGCCTCGGAGAAGCGCAGCGTTGAAGAAAAGCTATGGCTCGGTCTGAGCGGGGAGGTGCTGAGTGACGGTGACGACTCCTTTTACGCAAAATTGTTGGACACGCTGATTACAGGTCTCCCTGGTGCCGAAGCCGGTTTATTGCTGCTGAATAACGAGCGGACAAGCAAACTAGTCATTGAGTCCGGCAGCGGATTCGATCATGAATATTATCAACGCATTCAGCTCTCATCCGATGAGTCGCTCGCCGGATCCGCCTTTTCAAAACAAGAACTGCTCGTTTATAACACGAAAACAGATCTTCAACAAGCCATGGCGTCCCTGTCGCCGAAAAACAGAGACTATCTGATTCAGGCATCCCAGTGGAAGCGGATGCCTAGCACGGCGCTTGCTTTTCCAATTATCAACAACCAGCAATCCTTTGGTGCTGTTGTTCTGTTTGGTTTCAGCGATGGCTCCTGTTTTTCACCGGAAACTGTTGATACACTACAGAACGTTTTGAACTATATTTCGTTATTATACGGTCGTTATAAGAACCAGCGCGAAGCAAAAAAAACAAAGCGTGAATTGGACATTACCTATCGCGCGCTTCGCACCGAGCACTCGCAGCTGCAAAAAACGCTCGACTTATATAATATTCTGACTGCATTGAGTCGTAATAACAAAGGCATCAATGAAATCATGGGCGCGATGTACAGCACAGCACATACGCCGATTGTCTATTATGATGAACTGCTCTTCCCTATTGCCTCGTGTGGAACCAGCGCGCAGCACGTACTGCCGGACAATTTTTTAAAAACACGGGAAGCCCGCTACTCCGTGCGCGTGAAAAAATGGCAGCTGCTCAAACTGACAGAGGATGAACTTCTGTTAATCATCCCCGTAGTCGGTGCTGAACGCGTCATCGGGTTTCTCTGCGCCTGGATCAATAAAAATACGTTCAACGACAGCGACCGGACCTTGCTTGAATACAGCGCCTCATTTCTTGGACTTGAGTCCATGAAACGGCAGGCAGTTGAGCAGACAAAGCGGCAGCTGTTCGGCGATATCTTTGACCAGGTGCTGAGTAATAACTTTAACGAGAACATGCTTCAGCAGGCAAAAAATCTGGATCTGAATGAGAAGGATTTTTACACCGTGCTCATCTGCGAATACACTCATGCGGCAACTCCGGGAATTCAGGAGCAATTTTCCAGCGAAGCCTGCATGAAGTGGCTGGAACAAGCGCTCAAGGAAGTGACGATTAAAGGATTAGTTGCCCACAGAAGAGGAGCCATTGTCGCCTTTTTATCCTTCCCGTCTGATTCTGAGAAACGTACCATTGATTCGAAACTCACACGCTTCAGTACGCGCATTAATCAATTTCCAGGAGCAATCAAAGTAGGCATCGGCCGTTTGGAGGAGGGATTTATTCGAATTAATCAATCCTACAACGACGCCCGGCAATGCATCCGCTTGCTTAAAAAGAAAAAAAGCGGTAAAGTGTACCGTTTTTCCAGCGGCGGGATTGATCATTTGCTCATGAATCATGACCCGGATGAGCTGAAGCTTTTTGTTGAGGATCATCTGGGCCTGCTGCTGGAGTATGATGCACGCAAGCATAAAGAACTCTTAAAAACACTCCTCGTCTATTTGGAGCATAATCGTAATCTCCAGGAAACAACTGAGGCATTGATGATCCATCACAATACGCTCTATTACCGGATCAATCAGATTGAATCCATTTTATCGGTCAAGCTTTCTCATAGCGAAGACTGGATGAACCTCGCCATGGCCTGTCGCATCTATCAATTTTTACACGATTGAGCACGCAGCTTCTTTTGCAAAAAGCCGTGTGCTTTTTGTCAACGCCTTTTTTCTTGAAGCGCCATCAGCCTGCGCCGCAGCTTCGGATCGCTGGCGTACAGATACAGCCCATAAACACCGCGCGTCATCAATACATTAATCGAGTTCAGGATGATCTGCTCTTTAATTGCATCGACATGATCTAGATCATCGCGTTTGACGAATGCCGCACCATCCTGGTAGTTTTCTGGACGAATCACAAGCTGGTCGTTCTGCTCGTCATAGGTAACGGTCGGACCGAGAATGACGCCCGCATAATTCAAGTCAAAGCCTTGAATCGTATACACCGATCCAACTTCATCAATCGTATCGGCACGCTCGGCCCACGCCTGCTTGTCGGTCGGTTTCGAGCGGTCCCAGCGCACATGGAAATTCGGCTCATCAATAAAATAGTCCTTGCCATCGAGCGCATACGGATAATCATATGTCGCAAGCAAACGAGACAAATGATCGCGACTGTTGCGCGCTTTGATCACTTGGAAAAGTACTCCCGCATCATCGAAGATGCGAAAATCAAAGGTCTGCTTATGCGGCAGCGGCAGCACATGCTTATGAACGAAGGCATTGATCCATTCCGAGACATCCGCAGCGGCACGCACCCGAAACTGATCGGTTAAATGAAAGATTTCGCTTGGGATGCCGTCCATAAACCGTTTGACGGCCTCGTGATTCCAATAGCTTTTGAGTTTCAACACCTGTTTTTCATCAAAGACGATCACAACCATTCGGCTGCATTTCAAAATCTCCTCAAGCTGGTTGTCCTGATTAAAGCGATTGTAGCGGTCACTTTTGCTTAGCAGCAGATGCGCCTCATCGACAAAGGCAATGTCCGCGCATTCCCCGCGTTTGTGCATTTGGTTAATGAACGAGGTGGGACAAATAAAGTCCTTTTTGTGCACATATGGCAGTTCCTCGGCAATCTCTTTGTACAGTTTAATCATTTCCGCGTGATTGACAATCAGGTAATTCTCCGTATGCGCCAGCGGATCGTCTGCCGCGCCGCCGCGTGATGCGCTTTGAATCGAATTGAAGACGGAACTGAGCACCACACTCTTTCCTGTACCCGCATCGCCCTGAATGATGAACAGCGCCGGACCGGGAGTTTGCACATGAACCCGGCAAAAAGCTTCAATGCTTTGCTTCAGCTTTTTCTGTTGCTCCGACAACTTTTTGAATGGCGAGAGCTTGAACACTGCCTGATTATGGTCATGTTGCACGTGACTCGCTTGCTGCATTTTTGCGCACTCCCTTTTTCCCGTTATCTTTCAATGTAGCGGATTCAATCGCAGAAAAAAAGAGCGGTCAAAAACCCGCTCATTGTGCATCTTGTTGAAAAAGCGCTAAGTACTCCCCATAGCCTTCCTTTTCCAAATCATCTTTTGGAATGAAACGCAGTGCTGCTGAATTGATGCAGAACCGTGTTCCGGTCGGTTCCGTGAAAACATGGCCGAGATGCGCATCGCCCAGCTTGCTGCGTACTTCGGTGCGAAACATACCCAATGTAGTGTCCGGGTGCGTCACAATCCGATGGCTGCTGATTGGCCGCGTGAAACTCGGCCAACCGCAGCCCGCATCGTACTGAGCGGTAGTCGAAAACAACGGTTCACCGGAGACAAGATCAACATAAATCCCGGGCCTTTTGTTGTCCCAATAGGCGTTTTGAAACGGCGGCTCCGTACCGCTTTTCTGCGTCACCTCATACTGGATCGGTGTCAGCTGCTCTTTTAGCTGCTTGTGGTTTTTCTTTGTACCCCAATGTTTCGCGATAAAATCATCCCGCCCGGAGCTCCGCCGATAAAGCTGATAGTGGCCCGAATCTTTTCGATAATAGTCTTGGTGCGCCTCCTCTGCCGGATAGAACGGACTTGCCGGGACAATCTCCGTCACAATCGGCTCACGAAAACGTCCACTTTGCTCCAGTTCTTTTTTTGACCATTCGGCAAGACGCTTCTGCTCGGCATTATGATAGAAGACTGCCGTTCGGTACTGGTCGCCGCGATCATGGAACTGACCTTGACGATCGGTCGGATCAATCTGCTGCCAGTACTGTTCTAATAACTTGCGATACGGATAAACATCAGGATCAAACGTAATTTGCACCGCCTCTGCATGTCCCGTTTTTCCGGAGCAGACCTCACGATAGCTTGGATTTTCTGTATGGCCGCCAGTGTAGCCCGAGCGCACCTTGATAATGCCCGGTTCTTGATCAAAGGGCTGGACCATACACCAAAAACAACCGCCGGCAAATGTCGCCTTTTCCGTTCGCGTCACATCGATCCCCCCCTGATGCATCACTGAAATTGGTTACTTTTAAGCTCATTATAGCATGAACTAAAGAAGCTCCCGCGATTCAAAGTTTCGCGATACTCGATGAGGTCCTTATCGCGATCGTCCGATCTTTCGAGCAACTACCGGCCTCATCCATTTTTTGAGCTACGTGAAAAAAGCATCCCGCCACAGGATGCTTTTTTCATTTGCCTTTACGGCTTCAACTTCATTTTCTTGTTCGGTGTTAGCATTAGCTCCTTGCTGCCCATCGATACCCGCGTTTCCTTCGGGACAAATCCACGCACACGCGTCAGCGGGAACACCCAAGTATACGGCCCGATGCATGTGCCCGGCAGCGTCGCCGAGTTGGCACCGATTCTGCTGAAATCACCGAGCACGCAGCCGAAGAAATCGGTGCCGAATTTCGTATACGTGTCACCGACTTTGACACCGATGATGCCTTGGTCGAAGCGGCGGTTGGCAATAATCGTTCCCGAACCGACACGCGCACCTTGGCCCAGCACTGAATCGCCGGCAAAAGTAAAGCTTTGCACCTTCGCACCGTTCCCCACGATGGCATGCTTAACCTCGCATCCGTGACCGATGACGCAGTTATTGCCGATAATCGTATAGGGACGAACGAGTGCGCCCGATTGAATGGTTACGTTCTCGCCGATAATGACCGGTCCTTCAATGGTAACCTGCGAATGGATCTGTGTGCCTTTGCCAATCGAGTAATTACCATGCAGATAACTGCCTTCAGCTAAACTGCCTTCATTAACTTTCAGATTTTTCGTTTCAACCCGTTCTTCAATAATTTGCGTTGCTTTTTCTAACGCTTCCCAAGGATACGCAACACCTTCAAAGACTTCAGGAACAGCAAAGTTTTCCGTATTCTCAAAAAAATAGCTCAGTTTCAGCTGCTCAACACTCACTTAAATAACCTCCAATACTTAATGATCAGCCATCAAGCTTTACATATTTTTGGGTTTTGCACATGCAGTTGCGGACAAAGAGCCGGTACATCAGTGTCCTGTGGGGTACCATAATGCCCCTTTACCATTATAGCTATTACCTTAAGCAGTTTGTAGATTTTTCGTGATTGTTTACCGACAAAGAAATCCGTTTTTATGGGCATATTTACTTTTGTATACTCTGACATCCCCACTCATTTATGAGATAATTGTGATTAATACGATTGAAATCTGCGCATTTTCTCTTTCTTCTTATTTTTTTCCTTTGCATAACGAATACTATAGTTAGATGCCTGTTATCTGATCGGACAAAATCATTTTTCTACAAAGGGGTGCTGCACCATGCATGAAGCAACAGAAAAAGGGCCGGACTATTTGTCAAAGAGCTACATGGATAAAGTGGATAAATTCTGGCGCGCTGCCAACTATCTATCAGTCGGACAGATTTACTTGAAGGACAACCCGCTTCTCGACCGTCCGATTGTACCCAACGATATTAAGGTTCATCCGATCGGACATTGGGGCACAATTGCGGGACAAAATTTTATTTATGCGCATTTGAATCGAGTCATCAACAAGTACGATGTCAACATGTTCTATATTGAAGGACCGGGACATGGCGGGCAAGTCATGGTATCCAACGCCTATCTTGACGGCAGCTACAGCGAGATTTATCCGGATATATCTCAGGATAAGCAAGGGATGCAGCGATTATTTAAGCAGTTCTCTTGGCCGGGCGGGGTTGCCTCGCACGCAGCGCCGGTAACACCAGGATCCATCCATGAAGGCGGCGAACTCGGCTACTCTATTTCTCATGGCGTCGGCGCCATTTTGGATAACCCAGATCAAATTGCCGCTGTTGTGGTTGGCGATGGTGAATCCGAAACCGGGCCGCTTGCCGCCTCGTGGTACTCGAATCATTTTATTAACCCCATTCATGACGGAGCAATTCTGCCCATCGTTTACATTAATGGCTATAAATTAAGCAACCCAACCCTCTTCTCTCGAACATCCGATGAGGATCTAAAGCATTATTTTGAAGGTATGGGCTGGGATCCTTTCTTTGTCGCAGGCAGTGATCCGGAACTTGTCCATCCGGCAATGGCCGAAGCCATGGATCAAGCCATCGAAAAAATTATTAGCATTCAAAAAAATGCCAGAAAAAATAACGATGCGACGATGCCTCAATGGCCTGTGATTATCTTCCGGAGTCCTAAGGGTTGGACTGGTCCGAAAGTCTGGGAAGGCAAGCCGGTTGAAGATTCGTTTCGGTCGCATCAGATCCCAATCCCTGTTGATCAACAGCACATGGAACATATCGATGACCTGATGCACTGGTTAAAATCCTATAAACCGGAAGAACTTTTCAATTCGGATGGCTCGTTAAAATCCGATATTGCTCAAATAATCCCTAAAGGGTCAAAGCGTATGGCGACCAATCCAATAGCAAACGGCGGCATTAATCCGCGTGACCTGCGCCTTCCGGATTATCGAAACTATGCCGTCGACACCAAAGAGCGGGGCAAACAGGTCGCTCAAGATATGGTCATCTTTGGCGACTATATTCGCGATATCCTTCCGCTCAATCCGACTAACTTCCGCATTTTCGGTCCTGACGAAACCGCCTCGAATCGGTTAGGAGCTGTTTTTGAAGTGACCAATCGGCAATGGTTGGGCGAAATTGATGAACCTCGCGATGAATTTGTCGCTGCGTCCGGTCGCGTTCTGGATGCGCAATTGTCTGAACACCAAGCAGAGGGCTGGCTCGAGGGCTATACACTGACCGGCCGACATGGCTTTTTTGCAAGCTATGAAGCGTTCCTGAGAGTGGTCGACTCAATGCTCACGCAACACTTCAAGTGGCTGCGCAAAGCGAGTGAACTCGCATGGAGAAAGTCTTATCCATCGTTAAACCTTATCGCGTCATCTACCGTTTTCCAGCAAGACCATAATGGCTATACGCATCAAGATCCGGGCATGCTCACCCATCTTGCGGAGAAGAAGCATGATTTTATTCGTGAATATCTGCCGGCAGACGCAAACACATTGCTCGCAGTTGCAAATAAGATTTTTAGAAGCCGCGATAAGATCAATTTGGTCGTAACATCCAAGCACCCGCGCGCGCAATGGTTTTCTATCGAGGAAGCCTCGGAACTGGTCGACAACGGACTCGGGATCATTGACTGGGCAAGCACCGATCAGGGATCGGAACCGGACCTTGTTTTGGCCAGTGCCGGCACCGAGCCGACATTGGAGAGTCTCGCCGCAGTTCACCTGCTTCACCAGGCATTCCCTGAAATGAAAATCCGCTTCATTAATGTAGTGGATCTGCTGAAACTGAAAAGCCCGAAGAAAAGTCCAAGAGGGTTGTCCGATGAAGCGTTCGACCACTATTTCACAAAAAATAAGCCGGTCCTTTTCGTTTTCCACGGCTATGAAGACTTGATTGAGGATCTGTTCTTTGGTCGCCACAACACGAATCTGACCGTGCATGGCTATCGTGAAAACGGGGATATTACCACACCTTTTGATATGCGTGTGCTGAACCACTTGGATCGTTTTCACTTAGCCAAAACCGCAATCACTTTGCAGCCGCGTTTCGCAGAAAAAGGTGACGCGTTCATCGCGCAGATGGATCGTATGATTGCCAAACACAATCGCTACATTCGCGATGAAGGTGCAGACCTGCCGGAAGTAGCCGATTGGAAATGGGCACCGTTAAATTAAATGGCGTTATTCTCTTGCCCCCTAATCAGCCGTTTGATTAGGAGGCTTTTAATTTATTGCCACCTACTCAGGCTCCATATATAATACAAGTACACATATTTTTGCCGTTTGGATGTTGACGTCCACTTGAGGAGGGCCTGTATTGACTACTTACCTACGTAAAGCGACAAACCATGATTTTCCAGAGATTAAAAAAATTATTGAACAAGCCAAACAATTGCTGAAAGCCGACGGTATTGATCAATGGCAGGATGGCTATCCGGACGATGCCGTTATACGCAACGATATTGCCCAAGAAATAAACTATGTACTCCTTGTTGATGGCAAAATCGCCGCTACAGGCGTTATTTTCGAAGAAAAAGAACCGGCCTATGAAGCGATTGAGGAAGGCAGCTGGATCAAGACCAAAGCACCCGCGTATGCTTCGCTTCATCGGTTAGCCATCTCCCCCGACTTTCGCGGTCGCCGCTTATCGTCAACTTTGATGAGTCATCTCATCACTGCGGCATCATTAAAAGGATACATCGACCTCAGAATCGATACCCATCCCGAAAACCCGCGCATGCAGCATGTAATTAAAAAAGCAGGCTTTGATTATCGCGGAGTTGTTCGTTTGGATATGCCGAATGGCAAACGTTGGGCGTACCAGTTGGTATTGGCTTAATATGTAAATCAGGAATACGAAAAAAGAGCAGATCGCCTCACGCAGATCTGCTCTTTCATTATGGTTCTTGCGAATAATCTTCACGTCTTCTTAACTGCTGTCGGTACTATCTTATCTTGTGAACATCCATTTCAATAGCTTGCAGATACCTATGATGAGCAGAATGATCACTAACCATTTCAACAAAAAACCGAAAAAAAGAAATAAAACCAGCGCGAGAATACCGACCGCAACCCATGCAAAAGCTGTAATCAACACGCCGCCAACCGCAATCAACACAACAAAAATAATAATCGTTGCAATTAATCCAAAGATAAGTCCCATTTCATTCGTTCCCTTCGTGACACGTTCATAAGCTGTGCACAAGCGTGATTGGTAGAAAAATAATTGATTTGCTTATGCACCTCTAACTCTATAAGCTTACTATAATGCGAGACGGACGTTTTGATAATGAGCGCAAGGCGGGGAATTTGCTACGTCTTAAGACTTATTTTCACGGATTCAATTGCTCGCGCAAAAAACGAACCAAATGATCAATTTTACGTGCGGCGCATGTATGCGCGCACGGTGACCGGTGCAAATACAGCTACAATCACAGCCGCTCCAATAAGAGAGATAGCAAAATCCCAGCCAAAAGTTCCGGAGTTGGCCAGATTTCGAACAGCCGTAACTAAATGCGAAACCGGATTGATTTTAACGAACCACTGCAGCCAGTCAGGCATCGTGTTCACCGGCACAAAAGCATTGGAGAGAAATGTAAGTGGAAACAGGGCAAGCATTGAGATTCCTTGTACGCTTGACGCCGTACGCGCGATCACACCAAAAAAGGCGAAGATCCAACTGATTGCCCAGGAACACACAATTACGAGAATGCCCGCGATTGCCACATAAGCAAGCCCTCCATCAGGCCGATAGCCCATGATATAGCCCATAGTAAAAGTGAGTACCGTTGCAATGGTATAGCGGATGGTGTCTGCCAGTAATGCGCCTGCAAGCGGAGCAATTCGCGCAATCGGCAGCGATTTAAATCGATCGAATACGCCCTTATCCATATCCTCACGCAGCTGAACTCCCGTGACGATTGAGGTCGTGATCACAGTCTGCACAAGGATGCCCGGAATGATGACCGGCAGATAGCTCTGCACATTTCCAGAAATTGCCCCTCCAAAGATATACGTAAACATCAAAGTAAAGATGATGGGCTGCAGCGTGACGTCAAACAATTGCTCGGGCGTGCGCCGGATCTTCAGTATACCTCGATAGGCCATTGTAAATGAGTTGCGCACCGATTGACCGAAGCTCACATAGTTAGTCAATTGCCTGTCGGCGACCGGTTTAATCATCGTATTTTTCATCGCTGCGCACCTCTCACTCTGTTCGATTCATCCGTTGCTTTTGATGTGTCTTCCTTTGCAGTATGGCCGGTAATCGTTAAAAAGACTTCATCCAGGGTTGGTTTGGTTTCTGTACACTCAACTCAGCAAGATGAATGCCCGCGTTTCGAAGAACAATCAACAGGTCAGTCACACGGTCGGCATCCGCCATCGGGGCGGTTATTTTCCCGCCCTCCGGTGATACAGTTGCCTTGACGTTGAGCACATGTTCAACAGTCCGGCACGCTTCTTCAAGTTCCAGTGGATTTTGAATTTTCAATTGTAGCGATGAGCTGCCAATCGACGCTTTCAGATCATCACCGGTTCCCTCAGCAACAACTTGACCATGATCAATTACCGCAATGCGGTCAGCCAGTTCATCCGCTTCTTGAAGATACTGCGTTGTCAACAATACAGTTGAACCCGTCCTTACCAACCGTCGGATCGTTTGCCACATTTGATTACGTGTACGCGGATCCAATCCGGTTGTCGGTTCATCCAGAAAAATTAGCGGCGGCTGCGCAATCAGACTCGCTGCCAGATCCAATCGGCGGCGCATCCCACCGGAGAAATTTTTCAGCGGCCGTTTTGCGGCTTCCGTTAAGCCGAACTCTTCTAGAAGCTCCGCTGCTTTGCGCCGGGCCTCGGCATGCCCCAACCCGAGCAGCCGTGAGAAGATCACCAGATTCTCGGTAGCACTGAGCGCCTCATCCACCGATGCGTATTGACCGGTCACGCCAATTAATTGACGTACAATTTGCGATTCACGCACCACATCATGTCCGAAGATACGCGCAGAACCTGCTTCTGGTCGCAATAATGTCGCGAGCATTCTTATTGTGGTCGTTTTCCCCGCTCCATTCGGACCCAGAACGCCGTAGATCGTACCGGCACGCACGTTCAGATTCACGCCGTCAACAGCACGATTGTCACCAAACGTTTTGACCAAGCCTTCTGCCTCAACAGCCCAATCACCAGTGTTCAGCATTTTTTTCCTGCTATTTTTGTCGTTCATTTTCATTCCTCCCTTTGTCTCACTATACTTTGAATTCATATTTTTTATAATGAACTCTGGTCGGGGAATGACCTCCTCCTAGGGGCGGATTTTCATCACCCATGCTTCTCTTAGAGTCTTCCTTGATAAACACTTTAAGAATTAACCGGATTGGGTTGTGATTGGTGGTGTCATTTTATCGGGACTCATCCTAGTTCAAACATGAATTCTTCTATAAAAATGGTAAAGACAACCGCCGCTATACAATAATGAAAAGTAGACGTGAGATGCGCAGTAAACAGCTCCCGAAAATTTGCGGATGGACGATCTGAATCGCAAAACGATAGAAAAAGTGATAAAACTAAGAAAGCTGAGCCGAAGAGAAGGAGTTAGACCGACTATTGAAGTTCAACCTAACGAGGGAAATGTTGAACCGAACACGATCAAAGTCGAACCCAAGAGCGGAGAAGTTGAACCCAATCCCCGAAGTTGAACCGAACCATCGGAAAGTCGAACCGAACGCGACCAAAGTCGAACCCAAGAGCGGAGAAGTCGAACCGAAGACCAAAAGTCCAACCTAACGAGTGAAAGTTAAACCTAATTCTTGGAAAATTCAACCTAAGAGAGAAAAAGTAGTAACGAATTCCCTAACTCGTATCGAACCGAAGGAAAATCGTAACGAA
>NZ_FOOY01000007.1:0-80859 GCF_900113325.1 Sporolactobacillus nakayamae | reverse complement strand
GTATCGAACCGAAGGAAAATCGTAACGAAGGACCTCAAAATCGTATCGAACGACGCAGCAAAGTCGTAACGAATTTGCTGCGCACTCCGTCTTTACTGCGACTGAAGATCACACTTTGTAATTAGTAATCTTCACTGTTATTCTCACCTATATGAGCGTCCTGAATTCTATTATTTGACGCTTACAAAAGAAGAAGCCTATCATTAATTTGCAGCTTGCGGATATGCTTCGGGTTTCGAACATGCCTGAGCGAAAAGGGTAAGAGGAGGTTTTCCATGAACTATCGTCGTCTTGGCAACACCGGTCTCAAGGTCAGCACCATTAGTCTCGGCAGCTGGCTGACGTACGGCGGCTATGTCGCTAACGAAAATGCAGTGAATACGATTTTAAAAGCTTATGATCTCGGAATTAATTTCTTCGACACAGCGAACGTTTATATGCGTGGTGAGGCCGAGAAGGTCGTTGGCAAGGCAATCAAAGCCTTCCCACGCGAATCAATCGTACTTTCAACAAAAGTATACTTTCCAATGGGTGACGGACCCAATGACCACGGTCTGTCCAGAAAGCATATTATGGAACAAGCAAACGCCAGCCTGAAACGCCTGGATGTCGATTACATTGATCTGTACTACTGCCATCGATTTGATAAAGAAACACCGATTGAAGAAACCTTGCGCGCGTTCGATGACCTGATCCATCAGGGCAAGGTCAACTATATCGGCGTCAGTGAATGGACCGCGGATCAGATCTCCGAGGCCGCGCAGCTTGCCGATCAGAAGCTACTCAATCATTTTGTCGCCAATCAATCGAAGTACAATATGTTTGCCCGGAATATTGAAGACCAGGTTATCCCCGCGAGCCGTGCGCACGGGGTCAGCCAAGTATGCTGGTCTCCGCTCGCCCAAGGTGTGCTGACCGGAAAATATGCGTCACTAAACGATTTTCCATCAGGAAGCCGGGCGGCTGAAAACAAAGGCGGCATCCGTGAGTATCTGACGGAAGAAAACTTGACTAAAGTTGCTGCGCTCAAGAAAATCGCCGCTGAACTTGGCATCAGCATGGCGCAGTTGGCACTGGCCTGGATTCTTCGTCAAGACAACGTTGCCAGTGTCGTAGTCGGTGCCAGCAAGCCCGATCAAATCGTCGATAACGCTAAGGCGGCCGATGTCGCGCTAGATACAGAAACATTAAATCAAATTGAAAATATACTGAATCCTTAACAGGAAAAGCAGACTGTACCAACCGTGTTCAGAAATATGAACACGGTTTTTTATGCCCTTAAATTCGCAGATACAATTCACAGATTTAGGCCATTGACATAGTCTAAATTGAAGAAATCTACAAAGGTCCGGGTGATTAAAAATGAACATAAACTGGCAAGCATTTCAAGGCATAGTCACAATGATCGGTGATTTTATGATCGGACCAAGTGAAGAAGGACAAGGCTGTTACAAATTATTTACCCTAGAAAATAATTCAGGCACTGTAAATTTTGTCATATCGCCTACTACCTACTTTGTGGGTCATACCCGCGTAGCCGTGGGTGATCGGGTCACTGGTTATTATGATGGAAACGCACCTGTCCCGCTGATTTATCCGCCGCAGTATCGAGCGCTTATTATGGTCAAGGATAATCCGGATCACAATGTAAAGGTCGATTTTTTCAACGATCAACTCGTGAGCAGTGATGGGCAGTTAAGTTTGACCTTAGCGCCTTTCACACAAATTTTACTGCCGAACGGACAGTATTTTACGCACAATCCCGCTAATCACAATCTAATTGTGATTTACGGCCCTTCGACAAAAAGTATCCCCGCGCAGACCTCGCCATACAAAATCATCGTGTGGTGCTGATAGAGGGTGTTAAAAAAGGCCGGGAAAAAAACGCCACGCATCGGAAACCAACGCGTGACGTTTTTATTATTATATTAAGCATTTTCCAAGACAAGTTTAGGCTGCGATTCCGGTTTTTCTTTCTTAAATTCCGCCATTTCTGTACTGTAATCCTCCGGAGCATAGAGATGGAGCACCCTTCGGCAGAGCCATTCGAAGAAAAATCCGCCTGCGAAAGGCACCGCAATGAATACGAGGCCAATGATCAACAGGTTAGCAAGTGTTGCTCCGCCAGACATAAAATGAATGGCATTAATAGGACCGACCATGCCTGAAAACCCAAACCCGGCACTGATCGGTGTACCCTTGATTTGGAAAATGGCACCAAGTGCGCCCAAAAGAGCGCCATTAAGCATAATCGGCACCAGAATCTTCGGCTGGCGGACCATCGCCGCGATCATGATCTTAGGTGTTCCGAGAACAATAGATAACGAAAGACCAATTTTATTGACATGCAGCCCTCCGACAAACATACCTACAGCTGCAGCAACACAGCCCAGATTGCCCGCGCCTGAAGCAATACCGCTCATGCCGATTGCCGAGGCAATCGCCACTGTCGAAACGGGTGAGATCATAATTACCGAGAAAGCAACCGCAATCAATACACCCATTAGAACCGGCTGCAATGCCGTGAAACTGTTGATCATCCCGCCAAGTCCGGTCGTAACCGTGTGCACAATCGGATAAACAATCAGCCCCATACCGCCTCCGACGATACAAATAATCGGCGGCATCGCGAGCGGTTCAAACGACTTCAGACGCCCTCCAATAAGCAGGACCAATCCGCATGTCAAACTGATCGTCACTAATATATTCACTAAATCGCCCATGCCGTTGATCACAATGCCGTTTGGTGTGAATTGTAAGGCTCCGGATCCGGCCCATGCCGCCGCAGCCACGCAGGCCATCGGAATCGGCTTTAATTTGAATTGATGTGCCACCGCCGCGCCAATCAGCAAAGGAACGGCGAGCATGAAAATCGTGACCAATTGATAAATGCTTCCGAAAACCGGAAACCTTCCCATCAGCGCTTTGCTTAATTCACCGAGTAATGCCGATGGAATCAATGCTGCAACAATTCCAATCGCATGGCCGACTAGGACATGATTTACGAATGCTTTCACCGTCAGCTTTTCTCTTTCCAACGTCAACATCCTCTCCTGTTTTCTGTCTCTGTACTTTCACGTTAATAGTGAGTGTTGCTATTTTAACACATCGCATTTCGCAATGCAACGCGTTTATTCACTAAAGTATTTTATACTGCTAATCACCGCAAGCCTTTGCTTAACCGCTAGTCATATAAACAGAACCTATTGCAATGGCCATGTTTGACTATAATGAACGCCTATTACTATGATGAACAGGTAAATGAAACTAGAGATTAAGGAGATCTTAACATGAATCCAGTAAGCATTCTAAATGATCCCTTCTTAAACAAAGGAACGGCTTTTACGAAAGAAGAACGCCAAAAGTACGGATTGGCCGGACTGCTCCCTCCTAAAGTGCAATGCCTCGAGGAGCAGGCAAAACAAACCTACGCTCACTTTCAAACCAAAACATCCGATTTGGAAAAACGGCTTTTTTTAATGGCTATTTTCAACGAGAATCGCGTTTTATTCTTTAAACTGTTCAGCCAGCATGTCGTTGAATTCATGCCGATTGTGTATGATCCGACGATTGCGGACACGATTGAAAATTATAGCGATCTGTTCGTTCAGCCGCAAAATGCCGCATTTCTATCCATTGATGAACCCGATATGATTGAAAGTGCATTAAAAAATGCCGCAGGCGGCCGCGACATTCGTCTGATTGTCGTTACCGATGCTGAAGGCATCCTCGGCATCGGCGACTGGGGAACGCAAGGCGTTGACATTTCGGTTGGCAAGCTGATGGTTTATACCGTTGCTGCCGGCATTGATCCAAGTCAAGTCATGCCGGTTGTCCTCGATGTCGGCACTAACAATCAGAAACTGCTTGAGAATCCGATGTATCTTGGCAATCGCCACGAACGCATTAAAGGTGATCGTTACTACACATTCATCGATCAATTCGTTGAACGTGCGGAACGACTTTTTCCAAATCTTTACCTGCACTTTGAGGATTTCGGTCGCGACCACGCAGCAACTATCTTAAACAAATATAAAGATAAAATCACAACCTTCAATGATGATATTCAAGGTACAGGAATTATCGTTCTAGCCGGTATCTTAGGGGCGCTAACTATTTCAAAACAGAAAATGACGGATCAAATTTATCTGTGCTTTGGTGCAGGTACCGCGGGTGCGGGTATCACAAAGCGTATTTATGATGAATTTCTGCAACAAGGATTGTCAAAAGAGGAGGCAAAAAAGCACTTCTACATGGTTGATAAACAAGGACTGCTCTTCGATGATGATCCGACGCTGACGCCGGAACAGAAACCGTTCGCGCGCAAGCGATCTGAGTTTGCACATCCGGAAAAACTGACCAATTTAGAGGCAGTCGTCGCAGCCATTCATCCAAGCATTCTGGTGGGAACCTCAACACAGCCCGGCACGTTTACCGAAGCCATTGTAAAAGAAATGGCCGCGCATACCGAACGCCCGATCATCTTCCCGCTTTCCAATCCAACCAAGCTGGCAGAGGCAAAAGCGGAAGATCTGATTAAATGGACAGATGGTCGCGCGCTCGTTGCGACAGGCATTCCCGCTCCAGACGTTTCCTACAAAGGGGTTGTCTACCAAATCGGCCAAGCCAACAATGCGCTGGTTTATCCAGGACTTGGACTCGGTGTCATTGCATCCACAGCAAAGTTATTAAATGACGAAATGATTTCAAAGGCAGCTCACTCGCTTGGTGGGATTGTCGACCCGAATCAGCCTGGTGCTGCGGTTCTTCCGCCCGTTTCAAAACTCGATGCTTTCTCGCAGACCGTCGCCTTGGCTGTCGCTCAGAGCGCCGTTAATCAGGGCCTGACTAAAGAACCGATTACCAGCGTTGCCGATGCCATCGAAAAGGAAAAATGGGTGCCTGAATACCAAGATCTAGACAACCGATTATGACGCTACAAAAAATTAGTTATTAATCTAAGTTCAAAAGCCACTGAATCACATAGGATTCAGTGGCTTTTGTTTTGCTTATGACGCACAAAGGCATCTTAATGGTACACTAAAGACAACGAACTGAAGCTGAAAGCATGCGAGGCGAAACTGCTCATGAATATACGGGATCTCTATTATTTTGAACAGCTGTTTCAAGAAAAAAATTTTACAAGGGTCGCTCATTACTTTAATGTTAGTCAACCGACAATTACGGCCGCCATTCAAAGATTGGAAAAAGAATTAGAAACTAAGCTTGTTATTCGCGATCAATCGCATAAAGATTTGATTTTCACAGAAAGCGGCAGACAATTTCAGACTCATGTCACGCAAATCCTGCTAGAGCTTAAAACAGCCCAATTAGAGATCACGGCAATTAAGCAGGAAAAGATTCGATTCGGTCTGCCGCCTATAATTGGCAGCTCATTCTTCCCAGCGCTTTCAGCAAAACTCTCGAAAAAGAACCTGCTCTCCCATCTAGACACACGCGAGGATGGTTCGAACTCGCTTTTAAACCAACTGAAAAACGGACAGTTGGATTTGGCCCTTTTGAGCTCCACCAAGCCCATCAAAGACCCCAAACTGTCCGTTCACTTACTTGCACGAAAACAATTCAAAATTATCGTCGGCCTGAACCACCCAATGGCTCAAAGTGGTTCACTGTATTTTCATGATTTGAAGCGCGAATCGTTCATTCAGCTCAACGAACGCTTTGTTCATTCAATCGCCTTTCGCGAGTTGACTGAGCAGGCAGGGATCAAACCGAAACTCATCTATCAAACCAACGATGTGCAGATCATTAAAGGCATGGTCGCATGCGGTGTCGGGATTAGTATGCTTAGCGAAGCCGCGCTCCTTCCGCAGGACCCTGTCGCTGTACTGTCCTTAAAAGATCAACCGCAGCCGGAATTCCTAATCCAGCTTGTCTACCGATCGAACCATCTGCTGACTTCGC
Organism: Sporolactobacillus nakayamae; assembly: GCF_900113325.1. Lineage (GTDB taxonomy): Bacteria > Bacillota > Bacilli > Bacillales > Sporolactobacillaceae > Sporolactobacillus > Sporolactobacillus nakayamae. Next base: position 74,934 of record NZ_FOOY01000007.1, on the reverse strand, counting down.
TGCAAAAAACAACAATCGAGCTGCTGACGCGGGAAACAGATGTGGACTCGTAAACATGAACTTATCCATTCTATTCGGCAATATCTGAGTCTTGTTATGTTTCGTTTTGTTCGTCAGCGACAGCATCTTTGCTGGTATGTTCAAGCATGATATTAATGATTTCACGGTCTGTTTGCCGCATCCCTTTTTTAGCCAGAATGCCCACATTATGAATCGTGTTGTCCACACCTTTGGTGACGATGCCGTCACCGCCGAAAAACTGCTGGTTATTTTTATACATATGATAACCAAGAATGCCGGCATCAACTGCCGAGGAGATTTTGGCGGCGCATGATGGCTTCGCGCCGTCACAGATAATGCCTGACGTGATTGCCAAAGCATTGACAATGGTATGGGCAATATCTTCATAATCTCCACCCTGCAAATAGGCAATGCCGGCACCCGCGCCGCATCCGGCACTGACCGCACCGCAATATGCAGAGAGACGACCAATGCCCGTTTTCTGGTAAATGGTTACCAAGTTGGACAGAACCAGAGCACGATAGAGCTTATCACGCGACACACGTAATTCCCTAGCATATTCAATGACAGGAAGAGAGGCTGTCATCCCCTGATTCCCGCTTCCCGAAACAATCACAACCGGTTTTTCACAACCGCCCATTCGCGCATCGGATCCCGCCGCCGCGGCGGCTCGAGCACGCGTCTTGATATCATTGCCATAGGCGCGCAACAGGACTTTTCCTATATTGGCACCCCACTCGTGGGTCAGCCCTTCTTCAGAGACAGCGGAATTAAAGGTGACCTGTCTTCCGATAACTTCTGAAATATCCTCAAGGCGTACACTAGTCGCAAAATCGAGAATGTCCCGAACCGTGAGACGGCTCCGATCCGTCAGCCCCCCGCCTTCATCTGAACCGCTGCCCGATTCGTACAGTACTTTTTCATTTCGCGTGATGCGAACAATATTGGTATGATACTGTTCAATGACAACTGTTGCCTCATTGTTCCCTTTTTTAACGGTCGCTGCAATATAAAAAACGATATCGTTGTCCGCAGGAGCGACAGTAATCGGATGCGCGTCAATGTAGCCCTGTATGGATGCCTTCGCCTTTTCTTCAATATCTGCCAGCACTTCCAGTTTTTTCGATGCATCTCCGGCGACAATACCGGCTGCGGCAGCTGCTTTAATGCCTTTCAAACCATTTGTATTGGGAACAACGACACTTTTTACATTCTTAATGATATTTCCGCTTGCCGCAATGATGCAGCTTTCAGGCACCGCGTTCAGCACTTCTCGAGCCTTCGCGGCCGCATAAGCAACCGCTATCGGCTCAGTGCAGCCAGTAGCAGGAACAAGCTCTTCTTTTAAAATATTCATGTAATTTTGATAAATCTGTTCTCCTGGGTTCATTAAAAATAATCCTCCTACGTTAACCTATTGATTTACAAGCTGTATCGCCATTTCTCTGTATTCATCCATGTTTCAACGACTAAAATTAGGATGCTTTGGATTTCTGACATACATGACTTCTTTCTTGTCTCCATTGTAACGGATGTTTTTAGTGGATAGCACTCTAAAATTCGAGTATTTTGAATCAACTGCTTTGAAAACTATAACGCTAGTGATTTTCAGTATTATTATAGAGAATTACGGCAAGCTGTAAGCTTTGTTTACCTACGACATCTTTCACAGGCTTGTCACAATTTAAATTTATCCCATTACAACACAATATATAGTATCTTCTATAAGTTTTCCAGACTATTCGTTCCTATATATTGATTGAAACATACCCGATAATCTCCTATTATAGATTGAGTAATTGTTTAAAAGGGGGCACTCATAATGCTAGAGACAAAACAAAAAACGGCAGTGAATCCGCTGGCGGTTAACGTACTGAAGCGCGATGGCCGTATTATAGATTTCAATACTGAAAAAATCACAACCGCTCTGCTAAAAGCAGCGAAGCACGTCCTCGGCGAATTAGATCCGATGACCTATCAATTAATTAATGAAATTACCGATGATGTCATCACTGAAATCAGATCACGATTCCACAATGACGTTAAAATTTACGAGATTCAAAATATTGTTGAACAGACGCTTCTGACCCATCACCAATATGACATTGCTCAGGAATACATTAACTATCGGACTCAACGCGATTTTTCGCGCAATCAGGCAACCGACATTAATTTCACGATTCGCAAATTGCTACATAAAGATAAAACGATTGTGAACGAAAACGCGAACAAGGACAGTCATGTATTTAATACGCAAAGAGATTTGACTGCGGGTACCGTTGCTAAGGCCATCGGACTGAAAATGCTCCCGCCGAAGGTAGCCAATGCACAGCTAAAAGGCGAGATTCATTGGCATGACTTGGATTATCAGCCATACAGCCCAATGACTAATTGCTGCTTGATTGACTTTAATGAAATGCTCAATCATGGTTTTAAAATAGGTAACGCCGATGTTGAGCCGCCGCACTCCATCCAGACGGCAACTGCTCAAATGGCACAAATTATTGCCAACGTTGCTTCCAGTCAATACGGCGGATGCTCAGCCGACCGTGTGGACGAACTTCTTGCTCCTTTCGCTCAAAAAAATTACGACAAGCATTTAACTGACGCTAAAGAGTGGGTTGAAGGCGCTGAACGTCAGCAAGCCTTTGCCCGCAAAAAAACAAAGAAAGACATCTATGACGCAATGCAAGCGTTAGAGTATGAAATTAATACGTTGTACTCTTCCCAGGGACAAACACCCTTTACTACTTTAGGATTCGGACTTGGAACGAATTGGATCGAACGGGCCATTCAAAAAGCGATTCTGCGCATCCGCATTGATGGATTGGGTAAAGAACACCGCACCGCAATTTTTCCTAAGCTGGTATTCAGTTTGAAACGTGGTCTCAACCTTAATTCGGGTGATCCGAATTACGATATCAAGCAGCTGGCTGTGGAATGCGCAACCAAGCGGATGTATCCGGATGTGCTGATGTATGACAAGCTGGTTGAACTCACGGGAAGCTTTAAAGCACCGATGGGCTGCCGTTCCTTTTTGCAAGGCTGGCATGATGAGAACGGCAAAGAGGTGAACTCCGGGCGAATGAATCTCGGTGTCGTAACCGTTAATCTGCCTCGTATCGCCATGGAATCAAAGGGCGACAAAGAAACCTTCTGGAAGATTCTTGAGGAACGTCTGCAAATCTGCAAAGAAGCACTGGTCTTTAAAGTGGAACGCGCAAAACAGGCAACACCGGAAAATGCGCCGATTCTTTACCAGTATGGCGCCTTCGGTAAACGATTGAAGCGTACAGACTCGGTTGATGAACTATTCAAAAATCGACGTGCCACCGTTTCTCTAGGCTATATCGGCCTGTATGAAGTCGGCACCGTTTTTTACGGCAGTACATGGGAAAGCAACCCGGAAGCAAAAGATTTTGCAATCAACGTTGTGAAAAACCTTTGGGAACACTGCCAAGACTGGGAAGATGAATACGGCTACCATTTCAGTGTGTACAGTACACCAAGCGAGAGTCTGACCGATAAATTCTGCCGCCAAGACACTGAGAAATTCGGTAAAGTAAAAGATATTACCGACAAAGAGTACTATACAAACAGTTTTCACTATGACGTTCGAAAAGCACCGACACCATTTGAAAAATTAGATTTTGAAAAGGATTTTCCGCCTTACTGCTCCGGCGGGTTCATTCATTACTGCGAGTATCCGAATCTGAAACAAAATCCGAAAGCTTTGGAAGCTGTTTGGGATTATGCCTATGATCGGATTGGCTATCTTGGAACCAATACTCCGATCGACCAATGCTTCAAATGCGGATTCAAGGGTGAATTCAAGCCGACTGAACGCGGCTTTGAGTGTCCGGAATGCGGCAACAATGATCCGCAGAGCTGCGACGTCGTAAAACGCACATGCGGTTATCTAGGGAACCCGCAGCAGCGTCCGATGATTCACGGCCGCCACGTTGAAATCGCCTCCCGTGTCAAGCATTTGACTGCGGGCAATGACAGCAACACGATCGCTCGGCAATAAGGGAGGGCATCTGATGGTCAAAAATCCGGAATCAATCGGTCCGCGAAACCCGAACCCAAAGACATGGCGCGCTGAGAAATTAAGTCAACGCTACATTGCCAGCTATAAGCCATTTAATTTTGTCGATGGCGAGGGCGTGCGTTGCAGTCTCTATGTCAGCGGCTGTCCATTCGACTGCCCTGGATGCTACAACAAAGCCGCTCAGAACTTCCGCTATGGACATCTGTACACTAAGGAGTTAGAGGATCAAATTATCAAAGATATTGGACAGCCTTATATTCAGGGGCTGACTCTACTCGGTGGGGAACCCTTCTTAAACACGGAGGTTTGCCTATCCCTGGTGAATCGGCTCCGCAGTGAATTTGGACAGACCAAAGATGTCTGGTCATGGACAGGCTATACTTGGGGAGAATTGCAGCAAGACTCTGAAGACAAGCGCGAACTTCTGTCAAAAATTGATATTTTAGTTGACGGCCGCTTCGAACTCACTCAGAAAGACTTGACCTTGCAATTCCGCGGCAGCGCCAACCAGCGCATCATTGATGTTCAAAAATCACTGAAAAACGGACAAGTTGTGATTTGGGATCGGCTTGTTAAATAAGAGCTCTTATTCTATGCAGCCCGCACCTTTGATTAGGTGCAGGCTGTTTTTTAGTTTTTCCTAATCTTCAATAGGAATCATGAATTCAATCCGCTGGCGCGGCTCGGCGCATTGCTCGTGCTTATTTTCCCATATTTCATATTTCAGAATCACGAGCGGTTCAAACAGTCAAGCACTGCCGGTAATACGCGTGTCACTATGATTTCGAGTACATGTTAGCACCCTGTCTGATTGGCAAGCATACTCTATATAGAAAAGCAAAACCCGCCCATACTCATGAGCAGGCTGAAAATTACTTAGTTACTTGCATTTCTTTTTGTTGGCCGCAATTACTTCTGCGGTAAGGGTGTAGCTGTGAACATTTTTTACGCTCAATTTCGGCAGACTATAGCCCAAAAAGCCTGACAGTTCTGTTAAGACTGGTGGCGACATCGTCGTTTCATCAGGTTCAATTGTGGCAAAGTATTTATTTTTACAAAGAGTTGGATCCGGATCCACTGCGTGAATCGTTGTCGTCGTATTGGCAATGATTTCTTTGTTAAAATAGTAGGCGATGCCAAAGCTGGAATCTCTTTTCTCCGAGATGAGTACAGGACCTGAATCGCCTTTTCTCCAGATTTTAAATATCGCCGGGAATGGAACTAAAATAGGATATGGAAGTGACTTTGCTTCTACAGCAGATCCTAATTCCGGATAAAACTTAGGACCCCATTCCACAGTTAAGACTACAACGACGCGGTCCTTACAGTCATTGATGCACACGTCTACATTCGCAAATTTGTTTCTCAGATTTGGTGCTTTGCGTGTTGGAACGATGGTCGGAAATTGATCGACTTGAAGTTCGGTCAGCAAGCCCTTTTCTTCTTTTTTAGGGCATTTTTTCTCTTTCCTTTTGAAATCTTTGCATGGATCATCGCAACAATCATGTTTGAATTTATCGCAAGGGTCTTTTTGATGAGCATCATTTTCAAACATATCGTAACTCATTCATAACCACTCCTACTAGTTTTGATAATACATTATATTGCTGGGAGCAAATTATGAACGGTATATATGACAGGTGCAATTTGCACAATTTCATTCAGATGAGGAATGCACTGGCGTATTCACGAATCAGGCACTGCTTGATCAGGTGCATCGACTTAGAACGTCAAAAACACTGATTCTCGATCTGGATTGCACCCTTTCCGATACCTACGGCAGCCAGGAGTCGTGCGTGTACAATGCTCATTATGGAAATTCCCTCACTTATGATACGGTTCTCCCCGCATAATTTTAAACGCGCGGTAAATCTGCTCGATTAGGATTAGGCGCATGAGCTGGTGCGGAAACGTGAATTTGGAGAAGGAGAGCTGGAAATCAGCCCTCCTTAGAACTTCATCGCTCAAACCGTTCGAACCGCCGATGATGAAGGCAATATCGCTGTGTCCATAGGTCGCAAGTTCTTGAATCTTTGCGGCAAAATCCTCGGAAGGCATTTGCTTCCCCTGTATTGCGAGTGCGATGGCATAGGCATTGTCAGCCAACTTCTTCAGTAGCCGCGCGCCTTCTGCCTGCTTGACCTGCTCGATTTCTGCTGCGGAGAGATTCTCAGGTGCTTTTTCATCCGGCACCTCAATGATCGCGACTTTCGCATAGGGCCCCATCCGCTTTACATATTCCTCAATCCCTTGTTTAAAATATTTTTCTTTCAACTTTCCCACGACTAAAATACTGATATTCACAACTTATCCCAACCTTATTTAGAGTTATACACAGAACTTATGCACATATCCACAGGCTAATTCTATATTCTGTATGGAATCATTCGTTTGCCACAAGATATACGTACCGAAAAATGATGTATTTTGGTGAATGTGGATAACTATTTTCATCATAAAAAGTCACTATTTGTCGAAATTCACTATTTATTCGCATTGCTCTAATTATGTGGCGCACTACTCTCTGCGTATAGCGATTTACCCTGTACAATCGCGCTTTTCACTTCTATTAACTAGACTGCTCCTACGAAATATCTTCATTTTACCATAATTGAATGTGATGAATTTTCAGAGTTATGAACAGTTTTTCCTCAAACGTGCATAACTTGTGGATAAATGTTCATTGCTGTGCACAAATTGTCCACAATCACGCATAACTTGTTCTCACTTCTATGCCCTGAAAACTTAGTCACATGTGCATAAAAAAACAAGTCAAAGGACTATTTTTTCAGTCCTTTGACTTGTTCTGCTCTTACGTGTTAAGAAAAGGTTTTGCTTCCAAGCTTTAACTTTGCATCATGCACTTTGCCCATTCGGTAATACTTGATAGTCACTGTTTGGCCCGCACGAAGCTGTGTATACATATATGTGGAGAATTCAATGTAGCTTTTAATTTTATGTCCATTGATTTCCGTAATCACGTCGCCTGCTTCCAGTCCGCTCTTGGCAGCAGGACTTGAGCTTTGAACATCAGTAACAACCAGTCCGGTCTTTACGTCAGACGGCAGCTGCAGCTGTTTGGCTTCTTCATTCGGAACCATTGAAAGGTCGACAATGCTGACACCGAGCATCGGCCGTTCAATTTTACCGCCTGTCTCAAGTTTGTTGATCACCGGTTTGGCAACGTTAATTGGGATTGCAAACCCGATACCTTCGACGCCTTCATCCGTGCCGCTTCCCGTTGTAGCAATCTTGGATGAGTTAATGCCAATAACCTGTCCTGCAATATTTACAAGAGCCCCGCCACTGTTGCCGGGATTAATCGCCGCGTCGGTCTGCAATACCTGCGCTTCGATTGAGGCGTTATTGCTCTCCACGGGAATTGTTCGACTTGTTGAACTGATGATGCCCTCAGTCACGGATCCGGAGAATCCAAGTGGATTGCCGATCGCGATGGCAGGTTCACCGCGTTTCAATTTTGTCGAATTGCCGAATTCAGCGACTGATTTAACATTCTTTGCCGAAATTCGAAGTACCGCTAAGTCATAAAGAGCGTCTTTACCCAAAACAGTGGCATTCGTTTTCAACTCGTCATTCAAGCGAACCTCCACTTTCTCCGCTCCGGACACCACATGGTTGTTCGTAACCACGTATGCATACTGATTATCCTTTTTATAGATAATTCCTGAACCAATTCCTGATTCGGTATACTTGTTGTCAAAGAAGTTCGCCTTTTGCAGGTTGATAACAGCGACAACGGCAGGTGATAGTTTATCTACGGTCTCGGTAACCGATGAAGTTACATTAACATTCATTTGCCGATTGAAGGTCGGATTGCTCACATTATTGGTATTCTGCGACCCAGTTGATACCTGATATGGGAAGACGCCTAGATCCGATAGTATTGGAGCAAAGATCAAAAGGCAGACCATTCCGACAATAGCGCCAATAAAACCTGAAAAAAACCATCCGCCGTGCATACGCGTTTCCCGTGGGTGCTGGGAGCTGCCGTCGGATTCCGGATCGCTCCCTATATGGTTGTCATCATAGAACCCCATACCTATTCCTCCTCTTTTGAATTCATGAAAAAATGTTCGGAGTTTGAGAACACATGGCTTCATCAGAATTAGAAAACTCAGCTTCGCTAAACCTCTCGCGAAGAAGCTTCATTCGCCGGGCCGCTTGTACTCGTTTTCTTAAATTCTCTGTCTTTTATACTTTCCCACCCGTATAAAAATACTTATGAGGCCTTAGTTATTCACGTTACTTCCCTTATGAATAATTTACCACCGATAATCTCTCTTATAAAAATTATGTGACTATTTCTATAAGCATCGCAAATTTGCCATTGTTCTATGTAAAGAATAGCCACAATTCCGCGCGAATAAACCTTAAATTGCGGTCAATATCGTCGCGTGGTCAGGATCTGTGTCGTAAAGACCCACCTCACGTCCCGGCTTGAGCCCAATGCTTTCCAGACGCTGTCCGACGCTCATTCTCGCCAGCTCTTTCATATTATTGTCCTTGCTGAGATGCGCGAGATAAATCTTTTTCGTCCGGTCTCCGAACATCTCAGTCAGTGCAAGACCGGATTCATCATTTGAGATATGTCCGGTATCGCCTAAAATACGTCTCTTGACGCTCCACGGGTAGCGCCCCATCATTAACATTTCCGTGTCGTGATTCGCTTCCATAATATACGCATCCGAGTTCTTAATTAATCCTTTAATATGTGTGGAAACATAGCCGAGATCAGTCAAAATCGTCAATTGTTTCTCATGGTCATGCACAACATAAAACATCGGATCCGCCGCATCATGTGAAACAGAAAATGATTCAATGGCTAAACCACCGAAATCCTGCGTTGTGTTTGGCGCAAATTCAAATTTTTGTTCCGTAGGAATTTCCCCAATACCTGAAGACATTGCCTGCCATGTTTTTCGATTCGCGTAAACAGGTGTATGGAATCGGCGCGCGAAGACGCCAAGACCTTTAATATGGTCACTATGTTCATGTGTGACTAAAATTCCGTCAATATCTTCCGGACAGCGCCCAATTTGTCCAAGCAGCTCAATCATTTTCTTACCGCTCAGCCCGCAATCGATCAGTAATCGTTGCTGCTCTGTCTCAATATAAAGCGAGTTCCCCGTACTACCGCTCGCCAGTACACTAAAGTTAAACGTCATTTCTCCCCCTCCCAAGGGTGGCCAACAACCCATTCTTTCTTATTAATTGATGGATTGAACATTGCCAGTTACCGCATTAACAAAGTAATCGTTCGTTCTGCTGTCGATACGCGCGACAATATGCCAAGCCGGTACAAAAATCAAAGGCTCCGCGCTCTCAACACCGACCGTATTCAGGTAACACAGTTCAACGGCCTTGATGTGCAACATGCTGTAGCCAACCAGATCCGTCCGATCCGCCAAGTAGTTAATCGCTTGTTCCGCGTTAATGAGATCGACTTTATTGTGTTTGTTCGAGCTCAATTTTAAATAGCTTTGTCGGAAACCCGTTACCTGGTTTTTCTGAACAATGAAATCAAGCATCTGCACTTTATTTCGAGTGCTGACATATACCGGTCGATTTTGGTAGGTTTGAGCGAACTTTATCGTTTCTTTGCCTTGATCAAGTCGCCAAAACTTATACTCATGTCCTTGATAAACCATGTTAAGCAAGGATTTTTGTACATCCTCATTCTTAACATCACCAAGCACCATAGGATTCACAAACATCCCGGTCAATTGCCGTCCGTTTTCTTCTAAATTAACTTTCTGTTTTTTCGCGTCATTCTTGCCGCTGGCTAGCTGAACAAGCGCGTTTTTTTGATAATTAAAATCAATCCGCGTCCCTCGGAGGAATGTGATGTTCTGAGGAAGTGTAGGCGTTACCGTCTCCATTTTGTAATTGTGCGTAACAGACCCTCCGTCCGGAACAGGTTCAACATTTTCATCCTGCTGCCTCATATACATCTCAAAAACGAGAAAAACATCGAGAAGAAGAAAACAAATAATAAAAATTGATTTTGTTCTGCTCCAATTCATGACGGATCCTCCTTCCCATTGCTTAGTCGAGAAGGCGATATTTTTTCAGTCGCGGAATACCAGCGACCATTGACTTTAAAAAACCAGTCAGGCGTTGCAACAATGGATTGATCGGAGTTTGAGGCAGGGTTTTTCAATTCATACCCTATGGACAGATCTTCTATTGCATTCACGTCCACATGTGCATCACTCAGACGATCAAGTATTTCCTTGCCTGAGTCAAGCACCATACTCCCCTGACTGTCCACCGGATTCAAATCAAGCAGTGTTCCCTTATAATTGCTTAATTCACCGCTTTTCCAGGTGAGTTCAATCATACTTAGATACCAGTTGGGATAAACCTCCGTATTGAACACCATATAATTTCCCAAAGTCATACGGAAAGTGACTGTTCCATCACCACGATAGTTTTTCAATGAAGTCCCTTGATAGATATAGTCATCTGTCCATAGTTTATAAGTGTTCATCCAATCAAAACTACCGATGATTGGATCCTGTCTCTCCTCCACAGTGCTTGTAATACCCGGATTTACAAATTGGACAATATTATTCGTGCGCTCCATCTGCCGTTCACTATCGGTATATTGTGTCTTTCCTTTTGTAGGGAATACATTATCGGGATCAGTCGTAAAAAGAATCGGAATGAATTCTTCCAGCGAGAGCTGCTCATAATAACTCACTTCGGAATGCATCTTCGTTTTCTCTTGTGGCAGATAGACCACCTTGCCTTTTAAAGTCTGACGATCATAAGGCTTAAGATTCACATTGGCATATACATTTTTCAAATTATTAATATTCAAATGATCAACTGTCGTAAAAAGCTTGCTTTTTTCATTTGGCGAATAGAAAACTGCCGTTATACTGCCATTTGTCGAGCGAAAGACCTCAACTCGGTCAATAAGTATGTGGTTCTCACTTAATGACTTGCCGCCGGTGTCAAACTGAAATACCTTGCTCAACGCGCCGAACGTGAGCGGACCTGGAAATACGAGTTTATAAAGAGCGTTATCCCCACTGTCCATTCCGGAGCTATAGTTCGTCTGCACACTAAAAACAGACTCCCGAAGCAGTGTGTACGCCTTTTGTATCTGGGTACGGCTGATTTGGCCAAAGTCACCATTTTTGTTATGTTCCAGCATTAGATTAGGACGAATGACTTCAGGAGTCTTACGCGCTTGGGCAATTGCTACCTTTTTAGTGGAATTTGGATTATAATTCTTAAAATCCGATTTATAGAATAGTATGTTGAAGGTCATGGCGACACTTGCGAATACGAGCGCACCAAGCAATAAGGATTTGAATACTTCACGATGCATCTCAATGATCCCTTCTGTCCAGCGGAAGTACAAAATGAATGGCCGTTCCTCTGTTCCAGTCACTCTCCGCCCAGATTTCTCCGCCCTGCGCTTCAATCATTTCCTTCGCAATGGCGAGTCCCAGTCCAGTGCCGCCCAATTTACGCGAACGCGCGCGGTCAACACGATAGAATCGATTAAAAACTTTAGACAAGTTTTCTTTTGGAATACCGACACCCTGATCGCTGATCATTGTCCGGACATTTCTACCTCGTCGTGTAATTTTGAAGGTAATGGTGCCTCCTTCCGGTGAATATTTAATCGCATTGGATATAATATTATCAATTACCTGAGTCAGCTTATCACGATCAATTTGGACATAAAAGGATCCCTTCTGAAAGTTGCGGACAAAATCAATATTTTGCTTCTTGGACATTTCAAAACGATCAATGATACTTTGACAGAAAGAGATATAGTCAGTCCGCTCAAGATGTATTTTATAATCCCTGGAGTCCAATCGAGACAACTGCAGCAAGTCGTTTACCAACCGGATCATACGCTCCGTTTCGCGCTGAGTAACACCAAGAAATTTCGTTGCGAGCGCTGCGTCTTCAACCGCACCGTCTTGTAATGCTTCCAGATAACTCTTCATTGTGGTCAGCGGCGTGCGGAGTTCATGCGAGACATTGGCAACAAATTCCCGACGTTCCATGTCCACCTGCTCCTGCTCCGTCACATCGTGTATGACTGCGATTAAGCCATTCGCAAGACCGTTGTCCTTCTTAACAACTGAAAAGTTTGCCCTGAGAAGGATCGTTTCATCGTCCGTACTGAAATCGAGTACGATCGAATCATTCAAATCATAGAGATCCATGATCTTGTGTTCTTTACGAATCTTCAGCAAATCCAAGATCGAGTTTCCCGTTACATCATGACGATAGACGTTAAGAAGCTGTTCGGCCCGGTTATTCATTAAAATAACATTTCCCTTACGATCTGTTGCGATGACACCGTCGGTCATGTAGGTCAGCACCGACTTCAATTTGCGGCGTTCCGATTCAGTCGTCGCGTTGGCCTCGCGGAGCTTCATGGTCATATTGTTAAATGACGTAGCAAGCTGTCCAATTTCATCCGGTTCGCTCATTTTCACCTTCCGTGTAAAATTCCCCTGTGATACGGCAAGCACCTGCCGCTGCATTTGCACCAATGGCCGCGTGATTGTCCGTGCAAGGAAGAAGCCGAGAACTGCGGTAACCAATAGTGCGAAAGCCGTCGCAGAGGCCAGTACTTGATTGATCTGCTGCAACTGGCTATAGACACTTTCAAAACTCTTCTCCACATAGAGCGTGCCATAATGTTGACTGTCTACTCTTATCGGTGTCGTAACAGCATCCACGCGTTCACCGTTTTTTTGATCGGTAAACCGATCTGTATTGGTTACGTTGGATGATAAATTCTGAATGATTAGCCGGTTGGTCGTTCGCTTTCCAACAACGTTCTCATGTTTCTCATCTGCGGCAATAATGACCATATTGGGATCTATCACTTGAATTTCTCTAATATTGCTGTCGAGTTCAATCAGCTGGTTCTGAATCTTGTTCGTCACATGATCAGGATCATCCACATTCGTTTCCTTTGCCTCACGTATCGCTTCACCGACATTCCAAGAGATCAGCTGACTCTGGCTCTCAAGCGATTTTTCAAAACTGTCCAAGGTAATTGTTTTAACACGATCGGAGAAGTAGACGCCAATCAGCTGCATGGCAAGTAAAATGAGCAGCGTATAGATTAATACAATTTTAAATTGAATCGATTTAAAAAAACCGACTTTATTCATCACTAGTCTCCTGATTTGGTTCTTTCAAATAGTATCCGACACCGCGACGTGTAATAATCCATGCCGGACGGCTGGGATTATCTTCGATTTTCTCGCGCAGCCGGCGCACTGTTACGTCTACGGTTCGGACATCACCAAAATAATCATAACCCCAGACTGTCTGAAGCAGATTTTCCCGAGTCATAACCTGTCCGATATGATCGGCAAGATAGTGAAGCAGTTCGAATTCACGATGGGTGAGCTCGACCATCTTCCCGCGTTTGGTTACTACGTAGGCATCAAGATGAATAACCAAATCACCGATTTCAATGCTGTTCTCTTGTTTTTTCTCTTCCTCGGTGCCTTCCTGCCTGTGCCGCCTCAGGTTCGCTTTCACTCGGGCGATCAGTTCACGGTTGCTGAATGGTTTTGTGACGTAGTCGTCGGCGCCCATTTCAAGACCAAGTACTTTGTCAATTTCCGAGTCTTTTGCTGTCAGCATGATAATCGGCATGTTATGCGTTTTTCGAACTTCGCGGCACACTTCCATGCCATCTTTGACCGGAAGCATCACGTCAAGCAGAATCATATCAGGATTTTCCTGCTCTACCTTTTCAAGGGCTTCTTCGCCATCGTAGGCACATACAACCTCGTACCCTTCTTTTTCCAAATTAAACTGTAGTATATCCGCAATTGGCTGTTCATCATCGACAACTAGAATTTTACTTTCCAATTTGTGCAGCCTCCTTTGTAGTCCCTAGAATTTATTTCCCGTGCAATGTGTGCTTCTTTTACTGTACTCATCATTTATCTTGTAATCCGGATCGCAACCTGTTCCGCGATTTGTGTCTATGGCGTTTTATCATAGAATCTTCGCCACAACACTTGCTCGGACATTTCCTCTATAGTTTAACATAATCCCAATAATGATGTCATAAGGAAGAAAACAGGACGAAGCCCTTGAGCTAGATCAAGGGCTTCGTCCTGTTTAAGTATATTTTCTATTAAGAGCGACGATCGCTTATGTGCGGCGAAAACATGGCTCGAGGCGGAATCGAACCACCGACACGAGGATTTTCAGTCCTCTGCTCTACCGACTGAGCTACCGAGCCATAATAATAATGGCGGATCCGAGCGGATTTGAACCGCCGATCTCCTGCGTGACAGGCAGGCATGTTAACCCCTACACCACGGATCCATTTGGTTGCGGGGGCAGGATTTGAACCTACGACCTTCGGGTTATGAGCCCGACGAGCTACCAGACTGCTCCACCCCGCGATATTTCAATACAACATCATGTCTTTTTGCGGCACAAGAAATATTTTATCATGGTCAATTCATTAATGCAACCTTTTTTTGTAATTAACTTTTTCATACATCAAAATCGTAACTCATGCGGCCTATATCCATGAGCAAATGAGAAAAACTGGGAAAGCCCGGTCCTTGGCTGTCACTTTGAAAACGGCGTTGATCCATCAACCTTGAGCTAGAGCGACACTTCAGCTGCTCGCTTGCCGCGGGCAGTCCGGAAGCCTCCTCGAACAGACGATTATCTGCGGGGTCTCCCCTGGCCTGCACTCCCGCAGGCGCCCTCGCGCTTTCGTGTCTGGGTTTATTATCTGGGGGGCAGCATGCTCAAAATCACATACTTTCTTTACTTGTGAGAAAAACCGTGAAAGCCCGGTCCTTACTTCCGCACGATGCGCTGGCTTTCGCGTTGCATTCAGGACATACTTTCACAGGATGTGATGACTTTACCATTCTGAATCATCAACCTTGTGCGTGAACAGACATTTCTGTTTCATAAATCATTTTGATCCTTAATTAAGTAACGCGGCCGGAGTAAAATAAGCGGAGATTTTCCGGTTATATGCATCCCGGCGCTTGTTTCACAGGTAAATAAGGGTAATTTTTCCGGTTATGCACTGCACAACCCGGCATTTTCACGTTTTTTGATTCGATAGGCGGAATTTCTCCGTCTATTTAAGCAATTTTTTCAATCATTTTCTAATTAAGCGGAATTATTTTTCCGTTTATTTCTCAGATTGGGCGCTTACCTGATCGCCAGGCCCAACCGAATCTTATGACCTTATCGTCGTACCGGCAAGGCAAAACGCTATACTTTCTGCTCGTTTCCTTAAATGCTTTTTTACTTTCCTGCCAATGTAAAAAATACCGCAGCAATCGCCACGGCATTTTGTCTTTTATACGGTTGATAAGCAAAGCTTTCAAATCATTTAAAGTTAGGCAAACGGACTGCGTACTTCAATCGTTTGCGTCCGATCCGGACCGACAGAAAACAGTGACAGTGCCACTTCGGTCAGCTGCGCGATGCGTTCCATATAGTGACGCGCATTTTGCGGCAGTTCTGATAGTGATTTCGCTCCTGTAATGTCTTCAGTCCACCCCGGCATTTCTTCATAGACCGGTTCACATTCAGCAAGAACATTCAGGCTCGCAGGGAACTCTTCGATCAACTTGCCTTTATATTTATATGCTTTGCAAATCTTGACAGTTTCAAGACCTGTGAGCACATCAACACAGTTCAGAGAGAGGTCGGTCAACCCGCTGACACGACGCGAATGGCGGACAACGACACTGTCGAACCAGCCGACGCGGCGCGCGCGTCCTGTAACGGTTCCATATTCATGGCCGACTTCACGAATCTTGTCGCCAATTTCATTGGTCAATTCTGTTGGGAACGGACCATCGCCAACACGTGTAGTGTACGCTTTTGCACAGCCCACAACGTGATTGATCTTCGTTGGTCCAACACCCGCGCCAATTGTGACGCCGCCGGCTACCGGATTGGAAGAAGTAACAAATGGGTACGTTCCTTGATCAATATCCAGCATACAGCCTTGCGCGCCTTCAAACAGGACACGTTTGCCTGCATCAAGCGCATCATTCAATACAACAGAAGTATCGCATATGAGAGGTCTCAGGCGCTCTCCGTATTCAAGATATTCATCATATATATCATCAATATTGAAGCCCTCAGTATCATAAAACTTCTCAAGAAGTCGATTCTTCTCTTTCAGATTCTTCTCCAGCTTCTGACGGAAGGTCTCCGGTTCCAGAAGATCGGCCATCCGGATACCGACACGTGCCGCCTTATCCATATAAGCAGGACCGATGCCCTTTTGCGTTGTGCCGATCTTAGACGCACCCTTATTTTCTTCTTCAAGTTGATCCAACTTCAAGTGATAAGGGAGGATCACATGGGCGCGGTTGCTGATGCGCAGATTATCCGTGCTGACGCCGCTCTCCTTCATGTAGTCCAATTCTCTGCACAAGGACTTAGGGTTGACAACCATTCCGTTCCCAAGGACGCAGATCTTTTCTTTGTAAAGAATTCCTGATGGCATTAATCGTAATTTGTACGTCTTACCGTTCCAGACGATTGTATGCCCGGCATTATCTCCACCTTGATAACGCGACACTACTTCCGAGTTCTCCGAAAGGTAGTCGGTAATTTTTCCTTTTCCTTCATCGCCCCACTGTGCGCCAACAACAACAACAGAAGACATTCATTTAGCCCCCTACTTTTACAAAATAATATTTTAGTTCACTAAAGCCACTGTTTAGTCTAACAGGTAATCGTTTTAAAAGTCAATGAAGAAACGAACGTTCCGGAAAATATATTGTTTATCGTTCGGATTCAGAAAAAAGATCATGCACCTCTTGGCACATCGTCATCGCTATGCTTCCGATCGATATTGACGAATTTACTATATTCTTTGACAAAAGCCAGTTCGACGGTACCCACCGGACCGTTACGTTGTTTCGCAATGATAATCTCGATAATATTTTGTTTTTCACTTTCTTTGTTGTAATAATCATCACGATAAAGAAACGCTACAATATCGGCATCCTGTTCAATACTTCCCGACTCACGAATATCACTCATCATCGGCCGCTTATCCTGACGCGCTTCCACGCCACGAGACAGCTGCGAAAGTGCAATAACCGGCACGTCAAGCTCTCTAGCCATCGCTTTCAGTGTTCGCGAAATTTCTGATACTTCCTGCTGACGGTTCTCTTGTCTACCTCCGCCTCCTGAGCCCAAAATCAGCTGTAAATAGTCAATAATAACCATATCCAG
This sequence comes from Sporolactobacillus nakayamae, assembly GCF_900113325.1. Lineage (GTDB taxonomy): Bacteria > Bacillota > Bacilli > Bacillales > Sporolactobacillaceae > Sporolactobacillus > Sporolactobacillus nakayamae. The sequence goes on along the minus strand of NZ_FOOY01000007.1, from coordinate 57,602 downwards.
CCCTTTTTCCTGCTTAAGTCTGCGGCATTTTGAACGGATATCATTGACACGGATACCCGGCGAATCATCAATATAGATGCCCGCGCGTGACAAACTTCCCATAGCCATAGTCAGCTTCTGCCAATCTTCATCCTCTAGGCTGCCGGTTCGCAGTTTCTGAGCATTAATATTCCCTTCCGCGCACAACATACGCATGGCCAGTTGTTTCGCACCCATTTCAAGGCTGAAAATGGCAACATTCGCTTCATTTTTGATGGCGACATTCTGCGCAATATTTAGAGCGAACGCCGTTTTACCCACGGAAGGACGTGCGGCAACAATAATGAGATCACTTTTCTGGAAACCCGCTGTCATTCGGTCAAGCTCGAGAAAACCCGTTGGCGTGCCGGTGACATCGTCATGACGGCTCTGCAGCATTTCGATGTTGTCGTAAGTCTCAATCAACACATCTTTAATTGACTGAAATTCACCGGTGCGCTTTCGTTCGGCGACCTCAAGAATTTTCCTCTCCGCTTCATCAAGAATGCCTTCAACACCCTCTTCACGAGTGTATCCATCCGAGACAATTTGTGTTGCCGTTCGGATCAAGCGCCTGAGGGTTGCTTTCTCCGCAACAATCGTGGAGTAGTATTCAATGTTTGCAGCAGTCGGCGCCGATCCGGCGAGCTCAGCCAAATAGGACACGCCGCCAATCTCTTCAAGACGCTTTGACGTTTGAAGCGCGTTCGTCACTGTAACCACATCGACCGGTTCATTTTTTTCTGAAAGGTCCAGCATAACAGTAAAAATTAACTGGTGACTTGTCCGATAAAAATCTTCGGGCACCAGCAATTCTGAAGCAGTAATTACCGTTGACGGTTCAAGAAAAATTGCGCCTAAAACCGCCTGCTCTGCCTCCATATTATGCGGTGGAACTCGGTCAGCGAATAAGTCACTCATGGCACGCCTCCTTCGTTTGAAACGTTAAAATCCGCCAAGTACATGCGCAAGGCGGATGAAACGCGCTTATTCTTCCGTGACATGAACCTTTACAGTTGCGAGGACATCCGAGTGAAGCTTCAGCGCTACATCTGTGTAGCCTAGAGTTCGGATGGGTTCCGGCAGATCTATTTTTCGCTTATCAATAGAAATATTAGCTTTCTTTAAGGCTGCGGCGATTTGTTTGCTGGTAATCGATCCAAACAATCGTCCTCCCTCGCCGGACTTTGCCTTCATGTCAATAGTCATTTTTTCAATTTTTTCTTTAAGTACTTCCGCTTCATGCCGCTCATTCGCTTCAAGCTCTTGCTTCTTTTTCTTCTGAGCTTCCAGCTGGCTCAAGCTGCTTTTATTTGCTTCAACCGCAAGTTTCTTGGGCAAGAGATAGTTACGTGCATAACCTTCTGATACATCTTTGATTTCGCCTAAACTTCCTTTACCTTTAACATCTTTTAAAAAGATCACTTTCATTAGGATAAACCTCCTTCAAGATACAGGTCGATGGCGCGTTTCACGCGTGCGGTCGCTTCGTCAATGGTCGTGTCTGCCATCTGCGTCGCCGCGTTATTCAAATGGCCACCGCCTCCAATACTCTCCATGATCACCTGTACATTCAAATCACCGAGTGAACGGGCACTTACGCCAATTAGTCCGTCTGTCCGTTTGCCGATGACAAACGAAGTTCGAATCCCCTCGAGCATTAACATTGTGTCAGCAGTCTGTGCAAGGAGTACTTGATCATAGATGTGATCGCTGTCGCCCACCGCCATTGCAACATTCTGCCTATACAAATGTGTCCTTCGAATTAATTCTGCCCGCTGATTAAACTGATCCAAATCATCACAGAGAAACTTCTGTACCAAAATTGTATCTGCGCCATGTGCGCGTAAATAAGATGCTGCGTCAAATGTTCGGAATCCAGTTCTGAGTGTGAAATTCTTGGTATCGACGGCAATCCCGCCAAGCATCGCCGTCGCCTCAATTAGGTCCAAAGGTCGTTCATTCGGCTGATATTCGAGCAGCTCTGTAACCAATTCGGCTGTCGAAGAGGCATACGGTTCCATATACACCAGAACCGGATCTTTAATAAATTCTTCAGCCCTGCGATGATGGTCAATGACAACAATACGATGGCTGCTTGCGAGCAATGGTGGATCAGCAACCATAGACGGACGATGTGTATCAACGACAACAACCAATGTCCTTCTCGTTATCTGATCGGCAGCCTGACCTTCGGTGATGAAGTTCGACCACAAGTTCTTCTGCTTCTTGAGTTCATCAATCAGCCTTGCGACCCCGGAAACATTACGTGTCTGATCCATGATGATTTTTGCGCTTCGTCCATTGGCATGAGCAATTTTCAAAATGCCGATACACGAGCCAATAGAATCCAAATCCGGTGCCTGATGTCCCATAACCATCACTTGATCACTTTCCAACATCAATTCAGACAATGCGTGTGAAATAACGCGCGCGCGTACCCTTGTCCTCTTTTCCACCGGATTCGATTTTCCTCCATAGAAACGGACATCTCCATCCGGACGTTTAATAACCGCCTGGTCTCCTCCTCGTCCCAGCCCCAAGTCCAACGCGGATTGAGCATAGCTTCCCAAATCTTCTAGTGAAGCTGTACCCGCACCAACGCCAACACTTAGGGTCAAAGGAATATGGCTGAGCGGAACCGTAATTTCCCGTACCTTATCAAGTATCGAGAAATGTTCTTCTTCTATAGAGTGAAGCAGACGTTCATTCAAGATGGCAAGAAAACGATCTGATGCTGTTCGGCGCAAATAAATACCGTGCTCAGACGCCCACGTCTTAATGATCGTCGTTGTTTCATTATTAATTGTGCTTCGCACCTGATCTTCGAGCCCTTGCGTCACTTCATCATAATTATCCAAAAAAATCAAGGCAAGCACTGTTTTTTCATTGTAATACTGTTTCTTTATTTCCAAGACATCCGTAATATCGGTAAAATACAGCAGGCGTTCCGGTCGCTTTAAGCGCACACGATATTGCCGTTCGTTCAATGCGACGATCATTGATTCCTTGTCTGAAGCAATCAGCTTGCTCAGCAGCTCCGAAACCTCATGCAGCGGGCGTCCGATGACCGTTTTTCGGCTCTCATCCGCGATTTGGTTGAGATAAGGATTGCACCATTCCACCCGTTCTGACTCATCATACAAAAGAATACCAATCGGCATATTAAGCAGCGCTTCATTACCGACTTTCTTAAGCCGATAGGATAGACCAGCCACATACTCAATCAATTCCTTGTCGAATTGTCTTTCGTTAACTAAGAACCACAAAACGGACAGGGCGAGAAGCACAAGTCCGGCAATGGACAGCAACCAATTTAAGAATGCTGTGAATACAAGAAAAAGAAGAAACAGCAGCCCGATCACTATGAGCAGATCACTGCGCCATCGATGTTTAAATTGGTTCGCCAAATCATTCAGCTCCCGCAACCGCATTTCTCCGCAATCATTCTGAGAGAAGATGGTTCATAAATTGAGTAAACACAACATTAGATATTCTTGTTGGCCTATGAATGTAGTAATTTTCAATGAATTAACTATTAGAAAACTTGGCTTCGCCAAGCCTCTGGCGGAGGCGAAGACTTAGTTGCGACGGCCATGGACGGCCTAGTGTCCGGTGAGCCGCAGGACGCGGCATTTTTTCGGACCGCTTACACTCGTTACCTTGAATCTTTAATTTTTTTATACTTTCTTATCAGTGTAAATACGGTCCCATTGTATATATTAGGACTTCTTCTGATCAATTTTCTTCCGAAGATTGAAACCTAGGTCAATTATACCTAATATACGTACCATTTGCAGTAACAAGAATCCGAAAACGCCTGCTAATAGCGTTAGCGAAATGGGCACAATCAATGGAAATCTCCGAATATGGGCGTAATAATAAATGAGACTAAACCCTTGAATTGCAAGCAATATTTGCAGGATAACATCAATATTGAGCATCGCCGTGTACAAAGGAGTGTCTTTCTCAATACCAAACCAACCGGCAAACAAGACAATTAAATAGATCCAGATAATACTTTTTGGCATTTGCCACATACGAAATGGAACCCAGCGCGGCACATCAACCTTAAATTTCCGTAAAACCGGCAAGCTAATTAAGGCAACAATTAGGGCATAGGAAACGGCGACTACGATTAAAATCACTGGTGCGAGATGAACAATACTGTCCATTTGCGTCTGATATTGCGTTGCCAATTCATCCGTATTCTGTTCCAATATCGGTGCCATTTGCTTCACAACCTGCTGAAACGAATCATTAAGTGCGGACTGTACGGCAGTAACCGGATTAAAGTGAAAAATCAAAACAGACATTGCTAGATAAACAATCAGCACTGAAATGTTGGTCAGACTCCCCACAAGCAGGAGTGCGAATGCAGATTTTTTCAAATAAACCGCATAGCCAAGTACAACACCCAAAGTCATAAAAAATATGGGTAACAATGAGTAGAGCGAATGGTCCACGATCACTAAAAACAGAGCACCGAGACCGAAGCCGCATAGAGCGTGCTTCCAGCCATCTTTGGCCGCGAGAAACATAAGCGGCAACGGAATAAACCACACGGAAATCAATGAAACATAAGGCATAAAAAAAGTTAAAGCAATTAGAAGATATAATGAAATCGTTGCAAGCGCTCCGCGTATCAGAGCGTTTCGATCAGTCATAATAACACCTCTTAAGCTTGGGCTTTGCAGGAGAATCCCGCATTTTCTTACGCTGGTAAGAAAGTGGTAAAAATAAAAAAAGTTAAGAAAACGAGTGTAAGCGGTCAGGCGAATAACGGATCTTCGACTAGCGGCGCTCACTTCCTATGAGCAACGCCGAAGCCCACCACATCCTGCGGCTCATCGGACCCTGACCATTATGGCCGCGACGGCTTGGCCTTTGCTAAAGCTTGGCGAAGCCACGTTTTCTAATATAAATTCACTGGATTAACACCTCAATGAACGGCAAGCAATTGGTCACAATCGAAATTTGCCTGCTTCCGCTTATGAACAAGCGGGCTGTTCGTCTTAATGAATAGGACGACTTTGAAACCCCATAATTTTCATTATAATACAAAAGCACTTTTTATTGAAAGAGGTGATCTTTTCCTTGCAATTTATAAGAGATATTCATATAATTAAAATGTTAACTTAAAAACAAAAGAAAGCGTTTTATCGTTAGTGGATGACTTGCATTTCCTTTTGATTACAGGCTTGTTTCCGTTTTCCTTACCAAAGCTATTGACTACTTTTATCAACGAGAGTTGGTATCCTTATGAATACTTTAACAGTGAAAATAGACTTTTTTAAAAAGGCGGTCCGCTTGCGGATTGCCTTTTCTGTTTCCCGACTTGCCTTGGGTAAACAATTTAAGGAGTGTGAATCATTATGACCTATGAAGGACCAAAAGCACTGCTTACCGCATGGGTCAGTCTGGTAAGCAACTTACTTTTAACTTTGATAAAAATCATCTTCGGATTGATTTTCCATAGTACTGCTCTTGTTGCCGATGGCGTGCATAACGGAGGCGACGTGATTGCTTCCATAGCCACAATTGGTTCAATGAAACTCTCCAACCACCCGGCCGACCGCGAACACCCTTACGGTCACGGAAAAGCGGAAGATATTTCAACCGCCTTTATTTCAATCGTCTTGATTGTTGCCGCTTTGTTTCTTTCATACGAGGCTGTCAAAGCGTTATTTGGACCCATATCTTCTGTCAGCTTGTGGGCATTCATCGCGGCTCTTGTCTCTGCTCTGTGGAAATGGCTCTTATACCTTTACACGAATAAAGCCGCTTATCGCTATCACAGCAAAAGTTTACATGCAACTGCCGCCGATCACCTTGCAGATATTTACGCGTCAATCGCTGCGGCTCTTGGTCTGGGCATCGGCTGGATCGGCAGTGTCCTTAATATCCCTTATACACACTTTGGAGACCCGGTCGCCGGCATCGTTGTATCCATTTTGATCTTGAGAATTGCCATTGTCATGATCATCAAAGCGACAAATGTGTTGATGGAAAGCAGTGTCGATGAGAACGCGCAGGAAAAATACAGCGAAGTCTTTCTTTCATTTCCCGAAGTGAAAAAAATTGATATACTACGTGCCCGTGAACACGGAAACGCAGTACTTATCGACGCGCAGATTCGTATTCCCGCCTCCTATACCATTCAAGAAGGCGATGACCTTACCGAGGCAATCCGAACAAAAATGCTTCGTATCTATCCGGATGTAGAGGAAGTACTGATTCACATCAACCCATGGTATGAAGGCAGAGAATTAGTTGAGCCGGATTCGGTGCCTCATCTGAAAAACAAATGACGAACATGTATTTTTCGTTTACACTATTAAGTAATCTTAATCAAAGTTCGAAATAGATTATAAAGAGAGTTTGCGTTCTCACCATTTTTGGTTGGGGCATTTTCTCATTAGTTATTGAGGTGATGGATTTTGGCAGTGGATTCCGAAGAGTATTCAGGTATTACATTATTTGTTGGCACTCAAGAAGTCGGCGTACTAATTAAGGATGTTCAAGAAATTATTGAACCGATATCAATTCTAAGCGTACCCGTTACTCATCCCTTTTTTGCTGGCTTGATTTCATTGAGAGGCACGATTATTCCGCTTCTCTCATTAAGACAGATTTTCCATGCTTCGGAAAATCCATTCACAAATAAAGACAAAAAATATGTGATTTGTGCTTTAGGATCGGAACCCGTAGCATTGGACATTGATGCCGTTGGCGATACATTCTCTTTCGAAGTCAGTCAGCTGGTCACTATAACCGAGGATGACGCAAACCCACACCAACTTTTAGCAAAACAGGTTGCCTTAGAGGACAAAGTTCTGCCGTTGATCAGCATATCTAAACTGATCAATTTTACTTCCGGATTGAACACTGAGGAACGTGAAAAAATCGGTTATTGACCAACGGATTGAGATTACGCGTTGATCTGTTGTCGTATTGCAAATCAAATACATGTTTAAGCGGGAGGAGACATTTATGGGAATTCATAAATACTTTCAAAGCTTATCTGACCTGGAAGGCATTTACCGCTGTCCAGGCGTTTTTAAATACCAAGAACACTCTGTTGCCAGCCATTCATTTAAAGTTGCCACGATCGTTCAATTTTTGGCAACTGTCGAGGCGGAGAACGGACAAAATGTGGACTGGAAAACAGTTTACGAAAAAGCGATCAACCATGATTACTCAGAACTTTTTACAGGTGACATTAAAACACCGGTAAAGTATGCACTGCCTAAGCTTAGAGAATTATTTTCCCAAGTTGAAGGGACAATGACGAAGGAATATCTAAACAAAGAATTTCCAAAGGAATTCCGTCAAGTCTATGAAGCACGCTTCAAAGAGGGTAAGGATCGATCACTTGAAGGACGGATACTTGCCGTCGCTGATAAAATTGATTTACTCTATGAAGCCTATGGAGAAATCCAAAAGGGCAATCCTGAACCTCTGTTTTTTCAAATTTATAAGGAAGCACTTACTTCAATCGTTCAATTTAGCGATATGGTGTCCGTTCGTTATTTTATCACTGTGATTCTTAAAGAAATGATCGAAGAAGAAATTACTTCTCATACCCGAATTAAATCGATTACCGAACAGCTGCTGCGTACAAAGAAAAATACCCCATCACAAAAGGACTAAACGGCTTCTTGATCAAACATTTTTCTTGATTAACCTCTGAATCTCTCTTATGATAGAGTAAATGTGTCTGTTTTGTGACAAAAGGGGTTGGCTGGTCATGCAGAAACAAATAAATTTGCAAGACGAGAAGGACAAAGCTAAGCGCAACAAACACTATGTCCTGTCTATTCTCGCCTTTTCCGTGGTCGCCGACGCATTCATCCTACTGCTGTTTTTTGCCCCGTTCATCGGCTACAAAGGGCATATCGGATTTGATGTTTATTTGCTTCCACGATTTAACGCGGTTTTTAATAGTTTTACGTTTATTTTTCTCGTCGCCGCTCTGGTGGCGATAAAAAATAAGAAGATAAATGTACACCGTGGATTTATTCTCGCGGCATTTACGTCGACGCTCCTGTTCTTAGTATCTTATTTATCTTTCCATTACCTCGCACCGCCCCCGCACTATGGAGGCGATGGTATTGTTCGTCCGATCTATTTCTTTATCCTGATTACGCATAGTATACTGGCTGCTTTTGTTGTTCCCCTCGCTTTGTTTTCCCTTATATGGGGATGGACCATGCAAATTGGAAAACACAAGCGTATTGTTCGTTGGACAATGCCAATCTGGCTCTATGTAAGCCTGACCGGGGTTATCGTCTACGTGATGATGGCACCGTATTATTAATAAAAGGTTTCAGTATGAACTGACCCTCGGAAGTCGGACAATAAAATCCGATTTCCGAGGGTTTTTATTTTCACTGTCAATTACAGTGCAACCGAATCATAAGATTACCTGCATGAAATAATTTACCTAGTTACTATGCTTAAGTCATTTTTGTGGTTTGAAAAACCGGGAAAGAGCACTTGGTCTTTACTTTCGCAGGATGCGGTGGCCTTCGCGTTGCTTGCAGGACATATGCATCATTAGCGAAGGTTCCTTACATACGAAAATTCCTCTGCTCCAAATACCGTTTTGAATCATCAACCTTGTGCGTGAACAGACATTTCTGTTCCACACTGGTAGGAAAGTATAAGAAAACATTTAAAGGAAACGAGTGTAAGCGGTCCGAAAAAACGCCGCGTCCTGCGGCTCATCGGACACTAGGCCGTCCATGGCCGTCGCAACTAAGTCTTCGCCTTCGCCAGGGGCTTGGCGAAGCCAAGTTTTCTAATAAATCATTTTGATCCTTAATTAAGTAACGCGGCCAGAATAAAATAAGCGGAGATTTTCCGGTTATATGCATCCTGGCGCTTGTTTTACAGGTACATAAGAGGAATTTTTCCGCTTATTCACAGAAAAACCCTCCATTTTCACGTTTTTCGATTCGATAAGCGGAATTTCTCCGTCTATTTAAGCAATTTTTTCATTCATTTTGTGATTAAGCGGAAGTTTTCCGTTTATTTCTCAGATTGGGCGCTTACCTGATCGCTCAACCGAATCTTATGACCTTATCGTCGTACCGGCAAGGCAAAACAGTAAACTTTCTTTACCTGTGGGAAAAACCGGACAAAAAGCGGCCGGTCGCTAATCTCCAGCCATGTGTCATTGGTTCGTGTCTTTATTGTTCTGAATCGTCGCTTCGGTTGCTCGCTTGCCGCGTGCGCACCGCGAGCCTCATCGAGCAAACCGGTGTCTGTGGGGTCTCGCCGGCACGCGATCAATAGCGACGCTCCCGCAGGCGCCCTCGCACCTCCGCTTTGATTCCCGACCAAGACACTGTTTTATTGGTTTGATACAGGGCAAAATCACGTTCTTTACTTATGAAAAAAAGGTTGTCTCAGAGCTTAGTAAAGCCCATGAGACAACCTCTTCATTTACAATCATCATTCCGTTGTGTACGGAAGCAAAGCCATTTGACGCGCGCGTTTGATCGCTTTTGTCAATTGACGTTGGTACTTCGCGCTTGTTCCAGTTACACGACGAGGCAAAATCTTTCCTCGTTCAGAAATGAATCGGCGAAGCAAATCAACATCCTTATAGTCAATATAAGTAATGTGATTAACGGTAAAGAAACATACTTTACGGCGCTTACCACGTGAGCGGCGTTCTGCCATATTCGGCACCTCCCCTAATTTTCAATTGAATCGTTCAAATCAGAACGGCAAATCGTCATCCGATATATCAATCGGTTTACTGTCGCCCGCGAAAGGATCATCAAAAGAAGGAGCACCCTGGTTTTGACCGCCGCTCGTGCTCTGGTTATTGGACGGCGCATAACCGCCACGCTGCTGGCTTGACTGGTTTGAAGGTTGCGGAGCGCTCGGTGCATAACTGTTACCGCCGTCAGCATGTCTTGCGCCTTTCGGTTCAAGAAATTGCACACTATCAGCGATTACTTCGGTTATATACACGCGTCGCCCTTCATTATTCTCATAACTGCGTGTCTGAATCCGACCATCAACGCCTGCCAGACTTCCTTTTTGCAGGAAGTTTGCCGCGTTCTCAGCCTGCCTTCTCCACACAACGACAGGTATGAAATCAGCCTCTCGTTCCCCTTGTTGGTTCGAAAACGGCCGATTCACAGCGATGGTGAAGCTGGTAACAGCAACGCCATTCGGTGTGTACCGCAATTCGGGATTTTTCGTCAGCCGGCCAACCAAAACAACACGATTGATCATCAGGACCACTCTCCTTTCTTTTCAAATCGATTATTTCGCTTCTGCAGGTTTGCGTTCATCTTTAATCGTCATGAAACGAAGCACGTCGTCATTGATCTTAACAAGACGATCAAATTCGTTAATTGCTTCGCTGCCGGCGTTTACATACAGAACAACATAGGTACCCGTGTTCACGTCATTGATTTCATAAGCTAAACGACGTTTTCCCAGTTCCTTGACCTCATTGATTTCTGCGCCATTATCCGTCAGAATGGAAGCCAGTTTTTCCTTAACGGCTTTTTCCTGTTCTTCTTCCAAATCCGGACGGAGGATGTACATAATTTCATATTCGCGCACAATCATTCACCTCCCCTTGGACTAAACGGCTCCAGTAATGGAGCAGAGAGCAAGTTTACTCACTCATAGGTAAATATGATAGCATAACTTGCCCAATGATTCAAGTTTTTTCAATCCGAATTATACGTTGAATCTAAAATTGACGATATCTCCATCTTGCATCACGTAATCTTTTCCTTCAAGGCGGAGGCGCCCCATTTCTTTAGCGGCTGCCTCCGAACCAGCAAGAATCAGATCTTCATAAGAAACGATTTCAGCGCGGATAAAGCCACGTTCAAAATCCGAGTGAATAATGCCTGCGGCTTGTGGGGCTTTCGTTCCCTTACTGAATGTCCAAGCACGCACCTCTTTCTCACCTGCGGTAAAATAGGTGGCCAATCCAAGCAGATCATAGGATTTGGCAATTAAGCGATCAAGTCCTGAAGCGTCTAGGCCCAATTCTTCTAGGAATACTTCTTTTTCTTCGCCATCAAGTTCTGCAATTTCGGATTCGATTCGCGCAGATATTACAACCACTTCAGATCCGTCCTTCTCAGCAAACTCCTTAACTGCTTGAACATATGGGTTGTCATCAGGCGCAGCGACATCATCTTCAGATGTATTAGCAACATACAGAACCGGCTTATTCGTCAGGAAGTTAAAAGGCTTTATTGCCGCTTCTTCATCTTCTGTCAACGCAACATGCCTAGCCGGTTTTCCTTCTTCAAATGCTTCTTTTAATTTCTGAAGAGCAGAAAACTCCACGATTGAGGCTTTATCTTTCTGTTTTGCCAATTTTCCAACCCGATCGATACGCTTATTGACCTGCTCCATATCAGACAAAACGAGTTCAAGATTGATGGTTTCAATGTCATCAATCGGGTCTATTTTTCCGGAAACATGGGTAATGTTCTTATCCTCAAAGCAGCGCACTACATGAGATATCGCATCTACTTGACGAATATTAGCCAAAAATTGATTTCCTAACCCTTCACCTTTACTTGCGCCCTTAACCAATCCGGCGATGTCTGTGAATTCAAAAGTTGTCGGAATTGTCTTCTTCGGATGATACATTTCATTCAATTTATTAAGACGTACATCGGGTACACTGACGATCCCGACATTCGGTTCAATGGTGCAAAACGGATAATTGGCCATTTCTGCTCCGGCCTGTGTAATCGCATTAAACAATGTTGATTTGCCAACGTTGGGCAACCCAACAATACCTGTTGTCAAGCTCATTTACATTCAACCCCCTGGGTTTCTCTTTCCACGTGTGTGCTAACAAATAATCAAGCTGAACAGTCATTTTCAGCCTGTCCTTGCAGTTCCTGCCTTCATTCATTCTCTTCAATTTTTGGTCCACGCTCAAGAATCTTTTTAATTTTTCGCTGAAATTCACTTCTTGGCATTAGGACACTGTGTCCACAACCGAGGCACTTAATACGAATATCCGCACCCATACGAATGATTTTCCATTTATTATCTCCGCATGGATGCGGCTTCTTCATTTCAACGACATCATTCAAATCAAAACTGATACGGGGATTCGGCATCATCCATCCTCCTTTGTTGACCATAGTACCTTAAGAAAAATCGGGCAAACTTGCTCATTGATTCCGCTGGATGCGGCTTTAACCCTACGCTTGAACGAACACTTCAGCTGCTCGCTTGACACGGGCGGTCCGGTAGCTTCCTTGAACAGACGATTATCTGCAGGATCTCCCCTGACTCGCAATCAACAGAGGCTCGCCCACAGGCGTCTCGCACTTTCGCGCTCTGGGAACGATTTATCAATAAAATGCCGCTTATCCCAGTATCCGAAAGACCAAATTCATATTCTTTTTTTATCTTTTAAAGTACTGCAAAGCAGTACTTGGATCAAATAGGCTTGAAAACTATTCTAATTAAAAGGCTGTTTTTTCTTTCAGAAATGCAGCAAGTTCGCTAATAGGCAACCTTTCCTGATCCATTGTGTCGCGGTCACGCACGGTCACTTTGCCATCTTCTTTTGAATCAAAGTCGTAGGTGATACAGAACGGTGTGCCGATCTCGTCCTGACGGCGATAACGTTTACCGATCGAACCGGTCTCATCATAGTCAACCATATAATCTTTCGCAAGTTCTTGATACACAGCTCTCGCTTCTTCGCTTAGCTTCTTCGAAAGTGGAAGAATGGCAGCCTTATACGGCGCCAAAGCTGGGTGAAAATGCAGTACAGTTCGTGTATCGTTTTCGCTGATTGTCTCTTCTTCATAGGCTTCGGCCAGGAATGCGAGCGTTACGCGATCGGCGCCAAGTGACGGCTCAATAACATAAGGGATATAACGTTCATTATTATTCTGATCAATGTATTGAAGATCCTGACCGGATACCTCCATATGACGGTGAAGGTCATAATCAGTACGTGAGGACAGGCTGGACAGCTCGCCCCATCCGAATGGGAACAAATATTCAATATCCGTCGTTGCGTTGCTGTAGTGCGGCAATTCTTCTTTTTCATGATCACGCAGCCGTATATTTTCTTCCTTTACGTTCAAGGATTTCAGCCATTCATAGCCAAAAGTTCGCCAGTACTGAAACCATTTCTGATCATCGCCCGGTTTGCAGAAGAATTCCAATTCAAGTTGTTCAAATTCTCTCGTTCGGAATGTAAAGTTTCCCGGTGTAATTTCATTACGAAATGACTTACCAACTTGACCAATACCAAACGGAATCTTTTTCCGCATTGTGCGCTGTACATTTTTAAAGTTCACGAAAATACCTTGGGCAGTTTCCGGACGAAGATAGATCTCGTCCTTTGCCGTTTCCGTCACACCCTGGTATGTCTTAAACATTAAGTTAAACTGACGGATGGACGTGAAATCATGTTCGCCGCACTCCGGGCAAGGAATATGATGGTCTTCAATAAGCTGTGCCATCGTATCAAATGTCAGGCCGTCAACGGGTCCGGGGAGCTCTGCTTGCGGAATGTTGGCTTCAATGAGCTTATCTGCACGAAAACGTGATTTACATTTTTTACAATCAATCATCGGATCATTAAAGTTCGTAATGTGTCCTGATGCTTCCCAAGTCTTTGGGTTCATCAAGATAGCTGCGTCGAGTCCTACGTTATAAGGAGACTCCTGTACAAATTTTTTCCACCATGCTTTCTTCACATTATTCTTCAGCTCGACGCCGATCGGGCCGTAATCCCACGTGTTCGCTAACCCACCATATATTTCTGATCCTGGGAATATAATTCCTCGTTGCTTGGCAAGATTCACAATCTGTTCCATTGTTTTGCTCATGTCTTTTTTCTCCTTTATAAATAAAATAAGCTTTCATCCAACTAGGCCCAATGCCTAGGGACGAAAGCTTTTATTTGCTCACGCGGTTCCACCCTAATTGATGCGAATAATCCGCACCCGCTCTGTCATGCTATGGCTCAAGAACGCCTTCCCCACGCGCTGCAATCAGGCTCCCACTTTTCCTGAATCGCTAAATACAGCTGCAATAGGTACTCCTTTCCTTCATCGCCTAAATTTAACTAAACGATAGTCATCATTTTCTGATACATAGTATATCCTATTTTGTTTGAAAAAGACAGGTTTTTAGCACACTCATTGTTTTTTATTATATCAAGATACGCTCAGATGCTTTGCTTTAGTAAACCCGGCTTTACCCAGCCCTTGGATGAGTCGACATTCCTTATGCGCCGCCCCCTATACTGCTGCCGCTAATCTTTTACGATTTCGTATGTTCTTGTTGTATAAAAAAGCAAGTATTCTCATATACTGTGGATACTTGGGAGGCGAATCTATGAATCTAAAACTCGATAAAACTCCAGAAAAGCGGCTTTCTACGCATGTCCACTATCAAGATCTGAATAATCATCACTCGCTTGTTCGAGCAATTCGTCACCTCTTGCCGGCAGTTGGAAGTTCCCCTATTGTCGTTGTCTGCATTGGAACGGACCGGTCAACGGGCGATGCACTTGGTCCTCTTGTTGGTTCTTATCTTGAACGTCATCATCTCCCGGATAGCTATGTTTATGGAACCTTGGAAAAACCCGTTCATGCCGTCAATTTAAACGAAACGTTGGCATTGATTAACTGTTCTTATAAAAATCCGTTCATTATTGGTATTGATGCCTGCCTGGGAGCGCAGCAAAACATTGGTAATATTACCATTGCTGAAGGGCCTGTTCTTCCTGGAGCAGGCGTTAAAAAGGAACTTATTCCTGTAGGTGACATGAATATTACCGGAGTTGTTAATATCAGTGGATTTATGGAATACTCTGTGCTGCAAAACACTCGGCTTAATGTAGTAATGAGTCTCTCTCAAGTAATTGGACGAAGTCTCAGTGTTGCCCTTCTTTCACGAAGAAAAGGAAAGTTCCTGTCTAAACTACTATTAATGGATTAATAGCACGAGCAACTATACTTCACTAACAAAAGCAGGTTAAAGCACATTGACCTAATCGGATGAATAAGTTAGGGGGCTTGCACCCTCCTGTTCAGTTCAGAATCGGTTTCGCATTAAGTCTCAACACTTCGTACATGAGGATTATTACCTTCATTTCCGCAAAAATAGAAAAAGCGGCTTATTAGAGCCGCCCTTCCATAATTTCAATTAGTCGATATAAATCTTCAGCTGAATAATAATCGAGCTCAATTTTGCCTTTTCCTTTTTTCATACCCGGTTTAACTTTCACTGCGGTACCGTACTTTTCTCTCAGTCCAAAAACACGATCCTTTAATTCTGCGGGCATTACCCATTGCTTCTTTTTTGATGTTTCACGTGGAACATGGTGGTTAAGCTGCTGAATAAGTGCCTCAAGCTGACGTACATTCATCTGTTCTTTTAAAACCTTGTCAACAACTGGTGTCATCTGTTTCTTATCCTTTAAACCAGCAAGCGCGCGCCCATGCCCCATTGAAAGCTTTTCTTGCTCAATCAGTGCAGTAACTGCCGGATCTAATTGAAGCAACCGCAAATGATTGGCAATATGAGGTCTGCTTTTCCCCAATTTTTTAGCCAGTTCATCTTGTGTCAATTTCAAACCGCTCATAAGTTTCTTATATGCGATCGCTTCTTCAATCGGATTCAGATTCTCGCGTTGCAGATTTTCTATCAACGCGATCTGCATCATCGCTTCATCGGATAATTCCTTAACGACAACAGGTACTGTCGCTAATTTAACTTGTTTTGCCGCACGGAATCGGCGTTCACCAACAACAATATCGTACCCCTTTATACTTTTACGAACGACAAGTGGTTGTATGATGCCATGTTCCTTTATTGAGCTTGCAAGTTCGTCCAATGCTTGTTGATCAAATTTCTTTCGTGGTTGGTATGGATTCGGTCGTAATTCGCTTAATTTAACATGTTCGACAGCATTGTCCAGTTCTTCTTTAAACGCCGCCGGAAAAAAAGCATCCAAACCTTTTCCCAATGCTTTAGGCATTCGTGATCACTTCCTTTGCGAAATCAAGATAAGCCTCTGCACCTTTAGATCTAGAATCATACATAATAATTGGTTCTCCGTGGCTTGGAGCTTCACTTAATCGCACATTCCGTGAAATGATTGTCTTAAAGACCCGATCCTGAAAGTACTTTTTGACTTCTTGAATGACCTGTAGCCCAAGATTCGTCCTAGCATCAAGCATCGTTAGCAAAACACCCTCTATGGCTAGATGATGATTCAAATGTTTCTGAACAAGCCGTACCGTATTCAGCAATTGGCTGAGCCCTTCCAGGGCGTAGTACTCACACTGTACCGGAATAATTACGGCATCAGCTGCCGTCAGCGCATTAATTGTGAGAAGCCCGAGTGACGGAGGGCAATCAATGATTATATAATCATATGTATCTTTAACCTTTTCTAGAGCGCGCTTAAGACGAACTTCTCGGGAGATCGTCGATACAAGCTCTATTTCGGCACCGGCTAATTGAATAGCTGAAGGGACAACATCAAGATTTTCAATTGCCGAACTGTGGATTACTTTTTCGATCTCAACTTCATCTACCAAGACATCATAGACACACTCATCAACATCACCTTTGTCCACACCCGAACCGCTCGTCGCGTTTCCTTGCGGATCAATATCAACCAGCAATATCTTGCATCCTAATGTAGCCATACATGCGCTGAGATTAACCGCAGTCGTAGTTTTGCCAACACCGCCTTTTTGGTTGGCAATGGCCAATATCTTACTCACACTTCCACCTACTCTCAATCTTCAATCGCTACATTTCATTTTATCATGAATTAATTCAATCAGGACATGTTACATAAATTTAACTTCAAAAAAAAAGAACCATCAATGATGGCTCCGGGTGAAATTGTTATTTATTTTTAGGAATCCGTATGGTGAATTGATAAAAATCCCCCATATCCTCTTCATGAGTATCAATATCCAGTCCGGAATCGGTAACCATGTGCACTGACTGTCTGATTGTATTTACCGCGATTCTTGAATCTCTGCTTAACGAAAAACGTTTGCTTTTTTTTGCGTCATCAGCCTTTTCCTCGGCTTCATTTTCCAAATAGTGCTTTACACGATTTTCGGTTTGTTTAACATTCAACTGCTTTGAAATAATCTCATTCAGCATTTTCTCTTGTAGTTCCGAATTTCTAAGAGTAATTAAAGCTCTCGCATGCCGTTCAGTTATTTTCTTTTCTAGAATTGCGGTTTGAACAGATGATGGCAGTTTCAGTAATCTTAACTTATTTGCGATCGTTGACTGACCCCTGCCTAATTTTACGGCAAGGCTTTCTTGTGTCAAACCATGAATATCAATAAGACGTGCATAAGCCATTGCTTCTTCAATAGCAGTTAGTTCTTCACGTTGCAAATTTTCAATCAACGCGATAGACGCCGATTGATCATCGTCTAACGGTTTGATAATTGCAGGAATCGTTTCCCACCCAAGATAAGATACTGCCCGCCATCGCCGCTCACCAGCTATAATCTCATACTTATCGCCGATTGGCCGAAGCACAATCGGTTGAATGATTCCATGTTCATCGATTGTTGCAGCTAATTCATGCAGCTTTTCTTCATCAAAAACAGAACGCGGCTGATACTGGTTCGGCGTAATCAATGAAACCTCAATTTCCTGAACCCTGCCTTGTTCAAGATCCTGTTCCGCCTCCTGGGTGGCAGCAACTTCCTCTTGCTCGTTGTGACTAAATATTTTTGAAAAATGATTTTTCATACTCGCACCACCACCTTTTGCTCTCTAACTTTTACTATTCTCCTAATGGACAGCAATTCCTGCTAAGATGTTCCACGTGGAACTATTTAAAGTGGATTTTTCATCGGAACGCCTGGTTTTCTTGGATATTTCCTTGGAGTTGGCGCTGTTTTATCAATGCGCACTAATGATCTTTTCCCACTATTCTCGGGAAGATCAAGGGAAATAGTACGAATCAATTTGCCGCCGAGTTGCGCTATCGCGTCTCTTGCCTGCTCTACTTCAGTATCGGCATTACTGCCCTTTAGTGCAATAAATGAACCCCCAAGGTGAACGAGCGGCAGGCAGTACTCGGAAAGCACCGATAATTTCGCAACAGCTCGTGCCGTTACAAGATCAAAGCTCTCACGTATATCCGCTCTCCGTGCAAAATCTTCGGCACGATCGTGGCATAACGTCACATCATCCAACCCAAGCTGATCCACAACAGCTTGAAGAAACGTCAATCGTTTCTTTAGCGAATCGACAATCGTTAACTTTAGTTTAGGAAAAAGAATCTTCATGGGGATCCCGGGAAATCCAGCACCGGAGCCGACATCACACAATGTCTGTGTCCCCTGAAGCGAGAAGTAAAAACATGGCGTCAGTGAGTCGAAAAAGTGTTTAATTATGACCTCTTTCTGATCGGTAATTGCCGTTAAATTCATTTTATTATTCCATTCAATTAGCATCTCATAATAGAGTTGAAATTGACGGCTTTGCGTTTCGCTTAGATGAATGTTCTTCATGCTCAGCAGTTTTTCCAAAACTTCCATAGCATCCTCCTGCATAACAATCAGCCTGTTCGTCTTGCCAATTTTCCCTCTTCCAAATAGACGAGCAAAATCGCAATGTCACTCGGATTAACACCGGAAACGCGTGACGCTTGTCCCACGGAAATTGGTCGCACTTTGGCTAATTTCTGCCGAGCTTCTGTAGCTATTCCGTCGATCTTGCTATAATCTAAATCTTGAGGGATTTTTTTCTTTTCCATGCGTTTCATTTTCTCAACTTGCTGTAATTGTTTGCTGATATAGCCTTCATATTTGATTTGAATTTCAACCTGCTCACCAACCTCCGCCGGCACTTCGCCATGTTCCGGAAGCAGAGCGGCTACATCTTGATAAGATAATTCAGGTCTCTTTAATAAGCGATCTGCCTTCATGGGTTCTCTAAGCTGCGTGGCACCTTTTGATTCCAATATTTTTTCCGCTTGTTCAGAAGGCTTTATTGTTGTAGCGGCAAAATAACGTCGTTCCTGTTCAATCAATTCCTTTTTCAATACGAATCGTTCATAACGCTCTTCCGGAATAAGCCCGATCTTATGTCCGATTTCCGTCAAGCGCAGATCGGCGTTATCATGACGCAGCAATAATCGGTACTCGGCACGAGAGGTAAGCAGTCGATACGGTTCCTTAGTGCCCTTTGTTACAAGATCATCAATGAGAACACCAATATAGGCTTCGGACCGATCCAAAATCACAGGATCCTTGCCCATTGCTTTCCTTGCCGCGTTAATTCCGCCCATCAAACCTTGTCCGGCTGCTTCTTCATAGCCGGAAGTGCCGTTGATTTGCCCGGCGGTGTACAAACCGCTGATTTTCTTTGTTTCAAGAGACGGCCAGAGCTGCGTCGGCACAATTGCATCGTATTCAATAGCATAACCAGGACGCATCATTTCAGCATGTTCAAGCCCTGGTATGGTCGCCAGCATTTTCCGTTGAATTTCTTCCGGCATACTTGTCGAGAACCCATCTACATAGACTTCTTTTGTTGCCTTTCCTTCGGGTTCAAGAAACAATTGGTGACGATTTTTATCGTTAAACCGAACAATCTTTGTCTCTATTGACGGGCAATACCTCGGACCTGTTCCAACAATTGCTCCGGAAAAGATCGGTGAACGATTAAGATTTTCCTGAATAATTTTATGTGTTTCAAGATTCGTATACGTTAACCAGCAAGGAATTTGTTCTTTAATAAAGTTCCTTGTATCATACGAAAAAGCAAGAGGCACATCATCGCCGGGCTGAATTTCTGTTTTAGAGTAATCAACCGTCCGTCCATTAACCCGTGGTGGTGTCCCTGTTTTAAACCGCACTAAATCAAAACCGAGTTCTTTAAGATTATCGGACAATTTGACTGATGCCTGCATGTTGTTAGGACCACTCTCATACTGCAATTCTCCAATGATGATCTTGCCTTTTAGATAAACCCCTGTAGTCAGAACTACGGCCTTTGCACGATACGCCGCTCCGGTAGCCACAACTACTCCTTTACAAACACCATTGTCAACAATAAGATGATCAACCATTCCTTGTCTTAAGGTTAGGTTTTCAGTTTCTTCAATGGTCTCTTTCATTGCCCGCTGATAAAGTTGTTTATCTGCTTGCGCTCTCAATGCTCGAACAGCCGGCCCCTTTCTCGTGTTCAGCATCCTCATTTGAATGTAGGTCTTATCGATATTGTGACCCATTTCGCCGCCAAGCGCATCAATTTCTCGAACAACAACACCCTTGGCGGGACCACCAACTGAAGGATTGCATGGCATAAAAGCCACACCTTCCAGATTGATCGTCAGCATTAGTGTCTTTGCACCGGATCGCGCCGATGCAAGTCCTGCCTCTACCCCGGCATGCCCGGCGCCGACAACAATCACATCATAGGTACCGGCCTCATATGTCTTCATTTTTAAACCTCCATCTTTATCAATTTTCACGCTCTATTTAAAACTGCATGGCAGTTTATTTCCCTAGACAAAATTTAGAAAACAGCTCATTAATAAGACTGTCAGAGACTGTGTCCCCTACAATCTCACCAAGCAAATCCCAAGTACGCTTAATATCGATTTGCGTCATATCAACAGGTATGCCCTGTTCCGCACCTTCGATAGCATCGGTAATCGCTGATCGCGCCTGTTTCAGCAAGGCAATATGCCGTGTATTAGAAACATAGGCTTCTCCATGTGACGACACATTGTTGCTGAAGAACAAAGATGCGATCGCTTGCTCCAATTCATCCAGACCTTTCTCATCAATCATTGAGGTCCGCAGTACCGGATTGCCGCCAGCAAGATGTTCCACTTCGGTGACTGAGACTTCAAGAGGCAAGTCCGCCTTATTAATCAGAATAATAGCCGGTGTATCGCCAATCAGCGCAAAAAGTTTTCGATCTTCATCTGTCAGCTTTTCATTACCATTGATCAGCAATACGACAAGTTCAGCAGATTTCAATAATTCTTTGGAACGAGAAACCCCAATCTTTTCAACGACATCCTCGGTATCTCTGATTCCAGCCGTATCCACAAGTTTCAACGGAACACCGCGTACATTGACATATTCCTCAATCACATCACGTGTTGTTCCGGGAACGTTCGTAACAATCGCTTTAGACTCATGGACGAGCTGATTAAGCAGCGACGATTTGCCGACATTAGGTCTCCCGACAATCACCGTTGACAATCCTTCACGCAAGATTTTACCCTGCCTCGCCGTTGAAAGAACCCGATCCAATCGTTCACGGACTTCAGTAGCCTTCTCAAAAAGAATCTTAGTGGTCATTATTTCCGCATCGTCATACTCCGGATAGTCAATGTTCACTTCAACAGCAGCCAAGATATCGAGCAACTGCTGCCTGAGCTTCCGGATCAATAGTGAAAGTTTTCCCTCCATCTGGCTCATCGCGACATTCATCGCTTGATCGGTTTTCGCACGGATCAGATCCATGACTGCTTCCGCCTGAGATAGGTCAATTCGCCCATTCAGAAACGCCCGTTTCGTAAATTCACCCGGTTCAGCCAGACGAACATCCTGATCCAGGATGAGCTCAAGGACGCGATTGACACTTGTCAAACCGCCATGACAATTAATCTCAACAACATCTTCTCGGGTAAAAGTTTTCGGTTTTCTCATCACTGAAACCATGACTTCTTCAACGGTCTGTTCTGTCGCCGGATCTACTATTTTCCCATAGTGAATCGTATGGCTGCGCACGTCACTGAGTGCTTTTCCACCACGAAAGAGTCGATCAGCCGCACTTACCGCTTCAGATCCGCTTAGCCTGACAATGCTAATCGCGCCTTCCCCAATCGGTGTTGAAATAGCAGCGATTGTATCATAATCCAATTTTATCACTCCTTCCTATTCTCGTCCTTTATTTGATGATACTTACTCAGTAAGTTCACTGGTTATATGAATAGAGATTGTTCTTCTAAAATGGTTCACTCTAATGAAGTAATCGAGGCGTCACAAAGAGCACCAAACTTTTTCAAAGACTATCATACATTATTTTTCCGTCAAAGGAAAAATCTTAGCGTATAACTTTCCGCATTTCCAAAGCATTCCAGATTCACTTTCGTCAACGATTAAGATGATCATCCATGTCTGTTGTACGAAAAAAAGCGCGCAAATTGCGTGCTTTTTCTCCACTTGATTTATTGTTTAAGAACGCGGAGCAACGATTAAATAACGTCTTGGTTCTGCGCCATTTGAAAAGGTTCGTATTTTGCTGTTGCCGGATAAAGCCGTATGGACAATCTTTCGTTCAAACGCCGGCATGGGTTCAAAACGATGCGGACGTCCAGAACGTACTGTTTTTTCCGCAATTCGCTTAGCGAGTGCGATCAATGATTTCTTTCGAATCGCCCGATAATTCTCAGCGTCCAAAATCATTTTCATTCGATGTTCGGAGCCTTTGCTCACAACCCGATTGGCCAAATATTGAAAAGCATTTAATGTCTTCCCGTGCTTTCCAATGAGTTGAAATGCGTCTTTCCCAACAAGTGAACACCGACAAACACGCGTATTGCGTTCGTCCACCTGGACACGAACCGTCAATCCGCTCTTGTTGATTAACTCTTTTAAATAGTCAATGCCATAATCAATCGGCGTCTTCATTAAGATTACTCTCACCAGCGCTTTTCGCGCGCCAATTCCAAGAAACCCTGATCTCGGTTCTGTCAAAATTTGAACGTCCACCTGATCTGAAGTCGCATTTAATTCCTTGAGGGCGATGGACACCGCTTCTGCAACCGTCTTCCCGTACTTGGTTACTTCCCTCACTTCTTATTGGCGCCTCCTGCAGGCTTTTGATCCTTTTGGCCATCGTCTTTCTTTTCATAAATAATGTACGTCTGGAAAATCATAAAAATATTACCAACAACCCAGTAAAGTGCCAAAGCTGATGGAAAATAAAAAGCCGGAACAGCAATCATGATTGGAAATACATAAAGCATCATAGCCATCTGAGGATTGTCATTTCCCATTCGGCCCATCATAATCTTCTGCTGCAAGAACGTAGTTGCGGCAGCAACGACCGGCAAAATATAGAACGGATCGGCAGAACCGAGCTGGAACCACAAAAAAGACTGTGTCTTGATTGCCGATGTTCTCATAATCGCCTGGTAAAAGGCGAATAAAATCGGCATTTGAATCAAGATCGGCAAGCATCCAGCTAGTGGATTCACATGATTTTGTTGGAAAAGCTTCATCTGTTCTTCCTGAAGCTTCTTCTGCGTATTCTGGTCTTTAGAACTGTATTTTTTCTGCAATTCTTTAATCTTAGGCTGCAGTTCCTGCATTGCACGCGAGCTCTTGACCTGTTTGGCCATCAGCGGCAGAAGAACAAGGCGGACAATGATCGTTGTGATAATAATTGCTAGCCCATAGCTGTTCCAGAAAAGATGAGCAACAGAGATAATGAACTTGGAAAGCGGCAGAACAAACCATTGACTCCAAAAACCGGTACTTTGATCATTTATTGGTTTGTTAAGATCAGTGCATCCTGCGAGCAGCACAGTCATAAGCACCAAAGAACTAATAGCAAAAAACTTTTTTCTCAAAATACTACCTCCTCGGTCGGTCCGAACGATGTCTCAACATGCCCGTCTTTTTATGGGTGCACTTTTCAGGGACGGGATCAATCCCTCCCGAATGAAAAGGCTGACATTTTAATAGACGCTTGATCATCAGCCATCCCCCCTTCACCAAACCGAACCGTGACAGGGCTTCAACCGCGTATTGGGAACACGTCGGATAAAATCGACAAGTCGGTGGAGTGTAAGGTGAAATGAACTTTTGGTACAAACGAATAATAAAAATGAATACATGTTTCATACTTGCGAAACATTACGGGTTGCTGCTAGGACATTTGCTTTCTTTAGCACATGTTCCAAGCTTTTCCGCATCTCCTGATGAGTCATAGTACTTACAGGTTTGCGAGATATAATGATATAATCATTTCCAACCTCAAGCCTGTCCGCAAATTCGCGGAAAATTTCTTTTATATTGCGCTTAATATGATTTCTCATAACAGCATTGCCCATCTTTTTGCTCACGGACAGACCCAATCTTGAATAAGGCTTCCCGTTTTGCTTCATTACATAAACGACAAACTGCCGGTTAGCAAAGGATTTACCTTTTTTAAATACAACTTGGAAATCTTGGTTTTTCTTTAATCGATTCAATGTTTTCATTTTGTCCCTCCATATGGGACGTCTCAACTTATGAGTAACTAGTGATTGACATAGGATGATCATACGTCATCAAACCCGCATCACATCTTCTGCCTTTCGAAACCGTTCCTACCCTTTATATCTTTCAAGTATAAAGAAAAAGATTGGAATGACAAGGCTGTCCGAAGGAAAAGTACTTATTATAAGCATCGCAGCTTAAGTAGCAGCTTCATTAATACCCCACCCGACCCATGATACGCAACTATGCCAACGTTTAATCACCTAGCCATTGAAGAAAAATCAGCAATCCTTCGACATGGACAGAAGTATAGCCGCACTGCCATAGATCTTCGTGTTCGGCATTCTATGAAACGTTCTACCACAAGGCGACAAAAGTTGCTATGAATTATTGGAAGCCACTTTTTTGCCGAACCCCTACACTAAATCACTCACGCAGAGCATCCGTAATCTTTTCCTTCTTTCAGTATAAAAAAACCACTGTTGGTCACACAGTGGCTTTATGCTGATAGAACTTTTCTTCCCTTGCGGCGACGAGCTGCCAAAATCTTACGGCCATTAGCTGTTGCCATCCGCGAACGGAAGCCATGAACTTTTTTTCTCTTACGATTATTCGGTTGAAAAGTACGTTTCAATTGATACACCTCCCGCAAATTTAGTTAAATTGCCGACAAATCAAATGTTTTATTGCGAATTTCACATTCGCTCAATCTATCCATTCAGCCGGTCTGTCAAAATCGCCACGACGAAAATGAGCTCCATGAAGTTGTGGTTTCTTTATCCTCCATCGATCATCGACTGGGTTCGCCATGTCTCTTTATTCCAATTCTTTAGCCTCAAACACTCATCAGCTTATCTCTAAAACCAGTCTGACTAATTATAATTAGTTTGCAACTAAAAGTCAATTAAGGTGCTACCTCGTTCATTCATTCCCTCTGTGGATTATTTTTTCCAAATTTCATTTTTCCACACCATTTATCGACAACTTTCTCACATATTCGCCCCCTGTGTATAACGTTACTGTGTAAAAAGATATCCACTGTGGATAACATTTGTCGATCATTGCTTTAAAAGCGAATTTTTGATATGATCATAGTGCATTTGTTTAGGAAAACCAAGGAATCCTCAAAAAGTTTTCCACTAGTTGTGGATAATTTTGTGGACAGTCATTAACACCTGTGAATCGTAGTTATCCACAATGTATGCACCTTGTTGATATCTTTCTCATTATCTGATGTTTCCGTTCTTCTTCAGCTGATTCACTTGTGGATAAAATTATATTAACTAAAATATTAGTTTAAGAAATTACTGATCCAATTGCCTGGCATGACTAGTCCTTATTTTTTCCTTGCCAAAATACCGAGAAAAGCCGTACGTATGCCCGCTGCACTACCCGGCATATTTTTTGTTTCATTTTTTATTGGTTTTTTAAGATCAACTTGCCCGTGGAATCCCACCAGGATAATTGATCTCGGGCAGTGTGGAATTTTACTGTAACAATGCAACTTTTTAAGGAGGGCCGCCTTACTTTGAACAACCTTCAAGAACTATGGATCCAAACACTAGAAATCATTAAAAAGAAACTGAGCAAGCCTAGTTTTGAAACTTGGTTGAAAGAAACACGAGCTCAGTCTATTAATGGTCAAATGATGATTGTTAGCGTGCCCAATGAATTTTCACGTGATTGGCTGGAAGAACATTATACAAAGCTCATTTCCGATATTCTCTATGAGATCACCGGTTCTCGCTATCGTGTCCAATTTGTCATTCCTAGAAAAGAAAATGACAACGACGCCTCACCTGTTACAACGAATAAAGGAAAGAGTGATGGAATGAATTTCAACCCAAATGACCACGGTAACCCTTATGGGGGCATGAGTCAGAGGAATCAGCACCGCATGGAAGACTTAGGGAACAGCATGCTCAATTCAAAGAACACGTTTGAGACATTTGTCATTGGCTCAGGGAACCGTTTTGCTCATGCTGCTTCACTTGCTGTGGCGGAAGCACCGGCAAAAGCCTACAATCCCCTGTTTATTTATGGTGGGGTTGGTCTTGGCAAGACCCATCTGATGCATGCAATCGGTCATTATGTGATCGATCATAATCCTTCTGCGCGTGTTGTTTATCTCTCCTCAGAGAAATTCACAAACGAATTCATCAATTCAATCCGCGACAACAAAACTGTTGAATTTCGCAATAAATACCGAGGCGTTGATGTTCTGCTCATTGACGATATTCAATTTCTTGCCGGAAAAGAACAGACACAAGAAGAATTTTTCCATACCTTTAACGCACTGCACGAGGAATACAAGCAAATTGTCATTTCGAGTGACCGACCGCCCAAAGAAATCCCAACATTGGAAGATCGGCTGCGTTCGCGATTTGAATGGGGACTTATCACAGATATAACCCCGCCGGATCTGGAGACACGAATCGCAATCCTTCGCAAAAAAGCAAAAGCCGAGGGTCTTGACATCCCAAATGAAGTCATGATCTACATTGCGAACCAGATTGATACAAACATTCGTGAGCTGGAGGGTGCACTAATACGCGTTATTGCATTTTCATCCTTGAACAATCAGGACATTAACGTTGATCTGGCAGCCGAGGCTTTGCGGGATATTATCCCATCGGCTCGTCCAAAGACGATCACCATCCAAGATATCCAAGTCGCTGTCGGGGAAGAATACCATATGAAACTTGAAGACTTCTCAGCGAAAAAACGAACGAAATCGATTGCTTTCCCGAGACAGATCGCGATGTATCTCTCAAGAGAACTCACTGACTACTCTTTACCGAAAATTGGTGAAGAATTTGGCGGCAGAGATCACACAACTGTGATTCATGCGCATGAAAAAATAACCAAACAGCTTTCGGTTGATCGAGATCTCCAGAAAACAGTAAACGCACTCATCGACCAGTTAAAAGCGCCGATCAAAACGCAATAAAAAAACGTGTCGATGAAAGCCTTGGGACTCAGAAATCATAATCCTTGTAGTTATATAATTTCTTATCTTATAAAATTGAATGAACTTTTTTATTGACAGGGGTGTGTATAATTATCCGGCACACCCCCAATTTTATCCACAACTTATCAACATGTGGATAAAACTATATATCAAGGCTTATCCTACTTACTAACATATTCACAGGCCCTACTATTATGATTACTATTTTTTTATTCTTTAATATAAGATTTGGAGGCAACAAACATGCAAGAAACGCAAGACATAAATCCAAATGCAGCACTTACGCTAAAACTTACCGTACTTAAAGAAAAACTTGTCGATGCAGTCAATCAAGTTATGAAAGCAATATCGTCTAAGACTACGATCCCAATTCTTACCGGTGTGAAAATAACAGCGGGACTGGATGGAATTACATTAACCGGAAGTAACTCGGATATCTCAATTCGATCATTTATTCCTCTTGAAGAAGATGGTAATGAAAATGCTGTTGTCCATACTCCGGGTCAAATTGTTTTACCCTCTCGTCTTTTTTCAGAACTTGTGCGAAAACTGCCGGATGAGGAAGTTCATATTGAAGTGGACAGCAGATTAATTACAAAAATAATTTCAGGAACAACTGAATTCAGCCTAAATGGTCTTGATCCTGAAGAATATCCAAACTTACCAATTATTAACGAGAGCGATGTATTTAGAATACGTAAAGACCTGCTTAAAGATTTAATCAAACAAACCGTTTATGCCGTCTCAGTAACAGAAACTCGTCCTGTTCTGACCGGAGTGAAATGGATTATACAAGATAATCAGTTGAATTGTGTTGCTACCGACAGTCACCGGCTTGCTCAGCGTTCAGTCACTGTGGATAAAACAGAAGACTCCGGCACGCAGACACTTGTAATTCCGGGATCAAGCCTAAACGAACTCTCGAAGATCCTGGATGATGATGATGAACAGATGGTTGATATTGTTATGACAGCCAATCAGATTCTTTTTAAAAGCCACAACGTTCAGTTCTACTCACGTTTGCTTGACGGGAATTATCCGGATACGAGCCGTCTGATTCCGACCGAAAGCAAAACGACAATTGATCTAGGTACAAAGGCTCTGTATCATGCCATAGAACGCGCAGCATTGCTTGCAAAAGAAGAACGGAACAACGTCGTTAAGTTACGTGCAGAAGGCAACCAAGTTGAAGTTTCTTCACAATCTCTTGAATTAGGACGTGCTTATGAAACATTGGCAACTGAAAAATTTGAAGGAGATCCGCTGCGTATCTCCTTCAGCGCTAAATTCATGATGGATGCGCTTAGCAAGGTCGATGCCCAAAACGTCCGGATCCATTTTGTAGGACCAATGAGACCGATCATTATCCGGCCTATTGGTGACGAGAATATTTTAATGCTGATCCTACCGATCCGTACGTTCTAAGACACGCTGGCAAAATGGATTCGATCACTCCACGTTTTCAGTCTATGCGCGATAAATAGAACCATGCATCGGTTGTTATCAAGAAAAGAGGAAAAGAAGTTGAAACAAGTAAAATTAAGAGCCGGAGAATCGTTCATTACATTAGGCCAATTATTGAAATATGAGGGACTAATCCAGACTGGCGGAGAAGCGAAGCACTTCCTAGCGGAAACGGAAATCTTTGTCAATGATGAACATGAAAATAGGCGTGGGAAAAAATTAGTTGAAGGCGACCGGATAAAAATTAGCAATTCGGAAGAATTCATTATCAACCGTGATTAGAGGGGAGCTGCCCCACCATGAAACTTGAGTCGATTGAGCTTACAGCTTACAGAAATTATGACAGCTTAACGCTGTCTTTTTCTGACTCTGTGAATGTTTTCCTAGGTGAGAACGCTCAAGGGAAGACAAATTTACTTGAGGCGATCTATGTCCTGGCGATCGCAAAATCGCCCAGAACGTCTCATGATAAAGATTTAATCCAATGGGATCGGGATTATGGTAAAATAAAAGGTAGAATATCCAGACGTGGTCAATCGATACCTCTTGAACTGATCATATCAGGCAAAGGAAAGAAAGCGAAAGCCAATCATCTTGAAAAACGAAGATTGAGCGACTATGTAGGTCTTTGCAATGCGGTTATGTTCGCGCCGGAGGATCTGAATTTGGTCAAAGGAAGTCCTGCGGTACGCAGACGTTTTATCGATATGGAAATTGGACAAATTGCGCCGGTCTATATGCATCATCTTGGCGAGTATCAGAAGGTGCTTCAGCAGAGGAACGCACTGCTCAGAACATCCAGGCATTCAAGCAGTGATAGCAGTTTACTTGATATTTTGACCG
The DNA here is from genome assembly GCF_900113325.1 of Sporolactobacillus nakayamae. Taxonomy (GTDB): domain Bacteria; phylum Bacillota; class Bacilli; order Bacillales; family Sporolactobacillaceae; genus Sporolactobacillus; species Sporolactobacillus nakayamae. The sequence goes on along the minus strand of NZ_FOOY01000007.1, from coordinate 28,049 downwards.
AACGGCTGATTGAGCTCGCGTCGGAAATTATTAACCGCAGGCTGACTTTTGTCGCACAGCTTAATGAATGGGCGGCACCGATCCAGAAAGAGATCAGCCATGGAAGAGAACATTTATCGATTGACTATCAATCTTCAGTTCCAGAGGTATTAGAAAATGCCGATTCGTCAAAAATAGTAACAGCCTATCAGACAAGTTATGAGCGGTTGAAGCAAAGGGAACTGGACAGAGGGACAACCTTATTTGGCCCGCATCGTGATGATTTGCGTTTTTTTGTCAATGACAAGGATGTGCAAGCGTTCGGTTCTCAGGGACAGCAAAGGACAGCTGCATTGTCTGTCAAACTTGCTGAGATCGAATTGATTAAACATGAAGTTGGTGAATACCCCATCCTTCTTCTTGACGATGTATTAAGTGAACTGGACGATATTAGAAAAACACATTTACTAGGTGCTTTTCAGCAAAAAGTACAGACTTTTGTCACCACAACGTCTATCGACGGATTGGATCAGAGTTTGCTTGATCGGGCCACACTTTATCACATACACCAGGGCGTCGTAGACTGTGCGAAAAGGTAATTAGGTATGGTTAACGGTATCGCAAACGGCTGACAAATGACCTTTTTAGAAGCTATTGATTGAAGCGGAGCGTTTGCTGTAGTTGCTATTACGGACGATATCTGCAAAGTTTAGATTCAATAGTTGACACATGAGAATGCGAGTTTCTCAGATAACACCAAGTTAGGTGGGTTAAGATGAGCGAAAATCAAGAAGAAAAGCAATCGTATAATGCCAGTCAGATTCAAGTACTTGAAGGACTGGAGGCGGTTCGAAAACGGCCGGGGATGTACATAGGTACAACCGGTGAAAAAGGTCTTCATCATTTGGTTTGGGAAATTGTGGACAATTCAATTGATGAAGCACTTGCGGGTTTTTGTAGTCATATCCAAGTGATCATTGAAAAAGAAGGCGGCATTACCGTTATGGATAACGGACGCGGTATTCCGGTCGACATCCAAAAGAAAGTTGGCCGGCCGGCCGTTGAAGTCATTATGACCGTGCTTCACGCAGGTGGAAAATTCGGTGGTGGCGGATATAAAGTGTCCGGCGGACTTCACGGTGTAGGCGCATCGGTTGTTAATGCCCTTTCAACCACAATGTGGGTCAAAGTTTATCGAAACGGTCATGTCTATTACCAAGAGTATCATCGCGGGAAACCGGCAGCCGATCTGAAAATTATTGGCGATTCTGATCAGACAGGAACTACGACTCACTTTGATCCGGATCCGGAAATTTTTACCGACACGACTACTTTTGATTATGATACACTTCGTGTTCGTGTGCGCGAACTTGCTTTTCTGAATAAAAATATTCGAATCTCCATTGAAGACAGGCGCGAGGAAGATAAAAAAGAAACGTTCCACTATGAAGGCGGTATCCGTTCCTATGTGGAATATTTGAATCGCTCTAAAGAAGTCATTCACCAGCCGATTGACCTTGAAGGTGAAAAGGACGGAATCAAAGTCGAAATCGCAATGCAGTACAACAGCGGTTTTGCAAGCCAGCTCTATTCTTTCGCTAATAACATCCATACACATGAGGGCGGAACGCATGAATATGGATTTAAGGTTGCTCTGACTCGAGTAATTAATGATTATGCGCGTAAAAACCAATTTGTAAAGAGCAGCGATCCAAACTTAACTGGAGATGACGTACGTGAAGGGCTGACGGCGATCGTGTCGATCAAACATCCGGATCCCCAGTTTGAAGGTCAGACAAAAACCAAATTGGGAAATTCTGAAGTTCGGGCTATTACGGACACGTTATTTTCGGAAGCATTCTCACGATTTTTACTCGAAAATCCGGATGTCGCACGGCTCATCATCGAAAAAGGCATTGTCGCATCGAGAGCGCGTACTGCGGCTAAAAAGGCACGTGAATTAACACGCCGCAAAAGCAGTTTGGAAGTATCGTCACTTCCAGGAAAATTGGCGGATTGCTCGTCAAAGGATGCGAGTATTTCAGAATTGTATATTGTCGAGGGTGATTCAGCCGGAGGTTCAGCGAAGCAAGGTCGGGATCGTTTATTTCAGGCGATTCTTCCGCTACGCGGTAAAATCCTTAATGTTGAGAAAGCCCGGCTGGACCGAATACTTTCTAACGCAGAAATTCGCGCGATGATTACGGCGCTTGGTACCGGTATTGGTGATGAATTCAATTTGGATAAAGCGAGATACCATAAGATCATTATTATGACTGATGCAGATGTCGACGGCGCACATATCCGTACACTCCTGTTGACATTTTTCTATCGATTTATGCGGCCACTGCTTGAGAATGGTTATGTATATATAGCTCAGCCACCTCTCTACCGTGTTCAGTATGGAAAAACACTTCTGTATGCGTACGATGATCTGGAATTAAAACGAATTCAAGGGGAGCTTCCTGCAAATGTGAGACCGGCGCTCCAGCGTTATAAAGGTCTTGGCGAAATGAATCCTGAACAGCTTTGGGAAACAACGATGGATCCGGAAAATCGTCTTGTCTTGCAGGTCCACCTTGAAGACGCGATCGAGGCAGATCAAACATTTGAAATGCTGATGGGTGACCGTGTTGAACCGCGTCGTGATTTTATTCAGCAAAATGCCAGCTATGCTGAGAACCTGGATGTTTGATCAGGGCCATCTTCAGAAGATACAGTGTGTGATTGAAGCAAGGAGGAAGAAAAATGGCAGAGCAAGATGAGCGGCGGGTCAAGCCGGTCAATATAGGCAAACAGATGCGTGAATCGTTCTTGAGTTACGCGATGAGTGTTATCGTCAGCCGCGCATTGCCCGATGTGCGCGACGGCTTGAAGCCGGTGCACAGGCGAATTCTTTTCGCGATGAACGAACTCGGTATTACGTCGGACAAAGGATATAAAAAGTCAGCGAGAATTGTCGGCGAAGTCATCGGTAAATACCATCCACATGGTGATTCAGCCGTTTATGATACGATGGTGCGCATGGCTCAGGATTTCAGCTATCGCTATGAATTAGTTGACGGTCATGGAAACTTCGGTTCAGTCGATGGTGATCCGGCAGCTGCGATGCGTTATACAGAAGCGCGCATGTCGAAAATATCGATGGAAATGGTTCGCGATATTCGCAAAGATACGATTGATTTTGTTCCGAATTATGATGAGAATGAAGAAGAACCGGTTGTGCTCCCTTCACGTTTTCCTAACCTGCTGGTAAATGGCGCTTCAGGGATTGCCGTAGGTATGGCGACGAACATTCCTCCCCACCAATTGGGCGAGGTCATCGACGCTGTACTCGCGCTTAGCAAAAATCCGGATGTTCCTGTTGAAGAATTAATGCAATTTATACCAGGGCCTGATTTCCCGACGGGTGGGCTGATTCTCGGACGTGAAGGTATCCGTCGTGCTTATCGAACGGGCCGCGGCTCGATCATTGTCCGCGCAAAAGTTGAGATTGAAGAAGCTTCGAATGGAAAACAAAGCATCATTGTAACCGAGCTCCCCTACCAAGTGAATAAGGCGAAGCTAGTTGAGCGAATCGCCGAATTGGTTCGCGATAAGAAAATCGAAGGTGTTACTGACTTGCGCGATGAATCGGATCGCCAAGGAATGCGCATGGTGATTGAAGTTCGACGCGACACGAATGCCAATGTGCTGCTTAATAATTTGTACAAACATACCGGTCTGCAGACAAGCTTCGGAATTAACATGCTGGCGCTTGTTGATGGTAGGCCACGTATTCTGACCTTAAAGGAATGTTTGCATTACTATTTGCAACATCAGGAAACGGTCATTCGCAGGCGTACGGCGTTTGAATTGAAAAAAGCAGAAGCGCGGGCACATATCCTCGAAGGATTGCGGATCGCTTTGGACCATTTGGATGAAGTGATTGCCTTAATTCGCCACTCCAAGACGGCAGACATTGCTCGACAAGGATTAATGGAAAAGTTTTCGCTTACTGAAATACAGGCTCAGGCGATTCTGGACATGCGTCTGCAACGCCTGACCGGTTTGGAACGTGAGAAAATTGAACAAGAATATGCAGAACTGGTCAAGAAAATTGCGGAACTTAAAGCAATTCTTGCTGATGAACAGAAAGTACTGCATATCATCCGTAAAGAATTACGTGAAATTAAAGAGAAGTACAATGATGCACGTCGAACAGAGATCACCGTTGGAGATGATCTGATTGAGGATGAAGATTTGATCGAACGTGAAGATATCGTCATCACCGTTTCTCATAACGGTTATGTAAAACGGATGCCAGTTAATACGTATAAAAGTCAGAATCGTGGCGGACGCGGCATTCAAGGAATGGGTACCAATGAAAATGATTTTGTTGAACATCTGTTCCAAACTAATACGCATCACCACATCCTCTTTTTCACAAATAAAGGACGCGTGTATCAGCTTAAAGGCTATCAGATTCCTGAACTCGGAAGAACAGCCAAGGGCATTCCAATTATCAACCTGATTCAAATTGAAAAGGGTGAAAAAATAACTGCCTTCTTCCCGGTTGAAGGATTTGATGATGACCATTACCTCGTATTCCTGACGAAGAATGGAATCACCAAAAGGTCGCCGCTCTCTGATTTTTCAAACATTCGAAAGAACGGATTGTTTGCGATCACAGTGCGTGATGAAGATGAATTGATGGCTGTTCGCCTAACCGACGGAACTCGCGATTTAATCGTTGGAACAAAGAGAGGCATGGCCATCCGTTATCACGAAACGGATGTGCGTGCGATGGGAAGAACCGCGGCAGGTGTTAAGGCGATTACCTTGGATCAAGGTGATGAAGTGGTCGGCATGGGAATTGCCGAGGAAGGCTTGGATGTCTTGATTGTTACGGAGAACGGGTTCGGCAAGCGTACGAACTGCGAGGAATATCGCCCTCAGACACGTGGCGGCAAGGGTCTGAAGACATGTAACATTACGGAAAAAAATGGTGAATTGGTCGCCCTTCGTACCGTTGAAGAAACAGAAGATCTAATGATCATTACAGCGAATGGAGTTATTATCCGTATGCCTGTGTCCGGAATTTCCAGACTTGGCCGAAATACAATGGGTGTAACCTTGATTCGTGTTGATGACGGAGACAATGTGTCGACAATCGCTCGCATACAGAACAATGATGATGAAGAGCAAGAAGACGGAGAAAATGAAGAGTAACGACACACATACCTGGAATGGTGGGGTGGGCTGGCGTGATTGTGACTATCGATGAACTTAAGACAGGCTGTGTTCTGCGCAAGGATGTCTATTCAAAGTCGGTGAAACCACTGATGAAGGCAGGAACTGTACTAAACGAAACGCATATTGCGTTCTTAAAGGCCTTTTTTATAGCAAAGCTAGATATTGATCCAGTGACACAATCATCTGCTCGACAATCATCTGAGAAAAAAGCAGTCAGAGAGTCTGAACCAGTACCCTTCACGGAGCCAGAACCAAATCCGCAACTGAGCCCGTTAGATAGGAAATTCCAACAATCAGTGAGGGATTATCAGTTTTTCTTTCAACAATGGCAATCGGGCACCGGTATCTCTATAGGGGATTTTAGAGAGACAATGATGCCTTTAATCACAGGTTTTCTTGATGATCCCATGTGGTTGACGACGTTTCTTATCAAGCAGAGACGAACCCAAAGTGCCGCAGAACGAAGTGTACTTTTTGGACTCGTGGCCGCTTTCTTTGCAAAGAAGTTTAATTTTGCTTTAGGGGACACGATTCAGCTCGGACTCGCCGGAATGCTGGCTGATTGTGGATTAGCCAAATTGCCGCCATCACTCCTCGATAAAAAAGAGCTGGTTGGTAGTGAAAGAAAGATCTTTGAGCGTCATGTTATTGATAGCTACAAAATGCTTAAAGGAATTTCAACACTGAAAAATGAGACCTTGGTTGCTGTGATTCAGCACCATGAGCGTGAAGACGGGAGCGGCTATCCGCTTAATATCGACGGAACCCAGCTCAGCTTGAATGGAAAAATACTGGCGATATGTGACAGCTTTTTAACTCAACTTTCGGTTGAACATTCAGAAAATATATTCTTAAGCTTAGATCATTTAAGCATCACCTCCTATGGTAAATTTTCGCGATATCTCGTGGATAAATTTTGCTATGAGCTGATGACTCTTTTTATCGGGCTGAATGTTCAACTATCCGACGGTCAATCCGGCGAAATAACCTTTATACCTGTTAAAGAACCAACACGTCCGATGATTCATCTCACCGATAACCGTGTCCTTTCTTTGTTGCAAGATAGTACCGTCACCATTGAACGCTTTCTATAAAATGGTGGCGATTCTTTTTGAGTCCTGCACGTCATCTTTTTGGAACAATTGGGAAAAAAAACTACCTGCGGGACCTTGAAAATCGGTTTATAATAATAGGTATTCGATTCATCATTATGTTCAAAGAGCTTTTTGAATAGGAAATCAGTTGAATAAGAAACTGTTATTTGAAAACTTCAACTTCATCCGGTATTCTTGACAGCCGACAGTCCACTTGATAAGCTATCAATAAATTTTTCGGATAGTAAGACAACCACAACCATACCATGGGGGTAATCTAACATTGATGAGAGAAGATAAGTTTACAAAAGAGGCGTTGACCTTTGATGATGTATTGCTTATTCCGGCAGCTTCCGAGGTCTTACCAAGAGATGTTTCTGTACAGACAGCATTGACGCGGACATTGAATTTAAATATTCCGATTATCAGCGCGGGAATGGACACGGTCACTGAAGCAGCGATGGCTATTGCGATGGCCAGGCAAGGCGGTATGGGCGTTATTCATAAGAACATGTCGATTGAAGAGCAGGCAGAACAGGTTGACAAAGTGAAACGTTCTGAAAGTGGCGTTATCACGAACCCATTTTTTCTGACCCCTGACAATCAAATTTTCGATGCAGAACATCTGATGAATAAATACCGAATTTCAGGAGTTCCGATCGTTGATAATGAGACAGAGCAGCATTTAGTTGGCATTTTGACAAATCGTGACATGCGCTTTGTTAAGGACTATTCATTAAGAATCGGCGATATGATGACCAAGGACAACCTTGTTACAGCACCAGTAGGTACAAGTCTGAAAGAAGCCGAGGAAATTCTGAATAAGAACAGAATTGAAAAATTGCCGCTTGTTGACAAAAATGGCGTATTAAAAGGGCTTATAACAACTAAGGACATTGAAAAAGTCGTTGAATTCCCTAATTCTGCAAAAGATGAACACGGTCGCTTACTGGTTGCCGCAGCTGTGGGTGTCACTTCTGACTCATTATTGCGTATGGAAAAATTGGTTGATGCCGGTGCGGATGCTGTTGTGATCGATACAGCACACGGACACTCGAAAGGCGTTCTTCAAAAAGTAGCTGAAATTCGCAAAGCTTTTCCAAAGATCAGCATTATTGCCGGAAATGTAGCAACTGCTGAGGGAACAAAGGCGTTGATTGATGCCGGAGTTGATGTTGTTAAAGTTGGCATCGGACCTGGTTCCATCTGTACGACGCGTGTCGTTGCAGGTGTTGGTGTGCCGCAAATTACAGCTGTCTATGACTGTGCAAATGAGGCGGACAAACATGGTGTTGCTATTATCGCTGATGGCGGTATTAAATATTCCGGTGACATCGTGAAAGCTTTGGCAGCCGGAAGCAGTGCGGTCATGCTTGGCGGACTTCTTGCCGGTGTAGATGAAACGCCTGGTGAAAAAGAAATTTATCAAGGCAGACAGTTCAAAGTCTATCGCGGTATGGGTTCGGTCAGCGCGATGGAACACGGAAGCAAGGACCGTTATTTCCAAGAGAATGCAAAGAAATTAGTTCCTGAAGGTATCGAAGGACGTGTGCCTTATAAGGGCAGATTGGCTGATACGATTTACCAATTGTTAGGCGGTCTGCGTTCGGGCATGGGCTATTGTGGCGCAGCGACTCTGCAAAATCTGCGAGAAAACGCGCGCTTTACAAAAATTACTAATGCAGGGTTACTTGAAAGTCATCCACATGACGTTCAGATAACTAAAGAAGCGCCGAATTATTCTATTAAATAAATAACGATTGTGCTCCATTGGTCGAGTTATTTGGTTGAGGTTAGTTGATCCAGAGTCAGATAATCTTTGGAATTTTTATCTGCAGAGTAGAGACTGACCACTTATCAAGAGAAAATCGAGACGGCTTGTATCGCCTCGGTTTTCTATGTATGCGCTGATTGATGGCGCATGAATTCTTTCGGGGGTGTAGGGGTTGAATTTTAGAAATAAGCTGGGTCGTTTTGCAGCGGCAAGTCTGGCATTTGTACTTGTTTTGACACTTGCTTTTCAAACGCCATTCGCTTCAAAGGCAGAGGCGGCATCAGACGCGTTAGGCGTAAAAGCCAAGTCGGCGATTCTTATTGATTTTAACAGTGGACAGATATTATATGAGAAAAACGCTGACAAAGTGTATCCTCCGGCCAGCATGACCAAGATGATGACCGAATACTTAGTTATGCAGGCGCTCCACTCGAAAAAATTGACCTGGGATTCCAAAGTGTCGATCAGCGACTATGTCTACCAAATTTCTCAGAATCGCGAATTCTCCAATGTGCCATTGAAAAAAGACTATGAATACACAGTCAGAGAATTATATGAAGCAATGGCAATCTATTCAGCAAACGGAGCGACCATTGCACTCGCTGAAAAAGTTGGTGGAACGGAAAAGAACTTTGTTGATCTTATGAACAAAACAGCAAAGAAATTCGGAATGACCAGTGCTCATTACATCAACAGTTCAGGACTTGAAAATGTTGATTTAGGGAAGTTCGCTCCATATGGTGACAACAACGCAAGCAATAAGCTTTCTGCTCATGACCTTGCCAAACTTGCTTATCATGTGATTAAGGATTATCCTGAAGCGCTTGATATTTCCAAGATTCCATTAAAGAGTTTCACAGCCGGAGTGGACGCGCCCATTCAAATGGTGAACTGGAACTATATGCTCCCAGGATTTGGCGTGAACATGAATAAATTCAAATATGAAGGCGTGGATGGCCTGAAGACAGGTCATACTGATCTTGCCGGATATTGCTTCACAGGGACGGTTAATCGTAACGGGCATCGCCTAATCAGCGTTGTTATGGGAACCGGTTCTGATGCTCAGCGCTTTGAACAGACACGCGCCCTTTTTGACTACGGCTATCAGCAATTCACTGAAAAGACGATTGCTAAGAAAAATCAGCTGATTAAAGGTCAAAAGGCCGTGCCTGTGCATAACGGAAAAAAAGATGCAGTTAAGATAGCTTTTGGCGGCTCCTATAAAACAGCTGTTGCTAATGGTGAAAAAGTGGCGACCGACTACAAGGTTGTCTTGGATCGGTCTAAGTTAAAGAACGGCAAGCTAGAGGCTCCTGTTAAGAAAGGCGAAAAGATCGGCTATGTGACGCTTACTCAGAAAGGCAAATCACAGTATGGCTATCTTTACAACACAAACAATAAGATTCCGGTCATTGCTGCGGAACACGTAGACCGAAATAATTGGTTTGTACGGATGTTTAAAGGAATCGGCAATTTCTTTGCATCAATTTTTTCTTAAATCGGAAGAATTCTTTAACACCATTCATAAATGGGAAGTCGGGAGATAATCCCGACTTCTTTTAACAAAATAAGTATATGTTTTTGGTCTTGCAGATACTGGGATAAGTGACGTTTTATCAATATATTGACCCCAGACACGAAAGCTCCTGCATCCTGTGGAGATAAAGACTCTGGACTGTGCCCGGTTTTTCTAATAAAAAATATAACAAGGTTCGTGGAATTTAGAGAATAGAAAATTATTTCAATAAAAGAGAACATCTCAGGATAGTCTAATAAAAAGAAAAAAAAGCCAAAAGACTTTTATACATATTTATTTACTTGGTTTTGTTGTACACTATAGGTACTCAAAAAAAATATAGTAAATAGATTCATTGGAGGGATTATGGTGGCATTGAAAGGTACGGACCGCGTAAAGCGCGGTATGGCGGAGATGCAAAAAGGCGGCGTGATCATGGATGTGGTCAACGCCGAGCAAGCAAAAATAGCTGAAGAGGCAGGCGCGACAGCGGTAATGGCGTTGGAACGTGTCCCATCTGATATCCGGAAGGCGGGCGGAGTTGCTCGTATGGCAGATCCAACTATTGTGGAACAAGTGCAGAATGCTGTCTCAATTCCGGTTATGGCTAAAGCGAGAATTGGTCATATTGTTGAGGCGCGCGTCCTCGAAGCGATGAAAGTAGATTATATCGACGAGAGTGAAGTGCTGACCCCGGCAGATGATGTGTTTCATATAGATAAAAAGGCGTACACCGTTCCTTTCGTTTGCGGATGCCGTGATCTTGGCGAGGCAGCGCGTAGAATCGGTGAAGGCGCAGCGATGCTTCGAACGAAAGGTGAACCGGGAACGGGTAATATTGTGGAAGCGGTTCGGCATATACGCCTTGTCAACAGCCAGGTTCGAAAGGTTGTTGCCATGTCTTCTGACGAATTGATGGTTTTTGCTAAAGAATTAGGCGCACCATACGAAATTCTTTTGCAGATTAAAGAAGCAGGACGGCTGCCGGTTGTTAACTTTGCAGCCGGTGGAGTGGCTACCCCAGCGGATGCCGCATTGATGATGGAGCTTGGTGCCGATGGAGTTTTTGTTGGTTCTGGTATTTTCAAATCTGAAAATCCATCAAAATTTGCTCGATCAATTGTTGAGGCAACTACGTATTACCAGGATTATGAACGAATTGTTGAATTATCCAAAGGTCTCGGCGCGCCGATGAAGGGAATTGATATGAGCCATCTAGAGCCTTCCGAGCGCATGCAGGATCGCGGAATTTGAGGTGAGCCAAAACTATGTCTGTTAAAATTGGTGTGCTCGCGCTTCAGGGCGCAGTCAGTGAACACGTACATGCGCTTGAATGTTCCGGAGCGCAAGTGTCGCTTGTGAAAGATGTGGACGACCTGGAGGGCTTACATGGGCTGGTGCTCCCCGGCGGTGAAAGCACGATGATGCGTCGAATGATGGATCGCTACGGTCTATTTGAAGCGGTAAGACAATTTTCTGAGCGGAAGCCTGTTTTCGGTACATGTGCAGGATTAATCTTAATGGCAAAGAAAATTGAAGGAAGAAAAGGGCCACATTTGGCATTATTGGATATTGATGTAAAGCGAAATGCTTTCGGACGCCAAGTTGACAGTTTCGAAGCGGTACTTTCAATTAAAGGAGTCAGTGAAAATTATACAGGTGTGTTTATTCGCGCGCCGTATATCAAAAGTGCTGCTGAAAATGTGGATGTACTGGCTACTTTTGAGGAACATATTGTTGCTTGCCGTCAAGGACGTTTTCTCGCCTGCGCTTTTCATCCGGAATTGACCGATAATCCTGCGCTGCATCGCTACTTTGTTCAAATGGTGAATGAATACAGTTAACCGCTTGCTTTTTTTGATACAGTAGTGTAAATTTTAAATTAGTTAATTTTCAGAGCTTGATGACAGGAAAAAGTAGTATTTGTTTCCTTAAATAGAGAGCCGCGTTTGGTGGAAAGCGGTGAAGGATCAAATGCGAATCCATCCTTGAGAGTTTGGATCAGTCTGCGGGCTGATCACACGGATCATTACCGTTATCAATGACTAAAGCGGCCGGCAAGACCGTTGAACATCGTGCCGGCAATTTGGGTGGCAACGCGGGTTACATCTCGTCCCTATCATTACAGGGGACGGGATTTTCTATTTTTATACAAATAATAATGTACAAAAATGAAGGATTAGCGGTATCAGTTTAAGGAGAACTATGGCTAGCCGGTGTCAAAGACGTGGCTTCGCCCAGTTTAGGAGGCAGAAAAGCAATGCTCGACATGAAAAGATTGCGAGATCATTATGATGAAATCAAGGGAAAATTAAATAAAAGAGGTGAAGATCTCAGCGATTTTCAGCGTTTTCCCGACTTGGACAACAAGCGCCGTGAATTGATCAGTCAAACGGAAGTACTGAAGGCGAAACGCAATGAAGTGTCCGCACAAGTTGCAGCCAAAAAACGCGCCAAGGAAGATGCACAGGAGCTGATCACTTCAATGCGAGAGGTCAGTGCCAGCATCAAGGAAATGGACAGTGAGCTCAGTCAAATTGAAGAAGAATTGAAGCAAGTTATGCTGTCCATTCCAAATGTTCCACATGAAACAGTTCCGGTGGGTGCCGGTGAAGACGATAACAAACCGATTCGTTTTTGGGGTGAGACTCCCAAATTTGCCTATGAACCAAAAGCGCACTGGGATCTTGCCACCAATTTGGATATTCTTGACTTTGAGCGCGCTGCGAAAGTAACCGGCAGCAGATTTGTCTTTTACAAAGGATTGGGTGTCCGTCTGGAACGCGCACTAATCAGCTTCATGCTTGATCTGCACGAGGATCAGCATGGTTATGAGGCGATCATGCCGCCTTACATGGTAAATCGGGCGAGCATGACCGGTACCGGTCAGTTACCGAAATTTGAAGAAGACGCCTTTAAAATTGCTGATGATCGGGATTATTTCTTGATCCCAACAGCCGAAGTTCCCGTTACAAATTATTATCGTGATGAGATTTTAAGCGGCGATCAATTGCCTATCGCTTTTGCGGCGTACAGCGCATGTTTCCGTTCTGAAGCCGGATCCGCGGGACGCGACACACGTGGTATTATCCGTCAGCACCAATTCAATAAGGTTGAGCTTGTTCGATTTGTAAAGCCAGAAGACTCTTACAGCGAACTGGAAAAATTGACCGGGCATGCTGAGGAAGTGCTGCGTTTACTCAACTTGCCTTATCGTGTGATTGCAATTTGTACTGGTGATTTAGGATTTACGGCTGCGAAAAAGTACGATCTTGAGGTGTGGATTCCTAGTCAAAATACGTACAGAGAAATTTCTTCTTGCAGTAATTTTGAGGATTTCCAAGCGCGCCGCGCGAACATCCGCTTCAGGCGTGGGCCAAAGGCGAAGCCTGAATTTGTGCATACGCTCAATGGTTCTGGTCTTGCTGTTGGCCGTACGGTTGCGGCTATTCTGGAAAATTATCAGCAAGAAGATGGCAGCGTGATTATTCCTGAAGCACTTCGTCCGTATATGAAGAATTTGGAACGAATCACACCGAAGGACTAAGTTCATTTCGATCAAATTCATAGGAGGTGCGCCATGCCTTTTCATCAGAAAGTGAACAATGACGCAAGACTGACAAAGATGATTGACGATCTGGGTATCTCGTTAAATCCCGGCAAACCTAAAGCATCCAAAGATGAAGAAGATCGAGAAGCAAAACAGAATACAAGTGAAGAAGATAAGAACTAACAAAAAACGCGCAGGCGCGAGATATAAACTCGTGCCTGCGCGTTTTCACTATTAGAGTCTGTTCAAAAAGGAGGACAAAAAGAGCCGAGGTCAGGCAAATCGCCACGTCCTGTGGCATGCCTGACACTAGCTCGTCGTGAGCGTCGAAGATCAAGGAAGCGCAGTTTCGAGCTACCCGCGCGTACTTTCACAGGACGTGATGACTTCAACGTTGTGCACAAGGACGTGCATGGTATTAGTTGAAGTTCCCCTGTTGATACGTGAGGAGCGGAGAAACAAGCTGACACAGAACTTCCGCAGGATGCGGTGACTTCTGCGTTTTGCACAGGACGTGCATGCTGTTAGCAGAAGATCCTCATTGCCTTTTTCCCGGACTTTTTGAACACCCTCTATTAGCAACTACAATCTGCCGTTTCGTTCAACAGTTGCTGAATGTGCATCGCAATCGCATCCGCTGAACCAGGATCGTTGACCACATCATAGTCGTCGATATTAATTTTTAAGACCGGACAAATGGAGAAGTGGCTGATCCATTGTTCATAGCGGTCAAACATTTCCCGCCAATAACTGCGGGGAGTTTCCTTTTCCAAACCACGTCCGCGCTGGCAAATTCGATTAACAGTCGCGTCCAAAGAGCCGTGAAGATAGATCAGTAAATTGGGATGGCGGAAATAAGGCGTCATCACCATCGCCTGAAAAAGGCTGGAGTAGGTTTGGTAATCTGCATCAGACATCGTTCCTTTTTCGTGGTGCATCTTCGCAAAGATTCCGGTGTCTTCATAGATTGAGCGATCTTGAATAAAGTTATCGGTACTTGTCGCGATCTTTTGTGTTTCTTTAAAACGTTCGCCGAGAAAGAAAATTTGCAAATGAAATGCCCAGCGTTCAAAATCCTTATAAAATAAATCAAGATAGGGATTTCCGTCCACCTTTTCAAAGGATGTGCGATAGTTCAAGCGGTTTGCTATGGCTGTGGCAAAAGTTGTTTTTCCAATGCCAACCATACCGGCGACAGAGATTAATTTATTTGATGGTGGTGCAGATTCGATCATTGTTGACGTCCTTTCATTAAATACATTTGAAAATAAGAACACATATACGATTTATTTATTCAGTGTATCACCTTAAAAGCAGAAAAAAAAGTGGAGAAGATCGAAAAAGATTGTAGATTCATGTATAAAAAAAGAGAAAAAAGTCGATTATTAATGTATCGTTTCCGATTTGTGAACTTGACAGAGAAATGTTGATATACCAAGGAAGAATCCGTTTACAAACTTGCGATTTTATTGACACTATATGGGTATTGTGCTATATTGTAATAAACCATTTTACTACTTAATATAAGATCTGGATGTAAGAATGAAGACCCTTCCTAGAAGTGTAGTAGTTTTTACTTCTGGAAAGGTCTGTTTTTTATGTACATGTTTTTGTTGTTAAATGGTGGATGGTTTTAGTTCACGCGCGGGCAGCGCAACGTTTTAGGGAGGCAGTTACACATGCAAAACGGTAAAGTAAAATGGTTCAACGCAGAAAAAGGCTACGGTTTCATTGAAGTTGATGGCGGAAATGATGTATTCGTACACTATTCTGCAATCGAAGGCGACGGTTTCAAAACGCTTGAAGAAGGTCAAGAAGTTAGCTTCGAAATTGTTGAAGGTAACCGCGGACCTCAGGCAGCAAACGTTACAAAACTGTGATCTTCGGCCATAACCGATGATGCGGAAGCAGTCCTCTCTAAAAAAGGGCTGCTTTTATTTGTGGCTCAAAGGGCAATGCCCTGTTCAAACCCTCTCTTTTTCTGTATAATACACTATGTCGCAAAAATTGTGCGAGCTGCGGCTCTGTAGCTCAGTGGATAGAGCGTCGGTTTCCTAAACCGTGCGTCGCAGGTTCGATTCCTGCCAGGGCCATAATGTAAATGCTTTACTATCAAGGGTTTCAGCCGTTTGGCTGAGACCCCTTATGTTGATTAACTTGATTGTTGATACCGAAATATGCGTTTTTTGCATGGGTATGAAGAATTCAGTTGTCTAAAACAAAAGCGCTCCTAATCGGGCGCTTTTGTTTTAGGTATTTTCAAAATGGTTTTTCAAAAGGATCAAAGGGATATATAAACCAGCTCGGAAGCTTCTTGCTTTTTATGAATGAACATGCCGGCTTCGCCATAATTATTTAAAAAGTCTTGATTAAACGACTTATATTCTTTTGGTGTCAACGTTAAAACGTATCCGTGATCGTTCGCTGTTCCATATTTAGAAAAATGGCCGGGAAAGCGATGGAGTGTGTTCTTGTTTCCCAGCTGAACATTTAGGGGAACAGAACTTAAATCTAAATGAATCACGTAACCATTAGTTAAATGTAATAAGATCGTTCGATTGCTTCGAAAGGAATACGAATGAACGGATTGTTCCGTCTCAATACTCTGCGTTGCCTTGTAGTCAATCACTTCTCCGTAAGTGGCCAAACTTGCAATGACAAGAGCGGCTGCTACTAAAACTGCAATACCTATACGTTTACTGAAAAAAGTACTTTTCATGTTTAATGAAGGCCTCACTCTAATGGATTTCAATGTCACAAACGTTATCACATTTTTGACAAAAAATCTACACAAAATGTACACAATTTTATTGATGATGCTTATAAGTTTTTTTTATGAGTCATTAAGCGAGGATGAAATTCAATTTTATTTTGAAGCCTGAATGTTTCGAAGCACGCGCTCTGCTTGTACGATTTGATCCTTGAGATAGTCAGGCGCTTTGGGATGGCTTAGAACCTCTTCGGTTGTCAACCAGTAAAATTCGGCGATTTCATCGGCACTGACGGCATGCGGTATGCCGGATTTCGGACTACATAAAAAGATTGCCTCAAGCGCGCATCGTCCTTCGGGAAGGAGAAACGAGGCGCTTTTTACGTACGTGAGCTCACCTACATCAATCGCAATTTCTTCTTTAATTTCGCGGCGCAGCGCATGTTCTAAAATATCATTCGGGTGATCATTCAGATCCACTTTTCCGCCGACGAGCGCAAGCAATCCGGCAGCGTGTTTTTCTCTTTCGCTGCGTTTAATAATCAGCCAGCGTCCTTCATGATAAATGGCGGCCTCAACGATGACAAGAAACATCGAATTCCTCCGATCATACTTCTTTTTTTCTTCATTATATGGCAGTGTCGCTTTTCTTGAATGTCTTTCTTAAGTTTGTTACAGTCAAAAGTAATTTATTGGTCAGCCTTCGACGGAGGGGGCATGAGAATGACAAAGGTGACGGCTGTTGTCACGGGAGGATCAGGCTCGTTGTTTCTCACTTGGGCTTGACGCAGCGGGTAATTGGTTAGAGGAATTTTCTGAGGGCTTCACGAAGTACATTATTGACGAGTAGTGGGCGGCTATTGATCAAATAATCGACGTGTAACATTTAAAGCGACTTTTTCGTTTATACAGATATAAAGGCAAAGGAGGAGGCAGCAGATTGAACAGCCAATTGGAAAATCAAGCTCGGGATGATGCATTTGCGCAGCGCATTCGTCCGTATATGACGATGATGCGCAGGCAGTGCGTAAGACTTGCGGGGAATACTTGGGATGGCGACGACCTTTTTCAGCGCGCGATGATGAAATGTTTCAAGGCGTGGCAGGAGCGCGAGACACGGCCGCTCACGAAGGCGTATGTCTTTCGCATCATCTCAAACACATGGATTGACGATCACCGAAAAGTGCGCGTGACGGAAGAGACTCAGGAATCATTTGATGATGTCGCTGGGCGCAGTGACGAAAAGAACACAAGCGACCATTTCGCTGCAGCGATGAAAATCGTGCTTGAAAAGTTAAATGCAAGGCAAAGACTGGTATACTTAATGCAGGCTGGTTTGGGACTGACCGCATCTGAAGTCGCCAAGCGATTGGGAGAGACTGAGGGTAATGTGCGTGTCATTTATCATCGAGCGAAAAGGTGCGTTGCATCCCATCAGCCGAGCTTGGACGCGCATCCTGGTGAGCGGCGTTTGGCGCGTTACATCAGTGCTTTTCAAAGCGGTGATCCGGATCAGCTGCTTACCCTTTATCATGAGGAAACGCGCCTGTATAATGCGCGTAAATCAGGTTTCGGCGGCTCTGGCATTACCTGCCGGCTGGCTGCTTAAAAATAAAATAATTGAATCGAATTACAGGGAGGAATTACTGTGTCGTCATTTTTTATTCCATATGTCATTGAACAATCCAGCCGCGGGGAACGTTCCTACGATATTTACTCGCGTTTGCTGAAAGACCGTGTCATTTTTCTTGGTTCGGAGATCAACGATGAAGTTGCTAATAGCATTGTTGCACAGCTGCTTTTCTTAGCCTCTGAGGATTCGGAAAAGGATATCTCCATTTACGTCAACAGTCCAGGCGGCTCGGTGTCTGCCGGCTTTGCAATTCTAGACACGATGAATTTTATTAAGCCGGACATTCAGACGATTTGTGTTGGCATGGCTGCGTCAATGGCCTCAATCATCCTGACATCGGGAACAAAAGGCAAACGTCTTTCGCTTCCAAACGGCGAAGTGATGATTCATCAGCCGCTCGGTGGCGCGCAGGGTCAGGCAAGTGATATCGAAATCAGTGCGCGACACATTTTGAAAACGAAAGAAAAGTTGAACAAGATTCTTTCGGAGACATCGAACCGGAGCTACGAACAGATCCTGAAGGACACGGATCGCGACAACTTCCTAACGGCTGAACAAGCGAAGGAGTACGGCTTCATCGATAAAATCATTAAAAAATTGTAAAGAAGTCATTCGGTCTGGCGTGTCACAATGCGCCGGGCTTTTTTATTTCCAGTATTTTCTGTTTTATTCTTGTACATCATGCTGATCTCAAGTACCCTAAACATGGGGGGAACGCGACATGAAAAGGGCTATTTTTATAATCCTGGGATGCCTGATCATCTTTGCTATTATTGGCGGAGCAGGTTATCTCTTTTATCAGAAACAGCAGCATAACGAATTACGTCAGCAGACGGCAGAGAAAATGATTGAAAAAATCAACCAGGCGGATCCTAGTGACAAGAAAAATCCGTTTGGTGAGGATAAAAAAATCAATGACCTGACCGATGACGACATGCAGCTGTTCATCCATGAAATGGCGCATCAAAAGGTTAAGGCCGATCAGAAATGGGGCTACATTCGAATCACGCAAAATCGAGTTGATTGGCTGTACCGCGCGCTGGATCAGAATAAATTTACCTATGAAAAGACGTACCAAGCGATTTTAAAACGCTGGAAGAAGGGTGATTTCTCCAAAGTGGATCAGGATCATAATGCAGTATGGAAGCTGCAGGGCGGAACGATCGGAAAGGCTACAGGCCTGTTGTCTCCTGCAGAGGAGAAGCGTTACATAGAAGCGCGGAGTAAAAAGTAAATCACGTGAAAAATTGCTCCATTTTTTTGAATAGAAAAAGCGATGCCGCACATAATAAGACCACCTTTTGAAAAGGAGGTTTTGACCTTGGTGGATAAGCCGGGAACACGATACAGTGTGCAGAAAGAAGAAGAACTTTGGCCGGCGGCGGATCCTTCGCACGCATCGAAGCGTCCGGACGGGAGCATAAATACCCGCCCCGGTGAACGGATGTTTTCTGCACATGATAAGCAGCGTCATCACGATCATACGGAGGGATGACAGGTGAAAGAGCCGGGCAGAACCGATGAAATGATCAAGCGTTTCGGCACATCTCATGCCAAACATTCGCCGAATCAAGTGAACGGCGAAACGCAGCAGACACAATCAGGAAAAATTCTTGAGGTTAATGCAAGGCGTCACCAAAAGTAAAACCGGGTCAAAAGGTGAGGAAGGCGGCTCTCTAAAAAGGGGCCGTCTTTTCTTCTGATTTTTGATTTTTTAAAATTTATTTGTATAATGGATGTAAGCCTTTTAAATTCGTTTATGTTTGCATAAAGATAAGTGGACAACGGAAACTTTTGATGAAAATCAGACGTATGTATATTACAAGCCTTTAAGGAGGATGAGCGTTCATGGTTGAATTTGCATCACATGCGGTTCGTAAACCGTACTCGAAATTGTTTGCAGCATTTTTTTCCGGACTGCTGGTAACGACAATAGGTCTTTATTTTGGACAATATGTCTCTGATGCGTTGCGTTTGCCGCTGTGGATTCTGGAAATCGGCATGATTTTCATGATGATGT
This sequence comes from Sporolactobacillus nakayamae, assembly GCF_900113325.1. GTDB lineage: Bacteria > Bacillota > Bacilli > Bacillales > Sporolactobacillaceae > Sporolactobacillus > Sporolactobacillus nakayamae. Next base: position 8,538 of record NZ_FOOY01000007.1, on the reverse strand, counting down.
TTGTGAGAAAACGTAAAGCGGTCGGCTATCTCCTGATGTACGGGTTTATGTTCATCTCGGGCATCACCCTATACACGGCAATTGGCTACTATGTAAGCTTGCTTGGCGCGTCACTCGTGATGCAGGCATTCGCAGTAACAACGGTATCATTTGGCGCTATTGCGGTCTATGCGATGGTAAGTAAACGCGATTTCTCGTTTCTCGGCGGGTTTCTGTTTGTCGGTTTAATTGCGCTGATTGTTGTTTCGTTGTTCAGTGCTTTTTTCCCGGTATCAAGCATGACGGCGCAGATTTATTCAGGACTCGGCATTCTCATTTTCGTCGGGTATACGTTATTTGATTTCAGCCGGTTGACGGTGCACGGGTTTTCGGATGAAGATATTCCGATGATTGTTGTATCCATCTATTTGGACTTCATCAACCTGTTTCTGTACATTCTGCAGTTTATCGGTATCGGATCGAAAAACTAAAATCTTATTCAGATACAAAGGAGGCGCTGCGGCGTCTCTTTTTTTGCAAGTAAAAAAAGTATAGCGTTTTGCCTTGCAGGTACGATAAGGTCATAAGATTCGATTGAGCGATCAGGTAAGCGCCCAATCTGAGAAATAAACGGAAAAATTCCGCTTAATTAGAAAATGAATGAAAAAATTGCTTGAATAGACGGAGAAATTCCGCTTATCGAATCGAAAACGTGAAAATGGAGGGTTTTTCTGTGCATAAGCGGAAAAATTACCCTTATGTATCTGTGAAACAAGCGTAATGATGCATATAACCGGAAGATTTCCGCCTATTTTGCTCGTTACTTAATGAGGGACCAGAATGCTTAATGAAACAGAAATGTTTGTTCAAGTACAAGGTTGATGATTCAAAACGGCATTTGGAGCAAAGGAACTTTCGTATGTAAGGATCTTTCGCTAAGCACGCGTATGTCCTGTACGCAATGCGAAAGCCATCACATCCTGTGAAAGTACGTCCTGCAAGCAACGCGAAAGTCACTGCATCCTGCGGAAGTAAGAACCGTGCGCTTTTTGCCCGGTTTTTCTTATTTTTTTAGAAACGGCTATTTTTTCTTTTACGAGATTAGGCACTTTCGTTATACTAGACAAGATGGACAAACATACATATGGAGGAGATGCACGTGGCAGGACGTATCGTTCAAACGAACGAAAAGCTTCCTTTGATTGAAAGTATTCCTTTGAGTTTGCAGCACTTATTCGCAATGTTCGGTTCTACGGTCCTTGTACCGCTTATTTTTAAGGTTGATCCGGCAACCATTCTGTTGATGAACGGAATCGGCACCTTACTTTATCTAGCGATTTGCCGCGGAAAAATCCCGGCTTATCTGGGTTCAAGCTTCGCATTTATCTCCCCGGTGCTCTATGTGTTGGGGAACGGTGGTTATGAGGCGGCACTCGGCGGCTTCATCGCGGTTGGTGTGGTATTTATCCTGGTATCATTCATTATTAAAGTTGCCGGCACAGGCTGGCTGGATATTGTCTTTCCACCCGTGACGATGGGTTCGATTGTCGCTATTATCGGATTGGAATTAATTCCGGTCGCGGCGCAAAGCGCGGGCCTGATCAGCAACGGCACGCCGAAATGGGCGCCGGATGCAGCAACGATCACCACGTCACTTCTAACGTTGGCGATTACACTGCTCGGCTGGGTGCTGTTCCGCGGTTTTCTGAAGATCATTCCGATCTTGATCGGCATTATTGGCGGCTATATTATTGCGGCATTTGCCGGTCTCGTAAAATTCCAACCGGTACTTGATGCTCACTGGTTCTCATTGCCGACCTTTTATCGTCCTGAATTTGATTGGTCGGCAATCGCGGTGATCCTTCCGGCAGCGCTCGTGGTCATTGCAGAGCATATCGGCCATCTGATCGTGACAGGCAATATTGTTGGTAAGGATTTAATGAAGGATCCGGGTCTTGACCGTTCTATGTTAGGAAATGGTATTTCAACCATCATTTCAGGCTTTGTAGGCGCGACACCGAACACGACCTATGGTGAAAATATTGGCGTCCTAGCCATTACGCGTGTCTATTCGACATGGATTATCGGTGGCGCAGCGGTGATCGCTGTGGTGCTGTCGTTTGTCGGCAAACTGTCAGCGTTGATTTCAACCATTCCACCAGCAGTCATGGGCGGCATTTCACTGATGCTCTTCGGTGTCATTGCTTCCAACGGTTTCCGTATTTTCGTGGAGAAGCAGGTTGATTTTGCCAAGGCGCAAAACATGATTCTAAGCACTGTGATTTTTGCGACCGGAATCAGCGGTGCAACGATCAATCTCGGACCGGTTGCGCTTAAGGGCATGGGTCTTGCAACGATTGTTGGCGTACTGCTCAGTCTGTTCTTCGCATTGATTAACAAACTGCATTTATCTAATGAAGAAGAATAATCTTGTTATTGTTATTAAGAGAGGCACTCTCCTGGTGGGGGTGTCTCTTTTTACATTGAATTCTGCGGCATCATTCGGTATACTGCTGTTCAGACAGGAGGGGTGTCCATGTGCTTAGAGGATGAACGGTTTATGGAACTTGCAATTGCTGAAGCAAGGAAAGCGGAAGAAATCGGCGAGGTGCCGATCGGTGCGGTGATCGTGCAGGGCGGCGAAGTGATCGCGCGCGGGTACAACCGACGCGAACAGCTTCAGCAGCCAACCGCGCATGCCGAATTGATGGCGATTGAATCGGCAAGTCGAAAGCTCGGCACATGGCGTTTGTCCGGCTGCACGCTCTATGTCACGTTGGAGCCGTGCCCGATGTGCGCCGGAGCTATAGTCCTTTCGCGCATCGACCGCTTGGTGTACGGCGCGGCTGATCCAAAGGCGGGATGCGCCGGTACTCTGATGGATTTGATTCAAGAACCCCGCTTCAACCATCGCGCAGAAGTCGTGGCCGGAGTGCTCGGCGAGCGATGCGGCCGGATGCTCAGCGATTTTTTTCGCACATTGAGAGAAAAGAAGAAACGTAAAAACGATAATTTATAATTTATGGCATGCGATGGGATATTGAGTTAAATTCCTGCCCAAACTTCAAAAAGAGTTTCAAGGCAGATCCTATGATTTAATGATCAGCCATACGACCATCGCTTTTTCTCGGTTTATCCTCTTATCATGGCAAAATCGCTGTCACACGGATCATCCCACACTCGAAGTATGTTCTATAACCTTTGCGATGGAGTGGATGAATTAGACTGGACTGCAGCGCTCGTAGATCTGTTCAAAATTTTTGATGCTATGCTTCAGCAGACAAACAAATAGATCAACAAATTAATCAAAAGTCAATTAGCACAATGGATTGAGGGCTTACCCAACTATATCAAGATTTACCTGCCCAAATTAGGGTGCGAAAGTTGAGTATTAATATTAACGATTAAGAATCACTAATTCCTTATGATGACGAGCCATTAACTGAAGAAGAGAAAAAAGCGATTGACGAATTTGAGAGTGGAAAAATGGAATTCGTTTCTTGGGAAGATGTATTTAGGGATGATGAGGCCAAGTAGTACCCCAGTCTGTTTTGGATTAGATTTCAACAAGATAAATCTAAAACCCTACAACTTAAAGAGTTAGAAAGTCTTTTTTTGTAGCGTATAAATGGTATTGATAAAGACGCAGCGATTTTGATATGAAATAATATAGACCAATATCGATTGTCTTGCCTCTCTTATCTTTTTATGTTAAACTAACTTTCGTCGTAGCGATTAATTAAGCAGTATTTGGATTAAGTTGTGTTATGAGAAATTATGCGTTACGGTATTTGGCTGTGGAGGCGTACCCAAGTTGGCTGAAGGGGACTGACTCGAAATCAGTTAGGGCGTCGTTCGGCGCCGCGGGGGTTCGAATCCTCTCGCCTCCGCCATTAATTTGTTATCCAATTAGCCGTGCTAGATGGGGAGGTAGCGGTGCCCTGTAACTCGCAATCCGCTGTAGCGAGGTTGAATTCCTTTCGCGAGGTCTCGACATTGTGAGGCAGCCTTAAGCACGTGGTGTTGACGTTCGGGTCCCGCGCAACGGAAACTCATGAACCCTGTCAGGTCCGGAAGGAAGCAGCAGTAAGTGAGACCTTTCGTGTGCCGCGGGGTTGCCCGGGCTGAGCCGGCGACTTGAGAAGCGCTCGTGATGTCTTGATCGACGAAAGGTGCACGGCGTTAAAAATAAACCAACAAGAGCTATCGAAGCTGATCTTCGGTAGCTCTTGTTTTTTTCATGGAGAAAGAATAGTGCCGCAGTTTCTTTCAAACACGGTAACCGTTATAATGAACGTATATCATTAACGCCGAGCGTATTCGGTGAAAGGAGGAGAAAGATGGCGTATCAGGCGCTTTACAGAGTCTATCGGCCCCAAACGTTTCATGATCTTGCCGGGCAGCAGCATATTGCTCAGACTCTCCAGAACGCGCTGACCAAACAGCAATTTTCTCACGCTTACCTCTTCACCGGACCACGCGGAACAGGAAAAACGAGCGCCGCTAAGATTTTTGCGAAGGCGATCAACTGTGAACATGCTCCGGTGGCGGAACCATGTAATGAATGTGCGGCTTGCCGGGGTATTACCAGCGGAAGCATTGCCGACGTGATCGAAATTGATGCCGCGTCAAACAATGGCGTGGATGAAATACGCGATATTCGTGATAAAGTAAAATATGCGCCGAGTGAAGTCCGCTACAAAGTTTATATCATTGATGAAGTGCATATGCTGTCAACGGGTGCCTTTAACGCATTGTTGAAAACCTTGGAAGAGCCGCCGGAGCATGCGGTGTTCATCCTTGCGACAACAGAACCGCAGAAAATACCGCTTACGATTATTTCACGTTGCCAACAATTTGATTTTCGCCGCATCCCTTCATCAGAGATTTTTGAGCGCCTGCGTTTTGTTGTTCAGAATCAGAAAATCGATGCGGAGGATGAAGCGCTTCAGCTGATCGCTAAGGCGAGTGAAGGCGGGATGCGTGACGCACTGAGTGTATTGGACCAGACTGCTGCCTACAGCGAAGCGACCGTGACGGTTCAAGATGTGCTTGACGTGACGGGTATGGTTGCGGGCCTCATGGTTCGGGATTTGATTGACTTGCTGGAAGCCGGCGGTGCTGCCGGAGCGGTTGGAAAGATCGGTGAGCTGCTGGATCAAGGCAAAGATCCTCTAAGGCTAATAGAGCAAGTGCTTTTTTATTATCGAGATCTTTTGCTTTATAAAACATCTCCGGAACTTGAGGATTTGCTGAGCCGCCCTCATGTTGATGATGATTTTTGCAAGCAGGCGGAGGCTGTGCCTGCTGAACGGCTTTTTCAGGTCATTAACCAACTAAATAGCGCATTTATTGAAATGAAGCGTACCAACCACCCGCGTATTTTACTTGAGATGGCGGTTGTTCGATTATGTCAGCCGTCAGAGTTAAGCAATCCCAGTGCGGGAACAGCTTCCGTACCTGCCGCACTGGAAAAAAGAATAGACAACCTTGAAAAGCAAGTACGGCAGTTATCTGTCGCGCCGCAACCCGTGCATCAGCAAGAACAGCATCAGGAGCAGAGTCACACGCGTGCGCCGCGAAGAAACAAAGCTCTGCGTATTCCAACCGCGCATATTAACCGTGTGCTTACTGACGCGACCAAAGAGGAATTGGTTGAATTGCGCTCCGTTTGGGCTAAGGTTATGGCAAAAATCCGTTCTGAAAATGTGGCCGCACACGCCTGGATGATGGAAAGCCAGCCGGTTGCCAGTTCCGCTGAGGGATTTGTGCAGGCCTTTAAATATGATTTCCATTGCCAGATGGTTATGGAAAATAAGAATAATATAATGGGCCTCGTTCAATCCATTGTTCAGGACGTGACTCAGAAACAAAAAATCATGTATCCTATTCCTGAGGAAACATGGAAAACAATGAAGAAAGAATTTATTGCACGCTCAAAATCAAGTCAGGACGATAACGGCGGGAAGAAGGAAGAAGATCCGATCATCGCAGAGGCGAAAAAGCTTGTGGGTCCTGATTTGCTTGATATAAAAGATTAATGAATTATGGAGGCGATTGATATGATGCGAGGAAATATGAACAACATGATGCGTCAAGTGCAGAAAATGCAAAAACAAATGGCTGAAGCCCAGGATAAATTGAAAGATGAAATTGTTGAGGGTACGGCCGGGGGCGGAGTTGTTACTGTTAAGGCGAATGGTCAGAAGCAAATCGTGGATGTAACCATTAAGCCTGAAGCTGTAGACCCAGATGATGTGGAAATGCTGCAGGATCTTATTGTTGCCGCTGTTAATGATGCGTTTGCTCACGCGGATGAACTGGCAACAAAACGTTTAGGCAAATTTACTCAAGGATTAAATCTTCCGGGCATGTAAGCCGTCGGTATTTTGAAGCGATAAGACAGCAAATTTCTTAAACCAATGAACCGGACTCGCTGTTCGTTCATTTATTAGAGGATCTTTGACAAAGAGCGGAAGGAGATCGGTGATGCACTATCCTGAACCGATTGCGAAATTGATTGACAGTTTTATGAAGCTTCCAGGCATTGGTCCGAAAACGGCAGTGCGCCTCGCTTTCTTTGCAGTCGAGATGAATGAAGAAGACGTTATGGACTTTGCTCGCTCGCTTGTTGATGTAAAGCGAAAGTTAGTTTATTGTTCAGTTTGCCAAAATATCAGTGATCACGATCCATGTTCTATTTGCGACGATTCCTCCAGAGACCATTCCACCATCTGCGTCGTGCAGGATCCAAAGGACGTGGTAGCGCTTGAGAAAATGCGTGATTACCACGGCGTGTATCATGTACTCCACGGGGTGATTTCGCCCATGGATGGTATTGGTCCGGAGGACATTAAGGTTGCGGAATTGATCCATCGTCTTGAAGACGAAAATGTAAAGGAAATTATTCTCGCGACGAATCCGACGGTAGAAGGCGAAGCGACAGCGATGTACATTTCACGTCTAGTGAAGCCGATCGGTGTCAAAACATCGCGCATCGCTCATGGGCTGCCGGTTGGCGGCGATCTGGAATACGCAGATGAAGTAACGCTCTCTAAGGCGTTGGAAGGACGCAGAGAGCTCTGATTCTAGTTTGCAGCTAATGTAGTAGTGAACAGGTGATTATTGGAGATGGTGGGGATGTTTGGCAGAAAGAAAGGCACCTTGCGTAAAGAGATGAATGAATCACTTCTTGACCTTCTTTATCAATGCAAGACAGAGTGGATGACCAAGAAGAAGGTAATCGATGCTAGCATTGATCCTTCTGATGAAGTGCTTCATCAGTTGAAGCTGGCTGAAGCTAAATATTTTTGTTTGTTAAAAGAAGTTCGCGCGCGAAAATCATTCATGAATGAATAAAGTTCTAAACAGGACATGCCTTCATACCTTAACTAATGAGGACATCTATGGGATAAACCTAGATCTTCTATTACTTTGGGTGGGGAGGCATGTCTTTTGGGTAATTACTTATTTTTAATTATTGGTGTAATGATCGTATTTCTTATCATCATGGCTGCAGGGGCTTCATTCCATCCTATGAAGTGGGTTGGCAGGCTGGCGATCCGTTTTGTTGTTGGCGCGTTGCTACTGTTTCTGCTGAATGTCATTGGAGAATCTTTCAGTATGCACATACCAATAAACCTTGCCACGGCTGCAGTCAGCGGGTTGCTAGGTATCCCCGGTATTGCGGCACTAGTTATCATAAAGTTCTCGCTGGGCTCATGAGCGGGGGCTTTACTATAAGAACGTATATAGATTTAAGAAATTATAAGTGGTCCGTCAATAAGGGCGCTTCGCTAAACACGCGTACGTCCTGTGGCAAGCTGAGGACTAGGCTGTTCATGGACGTCGCGACGGCGGTTTCAAATTAAAAAGATTTGGCGAAGCCAAGTTTTCTAATCTATAGTATAGAAAAATAGTAGATATGGAATAGATGTTTTATATTTTTCTAAAAGGGTATTGACTAACTATACGGCAGATGGTACGATGTTTCTTGTCGTGTTTCGGAACACAAAAAAAGATGTTGACGAGATAGTTAGTCTATGTTAATATATTTCTTGTCGCTGAAACACAACGAAAAAAAGATGTTGACTTCCTGATAGAAACGTGATATTATTTAAAAGTTGCTGTTGGGAATAGCACAGCGAAGAATGTTCCTTGAAAACTAAACAAAAGCCAAGCGTGATTTAAAAAGGGTTTAACCCCTGATAAATTCAAATTGCTATGGATCTTATGAACGAGCTTCCACAGGATGTGGTGACTTCCGCGTTATACACAGGACGTGCATGACTTTAGCGGAAGATCCGCTCCTTTGGAACTGAAACAAAACTGTGTTATAAAGCAAGACACTTTTTGGAGAGTTTGATCCTGGCTCAGGACGAACGCTGGCGGCGTGCCTAATACATGCAAGTCGAGCGCATTGAAGGGAGCTTGCTCCCGGATGTGAGCGGCGGATGGGTGAGTAACACGTGGGTAACCTGCCTGTCAGATTGGGATAACTGTGGGAAACCGCAGCTAATACCGAATGATCCCCTGCACCACATGGTGCAGGGTTGAAAG
>NZ_FOOY01000011.1:113676-123323 GCF_900113325.1 Sporolactobacillus nakayamae | reverse complement strand
ATTTTTTAAAGCAACGAAGTCATTTCTTAAGCTTCAAAAAGAGTTCCAGGGCAGATCATACGATCTGCTGATTAGCCACACAACCATTGTCTTTACAAGGTTTATTCTCCTGTCTTGGCAAAACCGTTGCAGTACAGATAATCGAACCCTTGGTGGTATGTTTTATGAACTCTGTGACGAAATGAATGAACTGGATTGGGCTGTAGCACTGACGCAGCTCATGGATATTCTTCATGACGCCCTAACAAAAACAAAAAAATCAATCAAAAGATGGGTTACTTGTCAACTGACACAATGGATTGAGAGCTTACCCAACTATATCAAGGTTTATCTGCCCAAATTAGGGTGCGAAAGTTGAGTTAAAAATAAAAGATCCGGAGTTATAAGAAATCTGGTGAATCTCCCAAAGGCTGCCCGCTTTTTTTGTGAAAATAAAAATTTCTACGACTTTGATCGTAGAAATCGTCTTATATATATAATACTTTTTCATTCCAGTCAATTTTGTTTAATCCATTTAGATAGGCAAATTTTAATACTTTATCAACCGGCCATTTAGAATCGAATGATGCTTCATCACAACGTTCACAATAGTAGTAAGGCATATTTAGGACTGTAATTTTCCTTGGTCCAATAAAGAAGTCACGAGAGCCATAGCGAAGTTTTGCACGTTCACCACAAGAACAAACAGTTTCACGCCGATTCACCTTCTGATCCTCTACCACAATCATAACCTCACCTCATCAAGTACCTTAGTTATAATGGCAGCGGCTTTCAACATCGCTGTAAATTTATTTTCGGGATTAATCTTTTTCAATTCGGATCTAGCTTTTGAAAAATCCACACAGACTCTCCTCACAGACTCTCCTCTCACTTGTTTTTAAAGCGTGAAAGGATTTTAGCTTCGACCGGATCTTTTGGACGCACGCGTCCAAATTTCACATTAGGTCGTGTAGAGATTTCTTCATTAAACCGTCGAATCGCTGCCTGATTTCGTTTTTTGTTCGACTGAACTCTGGTTATAATACTTTCTAGGGTGATTGATTCCATCTTCGTCTCCCCCTTACGTCGCATACTAATACCACCTCATTCGCAGTATCAATATGTACAGTCTCTACACTTATTATAAAAAAAACAAAAGATTTGTATAGTTTTTTTAACATTAGATGCCCTTCTAATCAGAGTTCGATAAAATAAAAAGGCAAGAGTCCCTCTCTCGGACTTTTGCCTTTTTTTTGCCGGTTTGACTACATGTCCGATCGGCTTGTGGACGATTTCGCCGTTCTTCATGATCGTTTCGACGCGGACGATGGTTTCGACGGGGATGCCTTTGACATGCCAGCCGTCGTAGGCGGTGACTTTGCTTTTGCTGTGCAGGTCGACCGCTTTGATCGTCGCTTCCTCGTTCATGTCGACGATCGTGATGTCGGCGTCGGTGTCGACTTCGAGCGAGCCCTTTTGCGGGTAGATGCCGAAGCGCTTGGCCGGATTCTCGGCCATCAGCGCGGTCAGTTTTTGCTAAGCTTTTCTAGTGTTTTAGCATATTTTTTAGACATTTTATGGAAGGAAGCCATCACTTTCGCTTTTCTAACTTCTTCATCATAATTTTTTTCTTTACGCATAGTTGTTGGCATTTTCTTCTCCTCCATATCATCTTTTTTATTATCCTTATCACACATGTTTACACCCCACAGATCAAGATGCTAAAGCATATGTCGAATAGGTAAGGTAATATACGCTAAAACGCATTGTTATACCTAATTTAATTTTACTATTTACAATTCAAAATGTAAATAGTTGAGTTTACTGAATAATCGTGTTAGTAGTCTTTTTTGCTAACTCGAACAAGATACGAATATTTGAGTGCATGCAGACATTTTATATAGTGAAAAGGCTGAGATATGAATTAATCTGGCGCGAGTAAATAAGCGGAGATTTTCCGGTTATTTACCTCATGGTGCTTGTTTCACAGGTAAATAAGGGTAATTTTTCCGCTTATGCACAGAAAAAACCTCTATTTTCACGTTTTTCGATTCGATAAGCGGATTTTTTCCGCCTAGTTAAGCTATTTTTTCGTTCATTTTCTAATTAAGCGGAATTTCTCCGTCTATTTCTCAGATTGGCCGCTCTCCTGATCGTCCCACCGATCTGTACGAATTGGGAATCATCACCCTATGACTGATCATCGTACCAGCAAGGCACAACCTTAACTTTCTTTTCTTGTAAGAAAGGCAAACATCCGGGTGTGGACGTTTGCCTTTTCGTTTCTTTATTTTCCTGGTTTGACCACGTGCCCAATCGGCTTGTGGACGATTTCGCCGTTCTTCATAATCGTTTCGCCGCGGACGATGGTTTCGACTGGGACGCCTTTGACGCGCCAGCCGTCGTAGGCAGTGACTTTGCTTTTGCTGTGCAGGTCGGCCGCTTTGATCGTCGCTTCCTTGTTCATGTCGACGATGGTAATGTCGGCATCGGTGCCGACTTCGAGCGAGCCTTTTTGCGGGTAGATGCCGAATCGCTTGGCCGGGTTCTCGGCCATCAGCGCAGTCAGTTTCTGCAAGGTGAGCTTGCCTTCATTGACCGCGTTCAGCATCAGTGGCGCCATGGTTTCGGTACCCGGCATGCCGGCGGGAATCTCCCACAGGCTGCCGGCTTTTTCCTCAGGCGTGTGCGGCGCGTGATCGGATGAGACGATGGTGATCGTGCCGTCGCTGATTGCCTGCCAGAGTGCTTCTTTGTCTTTTTCATATTTGACCGGTGGATAGATTTTCATGACCGGACCGACCTTCGGATAGTCCTCGTTGCTGAGGAACAGGTAGTGCGGGCAAGTCTCTGCACTGACCGGCGCGCCTTGTGCCTGCGCGCGTCGGATGGCATCGGCGGCTTCCGCCGTTGTCACATGAAGCACATGCAGATTGGCTCCGGATGCTCGTGAAAAAGAGGTCCCCATCTGAACCGTGATTTCTTCAGCCAAATTCGGCCGGCCGTCGAGCAGCGCGTCGTAATCGGTGCGGCTCGATTTTTTCACCTGGGCAGTGAGTACTTGAATCAGGCTGCTGTCTTCGCCGTGAATCGCCAGCACTTGGCCGGTTTTCGCGACGTTTTGGAAGATCTCATAAACTTCGCCGTCGGACAGTGGCGGCAGGACATCGGTCATTCCGGGCTCATAGTTGTAGGTGAGCTGGAAGGTGTTCTTGTTGACGGCGTAGCCCCAGAAGTACTTGAAGCCGATGACGCCTGACGCATGGAGCTCGGGCAGTTGCGCGTTGTTCATCGGGCCGAGGGCGATGCCCCAGATGCCGAAATCGACGTGTGCCTTGGGCGTCAGGTTGGCGACCTGCGCGTTAAAGCTGGCTGCGTCGCGTGTCGGCGGTGTGGTGTTGGGCATATCGAAAATGGTCGTGATTCCGCCGGCGGCCGCAGCTTGGGTTGAGGTGAAGAAGTCTTCTTTGTAAGTCGGGCCTGGGTCGCGCGAATGGACATGGACATCGATCAGGCCGGGCAGTATGTATTGGCCGGTGGCGTCGGTCTCTCTTGTCGCTTCGCCTTCGAGCGGCTGCTTTGAGATCGCGGCGATTTTTCCATCATTGATATAAATATGGGCTTGGTACGTTTCGGTTGGTGTGACAATGGTTCCGTTCTTGATGACGTAATCCCAGTTCATCTGTATTGAGCCTCCATCCGTTCAGTGAGACCGCGCGCGGTCTCCTCTGTCTGATTCGATTATACGGGATTTATGTCCGGATGCCAAAGGTTGATCTTGATGGTCATTCGGAAGATCCGCCGGATGCGGATCTGTCAGCATGGGAATTAAGAAGTGCGTGGATCATCGTTTTGCATGTTTGGTTGAGCTTCGGAATTTGGTTACTACTTTCCTCTCATTGGTTACGACTTTTCGGTAATTCGTTACGACTTCGGATCGGTTGGTTACTACTTTTCGGTAATTCGTTACGACTTCGGATCGGTTGGTTACGACTTCGGTATTTGGTTACGACTTTTGATCAATTGGTTACTACTTTTCCGTAATTCGTTACTACTTCTGATCGGTTAGTTACGACTTCGGAATTTGGTTACGACTTCGGATCAATTGGTTACTACTTTTCCGTAATTCGTTACTACTTCTGATCGGTTGGTTACGACTTTGGAAAACAACAGGACCTGGCGCATGAGGCGTTCGGTCCTGTTGTACTTTGATTATTTTGCAGGTGAGGCCTCGAGCTCTTTTTTCAGCTCGTCCTGTGTAATTATTCACCGCGATCTGCGCGGTATTCTTTTTACCTGAGGTCGACCTGACCGATAAGATCGGTGACTGCGTCAATGTGATGGCGTGTGAGGTAGTCTGTGATCTCATCGGTGATTGTGTTCATGGCGTTCGGTTGGACAAAGGTTGCCGTACCGATTTGGACGGATGTTGCGCCTGCAAGGATCATCTCGATGGCATCTTGACCGTTCATGATGCCGCCACTGCCGATTATGGGCAGATTGGTTGCTTGGTGCGCTTGGAAAATGAGACGAACGATGAGCGGTTTGACAGCCGCACCGGATAATCCGCCCATGATGTTGCCGATGCGTGGTTTGCGCGTTTCAGTATCGATCGCCATCGCTAGGAACGTATTGGCGACTGTGAGCGCGTCGGCGCCGCCTTGCTCCGCTGCCCGAGCGATGTCTTGGATTCGAGTAACATTTGGTGTCAGTTTGGCAATCAGCGGTTTGCCGGTGGCCGCGCGTACCTGGCGGAGTAAATTAAATGTGGACTCTGCGCTCATGCCGAACGCCTGGCCATTGTCGCGCAGGTTCGGGCAGGAAATATTGAGTTCGAGTGCCGCAACATCCGGATGCTTGTCCAGCCGCGCGGCCAATTGTTCAAATTCGTCGATGGTTTCTCCGGAAATGCTGGCGATCAGCGGCGGATCAAAGTCATGATAACTGGGCAGGATGTTCGCCATGTAATGCTCAACGCCTTTGCTTTGAATGCCGATCGAATTGATCATGCCTCCGTCTGTTTCACAGATACGCGGTGTTTGATTGCCGTCGCGTGCGGACAGAGTAACGCTCTTGGGTACGAGCGCGCCGAGCCGGTTGATATCGAGCAGCGGCGCAAGTTCAGGACCAAATGTGCCGGAAGCCGGCATGACCGGATTTTGCAACGTCAGGCTGCCGATGTTCACGGATAAATCGGTCATCAGAGCACCACCTCACTGATCGGGAACACCGGACCGTCGGTGCAGACACGGACCGTTTTCAGCTGGTTGTCTTTGCGGATGGTGCAGGCGCAGGCGTAACAATCACCGATGCCGCACGCCATGTGGGCTTCGGTGGCGAGCTCACCTTTTAACTGATGTTCATCTGCCAACTCCTGAACGAGCTTGTTCAGTCGGTTGGATCCGCAGGTGTAGACTGAGCTGATTCCTTCTTCTCGAATTAATTTTTCCGAAAGTGCGCGTACCGATTTTACTGAGCTGGTTCTCTCCGTATCTGTAACCGTATATACTGTTGCGCCAATCTGCGCCAGCAGATCAACGGTCAGCAGATCGGCCGGGGTGCGCGCGCTTAAAATGACGTGCACGTTTTTGTTTTCGGCGCGTGCCTGACATGCCAAGGCGTGGAGCGTGGCAACGCCGACACCGCGCGCAATCAGAAGTAGCGCTCCTTGCTTGGGCAGTGTAAACCCATGTCCGAGTGGACCAATAAGATTCATGATGTCACTTTTTTTCTTGAGAGTCATCTGCTGTGTCCCGATTCCTTTGACGAGATACAGGAATTTCAGTGTGCGCGACTTTTGATCATAATGATAGACGCTGAGCGGGCGGCGGAGCGGAGCCCTCCAAGTGTCACCACACTGGATATGAAAAAATTGGCCGGGTCGGACAGGCTGATCGAGTGCGGATGTGTCCAATGTCATTTGCCAGTAGCGCGCGCTTACGGGTTGATTTGCGATAATTTGAGCATCAAATGTTTTCATTGTGCGTTTCCTGTCCCCGCTTTCTTGCTTATGTCAACAACCGCTCGATCGAGAACCGCCGCTTCCAAGACTTCAATTCCGGTGATGATCTGCGGCAGGTCGGTATGTTCATCGGGATGATGGCTGATACCACCGGTGGATGGGACAAAAATCATACCAACGGGGCAAAGTGCCGCCATATTCATGGTGTCGTGTCCAGCGCCGCTTGGTATACGGATGAAACCGATCTTTTTCTCGCGGCAGGCGTTTTCAAATGTTTGAATAACACCGGCATCCATGCGTACCGGTGGTTCATCACTCAGCAGGGTACAATCAATGTGAAGATGGCGTGCCGCGCGTAAATGGTCAAGGAATGTGTCGAGAAATTGGACGACGCGATCTTTGGAGGCGCGTGAAATGCTTCGGATATCGACCTTGAGATGGGTCTCGCCCGGGACAACGTTCATGGCGCCCGGAGCTATTTCGATATCGCCGACGGTTGCTACTGTTCCGTGTTCCATCTCGCGCCGCGCTTCTTTTTCCAGCTCAATTGTGATTTCGGCGGCACCGATCAATGCGTCCTGTCTCTGGTTCATTGGTGTCGAGCCGGAATGAGCGGCATGCCCCTTGACGCAAATGGTAAAACGTGTGGGCGCTGCGATACCGTTGACCACACCGATCGGCAGATTTTTTCCATCAAGAATGGGGCCCTGTTCAATGTGCATCTCCATGAATGCGGCGAGTGCATGCTCCGGCAGCCGCGCTTCTTCAAGACGGCTGAAATCGAGCCCGCGTTCCGCAAATACGGATTGAATGGTCCGTCCCTCTTTATCTGTGAGACTCGCAATATCCTTTTGCTTAATCAGTCCGGCTAGTGCTTTGCTGCCGATTTGCGAGAATCCGAAACGGGCGGATTCCTCGCAGGCAAAAGCGAATATGTCAATCGGATGCTTCGTTTGTATGTGCCGATCGTTCAGGTCGCGCACAATCTCCAAAGCTGCCAGTACGCCGATTGTCCCGTCATATTTTCCACCTTCATAAACGGTATCAAGATGGGAGCCAATCCCGATCGCCGGCAGCTCGGGGCAGGTGCCTTGTCTGCGTGCGATCACGTTTCCTGCTGCATCCATGCGTACTGATAATCCTGCCGCCTCGCACTGTGCTGTGAAATAGTCGGTCGCCTGTTTTTCCTCTCTACTAAAGGCGAGTCGCTTCATTCCACGGTCTGTGCTGCCTATTTTTCCAATCTCATCCATCGTCTGTTTGACTCGATGTACCTCAACCATTGTTTATCGCCATCCTTAATGCGTTTCTCTCTCAATGAAGAAAATAGAGCTGGCTTTCTTGAGAAGTTCTCTCGTCAGCCAGCTTTTTTTAAAATAATGAACTAAGTGCCTGCATTGAAGTGAGGTGATCGCTTGCCTGCTCCGCCACACGTTGCAATGCGTGAATCAATTTTTCTTTATTTGTTTTGATGTAGTGATGTTCGCCGACCAAGCTCAAACTGATCGATGTCTGATTTTTGCCATGAAAAATTGGGACAGACAGTGCCGATGTGCCAAGTTCGAGCTCCTGCTCACAGTAAGCAGCTTTTTCGATCCGCGCTCGATGAATCTTTTTTCTAAGCTCGTCCGGGTCCGTCAATGTAAATGGCGTATAGGGATCCGGAACTTCTTTTTCCAACAGCCGGTTAATCGTCTCGTCCGATTGGAACGCCACGATGATCTGGGCTGCAGCTGCCGCATGGAGTGGCATACGCTGTCCGACATGGACGAAAAAGCTGTTGCCTGAGCTGGACGGTTGATGCGTATGGGTGCAGAAAATTTCATCCGCTTGGCAGCGACAGATGAACGCGTACACTCCTGTTTCATCCCCCACCTGTTTACAGTATTGGGCAAGCAAACCGATCGGATCTCGATTCTGAAGAAACGTGCTGCCCCAAGTCATCGCTTTTGGTCCCAGCGTATATTTTTTTGATTCCGAATCCTGCACCACTATTCGGTACCCGATCATGCTCTGCAGCATGCGATGCAGGGTACCTTTGCTGAGCAGAGTCTGCCGAGAAAGATCCGCAATCCCAATGCCGGCAGCCGGGCATTCGCTGATTTTATCCATCAGCTTCACAAACCGGTCCATCCATTCGATCGTGGCCACATCCTTTCCCTTAATGCCTTTTGGTGATTATGCGAGATCCTTGCCTTTCGTCTCCGGAACGAGGAAGAACATGGACAAAGCCGCAATGATATAAACACATGATATGGTACCGAGCGCCGCGCTGAGCGAATGATTGAGCGCCATGAATCCGATGATCAGCGGTCCGAAGCTTCCAATGAACCGTCCTGTGTTAAAAATGATATTTTCAGCAGTGGAGCGTGCCCGCGTTGCATAATGTTCAGCAAGCAGCGCGCCGTAACCGCCCATCATTCCGTTGACGAAGAATCCAAGAACAGAGCCAAGGGCAACAAGCAGTGTCGGGCTATCGATCTGGAAATAAATCCATACAATGATGGCCGCGCAAATCTGGAACGTAATGTACGCCGGTTTGCGGCCCCATTTGTCCGCGAGCCAAGCGAACGTGATGATGCCAAGTACCATTCCGATAACAGTGGAAATCGTCCAGACCACTGTACCGTTAATGGTATAGTGATGCTGCGTCGCAAGCATCGTCGGCATCCAGTTCATGATGCCGAAATAACCGAAATTCTGCACGCTGCAAATGAGGATTAGTCCGATGGTTGTGCCGGTAACGCGCCAGCCTTTGAACAGCTCAACAATCGAAATTGACGTTTTCTTTTCGTTCTTTGTTTTCAGCCAAATATCCGGTTCTTTAAGGCTGCGGCGCGACCACCACGCAAGCAGCGCAGGAATAACGCCCACAAGGAAAACGCCTTTCCAGCCAAAATGCGGCGCGATAAACGCTGCGGTCAGCGTCGCCAATATGGTTCCAGCTTGGTAGCCGAGTGCGACATAGGAGGTCGCGCGTGTTCGCAATTTTTTCGGCCATGTCTCGGTGACGAGGGTCATGCCAATCCCGAATTCGCCCCCAAGACCCAGTCCGGAAAGAAAGCGGAAAATATTAAAGGTTTCAAAGTTCGGAGCGAACGCACATAGTCCGGTAAATACGGAGAATATGAGGATTGTCCATGTAAACACACGTACACGTCCATAGCTGTCGGCAAGAATACCAAATATGTAACCGCCGATCACAACGCCGAGCATGGTAATCGTCGAAATACTTCCGGCTTGTGCCGGATTAATACTGTAATAAGCAATAATTAACGGCAGTACAAATGCGAGCATCATCATATCCAGCCCATCCATTGCATACCCGACAATGGACGCCCACAATGTCTTGTGCTGATAAGGCCCAATTTTTTCGTTCAATTCTACAGTGCTGCTTGACTCTGTCATTCTTTGTTCTCAACCCTTCTTTTTCTGAATTGTGTTATGAGTTACCCAGTGTTGTTTGTTAAATTTCGTTCTTGTCGTTCCGTTGATCGGAACGGCGTTTCTATTTTGAATAGACTAAAATTTAAGAACAAGGTTTATTGTAGGGTATTCCTGTTAAAATGAAAAGGGGTATGTCATATTTTCTGACACATTTATTTTTAGGATGGCAAACAGGTTCGGATTTAGCGGAATGATCCTAGGTCCACATGTTCGGTTCGACTTTCCCAGTCTTAGGTTCAACTTTTGGATCGTTGGGTTC
>NZ_FOOY01000011.1:106405-112556 GCF_900113325.1 Sporolactobacillus nakayamae | reverse complement strand
CTTAGGTTCAACTTTTGGATCGTTAGGTTCGACTTTCCTTTCGTTGGTTACGACTTCAAAATTTTGTTACGTCTTTGGGTCGATTAGTTACGATTTTGCGGTGGTTCGTTACTATTTTCCTTTCGTTAGTTACGACTTCGGATTTTCGTTACGTCTTTGGGTCGATTGGTTACGACTTTGCGATGGTTCGTTACTACTTTCCTTTCGTTGGTTACGACTTCGGATTTTCGTTACGACTTTGGGTCGTTTGGTTACTGCTTTTTTCTATTCGGTTACAACTCGCTTAGCGAGTTGTTGCGGCATAAAAAAAGACCGGACGTTTGAGACGCCCGGTTCTGTTTTGCTTCGATTAGTTTGCAGGTGCCGTTTCGAGTTCCTTTTTCAGCTCTTCCTGCGTGATTTTGGTTGGTGCTGCGCCGGCGCGGCTGATCAGGGCGGTTGGTACGGAAGTAGCGTCGAAGTTGATTGCTTCCTGGGTGATCGTCAGGCTACGTTCGGTGTTGTCCGGCTGCGCGGTCAGGCCGTAGTTCTCGGTCAGGTATATTTTGATTTCGCTGTCTGTAAGCGACTTCCATTCCGATTGGTCCTTGAATAATTGCAGAATGACCGGGTTGGTCGTTGCCTGATCCTTGTAATTGAGGAACAGGTGCACGAGGTTGCCCTTAAGCAGGCCGACTTTCGGCTTGTCGAACGGCTTCAAAATGAGTTCAAGTTGTTTGTTCTCGATTGCCGGAAGCAGCTCGGTTTCGTAGTCTTGCAAAAAGGTTGCGCAGTGCGGGCAAGCGAGATTGGTGAAAACGATCAATTTTACCGGTGCTTCTTTGGCGCCGAAATGAAAGCCGGTTTCCGATAATGTCGGCATGTGAATCCCTCCATAAATACTGTTGATACGTTTACGCTAGTCTAAATAGACGCGTCTTGCAAGGAATAAGCAACAGATTATGCTGCTATTGCTCCGACAGCGGTTGGATTATACAGTTGCGGATTTCGTTCGTGATTTCGATCATCAAAATGGAATTCAGAAAACTCGCCGGGCTCATTTGGGCTTTGACGGCGACCATCATCTCGATTGTGCTGTGTCTCGCCTTAGTTTCTCCTTTTTCACCTTGACTCTATGAAGAAAACAGACGCCTGATTAAACGTTGGCGTCTGTGGTGCTTGCTGCTTATTCTGCTGCTTTGAGTGCGAACATCATTTCCGCTTCACAAGCGACTTCTCCGTCGACGGTTGCGACGCCTTTTGCTTTGGCAAATCCCGCGCGGAATCGGAGAATTTCTGCTTCCAGCTTCAGCTGGTCGCCGGGCCGTACCTGGCGCTTAAATCGGCATTTGTCAATGCCGGCGTAGAGCGTCAGCATGTTTTCCTGCTTGCCTTTGCTGAGGACGGCGATACCGCTGACTTGGGCGAGCGCCTCAACGATCAGGACGCCGGGCATCACCGGATAATCGGGAAAATGGCCTTGGAAAAAGGGTTCATTCACGGTAACATTTTTAATACCGACCGCTTTCTTACCGTCTTCAACTTCGAGTACTTTATCGACAAGCAGAAATGGATAACGGTGGGGTAATATTTTTTTGATTTCGTCGATCGTTAACAAACGACCGCCTCCTTTTAATCATTTCGTTTTCAAAAAATCGAAAATGTGCTGCCAGGTGGCAGGCTCAAATACAGCCCAAGGACTGCGGTGGCCTAGTCCTCCGTAACCAACCATCATTCCGGCGAACAGAGCGATCGCGCACAGAGCGATCAGCGCGATCAGGCGCTGCCAGATCGGAAAGCGCCGCTTTTTATAGCCGAAGAACGGGTTAAAAAGCGGTTTTTTCTCCTCGTCGGTTTTGGGTTTTGGTGAAGCCGCGCGTTCTGCCTTTTGCGCTTCTTTACGCGCCGATCGGACCGCTTGCCTCGTATTGGGGTTATCTGATTTATTATGTAGCTTTTCGTTAGATTCCATTATAAATTCCTCGCTTAACGCAGCAGACCGTTCACCAGTCCGGCCATCTGATCGCCGATGGTGACGGATCGCGCGTTCAGCTGATAGTTGTGCTGCAGATTGATCAGATCGGCCATTTCTTTGGTCAGATCGACATTTGAATTTTCCAGTTTGCCTTGAGCCACACTTCCCCTATTAGCGGCAACCGGCTGAACGACTTCGTTCATTCCGATGCCGAGTTGAGCGAGATTGGGCAATGTGTATACGCTGTTGCCTTGGTTTTCTAGTAATTGAGGACGGCTGACTGTGACCAGTCCAAGCTGTCCCGCGTTAACACGGGCGCCGCTTGGCAATTCGGCTGTAATCGCGCCCGCACTGCTGATCTGCAGATTCCGATAATTTGCGGGGAGAGTGATCGGCTGTCCGTTCGCGCCCAGCACTGCTTCGCCGCTTTTCGTGAGCAGGCGCAGGGTATTCGGATCATTCGGATCCGGCTGCGCGTTAAAGGCGCCCGACCGCGTATAGGCGGTCGCGCCGCCGTGATTCACGGTGAAAAATTGGTGGTCATTGGTCAGGGCAAGGTCGAGCGGATTGTCGGTCTGCTTGATCGCACCCATGGACAAATCCACCGATGTGTCTCCGATTCGAGCGCCGGACCCGTCGCGAATTCCGGACGGAGTCAGCCGATTCTGTTGATCGGTCTGATCCGTATCGGCCGGACGCATGTTATCGATCTGCTGAACGAGCAAATCGGTAAATTTTGCGTCACGGCTCTTATAACCGGTTGTACCGACGTTCGCAATGTTATCAGCGACCGTCGCCAATTGCTGCTGAATCTGTCCCAATGTTACTGCCGTAGCCATCATTTGCCGTTGCATCCCGCTCACCTGCCTTTTTAATTTTTAGAACCTGTTCGAAAGGGAGGATAAAATGGACCGAACGCCGCGTCCTAACATACCTGACTCTAGCTCATCCTGATCCCTGATCGTCGAAGTGTACTTTCCGCAGGACGCGGGGTCCTTAGCTGAAGGGATTTTTTATTAGCAGAAGAACCGCATTAACCATTTCTCGGATTTTTCGAACAGCCTCATTTAATTTACGCGACCGACTTGATTGACCGCTTTGTCCAGCGATCCGTCGATGATTTGCAGCACTTTCTGATTGGCTTCAAATGATCGGTATGATTCCATCATGTCGGTGATCGTCTGATCGGCCTGAACGTTGGAGCCCTCAACAAAGCCCTGTTTCAAGCTATAGCTGATTGCCGCGTTTCCGCCGGCCGCCGGAAGTGCGCCGCCGCCATCGAGTCGGAACAGGCTGCTGCCTTCTTTGACTAGCTGGTTGGTGCGCGCCGCATAGCTGACGCCGATCTGTCCGTAGTTCGCGCCATCAATTGAAATCGTTCCGTCTCCGGCCACTTGAAACTGATCGGATGGAAGCTGAATCGGCTGCCCTGCGGTGCTGAGCACCTGATCGCCCATGTCGTCGGTCAAGTAACCGGTGGGGCTGAGCGTGAAGTGCCCATTGCGCGTATAGCGCGTGTCGCCGGCGGGTGTCCGGACATTGAAGAGCAGGGCGCCTTCCTGCGCACCGGTTTGCGGATTCACCGGCAGCTGCGCGGTGGACAGCGCGACGTCGGTTGCCTTGCCGGTCTCTGTGACCGTTCCTTGCGAAAAGTCAGGTACTGCCTCATCCATATACACACCGGTCGCAAGGTCGCCGACTTCGCGTGATGGTGTCGCATCGCCGCCTAATCGACTAATCAGTTGTTCGGGAAACGTGCGCAGCTTACTTTGGTCGCTTTTGTAGCCCGGCGTATCCATATTGTTCAAGTTGTTTGACAGCGTTTCCTGCTTTCTTTGTTGGGCAATCATTCCTGCCGCCGATGTGTACAAGCCTCTGATCACTGTCCGTCACCTGCCTGTTTTGATTTCTACGCATCTTGCCTCCCATTAAAAATTGTGCGCGAAGTGCCGAAACGTCGGCGTTCGGTGCGGCGGATGCCGCATTTTAACCTATATAAAGGTCGTCCTTATTCTCTATGCGCGAAAAGCGCAGAGCAATTAGTTTGCTTTGCGCTTTGGGAGTTTGTCTAGGTGTTCCAGCATTTTGCCGGCGCCTTCGACGACGCAGGTCATCGGGTTGTCGGCTACGACTACGGGCACTTTCAGTTCGCTTGCGAGCAGTTGGTCGATGCCGTGCAGCTGCGCGCCGCCGCCGGTGAGAATGACGCCGCGGTCGATGATGTCGGCGGACAATTCCGGCGGGGTTTGTTCGAGCACGTTTTTCGCTGCGCGGACGAGTGTGCTCACGGAATCGGCGAGTGCTTCTTCGATTTCATAGGAATGAACGGTGAGCGTTTTCGGCAGACCGGTCACCATGTCGCGGCCACGGATGTCCATGCTTTCGTCGCGCGCGTTCTTAAATACGGTGCCGACTGTCATTTTGATTTGTTCGGCGGTGCGTTCACCGATGAGCAGTTTATATTTCTTCTTAATATAGTTCAGGATCTCTTGGTCGAACTTGTCGCCCGCCAGTTTAATGGACTGGGAGGTCACAATATCGCCCATAGAGATGACGGCGATGTCGGTTGTCCCGCCGCCGATGTCGATGACCATGTTGCCGCTCGGCTGGAAAATGTCCATGCCTGCGCCTACTGCGGCCACTTTCGGTTCTTCTTCTAGGTACACTTGTTTGCCGCCGCTGCGTTCTGCTGCTTGGCGAATTGCTTTCTGCTCAACCGATGTGATGTGTGTCGGTGTGCAGATTAAGATTCTCGGTTTTTTTAAGAAGCCTTTTACATTTATTTTATCGATAAAATGCGACAGCATGAGTTCTGTGATTTCAAAGTCTGCGATGACGCCATCACGGAGCGGACGGAGTGCGACAATATTTCCAGGAGTACGTCCAACCATCCGTCTCGCTTCTTCACCAACTGCTAACATTTGCTTTGTATCCGTATCAATTGCGATTACTGACGGTTCATTCAGAACAACGCCCTGTCCTTTTACATAGATCAATACATTCGCTGTTCCGAGATCAATTCCGATATCTCTTGAAAACACGTCAAATCCTCCCTGTCAAAACACCTAGACCTAATCCAGGATAGTTATCAATCATTATTTCATTTTATCATAAATTGATACAAACAGGGAGTATGTCGAAAAATAATGCATTTCGTCGATTATGTTTTTTGTTTCGTCGCTCGGTGTTTTCCTTTCAGTTTCGAACTGCTGTTTCGGTATCTTTCTGGTACTTCAGCCGTGTCGCTTCCCCTCCTCGAAGATGGCGAATCGACTTGTGATAATCGAGCACATTTTTTACTGCGTTGGCTAGTTCCGGATTAATGTTCGGGAGCCGCTCCGTCAAGTCTTTGTGGACGGTACTTTTCGATACCCCGAACTCTTTGGCAATCACTCGTACCGTCTTCTTTGTCTCCACGATATGCTTTCCAATCTTGATCGTACGCTCTTTGATGTAATCGTGCACACCACTCGCCTCCTGTAGTCATGAAGATGCGAAATGAGACAATCTTTGGAAGAAACGGAACTTAAACAACGCATCATCATCATGCTCGTTCCAAGCCCGCCGCGCTCACCTCGAAACCCCGTATGTGAGTTTGTAACATCTTATTAAACGAGTTCCGTTTATATGCCAAAAAGTCAATAGGGACAAGGGTTGCCGCATAACGGGAGCGGCCTCGCGGCAGTCTGGGGAACCTCTTGTCTCAAGCGACGGATGAAAAACGCGTCCCCTTTCACTTGATCGGGGCGCGCGACACTCAAAAGGTACATCCTCCGTAATGATTTTGGTGGATGAGGAATTTTGTTCATGAGAAAAAGTGCTCCCATCTCCTGATCAGGGAGCCACGTACGAAAATAAAAGTGCGTCATCCGGACTGAATTCGATGGACGCACCTTTTTGAAACTAAGGGAATTTGGATCATGAGAAAAAGTGCGTCCCATGTGATGCCTTGAGGTACGCACTTATTAAATGCAGGAGAAATTTCTAGATGTTAGATATGGAAATTTTTCTTTTTATATAAGGATGTGGGAATTTTCCCGTTGGAAAATTCCTTCGTAATTGAGGCATTGGCTGTTGGATTGAGCCTTTTTCGGTGTTCGGTCTAACTTCTCCTCTCTTGGGTTCAACTTTGGTCGCGTTCGGTTCGACTTTTCGATGGTTCGGTTCGACTTCCGCTCTTCGGTTCGACTTTTCCTC
>NZ_FOOY01000011.1:68987-105890 GCF_900113325.1 Sporolactobacillus nakayamae | reverse complement strand
GTTCGGTTCGACTTTTCGATGGTTCGGTTCGACTTCCGCTCTTCGGTTCGACTTCTCCTCTCTTCGGTTGAAGTTTCATTGTTTGATAGGATACTATCTTCTTTTCCGCCTTGATTTAATTGTATTTTTTAAGCATTGACTCAATTGTTCATGAGAAGGAGAGAGATAATATAATCCCTTGCCTCGGCCATTTCCTGAGAGTGTGAGATTCATCTTTTTAATTAGACGGTTTACGATTAATCTTTGGTCTGCTCCTAGATTCAAAAACTCGCGGCATTGTTTGTTGGTCATGGTTTGTCCCATTAATAGGAAGTAGTGGAGAATCATCGACTCGTGCGCAGTTTTGGATTTGTAGCCACAATGAGGACAATGCCAATTTGCGTAGATTCGCCGCATAGCGTAGTTGCGGCAGCGCGTGCAGCGGACACCGCGCAGCAGCTCGGATGGTTGGATGTTAAACGTGTTCAGAACATTGGTAAATGGATCGGAGTGCGCCTGCAACAGTTGGGTTTCAATTTGCTGCAGAAACGGGGTATACCGGCGACCGCCGCTGTGTTTTTCAAGCATCGCTTGAATTTTGAGCGGTGCCTGTTCGGCGTGGAAGACGTGGTTCTGGACGCGACGCGAATGTGTGGGATTTTCAATAATGGTACTCGGATTTGAGATCACGACATCGGCTTCGATTGGAATCGCCGGCAGGCCATGGGCGGTGAGCCAGCGAAGAAGCAATTCGCGATGACGACCGACCTGCAACAGCGAATTTGGAAAACCGTCGCGGCGGTCACCCATTCGGCGAATAACTTGACCCTTTTCGCTTGTGAAAATAAGAATTCCGGAATAGTTTTTCACTTCAATTAGTGAGATAAACGTGGGTGTGAGAATCAGGACGTCGATTTGACAGTCGTCCAAATGGAGTCCGTAAAACACATGAAAATCTGCAATTTCGAACATATCGAGGTAATAAGCGAGATTCTGCTCACCGATCCAACCTGAGCTGCGCTTATCGAGATCTGCTTCGATAGACGCCCTTGCCGGGTGGCCGCTCGGCAGATGCTCGAGCAGTGCCTGATCAGCGAGCAGCCGCATCGGGATTAGCAATTTTTTCGAAATCAATAGGCATCATCCTCCACTAGTGATAGAGTCTATTTTCGACAGCAGTCG
The DNA here is from genome assembly GCF_900113325.1 of Sporolactobacillus nakayamae. Taxonomy (GTDB): domain Bacteria; phylum Bacillota; class Bacilli; order Bacillales; family Sporolactobacillaceae; genus Sporolactobacillus; species Sporolactobacillus nakayamae. The sequence goes on along the minus strand of NZ_FOOY01000011.1, from coordinate 104,729 downwards.
CCCTTTTTCCTCCTGCGAACAAACCAATAGAGCAAATGAAATTCAACGAGCATCAGCACCTCCACCAAGAGCAGATACCACGGCCACGGACCGAGCCAGTTCAGCACCGACACACCCGGCTTGCGCATCAAATACAAATAGTTGGCGCCAAGCATCCGGTTCACAACGAAAATGAGCGCCGCATACAGATTCATCCACAGCGCAGCCCACCACAGCGAGCGATACGCCGGCCGCACGTGCTCGACCGCGATCATATAAAGACAGGCGAGCACCGTCGCCCCATGCGTCGCGAAAAATTGCAGAAAATGCAGCTGCGGAAAAGACGCACCCAGGTCCGGCGTCACCAGCGCCTGAACCGCACTGCCGATCCCCGCGAAATACAAAATTGCCGCAAGCGACCGGCTCCGAGTCAGCAGCATCACCGCCGCAAGCAGCGCCGCCACATCACTCGCCTGAAGCGGCAACGACGAGCGCGCCGACCATTTTCCCGCCACAAGCACACCAACCTGATACCCCAGCTCCCCAATCAGCAAAACCCCCGCAAGAAAATAGCGCGTAAAAAGGGTCTGCCTGAAAAGAAACAGGCAGACCCCTAACGTCATGATGACGAGTAATGTGCTTATATGTTCTACCGAAAAGAGTGCGAAACCGATGATTTGCGGATAAAGATATGCGGACATTTTTCTCACCTCATAAGCATTATGCCGCAAAAGCCGGCTTTTTACCCTTCTTCATCCGGAGCAATGGTCCGCTTCAAAAACAATGAGAGCAGCAGTGAAACCACGCCGACAGCAAGTGCGACGATAAAGGCGTGGTTCATGCCGGCGACGAGTGCCTGCAGCATTTGAGACGGCGCTTTAGGATTGGCGGATTGGCTGAGATAGGCCTGTTGACCGGACACCATGATGCCGATAAACAGGGCAGTGCCGATACCGCCTGCGACCTGCTGCAAGGTGTTCATGATCGCCGTGCCATGCGGATACATACGCTTCGGCAGCTGATTCAAGCCGGTTGTCGACACAGGCATCATCACCATCGACATGCCGATCAGCAGCGCGGCGTACAATATGATGATATACAGCATTGTCTCCGCAACAGTCAGCCTGCTGAACAGCCAGATTACGACACACATGATCAGCAGTCCGGGCGTAACGAGCCGGCGCGGGCCAAACTTATCGAACAATTTTCCCATCACCGGCGACAGCATACCGTTGATCAAACCGCCCGGCAGGAGCACAATCCCGGCCGCAAATGACGACAACAGGAGTGCCTGCTGCAGATAAAGCGGGAGCAGAATCATCGTCGCGAACAACGTGACCATCACCAGAATCATAATGATCGTCGCGAGCGTGAACATTGGATATTTAAATGCGCGAAAGTCAAGAATCGGATTCGCGATGACCAGTTGGCGCCAAACAAACAGTACCAGACTGATCACGCCAACGATCAGAAAGACAAGGCTAAGCCAGCCGCCTTCCGCGCCGGAACCCATACCGTATACCAGTCCGCCGAACCCGAGCGTGGATAGAACAACTGAAAATACATCCACTTTAGGCTTAGTTACTTCGGAAACATTGGTTAAGAACCGCGACGCGAACAAAATGGAGAAAACGGCGAGCGGAATGACGAGATAGAACAGCCAGCGCCACGAAAGTGAAGCGATGATCAAGCCGGACAAGGTCGGGCCGAGCGCAGGCGCGAACATAATCACAAGCCCGATCAGGCCCATAGCGCCGCCTCTTTTTTCAGGAGGATAGATGAACAAAATCGTATTCATCATGACCGGTAAAATAAGACCGGAGCCGGCGGCCTGGATCACGCGCCCGGCAAGCAGGAAGGAAAAGTTCGGCGCAAAGCCGCAAAGCACCGTTCCGACCAGAAAAATCGTCATCGCGCCAAGGAACATCTGGCGCGTGGTAAACCAGCCGGTCAAGAGCGCTGTCACCGGCATCAGGATGCCGATAACGAGCAGATAGCCGGTCGTCAGCCATTGAACCGTTGTCGGCGTCACATTAAAGTAATTGATTAAGTCGGATAGCGCGATATTGAGCAATGTTTCGTTTAGAATCGCGACAAACGCGCCGATAATCAGCGCCACGGTTATGGGGCCGCGTTTGATCTCTTGTTTTCCTTTCGAGCTGTTTGTCATCTATACAAAACTCCCCAGCTAGTAAATTTCACATTCTTTTGCCAATCAGTCGCTAATCAAATCGAAATCCGCTCGCCTTTTTTAATGGAGATCCCGTTCGTTCACTGGATAATGGCCATTAATCCCACGATAAATCGAGCTGTAACCCATCGATGAAAAGTTGCAGCTAATTCACCATGAGTCGTAGCTAATTCCCCAAAAGTTGTAGCTAATTCACCAAAAGTCGTAGCCAACTTCCGGGGTTGTAGCCAATCCATCAAGAGTTGTAGCTAACTTACCAAAAGTTGTAGCCAACTCCCGTAGTTGTAACCAATCCATCAAAAGTTGTAGCTAATCCATCAAGAGTCGTAGCTAACCTTCGAAAAGTCGTAGCTAACCTTCGAGGTTGTAGCCAATCCATCAAAAGTTGTAGCCAACCTTCGAAAAGTTGTAGCTAACTCCCGTGGTTGTAGCTAATTCATCAAGAGTTGTAGCTAATTCACCATGAGTTGTAGCTAACTCCCGTGGTTGTAGCCAATCCACCAAAGGTCAGAAGAAGGGCTTGGCGAAATGGTTGGGATTCCGCCAAGCCCTTCTTTTTTTGGTGATCGATTAGAAATCAAAATTGTCGGGGTCTGCGCCAAAGCGTTTATCCTCGTTCAACGCGTCGATGGTGTCGATGTCTTCCGGAGACAGTTCGAAGTCGAAAATATCGGCGTTGCTGATGATATGCGCCTCCTGAGTTGAGCGCGGGATCGTGATGATGTCACTCTGGACGTTCCAGCGCAGCATGACTTGTGCTGCGCTTTTTCCATATTTATCTCCGATCGCTTTTAGGCCTGGGTGGTTGATTAAACCGCCGCTTCCGAGTGGTGAATAGGCTTCAACGGCGATGCCTTCTTTATAGCAATAGTTGCGCAGCGGTACTTGGGACAGGAGCGGGTGAAGCTCGACCTGATCGACAGCCGGTTTGATTTCGGCATCCTGCAGCAGGTCTTCCAGATGGTGCGCGTGGAAATTGCAGACGCCGATCGCGCGTGCCCTGCCCTCTTTATATAATCTTTCCATAGCCTTCCATGTTTCCTTGTATTTTCCGGCGGTCGGCCAATGAATCAGATACAGATCAACCGTTTCGATCCCGAGCTTCTTCATACTCGTCTCGAACGCGGCCAACGTGGAATCGTAGCCTTGATCGGCGTTCCACACTTTAGTCGTCACGAACACATCGTCCCGCTTCAGTCCGGATTGACGCAATGCCTCGCCGACACCGGCCTCGTTGCGGTAGATGGCCGCCGTATCGATCATTGTATAACCGGCATTCAGCGCGGAACGAACCGAATGGATCACTTCCTCACCGTCCTTGACCTTCCAAACACCCAGTCCGAATCCCGGCATGGCTAATCCATTGTTCAATTTTACTGTGTCATTCAATGCATGAATCATATCGTTCGACCTCCCTGTCCTATTTATTTTCTCACAGATTCGAATCAGAGAAAAGAAATTTACTCAACACAAATACTCACCTTAAATAACGAAAAAAAGGTGCGCGCACGCACCTTTTCCTATTCATTGATTTATTAGTGTTGCGCCGACCAGTACCATGGACTTGCCGGTGTCAGGTCATCGCTGGTTGTTTCGCTGCCGCGCTCGGACAATTGCGCAGAGAGATTCATGAACCAGTCGCGATCTGATGTAATAAGCGCGATATCCGCCATACTGCGTAATTGCTGACCGTTCAGTTCCATATCTGGGAACGGTTTGATCAGGTAGCCGAGTGTTTCGATCACTCTGCCGACCGTTGATTCGCGGTCGCAAGCAACAACGTGAATTTTGACGGTTCCTTCTTCGTGGTTGTAGTCAACGACGAACCCATGCATGAGCTCGCCATTCACCGTTCTTCCTTTTACCCAATCGCCTTTTTTCCATCTGGATTCTTGTTGCATTAACCTTCACCACCGATCTTTTTTATATGTGCATTCATTTGTTCGTTAATTCCGGCAGCCATCGTCTCCGGTTCCTGCGTGACCGACTGTTCGGTTCGCTTGATCAGCGAATCGATCGACCAATGATCAAGATATTCTTCAAGTCCTCGTTCCGCGCCGGTAAACGCGAAATCCATCACCGAGCGGATGCGGTCAAATTCCGGATCTTGCGCGCAACCGGTGGCACACCAACTGAGTTTCAAGGGCTCGCATGAAATTGATTGATAGATTCGCGCCAGTGTGCAGGCGCGTGGATCGCAGCCCATTCGATAGCCGCCGCCCAGTCCTTCTTTTGTTTCGACGAGCCCGTTTTTGCGCAAACTACTCATAATCTTGCGAATTCGGGCCGGATGCGCGTGCACCTTCTGTGAGAGCGACTCGCTGTTCCAGACATGATCCGGCGTCTTCGCGAGCACAATCAAGCAGTGAACGGCAATGGTATACTGACTGTTCATTCTATGATTCCCCTTTTAGGAGATTAGTGTAATTATAATAGATACAGTTTACAAAATCAATTCATTAATCCATTAAAAGTGCCATTGGCAGCATTTTACACGGAAAATAATAGATTCTGCGACTTCCGGCCCTTACTTAATAAAGCGGCGTATGATATTAGATAAGGCATCGCCATTCTTTTTTCTCTATTATTGTACGGTTTCCAGTAATCCTGTGGTAATTTTTGATTCTTGATCCGCATGCAAGAACCTTCATATAATGGTCACGTATCAGAAACGATACGACTAGACGATAACTTTTAGGAGGATTCGATGTATCCAAGTTTAACTCCTCTTGAACCGAAAAGGTTGTCTCATAGATTCTATGTCAGCGTGTCCATTAAATTCTGGACCAGCCATGCTTTTGCTTTTGGATGGTTCCTTTTCTCTATCTATCTCTCTATTCCTTGGCTCGAAGATTTTTCTTCTATTGTCACCTATCCTGTTGCGATCATAATTATTGGCGGGATTGCTTATGTTCCCGGATATATGAATGCCTTTTTAATGATCAGTCTGCTGATCGACCGACAGCCGAAGTTGAAGCACGCATTTCCTACTGAACCGGTCACCATACTTATTGCGGCTCACAATGAAGAAGCGTCCATTTTTAACACCTTGAACTATGTTGCAAATCAGGATTATAAAGAATATCTGCGCGTGGTTGTTATCAACAATCATTCGAACGACGATACCGACGGCGAGATTGCGCGCGCGGCAAATACGTTTGATCTTGACGTGACCATTCTGCATGAGCAAACACCGGGGAAATTTCACGCGTTGAATAAGGGGCTGCGGCACGTGACCACGCCTTACGTCATCACTTTGGATGCGGACACTTTGCTCCATCCATCGGCGGTGCGCTATCTGATGGCGCGAATGAAAAGCAGTCCGAGTGACGTGTGTGCGGTTGCCGGATCGATGCTTGTCCGCAACAGCCGCGCGTCGCTTTGTACGAAAATGCAGGAATGGGATTATTTTCTTGGCATTGCGTCGATCAAGCGTCTGCAAGGGCTTTACCAAGGCACACTTGTCGCTCAAGGCGCGTTTAGCTTATACAAAACAGATTGTGTTCGCCGGGTTGGCGGATGGCCGGACGCGATCGGCGAGGATATCGTGTTGACGTGGCGACTCCTCCGTCAAAAGTGGAAGGTGTATTTTGAACCGCTGGCCGCCGCATTCACCGATGTTCCGGAAACGCTGCCGCATTTTGCCAAACAGCGCTCGCGTTGGGCACGCGGCATGCTTGAGGGGCTTGGTGAAATTAAGCCATGGCATCAACCGCGGCTTTTCACCAAATACCTGACCGGCGTTAATTTGATGATGCCGTATCTGGATATTGTCTACACGCTCTGCTGGATTCCCGGGTTATTTTTAGCATTCTTCGGCATCTACTGGATCGTCGGATTGACTACATTACTTGTGCTGCCGCTGACTTTTTTGAGCTACGGTTCGCTTTACCTTTACCAGAAACATGTTGTGTTTAAAAAATTGGGACTCAGCGTCCGTAAAAACAAAATTGGGTTTCTGCTGTTTATCTTGTGCTATCAACTAATCATGTCACCGGTTTCTGTGTGGGGCTACATGCAAGAACTATTCAAATTGAAACGCGTCTGGAAATGAGTTTCCGAATACATGCATCGCCTCGTAATAGTTGGCGATCGGGTGGTCGTCCGCTTTCGTAAGCGGGCTTTTTTCATAGATGACGCGGAGATTCGCGCGCCCGAGCTTCGGATACCACGCGCCATAGCGATGATCGATGAAGTGTGCCCAGCAGTAGGAGAAAAGCTCCCGATAGTGCTTCAGATAAAACGCCGCGTCCGGTGCGCCGCCGGCGAGACGCGCGGAGGCGCCGAGTGCTTCGGCCATTACCCAATAGTATTTATAGTGATCAAAAATGCGTCCATCGGCTGCCATCGAAAAATAAAGACCGCCATATATCGGGTCGGATGCGGCTTTCCACGCGGTGCGGTAGAGAAAAACAGCACGGTCAACGAGCCACGGCTCGCGCGTAAAGTCGTGCAGCTTCATCAACAGCTTGCTCCATTCAATCGAATGACCAAACACGAATCCGAATGGTCGAAATTCATTATTCTGATCTCCGGCGTGCTGCCTCCAGTCCGGCCGCCACTCCGGATCGTACTGCTCCCAAATGAGCCCGCCCGTTTGATCCGCGAGTGTGACAGTTACGGAGTGCGCAAGCGCGCGTACCCTGTGCAAAAAGGCGCGTTCACCAGTCGCTTCAAAGGCGGCGATCATCGCTTCACACATCTGCATGTTGGCATTTTGGCCGTGATACGGATCGGATGCGCTCCAGTCGCGGCTTTTCGCATCGAGATAAAGTTGATGCGCATCGTCCCAAAGATGCTTTTGCAGCGTCTGCACGAGTTCGTCGATGAGCGGGCGCGCCTTGCCAATGCCCGCCTTCGCTGCTGTCGCGAGCGCGCGCAGAACAAAGGCTTGGCCGTACGCATATTTTCCGGTATCGGTGGGCGCGCGCTTTTCCGCTTGCCAATAGTAGCCGCCATATTCCTGGTCGTGAAAAACCTCTTCAAGAAAACGCAGCCCATGTTCCGCCATCGTTTTCCAATGCCGCGGGCCGCCAAGCATCGTCCCCACGCTGAATATATAAATGAAGCGAGCGGTCCCGACAAGTGATTTGGTTTCGTAATCGCAGATCGTGCCATCGTCGAGGTAACAATGATAATAGCCGCCGCTCACCTGATCGATACATTGCGGATCATAAAAGCGGATCGTTTCAAAAATTTGCGTGCGCAGCCATTCCGGATTGAAAAATACTTTGCCGCCGTCCATGTTTTCATCGCTCATCGCCGCACAACTCCTCTCTGCAGATTTTCATACTAGATGTATGCAGAGAGACGATCGGCTATGAAGAGAAAGCTTCAGCTCACCATATAAAAAAATATTCTAATGATGAAAAAGGTCAACCGAAGCGATAAACTTCATCGTGAGTTTGGTCTATGCACGAGACTGATCGGTCCATGCACGAAATCCGTGATCCAATGCACGAAAACTCCGGATCAATGCACGAACCACAAGCCAGAAGCGAGTCCATGCACAAGACTGATCGGTCTATGCACGAAATCCATGATCCAATGCACGAAAATGACGGATCAATGCACGAATGCTAGACAGAACCGAGTCCATGCACGTGATTGATCGGTCTATGCACGAAATCCATGATCCAATGCACGAAAATGCCAGGTCAATGCACGAACCACAAGCCAGAACCGAGCCCATGCACGAAATTAGTTGGTCCATGCACGAAATCCGTGATCCAATGCACGAAAATGCCGGGTCAATGCACGAAATCCATGATCCAATGCACGAAAATGCCGAGTCCATGCACGAACCGCTAGCCAAATAAAGAGCAAAAAAAATCCTCCCTATACCGTTCATATCCGGTACGGGGAGGATTCATTTTAATTAGTAGCTGGTTTTTTCACGAAAAGTGCGAGAATCAATGCCACTAAAATAATCAGCGCGGCGACAAAGAAGGCCGCGTTGACGCCGCGAATCAGCCCGTCGACGCCATATTTATGCGGGTCGAGCGCAGTTGACGCCATGACGGTGAACAGCAGTGCCGTTCCGATTGACCCGGCAACCTGACGCATGGTATTGTTCATCGCTGTGCCGTGCGGAATCATATGATGCGGCAGCTGGTTCAAACCGGCTGTCGTTGTCGGCATCAAGACCATTGACAGGCCGAACATTCGCGCCACATTCACCAACGCTAAATACGCGAACGATGTTGCAGCATCGAGTCGGCACAGCAGCAAGGTCGTCAGAAGTACAATACTGAGACCGGTGATTGCCAGGCCGCGCGCGCCGATTTTATCGAAAATGCGTCCGGTGATCGGCGACATGATGCCCATCACAATTGCTCCGGGCAGCAGCATCAGACCGGACTTGAGCGGCGAGAAACCGAGCATCGTCTGCATGTAGATCGGCAGCATCGTCGCGCCGGCAATAAATGCCGTAAAACAGAGCATCCCGATTGCCGTTGTCAAGGTGAAAATCGGGTAGCGGAACACCTTAAATTCCAAAATCGGCTGCTCAAGGCGAAGCTGCCTGATAATGAACGCCGTGAGTGCAACAGCGCCAAGTACGAGCGTCAGCAGCACTTCGGGATCGTCCCAACCGTGGCTGCCGGCAATACTCGAACCGTACAGCAAGCCGCCAAAACCGAGTGTTGAGAGAACGATCGACAGAATATCCAGCTTCGGATAAGTACGCTTAGTCACATTTTTCAAAATGAAAAAGGCGAGAATAAAATCGAGCAGCGCAACCGGAAGCACAACATAGAATAGGATGCGCCATGAATAATGATTAATCAGCCAGCCGGACAAGGTCGGTCCAATCGCCGGCGCGAACCCGATCACAAGTCCGAAGATGCCCATGACCGAGCCGCGTTTCTCAATCGGAAAAATGATGAACATAATCGTCATCATCAGCGGCATCATAATCCCCGCGCCCATCGCCTGAATGATACGTCCGATAATCAGCAAAGCAAAATTGTTTGAGACCAGGCATACAAGCGTGCCAACAGTAAACGATCCCATCGCCGATAAAAACAGAGCGCGTGTGGTGAACCTTCCCTCGAGAAAGGCCGTTATTGGAATCATGATTCCGTTGACAAGCAAGAATACAGTTTGAATCCATTGCACCATGACCGACGTCAAATTCAAGTCATGCATGATACTTGGAAGTGCCGTAACCAGCAAGGTTTGATTTAAAATCGTTATAAAACCGCCGAAAACCAAAACAAGAACAATCGGCACCACATTGAGATTGCGGTGCACCTGGATTCTATTTTCTTCCATAATACTCATTCCAACACTTCTTTCTAAAATGTTCATGATTGACAATGCTGATTGTGATTCACCGATCATCAGCACCGGGCAACTTATTTATCATATCATGAAAATTTTATTCGTGTAAGCATTATGATTTACTCTTAATTGAGCCGGGAAGCTTAATAGATACGCAGCAAACCGCTGTTCACCGCCGCGTCAAACGTAGCTTTTCCCGAACCATGGATACCGCTGATCGTACCGTTGCCGGATTGCTTTTCCTTAAGCGGCAAGGTGCAGCGAATCAATCCGCTGCTCGTCTTTCCGTTAAGACGGAAGCCGGCGTTATTCGGCAGGTCAAAACTGGCGGAGCCCGAGTTGACTGTTGCCTTTACCGATCCACTTAATTTGGCAACCTCCATCTCCAAATTACCGGAATGCACGTGCGCGGTGAACGCTCCAGAGAAATTGGTGACATTTAAATTGCCGGAGCGCAGATCAATTCTTGCAGACGGTGTCTTTAACGTATCGATTCTTAAGTTGCCGGAATGCACGTCGATTTGAGCAAAGTCGGCGGAAATCCCACTCAGGTTTGCAGATCCTGATGCTATGTTCACCGCTAATTCGCGATAGTTTGCCTCATCATCAAATTCTAGCATCCCCGATCCGACATCGAGGCTGAGTTCCCCCGCGTACGAACGGGGAATCGTAATCGTTACCTTGGAGCGATCCCACCATGAGAAAAAAGTGAATTGCCGGTGCGTCTTCACCTGAATCGAGTTACCCGACCGCTGAACCGAGACACTCCCTTTGCCGCGCAGCTTCGCGTGCACCCGATTGCCGCTGCCAAGTACCACCTCAGTTTTGATACTTCCGACCTTTATATCCATCTGGTTCACCTGCTCCGTCACTGTCGCCGAACTTTTCTGCTTGCCAAAGGGCAGCCCGGGCAAATGAATTGGATTGACGAAGACCATATAGGCAGCGACCACGATGGCTAATACAATCACGAACCTTTTCATAAAAACCGCCTCCTCGTTTTTATCATCAATGGCTGTGCCAACCGTCTCATCGAAAAATTTTTCTTCCTTTATAGTATAGAAAAACGCCGGCGATTGAGAAACCGTCCGACGTTCTATGCATGTGTACGACTTAAGTTCTAAGTGTCAGGCTTCCGGCTCGTCTTGCCAACCTTTGCAGACATCGACCCATGACTTTCCATTACCCAATGTGTACAGATCATCAATTGTCAACTCGATCGCGGAATTGCTGCTGCCGCACGCCGGGAACACCGTTTCAAATCGTTTCAGCGATTCGTCCATGAACACCGGCCAGTCCTGGTTTAAAGCAAATGGGCAAACGCCGCCGACCGCGTGGCCAACGAGCTCCAGCGTCTCGTCCGGTGAGAGCATATGCGCCTTGAAGCCGAATTCATGACGAAATTTTTTATTGTCAATCTTAGCGTCACCCGCTGCGACAACCAGCATCGCGCCCTCTTTATTTTCTCCTCTGAATGCGAGTGTTTTCGCGATTCGTTCCGGTTCCACATGCAGATGCTCCGCCGCCAGCTGAACCGTCGCGCTTGAGAGTTCCAGTTCAATAATATCTTTTTCCCGACCTACCGACCGAAAATAGTCCTTTACTTTTTCTACAGTCATGCCTGTGCCCCCGTTCCTTTACTATTATCGTCAAGTTTAGCAAAAAATAGTGATCTGTCAATTGGTATCTGGTCGAATTTTACTTTGCAAAATCTATGGATCTATTATAAATTTAAACTATTATCATTCGCGTGCGTGCGCGAATGTTTTGGGAAAACCATAAAGAAGGGGTTGCGCATGGTAGAATTATTAACTGGAAAAGAAATTTGCGGACGGTACACTGATCTTGAGAACGATGCATTCGGCACTGAAAACCACCGCTTCGAGCTGATCACGATCGAGAAGGAAAAGCTGTACGACGTGCCTTGCTCGTTCAGTAACAATGGAAAGAATCTCGTGACCTACAAAGAATGGGCAAACGATCCGGAAAATTACGATGACTATCATACCGATAACGTCAAACAGATGGTTGATTATATACATGAGGGTGGAAAATTGCCGCCGATGATTGTCAACAAGGATCTCTGCCTTTACGACGGTCAGCATCGGCTGACGGCCTACAGCCTGATCCCGGACATTAAAGAAATTGAGATTTATAAAGAAGTGTGATGAAAACGGGAGTGCTCAGGCACTCTCGTTTTATTTTGTGAGATCCGCGTCTTTTTCGAGAATGCGCGTAATCAAATAACCAAAACAGAATCTGATCGCAACAATGGCGAGAACAAGCAGATGACCGCTGCCGCCCAGTTGATCCTTACCGGCCAAAATGAGATAGGACGCCATCACCATTCCTTCGATTGCCACCTGCGCGATCACTAAATTGCTGATTTGCTCAAGCGTTTTGGCACTGATTTTCTTGTTCGATTTCAACGCTTTTACCGCTTTGTCATTCATAATAAATGGAACAAAGTTGCTGGTAAATTCGCCTCTTCTAAACTTAATAAATCCAATCAGCATGCATACGATGACGATACTGAATACGGAAATCGCTATGTAGAAAAACACCTCGCCCACCTCTTCAATTCGCTGATCCACTTCGCAAGCATTAATTGTCAACATTTTCCAAATAATGCAGTTGTTCTCTTATCCATTGTATCAAATAATAGGAAAAAGATGGCACCGGATAGTCGGGGCCATCTCTTTTATTTTTATCGGCATGCCGGATGCCATGGAAATTGCGGGCACCACCACGGTCTCGGCGGACGCGGCGGCTGTTGCGGGAATGGAACGCCGCGTGGCGGGTACGGACCGAGATAGGTCAACCCGGACATATCTGTGAAGTGTTCTTGATGCTGGACCCAGCGCCTCTGCTGCGGTAAATAGACATTCATGCTTACCATGCCGGTGTTTTGGTTGACACCGAGCAGCTGGATGAGCATCATCCGGTTGTAGCTGGCGAGCCGCGTTTGATAAAAGTGGCCGCGCCTGCCTCGGTTCAATTCCTGCTGAATCGCGTTCGGCGGAACGAGAAACGTCTGCGGTTGTTCGCGTTCATCGTAATAATCATCATCATATTCGGTCACATACCTGTACGGCTCGTATTCGTACGATTCATAGCCGTACGGATACTCATTTCCGTTCTGATCGTAATACATTTTCTAAACACCTGCCTATCTTGTTTATAATACTGTATGCTAGGCATCTTCATCGGACTGGGCTGTGGCCCATTTTGGAGCTCTGAAGAAAAAGATGGCTCCGCATGATGCGGGCGCCATCTTTTTTCATCAGCAGCCGGGAAGCCAAGGATATTGCTGACACCATGGCGGACGTGGTGTGCCGGTACCTTGTCCGCCGCCTTGGGTCCCGCCTTGGCCGCCGAGTGGCGGAGGGGTCGGACCAAGATAAGTCAGCCCGAACATATCCGATTTATGTTCTTGATGAAACATCCATTGCCCGGTTTGCGGCATGTAGACATTCATACTGACCATGCCAGTTGTTGGGTTTATACCAAGAAGCTGGATCGTCACGAGTTCACCGAAGCTTGCCAGCCTGGTACGGTAATAGTGACCGGTTCTTCCTAGCTTAATTTCATTTTCAATTGTCGCCGTTGGCAGCAGCGTCGGCATCTGTTCACGATAAGGATCATACGCATTTTCATTAAATTGATTTCCATAATTATAGTCATAGGGGTTGTAAAAATAACCATCATCGAATTCGTTCGTCATACAGTCACCTACTCCTCTCATTATGTATTACTATATGTCGGGCGATTGTATTGGGCTGGGCGTGATCAAGCCTAAATTATTTTTATAGATTTTGTTTGTGTAAGCGTTTTATATGGCAGCAATCCTTATGGAATTGTCCCCGCCTAGCTTTGTTTCAGCTGACTTTTTGCTGTTTTGTCATTTCGTCTTTTTCCAGGAAATTTGTTATCCTAGTTTTAAGAAATTTGTGGAAGCTAGGAGATGATTCATTGATCAAAATGCAGAGAACGATGCCCTATATCCTCCGTCAACTTCGCGCGTTGAAACGCCGCCTCCCGCCTAGTCATCCGCAATTTGCGCTGATTTGCCAGGATGAGAAAAATCGCTCGCACGGATATAATGGTGAAGTCGCCATCAATTTTTATCTTGCGGATCTGGCGGATGATAATGATTTCTTTATTTATCACGGCCTGCGCCTGCCGACGAACCATTCCTTTTTCCAAATGGACACGCTCATTCTGACCCGTTCCTTCCTATTAATAATTGAAATTAAGGCACTGAAGGGGAGCATTTACTTCGATCCCGTGTTCAAACAAATGATCCGAACATTCAATGGCAAGGTGGACGGATTTCGTGATCCGATCGTACAAGTAAAAAGGCAAAACGATTGTCTAAGCCGTTGGCGTGCCACCCATCGCTTCCTGCAAACTCCGATTGAAGACTTCGTCACATTCAGCAACCCCGAAACCATACTCAAAACGGAGCCTGGCAACAGCATCATCCCCAGTAAAGTGTGCCACATGCACCAAGTTCCCGACCGCATTCAAACATTCACACGTGCTCCAGTCAAAATACGTCTAACCGACCTAGAACGCGACCGATTCAATGATCAGCTCCTCCGAGCCCATACGCCTCTCATTCAAAATGTACTTGAACTCTATCATCTCACTGCCCAAGACCTGATCACCGGTGTTCAATGCCCAAGCTGCCGTAGAATTCCCATGAACCGTATTCACAGCGCATGGCATTGCTCAACTTGCGGCCATCGCTCCAAAGATGCACACCTTGCCCTGCTTGATGACTACTTTTTGCTCGTTTCAAACACCATTACCAATCGCGAATTCCGACATTGGGCGCATTTGAGTTCACCTGATCTTGCAAACGATCTATTAAAGAAAGAAAATCTTACACGTATTGGAAATTGCAGAAGTTCAAGCTATCGTAATCCTGAATTGCTTTAATTAACAGCCTTCCGAGGAAGGCTGTTTCCTTTTATTAATTATTCTTTTCAAGCTTGTGATCGTTTCTCGGATTGGTCGCACTTTTCACCTGATTGTTCCGGATTTTTCCCGGATTAAATTGATTTTTCCCCTGATTAATTGAGCCTTGGCCCCGATTGTAATAGTGCTCGTGCTCATTTCCTGGATTGGTCGCATTTTTCACCTGATTGTTCTGGATTTTTCCCGGATTAAATTGATTTTTCCCCTGATTAATTGAGCCTTGGCCCCGATTGTAATAGTGCTCGTGCTCATTTCCTGGATTGGTCGCATTTTTCACCTGATTGTTCTGGATTTTTCCCGGATTAAATTGATTTTTCCCCTGATTAATTGAGCCTTGGCCCCGATTGTAATAGTGCTCGTGCTCATTTCCTGGATTGGTCGCATTTTTCACCTGATTGTTCCCGGATTTTTCCCGGATTCCCCATGGTGGTCCATCTATTGACTTTCTTCCTCTACTTAGGTAATATTTAATCAGCTAATTTGCATTGCAAGTTAGCTGATTTTTCACCTCAGTATCTTGCTTTACAATATACCATATTAAGAAAGGGGCCGCTATGTCTGTTCGGAGCCAGCTTTTGAAAGGTGTGCTTGATGGTTGTGTGTTGTCGATCATTGAGAAGGAGACAATCTATGGTTATGAGTTATCGAAAAAGCTGCAGGACGCTGGCTTGAATGATGTCAGCGAGGGAACGATTTACCCGGTGCTGCTGCGGTTGCAGAAAAATGGTTATATTCGCGGTGAGATGCGTCCGTCAGAATCGGGACCGAACCGTAAATATTACTCGCTGACCGACGATGGACGCTCGGCGCTGAATGAATTGGCGCTGGAATGGGCGCACATCGCTGGCCCAGTCTCGGAATTAATGCAGAGGAGGCGCACAGATGATTAGTTCAAAGCAATTAATCTTGGAAAATAATGAAAAGCGAAAGCTGCTGACCAAGGAAAACGAGGACTATTATGATAACATGCTGGTCTATATCCGGTTGAATTGGAAAGCATCTGAGCAGCAGAGCGAAGAAATTCTAATGGAGCTGCTCGATCATTTAATTGAAGGACAGCAAGACGGAAAAACCGCAGCCGACATTTTCGGTAATGATCCTAAGGGCTACGCAGATGAGCTGCTTGGCGAGCTGCCCAAGGAAACTTTGAAAACGCGTTTGCCTTTTTTCAGTTACTTGATCGTCTACCTCATCTCAATTTTTTTAAGCGTTCGTGGAATTGCTTTGCTGATCGGCGGTTTCTTCAAGCCGGTGGACACGTCGGTTTTTATTCTCAAATCCACACTTGTTACGCTTTACTCGCTGGTCGCCATTGCTGCGCTCATTTGGTTCATCTTTCATATTGTCGAAAAATCTCTTTTTAAACAACAGTCGAGCAATTGGAAAGATGCGCTGAAAGCCGGGCTAGCCGGAGTCATCAGTTTCGGACTGGGCATCGCGCTGCTGTTTCTGATCCCCAACTTCGGCCCGTCCTTCTCATTCGGTTGGCTACCATCGCTGGCAAGCGGGGCGCTCTTATGGATTGGCTGTTTCTGGGCAAAGAAGAAATTCACTATTTTTTAAGGGGGCTCAACATTGATTAGCTTGAAGCAATTAGTCTCGAATAATAATGAGAAGCGCAAGCTGCTGACCAAGGAAAATGAAAACTATTATGATGACATGCTCGTCTATATCCGGCTTAAATCAAAAGCATCTGAACAGGAAAGTGAAGAGATCTTGATGGAGCTTCTGGATCATTTGATCGAAGGTCAGAAGGATGGAAAAACCGCAGCCCACATTTTCGGCAATGATCCCAAGGGCTACGCGGATGAGCTGATCAGTGAATTGCCAAAGGAGACTTTCAGAACAAGGCTGCCATTTTTCAGCATGTTAGCCGGAACATTCATTACCTGGTATCTGTTAGGCCGTGGAATTTTCTTTCTCATCGCTGGATTTTTTACCGCACTAGAAACCAATGTTTACTTGGGCACAGTGTTGATTGAAACGCTTTACTGGCTTACTTTTGCCTTTTTTATAATCTGGTTTATCCTTCATTTAATTGAACGATCACTTTTTAATAAAAAAAGTACACTTTTAAAAACAATGATTATCGGAGGGATTGTCGGCGCGCTGGGATCAGGAATCGGGTTTGCACTGATGCATTTTCTCCCCAACTTCGGCCCATCCTTTCCATTCGGCTGGCTGCCGTCGCTTGCGAGTGGTGCTATCCTGTGGCTGATCAGCTTTTGGGCGAAGAAAAAGTTCACCATTTTTTAAGGAGGAAAAAATTATGTACAAACGAACGGCTGAACGAATTTTGGGTATCATAGGATTAGTCATTGCAGGGCTGCAGACTTGCGCCGGTATCTTTTCACTGGTGGCTTCGCAAAGCAGTGAATTAAAAAAAATCATGTTGGAATCAGATTCCGCGAAGCATGTGAACGAGCAAGTTGCCGAGATGCAGCGTGTCGGCACATCCTTTCTCACCTTCAGCGGTTTGGCGTTCGCGCTCGCGCTGGTTGCGATTTGCCTGTTAAGCAAAAAGAAGCGGGCAACTGTACCAGCCATTCTACTGGTTGCCGCAGGTGTGCTGATCACAGGAAATTTAATTTTCGCCGGGCCGAATCCGGGAATCTTTGCAGCACTTCTGCTCGTCATTTCCGGCATTATCGCTTGGCGCAAAAAGCCGATCGCAGGTGAAACGCACGGGTCGCACCGCGCGTAGATGTAAAAGGGAGGGATCCGATGAACGAGTATGAGTTGAAAGCTTATGATGAAATCCTAGCGTGGAAACGAAAGTTGCTCAAACCTTCAAGTGTATTGAATCGGATGTCTAAAAAAATTCAGGCAAAAATGAATGGGTATATACCTGAAAAAGTGCAAACTGCGATTACTGCGGCGATAAAAGGAATGGTGCAATCAACGCTGACCGGTTCGCAATGGATGACGAAAAAGAATCAGGCTGCCGGATTGACACTTGAGGAAAAAGATCGGTTGGTTACTGAAAAGTTGTCTAATTATCGGAAAACGGCTGTCATAGAAGGTGCGGGAACAGGCGCGGGCGGCATTCTGCTCGGTCTCGCCGATTTTCCGCTTCTGCTGTCCATCAAGATGAAATTTCTTTTTGACGCGGCATCGGTTTACGGCTTTGATACGAAAAATTATGAAGAACGAATTTTCATTCTGCAGGTGTTTAAGCTCGCCTTTTCGAGTGATGAGGTGCGGAATGAAACGCTTACGATCATTGAAAATTGGGACGTACACAAACAGGAATTTCTGGAAATGGATTGGCAGGAATTCCAGCAGGAATACAGAGATTATCTGGATTTTGCCAAAACGCTGCAGCTGATGCCCGGTATCGGCGCACCGGTTGGAGCAGTGGTGAATTATAATCTGCTTGACCGACTCGGCGAGGCAACAAAAAATTGTTATCGGCTGCGCCTGCTGACCGTTCAACACAATCGGATCGACTAAAAAGTTGTGATTTTCCTAGATCGCGCATCTGAATCTGATCTGCGAACAAAAAAGGCGGGGGACTGAGCGCAATGCGTCCGTCCCCCGCGTTTTTCATGTTTATAACACTTTGCTTAAAAAAGCTTTGGTTCGCTCTTCATTTGGATGCGCGAACAATTGGTTTGGTTCATTTTCTTCTACTATATAGCCGCCATCCATGAAAATGACACGGTCGCCGACTTCGCGGGCGAATCCCATTTCATGGGTGACGACGACCATCGTCATCCCGTCCTTGGCGAGCTGCTTCATCACATCGAGCACTTCGCCAACCATTTCCGGATCAAGCGCTGAGGTCGGTTCGTCAAACAGCATCATCTTCGGCTCCATTGCCAGCGCACGGGCGATCGCGATGCGCTGTTTCTGGCCGCCGGATAGTGAATCCGGATAGGCGTCCGCTTTTTCCGCGAGACCGACCTTGCCGAGCAGCTCCATCGCTTTCGCTTTTGCTTGCTCTTTAGGGACTTTCTTAACTTTGGTCGGCGCGAGCATGATGTTGTCGAGCACGGTCATATGCGGAAATAGATTAAATTGCTGGAACACCATGCCGACATCCTGACGAATTTTATTAATGTTCGCCGTCTTATCCGCAATGTCGGTGCCTTCAATAAATACATGGCCCGATGTAATCGTCTCGAGCAAGTTAATGCAACGGAGCAGTGTCGATTTTCCCGAACCGGATGGTCCGATCACGACCACTACTTCCTGCTTCTCCACCTCAAGGTTTATCTTTTTCAGAACTTCATTTTCGCCAAACGATTTTTTGAGATTTTCTACTTTAATCATCATTTTGTCGCCATCCTTCTTTCCAGGCGATTTACTAGGAAGCTCATGGTCAAGGTTAAAATCAAGTAGATGAAAGAAATGGCTAAGTACGGTGTCCATGTAATTGCGTACTGAGCGCCCATCGCCTGTGCCCAATACGTTAATTCCGGTGCGGCAATTGCCGCGAGCAATGAACTGTCTTTAATCAAACTGATAAATTCGTTGCCCATTGGCGGCAAAACACGGTGCACCGCTTGCGGAAGCACCACATAACGCATCGCCTGCAGCCTGTTCATGCCAAGCGATCGTGCGGCTTCGGTCTGACCCTCATCAATGGATTGAATGCCCGCGCGGAACACTTCGGCAATATACGCCGCTTCATTGAGCGACAAGGCAACGATTCCAGAGATGATGCCGTTCGATTGACCAAAAATGGCCGGAACAACGCCGAAGTGTATAAGTAAAATTTGTACGAAAAGCGGTGTACCCCGGAAAAAGGTAATGTAGCAAACAAACGGCGCGGACAACACTTTATTATTGAGCATTTTCCCAAAACAAACGAGCAGACCAAGGATTGTGCCGAAAACAATCCCGGCAAGTGAAAAGCCGATCGTAAACAGGGTTCCGCTTGCTAAGAAGGGCAAGTATTCTCTGATGATGTCTATAGGGTTAACGCCCAAGCTAATCCTCCCCTAACTTAAAAAGTTGCTTAACATCTCAGTTAAGCAACCTTTATCTGTTACTCATTTTTATCTGATCTTATTGTTGTGCTTTGAGTGTATCAAGATCCGGTGCAACCTTGAACCATTTCTTATAGATCTTCTCATACGTGCCATCGCTGTACAACTTGTTGATCGCTTTGTCGAAGACCGGTTTCAGCTTGCTGTCCTTCGGATACATGATGCCGTAGAATTCAGGTTCGAACGCGTCTTTGTCTTCAACAACTTTCAAGTTCTTGCCTGGGTTGTTGCGCGCATACTGTTCGATGACGGTATTGTCGGCAACGACAGCGACAGCACCCTTATTCTGCATTTCCATGATCGCGAGGCTGATCGTCTTGAATTTTTTAACCTTAGGATTATTCTTACCGACAATTTTCTCTACCGCAGCTTGTCCCGTTGTTCCGGTTTGAACAGCGACGGTTTTACCTTTCAGATCTGCTGCCGATTTGATGCTGCTGTCCTTAGAAACAAGAATTTTATTTGTTGAAAGAAAGTACGGTTTTGAGAAGTCATAGGTTTTCGCACGGTCAGCCGTAATCGAGATTGCTGAAATACTCATATCGGCCGTCTTTGATTTCAATTCGGCAAACACAGGATCCCAACCAACATTGACCAGTTTGTATTTATAGCCGGAAACTTTGCCAAGCGCCTTCATGATGTCGACATCAAAGCCGACCATTTTGCCCTTGTCCAAAGATTCAAACGGAGGATAGGTCGCATCGTTAACCACGCGCAATACCTTTTTGCTAGTCTCTTTCTTAGCTGAAGAGCCGCTGCCGCTGCCTGATGAACAGGCCGTAAAAATCAAGACAAGTGTCAATAAAAGTGATAATACGGATAATTTCTTTATCATTGAAACGTTCCCCCTGTATCTTTCTTATATGTACATGCTATGAATTATTCTCATTATACCCTCTTCATAAAAGTGATAGCAAGATAAATGTTGAATTTTAAAAATATTTGAGGTATTTGTGTGACCATCATGAGAGAAAAGCTCACAATAAAAGACCGAAGGACCCGTTTCCTTCGGTCTTTTGCTAAGTATAGTGAATCAGCCAATCACTTTGACGCGTGAGTCGATTGGTGCAAATTCCTTTTCTCCGGCCGGAGCTGCGATGTTGCCAAATGGCATTTGTCCGCGCAGCTTCCAGTTCTTCGGCAGATCAAATGCTGCTGTAACCGCTTCGTCAATCAGCGGATTGTAGTGTTGCAGCGAAGCACCAACGCCGATTTCAGACAGTGCAGTCCATACTGCAAATTGTGCAATACCTGTGCTGTGTTCCGACCATACAGGGAAGTTATCTGCATACAGTGCGAATTGTTCTTGCAAGCCTTTAACAACATCCTGATCTTCAAAGAAGAGTACCGTACCAACGCCGGCATTAAATGAGGCGAGTTTCGCCGCGGTCGATTCGAATGATTGACCGGCAGGAATAACTTTGCGCAATTCCGTTTCTGCGATTCCGCCTTCGCCCCACAGTTTGTCGCTTTCAGCACCAAACAAAACAACAGCATGCGCGCTTTGTGAGTTGAATGCGGAAGGCGCGAATTTTACAGCGTCCTGAATCGTTTTAATAATTTCTTCCTTGCTTGCTTTCACATTCTTATCTAGAGCATAAATGGATCTGCGGTTTTCGATTGCTTCAATAAATGCGTTTGACATAGGTAAAACACTCCCTAACTAATTTATTCTTAACTTCTTACATAAGTATAGTTTGTTATTAAAAAAAAGTAAAACGTTTTGACTTACTTTTTTTCAGTAGCTTGATCTCCGTACCATTTATTCGCCCAGTTGTGCACTTCATCTAAGATCGGTTTTATTTCTTTGCCCATTTCAGTTAAGCGATAGGTCACCTGAATTGGGTATCCGGTATCAACCATACGCTCAATAATACCCATTCCTTCCAGCTCTCTCAATCGCGCAGAAAGCATCCGATCGCTCAATTCGGGAATTGACCCGGAAATGGTACTAAAGTGAGTTTCTCCAACTAAGAGTACTTCTATAATCAAACCATTCCATTTTTTTCCTAAAATCTGAAAAGCCTTTTCTAGTTTGGGACAGACTGAAACTGCTGGTTGCATGTTAATCACCCCTATATCTATTGTACTACACGCACAATAAATTACCTACTAACATTTATTAATTAAGTGCCTTTTTATTATGGACAATTTGCGAACAACTAGTCAATTCTTGCTCAATCTTCCTCCCCTTCCAAATTAAATGTATCATGGGCAAGCTGGGTTCACCCTGCAGGATGTGCCGGGTTGTGCAGGATCTCATAGCTTCGCTGCGATCAGCGTTCCGATTCCAATCACGAGATACAAAATCATCATGCAGACAATCAGCATGCCGGTTTCAATGGTCTGAATCCCCATGGCATACAAGACAAGCAGTGCCGCGCCGCTTCCAAAAAGTACAAAGTAGAGGACACCCAAAAAGTAACGTTTTAGCATTAATGCGGTGCGTTCGTCAGCTTCAGGAATAGTCCCCATTCTTTTCTTGCGCCACTTGCTCAATGAATAGCTGATGAAAAATCCGATCAGCGGCGCGCCGATAATTGCCGCCGCAATGCTAAAATTGATGGTTACGCCGGCTATGCTCAGTCCGATAAATCCTCCAATGATCATGCCAATTAAAATAATGCCCATAGTGAGCCGTTCCAACCGTTTCTTTTTCATTCCTATTCCTCCTCGTACCCTTCTAGATAAAACATTTCTTCAATGGGAACGTTAAAATATCTAATTAATTTCAAGGCGAGTTCCAGGCTTGGATTGTATTTGTTTTTTTCAATCGCATTGACGGTTTGGCGCGTAATTTTCAAATCCTGTGCCATTTTAACTTGCGTGATCCCATTCTTAAGGCGGATTTCTCGAATATGGTTAACTACTTTCATACAGATTCCTTCTTTGAAGTAAAGATATCTTTACATATAAAGTATCATCAATTAATAGGTATGTAAATATACCTTTACATATTAGCTGGTGAAAATTTATTTTCATACGTTGACTCTGCTCGGGATTCTGGTTCGTGCATTGATTCGTGATTTCGTGCATTAACCTTTGTTTTTCGTGCATTGGCGCTCTATTTTCGTGCATTGGATCGCGGATTTCGTGCATTGACCCAGCTCGGGATTCTGGTTCGTGCATTGATTCGTGATTTCGTGCATGGCGCTCTATTTTCGTGCATTGGTTCTTGATTTCATCGCAAAAGGAACCAGGTACACCTGGTTCCTTCATAATGATTTATTCTTTTAACGGCCGAATCGGCAGCAGCATACCGATCAAGGCAATTGCTGCGGCGCCGATAAAGATCCACTGCATTGAATTGCCGGATGCGATAAACGACAACGTGAGAAAAACGATCAAGTCACAGCATGAATCCACGATTGACAGCAAGGAAATCGTTGTCGCGCGAACCGAAGATGGGATGTATTCATTGCTGATCTGCGAATAGATCGGGTAACGGATCACTTGAACGATCCGCAGCAGAATGAATACACCAATCGCCATCCACAGTGTCGATCCGGTGAACGCCGCTAGCACGAGACCGAACACTGAAAACGCGCCGGTCACGAACATTAACGCGATACGGGAAAAATGATCGGTCAGCCAGCCGATCGAACGCGAGGCAAAAAAGCCGAGCACAGCGGCACCGGCATAGAACAAACCGATGGCTTCAACAGGAATACCCGCATGAGTTAGGAATGGCTGGTCAAAATTTTTGAAAACCGCACCTACCGGAATGAACACCAAGGTGACATTCAGGAACATCAGCAAAAGTAGCGGCTTGCGTTTGATGACCAGAAAGCCTTCCCTGACTTGACGGAAAGGGTTTTCGAACGGCTCAGCAGCCCTTTTTGGTTTCCGCAAGAACAGCGTCAGCACCAATTCTACCAATTGAAACGCGATGGTGAGCAGGATCAGCAAATCAAATTGTAATGTGGTCAAGTCTTTTGCCGCATAGGCGCCGAACAGGACCGCAACAATCATCGCGATGAAGCTGCCGGATTGAATTTTACCCATCGCCTGATCCATCCGATGCTCCTCGCCGCTTTCTTTCAGAGACTCATAGACAAATGCCTCATCGGCACCTGAATAAAAAGTGACGGAGAATCCATTGATGAAACTGTAAAGGAAGAACATCCACGGTTCCGACGCGACGAGCAGCAATGCAATGCTGGCAATTCTGAGCACAGCTCCAGTAATAAACGAGCATTTTGCGCCGAAGCGATCCGCGTATACGCCGGTTGGGATCTCGCCGATCAGAACGGCTGCGCTCCAGCAAAACAGCACTAGGAAAATATCTTGAGCGCTCAGGCCACGCTGCAAATAAAATAAAGTCAGTACGGGTTGTAGGAAATTCATCGTTCCAAAAAAGTCGTTCCAAAATAATAAACGTATATTATATGAAGCAATTGATTTCAAAATCGTTTTCCCACTCTCTAATTAATTTATTGGGTTAATTAGGAAAGCAGGAGATTAGTCGTTCGTCAGTCTAGGCAACCTCCTGCTTCCTGATTTGAGAAGAAGAGTTGTACTTTTTGCATGTGTGATTCCCCCTAAAATTTAATTAGTTCATTATAGCAAAAATGCTGCTCGTCAACTTATTAAAATAGGACCGACACTACCTCTTTCAAATCCTTATCCGTTCTCAGAATGACTGTCTTATCGCGAAAAGGATCAAGATTATGTAAAACTTGTGGTATCCCCTTCGTCTGGAATTGCGCATTCCATTGGAACATTCTCCGGAATATGTGAAAAGTTGGTCGATAATTAGCTTTTTCGATACCTGTTTTCTGGCGAATGAAACGTTTCATAATTCTATAGAGTATTATACGATTGGGCAGATTGAGGAAAATAATCTGATCGGCTTGCTGCATGATCGGTAGCACCCACGTATCATGATGCGCACCTTCGACAATCCACGAATTTTCCTGAAGGATACCTTGCAGCACGCAGTCGCGTTCTGCCGACGCTCGCCGTCTGTCTCCATCCGGATGCCGTTCCCACACCACATTATCGAGTTCATAAGCTGTGATTCCTGTCTTCGCGGCGATTCGCCGGGCGAGCGTTGTCTTTCCGCTGCCAACCGACCCGATGATATAGATTCGTTTTTGTGGAAGCATAGTGTCACCTCACCTTCCAGTTTAACGAAAACCTTGGCTGCCGGCTACCCGAAAAACAAATGCGCTGCAGTACTTATTTGCGCTCAATTTTTGTTACACTAGGGGTATCCTTTTGTGAACAGGAGCTTCTCTTCATGGAAAAAACTGCTGTACTGCTCGTGAATCTTGGTACCCCGGGCGCACCGGATCCAAAATCGGTCCGCAGATATCTGGCTGAATTTCTCAGTGATCGACGTGTTATTGATTTGCCACGCTGGAAATGGCTGCCTATTCTTCACGGTATTATTTTGCGCGTTCGCCCAAAAAAATCGGCAAAACTCTACCAATCCGTGTGGACGGACAAAGGCTCGCCACTTCTGCTCAACGGTCAAAAGCAACAGGCGGCACTGCAAGATCGTTTATCGGAAACCGGTGTACACGTTGTGCTCGCAATGAGTTATGGTCGACCAAACCTGAATGAGGAATTAGAAAAGCTGCATGATTGGGGTGTGCGTCGTCTCATGGTACTGCCGCTTTATCCGCAGTATTCTTCGACCACGGTTGGATCGATCTGGGACGGCTTGCAGCGATCACTCGCGGGGTGGCGTGATTTGCCGGAGCTGCTGTTCATCCGCGATTATCCGGATCATCCAAGCTACATCGCCGCCATGGTTGCGCGCGTCTTGAACTATGTTGCCACTCATGGCATGCCTGATCGGCTCATTCTCTCCTACCATGGAATTCCGATTCGCTACGCGCAAACCGGGGATGATTACCCGCAACGTTGCCGAATCACAACGAAATTAATGAAGCAAAAGCTGCCCAAACTCGCCATTTTGGAAACCTTTCAATCTAAATTCGGCAACGAGGAATGGCTGACTCCGGCGACG
This sequence comes from Sporolactobacillus nakayamae, assembly GCF_900113325.1. Taxonomy (GTDB): domain Bacteria; phylum Bacillota; class Bacilli; order Bacillales; family Sporolactobacillaceae; genus Sporolactobacillus; species Sporolactobacillus nakayamae. Next base: position 79,321 of record NZ_FOOY01000011.1, on the reverse strand, counting down.
ATTGATACTGTCCGCAATCTAGCAAGGCAAGGCGTGAATCATGTGGCCGTGATCGCGCCCGGTTTCAGCGCGGACTGTCTGGAAACGCTGCAGGAGCTTGCCAAAGAAAACGCTAAAGCCTTTAACGAGGCGGGTGGGCAGCAGTTCGGCTATATTCCTGCGGTTAATGACAGTGAGCGTTTTATCGATTGTTTGGAGGATCTTGTGCGCAGCAGATTACGATTGAAGCAAAAACATTCATAAAAATGGCCGGAACCTTTTCACGGCACCGGCATTTTTCATAAGTTTATACAAATTGGAGTTGAATCACCGCTGCCGGTGTATGCGTTGTACTAGAGGAGACCTTTTGACGCGGAATTTTTCTGTTGGTATTACTTCTGGGTTACGATGATCTTGCTTTCTTTTTCAGTGTTCGGATCGAGACATCGTGTTCGCCAAGCATTTCGAAGACAGCCGCTTGATTTTCGAGCATCTTGTCCATCGATTTTTGGTTGAGGTCTACTTTTGTGTCGATCTTCTTGACGTAGCCGTGCAGCTTGTCGACGTCGCTGCTCAATGCCGCCAGTTTCGCATCCGATACTTCTTGGCGATCATAAACCGCTTTAAGTATCCGGTTCGTTTCATTAAGCTGCGTTTGCATCAGGTCTTGCTTTTCTTCCATTCGATCCATGCGTGTTTCCATTTGGGACATACGTGTTTCCATTTTTTCCATGCGTGTTTCGATTCGGTCCATGCGTGTTTCCAAGCGGTCGAATCGCTCGTCCATGCCTGTCAGCTTGTCCAAAATCTGAAGGAGCACTTTTTCGCTCATGTGTTTTCCTCCTTTCATCAAATTTATTCGGGTCATGGTGTCTCTTCATGTTGTACTTTTAGTATAGCAAAAATGCGCCTGGATCTATAAATTGTGTAAGCTGAATTCGCCAATTTGTCAAATTTTTAATTAGACTCTCTACTCTGATCACATTCACCTGTATAGATGGTGCCCATTTTATCGAGCGTTTTACCCGTTTTATCGAGCGCTTTGCAAAATTTATCGAGCGTTTTTGCCGATATCAAAAAAAGACCGCCCCCCACAAATTGGAGTCGGCTTCACCTTTTATTCACTTAAAAATCAAAAGTATCCGGATCAGGGCCTGTGCGGTGGTCTTGGTTCAGCGCATTGATTGCTGCCATGTCTTCCGCAGAGAGTTCAAAGTCGACTATTTGCCCGTTCTCCTGAATGCGGCCTTCGTTAACCGACTTCGGAATGGCGATCACACCGCCTTGAACATGCCAACGCAGAATAATTTGGGCAGTTGATTTGCCGTATTTTTTGGCAATGCCTTGAATCGTCTCGTTCTGAAGCAATTCGCCGACCATCAGAGGCGCCCAGGCTTCTAGACGAATACCGTGCTGCTCGCAGTAGTCTTTAAGCGGCTCCTGTGTCAGACGCGGATGGCGCTCAACTTGGTTCACGACCGGTGTGACTTCGGCATCCTTGAGCAGGTCTTCGAGATGATGAATTTGGAAATTGCTGACGCCAATGGCGCGCACTTTTCCTTCCTTATACAGCTGCTCCATCGCCCGCCATGTGTCCTTATATTTTCCGGCGACCGGCCAGTGGATCAAGTATAGATCCAGATAGTCGAGACCAAGCTTAGTTAAACTTTCTTGATATGCCTTCAACGTCGCATCGTAGCCTTGATCCGCGTTCCACACTTTCGATGTGATGAACAAATCTTCGCGCGACAGATCCGTTTCCTCGAGCACTGCCTTGATTCCTTGACCGACACCGGTCTCGTTCTGGTAAATTGCTGCCGTGTCAATCAGCCGATAGCCTGAGCGAATCGCTACTTGCACCGATTTCGCCGCAACTTCCTGATCATCAACCCTGAATACGCCTAATCCCTCGATGGGCATAACGATATCATTATTTAAAACCACTGTTTGCTGTGTCAATGGTCATCCTCCTTAATAAGTCTTCTCTTACAGTGTACATGATGGCATAATTTTCGAATAGTACGCACCTTAATGTACTATAGGAACAAAAAAGTAACCATCAGCACACTCAGTATCTTTGCTCCGCAGATAAAGTATTCCCCTAACAGAAATGGAGCGTTTTCTAGATTCAGCGATTCTGCTTTTTTGAAAAAGCGACCGATACCTTGATCATATCTTTCAGCACCGCGACATTGATATCCGCAAGCTTATTCACATAGATACACGCTTTTCCTCGTGTGTGTTTGCCAAAATTCGGTGCGAATTTTTCATAATCCTCATCGTCCATCATCAGGTACAGGCTGATTTTCGCTTTTCGCGGAGAAAATCCGGTAAGCGGTGCATCGCCTTCATGCCCGGAAGCGTACTTGTAATGATACGAACCGAATCCGATGATGCTCGGTCCCCACATTTTCGCCTCAAAGCCGGTTACTTCCGTAAAAAGATCGAGCAACAGATAAGCATCCTCGCGCTTTTCCGGACGTTCCACCGTTTCAACAAAATCAATCACACTATTGTCGGTCTCTTTTGTTTTCGGTACATAACCCATATCCGTCACCTCGCTCATTTTTTTGGTATCAGTATGAAAATTGCCCTTTCTGTACATTTTAAACAAAGATGCGAGATCATGAAAACCGCGGATTGTCAAAGGCATTATTTTCTAAATAATACTGTATAATAAAAGTGTTGCATTTTCCGTTCGGCACAAAGCCGCATTTCCGGGAACGAGACACGTTTTAATAGGAGGTTACTTAATGGAAACACTCACTCAAAATAAGGTAGTCCATGGTTTTCGACTGCTCCATACCGACACAATCCAAGACATTCACTCAGAAGCCTATGTGTTCGAGCATGAGAAAAGCGGCGCGAGGTTATTGTTTCTGAAAAACGACGATGACAATAAGGTCTTCTCGATCAGTTTCCGCACGCCTCCGGAAAATAACACCGGCGTTTTTCATATTCTTGAGCACTCGGTCCTTTGCGGTTCCGACAAATATCCGGTCAAAGAACCGTTTGTCGAACTGCTCAAGGGTTCGCTGAATACCTTTTTGAACGCCTTCACCTTCAGTGACAAAACGATGTATCCGGTGGCAAGTAAAAATGATAAAGATTTTCAGAATCTGATGGACGTCTATCTCGACGCTGTTTTCCATCCGAACCTTTATAAATACAAAGAAATTCTTCAGCAGGAAGGTTGGCATTATGAGCTGGAAAAAGCCGATAATCCGATCAATCTTAAAGGGGTCGTTTACAACGAAATGAAGGGCGCTTTTTCCTCGCCTGAGGGCTTGCTGATGCGCGCGAACCAGAACTCGCTGTTCCCGGACACCAGTTATGGCTATGAATCCGGTGGCGATCCGCTTTATATTCCTGATTTGACTCAGGATTACTTCACGCAATGCCATAAGAAGTATTACAGCCCGGCCAACAGCTACATCTATCTGTACGGCAATATGGATATTGAGGAGAAACTTGCCTACCTTGATCAGGCCTATCTTGCCGGCTACGATCGCGTTGCTGTCAATTCGTCGATCGCCGTGCAGAAACCAATTGGTAAAATCAATGAAGTGATCAGGGAATACCCTGTACTCCCTGATGCAGATCTGAATGATAAAACCTACTTAAGCATGAATTTCGCCGTATCAACATCTACCGATCCGGAAACCTATCTGGCGTTTGACATTCTCGACTATTTGCTGCTCGATAGCCCGGCAGCGCCGCTGAAGAAAGCAATTCTCGATGCGGGCATCGGTCAGGACGTCTTCGGTTCCTATGATAACAGCATTCTCCAGCCGTTTTTCTCCATTAATGTGAAAAATGCGAACGAGAGCCAGAAGGAAGCCTTCAAAAAAGTTGTTTTCGATACGCTGCGCATGTTCGTGAAAGACGGATTGGATAAAAAACAAATTGAAGCGGCAATCAACGTTAAAGAATTCCAGCTGCGCGAGGCCGATTACGGTTCCATGCCAAAGGGACTGATCTATAGCATCATGGCCATGGACAGCTGGCTCTATGATGAAGACCCGTTTATACATCTGAAATTTGAAGGTACCTTGGCAAAAATCAAGCAGGCGCTGACTACTCATTACTTCGAGGCGCTGATTGAAAAATACTTGCTGAACAGCAATCATCAAACCTTTGTGACGGTCGCTCCTTCAAAAACAATTGCAGATAAGGAAGCCAAGTTCGTTGAAACAAAACTGGCCGACGTCAAGAAAAGTTTGAGTGCGGAAGGCGTGCAGCAGATTATTGAAGAAACGAAAAAGTTGAAGGAACGTCAGTCCGGCGCAGACAAGCCGGAAGACTTGCGTAAAATTCCAACGCTGTCGGTTGCCGACGTAGAGAAAAAAGCTGAGGAACTCCCGCTGAAGGAAGTCACGATTGACGGTGTCAAAGCGCTGCATCATGATCTGGAAACAAATAAAATTGCCTATGTCAGTCTCTATTTCGATGCGTCTGCGGTTCCTGCCGATCAGATTTCCTCTCTTACGCTTTTGCAGGAGATTCTTGGAAAGGTCGATACCGAAAAATACCCGTATTCGGATTTGGTCAGTGCGATCAATAGTCAGACCGGCGGCATTGATTTTGATAATCAGACGTATAGCGACAAGTCCGATGACGATACCTACGCGCCTAAATTTTCTGCAAAAACCAAGGTGCTTCAAGATAAATTACCTCAGGCGTTTGCGCTCATTCATGAGATCATCTACCACAGTAAATTTGACAACGCATCGCGCATTCGGGAAATCGTCAAAGAAATTAAGTCGCGCGTTGAAATGTCCTTTAACCAAAACGGTCAATCGGTTGTCGTCCGCCGGCTCGGCTCCTATTTTTCACAGGCTGCCGCTTATAGCGAAAAATTGAGAGGTCTGGATTTCTACCGCTTCATTTCAGATTTGGATAAAAATTGGGATGATCGTTTTGAAGAATTATCCGGTACTTTATCTGCGCTGGCAAAGCAGCTGTTCAACAAAGAATCGCTCGTCGCAAGTATTACCGGTGACGCCGCGATACTGAGCACCGTTGAGGCACAATTCGCTCAACTCGACTTGCAAGCACAATCCAATGCAGCAGAACGCGGTTCGAAAAAATTACCGGAACCGGAAGCAAAAAATGAAGGCTTAATGACCTCCAGCAAGGTTCAATATGCGGCAAAAGGTGCGAACTTTAAGTCACTCGGCTACGACTATACAGGCAAACTTCAGGTATTGAAAAAAATCCTGTCACTTGACTACTTGTGGAATCAAGTGCGCGTGATGGGCGGCGCTTACGGCGCAGGACTCGCGCTCGAATCGGCGGGCAACATGATCTTTTGGTCGTACCGCGATCCGAACTTGAAGGAAACCCTGAACATCTATGACGAAGCAGCGAAATTCGCTGAAGCGTTTGACGCCGACGATTTCGAAATGACAAAATACATTATCGGGACCCTGTCCGATCTTGATACACCGCTGACCCCGCGCGGCAAAGGCAGCATGGCTGACGCCCAGTATTTCAAGCACATCACTCAGGCTGATGTACAAGGAACTCGCGACGCAGTGCTTGATACCAAGCTTGCTGACATCAAAGAGTTCGGCAAGCTGCTGAAATCCGTCACTGACCAGGGTTGGGTCTGTGTCCTCGGCAGCGAAAGCAAAATTCAACAAAATAAAGACCTGTTCCAGTCATGCATCAACGTGTTCGACTGAATGGGATAAGGAAAGAGCTGTGAGCACTTCGCTCACAGCTCTTTTTTCGTATTTAGAATTAGATTTAGTTACTTTTGATGTATTGGTTACGATTTTGGAAGTTTGTTACGACTTTTCATCTATTCGTTACTACTTTTTCGATTTTCGTTACTACTTTTCATGTATTGGTTACGACTTCGGAATTTTGTTACGACTTTTCATCTATTCGTTACGACTTTTTCGGCGTTCGTTACTACTTTTCATGTATTGGTTACGACTTCGGAATTTCGTTACTACTTTTCATTTGATGGGTTGAACTTCACCTGTTTCAGTTCATTTTTCCCTTCCTTTGGTTGAACTTTGACCTCATTCGGTTTCACTTTTCACAGTTTTGGTCTCGCTTCTGATTTCGGGTCAATTCGCTTAACTTCGATGTTAGTTAATCGAACGGAAGTGTTTGATCTCGATATTTTTAAAAACTGCGGTTCCGCCTTCGGAGTACAGGCTGATGCCTTGGTCGTTCTGGCGCGGAAACACTTGATTGGTAAGTACGGTCCGGCCGTCATCGACGAATACTTCAATGCTTGTTTTATCGACGAGGATTTTCAGATGTACACGCTTGGTGCCTGCCGCGAGCGGCGCACGACTTTCCACACTGTTCTTCTTTTTATCCGGTTGACCTGTAAACGCGCGATTGACGTAGAGATAGCCCCCAGTCGAAAAAATACCACTATCGATATGCCGTTCTTTGTCTTCGGATTCACGCAGCCTAAGTCCCACGTTGCCGGCATCGGTCCATGAAATGTCGGTGTCAAGTTGATATGCGATTCCGCGCACGTCCAGCGTTTTTGTCCCATTGACTCGTACCAGTTTCAGTTGTTTCGTTGATTCGACGATTTGGTTCAATCCGTCAATCGGCTGTGAAACGAGGCTGTACTGATCGCCTTTCTTCATCAAGTGGATGTGACGCACAATCGAATTCACACCGTTGAATTTATCCATCTTTAAGGTCGGCGTGTTGTTCGGGTAATCCCAATTGTTCATCCAGGCGATCGCGTAACGCGAATCAAGCGACGCCTTTGCTTTTTCGAATGTCACGCCGGCATACCAATCGAATCCGTAGTCCAGCCATTGCGGCATATCGTGATCTGCGATAAATTTTTTACCGTCAAAATCACCAATCCAATAGGCGTATGTATTCGGCAGACCCGCCGATTTTCCGTTCGCGCTCGCGCCAAGCACCCATTTGACCGTTCCGTCATCAGCACGCAGTTGGAACAGATCCGGACATTCGACGATTCCGATATTATGAGTCATGAACCCATTCGTGTACTGCCATTCTTTTAAATTTTTTGATTCATAAATGCCAATTTTCGATCCTTCGGCGAGCAGCAGCAGCCATTTATGACGTGCGCCATCCCAGATCACCTTCGGGTCGCGGAAGTCCTTCACTCCCGGATTGGGCAGTACAGATCTTTCATTGTCCTGTTTAAAGGTTTTCCCGTCATCGGTACTGTACCACAAAAACTGCTCTTGGTTTCGCTGCGCAGGAGGCTGGGTCACGATCGCCACCAGCGTATTTTTGCCGAAACCAGCCGTATTTTCCGTATCGCGCACAACCGATCCGGTCCAGATATCGCCGTTTTTATTCGTGTATTTTGGAATCGCAACCCCATCGTCTTTCCAGTGCACGAGATCCTTCGACGTCGTTAAACGCCACTCTGTCCCGTTTCCTTTCGGATAATCACGATTGTACAAATAGTAATAATGGTACGTTCCGTTAAAATAGATCGGCCGTTGGGGATCATTCATCCACTTGTCCGGAACTGAAAAATGATAGACCGGACGATAAGAACGGTCCGGTTTTTGAACGCCGATTTTCTCTTTCGGACGAAATACTCCGGAGAAAACAAGCGCCATAACGACAAAAAGCAGGCTAAGTACAATTAAGCTCACTGCAACCATAATTTTTTTATTCACAGGTAATACCTCCGACCTGTCACTTTTCCAAAAAGAAAATGTCGCCTTTAATCGACACCATTTTCACCTCGTATTATTATGAGCCAATCCATTCATGGCTATGAATAATCATTACGTAAGAAAAAACGGGCAAAAAGCGCCCGGTCCTTACTTCCGCAGGATGCGGTAGCTTTCGCGTTGCTTGCAGGTCATATGCCATATGCGGCATTAGCGAAAGTTCCTTTGCTCCAAATGTCGTTTTGAATCATCAGCCTTGTGCGTGAACAACCATTTCTGTTTCATTAAGCATTCTGGCCTTCATTAGGTAACGAGTAAAATAAGCGGAAACTTTCCGGTTATATGCATCATGGCGCTTGTTTTACAGATACATAAGGGTAATTTTTCCGGTTATACACAGAAAAGCCCGCCATTTTCACGTTTTTCGATTCGATAAGCGGAATTTCTCCGTCTATTTAAGCAATTTTTTCATTCATTTTCTAATTAAGCGGAATTTTTCCGCCTAATTCTCAGATTGAACCGCTTACCTGATCTCTCCAACCGAATCTTATGACCTTATCGTCGTACCAACAAGGCAAAACGATAAACGTTCTTCACCTGTAAAAAAGACTCCTGTCAAAGGAGTCTTTACATGTTCTTACTTTATTCATGTTCTCTTCTTGATTATTAATCAATCGTGAGCTGGCCTTGATCAAGGATGCTGTTTGGTTCAACGGATGACCGCGAACCTTGCAGCTTCACAAGAAAGCTTGGGGCAAAGGTTGAGTGCTGGTCGTCAAATGTCCCTCTGTTCGTCATGTAGCTCGTGATGACTACTTTATTTCCACGTTTCTGCGGTACTGCAAAATGCGAGTAGGTCCACGTGATGTCATCGGTATCCAAGCCCATCTGAAGTACGAGACCACTGCCGTTGAGTGGGTGATAGGTACCGGTCAACGAGTTGGAAACATAACCCAGCATATACACATCTTTGTCGCCAATGCCGTCAATCGTCATTTTCGCGCCGCGCGAATCGGTGAACAGATACCATTTGCCGTTCATTTTGAAAATGTTTGCTCGCTCGATTTCGTCCGTTACCGTATTGGATGCAATCAACGGTTTCATGACTTTTTTCAGCGTATAGTCATCATTCAACTCAATAATGCCCAGTGCTCCGTTGGCGAGTGTCGCAAGATTCTTTTTCGGACTTTCGAGCAATGCCTTGCGTTCCTTTTGGAAATAACGGAGCCCGCCGCCATAGTATGCGCGGTTGTTAAATTGATCTTCGCCTTGATAGCCGACCTTCGTTCCTGTGTTTGCTTCGAAAACAAGGTATTTACGACCCTTGTCTTCAACATAGTGCGGATCACGGAAGGTGTGGTTGTCCATTGATTTATCGCCGGCAACAAATTGATCAACCGTTTGATAGTATTTTCCGTCACCGTCAAAGATTGATTTCAAGTCTTCAATGCCGTCAATCTTCAATGTATCCGCGTCCGGCTGTGAAAGATTGATCTGCGCGGTTGTCAGTGTTTGTTTTCCGTAAAGTTTCTTGTCTTCATTCCACGGATGGCGGTTGGTGTAGAACAGACGAACCTTGCCGCCTCGGGTCAGTGTCGCCGATCCGGACCATTCCTCTGCTTGATCTTTCAGAATCGGATCGTTCGTCTTTAAATGATCATCAGATTGGAACACGCGGCCAGCATTTTTCCAGCTGTCGATTGATGTGTCACCCTTCTTTTGATAGAAAAGATAGATGAACGTGTCGCTGCCAACTTTCGGATCACCGGCAAGCGCGAAGACGATGTTGTATCCTTTATAATCGCCAACGGTTCCGTCCGCGTTCTGCAGCGGCCAGCTGTCCCAAACGTCCAAATCAATTTCTTTTCCATCCTTGTCTTTACCAACTGCCGATGGAAGATTTTCAATCGTCGATTCATCGAATTCAGGTACCTGGAAACGTTCGTTATCTTGCTGATTCGGAATCTTGCTCATATCGTAACGTGTAATGTGCGAAATGCCATAAGTCTTGTTTTTTCCAAAATAGTCACTTGGCTTTGCCGACACATGCCCCGTGCCGCCAAGTAAGAAGGTTACCGCCAAAGCAGCAGCTGCTGTCTGTTTTGCGATTTTGCCAAATCTCATTGTGTTTTCCTCTCCCTGTATTCATTTTTGTTGAGCACCGTCTCATGAACGCGAGCAAGTCTATTGACATGCTTCTCTGTTTTTTGCTGCATGCAGGCAAAATTGTCAACCGGTTGTCAATTGGCCACTGACGGGTCTACCCAAGAATACGTGGTAGCACGTAAGACCGTCAATGGTAAAAAAAGAGGAAATTCTGTTCCATTTTGGAAAATGGATTCTAATGATGACTATGACTTTGAACATATATATTATTTCATTTGTAACTAATAATGTAATATTTTCCAGAAAAAAGAATATCGAACTTTAAAAACTATTTAATGAAAAAAGCTTGTTACGTCAACGGGTCAATCTATAAATAAAAATCAATGTAAGCGCAGCCGGAAAAAGCGTTGGCAAAGCTAATTGATGTAATTTTTCAGTAACAAAAAGCAGGCTGAATGACCTATGATCAAAAAATGAGCGACCTTTAAGAATCGATGAATTCATCTATAATGCAAACGGCTCACCACTCTGTTTGTGCATGGAACTCGGATTTTCGTGCATTGGATCTTGATTTTCGTGCATTGAATCACTATTTCCGTGCATGAA
>NZ_FOOY01000011.1:0-68587 GCF_900113325.1 Sporolactobacillus nakayamae | reverse complement strand
TTTTCGTGCATTGGATCTTGATTTTCGTGCATTGAGTCTCCTGTTTCGTGCATTGATCCACTATTTCCGTGCATGAACTTGGCTCATCACTCTGTTTGTGTATGAAACTCGGTTTTACCTCTTTTTGTCAATAATTTTTTGAAAACTTATTTTTGTCAAAATTGTGTCCCAGTTGTTCCCATTTTATCTGTAAATTGGGCTAATCATGTCCATATGAAGGCGTTTTCATTATGAAAATGTGACAAATATCATACATTTCATTGGATTCCCTTTTCAAATTGATTGGCTGTGCTACGATATGATTGCTTGTATTTTTGTCTATTTTGTAACAAATCCATGTCGAAATGAGGAATTATTATGTATTCATCAAAATTAAGTTCAGAATCAAAACGATTGTCGGTCCGCAATCTGGCGACAATCGGGATTTTCAGCGTACTTATGATTATATTAGCAATTGCCGTAGCGATACCGGCAATGTCCGTTCTCTATTTTTCTCTCTTCATCAGCAGCCCGCTGATTGCCTTTCTTTCCGCACCGCTCTTCACATTTATGCTTCTTAAGGTACATAAGCGAGGCACCGTGCTCGTTTATTGTCTAATCATGGCCGTTCTCTACTTGATCAGCGGCACACCTTATCTTGCCGCGTGGTTTGTGCTGTCCGCCATTCTCGGTGAACTCGCGATGAGCCGCCCGAATGCCTACAAAAATTTCATTTGGATCACGATCAGTTGGATCATCTGCTCGCTATTCCGTGCGACCAACGGTATGATCGACATCTGGTTTTTTTCGAAACAATATCTTGCATCCGGTGTCAGCAAAGAACACTTTAATCAGGTAGCCCATTTCTATTACTCCGCGCCATGGGTGCTGCTCATCTTGGTGCTGACCGCAATCGGTGCTGTTCTTGGCGGCTATGTCTCTGCAAAACTGATGAAGAAACACTTTGTTAAAAGTGGCCTTTTGCGATGAACCTTACCGCACTTCATGTGGATTTCCGGGCAAAACTGGCCGTTTTTGCGCTGATGTTTCTGCTCTCAGCCTTGCTGACGCATGATGTTTCGATATGCATTGCACTGGTGTTCATGCTGATGTACTTATGGATGCAAGGTTTTTATCGTGCAGGCGTTTTTTACTTTTTTGCCGGAGTTCTGATCGCATTCCTGCGCACCTTAACGGGATCCGGCGGCGTAACTGTTTTTCTGCCGGACGTTCTGCTCTTTGCGCTATTAAGAATCTCACTTGTGATGATGGCAGCGTATGCGATGGTGCGCATGCCGCCGAGCGAAGTGACTGCGGCATTTATGAAAATGGGGTTTCCGGCCGCGCTCGCATTGCCGATCACCTTCATGCTGCGCTTTGCGCCAACAGTTCGGGGTGAGTTCCGTACCGTATTCTCCGCGTTACGTATGCGCGGGCTGCTTTCCTTTGCTCATCCAATGCGCGCGTTTGAATATATACTCATACCCGTCATTACGCGTAGCGCCGCGATTTCCGATGATTTAGCTGCATCGGCGGAATTGCGGGGCATCGCAAATCCCGGAACGCATAGCTGCCTCCGTGACATTCGTTTTCGCACAATGGATGGTGTTCTTATCCTCATGTCGGTTGGTTTAACGGCTATTTGCCTGTATTTCGACAGGTGGGTGATCCTATGATTCAACTGGAAAAGGTCACTTTTTCCTACAATGGGGATGGTTTACCGGTCATTCATGATCTAAGTCTTTCCGTAGATAAAGGGGAATGCGTCGTCATTACCGGCAAAAGCGGCTGCGGGAAAACGACCATTACACGTTTGATTAATGGTTTGGCGACACATTTTTATAACGGCAGCCTGAGCGGACGCGTCATTATTAATGGTGTCGACCAACGCGACTTTCCGTTTTGGTCAATTGGCCGACGAGTTGGCGCCGTACTTCAGGATCCGAGCAGTCAGTTCTTTGCGGAAAAAGCAGCTGATGAAATTGCGTTCGGCTGTGAAAATTATGGCATGCCTCGCCATGAAATGATGAAACGCATTTCCATTGCCGCAGAGAAATCCAGCAGTTCACAGTTGCTCGACAAAAGCCTGTTCCATCTTTCGAGCGGTCAGCAACAGTGCCTCGCGATTGCCAGCATTTATGCAGTCAATCCGGATGTTTATGTATTCGACGAGCCATCCGCGAATCTTGATTCGGCCGCGGTGGAACGATTGAGCCAGTTGATCAGCGTGCTGAAGAACGAGGGGAAAACCATTATTATTGCCGAACATCGGCTCTTCTACCTGACTCATCTTGCTGATCGTATCCTATATATGGAGAACGGGCAGCTCACGCGTCACTTTTCTTCTGCCGAATTGCGCGCTGCCGAGCCTGCCAAACTGGAACAGCTTGGTTTGCGGTTCGCCCGCTTGCCCAGGATCCGTGTGTCTGAAGAAATCCAGGAAAAAGAAACGGTCATCACTATCGATCGGCTCAATTTTTCCTATAAGAACGTTCCCGTGATTCACGACTTCTGCCTGCAGATTGGCAAAGGTGAAATTATCGCACTAAGAGGGCCAAATGGCGCGGGGAAAACCACGTTGGCGAAACTAGTGTGCGGACTGCTTAAACAAAAAACGGGAAACATTTGGTTCCGAAATCGTATGAATGACCGCAACCAACGGAGAAAGCAGATCTTTTTTGTCATGCAGCATACTGACAGCCAGCTGTTCGCCGAGAGCGCACTTGAGGAAGTACGGCTCAACGCCAAAAAGCCAGAAAAGGCTGAATCAATACTCGCATCGTACGGACTGGCTCCATTCAAAGCGTCTCATCCATCGACACTTTCCGGTGGTCAAAAACAGCGCTTGCTTCTAGCCGTCGCTGAAAGTATGGATTCCTCAATTCTAATACTTGATGAGCCGACCAGTGGACTTGACGGTGAAACGATGCGTCTACTCGCTGAGCGTCTGCGCGTGCTCGCCGCCCGCGGAAAAGCGATACTTGTGATCAGCCATGATCAGGAATTTATCGCGTCTACCTGCACCCGTATCATTCATATGGAGCAAGGAAAGAAAATTACAGATAAAGCAATTATAAGATGAAATGCGCCGACCCAGTTACCGGCGCATTTTTTATTTTGTTGCGCCCGCCCCCGATACTGGCACGGTTTCGTGCATTGGGCTTTGATTTTCGTGCATTGAACGATGACTTTCGTGCATTGAGCCAACCTTTTCGTGCATGGGACTCCACCACAGGCTTAGTTTCGTACATTGGGCTTTGATTTTCGTGCATTGAACTGATTTTCTCGCATATTATTGTGTTGTCCGGCACATTTTGAGCAAACAAAAAGCCCCCTCGTTGACTTTCTTCGAGGGGACTGGCTTATTTCTCACATCGCTTTGAGCCGTTCGATCCTGCTCTCGGTCGACGGGTGAGTCGCGAACCAATTGGTTTTCTTGTGTTTCTTGCCAAACGGATTGGAAATATACATTGAAGCAGTCGCGTCTTTCACATGCTTCATACCTTTGTCGTCGCTGCTGATCTTGGTCAGCGCATTGATCAAGCCCTGTGGATCACGAGTCAATTCAACCGCTGACGCATCGGCCAAATATTCTCGGTTACGCGATACCGCGAGCTGAACGAACTGCGCAACGAGCGGTGCAAGAATAATCAGTACGAGCGCGATCACCATGAAAATCGGATTCGATTTTTCATTGTTTCGCTTATTGTTCCGACCGCCGCCCCAAAAGAACATGCGCTGGCCAATGTCTGCGACAACAACGATCACGCCGACAAGCGCGATACAGAGTGTCATCAGTCGAATGTCGTAATTTCGAATGTGAGAAAATTCGTGTGCGGTAACTGCAGCAATTTCCTCACGGTTGAGGCGTTCGAGCAAGCCACTCGTGAACGCGATCACGCTCGACTCCGGTTTCATACCGGTCGCAAACGCGTTCGGTGACGGATCATTGACAATGTAGATTTTCGGCATCGGAACATTCGCCGCGAGCGCCAGTTCCTCGACCACGTTAAAAACCATTGGATTGTCGCTTTTCTTAATCTCATGCGCGCCTGCCATGCTCAGGACTTGCGCGCGCGCACTGGCAAATGTGATCGGTACATAGAATGCGAGTACCACCGCGGCGATGATCGGCCCGGACAGCATGTCCCCGTTCAAAAAATAGCCGACCGCCCAGCCGATCACGAGAACGAGCAGACAGAAAAAGGTGAGCAGCACGAACGTTTTTCGCTTATTTTGCTGGATTTGTTGATAGAGCATGCGCGGCCTCCGTTAAAAGGTAACCTTAGGCACGTCGCGTTCAGCCTCAGGGATTGTGAGCAGCTCTTCTCTTTTAAAATTGAACATTCCTGCGATAATGTTCGATGGGAATGATTCACGCTTGATGTTGTAGTCCTTGACCGTTTTGTTGTACAGCTGGCGCGAATAAGCAACCTTGTTCTCTGTTGTCGCCAGTTCTTCCTGAAGCTGCAAGAAATTTTGGTTCGCTTTCAGATCCGGATAAGACTCTGCAAGTGCGAAAATCGATTTCAGCGCGCCTTCGATCTGGTTGTCCGCTTCGATTCGCTGCTGCGGTGTGCCGCTGATCAGGCCGTTGCGTGCTTCAATCACCTGATTCAGTGTTTCTTTTTCGTGCTTCGCATAGCCCTTAACCGTTTCAACGAGATTCGGGATCAAATCATGGCGCCTTTTCAGTTGCACATCGATCTGGCTGAACGATTCCTGCACCCAATTGCGCAGCTTGACCAAACCGTTGTATTGCGCAATAAAATAAATCACGATAATGGCTAGGATAGCAATAATAATCCACAGTGTCATTGGCTTTTCTCTCCTTTAGTTCATGTTACCTTAAGTATACCATTTGGAATCCGTCAACAACCTATTCATGTAATACTTTCAATAATGTAAGGCATACGAAAAACAGCTCCATACGATGTAGCATGCTGCTCAATTTATCATTCATTTTCTTTTCCCTGAAAATACTCGATCATCCATATTGGTACTGCATTATTATGTTGGGAAACGATTTTTCCATTTTCTATGATCGCTACTGTAGTCGGCGTTCTTGGAAAAAAAGAAGGGGGCTCATCCGTCTTATTGGTCTTTAATTAAATCGGGCGAGAGTAACTAAACGTAAATTTTCCGTTTATATGCATCGTAGCACTTGTTTCACAGCTAAATAAGGGTAATTTTTCCGCTTATGCACAGAAAAAACCTCCATTTTCACGTTTTTCGATTCGATAAGCGGAATTTTTCCGCCTATTTAAGCTATTTTTTCGTTCATTTTCTAATTAAGCGGAATTTCTCCGTCTATTTCTCAGATTGGGCACTCTCCTGATCGTCCAACCGATCCGTACGAATTGGGAATCAATTTTATCCAAAATTAGGCTTCGAAAAGTACTTTTACCGCTTCCGTTATTTCCGGCAAATACGTACATTGTGCACATAAATTTAAGCCTCATTAACGACTTTAATCGTTCCATCCGGATATTCTTCAACCATTCGAAGGATCTCTTTGTTTCTAGAATCAATCATTTTTTTGTCCATAATAAATAGCCAACGTTCTTTTACTATGCCTAGTTCAAGCATATCCTCTTTTTCTTCAAAATTCACAATCGATAGGAAAAGACGGCTTCCATCAAGCCGCCTTTTTCAAAAAATTATTCTAAGCAAAAATCCTTAATTCGCTCACGATCGGAACGCGTGACGCCGAACTCTCGTTCCAGGTACTTGCCGAACTTTCCGTAGTTGCCGAAAATGGAGCTGATCGAGGCGTCCAGATACTGTTCGTGCAACAAGAAGCCTTCTTCAAAGTTTTTCAGTTGTGCTCCAGACACGTACTGCGCCGCTTCGGCAAACGTTTCCTGATGATAAGCAACCAAGGTTTTATTTGAGAGTAGGTAATCCTCCATAATTGTTTCGAAGGTTACGCCCAAGGTACGAAGCAGCAGCATCGCGCCGACACCGGTCCGGTCTCGGCCGCCGGCGCAGTGGTGGAGCACCGGCAGATTTTCCTCAGGCTTCTTAAACAAGTGCATCAACCGTTTATATGAGCCGTTCTGAATCGGCATTTCCCTGTAGACCTGCGCAAATTTATCACGCGTAAACGTTTTATAAAAAGTCGCCGGATCCCATTCATCTTTGGCGGTCGATTTATCTTCACCATTTACCGCAATCCGTTCATGCCGTTCGTTTCCGATTTGCGGATCCGGCTTAACGATAGCTTCCGCTTTATCACGGTAATCGTAGATGAGTTTGAGATTCAAAGGCTTTAGATTTTTTTTATCTTCATTCGTCATTCCGGTTAGTTCCGCCGAACGAAAAAGGAGTCCTTTCTTTACCTTCCGTCCGTCCTTGGTCTTGATTCCACCCATGTCGCGGAAATTGTACACGCCTTCCAGAGGCAGCACTCGTTCCATCAATGCATCGCTTTCCATCAGCATCCCCTCTTCCCATTCAGTTTTTCTTTTTCATTTATTTTATCATAGTTTCTTATTCAATTTGTTGCGCCAATGCTAATGATCTGTCAATCTTTTATATAGAGAGAACGAATCAAAAAAGTATTCGATGCGTCACGTTCAATTTTGAGGGATCGACTTTGCGGACCTGCATGGACCAGAAAGCTTTTGACGTATTATATGCGCGGCATCAAGCGAACTTTCCCACCAAACAATGGACGGCGTCAATCAGCGGTGCGATTGGGCGCATACGTGTTGACCGGCTCAGCAAATACAAAACGAATTGTGAAACGTATTGTCGTGAGTTAATCCAATTGATACGAGGAGGAAAACAAATGACTTTTTTTGAAAAGCTCTTTAACTGGTTGTTTTTTATCGGTATTATTCTGCTTTTCGGTCGGTTACTTACACTGATTTTTCGGTTAATGGATGTTCCGTTTACAAGCTTTTTCAGAGATTACAGCGTGATTTCTCTGATCATTTTAGTCGTTGGCGCGATTGGTTCTGAAATGATTAAAGGCATGAAGAAAAAGTAGCACGTACTCAATCGAACGCCGCAACCCAATTTTTATCGCTTGCCGCTTTAAAGCACATCTTGATTTGTTCCGCAGTATTCTTTTCCTCAGCAAGCGGCGGCAGTTCGTCGATGCCAAAGTATCCGGTCTCAGTTGTCTCGTTGTTTTTCTTAAATTGTCCGCCGATCAGCGTACAGAGCACAAATACCTTGCACACACCATAGGCGTACACCGGCAGATTATGGACATTGCGGTCTTGAACGGCAATAAGCCTGATCGGAACAACATCAAGACCGGATTCCTCCTTTACTTCCTTGATCGTATTCGATTTTATCGATTGGTCCACATCGACCCATCCTCCGGGCAGCGACCATGTGCCGTTGGTTTCCCTAACGAGCAGAATCCGGTCATGCTGGAAAATCGCCGCGCGCGTATCAAGCTTCGGCGTTTGATAGCCGGTTTCATTACAGAAGATTTCTTTGACATGGTCAGGGGAGAAACCGGTTTTCAGACTCAGCATTTCCGCCGCAATTTCGCGTATGCGCATGAATCGTTCCTGATCAAAGCGATCCTTTGAATAGGCGAGGCCTGTCTGCGCCAGGGCTTGCAGCTCCATTGCCCAGCTCAACCAAGGCTTGTCTTTAAAAAGTTCGCTGTTTCTCTCATTCATGAACCATTCCTCCTAACTTTTTATCGAAGTATCAACCATTTCCTTCCGAAAATTCCGGGTATTTAACTCATCAACGGTCCGTTCCGCTTGCGCGTGAAATCGCGTTGCCGATTCCTTTTGATCCTCCCGTGACAACAGCTTTTTTCCCAATTAGATCTGTATACATAGTGCTTCCTCCAGTTTTTCCTGTTCGTTATAGTGTGGGAAAAATCAGCGGGAATATCCCGTCGGACAACCTCAGTCTGCATGTCCTATGGGACAAGTAAGCCGACTTAGTTACTATTTTTAAAACCGTAGACTATAATAATCTCTGTTAGCATGATTATTGCTTCTGACCGTAACCGGACGAGGCGCCCTCCTAGGCACGCGCCTTGATTGGCGGCCACATCAATAAAGGAAGAGGAATGAGTCATGAATCAGATTATGGACAAGGAACAAATTAAGCAACAAATTCTGTCGGCATTTCAATTCAGACACGCGTGCAAGCAATTCGATCCTGCAAAGAAAATCAGCGATGATGACTTTCAGTTCATTCTGGAAACCGGCCATATGTCGCCAAGTTCATTTGGTCTTGAGCCTTGGAAGTTTGTTGTCGTCCAGAATAAAGATCTGCGCGCCAAGCTCGCTCCGGCATCATGGGGCGCCACTGAAAAGTTGAAAACCGCGAGCCATTTTGTACTGATTTTATCTCGGTTGCAATTTGGACTGAGTGCGCACTCCGCGCATGTGCAGCACATGATCAATGACGTGCAGAAATGTCCTGAGGACGTCGCAACGATGATGACGAGTGCCATTGATAATTTTCAAAAAGTTGATTTTGATCTAACCAGCAATGAGCGCGTCTTCTTTGAATGGGGCTGCCGTCAAAGCTATATAGCACTTGGAAATATGATGACCGCGGCGGCGGAAATCGGTATTGATTCCTGCCCGATGGAAGGCTTCAATAAAGAACAGGTTGAAAAAGTACTTCTGGACGAGGGAATCATCAAAGGCAATGATTTCGGTATCGCCTGTATGGTTGCCTTCGGTTATCGCGCCAAGGATCCACGTCCCAAAGTCAGACAGCCGATTGAGGACGTCGTCGAGTGGAAAAACTAACCTTTATTATAGAAGAAAACTGCGTGAATTCGTTTGCGCAGTTTTTTTTTGCGACACTTTTCGAAAGAGACCGATATTTTCCGAAAACAGACCGATAAAAATTCGAAACAGACCGATAAAATCCGAGAACAGACCGTTTAATCTGCGAAACAGGCCGATATCCGGCTGAATTACTGCCCCGATTCGATCAGTGCCGCCCTTTTCTGAACAACCGTATCACGCTGCTGCTTAAGCTCAGTGATTTCCTCATCCAGTTTGCCTAGGAGCTCGTTGGTTTGCTGCAGAATCTTTCTCGTCTGCGACTCTGAGTTTTGAATCTTGCTGTGTACCATCCAATCGGTCACAATGTTATCAAAAAAGTAGTCAGCGAAGTTCAGAAGCTGATCGTTTTCAAGATCGGTTAACGCGGCATCGGTAATATCGCTCAATTCATTCTGAAATTGTCGCAACGCTTGTTGCGCTTCATGAATATCGCCATGGGCATCGTCCATCTTTTCGTGTTTTATCGCTGTTGAAAGAAAGCCGCCACCGAACATATCCCAGTTCGACCAACCTTCCGCAGACCCCAATGATTTCAGCGCGCGTTCAAGTGCGTTGCGTGCCTGCGCGCCTGCCGTGAACGCTTCACTATACTCCTTGAGATTCGCGCGAAGATCCGCTTCTTCATCCATCAATGCGTAGAGTTCTTCACTGAGCGGCGATTGGGCGTCATGAATGAGTCGTTCTTTTCTCTGCATCCACTCCGTGTACTCCTGATCCGCATTTTGCACAGACAATAACTGGTTTTGCAGTTCAGCCAGTTCTTTTTTCATATCCTCTGCAGCGCGACAAGCTTCTTGGTATTTCAGTTCAGCCGTAATTGCTTCCTGCTTCTCTTTATCGATTTTTTCCAGCTTCCGCCCGATTATTGAATATAGAATAGCGGGCACGCTGAACGACTCCATGCGGTCAACATCCCTTTGTTCCTTGTTACGCATGGATCTCAGCATAGTCAGCTTCACTTCCTGCTGCTCTGCTTCATCCTGCAAACGGCCAAGCTGATCTTCCCATTTTCGTTTGTCCTTCACCTGCTCTTTGATTTCTTGAAGTTCTCTGTCGAATCGGCCAAGCATTATAATTCCTCCCTAATAGGTAATCCATTTCCTAGCGAGTCGAAACCTCACTATCAACCTTATGAAGAAACATTGGATGCATCCTCTCATTTTTTTCTATTGTATCATTCATTAGCGGGGCATATGGGTTAAAATGGTGGAAAAGCATTGGAGAGAGGCTGATGAATAAGATCGGATTTCTGCTTTTATGTCTACTGCTGCTTACAATGACCGGATGTTCATCGGAACAAGAACCGCCAGATGCTATGGTCAAGGTGAATCACTCACAAGTAGAAACGGGAAAGGGCACGTATGAGTGGCGGTATGGATTTTTCTATCATAACGCGGTTGTTGCCGATGCCAGTTCTCCATCGAAAATTGCAAAACGGATGGAGACTCAGCCGGTCACCACCGGCGATAAAGCGATTATCTCGTTCTCCGATCAATCGCATCCGAAACTTACAGCACACATTTGGCGCAATGAAAAAGAAGGAACGGAACTGCCAATTCGACAAAATCAGCTCGCTTTGCCGAGAAAAGCAGGAAGCTATGTTATTCTCCTTCACGCAAAATGGGTACGTGGAAATTCCTATTACGCATTCTCTGTTAAAGTATCCAACTAAACCTTATGGATTGCCAAAGGAGATTTCTGTATGAACGATCATCTAAAAAAAGCCGTCATCTTCATCACCGGCATGTCCGGTGTCGGAAAGTCATCCACACTAGATGGACTTGCGCGCAGAGGCTATAAAGTTGTCGATACGGATTATGGCAATTGGGGCGAGGACGTGCCGCTTTCGAATGGTCAAGGCTTTGAACAACTATGGCATGAGAAACGTATAGGCGAACTTCTTGCCAAGCATGATGAAGGTACATTGTTCCTCTCCGGCTGCGTCACCAATCAGGTCAAGTTTTACCCTCAATTCGATGCAATTGTACTCCTGTCCGCGCCGCTCGAAACGATCCTTGAGCGTGTCAGGATGCGCAAAAACAATCCCTTTGGAAAAACGGCAGAAGATCGCATGCGGATTATAAGTGATTTTGCCGCAGTTGTACCACTTCTTCGCGCAGGGGCAACAGCGGAAATCGATACGCGAAAGCCGATTCACGCTGTTGTTGATGAACTAGAAGCAATCGCTAAAGCCATTCACAAATAAAGCTTAAGAAAAACCGGGTAAAATAAGCGGAGATTTTCCGGTTATATGCATCCTGGCGCTTGGTTCACAGGTAAATAAGCGGAATTTTTCCGGTTATGCACTGCAAAACCCGTCATTTTCACGTTTTTTGATTCGATAGGCGGAATTTCTCCGTCTATTTAAGCTATTTTCTCCTTCATTTTCGAATTAGGCGGAATTTCTCCGCCTATTTCTCAGATTTGACGCTTACCTGATCGTCCAGCGGAATTTTATGACGTCGTCCCAGCAAGGCCAAACGATAAACGTTCTTTACCTGTTTAAAAAAGGCGGCTTAAGCATTTTAAATGCCAAGCCGCCTTCTTTGTTTCACACATCTATTTTTCAGATTGCATCGTCATTCTCATTTTTTCTGCAACATCTCATATACTTGCTTCACATCTTTGTCGCCGCGCCCGGAAAGGTTGACAATGATGCTTTCGTCCTTCGGCAGCGTCTTTGCCAGCTTCATTGCGTAAGCAACTGCATGCGCGCTTTCCAGTGCCGGAATGATTCCTTCAACTTTAGAAAGATTCAAGAATGCGTCAAGCGCTTCCTGACCGGTTACCGTCACGTATTCGCCGCGTCCGGATGCCTTCAGGTAGCTGTGCTCTGGTCCGACGCCCGGATAGTCCAAGCCTGCGGCAATGGAATAGGTTGGTTTCGGATTATTGTTTTCGTCGACCAATGCGTAGCATTTGAACCCATGGATAACCGCGGGTACGCCTTCAGCAATACTTGCCGCCTCGACCGGCTCAACCCCGACAAGGCGAACGCTCGGTTCGTCAATGTAATGCGCGAACGCCCCGATCGCGTTGCTGCCTCCTCCGACACAGGCAACAACCGCAGCCGGTAGTTTGCCTTCTTTTTCTAGAATCTGACGCTTCGATTCCTCACTGATCACGGATTGGAAATGGTGAACCATCGTCGGATAAGGATGCGGTCCGACGGCCGAGCCCAGTAAATAGTATGTCGTCTCGTGATTCTGCACGAGGTCGCCAAGTGCTTCGTCGACCGCGTCTTTCAGGCGTCCTTGCCCTTTTTCCACCGGAACGACTTTAGCGCCAAGCAATTCCATCCTGAAGACGTTCAATGCTTGGCGTTCCGTATCATATTTTCCCATGTAAATCGTGCACGGCAGTCCAAACAGAGCGGCTACAGTCGCGGTCGCGACACCATGCTGACCCGCGCCGGTTTCGGCAATGATCCGCTTGGCGCCCATGCGCTTCGCAAGCAGAATTTGTCCGATGGTATTATTAATCTTGTGCGCGCCAGTGTGGTTCAAATCTTCTCTTTTCAGATAGATTTTCGCGCCGCCCGCTTGTTCCGTCAGATTCTTCGCAAACGTCAGTGGATTTTCGCGCCCCACATAGTCTTTCAAATAATAACGCAGCTCTTTGTTAAACTCAGGATCATCCTTGTACCTGTCGAATGCCTCAGCAATTTTCGCCAAGACCCTCTGCAGCTCTTCCGGGACATAGCTCCCGCCGAATTCACCAAATGTTCCTGCCTCTGTTACTACACTCGTGCTCTTACTCATCTCTACTCAACTCCCATTCTTTTTTTCGCATCCGCCCTATGGAAGATGCCGAAAATGTGGTGCCCCATAAGTTTCCGATAAACAGTTCGTGAAGTCAAGCTAAATTAATTGACTGACACAAATTTTCCAAACATAATGCATTAATCATGATTCTGTACATCTGCTTTCTTTGATTCACGGGTAAAGCCTTGAAAAATGGTTCCTTGAAAATCAAGCATTCCACGATCTCCTTCAACCAAATAGCCATAGTCAGAACCGTGTAGACGAAACTCGATCCGATCTCCGCTTTCCACTTCAAATGTGGCATAATAGTGTGTAGACACCATGGTTTGATTTCCGCCCGACGTCTGTGTTCGTTTCCCCACAACCAAGGCATGTACACGCAGCCGCGGTTTTTGCTGATTCGAAGACCACGTTGCCATTCTCTTTATGGCGCTTGCGACAATGACGGTAATAACGACGAAAAATCCAATATAAACTAAAATCTGCATGCCCTGAAAACCGGCATTAAATGAGTCACTGGACATGAACGACCCTCCCTGAATGGCTTCGCTTTTTTTTATTTTTGAGTAACGTATCCGTATCGTGTTAAAATTGTCATCATTATATGAAAAATCTGCCTGTAAATGACTTCAGCGAAAAGAAAGTCAGGTGTTTGTAATGATACAAGATAAATACATGAATTTAAAATTGAGCGAGCGCGGCGCGATCATTAGTATTGTGACCTATCTCGTTTTATCTGCGTTGAAATTGTTTGTCGGTTTGACCATGGGGTCGCGAGCGCTGAGTGCCGATGGATTTAATAATGTGACCGATATTGTTGCGTCGGTCGCCGTGCTGATCGGCTTGCGGCTCTCCCAGCGTCCCGCCGACAGTGACCATCCGTACGGCCACTGGAAGAGTGAAACAATCGCCTCATTATTTGCTTCCTTTGTCATGATGGCTGTCGGTATTCAAGTTTTATTTGACGGGGCAAAATCAGTAGTTGCAGGTCATGAGGAAACGCCGGACCTTGTATCTGCCTGGATTGGTTTATTTTGCGCTGCAGTCATGTTTGCGGTATATACGTATAATAAACGATTATCGATACGAACAAAAAGTGCATCGGTTTTGGCGGCCGCTAAAGACAATCTGTCTGACGCATGGGTCAGTGTCGGCGCGAGCGTCGGTATTGTCGGCGCACAGCTCCATCTCCCATGGCTTGATTCGGTTGTCGCTCTTTTGATCGGCTTCCTGATCTGCAAAACGGCCTGGGATATTTTCAGAGAGTCGTCCTATTACTTGTCCGACGGTTTTGATGACTCAACCTTGAACTCATTTAATCAGATTGTCCATTCAGTTGCCGGTGTTGAAGGCGTGCGCGACATCCGCGGCAGAAAATATGGCAACAATACGGTTATCGATTTGGTCATCGTTGTGAATCCGGATATGGGTTTAAGAGAAGCACATCGCATTTCCTCACATGTTGAGACGATGCTGATGGACAAATATGATGTCTTCGAAGTGCATGTACACGTTGAGCCAAACGAGCCGGATTGATCATGCCCGTGCAGGAACCCTCCATCATGCCTTGTCATAGGGTATAGCGTTTAGTCCATTAAAATGGAGGATGACGCACATGCAACTAAATCCATCTGATCCTTCTTTCCGCTTGTCTGCCGACTCGACAAAAAAGATGGCAGAACAGCGTGACGCGAACAATTACATCAGCCAATTGTTCGGTCCGCAATTTCCGGAAATAAAAAACGGTTTTTTTAATGCTCATATGACCCGCGGCATCATCATTCAACCGCATTGGCACACGAACGCTTCTGAAATGATCTTCATGATTCGTGGATCTGTGATCACTTCCGTTTTCAATCCCTTTACGCAAAAGCTGATGAGTTATCAAATTGGTCCCGGCGAAGTTTCGATGCTGCCGAAGGGCTGGTTTCATTGGATTATCGCATTGACCGATGATGTCCATCTGCTCACTATTTTTGACGTGCCCACACCTGATGTTGTCTTCGGCTCTGATTTTCTCCGATTCACACCTGCAGAGGTGATGAACCGCGCTTATTGTATTGATCCGGCGGCCTATACGCGAACCGTCGCGCCAATTCACAAGTCAACCATTCTCGGTCCTCCGACAGACTGCGCAAATGCAGGTATGCCGAATGCAAATCCTATGCAACCGAATAGACAACAGCACCAGAGCTATTTTGCCGGTTCCACTGCGAAGAATCCGAATTCGTTCTCATGACAAAAGGCGCGAGTCATCACGAGATGATGCGCGCCTTTGGACTACAGATCTTTAATAAACGAAATTGTTCGATTAGCTTCGCGAAAGCCGGCACCAACGTGGAAAGCAAAGCCCGCCTGGTTTGACAACTCTGTATCAGAACCGAGCTGTTTGCATCCTTTAGCTTTCGCCCAAAGCTCTGCCGCTTCCACTAAATTGTGCGCGACGCCATTACGTCTGCATTCAGGCTTCACGTAAATTCCTTCTATATATCCGGCCTGGCTCTCAACTGCTCCCTCAACATAGTCATTCCGAAGCGACATATGAATAAACGCGATGAATGCTCGCTCCTGCTTTATCATGTAAAACACATGATCAGCAGATTGAAGCAGCGTCTGCGTTTCCTCCAGTAATTCTTTACGCGTATGACCCGGCCACAGTTCGAGTTCCAAATCGACAAGCGCATCCAATTGATTGATCGTTCCTTTAAAAATTTCCATGAGCAGCTCCTTCATGCGGCATATCTTCTCTCTTTATTTTACAGTGAAATCAGATAAGCGAAAGCGAAAAATAAGATTTTTTCTGCACGAGGCCGTGAATTCCGTAACATTGTGGATTTTTCATGGATTCGGTCTAACTCAAAAAGATGCTGCCCCATAAAGGACAGCATCTTTACAGCATCTTTATAAATCTTAATCTTACATACTTTCATGCGAATTCTCATTTGGCTTAACGAGGAACGAAACAGCAATCAAGATTGCCATGATCGCAAGGCAGGTCACCGTCCCCACAAGATTGGCTGCATTGATCACGAATGTTACGAAGATTAACGACAGCGCAACTAAGCCGACAATGGTCATGTAGGGAAATCCGGCCATTTTGAAAAATGGAAGCTGTTTATAGCTCGGGCGCAGCTTCAATTCAGCTGCACAGATGGCGATCCAGACAAGACAAATGGTAAACCCTGGAATGCTCATTAATTGATTGATAATTTGGCTTGGCGATAGGTACGCCAGCACAACACCGACGGCTAGAAAACTTGTCGTCAGCGCGATCCCGCCAAGCGGCACACCACTTTTTGAAAGTTTGCGCACAAAGCCCGGCGCCTCACCGCGTTCAGCCATTGCATACAGCGTCCGCGTCGTCGCGTAAATCCCCGAATTCGCTGCCGAAAGTACGGCTGTCATCAGCACAAAGTTCATCAGATGCGGCACGCCCGGCAGACCAACCGTTTCAAATACTTGAACGAACGGACTGCTTTCGGTCGCTGAAACACTGCTCCACGGCATCATGCCGCAAATAATGATAATCGGCAGAATATAGAACATGATCACCCGCGATACAACGCTCTTTATGACCTTCGGCAGAACATGCTCCACGTCCTTGGCCTCCGTTACCGTCAAACCGATCAGTTCCGATCCGCCGTATGAGAAAATAACAACAAGAAGTGCAGAGATCATGCCGCCGAACCCGTGCGGGAAAAAGCCGCCGTGTCCAAACAGGTTCTTCATCGGATCGGCAGGGCTTGGGACAATGCCGAAAAGGATCAACAGCCCAAGAATAATAAATACAATAATCGCGCCTATTTTAATTCCGGCGAACCAGAATTCGAATTCACCATAAAGACTCACTTGGAAAAGGTTAATGCCAACGATAAATAGACCACACAGTCCGGCAAGCACCCACAAAGGTATTTGCGGAAACCAATACTGAAGAAAACTGCCTGCGGCCAAGATTTCAACAACCGTCACGATCATCCAGTTGATCCAGTACAACCAGCCGATCATGATTGACGTGCGGAAGCCGAACGCTTTATGCATCAGATGCTGGTGTTCAATCCCGGATAGGCAATCGCCATCTCCGCAAGCGCGACCATAACAATAAACAAAATTAATCCACATACTAAGTACGCGATTGTGACACTCGGACCGGCAATGTTTAGTGTATCACCGCTCCCTTTAAAAATACCGGTGCCGATCATTCCGGCCATAGCCATAAGCATTATGTGGCGCGGCAGCAATCCGCGCCTGAGTGATTCCTTTTTTCCTTCTGTTGCAGCCATTTTTTCCTATCCTTTCTCTCTATGTTTTGCAGGTGCGCTTTAATGCGATAAATCCCATAGCGTTTTCAATTATACGTGTTTCCTATAGCGTGTCAACATTGTCCCATTTCCATATATTTACTTTCGTTGAGCATTTTGCCTACCACTCACCGAATAGAACGCGTGTTGTGCCGGCCGTCTTTAATAAAAAAAGTCAGCGCCCAAGTCACTGCGCAAAAGCCAATGGCGACAAGAAATGCGGCATTCACGCCATTAAGTGCCGCATCAATTTTAAGTAAATGGAATAAGGCGGGATCCGATCCGTACATGTTCTGTTCCGGCAGCTCACTCTTGGTTACATCAGACATGACACTAATCAGAATGGCGGTGCCGATTGATCCGATAATGGTGCGTAGCGTATTGGTGACCGCCGCTCCATCGCTCATAAGCGCATTGGGCAATGTATTCATGCCTGCAGTGGTCATCGGCATCATGACCAGGGAAATGCCAAGAAAGCGTACGGCATAGAGAATGATGATTGCACCTAATTGTGTGCTCATGGTAAGAAAAACGAACGGAATCGTCCCCAGCGTCAACAGCCCCATACCTGTAATGGCAAGCTGGCGAATACCTATTTTATCAAAAATGAAACCGGATACCGGAGACATGAGTCCCATGACAGCAGCGCCGGGAAGCATCACCAGACCGGAAAAAAAGGCACTTTCCCCCCGCACATTCTGGATATAAAGCGGCAGCACAAGCTCCGCGCCGAACATGACGACCATCAATGTTCCGCCGACAATAACAGAAATACTGAACAGCGGCGATCGAAAAACACGCAGATTCAGCATGGGATTGTCTATGGTCAGCTCACGATAAATAAATCCAATAACACCGATTGCGCCAACCGCAAGCCCTCCAAGTACAATTGGCGACGCCCAGCCGTGATGACCAACACTGCTGAATCCATAAAGCAAACCACCGAAGCCCAAAGTCGACAGTACAAGCGAGACATAGTCAATGCTTTTCTGTTCAAGAGGAACAATCTTTCGCATGGCTGCCGGCGCAAGGAAAGCCGCCAATAGTGCAACAGGGATAAAGGCGCAGAAAAGGACGCGCCAATTAAAATGGTCGATAATCAAGCCGCCGCCTGTTGGTCCGATAACACGCGCAAAAGCAAGCACAAGGCCATCCAATCCCATTGCTACCCCCCTCTTTCTCCTTGGAAAGATGAGTAGAAGGATGGTCTGCATCAGCGGGATCATGATTCCCGTCGCAACTGCCTGGATGAGGCGTCCGATCAATAAAATTGGGAAATTAGGTGCGAGCACCGCCAGCAAGGTCCCCGATAGAAAGATCAGCATCGCAGCTATATACAGCTTTTTGGAATTGACTCGATGCATCAGCATCCCCGTAACCGGAATCATGATCCCATTCATCAACAGAAATCCGGAGGTCAGCCACTGCCCGGTATCCGCATCAATATGAAAATCGCGCATAATACCCGGGAGCGCGGTTGTGATGGCCGTATGGTTGGCCACAACGCAAAAAGTGCCGATGAGCAGAATAACGACCAAAAAGGGTCGATTGTACGGTCTTCCGTCACAATCGAGGCTGCATGTATTCAAAGTCATTGCATCATTCTCCTTTAAAAATTCCGCTCGAATTTCGTCACTTCTGCCGATTAGTATGGCTCAGCCGGCACCTGTTCACTCATTTTCTAATAAAATGCAAAAAACCGGGCATAAAGCGCCCGGTCCTTAATTTAGTAACGCGGCCGGAAGAAAATAAGCGGAGATTTTCCGGCTATTTGCATCATGGTGCTTGATTTACAGGTAAATAAGGGGAATTTTTCCGCTTATGCACGGAAAAACCCTCTATTTTCACGTTTTTCGATTCGATAAGCGGAATTTCTCCGTCTATTTAAGCGATTTTTGGGTTCATTTTGTAAATAAGCGGAATTTTTCCGCTTATTTTTCAGATTTGGGCGGCTTACCTAATCGTCCATCCGAATCTTGTGATTTGAGCGACACTTCAGCAGCTCGCTTGCCGTGGGCGCACCGCGAGCCTCATCAGACAGGCAGTAATCTGCGGGGCTGACCCCGCAAACGCCCTCGCACCTCCGTTTTGATTCCCGGCAAAAAAGACGGTCTCGATCATTCGAATGAATTTCGAGCCGTCCTTCAGAATCACTTTATTTTTTCTTAGATTGCTGTTCCTGCATTTTTTTCTGTTTTTCCAGCATCTCTTTTTGCATCTTCTTCATCTCGTTCACACTCATCACCTGATGATTTGCAGGCAGATAGAAAACATTGCGTGTTGAAACGAGTACATTTTTATTTCCACTGTACGCAAACAAATTCTTATAAAAACTGTTTTTGAATACGCGCCGCTTCTTCTCGATGGCAAGATAAGCCGTCTGATTCGTAGTCTTTACCGCATTTTTGTCAGTAATCTGTGTGTGTTTCATCTTCGGTTTGCCCTGTTTCTCCGTATTATAGATGTAGATCCGGTCCTTGCCTGCATCTTGATGAAGCAGCATAAACGGAACCTGCGAATTCGCCGCGGCACCGGTTGCAGAGTACAGCGAAATTTTTTGAGTATACACCTTTGTTTTCATACCGAAATGACCGTGCTCATTCATGATGAGCAGTGTCTCGCTGCCGAGAAACACGATCAGCGCAAGTCCTGCCAAACTATAGTGAAGCCATCGATACTTTGCATACTTCCTCGATCCGCTCGTGAAGATAAAGATAACGAAGAGTATAACACTTATGATTAACGTATATAGAATCACACCATCACTTCCTATTTTCATAAAATCAGATCTATTAATTAATCAGCGTCTTGAGCGGTCGCTGCATGTTTCTCCTTGCCCTTGATGAAAAAGGTAAGGACGAGCGTCAGCAGACAGAAAAGAATAGCAACCATGAACGCAGTGTTCATGCCTTTTAGAGCAGCATCAATCGATTGATGCATGAATTGGGCCGGATCGCTGTGCTTCAAGCTGGTGCTTGGCGCATTGTTTTTGGTCACATTAGTTAGAATACTGATCAGAACAGCCGTTCCAATGGAACCCGCCACCGTACGGATCGTATTGCTGACCGCGGTGCCATGGCTCATCAGCGAGTCAGGCAGCGCGTTCATCCCGGCAGTTGTTACCGGCATCATGACCATAGAAATTCCTAAAAAGCGCACGGCATACAGAACAATAATAGATGTGTAGCTTGTATGCTGCGTCAGGAACATGAACGGCAATGTGCCAACTGTCAGAAGAAAAATTCCGGTAATCGCCAGTTTACGCGAGCCGATCCGGTCAAAAATTAAGCCGGTTATCGGACTCATCAAGCCCATGATGATAGCACCGGGAAGCAGCATCAGCCCCGAATGCAAAGCGCTCTCGCCCCTAAGGTTCTGGATATAAAGCGGAAGGACCAGCTCTGCGCCGATCATCGCCATCATAACAATGCTGCTGATGACAACCGAAAGCGTAAAGATCGGCGATTTAAATACTTTCATTTCCAACATCGGTTCTTCCACAACCAGCTGCCGCCAAATGAAGAGAACGATAAAGACACAGCCGGCAATAAGCGGCCATACCACTCGCCCATCCGACCATCCGTAGTTGCCCACACTGCTGAATCCATAGAGTATGCCGCCAAATCCGATCGTCGACAAGACAATGGACAAGTAGTCAATTCGCGGATCCGTCAGAGGCACAACTTTTTTCATGGCAGCAAAGGCAAGCACAATCACTAGAATGACAATCGGAATCATCATGTAGAAAAGCACGCGCCAGTTGTAGCTGTCGACAATCCATCCGGAAAGTGTCGGACCGATCGCCGGCGCAAAAGCGACAACAAGTCCGCCTAGACCCATGATAATGCCGCGTTTTTCTCTAGGCACAATTAATAGCGAAATCGTCTGCATCAGCGGCATCATAATTCCTGCACCCGCAGCCTGAATAATTCGTCCGGTTAACAGCATCGAAAAATTCGGTGCAACTGCGGCCGCGATCGTCCCAAGCAGGAAAACGGTCAAGGCGCCGATGTACAGTGCTTTTGAATTGATTTTATTAATAAGTAGCGCGGTGACCGGAATCATCACGCCGTTCATCAACAAAAATCCGGAGGTGAGCCACTGCCCGGTCGCCGCGGTAATATCAAAATCTTTCATGATATCAGGGAGTGCCGTCGCAAGTAATGTCTGGTTCAAAATCGTACAGAACGCACCGGTCAGCAATATAATCATTAAAAAGGTTCGATTATACGGTTTTCCGTTGATGTCAACGGTCGTATTTTTTTTGGTCATGCATCTAACTCCTTTTCTTTATTCAGATGAATTCTACTCGCGATTCATCTCATCTATTGGCTGAATGATCCATGATTAAGGGTATCCCTCATTTATGAACTTACTATGAATGCTATCAATTTTTCTTCAGTTAAGAAAAATTATTTCGGTCAATGCGCCCCCTCTATCTCTTTTTATTGAACTGCTCTTCCGTACCCATTGGTTGCATGATTATGTACTGTTCATGTATTGAGCGCCCATATATATGAATGATGAATGAATCTATATCTATGAATAAACGAAAAAAAGGCTTCCTCCTCAGTCAGGAGAAAGCCTTTCATTCCATTTTTATCAGTGCGCGAATCCGGTTAGATACTGATTCGGCACATTTGTTTCTTTATGAAGCTTGGCAGCCGCTTCCAATGTCCAGTACGGATTTCTCAACATGCCGCGGCCGACCGCAACAAGTTCGGCATCCTCATTGCCAATCACCGCATTCGCCAGCACCGGATCATCCAAACGGCCGACCGCAATCACCGACGTACCCACTGCCTTTTTGATCGCGCGTGCAAACGGCACTTGATAGGCGGCATGCGTGCCCGGTTTTCCGGCTGCGGCTATTGGACCTTCGCCGCCGGCACTGACATGGAACAGATCAACACCCGCTTCTTTGTATGCTTTCGCCAAAGCGGTGCTGTGCTCCAGTCCGTACCCTCCATTCACATATTCAATTGCGGAGATGCGCATGATCAGCGGCATTCCAGCCGACATCTCGCTTTTCGCTGCCTGCGACACTTCAGTCCCGAACCTGGTAAGATCTTTGCCGTATTCATCGGTTCGTTTATTCGTAAAAGCCGATTGAAATTCATGAATAAGATAACCATGCGCGCCGTGTAGTTCGATTGCGTCGAATCCCGCTTGAACCGCTCGCTTCACTGCCTGCGCATATTTTTCAGGCAGAGCCTTCACTTCATCAGTGGTTAACGCACGCGGCGTTTTATACTGATCATTGAACGCGATCGCCGACGGGGCGACTGGAATCGGAGCATCCTGCGCTTTGCGCCCGGCATGCGCGATCTGAATGGCAACCTTTGCACCGTACTTATGGCAAGCCTCAACGATTCGCGCCAGTGCAGGAATTTGTTCGTCAGACCAGAGACCAAGGTCATTGTCGGTAATTCGTCCGTCAGGATCAATATCCGTCATTTCAATAATAATGAGTCCAGCGCCGCCGATCGCCCGGCTGACATAGTGTACATAATGCCAATCCGTCGCAATGCCGTCCTTTTTTTCAACAGAATATTGGCACATCGGCGGCATAACAACACGATTCTTGAGTTCCAAGCCCTTGAACGTCCATGGTGTAAAAAGATCAATCATTTAAGTCACTCCTATTATTAAGGACTAATTGTTGATGCATCAGCTTATTGGGTGACTTTACCACCGTCATTTTTCCTGCATCAACCAGTGCTTTAATGCGCCAATAAATAAATGTATCGCCGACCCACTGCTTTTCATGAACCTCACCGATCACTTCACCAATTAAACGAAGGCAGAGAAAGCCATCGCGGCTATACTCCTCTTGCCTTGCAAGCCGGCGTGCGCACCGTAAAATATCATCATCAAAATATTCCCGTGTCACAGGCTGCACGCGGCCGTCTGCCCAAATGCGCAGAACCGCGGAATCATCGGACAGGCGCTGCCATTCGTTTTCCAATTGGCGACGCTCGTTTTCGTTCAACGGTGGATTCTGCGCATATTTTTTGAACAGCATCACTAGCATTTCCGAAGGCGATTCGCCGCTATATGCCGAGTGTCGCTCTTCCCCAAGCTCCTCAGACAACTGTTTTTCATAGACAGAAGGATTGATGACATGAATTGGATTCATCCGGCCGCGTAAAAGATAGACTACGAGATCGAGCCCGCACTGCTCCCAAGCATTGTCCGAAGCCCAAATCGTAATTGGCACCCGCTCAGGAATGGCCCTGATCGCGTCCAGTTGATCTGCCAACGAATGAATCGAATCGTCATCATAAGGATAGCCATCCATCAACTCTTTGATCCAGGCCATTCGATTACGCACTCCGTCCGCTTCATCTAAATGCGTTAACGGTCCTTTTGAAAGGTCCGTTGTGATGACACGTATCCGTTCGCGCCGAGCATGGATACTGCCCAGCCCAACCTTCAAACTCCCGGCAACCGAATCGCCGAACACAATATGCCAGTGATTCAACGCCGCCTCAGTCAGCGGCTGCTCCGGTTGCAAGCGGAGCAGATCTTCATACATGCGTTGAAAAACAGATCGAAGCCGCTGTTCGTCCAGATCATGCTCGGCCATTTCTGCTTCCCGAAACAGATGTAACAACATCCGCTTGCTCTCTCGCTCATTTAGTTGGTCAATGGCTTCCACCAGCTTCTCATACACGGACAAATCGCCTCCATTCAAATTCTAACAAAATCGTTAAGTGCTTCTTAAAAAAACTGAATGCTGTGAAGACATTCAGTTTAGTGATCTTTTAGTTCGCATAGCTCGCTTCAATGGTGCGAATACGGTCATAAAGAAAATCATTAACCGGCGTTGGGATTCCATGCTTTTTGCCCAGCTTGCGAATGGTGCCCGCAAACAGGTCGACCTCGGTCGGACGGTGCTGCAACGTATCCTGCCGCATTGACGGCATGCCTTTAGGGTTTAGAGAATCATTGATTTCCAACCATCCGGCAATTTCCTCTTCGTGCAGCAGCACGCCTTCAGCATTGGCAACTTTGACCACTTCCTTCATCGCGGCAATGACCGTTTCGCGCGGCTTGCCCGGCACCTGCACGCCGCCGTAATTGGTTTCGAATACTGCGGTTGACTGATTCACGCCTGTATTGACCATCAGTTTGCTCCACATTTTATGGAGCATCCGTTCAGGAATCTCATAGGGAATCTCCGTTTTCTCAAATAAGCGAGCAAGCGCGTCCACCTTTTCACTGCGCGTATCGTCGGCCTCTCCAAAACTAACGAAGCCAATATTTGAGTAGCTTAATTCATTACCGATTTTTGAAGCATCCATTCCGGCAACAATACAATAAAGCAGTTGATCAAAGCCGAATGCCTCACCGATCATTTGTTCACTGGAAATGCCGTTCAATACGGAAAGCAGGATCGTCTGTTTGCCGATTTGGTTTCCGGCACTCTCAATCGCGCCTTTAAGCCCGGTGTATTTCACCGCGAAAATGAGCAGATCAGCAGGGTCTTCTTGTTCGTTTGCGTCCACATAGTGAAAGTCACAACGCTCACCATTGCAGTAAATGCCTTCTTTTTTGTAGCGCTCGATCCGATCGTGATCGGCCACAATCCGTACCGCGTCTTTGCCTAGATGATCCGCCAATTGTTTTCCGTACATAATCCCCAATGCACCGAGCCCAACAATCGCTACCGTCTTAATCTCCATTCCTCTTCCTCCATGCCCCGTTTAATTTTTCTGTAAAGTTATGTTACATCCATTATAAACGGACGCCACTTAAGCTCACAACTAATCAGCCATACATAGAAAATGGCGTCAATTGCCAAACTATCCATGAAAATGATACGGAGGGTTGGAGTCTCGTGAATTTTATCATGCGTTTTATTGATTTTCACCCAAGCTGGCTTTGGAAAGCCGTCGTTATTATTCTGTTTGGTATTATGTTGATTCGGATTTCGGGTCGAAAATCGATCTCGCAAATGACCATTCCTCAAACAGTCATCATGATTTCTATTGGGACATTGCTTGTCCAACCAATCAGTGGAAAAAGTATTACCCTTTCCTTTGTCATCGGCATAATTTTTGTGCTCACTCTTTTTGTGATTGACTTTATTCAATTAAAATGGGACTGGGCAGAATCTCTTTTTTCCGGGCACGCCAAAATCATTATAAAGAATGGGAAACTGCGGATAAATCGATTGAGGAAAATGAAAATGACCGTTGATCATATCGAAATGCAGCTGCGTCAAATGGGCATTGAGCGGATTGAGGATGTCGAAACGGCGACAGTGGAACAGAGCGGGCAGATCGGCTATTTGCTTGTTTCCGATCAGAGACCGGCGACAAAAGCAGATATCGCTGAGCTGCGCGGCGACTTGAACGCCATCGCTCGCGCGCTCAATGTTCAGCTGCCGTCCGCACAATCGAAAAAGCAGCCGGATACCAATCTATTTACTGAGATTGAACAAGGTCACAAACGGCGCCTGACGCGAAAATTACGCTGAATGCCTCGTTCGGTTCAACCTTCCTGTTCTTAGGTTGAACTTCGAACTCCTTTGGTTCAACCTCGGCTGTTCTCGTCAATCACGCTCAGTATGGGTACAAAAAAATGCCGCGGCTGATTCTCCGCGACATTTTTATACTGGAACTTAATCAGTCTCTTCATTTTGATCGAGTTTACGTTTACCTCCAAAAATTCGCTCTTTAATAGAAACAAGCAGATCATACACGGTCGGCACAATGATCAGTGTCAGAAGAGTAGACGTGATCAGCCCGGCAATGACGACAATTGCGAGTGCATTTGAGATGAGGCCGCCTTCTGTTGAGATGGCAAGCGGCAGAAGCGCGCCGATTGTCGCAAGTGCGGTCATCAGAATTGGCCGAACGCGTGTCATGCCCGCCTCAATCAGGGCGTCATTGATCTGCATGCCCTTCTTCCGATTCTGCATCACGCGATCCATCAGCACGATCGCGTTGGTGACCACTATACCAATCAGCATCAGGAACCCAACCAGAGCCGGCATTCCGAGCGCTTTTTTACTGATAAAGAGACCGAATAGCCCACCTGTGAAGATAAAAGGCAGTGATGAAAGAATGGCAACTGGAGCGAGCAAATTGCCGAATGTCAGCAACATCACCATGAACACAAGCACAACAGCGATGCCCATTGCAATCATCATGTTGCTGAATCCTTCATTCATCGCTTGAGATGAACCTTCTGATCGAGTCTTCACCGACTTCGGAAGATCCAATGATTTGATTCGGCTGTCAATCGTCGCCTGGACATCCGATATATTGTCTGTCGTGAACCGACCGCTGATCTGGACATATTCCTGACCGTTCAAGCGGTACAATCCAGATGGTCCCGGCTGCCGTTTTAAAGTCGCCACATCGGAAATCTTAACCTGCTGCCCTAACGTGTTCGTCATCTGCAAATTGGAAATATCCTTAATCGATTTCAATGGATCATGCGCCAGCGACAAATTAATCGTTGCCGTCTTGCCGTCCACCTGAGCGTTTCCGGCACTGTCGCCGGACAGCACACTGCGTACATAAGCGGCAACCATGATCGGATTCAAGCCTTTATTTGCCGCCTTATTTTTATCAATCGTCAATTTGATCTGAGGCTCGACCCCGGCAAGATTCGTCTTCACATTGGTCAGCCCTTTTACGTCTTCTAGCTTCTTGACGATTTGATCGCTCGCCTTTGCGAGCTGCGCTTTGTTTCCACCTTCGACAATGAGCGCGAATCCGGTGTCGCCAGTCATGCCGATCGGCGACAAGGTCACATTCACACTGTTGTCTAATACCTCCACAGCTTTTCGCGTTTCCTTCTCAAACGTCTTGCTCTGTTTCACCGTCACATCATCTGATAAATCTACGGTCATGTTGACACGGTCACCGGAGACATAGGTTTGAATGTACGTCACATGTTCTTCTTTTTTCAAAATATTCTCGAGCTGCTCGGCCGTTTTATTAGATTCCGCGAGCGATGTCCCAATTGGAAGCTCAGCACTTAATGTGTAGGATGTCGCTTTTTCTTCAGGTAAAAAGTTCTTTGGAATGGTTGGAACGAGCTCAACTGATCCTGCCAATACAAGTGCCGCAAGCACAATGGTAATGATTTTATGGGTTAACGACCAATTCAGGGCTGATCGATATGCCTTGTGAAAAATGCTGATCTTCGGTTCTTTGAATTTCATATTCAGCAAGAAGAACTTTGCCAGCAGCGGCACAACCGTCACCGACACGATGAATGAAAATGCCAGAGCGACGATAACGGTAATTCCGAATGGCGCAAAGAATTTGCCCACAATTCCGGGCACAAAAGAAAGCGGGCCAAAAACCGCAATTGTCGTCAGCGTTGATGCGAGAACGGCGCCGCCGACCTCTTTTGCCGCATTCAGCACAAGGCTCTCATCGCGCTGCTTACTTTTTAATGTGCGCCGGTAAATATTCTCGATAATAACGATCGAATCATCAATCACGCGCCCGACCGCGACAGCGATACCCGCGAGTGTCATCATATTCATGCTGTAGTCGATGTAATTCATAACAATCATCGACGCGAGAATCGAGAGCGGAATCGAGAGCACCGCAACGATGGTTGCACGAATATTTCGTAAAAAAACAAACGTGACGATCACGGCGAATAATGTGCCCAGCAATACCTCGCGAAGCATGCTGAACACTGAATCCTGCACATCTTTTGAACTGTCATAGAGGTTTGTCAACGTGTAACCTTGAGGCAGTGATACATTCGATAGTTTTTGCTTTGCTTGTTTCACAACCTCCACCGCGTTGGCTCCGGACTGCGCTTTAAGTTCGACAAGCACAGCCGGTTTCTGGTTTAACCGCGTATAGACCGTTTCCGACTTTTCTCCATACGATACTTTTGCCAAATCCGAGAGTTTCATCTTCTGGACACCATTTGGCCCGCTCGAAAGCAGCACAATGGAACGGATATCCTTCAGAGATTGCAGCGTCGCGTCGCTCTGAACATTGAGCGTCTGATCATTTATGGAAACCTGACCGGCCGGAAATGAAAAATTATTTGCTTGAACTGCCTGCTTCACCGCATCATAGGTGATGCCATACTGCTTCATTTTCTTCGTATTCAGCTCAATATGGATCTGCTTGTCCGTCTCACCGTAAACATCTACCGTCCCCGCTCCATCAATTTTTGAAAAAGCAGGCTTGATTTGCTCATCAATAAATTGGGTCAAATCCGACTGATCTGCATCTTTCGATGAGAGTGCGAAGCTGAATACCGGCGCGGCCGACGGTCCTTGCTCCTGAAGCACCGGTTTTCCCGCATCATCGGGAAGATCCGTTGAGTCGATCGCAGACGTCACATCTTTCTTCGCCTCGTCCATTTTCTTATCCATATCGAATTCCAAGACAGCAACTGCCACATTACTGTAGCTCTCGATATAGACGTTCTTGACTTGATCGATCCCTGAAAGTGAACGCTCAAGCGGCTTGCCGATATCGTTTAACGATTGTTCCGGTGTGGCACCGGGATAAGGAATCTGAACGACCAAATAGGGAATATCAACATTCGGCATCGACTCCATTTTCATCGTCTTAACCGAATACAATCCGCCGATAACGATTAAGATCATCGCGATGATAATCACTGCCACATTTCTTAATGAAAATTTGATTATCGAACCCATAAATTTCCTCCTCAAGATAATTGCTGTATTATTTTCTTTAATTTTACAGTTGAGGCATGCGTCCTGATACGGACTTGAATGGTAGTTTGCTGTAAGACTTAAGATGTAGTGGGCATGGGAAAAAATAAAATTCGCGGAAAAGATTTACTTTCTCTATACTAAATTAAGAAGGTGAATTTAATGGATGATCTGGTTTAAATTTTGGTTAAGAAATGAGCGGGATTCGTGAAGCTTTAAGCCAATCATACCACGAATATCCATTATTTTACTCTCCTGTATGACAAAACAAATAAGGCGCACCTATCAAAAAACTGCCCCCAGCTTTTCTGAGGACAGCTCATTCATCGTATTAATTTTCCCCGATAACCACTTTGCCGATCATTCGCCCGCTTTCAACGAGCCTGTGTGCTTCTCGGAGATTTTCTGCATTTAGCGGCGTCAATTTTTTCGTTACCGTTTGTTTAATGACACCGCTGTCCAATAACTCTGCAACCTTTGTCAGGAGATTATGCTGCTCAATCATGTCCTCGGCTTCAAACATCGACCGCGTGAACATGGACTCCCAGCTGAACGTAATACTTTTAGACTTAATCAAATCGAGATTGATGCCCTCTCCAATTTCCACAATCGAGCAGATGCGACCTTGGGGCTTGATCACGTCATACATGTTCTGCCAGTGTTCCTTCGTATTGTTCAGACACAATATGGCATCAACCGTATCAAATGGAAGTTTTTCGAACTCTTCTTTGAATGGCTTTCGATGATTAATAACTTCATCCGCACCGAGATTTTTCACCCATTGAACTGTTTCCGGGCGCGAGGCGGTTGCTGTGACGTGAAGTCCCGCCCATTTGGCCAACTGAATCGCAATCGATCCGACGCCTCCTGCACCATTGATGATTAATAGCCGCCTGCCAACGTTTTCTTCATGATTTTCCGCACTGAATGGCAACCGATCAAATAATGCTTCATAGGCAGTAATACTGGTCAAAGGCATCCCGGCTGCAGTTAGATAATCCAAGGTTTTCGGTTTCACAGCAACAATCCGCTCATCAACAAGATGCTGCTCGGCATTCGTTCCTTTTCGCGTAATATCGCCCGCATAATAGACTTCATCACCCGGTTTGAAAAGCGTCACCTTTTCTCCTACCGCTATAACGATACCGCTCGCATCGTAGCCGACAATACGCGCGCCGTTCGTTCGTCCGTTCCGCGCGTTTCGCACTTTCGTGTCGACCGGATTAACGGATACAGCCTTTACCTGAACAAGAAGATCATGCCCCGTCGGTTCTTGATTGGGGATTTCTATGGAAACAATACTGTCTGAATTTGAACTATCTGTTACTTCATGTGTGCCAAATGCTTTCATCTTAATGCCTCCGTTGTGGGATTGATTACACTTAATAGTATAATGACACTAAAGCAACGCGACTAGAACGCACAATGGCGTAACGTAGAAACAAGAATGTAACTGAGGAGGATTATCCATGCGCAATCGAAAAACAGGCTATGCATGCAAGCATTGCCCTATTGAAACAACGCTTGATATCATCGGTGGGAAATGGAAAGGTGTTATTCTTTATCATCTAATAACGGAAAAGCGGCGATTTAACGAGATGCGCCGCCTGATGCCCGGTGTGAGCCAGCGCATGCTGACGCTGCAGCTGCGCGAATTGGAAAAAGACGGCGTCATTCACCGCGAAGTTTTTCCAGTTGTCCCACCAAAAACGGAATACTCACTGACTGCGTTTGGCGAAACACTGAAGCCGATTATTCAAGAAATGAAACGCTGGGGCGATCACTACGAGCAAACCCATCAGGATCTCTTAGAAAAATAAGGCCTGTTAAGCTCTTTACTGAGCACAAACAACGCCTTATTTATTTTTTGCTTAAAAATCCACTCAAAACACGCTGAAACTTACTGTACATTTCAATGCGTCTCACTTTAACTGCTCCTACATCCCCGCACTCTCGATTTTAGAAGTATTTTAAATTTCGGATAATTGTCAATTGAATCAAGCAATCATTTTTCCCCAAGCAGGCTTCCAGTAATAATTAATAATGTCATAGACGATTCGTCTAGCTTGTGTTATATATAGTATATAACAGATAGAACAAAAAAGGAGACAGAGCAACGTGCTTCTTTCCATTGATTTCGGATCGGATCAGCCGATTTATACGCAAATACGTAATGGAATCGTCACCGGAATTGCTTCCGGTACTTTGAAGGACGGCGATTCGCTGCCATCTGTTCGTACTCTGGGAGCAGAAATTGGGGTTAATCTTCACACCGTCAATAAAGCCTACCAATTACTTCAGAGTGAAGGGTTTATTGAAATTCAGCGGCGGCGCGGAACCTTTATTAAAGCCGGAAATGCAGCAAAAAATGCGGCTGAATTCTTGAAAAACTGCGGTGATCCATTGAAGACAATCGTCTCCGAAGCCGTTACACGCCGCGTTGATCGAGCTGTGCTGCATCAAATGATCGATCACATGTATGACGAATTGGAGGGGAATGAGTCATGAATATCTTTGTTTTGATAGGGACCTATCTCTTAGTCTCTGCACTATTTGTTGCTCAGCCTTGGCTTTCACGTAAAAATGTTTTGTTTGGTGTCGTTTTTGCGGATGATGACGTCTGGCAGCATGCTCAAGCTGCCATGATCCGTCGACGCTACCTGAACGAGGCGATCTGCACCGCACTTGTCCTTTTGCTCATTCTCTTTTTCCTTCCCTATTTCTTAGCAAAAGGATCGCTGGCAATTGTCTTTAATTGCATCATGGTTGCACTCATTCTCATCGAATCGTTCGTTTACGTTCTTGCCAACAGGCGGACACGGATACTGAAGCAGACCATGACACCGAATGCCAAGCTGACCACGGATAAAGTCATTGTTGACGTTGGAAAAAGTGATCGAGAAACCGTGTTGTCACTCCGTTGGTTTCTCATCTTGATTCCACTGTTCATAGCTACACTCGCTGTCGTATGGTTTGGGTATCCGTACATGGCCGACTCAATTCCGACGCACTTTGGAATCGCCGGCCCTGATCAATGGGCACCTAAATCATGGCGGAGCGTATTGTCGCCCGTCTTTATTGAAGTGCTGCTGGGTATCCTTATTCTGTTAATCCGGCGTGCCCCGGCATCGGTAAAAGGTAATCCGAATGCTGCTCCGGGTTATGCGCAGTATCGAAAAATGATGGGCATCTTGCTGATTGGTTTCTGTCTGATGACTGAGCTGCTTTTCCTGCTCAGCGTCATTAGTTTCATCACGCCCATCCACTCGCTGTGGTATCTCGCCATTTCGCTTATTGATCTTGGCTTTCTCGTCACAATGTTCGTGTTATTTAACCGCTTTGTACGAAACATGCGCTCATCCGGAACAATCCTTGATGACGATGCTAAGTGGATCTGGGGGCTCTTCTATTTCAATCGTTCCGATCCATCACTTTTTGTGGAAAAAAGGGTCGGGATCGGCTACACAGTAAATATGGCTCGTCCAATTGCCTGGATTGTTTTAATCGGTATTATACTCATTATCGTGATCAGCAACCGTTAAGGTCGCCGATCGTTCTCAGTATGTGTATTCACCTATTTGAATGATCGTCATAGTCTATGATGAGATCAATCATTAGGTGGTGACCTGGGGTTGTATTACGATGATCAGCAATATCGGCAGATCAGCCAAGGTGACGGTTCTTCATTTGCGTCTGCCGTTCTTGATGCCGTGAAGGGTGAGGCAACGGCTGTCGATTTTTATGGACGTTTGGCTGAAGCAGCGCCAAACGCAGAAATGAAAGCAGATATCCTTAGTATTCGTCAAGATGAGCACGATCATTTTCAATTATTCAGTTGGCTCTATGCCCAGTTGACCGGCAACCAGCCTGTCTTTCAAATCACACCGGTTCAGTTTCGATCTTTCTCAGAAGGTTTGCGAATCGCTTATCGTGATGAACTGGAAGATTATGAGACGTACCGGAATCTCTATTTAACGCATTCGGATCCGACTGTTCGAAACATTTTATTACGAGCATTTTCAGATGAGATCAAACACGCCGTCCGATTTGGGTTCATGACAACCAATCTAGCTTAACAACATCACGAATCCAGAACAGCCTGCCTTAGTCCTGCCGACACGGAATACGGCAGGTATTTTTTTGCAGGTGTTTCTACATACCTCCACTCGTCAATTAAGCTATAATGAGAGCTATTGAGGAAGAATTTTCATCTTGGCTTTTTTTGCAGAAGGAGAATTTCCATGCTTCACATTCAGAACATCACGCTCCCGGAAACTGGACGAGTGATCGTTATATCCGACATCCACGGCGATCTGCAGCTTTTTCAGACGCTGCTTAAAAAAGTTCACTATACAACAGACGATACGCTCATCATCAATGGCGATTTATGCGAGCGAGGACCGGACAGTTTAGGCGTGATCCGCTTTGCGAGAAAACTGACAAAGGAAAACGGCAACGCCTATATAACGGAAGGCAACTGTGATCGGTTGATTCATCATGCTTTCGATCATGATCCGACATTCTTTGATCATTTGGAGCGCAATCCACATTCGATCATGAATGAGTGGCTGCAGGAGCACGGACACACCTATGCCGATTTTGACTCGGTTTTCGCGCTCAGCAATTTCTATAGAGCTCATTGTGGCGCTGAAATAGACTGGCTCTTTTCTCTGCCGACCGCTCTGGAAGCGGATCGTTATCTCTTTATTCACGCAGGTATCGACGATAGTAAGAATTGGCGCGAAACCAGCCACCGCTCAGCCACTGAGCTCCCTCATTTTTATACCCGCGAGCACCACTGCGCAAAGACCGTTGTCGTCGGACACTGGCCGGTTGTCAATTATCGTGCGGAAACGCTCACCTGCCATAACCCGATCATTGATCCCGCTAAACGAATAATCTGCATCGACGGCGGGAATCAGGTACGCTTCGACGGACAGTTGAACGCGCTGATCATTGAACGCGATCCGCGGGGCGATCAGTTTTCCTACACCTATGCAGATCATTTTCACCAATTCGCAACGATTAGAAAAGCGTATACCGCTCCAGCGGATTTCATCGGCACGCTGAATTATCCCAACTATGAAGTTAAGCTGCTTGAGGCCGGAAAATACTTCAGCCTCTGTGAAAATGTGAATTTGGGGCTCAAGCAATGGCTTAAAAATGACTATTTGGTGAAAAAGCTGGGCGCGCTTTTCGCAGACAACGATGTCAGCGCGAGTGGTTTGACAGTTGCGAAGAACGATCAGGTTGCCGTCATCAATGATACATGCGCGGGCTACACACTCGTCAAAAAAGACGGAGCGGTCGGCTGG
This sequence comes from Sporolactobacillus nakayamae, assembly GCF_900113325.1. Lineage (GTDB taxonomy): Bacteria > Bacillota > Bacilli > Bacillales > Sporolactobacillaceae > Sporolactobacillus > Sporolactobacillus nakayamae. Next base: position 34,771 of record NZ_FOOY01000011.1, on the reverse strand, counting down.
GTACCGAAGAAGTGTTTGTGAACTAGTTTCTTGCAAAAACAACGGGTGGTCCTTACTTCCGCAGGATGCGGTGACTTTCGCATTGCATGCAGGACGTGCTTTCACAGGATGTGATGACTTTCGCGTTGCATACAGGACGTGCTTTCACAGGATGTGATGACTTTCGCGTTGCATACAGGACGTATGCGTGCTTAGCGAAAGTTCCCTTACACTTAGCGAACGTTCCCTTACATACGGAAGTTCCTTTGCTCCATATACCGTTTTAAATCATCAACCTTGTCTTGAACAGACATTTCTAGTTCACACTGGTAGGAAAGTATAAGAAAACATTTAAAGGAAACGAGTGTAAGCGGTCCGAAAAAACGCCGCGTCCTGCGGCTCACCGGACACTAGGCCGTCCATGGCCGTCGCAACTAAGTCTTCGCCTTCGCCAGGGGCTTGGCGAAGCCAAGTTTTCTAACACTGATAAAAAAGTATAAAAAAAATTAAAGATTCAAGGAAACGAGTGTAAGCGCAACTAAGTCTTCGCCTTCGCCAGGGGCTTGGCGAAGCCAAGTTTTCTAATAAATCATTTTGATCCTTAATAGTAACGCAGCCGGAATAAAATAAGCGGAGATTTTCCGCTTATATGCATCCTGGCGCTTGTTTCACAGGTAAATAAGGGTAATTTTTCCGTCTATTTAAGCTATTTTTTCGTTCATTTTCAAAATTAGCGGAATTTCTCCGTCTATTTCTCAGATTGGGCGCTAACTTGATCGCCCAGCGGAATCTTATGACGTTTATCGTCGTCCCAGCAAGGCAAAACGATAAATTTTCTTTATCTGCAAAAACACCTGTACGGCGGTAAGTCGTTTTCCGCCTAACAGGTGCTCGCTTTTCAATCGGTTACCACTCAATCGCAATCTGCGTTCCGATGTCAATGTTGGGAATGGGTTTGTTTTCAAGATATAGGGTTCCCGCTAGATCTGCCTTCGTACTGCCGTCGAATCGCATGGTGATATGGCCAAGATCAGCGAGATTTTTCTGAACGAGGCGTCCAACGGCTGTTATCTTGAATCTGCTGTCGTCTATAGATAAATATTGGCCTGTTTGAATCGCATCATGAACCGATTTTACATCGATGCCGAAGCAATAGTCTTTTAATCCATCAGGTGCCTCATTGCCAAACAAAATAAGCATTTTTTCCTGAAGAAAATCTTTTGCTAGCTTTCCAATACTTTTAATTTCCGTTTTGTAGATCTCAATATCATCCGCTGATTTTTTTTTCATACCGAACATTTTTCACCCTCCTTTAAGCGCAAACGGTTGTTTCAAACGTAGAGTCCGAAGCTGCACAGCCAAGCAAGAACAACACGCGGCACACCGGTTAAAAAACGTGAATAGAGTACAGCTGGAACACCGACCTCTACTGTTTCCGGTTTCGCTTCGGCAAGGCCTAATCCGACCGGAACAAAGTCGCAAGCATTCTGCGTGTTAATCGCAAAAAGTGCCGGCAATGCTAATTGCGGTGGAATATTTCCTTTACCAATTTCTACACCAATCAAAGTCCCGATGACTTGCCCGATGACTCCGCCAGGGCCAAGCAGCGGTGAAAGGAACGGAAGCGAGCAAATAAATCCAATCAGCATCAAGCCCCATATATTTCCCGCAAGCGGAGACATCACTTTACCAAACCAATTGCCGACCCCGGAGCCTTGAATAATACCAATAATCATCGCCACAAACGCCATAAAAGGAAGGATTGTATTAATCATGGTCTGAACGGCGTCACGACCTGCCTGATACAGGGTACTGATGACTTTTCCGGCACCTAGCCCAATTTTTGTAAACAGGTCTTGATGTTCGCTTGCGGCCAAAGTCTCGGATATTTTCTTATCTGAGCTGTACTTATAAGTCTTCTGCGTGTCTGATGGTACTGCTTCACTCGTTTTGGATGAATCTGCCCCACCTTCCCATGCAGAGATTTGATCAACACCAACATTGGACACATAGATATGCTCATTAATGTATTGAGCGAGCGGTCCGCTTTTACCGGTTGGCATGACATTAATCGTTGGAATGCCTTTTTTCGGATAGATGCCGCATCGGAGTGTTCCGCCGCAATCCACGATAACGACAGCAGTCTCTTCATCAGGGACACTTGTTTTAAATCCGTTAACTGGAACCCCACCGGTAATTTCAGCAAGTTTATCAACAATCGCAGGCTTATTGCCGCCCCCGACAATATAGACAATTTTATCTTTTCCTTCGATAGGTGTAATCGTTAGCGGTCCGCCATAACCGCCGGATCCTTTGACAACTCGAGCTGATTTGTACATGTTATTCACCCTCTCAACTATTTTTTAGATTCGCTGTTTTACTTAGTGTCACATTTTGCTGTTTTGATACCCATCCGGTCATAAAGTCGGTAATCCATCCACAGAAGAAATTAGCGACGAGCCCGACAAGCAAGTATCGAATCGCAAGAGGCGTCGTGTCCAAGCCCAATTGCTGAACCCCTTGAGCGATGCCAAGCCAAATAAAGAGTTCGGCAGCGTTAATATGTGGGAACACGCCGTTGCTTGTATGACAGAAATAAGCCGCCGACGCAAAATAACTTGGTTTGTAGTATTCAGGCATAAACCGTCCGAGCGAATGCACCATTGGATTGGCCAGCATAAACGCGCCAAGGAAAGGCAGAACCATGTACCGAAGGAGCGGATTGCTTGCGGATTTGGCCGCCAGCTTGTTAATCCGATCAGCGCCAATTAAACCAATTAAAGCGTTCATCGCAACGAGAAGCATGAGTACAAGCGGCACAATACTGGTCATCCACGACATAAACGTCTTGCCGCCCATTTGAAAAAGATAGATAAATCCTTTTGCAGCACCTACTAATAGATCCATTTTACTCACCCCTGATTATTTGATTTTCGCGCTTTCTGAAATAAGCTCTTGATCATTAATGACGCACCTGCCACCGGAGTTCTCGGAGACTCCTTGATTACCCCGCCATTTGCGACAACCGTGTAATTATGCACACTATCAGCAATGGCTTTCTGGAGCAATTTGTTGCATCGTTTGACCTTCACTTCCGGCAAGCGCTGAATATTCTCATGAAGAAATTCATTCATTTCATGAAAGCGGGCTAGTATCGTGACCCCCTGCATCTTCCGCGCATCCACGATATTACCGTCTTGATCAACGGTAAAAAAGACAATGGTTCCGGACTTGAAATGTCCTTTTTTCCGCCCAATGGCTACCTTCCCTTTTCGGCGCATCTCCACAAATACATTGGAAAAATGCTTGATTTGAAAATAACCAAGGAAAATTTGCAATAAGAAAGCTCCGCCGATAAAAATCATTAAAGTAAAGTAAAACATAGGGCTTCACTCCCTTCTGATTAGTGATGAAGCAGCTGACGCTTCACGAGCAGCCTAAAATCTGAACACGTTGTTTCTTTAGACAAATCATGAAGCCAATCATCATTTTTTGCAAGCGCTATCATTTCTTCGTACAGTTGGACGAGCAGAGTTTCATTCTGATTGTTTTCAGGTATCCCGAGCAGGAAAACAATTCGGATTTCACGATGCTCTTCTTGGTGTTTCTCCGGATAAACGCCTACAGCCAGAACAATATCCGAATTCCCCATATTTACAGTGTGGGGAAACGCAATACCATGGTCAAAAACAGTGGATCTCATTTTCTCTCTCTTGATTAAACGCTCCTTAAATTGAGCGTCTACTGTATTTACCTCTTCCAAGTGATGAATCATCCGTTTCAGATTTTCATAATACGGCCTGCGATCTGATAGGAGAAAGAAGCGATCCGTATTCAATAATCGGCAAATAATCGATTCTTCTTGTTGATTGCCTGTTATGTGCAGATGATCAAGTACACATAGTTTACTGATTTTTTGAGCAAGCGCTCGCTCATCAAAGATATCCTTTACTTCAATAATCGGTGGTTTTATATGATCGGGTAATGATACTGTTGAAAAGACTAAATCAAATGTGTTCATTAATTCCTTTGTTGCCGTTCGTGAAGAAAAAAGTTGTATCGCTACATGTTCAGGCAATATTTCTTTTAATTGCATTGAGATGATTCGGGCAGATCCGCGTCCCGTATCACAAACGATTGCAATTCGCTCTAATTGCTGCCGTTTATGCATCTGACTTTCCTTTACAGCAATACCAAAATAATAAGCGAGGTAGCTGAGTTCTGCTTCCGACACGTCAATTTGGTACTTTCTTTTAATCACATCATGAGCGATAGTTGCAATTTCACAGGCGAGCGGGTATTTTTCTTGGACCTCGTTCATCAATGAGTTATAAATTTTTACACCAAATATCAGGCGATTTAACATAAATAGCAGATGATAGCCCAACTCATTTGTAATATTCGTAAAATCAATGGTAATGTTCAATTGCTTAACCACTTGCTCCTCAATATCATTAATAAGCTGCAAAATTGATTCAGGCAATGGAGCCATTGTGTCTGTCGGAAGATGTACCGGTGAACGCCTGCCCAATACCGGAATGGTTAGAAAAGCACGTTCCGCAGTTGAAAGGCTTCCGCAGCGTTTCTCCAACTGATCTGCCAGTGTATTTACCCTTCCATATTCTTTCGTTTTCATAATATAGGATTGATCGAAGTCATCGCTGTTCTGTACCAACGGATTCTGTGCCGAGCGCCTGAGGACGACACTGACATACCGTACGAATTCACGTTCGGTTGTTTCCGCAAGCGAAAACGTGACGGCGAATTGGTGGACCAACTCATGCATTTTATCGTCCAATGGCTGGTCGAGTACATGATCGTTGTTTTGCAGAATATAGAGCCGCTTATGCCACTCTGATCCCTGCAATTGGATACCCTGATTAGGTTTTCCCTTAATTACTAATTCGTAGGGATCAAGCGTCACACGCATTCGTGTCAAATCATTGACCAATGTTGAACGGCTAACATTTAATTGTTCAGATAGATCATCCATCGTTATCGGCTCATTGGCCGCCAGCAGCTGTGCAATTAAACTTTTCGCTCTATTTTCAGGCGAATCCGATGTTTTTTGATCTTTAGTTAATGCTTCTGCAATGCTCCGGTAAGCCTGATCGCGATAGACATGTATCGCATACTGTCCTTTATTTAATTGAATTTCGGCTGTCTTGCAGAATTCATGATTAAGCACTGTGACATCATTTCGTATTGTTCGTTCCGTCACAGACAGTTTTTTAGTCAAATCTTCTATCGATACAAATTCTTTTTTTCGGAGTTCACCCACAATAATTGAGAGACGATCGGTTTGCGTATATCTGCTCATTTTATTCCCCTCTTATTGCTGAACTCAGAGAGGCGGACGATGATCAGCCTCTCGATTTTCCGCCTGTAATATTAATTGTCGTTCCGGTAATATAATCAGCACGATCGGAAAGCAGGTAGGTAACCAGATTGCCTATATCGTCTAAACGACCCGGTCTCCCTAGAGGTATCGCTTTTGCATAATCCGTCCCCAACTGATCAACTGTGATGTTTCTTGTATAGGCAAGCGCTTCATTGTACGCGTCTGTTGTTAATCCTGTTTTTTCATTAATTCCGGGTGCAACCGCTACGACACGGATATGATGGCTGCCAAGCTCTTTTGCCCATGAACGCGTAAATCCGTTAACTGCCGCTTTTGTTGCAGAATAACAGCTTTGACCATTTGATCCTTCCATACCGGCTTCAGAAGACGTATTCACCACGACACCGGAGCCTTTCTTCAGAAATTCTCGAACAACGGCCTGAGTCATGAAGAATACACCTTTTTGATTCACGCCGATCATGAGGTCAAATGCTTTTTCATCCAACTCATATTCCGGCTTTTCACCTTTAAAATCGACAAGTAATCTTGGAAGATTGATCCCCGCATTATTGACAAGTCCATCAATGGTTCCGAATTTAGCGACTACATGGTCAACCAATTGCTCTACACTCGCCTTTTTGGTAACATCGAGCTGAACATAATAAATTCCCTCTTCATCCTGCGAGCCGGTCTCTGCATTCAGATCGCCAACGACAACCTGGGCGCCTGTATCCTTAAGTGTACGCGCAATATGTTTGCCAATTCCGGATGCGCCGCCTGTCACAATAATTACCTTGTTTTCTAATCCAAGCCATGAAGAATTAACCATTTTCAATCTCTCCTCTATTTTAAAACTTTTTTTGAATATTCATGTTAATCACTTTTAACAAATTGATTAACATTATCTTGATTCATGCTTCTATTCTCTTTACGGTTTAATTATAATAGCGCTTACATTAATAATTAATACGGACTTTTTCTCATGTGTTGGAAATGAATTGTATGAATACGCGTAATGAAAATTTTGCTGGATCTCAGGCTGCAAATGAATGAAGACTGTTCGTTATTAAGACGCAATCACACTGATTAGCGAATTTAAAATCGCTTTTATTATCATTTTTGCCTAACCTTCTCGGAATGGCCGATTTACAAGGGAAAGCAGTCAATGATCATCAACAGTACCTGTGTCTGCGATCTATTCGTCTAAAGAAGGCGGACCTACTAATTACCCGGAGACTGTCACGAACGCTAAACGTTCAAGTGCCGAAGAAGCTTTCTTAACTTCTCCGGCACTACCTTTCAATTATCCTCTTTGCACAACATTCCCAATCAGTATACCCGCATAAACCGCACATAGGCCAAACACGTAGGAGCCACCTGTATAACAAAAGAGCGACCAATAATGTTTCCGTCTGCGCAACTCAACATTTTCCACATTAAAGGTAGAAAATGTGGTATAGGCACCCATAAATCCCGTACCGAGAAGCAGCGAAAGCGTCGGACTTACACCAACTCCGTTGAGCAAACCCAGCGCAAACGCACCGCTCAAGTTAACGATGAATGTTGCCAATGGAAACACACGCGTCCATCTGCGCTTTATTTCATTGGAAAGCATCACTCGAGCAAGAACGCCAAATGAAGCGCCTAGCCCAACCATTAAATAATTAATCAGCATGTCGGAGCACGCCCTTTCGTACACGAATCAGAAGCCACTTACTAAATTGGTAACCGAGCACGCATGCCATAAATCCGCCAAATCCGCTGATCAAAAGATACAGGAAGGCAGCGAATAGTTGTCCGGTTTGAATTAAGTGCATCGACTCAAGTGTAAACGTTGAAAAGGTGGTGAAAGAACCAACGAATCCGGTTCCAATCGCTGTTACAAATCGGCTTGACAGTTTCGGGATGCGTGACAAAAACTGAGTGATGAATGCAAGTAAAAAACAGCCAAAGACATTGATCAAGAGCGTTGCCAATGGAAACGCCGTGTCGTGAATCACGAGACTAATTGAATAGCGAGAAATCGCCCCAAGTATGCCGAAAATCACAAGAAATACATAATACACCTAAAAATCCTCCCCATTTTACTAATTTCTATTTATTTTCAATTAAATGAACCGGCGTTGTAAAAATGGTTCCTTCTTCAACAATTGTTTTTAATTCGGCAAGCAATTCATTCAAGTAGTCACCCTTAACAACGCATTCAATCACAACCGGTATTTTGCCGCTCAATGAAAACATTTTCTGAGTATGAATCACTCGATCCTTGCCATAGCCGGCAATTCCCTTAGTCATGGATGTCCATATCGCGTTCTTTTCTTGAAAGAAAAGCAATACCTTTTCGTATTCTTCCTTTTTGAACCATGTATTATCTTCTTTCGTATACACCTTCACTGTATAATAGCGATGTTCGTTCATTTTATCACCCTCCAAACCGTTTGTGACGCAAATTTGCCCATGCTTCAGCCGTTTTTTTAATTGCAGCAATATCGATGTGATCAGCGTTTCATCCGCTACTGTCTCAATAATAAGTGCCAAATCATTATATAATTGGTCCTCCAGAACACTGACGTGCCGTAGACCCCTTTCATCAAGACTCATCTCACTTTGTCGAATGGTTAGCCCCGGTAACCCCTTTCCCCATAGGAAACGAAGTAGCCATTGTTTCACTTCCATCTCTTCGCTAACTACCATTCTCAGCAACTGTTTCATCTCTTACCGCCTCTTTTTTTAACTTATTTAAATGGTACCAATTAAAAAACGCCTGCCTCAATGATTCCCCATCGTACGGAGAATGAGACAGACGTTATCAGCTGCAAATGTACAGCGGTTAATGGCGAACATCATCACCGAATTTAATTAACTAAATTGTAGCACAAATAATGAACCGGGTCACATACCCAATGTGTTCATTTCATGCAACGTCCGCTTTACCTTGCTGCGCTCATTGCGATCCGTCAACAGAATCAGTGTATCCCCTGAACGAATTAACGTATCTCCATGAGGAATCACTTCACGCTCACCACGACGAATACCAATGAGCAAGACGTTATTGGGCCAATGGATATCACGAATGAGTTTTTTTTCCAATTGGCTGCCGGCAAACACCGGAAACTCCAATCGGTCATTTTTACCGCTCAGCTGATTTAACTTTTTCCCCAGATTCAACCGTGCGAGAAGTGATTCATAGATTGGCCTGCCGCCTAGTACATCGACAATAATATAGGCAACAATTGAGGTTACCGCAAGCGGCATCAAGTGCCCAAGATTTCCCACCATTTCAGTAATTAAAATAATTGCCGTAAATGGTGCTTTGCCAATCCCCGCAAAATAACCGGCCATGGCAAAAATGACGCAGTTCATAATATAAATCTTCGGCATCAATCCGAGCTGCGCCATTAATGTACCATAGACAACCCCAATCAGCGCGCCAAGAGTCAAAATAGGCAAGAAAATACCACCGGGAAGACCCGATCCGTAGGAGAGCATCGAAAAAATAAAACGAAGTGCAAACAATGAGAAAAGAATCCAAACAACCGATGGAAGGTTGTTAACATCTAAAATCAACTGATTTCCACCGCCAAGCGTTTGCGGCAAAAAAATTCCAATGGGGATCACAAGCAGCATGGGTATGATTCCATGAAAATGACGGGGCAGTTTTGGAGCAACTGCCGCATAGGCACGAGGCATAAAAAGCAATACCTTTTGATAAACAAAACCAAGAACACCCAGTACCATGCCTAGTAAAATAAGGTGCCCATACAAATAAAGCGGGAAACTTGCCTGATAGTGAAGTTGAAGCACCGGAACAAGTCCAAAAAAGTTTGACGAGATAAAATCCGCACCAATGGCTCCCGCCAAAGACGTCATCCATACAAGAGGAGAAAAATTGTGATAGACCTCTTCCAATACAAACAACGTTCCGGCTATCGGCGCATTAAAAGCTGCGGATAAACCAGCCGCAGAACCGCACGCAATAAAAATCCGCCGCGACGATTCATTTGAGTTTATTCGTTCCGACACGCCCTGACCAATCGCGGCACCTAATTGAATAGAAGGACCTTCTCGACCCAGAAATAACCCTGAACCAATGCCAAGTACCCCGGTAATCCATTTTCTCCATAAAATCTGCCACCAATTCATTTTTATATCACCGGCAAGCTGCCCTTCTACCTGAGGAATCCCTGAGCCCATAATATTGGGTTCAGAACGAACGAATATGCCAATAATTAACGCAAGGATGCCATTAATGAGAATAAAGACAGCAATTAACCAAAGATGTGTCGGCACCATCCGATAGAGATATTGCCAAAAATGTAAGGATGATTCAATGAACAAGCGGAATAAACTGACCGCTCCGCCTGCCAGCAAACCGACAAGCAGTCCTTCCATTACGAATAACAGTCGAGTCGCATCAAAATTTCCTCGAATTTTTCTTTCGTTCAATGGTTTCATTTCATCACTTCTCTTCAATTACTTGTATCATTAGTTCAATTTCATTAGCTTCATTATAATTCTTCACCTGCCTTGGGACAGAAAAAATTTATCGGCATTTAATCCACAAAAAGATTAGGTGAGGGTCCCTTGCCCAAAGAAACATTCATGACTGACTTGACGGAGTCAGTTCAGATTTTATGGCTATTTTTTAATCTATTTAACTGCAAGAGCAGGTTTATTTGATCGTCTAATAACTATCAATCAAAAGATTAACCTTACATTTATAAGAATATAACCGATTGTGCTATTAACTCATGAAATGATCAAGTATCTAGATAATACGGACGTTTCTCTTTTTTCACTCTCCAGAACAGGATCAGCCCGACACCGATAATGATCAGTACGACTGCCAGCCATTGAGAGACACGCAGTGGCCCTAGCATCAGACTGTCTGTCCTTAGACCTTCAATGTACGAGCGGCCGAGCGAATACCAAATGATATAGGACATAAAAAGCTCATCACGGTGCAAATTCACCCGCCTTAGTATAAGGAGGAGGATAAAGCCTGCAAAATCCCAGAGCGACTCATATAGAAAAGTCGGAACATAGTAGGTGCCGTTAATCAGCATCTGATTGACAATAAAATCCGGAAGATGCATACGCTCAAGCGCGGCTCGGGTCGTCGGGCCACCGTGAGCCTGCTGATCCATAAAATTACCCCAACGTCCAAGTGCCTGTCCGAGAATCACACTCGGTGCAATAACATCGGCAATCTTCCAGAACGACAGATGACGCATACGACAAAATACAATCGTCGTGACTGCCCCTCCAATCAAAGCGCCATAAATGGCAATGCCACCGTTCCATATGGCTACGATTTGTGATGGATGTTGCGAATAGAAAGACCATTCAAAAGCGACATAATAAATGCGGGCACAAATGACGGCAATCGGTGCGGCAAACATAATGAGGTCGATATATGTATCCTTGGGAATACCACGTCTGTTGCCTTCACGCACGGCAATTATCAAACCAAGCAACGCGCCACAGGCAATAATAATACCATACCAATAAATTTGAATCGGGCCAAGATGAATAGCGATCGGGTTTAACGGTTGAGCAGTCAAAAATTTATTCCCCCACTTCAACATCTTTGTTTATGATTTTTCGCTTACTTACCGAAATCAATTGTATCATATTATTTTTTTATATTAGCAAGGCCCACTATGAATGATAAGGAGGACACCTCCGGTACTCCAGAGGTGTCCTCCTATTTTTCGTAACACCGATCCATCTTGATAGGCAGATATAGCTAATTGCTCAGAATGGATTCCCATCTGGTCCGTCAGCTCGGCTGATTCAATCGAATGATGGCTTACCCTTTGTATCAATTACTGTATTTTTTTGCAAAAACACTCTTGTATAATTTATAGCCTCCATCCAGATTCTTTACTGAATAGCCTTTCTGAGCAAGAATACGCGCCGCAAGATAGCCGCGAAGCCCTACCTGACACGTCACAATCAGATCACGATCTTTCGGGATTTCACTTACCCGTTCACGTAGATCGTCTAAGGGAATATTCACTGCCCCCTGAATGGTTCCGCTCCCGTATTCTTGTTCCGTTCGAACATCAATCAGCATTGCTCCCTGCTTCACCAACTGATCGACTTCGTTCCATTGACTATTCTGCACATTGCCGTCCATCACATTTTCTGCAGCATAGCCGATCAAATTAATCGGTGCTTTTGCCGAACTAAATGGCGGAGCGTAAGCGAGTTCCAGCGCGGTCAGATCATTGACAGTCATCTGTCCATGAATTGCTGTGGCAAGTATATCAATAGTCTTATCGATTCCCTTCTCGCCGACCGCCTGTGCACCCAGTATCTTCCCTGTTTCAGGATCAAAGAGCAGCTTTAGCGTCATCTGCGAACTGCCCGGATAATAGGTTGCATGATCCGGCGGGCTCGTGTGCAGCGCTTCGTAGGGGATATTGAATCGCTGCAATAGTTTCTCACTCAATCCGGTTACAGCTGCAGACCAATCAAAGACTTTCACTATGGATGTACCTAGAGTGCCCTTGTAACTGCGTTTCATCCCGCTTAAAATATCAGCAACCATGCGTCCCTGCCGATTGGCCGGAGAAGCAAGCGGTATAACTGCTGCCCGACCGCCGACCGTTTGAGCAACCTCTATTGCATCTCCAATCGCATAGATGTTTGGATCACTAGTCTGTAATTGATCATTCACCGATATGCTTCGACGAATGCCAAGTGCCAAGCCCGCGTGATCAGCTAAGGATGACTCCGGAACAACACCGACCGATAACAGCGTCAGATCCGTCTGCTTGCGCGTGCCGTCATCGAGAACAAGAACCGCGCCTTTTTTCTCAAAACTCGTTACTGTTTTTCCTTTGAGCACCTCAATGTTGTGCTTTTTCAGTTCAGCTTCAATCATAATCGCCATTTCCGGATCAAGCGGAGGAAGGACTTGATGCTCTCGTTCAACGATCGTCACTTTAAGTCCGCGTTCTGCCAGATTCTCGGCCATTTCAATGCCGATAAAACCGGCACCAACGATCACCGCACGATCCGCTTTATGCTGCTGCAGGTATTGAACAATGCCTTCAGCATCCGGAACGTCACGCAGCGTGAACAAATTGTCTGCTTGGTCGATTCCTTCAATTGGCGGACGCATCGGGTGCGCGCCTGTTGAGAGAATCAGCACATCATAGGTCTCTTCATAAGTCTTTCCATGATGATTAATGATCACCTTCTTTAGTTTTCGATCGATATGTGTGACTTCGTTTTCTGGCCGCACGTCCAGACGAAAGCGCTGATACAGCTTTTCCGCCGTTTGCACGAGCAGCTTCGAACGTTCTTTAATCACGCCGCCAATAAAATAAGGAAGTCCACAATTGGCAAAAGAAACATAAGGACCACGTTCCAAGACAATAATCTCCGCATCTTCATTCAATCGGCGCAGACGTGTGGCTGCCGACATACCGCCGGCAACTCCTCCAATAATGACGTATTTCATTGAGTTTCCCCCTCGTAAAATTCGATCGGTCCGTGCCAGTTCATCATCCCGTCTGTCATATTTTTGACCTTAAATCCATTTGCGGACAAAATGGCAGAAGCCACACCGCTTCTGCTTCCGGAATGACAAACAATGATATGTTCTTGATTTTTGTTGATTTCATCGAGTCGGTTCTGGATTCCATTAACCGAAATATTCTTGGCACCAGGAATGTGCCCTTCAACAAATTCAAATGGTTCGCGAACGTCAATAATACTTACTGGCGCATGACTGCGTATCCGTTGCTCAACTTCTTCGGGTGTCCACTCTTCATACATGCAGGTTTCCTCCTTGGAACAACTTTTTATTTTTTATCAAAAACCGCGCATCCAAATACCCATATAGGTATATTTTCCCCAATAAAAAATTAAAACCAGCGATTCATTCCGCCACGCACATTAGTCACTTTTTCATAACCTGCTTTTTTCAAAATCTTACAGGCCATCGAACTTCTCATACCACTTTGACAAATGACAACCACTTCTTTTTCTTTCGGAATCTTATTGAGATGATTGTGCAGGGTTTGCAATGGAATATTGACAAACCCCGGAATTGACTGACCGTTGAATTCTGCTTTTGTGCGTACATCAAGAAAATAGTGACCCTTTTTACTCGGCAAGTAGACTTCCTTTAGCTCTGAAGTGCTTATCTTCTTGATTCTTGGTTTGCAAAAGAACATGCATCTCATGACTGATTTCCTCCTTACGCCGTTGGACTCACTTTATCTTGGTTCTTTAACGGCTTTTCACCAGCATTTGTACCGCTTCGTTTATCATTGATTCAGCTGATCCTTCACCGTTTTCAATCTGTTCCCGCAAGCAAGCTTCAAGATTCTTGCCAATGACTAGACCCAGTGCACGATCCATTGCTGATCGTGCGGCCGTCATCTGAGTGACCACATTGCGGCAGTCTTCCCCCTGTTCCATCATGTGAATAATTCCACGGATTTGCCCATCAATCCGTTTCAATCGATTGGTCATTTGCGATGTATACTCCATGAGCTGCCTCCTTTTTTTATCGATACTGGTATACTCTTTAACATATTTTTAAAACCAGGTAAATCAGAGCAACCCGCAGGAGTCTTGCTCCTACGCGTTTAATCGATCACCTGACCCTATCAAGAGGGGAGTTATTCAATGATTTGATCTGATTAAATAAATAGATTCACATTTGATTTTGCCGCTTCGCCTAAATAGCTGGCCACACCGCCGAATTCAACGCCATCGATGATTTCTTCACGTGCAATGCCCATTAACTCCATACTCATAGTACAAGCGACCATTTTAACACCAAGCTGTTTGGCACGTTCGATCATAACAGCAAGACTGTCAACATTCTTGTCAGCCATGACCTTTTTTATCATTTTCGGTCCCATACCGCCCATATTCATCCGTGAGAGCGGCAGATGATCCGCGCTCTTTGGCAGCATCATACTGAACAGTTTGTCGGTTCCCGACTTGCTGATCTTCGGATTGGCATGTTTCTTAATAATATTTAGCCCCCAGAAGGTGAAGAAAAGCGTGACCGGCTTACCCATCGCAGCCGCTCCGGTCGCAATAATAAACGTTGCGATTGCTTTATCCAAATCACCGTCAAAAACCACCATCGTCGTAGCACCGCCAAAATTCTGAGCCGTTTGCACGACCTGAGCCGAATGATCACGGTTAGCCTTGGATCCTTTCGCCAGCGTCGCAACCACCTTATTACCAACAATGTTGTTTGTCAGCAACTGATTACCTGTTGCATTGGCCCAGGCAACAATATCCTTATGAAAGCCAAAATCAGAGGCCTGAACTTGTAGGACGTCTCCCATATTCATCTTCTCCATGGATTGCTTGACCTTGAGAATGGGGCCAGGACACTGCAGCCCGCAAGCATCTACTTCAATTTTTGTACATTGCGGTGCTTGCTGCACAGTTGTTGAAGCTGATTCACTTTGAGCTGCAAGATGAAGCTGTGCTTTCCATTGACCCGTCTCATATTTGGCCTGTTCATAAGTTTTTAAACCGCCGTCAAGATTAGAGACATCAAAACCATTCAGTGCCAAAATGCGCGCCGCATTATAACCGCGAAGCCCTACAGAGCAATAAACGTAAATCGGCTGGCCCTTTGGAAGTTCCGCCAGCCGCCCTCTTAATTCGCCTCGCGGAATATGATGACTGCCCGGAAGTGTTCCGGCAGCAAGCTCAAATGATTCGCGTACATCCAAGAAATACGCATGGTTCTCAATCAGTGCGTCGACCTCATGCCATTCAATTGTCTTCACTAAACCTTGACGCTGATCGGCAGCGATGTAACCTGCATAGTTGACCGGATCTTTTGCCGATGCATACGGTGGCGCATACGCCACTTCAACCAACTGAAGATCCTCAATTGATCCGTTTAAACGCATGACTGCCGAAATCATGTCGATGCGTTTGTCCGCCCCTTCTGTACCAATAGCTTGCGCACCGAGAATTTTCCCCTGTTCATCATAGATCACTTTCAATTCAATCGGTGCTGCGCCAGGATAATAGCCAGCATGGGAATTGGGGTGTAAATGAACGACCTGGTAGGCTATACCGGCCTGTTTCAAAAGGCGCTCGTTTTTCCCTGTGGTCGCCACGGTGAGTGCAAAAACTTTTGCCACGGCTGTTCCCTGCACAGGCGGATTCTTCGCATCCAATCCATTAAGATAATCTGCGAGAAACCGTCCTTGACGATTTGCCGGGCCGGCAAGAGGAATTAACGTTTGCGTGCCGGTGATGAAATCTTTAACTTCAATCACATCACCAATCGCAAAAATATCCGGAACACTCGTTTCAAAATGCTCGTTAACAACGATTGCACCCTTAATCCCTGTCTTCACACCGGCTTTCTTCGCCAACGTACTGTCGGGTAAGACGCCAATTGCCATCACGGTCAGGTCGGTGTCAATTTCTTTGCCGCTGCTCAGCACTACCGTATGCCCATTGTCTGAAAAACGCGCGACACCATCATTTAAGATCAGTTGAACACCATGAAGTTCAATTTGCTCATGAACAAATTGCGCCATTTCAAAATCAAGCGGAGCCATCACTTGCGGACTCGCTTCAACCAGTGTGACCTCCAAACCGAGATCTGCAAGGTTTTCAGTCATTTCCAGCCCAATAAAACCGCCACCGATCACCGCAGCTCTGTGCACTGTATGGGCATCGATATAATTTTTTATTCGTTCAACATCCGGTATATTCCGTACGGAAAAGACATTATCCGCGTGATCAAGTCCTTGAATCTTAGGAACAATCGGTTTTGCCCCTGTGGAAAGGATCAAACGGTCGTATTGATCGGTTGACACTTCACCGGTCAACACATTTTTTACTGTAATCATGTGTTTTTCCGGATCTACATCAACCACTTCTGTGTTGTTGTGCACCTCAATATTGAATTCCTTGACCATGTTCTCAACCGATTCGACAAGCAGCGCATCTTTTTCACGGATTGTTCCACCGACATAATATGGAAGCCCGCAATTAGCAAAAGAAATGTAAGCGCCTTTTTCATACATGACAATTTCATTTTCTTCATTTAGTCGCCTGAGTCGTGTCGCTACACTCGCACCACCGGCAACGCCGCCGACAATAATGATTCGCTGTTTCACAATAAGCCCTCCCGGTGCATGAATTCATGGTGATGAATCCGCCAACGTTCAGCAATATTATACCTATGGGGGTATAATATTTTCAAGCTTTTCTCACCAATCAAAAATCGAGAAGATGGGTTCGCTTTCTCTTTTTGGTCAATGATTGATTCTTCGTCCTATTGACGGTCAAACAAGCTTATGCGTGAACAAAACTCATGATTCGATTAGGATCAAATCCGAGTACCCATTGACCATTCACATTTGTTTGTGGCACACCCATTTGTCCGGTTGTTTCCACAAGATGTTGACCCGCAATCTGATCTTCTTGTACATTGATTTCCTTAAATGATAGTCCCTGTTGTTTCAGAAAATTTTTCACCATATGGCAATAAGGACAAGTGTTCGTTGTATACACAGTAATTTCATTCATCATTCATCACTCCTTTTTAATTTTTTTAAGCTCTTGACAAATCAGAAGTTTGACGGTTCATCACCGGCAAACTGCCTCAAGACTAAATCTAAACTTCTATTACACCTATAGTGTATACCCCTATAGGTATATAGAAAAGTATTATGCTCATAAGCTTTTTCTTAATTGTATAATGAATCGTTTAAAGGAGAGTTAGCCACAAGTCGATCTTTATAATTTCCTAGCAATAAAATAAGCGGAGTTTTTCCGTTTATATGCACCATAGCACTTATTCGCCGGTAAATAAGGGTAATTTTTCCGCTTATGCAAAACAAAACTCTCCATTTTCACGTTTTTCGATTCGATAAGCGGAATTTTTCCGTCTATTCAAGCTTTTTTTTCGCTTATTTTCTAATTAAGCGGAATTTCTCCGTCTATTTATCAGATCAGATGCCTACCTAATCGCTCAACCGATCAGAACGGATTGGGAATTAGCCTCTTATGACCATATCTTCATACTAGCAAGGCAGAAATCGTATATTTTCTAAAAGAGAAGTCATCCTTTCAGAAATGGCCGTCTTTTCTAAGGAAAGGAGCGAACGGCTACTGCATTAAAAATTTGCCTTTCACTTCGCCAACATTCTGAATGGTGATAAATGATGAGGAATCGGCTTGATGGATGAGTGCCGCCAGTTGCGGAAGTTCATCGCGTGTAATCACGGTATAAATGATCTGTTTTTTATTATCGGTGTAGCCGCCTCTTGCCTCGGTATAGGTCAGGCCGTGTTTCGTATGCTTTAGAACGAGGCTCCTAACCGTATCCAGACGGTCTCCATCGATGACCATCGTGAGCTGTATTTTGAATTTGCTTGTATAAATGGTGTCGACAACTTTGGCATTCGTATATAAGCTGATCAATGTATACAGCGATTTTTCTACACCGAAGGCAATCCCGGCAATGACCGTGATCATCACGTTGAAGCTCAGGCTGATCCGGCCAAATGAAAAATTGGTTTTCCGAATCATAACCAGCGAAATCACATCGAGCCCGCCCGTTGACGCACCTGATCGAAGCGTCAGGGCAACCCCGGACGCACAAAAAATGCCGCCGAAAATGGCATTCAAAAGTACATTGGATGAAAAATCAATGTTTGGAATAAAGTGAAGCGCAACAGAGCATGAAATAACGCTCAGTATTGTATAGCTGACAAATTTCCGCCCAAGTGCATGCCATGCCAAAACGAGCACAGGTATATTAAACACGAGGTAGAGCACACCGACCATATTTGAAATTGATAATGCCGGATAAAACTGGTGTACGGTTGTTGCAATCAGTTGGGACAAACCGCCGAATCCGCTCGAATAAACATTGGCCGGAATTAGAAACCAATTAATGCCGATACCGTACAGAATCGAGCTGATAATTATGATCGTAATCGTAAAAAAAGAAGATTTAATTGTACTCGCCTTCCCTTAAACTTTAAATATAATCCAAATCATGAGCGATCGGTGTCTGAAGCATTCTTTTGATTTCCGATAGATCAGTGGTTTGCGAAAGAATCCACATTAGCTTCGCAACGATCGCTTCTGTGTTCATATCACCGGCTGTGATCCCGCCGGCCTCTTCGACCCGTTTTCCTACCTCATAAAGGTCCATGTTCTGGCCTTCTTCAAGGCATTGAGTCGTAATAACCACAGGGATGCCCTCCTGCACCAAATTTCTGACCCCGGTGACCAGATCTCTTTTTTCGAAGGGCAGGCCGCCATTTCCAAAGCTTTCAATAATCAGTCCCTTTGTATGACTCTTAAGAAAGTCGAAAAAGGCAGGAGAGAGTCCCGGAAAAATTTTCAGTAAAAAGACATCCGGACAGATATCGATTTTCCGGGAAAATGAATCTGTATCGTTTTTTGGCTTGAACTGAATACGAATCGTTGCATCGTCAATCGAAGCGACATAAGGATAATTTATACTTTCAAATGCGTCGTAGCTTTTTGTTCTCATTTTAATTGCCCGCGTCCCAAGAATCGCTTTTCCATCAAAAATAATGAATACACCGGAAAGATCTGCCTTTTGCGCAAACGTCAGTGCGTCCTTAATATTTTTCTTAGCATCGGTACGCTTAAAACTGACCGGAACCTGTGAACCGGTAATGACAATTGTTTTTTTCAGGCCATGGAGCAGATACGACAATGCTGCCGCCGTATAGGCCATGGTGTCCGTCCCATGCGTGATAATAAAACTGTCGTAGCAGTGCTGATTTTCATCAATGGTTTTAGCCAAAGTGAGCCAGTCTTCCGGCTGCATGTTGGTACTGTCCTTATTCATTAACACGTGAAAATCAACGGAAACATCTGAATTGTGCTCAAAATAACCAGCTAGTTGATCAATGGTCATACCCGGTGCCAATCCATCCTGATGAGGCGTTGAGGCAATCGTTCCCCCTGTAGCAAGAACTAAAATTTTTTTCATTAATAATTCCTCGTCTTGTGTATTTTATACGATCATTATAACTTTTTCTCTATATTTTTCAACAAAATGTTTACTATACGTGTATCTAGAGGTAAACTGACTACTGAGGGAGTGTTCGGATGCTTGATCAATTAATTGCATTAAGAAAGAAAAAAAAATTAACGATCCAGAACATGGCCGATATTCTCGGGATCGCTAAAAGTACATACGCCAGCTATGAAACCGGCTACCGTCAGCCGCCGATCGACGCATTGATCAAGATAGCTGATTTTTTTAAGACTTCTCTAGATACATTAGTTGATCGGCCTTATAAACCAAACATTCATCTCGATCAACCCCAAGAAGCGAACTGCTGCTTAATTATTGATGGGGAAGCACTCACAGAAGAGGAACAAAAAGAAATTGTCGCATTTATTAAAGTGAGGCGTAACCTCAATTAATCTCTTTCTTCAAAAGACCAGTTCCCATTTTTCCTCCGTAATCACATGATTTGTCCATGTTTTATTCGGGTGTTGCTGAACACAGGTAAAGCCTTTGCTGCCATAGAGATGACGCGCTGCCTTCAAATCGCTGACCGTCCAAAGAATGACTTTCTTATAGCCCTGTTCACGGCAAAATTGGATCGCGGTGTCGAGCAGCTTGTGACCATATCCCCTACCTCTGAGCGATTGGTCAAGCAAAAACCAGCGCAACTGCGCGATGCTTTCAGATTCGCGAACGATTGCAATACATCCCTTTGCCTCGTTGCCCTCATCCAGAATCCAGATCTTTTCTTTTTCCGAATCATGGCAGTCCATAAAGGCGGATACTGCATCGGCGACATACTGAACAAACTTATCGTTAAACCCGTACTCGCGTGCATATAAATTGCGATGGGCATTCACAATGAATGTGTGATCGCTTGCTTGAAAACAGCGCAGCTTGGGATCGTTATTTCCGCCTAAAATAGCATAAATTGTTTCCATAGCGTCAAGCAATTGTTTCTGCTCTGCGGCATTGATTCCATGAATAAGTCGTTCAATCTGCTGATCAGACTTCTCCGACAGTCGCTCCAGCTCCTGTTTTCCTTTTGGTACAAGACGAATGATGCTGCTGCGCCGATCATTTGAATCATTTTCTCGTACGATCCAATCTTTGCGTTCAAATGTATTGAGAATACGACTTAAATAGCCTGCATCAATGGTCAATTTTTCGATAATCTTCTTGGCGGTACACTGCGGCATCAGTTGAATTTCAAGCAGAACCCGAGCCTCCGTCAGTGAAAAGGCACTGGATAAAATGTGCCGATCAAGCAATCCAAGTACATTTGTATAAAATCGATTAAATGTTCTGATTTTAGTTTTTATTTTGTGACTGATCATTGCCATGCCCTCCTTGATCAGTAATATAGGATAATTAATTGACTTTGTCAACTAATTATCTATAAACCCTTGTTCGTCATCCATCGCCTTACTCCAATCGTGGAATCTGCCGCAACTTCTTATTCACTATCCAAACCAGTGACGTGACCAGAACAACCCCACCCTGAAGGAGAAACAGAGGCGTACTGCCAAGCCAAGCTGCGATTGTGCCGCCGAACAATGCTCCGAGCGGCATTGCGGCTGCAATCAGCGTTTCAATAACCGCAGACACACGTCCGATCATGTCCTGAGGCGGCATCACTTGAAAAAAGGTAGTGAACAGGATATTCGTTGCCCCGACCGGGAAATTAGCCAGAACAATAAAGACGCAGCAAAGCACAAAGAAACGATCCGCTGCCCATGCAGCAAGCAGCCACAAGATACCGGACCAGGCATAGCCGAAAATCAGCGCTTTACCCATCGTCATTTTTCGAGATATAAAGGATGAGGTCAGCGTTCCAAGCAAAAATCCCAATGTGTAACAGGTGAGCAGAATTCCATATTTCCCCGGGCCGCCTAGCTGATTTGCGAACGACGGCAGGGCCGCGAGTACGGCACTTAAGAAAAAGTTTATACCCAAAAGCGGCAGCAACAGGCTGAGATTCAAAGGTTGCATTACAAAGCGAAACCCAGCAGCCAAATCCGCCCGGTAAGACGAAAAATTAAATGAAGGCTGTGCTATTTGATTCGACACCTTTAAACGTATGGTCGCAAAAAATGCTGCCGCAATAAAGAAAGTAAACGTGTCAATAAGATACAGATTCACCGCGCCGGTGAACAAAATCAGAAAGCCGCCGCACATACTGAAGATCAGATCCGTTCCCTGATAGGAAAAGCTCATCGCACTATTTGCCGCAACCAGTTGCTCTTTCTTCACCAATCTTGGAATCAGCGCGCCTTCGGCAGGATAAGGAAATAAATCAATTAAAGCGATCAAGGGCATGATGATCAGCACACCGGTAACCGTAAGTAAATGAGTCATGTATAGAGTGGGGACAAGCAAAAGAAGCATCCCTTGAAAAAGCGAAGGAATGACGAGCACTTTTTTCAGATTCATCCGATCCACAATTGGACCAACTAAAAAGGAGAGACATTCCGGGAGGAGCGTCAAAAAGCCGGCAAGCCCCGAGTAGAAAGCGGAGCCGCCCAAATTATAGGCAAGCCACATCGCAGCGATATAATAGAGACTATCACCGATATTGGAGATTAATCGTCCAAAAAAGAGTGAAACAAAATTTTTATTTTTTATCAGGTCGTTCATGATCCATCCTCCGCATCGCTCGTGTTTTTGCGATTGCGGCATGTTGGTGAACCCACCCGCCTGATTTGGCCCTGATCTTCAAAAGTGAACATTGATCATGCTTTATCCCGCAATCGCTGCTTAAAAAAGGGCGCAAATCTCCCGTTTTTAGCAGCAATCAATGTGCGCACACAGGATAAAGTCAGCTTCATAAACCTTTCTCACCTCCAAATTTCAATTATTTTCATCATACCGCGCATGAATCATACAGACAAGGCTAGAGTTTAAGTAAACGTTGGTTTAAACTGTACTCTTCGCTTTAATTATATCTATAAGCGGAAGATACCATTCATAACTTTGGCTCTTCACTAAATATATTGGATTAGTGCTCTGCTCTCATTTATTTTTTCTAAATTCCATTCATATTCCAAAGAAATCAAATCAATAATTGCACCTAATAAATTGATTAACAACTACTCGAGCAACGAAAATCAACTGCTCCTAATAAAAACAAGTCGTACACTTGCTCATTTTTCCAATAAAAAATTGAAAATGAAGAATGAGCAGTACGACTTATAAACAAATTGATTTTGTGTCGTAATTATGACAAACAATAAATAAGTTTTCCTTAGTAAACTTCAGAAAGATCCATAGTGCAGTCGAATTATTTATTTTCCAAAGACATACCCTCTTGTTTGGTATTACTTGAAAATTTATTTACACATTTAGATATAACATAGTATAAAATTGCTGACAGTGCAATGGTTGGAAAGGTCACACCAATTGTTGATGAGAATAGTCCGATTCGATTTCCTATCAAATAAAATCCAATACAGATACCCCAAGAAAATACAGATGCGAGATTGAATCCATGAAAATACCAGTATTTTCCACCTTTTTTATCAAGCTCCTCTACACAATAGTCTATCTTCTTTAGTAAAAAGAAATCAACAATCATAATTCCGAAAATAGGGCCAAAAACCATATTGATATAATTGAGCAGCGTTTCAAAAGCGCCAAGGAAATTGCCAAAATATAGGGGTACAACAGTAAGTATTCCAGCCAAGATTGTAGAAATAAACAATGCTGGTATGGATTTAAACTTTTTATTCAAGTTAGTTATGGATATACCCGCACCCATTAAATCAATGGCATTTGCTGTTGTACTTGTAAATATTATAATTAGAAATGCAATGACACCAAGTCCTAACTTACTTGCAATGGTACTCGGATCTGAATTATTCGGATCATACACACCTGTGGACAAAGCTGTTCCGATGGTTGAAACCAGTCCGACAAAAACAAACCAGAACAATCCTATATTTGCGCCAACCAGTGGTGCAATTGTGGCATCCACCTTTCTTTTTGTATAGCGTGTAAAGTCAGCAATGACTGGAATCCAGCCAAGACTGAATGCAGCCATGGTGTCCATTGCCGTTCCTATTGGCATATGTGATGTTTCTTTAGGCTGCCAATGTATGATTTGTTCTAGTGAAACTTGACTGAGTACCGCAACCATCTCCCATACACCAAGAATTAAGATAAGAACCATACCAATTCTTTCTACAAATTTTACAGACTTGTGACCCATCATTATGGATAAGAAATGTAAAATAGTCATAATGACTATTCCAATAAGCATTGTTTTATTACCACCGGATGCTCCATATGGTGGAGCCTGGATTAGTTCACTCAGAATAAAGCTAATGGAAATTGCAGCCAAAAATGTATTTATTGCTGTCCAACCAATGTACTGTAAGGCATTAAAAATAGATAAAATATAGCTTCCTCTTATCCCAAGAGATGGGCGTACCAATGACATTGTTGAAGTTCCGATTTTATAACCCATAAACCCAATAATCGCCATTAATAAATATGCAATCGGATTGGAAACAAGAGTAACAATAAGTGCACCGCCGAATCCTGCAGCGCCAACTACCCCTCCAACATACCAAGTCCCATTGTTAGCATTGGCACCCGTCCAAGTAGCCAGCATGTCAAAAAAATTCATTGTACGACGATTCTTTGGAACAGGGTCAAGTGCTGAATATTCAATAATCTTTTTATCGCTCATATTGTGACCTCCTCCATACCATTGATCTTCAGCATTTTGTGCTGTTGCCTATGATAAATAATCTTCCCTTTATGCACAGACAAAATGACAGGACTAAGCATACGTACTGCATCAAATTCGTTTTCATCATCTATTACAATGAAACTTGCTGGTTTTCCTTCATCCAATCCATACTCGCTTTCAATACCCAGCGTCTTCGCACCATTATCTGTAATTAAATCCAAAGATTTAGCGATTTCTTCATGGCCCATCATTTGACAAACATGCAGTCCCATATCAAGAATTCTCATAATATTTCCAGAACCGGCAGGATACCAAGGATCCATGATCGAATCCTCTGCAAAACAGACGTTTAATCCACAATCATGCAGCTCCTTAACCCGAGTAATTCCTCTACGTTTTGGATAACTATCAAATCTTCCTTGAAGATGAATACTTTCAGTTGGGCAGGAAATAAAGTTAATATTCGATTTCTTCAGAAGTGAAAATAATTTATAGCAATAGGCATTATTATAGGAGTGCATTGCCGTTGTATGACTAGCTGTCACTCTTGATCCTAAACCATTTACATAGGCATTTGCAGCTAGTGTTTCTATAAAACGAGATTGTTCATCATCAATTTCATCACAATGGACATCAATTTTTTTATCATATTTTATGGCAAGATCAAAGATTTTTCGGAGAGACTTTAGTCCATATTCTCTAGTGATTTCATAATGTGGGATACCCCCAATTACATCTGCACCGTGTAGAATTGCTTCTTCAAGAAGCTTTTCTCCATCCGGGTATCCATAGATACCTTGTTGAGGAAATGCGACAATTTCAATCTTAATTATATCTTTGGCTTCTATTTGAACTTCTTTAATGGCTTCTAATGCCAATAAACTTTTATCACAAATATCAACATGTGTGCGCACAAATTGGATCCCATTTTTAATTAATAACCGTAATGCTTTCCATGCATTTTCCTTTATTTCTTTCTTCGTAAATGGTTTCAGCTTTTTACGATCTGCCCAAATTTGAATTGCTTCAAACAAACTTCCTGTTTCATTATTCCGAGGATACCCTGCCGTAAAAACATAATCTAAATGAATATGCGGTTCTACAAAAGGGGCGGTAACAAGTTTTCCGCCAAGATCAACAATTTCACTATGATTATTAATCACTTTGTTGCTGCCAGCTGTATAAATTTTTGAAAAAATGCCATTTTCAATTTCAATGTCCCATAAACCGTTCTTTTTCCTTAAACGACAGTTTTTAATAATCATTTTTTCAACTCCTATCAAATTATTGTTTATTATTTTATAAATAGTCTAATATTTATAAAAATATTTTTCTTTAGTATCATGTTACAATTTTTAACCCATTTCGTTATGAATGATGCATAGTATCCCCTATGCTTAAAATTGAACGTGTTATGATAACTAATATCACATAAATTTTTGAGCTAAGTCATTTAAATTAGGATAGGATACAAGGAGATGATAATGATTATGGTTACTGTGAAGGATATTATGCGCATTGAAGCATTTAATAAAATTGATTTTCTTGCGGGGAAAAGTGGATTAAATCGACAGGTCCGATGGCCCTATATATGTCAAAATCTTGATGTAGAAAAATGGGTTCAAGGATCTGAGATTCTATTTATGACCGGTGTAGGTATGAAGATGAATGAAAATAGTCTAAAACAATTTATCTATAAATGCTATATTAGTAACATTTCCGGAATAATTATTCTTCCAAGTCCAGATTACATTCCAGTAATACCAAATTCAGTAATTGCAGCTTGCAATAAGTTTGCTATTCCGCTGTTCTCCATGCCGTGGGATATCCCAATGATTCACGTCACAAAAAGCATTTCCGATTATCTCTACGCAAATAATAAAGATAACAAAATTGATCGCGGTTTATTTGAAAAAATGATTAAAGAGCTAAATAAGAAAGATAGAACTATTGGGGAAATAATTAGTGAAATCCATTTACCTAAATTCGATCATTATGTTTTGATTATTATTAATGGCCGTTCAAAAAATGAACAGACACATAGTTATGCAAAGTTCATTTCAGAAAATTTCTTAAGAACCGGTTTATTCGCAATTAGTGGCTGTTTAATTTATTTTCTGGCAGAACTAGATACAAATATTGATCATACATTTTTCTTAAATATCATTCGTTATTTTCGTGTTAAAACTCACAATAATTCAACCATATTTATTGGTTATAGTAATAAATTATCCTTAAAATCCTCCCTAAACCAGTCTGTTATGGAAGCAAAGTGTGCCCTATGGGCAGGACAATTAAACAATCAAACGATTTGTTCATATCGTAATAGCGGTATCATTAAACTTTTCGCACAATGTAGATTGGACTCTTTAAATGAGTATTTCTCAAATATTTTAGAACCTATTATTTTATATGATCAAAAACATCAAACAGCATTGTTGGAAACAATAGAATGCTTTTTAAAATCAAATTGCAATTATAAAAGTGCGTCTGAGCTGCTATTTATTCATCGAAACACATTGACCTATCGGATCGAAAAAATAGAGGAATTACTGAATTGTAATTTTAAAGACCCTCAGGATATTTATAATTTGACTACAGCTCTACTCACCAGACAATTTTATTCTAATAGACTTGATACACAGTGACATCAATAATTTAACTTATTTTCGTTTTTTATGCATATTCTCCAACCTCACATGGTTTAAACAAAAACGCGAAGGAACCTAAGCTCCTTCACGTTTTTTATTCTTATATTGGCAGCGTCACCGGCTGCAAGAATCAGAGATATTTTTCTGCATAGGCTAGAAGTTGATGAATTTCTTCCTTGGCAGCTTTCGTGAGTACCTTGTTGTCATTGAGCATCTGCTCGCCGCGGGCTTTAATAAAGCGCAGATAATCTTTATTTCTTGTTTTCGCGTAGCCTTTTTTGGCTTGGTGCATATCAAGAAAATCTCCTGCAGCTTGTTTGGCCAGCATGTATCGTCCGATCAGTAAGGCGACCGCAAGCGATAAGGCGACCAAGGTCCCCCACCCGTCAGTGATTGTGTAGAGCAGGATACCGATCACCATTAGGATCGTCACCCACTTTGAAGAACTGTACACATAGCCTTCAGGTCTATTGTTTGGATGTAGAAATGCTTTCAAGCTGTTAAACATCGAAATCCCTCCTAGCCGATTTACAAAAAAGTTATGAATGAATCATGCACAAGTGACGCGCAACCGTATCAGCCATCTTACAGTCCGAAGATACCAGCCCAGTATCCGAGAATACCGATTGCAAACATACCGAAGATGATCCAGATCGCATTGACTTTGTGCTTGAGCAGCCACATGCAGCCGAAAGTCATCAGTAAGGCAACAAGACCTGGAAGCAGTGAATCTAAAATCCCCTGCATGGTTGTGTCAACGACTTTCCCTGCTTGTTTGTACGATACAAGAACAAGCGGCATTTTAATGCTGGTCCATTTTGATACCAGTGATCCCATGACGAACAAACCAAGTACAGAAGCCATTTGCGTTAATTTCTTAAGACGGTTGCCGGCAACGTCTTGAACAATGTCCGTACCTTGAGTATAACCGACCTTAAATCCGTACCATCTCGTCAACATACGGATGATGTTAATTCCGAAGAAAAAGAGCAGCGGTCCGAGAATACTTCCGCTCATAGCAAGCGAAGCGCCAAGAGCTGCAAGGATCGGGCGCGCAGTTCCCCAAAAAATTGGATCACCGATACCGGCGAGCGGTCCCATCAAACCGATTTTTACGTTGGTAATTGCGGCTTCATCAATGTCGCCGCCTTCTGCCTTTTTTTGTTCCATAGCAGCGGTAACACCAAAGATTGCTGATGCCGGCCATGGCGTCGTGTTGAAGAATTCAAGGTGACGCTTCAACGCAGCGGCCTGATCTTCTTTTTTATGGTAAAAGCGTTTGATCGCCGGAATCATTGTCACCGCGACACCAATCGCTTGCATACGTTCGAAGTTGAAGGAACCTAGCATAAATGTGCTTCGAAAATAAGTACTGATGATATCTTTTTTCGTTAACGATTCTACTTTTTTCACTTCTGTCATTTTTTTCACCCTCCTTATCCTAATACATCGTCGTCATCGGATCCGACATTTGTGGCAGCAGCTGGAGCTTTAATTGAGTCATGGAAGTCCGGGTTCAACTGAACATAGACAACCGCGGCACATGCACCGAGAATACCGAGACCAACAAGGTTGATGCCTGTCATAAATGTAGCAAGGGTAAACCCAATGAAGAAGAATGGCATCAGCGAACGTGCCTTCATCATGTTAATAACCATCGCGTACCCGACAACAACAATGAATCCGCCGGAAACCTGCAGGCCGTGTGTAACGACCGGAGGAATGGCATCCAGCCACTGGCTGACAAGACTAGTTCCGGCAATTGCAGCTACTGCTCCAGTTGGAATGGCAACACGTAAGCCCTGCAGGAACAAGCCTCCTATATGACACCATTCAACCCCTCGAAAATTTGCCTCAGCCGCAAAGTGATCGGCTTGATGTTGGAAGAACACAGTAATCGTACGAACAAAAATGGTTAATACTTGGCCTGCTGCAGCAAGCGGTACAGCAATCGCAATTCCTTCACCAATGGATTGGTGACCGACAATAACAACGATTGCTGAAATTGTTGAGGCTAGTGCTGCGTCCGGCGCCATTGCGGCACCAACGTTCATCCAGCCGAGTGCGATCAATTCAAGACTACCACCTAGAATAATACCGGTATGCAAATCTCCTAAAACGAGTCCAATGAGTGTACATGCGACAATTGGGCGGTGGAATTGGCGCTCATCGAGCACACTCGCCATCCCGCAGATAAGTGCTACAAGAATAACTAAAATAAATTGCATGGTATTCATAGTCTAAAACCCTCCCTCTATTTTGTTTTTATAATAGATTTTTGCTTTTCAGCCGATTCATAAAGTCAGACGCGTTTGTGTTCGGCAATTGTTGAAGAATCAGCTTAACACCACGTTTGTCTAACTCTTTAAACGCTTCAACGTCTTCCGGGCTGACCGATACTGCTTCAGAGATTAACGTCATGCCCTCTTTAAAGGTAATTCCTCCGACATTCACCTGAGTGACTTCCACACCAGCATCCATCAGGCGAAGTACATCTTTAGGCGTTTCAACAACCAGCAGTACATCCAAATTTTCATAGGATGGATTCTTATAGCAGCGCGCTGTTTTATCAATCGTCATGACATAGGACTTTGTTCGTCCCGGAGCTACCTGCAGAAGCAAAGTTTTTCTCAAATCATCTTTGGCAGCGCTGTCATTTGCTGCAATGATCGTTCCGGCACCCACATGGTTTACCCAGTTGTTTGCCACCTGTCCGTGAATTAATCGTGAGTCAATACGTAACCATTTAATTTTCATCCTAACTCATCTCCCTCGTCTTCTTTGGCACTATTTGCTAATGTTTGATGTGAAAAAATTTCTTTGAATGATTTAATACCGTCCGCTCCGGCAGTCTTGGCTGTTTGTACGAGTTCCTCAAGCGTTCCGCCGGCCAAGCGTTTACCGAGAACTTCCACAAACATCGGAAGGTTAACGCCGGTTACAATATCCATATTTTCCTTTCTTGCAACAAAGCGGCTCGCCGCGTTGTAAGGGCTCCCACCAAACAGGTCGACAAGGAACAGAATGTGATCATCTTCCAAGCTTTCACTGGCTGCCTGATATTTGTCGAGCAGATTTTCAATACCTTCCCCTGGTTTAAATGTGACCTGAGCAACATTTTCAATATTTCCGAAGATCATCTTAGCAGTGCCCATTAACGCATCTGAAAGATCTCCATGTGTAGCAATAACGATTGCGACCACTTTTTTCTCCTCCTTTCTCTCTGTACACTTTTATATAAGCAAGTATCGTGCCAATTTTGTGTTTTAAAAAAAAAGAGCCGTAAATAGGCTCTGATAAACGTTTTTTCTATTATGCTTCCAAAAACCAACACACTAAATTTCAAAAATAATACACTGTTCTGTTTCATAACTCACTAATCATTGAAATCGTCGAAAACAACACACTGTGTTTTGAACGGTACTCAAAATAACACACTAGATTTGTGAAGTACGAGCAAATAATACGTTTTTCCCCAATTCATCAATCAACATATCAATAAAATAATAAAATTCGCCTTCACTCAGTTGAATATTTAATTTGAAGTTGAGCACTTCTAGCGTTTTCTCCAGTTGATGAAACAGCTGTTTCTTTTCGCTGCTCAGCTCGCCTTCATATTTCAACGGTGTGTGTGCAACCTCACGTTCGAGTGCGAAGGCCAAATGCATGATGATGCGGATCTGCGTCGCATTTTTAAAATGAAGATGCAGCGCTTTTTCTACTGCATCATTAAATTCAAGAATGGCTGCGACTGCTCGTCTTGGGTTAAGATACATCAGCATATCCTGCAAACTGTCTTCACAAACGCCTTTAACAATAACATGCGATGGATTATCCTTAATTGGCAGAGATTTCCCCGCTAAAATAGATTGGAGTATTTCTTGTCCTTCGCCGCCGACAAATTGAGACAGGGTAATATAAGGAACACCTTCAAGCTTGGGGTTCTTCGCGCCGATACTCGCAACAATATCATATTTCGTCTGCATTCTCTGTGCTACGTCATATAGTCCTTCAATAGAGATGGGAATCACACTGATTTCTTCATCCGTAATATTGCGAATATACATGCTGACAATATTTTTAATTCGCTTTGCGATACCGCTTCCTGTCGTGCAGATGGTCAAAATGGCTTTTTGACGCAGACTGTTCGTCGTTTGTCGTTCCATGCCAACCGTTTGACGCAGTTTGAAGAGTGAATCAACAATTCCTTTTAAGTCCATATGCAGGTAGTTGGCGTTTTTAACTGCGTCCAGAATCATCGGTGTCGATACCATATCGATCGCTTTGACACGTACCTTTG
The DNA here is from genome assembly GCF_900113325.1 of Sporolactobacillus nakayamae. Classification (GTDB taxonomy): domain Bacteria; phylum Bacillota; class Bacilli; order Bacillales; family Sporolactobacillaceae; genus Sporolactobacillus; species Sporolactobacillus nakayamae. The sequence goes on along the minus strand of NZ_FOOY01000011.1, from coordinate 3,790 downwards.
CACCATGCGCAATTTTTTCTTCAAAATAGTAAAGCGATCCCATATCGACCATCATTAAGACGCCCGCACCTTGATCAACGGATTGAACAGCTTGAATAATGTTTTCAAAGATATCGCCGAAATTCAAGCTGAGCGGCATGTCCACGGCTTCAATCGGATAATCCCCCATCAATTCTTTTACAACGCTTACCATTGAGCTTGCCGTATGCGGACCATGCGCTGCAACAACGATACCGACATTGCGCTGCTGCGACAGTTCAACGAACGAACCAAGCAGAAAAGCAATATAAATAATCTCTACCTCAGGCAGTTCCACATGAAGCCGCTCATCAATTAGTTTTGCTATATTTCCTGCCGCCTCATAATCCTTTTGCGCATAGGTAAACATCGTCTGCTTCACATCGGGAGAACAGTCAATTTTGCGCAACGGATGCTCAAGAAATGAAGAAAGGTGGACAGATAATAGGGAAACAAATTGACTACTTAAGTGTTCGCCAAGTACCTGTGTGCAGATTGCCTCCAGATCTTTCGAGAGTCCCAGAATCCGTTGATCCACAACCGCCGTCAACATATCTTTCGCTGTCTTCTGATAAAATTTCTTTACCTGATCTTTAATATCCTCGGCAATAAACTTGCGCACATCGTGCGTGGACAAGCCTTCTTGTGTCAGTGAATCGTATTTTCCCGAAATCATTTTGTATAAATCAAAAGGCGGTTCATACTGATCGATGTCAGTAAGCAATGGATCCTTGCTTCCGGTTACAATGAGAAATAGCGGGAGCTGTTTATTCAGTTGCTGGTTGATTTGAGGCTGATGCGAGATTCGATGCAAGCCTTCCTGCATTTCCGCCGGCAGCATTTTTGCATCAAGCTGGACAAAGTCGTTATTCATACTGTCGAGAAATCCTTGCGCGCAGATCAGCTGCACATTCGATTTCAGCTGACCGATATTTCCAAAGGTGACGCTGCCGATCAGTGCCTTGATCACATCGGAGCTTACATGAAACTTATGGCTTGTGCGATGTGCTTCTCTGGAAAGCAGGAATTTAGTCAGCTCTATTTGCTCGCTTATACTTCTGCTTTGGAAGTTCGGAATGTTGATCATGACCGGTACTCGTCTCAAGAAGGTTTGCAGCAGTGCCGATTCCGGATCAGCAGTCGTCGCCCCGATAATCAGAACATGTGCCTCTCGCTTATTCCCCGTCTCGCCTAATTTACTGTAGCGGCCGGTATCCATAAAATAGAACAGCATTTCCTGTCCTTCCGGGGGCAGACGGTGAATTTCATCAAGAAATAAAATTCCTCCGTCTGCCTTGGCAACTATTCCATCCTGATCACGTGCCGCACCTGTAAACGCACCTTTTATATAACCGAACAGCTGCCCAATCAGCAGCTGCGGATTATTGTAATAATCCGCACAGTTAAAATCGACAAACGGTGCTTTCTCATTGATTCGGCCGATGGATTGCGCATAATTATACATCATATGTGCAAACAGCGTCTTCCCGGAACCTGTGGGACCAAGAATCAGCGTATGCAAACCTCTCGGCGGATAGACAATCGCCGATTTTGCCTGCTTCACGCTGTTTTTTAAGCTTTTATCTGCACCAATAAGATGTGAAAAGGGATCCTCATTTTTATCATGAGTGTTCTCTTGATTCAATAATTCCTTGAGAGAAGCAGCCTTTACCTCATACTCTCTAACCACATCGCCAAATTGTGATCGTATGAGTTCAGCCGGCACGTACAGTACCGGGCGAGTAACAAACTTGATGACACGCTTTTCTCTGACCAGCTCATTCAGTTCTGAACTGACATTGCTTCGCATGATGTCAAGAACCTCGGCAAGGTCGGAAGCTGTGATTCCTGAGGTTTCCATAAGCGCCTTTTTATCAAACTGAGCGCATCGTTTGGCTAATTCACTATAAATTCTTTCACGTCGCCGTCCCATTGGGTTCACCTCTCTAAATAATTCTTCATGATTGACATGTTTTCCTTCATTATATAATAAAAACGCTTTCATGCGAATTTTTGTAAAAAGAAAAAACGATCCGTATCGTCAAAAATGAAGATACAGGTCGTCTTTTCTACTTGGCGTGCTCTTATTTTTTCTGTTCAATCACTTGTTCGCCTTTATACATACCGTCTTTACCAACGCGGTGGGAAAGGTGATAGTCACCTGTTTGCGGATCACGCGAAAGCGGCGGGACACTCAAGCCTTTGTTCGTTCTACGCTTGTTTCTTCGTGTCGTCGATGTTCTCCGTTTTGGTACAGCCATGCTGAAACCTCCCAAGTATTCGTTAAAGGGGTCATCCTTTTTTCAAGTGTTTCATTTGCTTAATCATTTTGAGCGCGCGTCGATGCGTCTTTTTGTTTGGACTTTTCAGTTCCCTGCGCGCACTCGAAAGTTTAGTTTTGTTTGCCATGACAGGTTCCTCCTTAATATAAATCGTAATTGTTACGATTTATATTAACGTACGTTTAGCCAAAACACAATAGATTGAGCTTAAACCATAGCTTATTAGGAAAAAAAATATCGGAACAGCACGCCGATCAGTACACCGATCATTACAGATGGCAAAAAACGTTTCGTCAGCAGGATCATGGCAGCCGTGCCGATGCAGCTGAGTAAAACAGGAATCGATAGAGTTAAGCCGCCATGAACGGGCAGCACGATCTGTTTCACGAGCAGTGCCGAAATAATTGCGATCGGGACATAGGTGAAATACAGACGAAGCGTCGCATTCATTTTCCAGCGCGACATAAATTCAAGTCCGATCACACGAGACAAATAGGTGACGAGCGCAAGCGCACCGATCAAAAGCCACTGATTAAGCATGCGCACGCCCCCTTTTATGTAAATAGAGTCCGACGAGCGGTGCGAAAAGACCGGTCATAATAATCGTGAGCTCATTCCCCGGTTTAATAAATTCAAGGACAAGCGCAATAACCACCGCGGCGAGCGCTGTCCCAATGACCGGTTTTCCCTTCAATCCGGGTACAAGCAGTGCCGCGAACGTTGCCGGAAAAGCGAGATCAAGACCCCATTTCTGCGGATCAAGCTGATTGCCGATGAGCGCTCCGAACAGTGCCGCAAGGATCCACGCAATGTAAAAGATACCGGCAACGACAGCGAAATAAAAAGGATCCGGGCCGACTTTCTTGAAGCGCGCGCTCGCTAAGACAAACGGCTCATCCGATATACCGAAAGCGAGCAGGCGTGTCCATTTTTTCGCGGGTGCAAGCCCCTCCGATAATGCCGCTCCATAAAGAAGGTTGCGCAGATTCAGTAAAATAACGGTCAGCAGAACGCTCGCTGTCCCTGCCCCACCGGCCAGCATTGCCACTGCAACCAACTGAGCAGATCCGGAAAACACAAACACAGACATAGCAACGGTCGTAAGCAAAGTAAAGTTCACTTGCGTGGCAAGAACACCATAGGACATGCCATAGGCAGCAATCGCAATAGCCAGCGGCAGTGCCTCCGCGCCCGCTGTTTTCAACGCCGACTTTTTTCGATGAAGCATCTTCATTCCCTCGCTTCTCTATTTTTTCCGTGTGAATATTATCTGAAAATAGTATACTAAAATTAACTTATTGTACATTATAATATAATCACCACGTGAACCTCCCACGACTAAAGTCGCGGGCTTCTGATCTCTCAATCAAAAGTTCCTGCGAACAATAAGCTTGCCCAACACGACTTATCATTGGGTAGCGGCTCATTTCTTTGAGCAGGCGAACCCCGTCGTTCCGACGGTTCTTAGCTTTTATTCAGCCCTCAATTGA
>NZ_FOOY01000013.1:92442-114841 GCF_900113325.1 Sporolactobacillus nakayamae | reverse complement strand
TTACAATTCATCTCACCATCACTGGCATGATTGTTCCTGTGGGAAATGCCTTCCCTCTTGTCGGGAACCCTTGTAAGACCTCCCCGGGTAAGAACGACCGCTTTCCTTCCATGTGGCTGCTGCATATACTGTTTGAGATTCGGGCAGTATTGGACTTCACCTTGTTACGCAGGCTTATCCGTCTCTATTCAGCCTTAGTATGCAGTTCTTGTTCATCAGCCCAGAAGTTTGCCTCCGGCTTCCTTCAGATTCCACCTCACGATGGACACCCTTGCCTTTGGCTAACAGTTCCTACTGCCAAGCCTGTAGCGGACTTTCACCGCCTAGCTGTCGTCCATGCCGGGCGCACGCAAAAAAGGTGTTAAGGAATCATTATGTTCCTTAACACCTTGTCCCTATCTGAGCTGAAAGACTGCTCATTATTCATACATTTTTATTTGTTAATATCTGCCCCAAAATACTTCTTGCTGATTTTTGCATAGGTCCCATCTTCTTTGATTTCTTCCAGTGCTTTATTAACCTTTTTTAACAACGCTTTATTATCTTTTTTAATCGCTATGCCCATGTGATCCAAAGACAATGGTTTACCTACCGGCTGAATGCTCAGATCATTTTGATTGATGGCATACATCCCTACTAACTTATCCGTAATCACGGCATCCAGTCTCCCCTTCACAAGTAAATCCTGAAGTGCTGTCACATCGCTGTTATAGGTGGATACTTTGTCCGTATATTTCTTTGCCAAGTCTTCATAAGTACTTGATACAACAACTCCTATTTTCTTCCCTTTTAAATCATCGGCGGTTTGGATACCATCATTACCCTTCTTAACGAATACTTGCGCGCCTGAATCATAGTAAGGATCTGAGAAGCCGACTTCTTTTTTTCGATCATCTGTAATAGCCATACTTCCAATAACTGCTTCAAAACGATCAGCCTTCAGTGCCGACAAAATCGTTTCCCACGGATTTGTGACCGGTTTCGGATTCATCCCCATTTTTTTAGCTAAAGCATTACCTATTTCAACGTCAAATCCAACCAACTTTGCATTGTCCTTATAATTAAACGGGGGATACAAACCACTCATTGCAAAAGTAAAATCCTCTTTCTTTTGTGAATCTGTTGCAGAACCTTTTGATCCACATGCGCTGATTAAACTCGCTATCGTTGCAATCACCATGATTATAGCAAATAATTTGAACTTCGTTTTCATAACTGATACCCTCCTTGTTTTTATAAAACGTGTCTTAAAAATTGCTGAACTTTTTCATGTTTCGGATGGTCAAATAACTCATTTGGAGTGCCCTGTTCAATAATGACTCCCTGATCTAGAAAAAAGACACGATCAGCTACTTCTCTAGCAAAACTCATCTCATGAGTGACAATAATCATGGTCATGCCTTCGTTCGCCAGTTCTTTCATGACTTGTAAGACTTCACCTACTAATTCAGGATCCAGTGCAGATGTGGGTTCATCAAATAACATCACCTCAGGTTTCATCGCTAAAGCGCGCGCAATCGCCACTCTCTGCTTCTGCCCCCCCGAAAGCTTATCGGGATAAACATCAGCTTTATCGGCCAATCCCACTTTTTCGAGTAATTGATGAGCAATTTTGATACAATCTTCTTTTTTCATCTTCTTAACATGTACCGGCGCTTCAATAACATTTTCAAGAACCGTTTTATGAGGAAATAAATTAAAGTGTTGAAAAACCATGCCGATATTTTCTCTTACTTTGTGCAGCTTTTTTTTGTCAGAATCGATCAGTTGATCATCAATTAGTAATACTCCTTTATCTTTCATTTCAAGAAAATTCATACATCGAAGCAATGTACTTTTACCGGAACCACTGGGTCCAATGAGAACAACAACTTCATTTCTCTTAATTTCGAGGTTAACGCCTTTTAACACATGAAAATCATGAAAATATTTATGTAAATTTTCAATCTTTATCAACTATTTATCTCCTTCCTGTATCTAATTTTTTTTCGATTTTGTTGATAATGAAGGTAAAGATCAAGATAAGGACGAGATAGTAGATTCCGGCGATTGAATAAAATTCAAGCTGCCTAAAAGTTGCAGCGGCTTCACTCATCGATAAATTAAAGATTTCAGTGATTCCAATAAAGGCAACCAGTGATGAATCCTTTAATCCTATGATAAATTGATTACCCAACGCGGGAATCGCTCTCTTCAACGCTTGAGGTAAAATAATTCGTCTCATGGCAAGGCTATTAGTCATTCCTAGTGATTTAGCTGCTTCCATTTGCCCCTTATCAATTGATTGAATAGCTCCCCTGAATATCTCAGCGATATAAGCACCATTATGTATCGCTAATGCTATAGAACCCGCCCAAAAAGCTGAGAGAACAATGATATGTGTAATTCCAAAATAGAGCCACATAATTTGTAAAATCAATGGCGTTCCTCGTATCGCACCAATATAAATTACAGCTAGCCAATTAAGAAAAGAGTTAGATGAAAGCTTCATCAGTGCAACAATCAATCCAATAAAGCAAGCCATGATTAGTGAAATGATGGTTAGCTTTAAGGTCATGCCTGTTGCGCCAACAAAACCATTAAACGTTTGAATAAAACTGTTTATGAATTTATCTATCTTAACTACCACCTTTCTTTTAGTATCTAATGAATTTTCTAAATATATAAATATTTTAACATATAAGAGAGTGATCAATAATTATCCAAAGCATTAGTCTTGCGTGGTAAAATTTATACATAGTGTACAAAAAAACAAGTAAAGCGAACATACATAAACTGATAAATATTATAAGAAAGCATTTTATTTACCACTTTTAATCTCCTGATTTAAGAGAAGGTTTTAAATCATCTCAGAAAACCGTATGTGTTGATTATTATTGAGCACTATCTTTTTCAATCTCTTGGATGACGCATTCAAAAATTTCTACTAAATCGTCAATTTGTTCCTTTGTTATGATTAGCGGAGGGGCGATGATCACAGCATCCCCTTTAACGCCTTCCTCTCCTGCATTAGAAAAATAGATAAGCAATCCCATTTCCTTCGCTTTTTCAATAACCCGATCCGTCAGTCGATCGTCTGACGGAAAAGGTTCCTTTGTCTCCTTATCAGACACAAATTCAATACCAATTAATAACCCTTTCCCTCGGACATCCCCAATAATGGCACTTCTTTCGCCAACTTCATTCAGACGTTTTTTCAAATACTGTCCATTTTCATCTGCTCTTCTCACCAGCTGATGTTTTTCAATATAGTGCAGTACGGCTAGTGCCGTTGCTGTTGACTGTGGATTCGCACTGTACGTGTGCCCGGACATGACTGACTTAGATCCATTTAATATAGGCTCCATCACACGGTCACTGACAATGGTCGCTGCAATCGGCGTATAGCCTGAACTCATGCCCTTCCCTATAGTCATGAGATCGGGCGCGACTTCCCAGTGTTCAATTCCAAACATTTTGCCTGTTCGTCCGATACCTGTCATCACCTCATCTGCGATAAACAGAATTTCATGGCGTTCACAGATCTCTTTTATTTTTTGATAATACCCTTCAGGAGGGGTAATGGCTGCTCCTGAAGCGCCGATTATGGGTTCTGCAATAAAAGCAGCAATCTGATCCTGACCGATTCTCTTGATTTCTCTTTCTAACTCTTCTGCGCAAAAGAGATTGCATTCGGTGGGAGATTTATGAAATGGGCATCGATAGCAGTATGGAGCAGAAACACTCGGATAATTTTCAAGAAGTGGGGCAAATCGTTCCCGTCGTTTGACATGGCCGGACATGGACAGCGCACCCATGGTAATTCCATGATATCCGATCCATCGCGAGATCATTCTGTTTTTCCGATACATCCCTTTTTCCTGCCAGTACTGAATGGCTACTTTCATTGCTGTTTCTGTAGCTTCAGAACCACTGTTCACAAAAAACGTCCAATTTAAATCGCCGGGAGTAAGCTCACTGATTTTCTTCGCTAACGCTTCGGCTGGCTGAGTGGTAAACTGAGAGCGATAAATGAATGAAACCTTCCCTGCCTGTTCATTCATCGCTTCAATTATTTCATGGACGCCATGTCCAATCCCCACTGTGACCGCTCCTGATGATCCATCAATATATTTTTTCCCCTCCTCATCGTAAATATAGATGCCCTCTGCTCTCACCGCCATTGGATAATCGTGATCAAGAACGGGTTTAATTAAATATTGACGTTTTTGCATACCAAAGTCTCCCTTGTTTAAAATAACATTTTTTACACCTCTTGAAAAAAGATCATGTCTTTTGATTTACATGTTTTATGATCAACTTTAAATCAAGCGGTGCACGATATCATTCAATTTACAGTTTTTAGATCATTCAATATTTTTAGCATAACTCTATATTATTTGAATTTTATTCTTTTTCTATTAGCCCAATTTCAAGAAAATATCTTTGTTTTTTGTACATTATGTATAATGTTATAGAAATAAAGTGCGTCATGATTTCACGTACGCGATTGGAGATGCCAACTCCGGACATACATGAAATAATGATATTTTCCCCCTGCGTCAACCCTTCAAAGTAGCGAGCGTAGATGGTATAATTCGTTTTCGCTTGTTCCGCGATTTTCTTGAACGGAACATTTTGCACCATCCTCATGCCAATATCGAGCGCAACCACCGTCGTCAGGTTATTGATAATGAGGAGATCACCATTGAGCTGGTTTTTGATGGAAGAATAGAGACGAGAGTTAAGGAACTGTTATCAACTGATGGGTACATTAGTTGGGGAACACTATGAAACCCTTGGAGGAAAAAATGGATTGGTATCTTTAACCACGCGTACAAAACAAGGTTACATCGGAGGTAACAGAATGAAATTGTCACATGTACGTCTGCTCACGCCGAACAAATAAATGATTTATTAAGTTAAACGCCATAAAATAAATCGTTTTCATCACTGCTGTGATAAGAGATAGATGCAAAGATATCTTTAGGGAGTGGTAACTGTGACTATTGAAGAAATAAAGACATATTTAGATACTTCGTCTACTGCCATTGAGGCCGCAAAAAAATCGATTTACACTGAATCAGAGATTCAAGAGATGATTGACACGGTTTGCAAAGAGCTTGACCCATCATGGAAAAAGCTTGGACCTTATCAAAAGCTCATTTTCGGATGGTCAATGAGTGCTCCAAAAATGCTGATGTCTCAAAACTATTTGGACGAAGTGATAAAACCATTTATCACTAAGGTCAATCAATCACTCAATTGGAATCTCAGAACACCCGCTGATTTTATGAAGTAATCTTAAACTACCCTTCGCAAACGAGCGGAGAATTTTTTTGATTTTACAAGGTAAAACTTGACCGTTGCACGTGAGCCATTGTATAGTAAAAAAGCTGACAATTATCGATACAACGGTCAGACTAACAGATTAGCCTGAGTGTATTTTTCAAAAAACTTGGTCTGACAATGATTTTACAGCACAGAAACCCGGGGCATTAGCTCAGCTGGGAGAGCGCTTCGCTGGCAGCGAAGAGGTCAGCGGTTCGAGCCCGCTATGCTCCATAATTAAGTAAAAGCTTCACAGGGATTAGCCCTGTGAAGCTTTTTTACTTTTTATCATCATCGGTTACTGGTTTGTCACGACATCACGAATTCGCTGTTCATGATACATCAGGTGTGCCCCGCTTCTTCAAGCACACCCTTGACGCCTACCGTAAAGCGGCACGGGCCAGCGGGATCGATCCTGCTGATCTTCCTGTTGCGACAGCAGGGTATGCATGGATTATTTGGCGAACGAAACCCGACACTGTTCACGTGCGGAAACATCTGAATGGTATAATGATAGCAAGCAAGGATAAAACCCAAACAAGAAACAGGCAATGCCGATACTGATGACAAACGGATACATTAGAATGCATTGATACCAGCAAAGGGTGCACGGAACCAAATGCATAAATTCGCTAAAATACAGACGGCCGCCCGTGGCGACAATGGCGACGATCAACGCGACTAATAGTAGAAAATGATTGGGCATTCTCTTTTTAATCTCGTGGGTTCTTCCCTCTTTGCTTTGTTCCTTCATTAATTATGTGCTGATTCTACATACAAAACTCATTTTAAGCGAAAGTTAATTCATTGAAAATATAGTGTTCCTAGTACCGACTATGAAAGGATAGTGAGGGAGTCCATGGAATCTTCAAAATCAATTGAAAATCAAACACTTTTTCTCGAAGAAATTGAAGAAGGAGCCATCTTAAGAAATTGCGAGATCGACAGCAATCAGGAACGGAAGCTTCTGAGCGGCGTTCAGTTTATCCATTGCGTGTTCCTTTTTGATGATTTTACGAAAACAGAGATTTTAGACTGCTCTTTTTCACACTGCGAGTTTTCCAACTTTGATTTTGAGAAAGCGATCCTGTATCGAGATACGTTTACCGCCTGCAAATTGTTAGGCACAAATTTTATCCAAGCCACCTTCAAGGATGTGCAATTCACCGACTGTCTCATGACCTATGTGAATTTCTCAGAATCAAAATTCACGAATGTCACCTTTGAAACGGATAAAATAAATGAAAGTTCTTTCCAACATGTGCAGATGAAGAAAATGAAGTTTGATCGTTCCTTCATCGATGGTGCTGATTTCAGTGAGACATCGCTTAAAGACATTAACCTGTCCAGCTGTGAATTTTCGATGATCCGAATTGACGTTAACTTGGCAAGAGGACTAAAAATCAATCAATTTCAGGCAGCCGGCCTTATCTCATCGTTTGGGATTAAAGTGGTTGAATAATTCCACGTTCACACTGGAGCAACTCTATTTTAAGTATTTTTTCGGAATCGATAGGGTTGGCGAACCGAGGGCAAACGGAGCAGCCTCATACTGTGCGAATTCTTTGACAATTGACTCATTTGCGGGTAGCGAATGTACATTAATTCTGGGGTGCTCATCCGAGATGGCATGTCCTTCTTCCAAATATTAGATACATTGATTTTTGAATCCATTATAATGATGCTATTACGAAAAGTTGGATGTGATCCTAATGACCATTGACTATTTAACGGAAGCGCGTGTGCCCGATTTCGTCGCATACTGCAAGAAACACCGCACGGAAGTGGATGACTCCTTTCTCTACGATGAAAATTTGGCAGACTTCACGCCTGATGAGGAAAATCCTACTTATGTACTGCTTAATAAAGAAGGCATAATTGTTGGAGCGGCGTCATTGCTCATGGATGATTATTACCGCAGAAGTAAACGTGGCCGTTTTCGTATTTTTCATTGCGAAAGTAAAGACATAAAGGATTATCAGCTGCTTTTAGATACAATGAAAAAGAATGCGGCTGGCCTGGATGAGCTATCATTGTTTAGTCAAACGACAGATGCTGCATTCATTAAAAAGATTGAAAATCTAAATTTTGTGAAATGGCGCTACTCCTTCCTTTTGGTTAAAGAAGACCTGCCCCCCGTTCCCGTCGATCTGCCCGATGGATTCACTGTTCGGCCATTCCGACCGGGAAAAGATGAAGCCATATGGGCAACGGTGCGCAATGCCGGTTTTGCCAAACTGCTCGGGAGTGAGACTCCGGTAACTCCCGATATGGTCGCTAAAATGATTTCGGAGAGTGACTATCTAGAAAACGGAATGCGGGTTCTTTATCATGGTGACAAGGCTGTTGGCATCGTTCGCGGTGCGGATGATCTTTACGAGGATGCGCCGATCATGAATATCGGACCACTCGCAATCATTCCCGAATACCAGGGACAGGGTTTAGGACGGGCATTACTTCGCGCTTCAATCAACTTTGCCCGCGAAAAGACTTATTCAAGCGCTATTTTATGTGTGAACGGCGAAAATGAACGAGCAAAGACGCTGTATCTCAGCGAAGGCTTCAAACAAGTCGAAGCCGTTGTTTGCTACACCTATTCGTTAATATGATCGTAAAAGGCATCGCTCTTCGCCAATCAGAGAGTGATGCCTTTTTAGCCTTCATTGATGTACTTTTCCTTTTTTACCTTTCTTCGGTGCCTGGTCCAAATCAAGGCTGAAAGTGAAATTATCTTTATTTTTCTTGAATGCGTGCGTTCGATTGACCTGAGGCGAAAAGGTACGCACATAGACTTTATCATGGCTAAGGTCGAAGCCCATGATGCGGATATACCCTTGCCCGCCTTTAACCGATTGGTAATCCGATAAGATTTGCATGACTTTCCGATCCGGCTTACCATCACGATTATCATCAACCGTGTCCACACGTCGCGCTGCGCCATAGCTGTGCCCGTTCATCACCATTCGGACATTACGGTTCGGCAGAACAACCTTTTCGAATAACATTTGTCCTTGGGCCGTCCGTTTCCCGTAGCTCCCGAGGTAGTCATGGACGAACAAAATGGCGATCCGGTTGCGATATACATTCAAAACATGATTCATCCAGGCGATTTCTTGCCCGCCAATGCCCCATCCCATGCCAAGCATAATGTAGTTCTGACCATTCGCGTTAATTAAATCAAAATGCCCTTTATTGTTATCATAGGATCCCCCGTACCACGGATTCCACATATACCGTTCTTCGCCAAAATAGCGATCAAAAGAGCGGTAATTCTTTTGAAATCCGACATCATGGTTTCCGGTGATGATACCATACGGCACTTTTGCCTCGTCCAAGATATTCATCGCCTTGTCGGCGGCCTTCCATTGATACGGTTGATCATAATTATTAACAATATCTCCTAAGTGAAAAATATAGTTTAGTTTCAGTGAATCACGGTTGCTGACAAACCAATGATTCATTCGTTTGAAGATATCCGGGTGAGATCGACTGTAATACTGCGTATCCGGAAGGACGCCAAATGTAAAATCAATCGTATGTATTCCTTTAAAAAGTTTGTGTGCAACCTTCGGCTCCTGATTCGCATTCGGAGTCAACTCCGGTTTTTTGAAAAAGACATGATGGATTCGTTTGGAATCGCTCATATGTCGCTCAGCCGTTACCATTTGAGCATTTCGTTCTGCATGATTCCCCGGGAAAAGACTAAGAAGCCCAGAAATGACACAAATAACGAAAAAAAAGACAATTAGAATTTTTAAAGCAAGAAAATCTCGCCAATTATTACGTCTCATAACCCTCTTCTCCCTTCTGCGGTCAGACCATTTTCGTGATGGACCTGCTCGCATGGTTTCAGGTCGCCCTCACGCCTTCCCAAGCTGATGTACTTTCTCAACGATTCCACACGCGCATCCCTTCTTTAAACTGCACCTTCTTGCCATTTTCATGCAAAAAAAAAGAACTTTCTCCAGAAATCCTGAAAAAAGTTCTCTTTAAACTACCCATTTTTTATAATAAACTAGATGGCGTTACACTTGGTGGAATCAGACACTCATAGGTCTCACCATCGAGCCGCTCCTTAAATTCACGCGTTGCCGCCGCCAGCAGTTCCGGATCTTCCACAGCTTTGAGCGCGGTACACGCCATGGCCTCGCCAGCAAACAAAGCCGCATTCAGCGCAAAATCTTGTGTACCCTGAGCGACTACTTGCCATGTATGAGGAACCGTAGCGAATGCCCAAGTTGAGGTAAAGCACTGGGCAGTTGGCACATTCCAACTGACATCGGAAACATCAGTAGAACCTTCCATAAAGGTTTCTTGGTCAGGGCATGGAATAATCCAGTCGGCGATCGGTATTTTGGCGATCTTTTCCCGCTCGTCATTCGTTAAGAATTTCATTGCAAAATTCTTCTCATTGTCACCCAATGAATCGTATATATCCCTTATAAAAGCCTCATCTTTTTTACTCGGTTCAGGAAAACCAATTTCCTCCATATAACCGGCCATCACTTGATGCAGCGCCGTGTTCGGAATCAGGTTGCAACAGCCGCCTTCAATTCGATAGCTCATTTCCGTGTCGGTCATGAGCGCCGCACCTTTTGCGACATTGACAACACGTTTGAACAATTCCTTTACTTCATTTGGTTTCGGCGAACGCACAAGAAATCGTTCTTCAGCAATCGCTTGAACGACATTCGGTGATACTCCACCGGTATTAGTCACCGCGTAGTGGACACGCGCTTTGTCCGCCATATGCTCACGCAAATAATTGACACCGACATTCATCAATTCCAAAGCGTCCAAGGCGCTGCGCCCGAGCTCCGGCAAGGCCGCCGCATGTGCGCTTACGCCTTTAAATGTAAACCGCGCTTCAATGACCGCATTTGACGAAAGATGCTGTACCGCATTTTTTGAATCCGGGTGCCAAGAAAATGCAGCATCTACATCCTTGAAACATCCTTCTCTAGCCATATAAGCCTTGCCGTTTCCGCTTTCTTCAGCCGGACAACCGTAATAACGGACAGTTCCTTTAAGCTGATGCTTCGTCATGTATTCTTTCGCAGCAAAGGCGGCGGCAAGTGAACCGACTCCGAGCAAATTATGCCCGCAGCCATGACCATTTCCATTAGGTACAATCGGATCATGGACGGTTTTGTTTCTTTTTTGACTCAATCCGGCAAGCGCATCGAATTCGCCAAGAAAAGCGATGACGGGTTTGCCTGTCCCATAGCTTCCTATAAAGCCGGTCTTCAAACCTGCGACATCGTGCTCAACTGCAAAGCCTTCATCCTCAAGTGCCTTGCTTAGCAATTCAGCAGATTGAATTTCGCCAAAATGAAGTTCTGCAAAATCCCAAACCGTTTCGCTGAGCGTTTGATAGGTGTCTCTTTTTTCGTAAATCATACTCTTTATCTCATCAATTAGTCCCAAGTTAGCTTCTCCTTCCGTCCCGTGTTTTTATTGTGCGGCAAATTCTGTCAGTAGATATGCCATGTGCAGACTTCCGTCAACATAATCCTTCATGCGGATCGATTCATTTGGCGCATGCGCCTTGGATTCAGCCCAGCCGACACCTGTGCTGACAATCGGAAGATGGAGATATTTATCGAAAACATACATCGGACCTGTTCCAGCTGAATTCGGATAGAGAACAGCTTCGGACTGATACGCCTCCTCAGCAGTCTTCTTGACTAATTTCAAAAACGGATCATTTATATCTGAGCGGAAGGCACGTTGTGACTCAATCATTTCTACCTTAACATCTGAAAAACCGTGACGAGCAAGGTGTCGTTTGAAACAAGCAAGCAGATGCTCGCCGGTTTGTCCGGGAACCATACGGCAATCGATCTTTACCTTCGCTTCCTTAGGCAGTACGGTTTTGGCACCTTCACCGATATAACCGCTGACCATACCGCAAATCGTTAAGGTCGGCTGCAGCATCAGCGCATCCTGAGGCACTTCACCGCGCGCTTCGGTTATAAACGGACGCGTGAGGCCAAACGATTTTTTCAATGCTTCATCGTTAAAAGGAACTGCGCGAACCGTTTTAATTAATGCTTCATCAGGCTCTTCAATCTCATCAAAAAATCCTTCAACAGTTATGTCGTTATTTTGGTTTTTCATGCTGGCAAGCGCCTGAACCAACCGCCATGCGGGATTGTCAATCACGGCGGCGAGCGATGAATGAATGTCTATAATCGCGCTCTTTGTTGAGAATTCATAATAAGCAGATCCTTTTATTCCGGCAAAAAGCGAAACGCGTTCCGCTGCATCCTTGTTGCCGAACTCCCAGATGCATGCGTCGGCTTTAAAAAGATCTGCGTATTTTTCTAAATAGGCGGCAATGCTTGGACTTCCGACCTCTTCTTCACCTTCAATAAGGAATTTGATGTTGCATGGAAGACCACTCGTGTTCTCCAATGCTTTAATTGCAGCCAAACGCTGCATTAATGTTCCCTTATTATCAGCGGTACCGCGCGCATAAAGAATACCATCTTTCAAATAAGGCTCGAACGGATCTGAATTCCATTCATCAAGCGGATCCGGCGGCTGTACGTCATAGTGATCATAGAAAAGCAAGGTCTTGCTTGCATTGCCTTTCTCACCGGCAGGTAAAAAGCCGTAAATTATCGGGTTGCCGCCTAAGTCGTCAAGTACCTTAACTTCTGCGCCAAGGCTGTTCAATAGTTCAGATACAAAGTTGACCGTTTCGGGAATGGCCAAATTCTGAGCAGAAACTGTTTTGAGTCGTAAATAGCTGTAAAGCGTTTCAATTGATCGATCCGCTTGTGCGCGTACTTCCTCCTCCAGTACTTTCCTCTTGTTGTCATCCATAATATCGCTTCCTTATGTTCATTGATTTGATGGATAAAAAATTTAAACAGCTGACTCAAAATAGAGCAGCTGTTTAAATGTGTATCATTAAGTTGAGCCAATTTTGAAAGCTCAAGATCGCTTATTTCTTGAATGCCCATTTCTGGAAGTTGGCAACTGTGCCCGGCCAGTAAGATGAAGCACCGCCATAAGCAAGATCTTTGCTCTTTACAACAACTTCGTTGTCAGAGTAGAGCGTAACTACAGGCATATCTTTTTCCCAAATCGCTTGAAGTTTGCTGTAGATTACTTTTCTCTTCGCGCTATCAGGTTCTGACTTACCATCAGCAATAAGTTTTGTTGCTTCCTTATTTTCATATTTCATGAAGTTGTAAGCACCTGTTGGTCCGTAAAGAGCGGAAACATCAGGGTCAAGGTTGAACGTGAATCCGATCAAGAGCAGATCGAAGTCACCAGCCCCACCTTTTTGCATAATTGTTGGGAAGTCATAAGTTGTTTCTTTAACTTTTACGCCAATTGCTTTGAAGTTCTGAACAATGATATCGGCGGATTGTTCACGTACCTTGTTTCCGATTGGAACAACGAAGTTCAAGGTTTTGTTGAAGTCCCATCCGGCGTCTTTCAACATTTGTTTCGCTTTCTTAGGATCATATTTGATCACATTTGTGCTCTTGTCGAGATAAGGACTTTGTGATGTGTATGGTCCGTCAACAATTTCACCGTTTCCTTTGAGCAGCTTGTCAACAATTTGCTGACGGTCAATTGCATAAGCGAGCGCTTGGCGAACTTTTGCATTTGGCAACGTCTTAGTGTTGTACTGCATCGTTTGGAATCCGATTTGCGGATGAATTTCCGTTGTTACATTTTTCAGCTTCTTAGCTGTCTCAACATCTTGGAATGGCAAGTTGCCGATACCGCCGGACGTATTCGCTTGAATAGATCCGGATTGAAGTTCAGTTAAAAGGTTCGGTGCTTGCATGATCTTGATAAAGAACTTAGGTGTTTTCGGTTTTCCAAGATAGTAGTCATTGTTTGCTTTGTATTGAATGTACGCGTTCTTGCTGTACGTAACAAATTTATAGGGACCGTTCGTTACGTTCGGTGCCTGTACATATTTGCTCTTTGAGAAATCTGCAGGGGCAATGTCCTTAAGTACATGCTGCGGCAATGTAATGATCTTTGAACCGATCATTTCTTTGACGTAGTTTGGATCAACCGGCTTCTTTGTTTTGAAGGAAACCGTATGTTCATCAATCTTTTTCAAATTCGGGATCGTTTTTTCGCCGCCAGTCAATTTACCATTACCATCAAGTCCGGTCAATGTGGAAATGTTCGAACCAACAGCAACTTCAGTTTTCGGGTTGGCAATTAAGTTAAAGGTGAACACAACGTCATCAGCAGTAACCGGTTTACCGTCCGTCCATTTCGCCTTTGGATTCAGGTTAATTGTATAGGTCTGGTTATCTGATGTGTCGATTGAAGTTGCCAGCTTCGGCTGGAATTTCAATGGCGCGGTCATGTCAAGAAAAGCATCCAGCATCACGCGAATCGCGAACTGACCACCGATGTCACCCGTATTAATTGGGTTAAATCCGCCCGGAGGATTGACTGTTCCAAGATAAATCGTATCTTTTGTCTTGCCGCTGCCTGACGATCCTGAACCGCCGCCACAAGCGGCAAGGAGCAGAAGCGACATAACCATTAATGAAGTAATCACATAGTTCAAAATACGTTTTGGCATCGATTTGTGTCGGTTCATTGTGTTGTGCATCCCCTTTTATATATGTTTTATTTCGCATTTTGCGACTCAATGGCATCGCGAAGACCGTCACCGATAAAGTTTACCGAAAGAACGGCCAACAAGATCATTAAGCCCGGCGGAATCCACAGCCAAGGCTGCGAAGATAGTACCGTGATCGATTCCGCTTGTGTAAGCATGTTCCCCCAACTAGCTGCCGGAGGCCGAACCCCCATCCCCAAGAAGCTTAACGAGGCTTCCATGATGATGGCCGAAGCGACACCGAATGTTGCGTTAACGAGAATTGGTGCTAATGCATTCGGAAGTATGTGCTGAAAAAGAATCTTCGGCGTCGAGTAGCCGAGGGCAACACCTGCCTTTACGTAATCCATTTCTTTTATTGAAAGCACACTGCCCCTGACCAAGCGGGCAATGGCCGGCCAACCGAGAAGACCAATGACAAGTGTAATGTTAAAGAGGCTTGGTCCGATAATACTTACCAGCACAAGAATGACCATAAAATAAGGAAAGGACATAAACACATCGGTCAAACGCATGATAAGCATATCGATCCAGCCGCCGAAATACCCGGCGACCAGCCCCAAGACAATACCGATTGCAACATAGATCGCAACAGCACCGATCCCTACAGTAATCGATACTTGAGCGCCAAAGATCAAGCGGCTCATTACATCGCGCCCGACCGGATCGGTACCCAGCCAGTGTGCTGCAGACGGCGCTGCCTCAAATTCATTGAAAATCTTCGCCGGATCCTGAGGCGAAATCACCGGCGCCAACAAGGCAATCAAAAGAATTAAGAGAAATACGACAACGCCTACGCATGCAAGACGATGCTTCAAGAATCGCCGCATAATCATATGCAGATACGTTTCTTCTTTTTCAAATGGGACGACCATCTGGCCTGACGTTTCAGTACCGGCCAATTCCGGCACATTTTTGTTCGGATTTAATTTCATCGCCATGTCACCTGCTCCTCCTTAGTCATACCGTATTCTTGGGTCGGCGACAGCATAGAGAATATCTGTCAGCAAGTTCGCAAAGAGTACGGTGCATGCTGCAAGCAGATTAATCGCCATCAATGTCGAATAATCTCGAGATGTAATGGATTGGATGGTGAGCAACCCGAGTCCCGGCCATTGGAAAACCTGTTCGGTGACAATCGCGCCGCCAATCAGCAGCGGAATGTCAATACCGATTACGGTTATTATCGGTATTAATGAATTTCTCAATGCGTGTTTGTTTGTAATCAGGAATTGTGACAGGCCTTTTGCTTTAGCCGTTCGCAGGTAGTCTTTGCCCAGAACATCCAACATACTGGAGCGGACATACCGCACCATGTTTCCGCCAATGCCTGTCGCGAGCACAAGAACAGGAAGCACAAGGTGATTGAACGTATCGATAAAGCTGCCATCCCCGCCAAGCGTATTCATACTTCCGGTCGGGAACCAGAGCAGTTTGCTGGCAAAAACATAGATAACACCAAGTCCTAGGAAAAAGTGTGGTACTGAAATACCAAAGAAAGAAAATCCGGTAACTATATAGTCAATCCAGGAATTCTGCTTTCTCGCACAAATGATGCCAAGCGGAATGGCAATCAAGTAGCCGACAATAAGTGAAACGCCCATCAGAAGAACGGTTGGTCCGACATGGGCCATCAGAATCTGCGTCACAGGCTCACGTGTTGAATAAGAAAATCCGAGATTGCCGTGCAGCAGTTGAACGAGCCAGTTCCAATATTGCACCCAAACCGGCTGATCAAGCCCCAGTGCATGTTTTGTAGCGGCGAGTTGCGCTGGTGTCGCGGACGGATTGACCATCATATCGACCGGATTTCCCGGAGCAAGATTAATAATTAAAAAGTTCAGTACGGTTACCCCGAAAAGCACGGGAATGGCAATCAAAATTCGCCGAATAATGTATTGAAGCACCTAAATTCCTCCTTTCAAGCATTTCTTTCGTCAATAGGGAAATGACACGCAACAAGATGTGCTTTACCGGTTAACTCCGGAGCTTTCTCACGGCAAATATCCTTTGCGAAAGGGCAACGGGTATGGAACACGCAGCCTTTTGGCGGATTTGCCGGACTCGGAACGTCGCCTTCGATGACCATCTGATTCCGATTGCGCTCATGCGGATTCGGAATCGGATAGGCATTCAGCAAAATCTCTGTATATGGATGCTTCGGATTTTCGAAAATGTCCCGTGTCGTCGCAAGCTCCATAACTTTTCCCAAATACATGACCGTTATCCGGTCGCTGATATACTTCACGGCACCAAGTCCGTGAGCAATAAAAACATAGGTCAGATTCAAGCTTTTTTGAAGATCCTTGAGCAGGTTGAGTACCTGTGCTTGAATTGATACATCAAGAGCTGAAACCGGTTCATCGCAGATAATCAATTTTGGTCTCAGCATCAACGCGCGGGCAATACCGATACGCTGGCGCTGGCCCCCGGAAAATTGATGTGGGTAACGGTTTTTATATTGCTTCGGAAGCCCAACAATTTCCATGATTTCATTAACTTTTTTATCTGCCTCTTCCTTCGTTGCCAGCTTGTGTGCGAGCAGCGGTTCAGCAAGCAGGTCGCCAATCCGTTTTCTTGGATTTAATGAAGAGTAAGGATCCTGAAAAATGATCTGTAAATCAGTTCTCAGCTTTCTCATTTCTTTATGCGAAATATTCGCCAAGTCTTTCCCTTGAAAAATAATTTGTCCGGCTGTAGGATCTTCCAGACGGACAAGGGATCGTCCGGTTGTGGATTTTCCGCAGCCTGATTCGCCGACAATACCCATTGTCTCTCCGGGGTAGATGTCAAAACTTACATCATCAACCGCCTTAACGTAACCAACCGTTTTAGAAATGACACCTTTTTTAATTGGATAGTACTTTTTCAAATGCTTGACTTGAAGTAAGGGCTTCACCTGATCCAGCGGCATGTTCACGAGCTCACTTCCTTTTCAGCGTGCTTCTTTTCATAGTCTTTCTCTTCATTTTCATAAAGGAAACAACGAATGCTGTGCGCCTGTTTGTCCTCTATGGATTTAAGTTCCGGCTTTTCTGCTAAACAACGTTCCATTGCATGAGGACAACGGTCATAGAAACGGCAACCCTTTGGCATGTTTCGAGCACTTGGTACCGATCCCGGAATGGAAGTAAGGCGCATATCGTCCGGATTAGTTATATGCGGAATTGATTCCATTAAACCGAGTGTGTACGGATGTTTGGGATTATCAAATAGCGTGTACACATCGGTTTCTTCGACAACCTGTCCCGCATACATGACAGCCACCTTATCGGCCATTTCCGCTACTACCCCGAGATCATGTGTGATCAGAATGATGGCTGTATTGGATTCTTCACGCAATTTTTTCATTAATTCAAGAATTTGCGCCTGGATCGTTACATCCAAGGCCGTTGTCGGTTCATCGGCAATCAGCAGCTTCGGCTTACAGCTCAGCGCCATGGCGATCATCACCCGCTGTCTCATCCCTCCGGACAGTTTGTGCGGGTATTCATCGATAATGCCTTCAGCTCTTGGAATGCCTACTTTTTTCAGCATCTCAATAGCGTATTTCTTTGCTTCACTTTTTGAATACTTCATGTGCAGCCTAATTCCTTCAGTCAGCTGATCACCAATGGTAAGCACTGGATTGAGTGAAGTCATCGGTTCCTGAAAAATCATTGAGATATCGTTTCCACGAATCTTTCGCATCTGTGCTTCTGTGGCCTTCGCAAGATCCTTGTCTTCAAAAAGAATGGATCCTTCTGTAACCGAACCATTACGGTCCAAAAGATGCATGATTGAAAGCGATGTTACTGATTTCCCGCAGCCTGATTCGCCGACAAGGCAGATCGTTTCCCCTTCTTTCAAATCGAAGCTCACTTCGTCAACTGAAGTAACAGGTCCCTTATCTGTTTGAAATTCGGTTTTGATTTTGTCTACCTTTAAGAGTTCACTCAAAACGTTGACCCTCCTCATTTTTTCCCGACAGCCACATTCCCAGTTAATTCTGGTATTTCTTTGGCGCAAAGATATTTATCAACCATCGATAGGAACGCCTTGCCTGCGACAAGCATCACACGTTCATCAAAATTGAACTTTGGATGATGGTGCGGATAGCTTGCCCCAACCTCAGGATTCCCTGCTCCGGAAAACCAGAACATGCCTGGCTTTTCCAGCAAAAAGCTTGAAAAATCTTCTCCGCCCATTTGCGGAGCAATTTCAACAGCCGTTCCTTCGCCAAATGTTTCATCCATGGCCTTCTTGAAAACGTCGGTTTCCTTTTCATGGTTGAAGACTGCCGGATAACCGTCATGATAAGCCACATGTCCCTGCGCATGGTACGCGGCACATACATTTTCAACAATGGACGCCAATTCTTTTTTTATTAATTCGCGAACAGCCGGGTCAAAAGTTCTCACTGTTCCTTCCAGAACCGCCGTATCGGCAATCACGTTCGGAGCGACACCGGCATTGAATTTGCCTATGGTCACAACAGCCGCTTTCTGCGGATCAACTTCTCTTGCAACGATCATTTGAAGCTGATTGACAACCTGAGAAGCGACAGCCACAGAATCAATGGACAGATGAGGTGCGGATCCATGTCCGCCCTTTCCTTGAATGCTGATTTTTATGTAGTCTGCTGCAGCCATGAAATAACCTTTGCGATAGCCGATCGTTCCAAAAGGAACCGTACTCCAAAGATGTGTTCCAAAGACCAAGTCGACATCATCTAAGCAGCCATCCTTAATCATCGCCTGAGCACCGCCCGGAGGATATTCCTCAGCAGGCTGGTGAAGCAGTACGACATCACCCGCGAGTTCACTCCGATGTTCTTGGATCACTTTAGCTACGCCAAGCAAGGTTGATGTATGACCGTCATGTCCACAAGCATGCATCACATTCGGTACCTTCGATTTATATGGAACATCTGTTTCTTCATCAATCGGAAGTGCGTCAAAGTCCGCGCGCAATGCAACAGTCAACCCTGGTTTTGCACCATGAATTCGAGCAACAATCCCATACCCGCCGACATGCGTCTTAATGTCGGTGATTCCAAAACTCTTGAGTTTCTCCAGAATAAAAGCCGCGGTTTCTGTTTCATGATAAGAGAGTTCAGGATGCTGATGGAGGTAGCGTCGCCACTCTACCATCGTATCGAAAGATTTTTCTAAATCGTCAGACCATGAATCGTTCATTTTCTGACCTCCTGCTAAGAAATTAATTACTAGTAGTAACAATGAGAACAATGAAATTATAGACTATTTTCAGAATTCGCAAAAACTATAAAGCAATTATAAATGACTTGAAACTATTAGTCAAAAAAATTATTAAAATAATAAATGATTTTCACAAAAAATGTGACTTTTCCTTACATGAAGTGAGCTATTCTTTCATAATAAATTCTTTTTGTATCTTTTTTTGAATAAAGGACCAATATATTTCGAGATATGATAGAATTTATTACAATGATAATAAATTTTCGAGAATTTGACAATACACATTAAAAAAATTGTTCAAAATTTTATCACAGTTGTAGTATTCTAGTAACAGCACTTAGTTACAATTCGTTCAATAAAAGTCCTGTTTTTCTATCAATAGAGGCTACTAATCTAGGAGTGATCATTATGGGCGATCAAAATCTAAGTGGTGACACGGTCATTCGCGATTTACGTGCGCTTCCCCAAGTTAAAGACGCATGTGACTTTCTCATTTCAGACAATGAACGAACGACTTCAGAGCAAATTGAGTTAACGTCAATTCCCGCTCCTCCGTTCAAAGAATCAGAAAAAGCATTGTGGATGTCCGAACGGTTCAGAGATCTTGGTTTGCAGGAAATTCATACAGATGCTGAAGGAAATGTATTGGGGTGCATTCAGGGAATTGATGATGAGAGGAAAGTTGTGGTTTCCGCTCATCTTGACACGGTCTTCTCAGAAGGCACAGTTGTTGAACCTGTGATTAAGGATGGAATCGTCTTTGCGCCGGGCATTTCAGATGACGGCAGAGGCCTTGCCGTTCTGCTCACACTGATTCGCGCGATCAAAAATTCCGGTATTAAGCCGGTTCGCACCCTGCTTTTTGTCGCCACGGTCGGAGAAGAAGGGTTAGGGGATTTACGTGGAGTAAAAGCACTTTTCAAGACCCGCGCCGATATCAGCGGTTTTATTTCGATTGAACCCGGAAGTCCTAACCGTATCACAGCCACCGCTGTCGGCAGTCACCGTTATAAAGTTGCTTTCAAAGGTCCTGGCGGTCACAGCTTCGGAAATTTCGGCATTCCAAGTGCGATTCACGCGCTTGGACGAGCAATTGCTCGAATCAGCGACATCGAGGTTCCTGCCGATCCGGTCACCACTTTCACTGTTGGTACAATAAGCGGGGGTACTTCAATCAATTCAATTGCACAAAATGCGGAAATGGGACTCGATATGCGCTCGGTATCGCAGGAGGCATTGATTGAACTAGAGACTAAAGCTATTGCTTGCATCCATCAATCCGTTGCAGAAGAAAACGCGCGTTGGAACAAAGGCGAATTGATACAGGCTGTGATTGAGCGCGTTGGTGATCGTCCGGCCGGTTCACAGGCAGAAGAGGCGCCTGCTGTTCAAGCAGCAATCGCCGTCCTCCGCGCCTTTGATCTTGAACCGGAACTTCTGCCCATGAGTACGGACTCCAATGTGGCGATCCACTTGGGCATTCCCGCGCTCACTTTAGGCGGCGGCGGTGATTGCGGCGGCATGCATACGCTGGAAGAATTCTATAATCCGGAAAAAGCGTACGTTGGCGCCCAAACGGTTCTCTTAACTGCACTTGCCTTCTCCGGTATTGCCGATGCAACGCCATCAGTTTTACACTAACTTTACTTAATTTTGCTTAGAACCGCATCTTGCGGCTTTAATAGATTAATTAGCTAAATTACATAAAGGAGACTTCCCTTTGACAACAAAAATCAAAGACATTGAATTAGAACAAAAATTGATTGAACACCGTCATCAGCTGCACGAAAATCCCGAATTGTCCTTTGAAGAATATGAAACAACCAAGGCATTGAAAGGCTGGCTGGCTGAAGCTGGTGTCGAGATGCTCGACTTGCCTCTAGAAACCGGGGTACTCGCAGTCATTCGAGGAGAAAAACCAGGGCCGGTCATCTGCCTGCGCACAGACATCGACGCCTTGCCGATCCAAGAAGCGACAGGTCTTCCATTCGCATCCAAGGTACCCGGCAAAATGCATGCTTGCGGTCATGACTTTCACACCGTTTCCATTCTTGGCGCGACATTGCTGCTGAATGCGCGCAAAGCCGAACTCGAAGGAACGGTTAAAGTAATTTTCCAACCGGCTGAAGAAAATGGCGGCGGTGCAGTGAAAGTGCTGGAAACCGGGGTCCTGGATGATGTACAAGCGATCTTCGGTATGCATGATATGCCGCATATTCCGACAGGAACAATTGGCATCAAACCTGGCCCTTTAATGGCCGCCGTTGATAAATTCACGATTGATGTAGAAGGAACGGGAACCCATGCTGCAGCTCCAGACAAAGGTATAGACTCCATTCTCGTCTCGGCGCACATCATGACCGCGCTCCAATCCATTGTTGCTCGGAACATCTCGCCGCTGAATAATGCAGTTATCAGCGTCACACGCCTTGAAGCCGGAAATACATGGAATGTACTGCCGCAAACGGCGCAAATGGAAGGCACCGTGCGCACGTTCCAGGAACATGTGCGCGATCAGATTCCAGCAAAAATGCAGCGCGTCGTTGAAGGCGTAGCCGCAGGACTCGGCGCAAAGGGAACCTTGCATTTTACAAAACTCGGACCCGCCACGATCAACAACGAGAAGCTTGCTAATTGGGCTGTGGAGACTGCGAAAGCATCAGGATTAAATGTGATCACACCAACTCCTTCAACTGCCGGCGAAGATTTCGCCGAATATATGAAGAAGATCCCCGGCGCTTTCTTCTTCATGGGTGTTTCCGGAAACTCAGGGTTGCATCATCCGGACTTGATCATTGACGAGAAAGCGATTCTGCCAAGTGCCAAATTCTTTGCGGACCTGGCCGTCGACATGTTGAAAAAAGTCACCGATCTGTAATTGAAAAAACAGCTCAAAATGAAAAGCACTGAACGACCGTTAAACGGTCGTTCAGTGCTTTTTAAATGAGAAAAAATAGGTACCGCACTGTTCTGAAGTTATGCAGTGCGCAAAAAAGACGGAGTGCGAAGTAAATTCGTTACGAGTTTGGGTTCGTTCGTTACGAATTTCGGTGACTTTGTTACGATTTTGAGCTCTTTCGTTACGATTTCCCTTCGGTTCGTTACGAGTCTAGGAATTCGTTACTACTTTCCATGAGTTCGTTACGACTTTGGGAATTCGTTACTACTTTTTCGTGGTTCGTTATGAGTTTGGGAATTCGTTACTACTTTCCATGAGTTCGTTACTACTTTGGGTTCATTCGTTACTACTTTTTCACGGTTCGTTACGAGTTTGGGAATT
>NZ_FOOY01000013.1:59155-91917 GCF_900113325.1 Sporolactobacillus nakayamae | reverse complement strand
GGTGAGTTCGTTACTACTTTGGGTTCATTCGTTACGTCTTTTTCACGGTTCGCTACGAGTCTGAGGATTCGTTACGACTTTCGGTGAGTTCGCTACGACTTTTTCTCTCTTAGGTTGAACTTTCCAGGGATTGGGTTTAACTTCCCACTCGTTAGGTTGAACTCTTGGTCTTCGTTTGAACTTTTCCTCTCTTGGGTTGAACTTCCAAGGGGTTCGGTTCAACTTTTCCTCTCTTGGGTTGAACTTCCAAGGGGTTCGGTTCAACTTTTCACTCATTAGGTTCAACTTCTATTCTTCGGTTCGACTTTTTCTCTCTTAGGTTCGACTTTGATCGGGTTCGGTTCGACTTTCCGATGGTTCGGTTCGACTTCGGGTCTTCGGTTGAACTTTTCCTCTCTTGGGTTCAACTTTGATCGTGTTCGGTTCGACTTTCCGATGGTTCGGTTTTCGACTTCGGGTCTTCGGTTCGACTTCTCCTCTCTTGGGTTCGACTTTGGTCGTGTTCGGTCATTTTATATGTTTTCGGTCTAACCTCTTTTTGGAGCAGATTGCTGCGTTTCTTTTGTCTACTATTCAGAAAGTCAGCTAGACGACCCACTACCAACAAAAAAAGGACCGTTGTCTCAGTCCGGTCCTTACGTTACTCTTTTCACACACTTCCATGCACTTTTTTCACTTTGCTAAGATAGCGATAAATGGATGCCTCCGAGGTGCATAGTTCCTCAGCAACAATGCTGACAATCCCTTTTAAGAGGAAGATACCGTTTTCGTTCAATTTCTCAATGATTTCCAGTCTCTCTTCTTGAGACATTCGTTCGGGAGGAATATTCACGCCGCCAACGATCTCTTTAATACTCGATTTAGCAAGATCCTCAATTGAGGGGCTCAAATGTTCAACTGCCGGCGGACTCTTTTTCTTTGCTGGTTTACAAACGCCAACAAATTTATTCAAATAGTCAATCACCTGTTCCATTTTTCTGTAGTCAATGTTGATACAAAGCATACCGATGATCTCATCTTTTGCGTTGCGTATGAAGAAAGTTGACGAACGTAAAACCGTTCCGTCTTTGGCAACACCCTCATAATTGGTGATAAACGATTTATGTTGCGATCTCCCTTCCTTCAACATCTTAAGAATCAAATTTGTGACTGGAGATCCAATTTCTCGTCCACTTAAATTTGTTTCGCTAATTGCAACAACCGAATTTTCGAGATCCGTTACATCATGGAGAATGATTTCTATATCATCTCCGAGCACTTCGCCTAGAAAATCGACTAAATCTTTGAATCTTTCCAACTCCGCGTTAATAAAACCACCGCCCTACTGTTCATCGAATCACAAGAAAAAATAATTATCACAATAATAAATCAGTATGTTTATTTTCCGACATCCACCTGTACTTGTCAATCTATCGGTTTCCTAGGCCTTCTCAGCATGATGCCGCTTCCCGCTTTTTCTCAGAAGCTCTTGTCAATTCACTCCATGCATAAACGACTATAGAAAGCCAAATAAAGAGAAAAGATAACAACTGAATCCGATCAATCGGCTCATGGAAAACAAAAAGTCCAATGAAAAAGGCTGCAGTAGGAGTCATATATTGAAAAAAGCCGATCATGGTCAGCGGAATACGTTTCGCACCTTCCGCAAACCAGATAAGTGGAAGTGCTGTGAGCACTCCGGCACCGACTAAAAGCAAGCCTGTGCTTCCCGAAAAGACAGTTATGGATTCCGGCGTTCGAATTCCATTGCTGATGAGAAAGATGACTGCAAACGGAACCATCAACATCGTCTCAATGGTCATACCGACGTAAGCTTCAAACACAACAAATTTTTTGCACAGGCTATAAACACCGGAAGTCGCGGCAAGTGCTAAAGCAAGCCATGGAATGTGTCCAAAGCGGAAGGTCATCACGAGGACACCGATGATTGCCAGGATAATAGAAAACATTTTCATTACCCCAGTACGCTCTTTTAAAAAGAGGATTCCCATCAGCATACTAACAAGTGGAATAATGTACAGACCGAGACTTGCCTCAATCACATGTGCATGAGCAACCGCCCAGACATAAATAATCCAGTTAGCACTAATCGAAATCGAACTTACCAGTACAAGAAGCAATTGTCGCGGTTGTTGGATGAGCCATTTGGTTTGATCCCGCAACGCCCCAAACTCCCTGCGCATGAGAATCACTACAAGCATGAATACGAACGCCCAAACAATTCGATGCGCGAGTACCTCGCCAGAGTCGACTGAACCCAGCCATTTCCAATAGATTGTCAGAAAACCCCATATAAAAAAAGCGAAAAATGTATAAAGGACGCCGGAACGCATTTCATTATGTTTATTCATAACTGAAGCACCGGAAAATGATCAGCCATGCATGGATCTCTTGAGTCGAGCTCTCTGTTCATATGAACCCACCTTGTCAACTCAAAAAATCAATAGCGATCTTCTTGTATATTTGAATAGAGTCGAAAAACGGTGCACGGGCAACATATTCATCCGGTTGATGAGCGACCGGCGGATAGCCCGGTCCGACAACGGTAATCGGAAATGTTTTTTCTACTTTTGAAAAAAAGGCGCCATCCGTATAACCCGAAAACCCGTAAGGTTCAATTTTCTTGCCGCGCACTCCTTCAATGACTTTAACAAGACTCTGAACGAATTCATCGTCCTTTGGTGTTTTTACCGGATTCATATCATTGATAATCTCAACCGTCGTATTCAGTTCGGGAATGTCCTCTTTCACTCCATCAATGATTGCTTGAATGGATGCGATGATCGTCTCGTGGTTTTGCGATGGTAAAGTACGCATATCTATTTCCACCACGCATTTATCCGGAATGACATTTGTTCCGTTTCCGCCCCTCATCACATCAATGCTAGACGTTGGTTCACTAAGCAAATCATCCGGTTCATAGTCAAATTGAAACTCAGATTGAAATTTTGAGAGAATCGCAATCATATGTTCATTGGCGTTAATTCCATGGCTTGGTGTTGATCCGTGGCCTGTTTTCCCATAGGTTGTCAACCGAACCCAAAGCGCACCTTTTTCGGCAATGGACAGTTCATTATCAGTCGGTTCACCAATCACCACAGCGTCAAGATTATCCACATAGCCGCCATTGACCAATTGCTCGGCACCAATTGATGAGGTTTCCTCCCCCACAGTCGCAATGAATTTGAGCGTGCCATTAAGCGGGGCCGCTTCTTCCTTCAGCTCAATTATTGCGGCAATCATCGCCGCAAGACCGCTCTTCATATCCGAGGCGCCGCGTCCATAAATCTTTCCATCCGCTTCCTCGGCACCAAACGGATCGTGGTCCCAAGGAATCTCGCCGACCGGAACCACATCCATATGCCCCGTGAATGCGAGCACCTTCCCGGGTTCCGCGCCATTTAGCGTTGCGATCAGCTGGTGCCGATTTTCTCCATAAGTGACAACCTCCGTATCGATCCCTGCCGCCTCAAACAACGGCCGGATCAGAGCAACCACTTCCGCTTCATTACCAGGAGGATTTGTCGTGTTAATTTTCAATAGATTTTTGAGCAACTCAATCGCTTTCTCGTCGTTCACTTATTCTGCCCCACTTCTGATGAATTTTAAGATCCTTATTTTTGCATGTGATAAAATCGCTCATTTCATTAGGCCAATCATTCGGCGCGCAGCACCACTCAGGATTCTTTCAAACTAAAAAGTGAGCTTCGTCATTACTTAATCTTGCCAATGTTCAGAACAATAATTGCCTTCTTTCTCTGGATTATGACTCCTCCTTTGAGCTCCAAAAATTTCTGATCGGCTGAATCATCATGTAGTCTCTTTTTGAACCCGCAATTATATAGAGGCATAACCTTAACAACAAGTATAGCAAAATTCCGTTGATTTCTGCAGTCCCAATAAAAATTTTATAGTCTAAGAGATTTATCCATTATTGAGATCGCCGAAACCGCCCCACTTCTCTACCTGCAAAAGAGTTATCAATCGGTCACCCAATGCCATTTGCCGACTGTTCAGGGGTCATGGCCTTTAATTGGACAATAAATTCGCTGCCCGAGGGCTCAATATCCTTGACCCGAATTGTGCCGCCATCCAGTTCAATCAACTCTTTAACAATCGCAAGTCCCAGTCCTGAGCCTCCGTGTTCACTGGATCTCGCTTTATCTAGTCGGTAGAAACGCGCAAAAATATTTTCTTTTTCTTCATCGGGAATTGTAGTGCCCGAATTTTGTACGCGTATATATGAAAATTCATAATCGCCAGTGACCGTGAGTTTAATCCACCCGCCATTCGGCGTATAGTTGCGCGCGTTACCGAGCAGGGAGACGATCACCTGATGTACATAATCCTCATTCGCCCAGGCATAAATTCCATCAACAACATCGGTAGTAAACTTCTGCTTAAGACCTGGCGCATAGTCCGCGATCACATTATTTGCAATCATCGACAAATTGACTGCCTCGAGTGCCTTTGACTTACGGTCAAGACGTGCGATCATCAAAAGTTGATCGATCAATCGTTGCATTCGTCTTGATTCCTGATCGATAAAATGAAATGACTTCTGAATCAGTTCAGGGTGATTCGTTCCATGCCGATGTATAAGCTCAACATGGCCACGTATTGCCGAAAGCGGCGTTCGTAATTCATGGGAAGCATCTGATACAAATCGCAACTCACGCTCGATCTGCTCATCAAGCTGACCCATAAGCTGATTAAAGGATAAAGCAAGCTCGCGTACTTCTTTCGGTTGATCCGGAACCGGTACGCGCTGCTTTAAATTATTTGTTTCAGTCACTTGATTGATAAGCCGAGTCACATCCATGAGCGGCCGGCTTAGTTTCCGCGAAAGCTGGTAAATCGCCAGCGATCCAATCAAAACGCCTAATAAAATGCAGACAACAAGCACTTTGATCATCACGACGATAAATTTGTGTATACTGATCATGCGGACATACAAATCAAAGGTGTAGCCATTGTATGACGCTTGATGATGGTAGATGGGAACAAATTTCTTTTTAAATGAAATGGATGAAAAAAGGGAGAGCTTGAACAGATATGCGTTATTATCCGTAATACTCTCACTGCCCTTTGAATAAATCGTTTTACGATCCGGCGTCTTAATGCGGACATAAAAGTCGGGATGCTGAACATAGAGAATCGTTTCAATAGAATCTGTCCAATCCGGATTCTTTTCACGCGATTCGACAATCAACTGTTTTTCCACATACTCGACTTCCTGTTCAGTGCCCTTGTAGAGCTGATAACTGACGATCGAAAGGACGGCGACTCCAATAGACAGCACGGTCACCAAAAGAATCAAAATATACCAGAAGTTCATCTGAAAAAGCGTCGTTTTCTTTTTTAATCTGAAAATTGTCAGCCATGTTCTCATTCGTCAACCCTCAGTGCGTAGCCGACTCCCCGAATGGTGTGGATCAATCTGGCTCGCTGATTTTTGTCAATCTTATTGCGCAGATAGCGGACATAAACATCGACAATATTGGTTTGTCCCATATAATCAAAACCCCACACTTCAGAAAGCAGTTCATCACGGGTCATGACCTTGCCTTCGCTTTTCATCAAAGCAGAGAGAAGGTTGAATTCACGTTGCGTGAGATCGAATGTTTTGCCCTGACGTGTCGCTGTTCTTTTCTCAATATCCAGATATAAATCTCCCACCTGATAAATATGCCTCGCCGCCGCTGCGGCATAACTGTCCCTGCGCCGAAGAGCCACTCGAACTCTGGCCAGCAGTTCCTCAATCTCAAAGGGCTTAGTGATGTAATCATCCGCTCCGCCATCAAGTCCCGCAACTTTATCACCGACATAATCTCGAGCAGTCATGATGATGATCGGAACCAGACTCTTTTTCCGGATGCGCCTGCAGACTTCCAGTCCATTCAGTTTCGGCAGCATCAGATCAAGCAAAACCAGTCCCCACTTTGATTCGTCCTGAAAAAAAAGATCGAGAGCCTGTACCCCATCATAAGCCTCTTCTACCACATAATTCTCAAAGCCTAATTCAGTGGAAACAAATGAAGCAACACTCTTCTCGTCTTCAACAAGCAGTATCGTTATAGTTTTCATTGATCTTATCCATCTCTTCTAAGGTTAAAAAATTGATCACTATCTATTCAGACCGTTTAGACACCTTCTATTATAACGATTCCTTGCAGGAGCTGTAAGAAAAGAACATGAGAATTGAATGAGAAAAATCTCATGATAATTTCATACTGCATTTGTTACGACGTTACAATTCACGTTTAAGATAGGCATTGTAAAAGGTTGTTCCTGATCTGAACGAAGTGGAACAGTAGGAGGACTATCACCAATGAATAAACCAATTCTGACAATCGTCGTTCCATGCTATAACGAGGAAGCGGTCCTAACTGAGACGGTATCGCGGCTTCGCGACACTTTGGAGCGCGCTTGCAGGGACCAATTAATCTCGCCGCAGAGCACCCTTCTATTCGTCGATGACGGAAGCCGCGATCGAACATGGACGGTCATTAAACACTCGATCGAGGACTATAAAGAAGTCACCGGCCTGAAACTCAGTCGCAATTTTGGCCACCAGAATGCCCTAATCGCCGGCATGGAGACAGCGAATCCATACTCCGATTGTGTGATTACAATTGATGCCGATCTGCAAGATGACGTAAATGCGATTAACAACTTTCTGATCAAATACCATGAAGGGTTTGATGTCGTTTACGGCGTTCGTAACAAACGTGAGACGGACACATTTTTCAAGCGAAACACCGCACTGCTTTTTTACAAGGTTATGGAGCGCCTCGGTGTCAAAATGATACCGAACCATGCTGATTTTCGTTTACTCAGCAGACGGGTGCTTGATGAATTTGTCAACTACCATGAGGAGAATGTTTTCCTGCGCGGCATGATCCCGTTGCTTGGTTTTAAAAGCACCGAAGTATACTACAATCGTGCCGAACGTTTTGCCGGAAAAACAAAATACCCTCTGAAAAAAATGATTAATTTCGCCATTGACGGTATAACCTCCTTTTCGATTGTACCGATCCGGATGGTGACCGTTCTGGGGGGAACTGTTGTCGGAGTCGGGTTTCTGATCGGCCTGTATGCGCTGATCCAGCATGTTCTCGGTCACGCAGTCAGCGGATGGACATCAATGATCCTTTCGATTTGGTTGATTGGCGGCATGCAGCTCACGGCAATCGGCGTCATCGGCGAATACATTGGTAAGATTTTCAAAGAAACCAAACATCGTCCGCGCTACACCATCGAAAAACAGTTAGTGTCAGCAACAACTAAGGACCGCTTTAAAACAACAGCACTTTGAGGCGGTGTTTGATCCGTCCTCGGATGGGATGTGGCAACTATTTTACGATTGAAACACCATTTGCTTTCGCTATTCGGCATTGCGTTTGCATCATGTTATCTTTCCGTTCTGATCATTAGCTTTCTTTATCCATTAATTTTCAAACATAACCATGGACTCTTGGAAACGGTGCTTTCTCTTGCGCTTTTTGCACTGATTGTCATTCTTTTCTTTCTCGCTGTTTATCGGTGGCTCGCACGATTTACGGACCCGGTGATTACTAAAATTTCAGCCGGTCTATTTTTTATTATGCTGTTGTTCGAGGGCGCACTGATCATCGCTTTTCATTCGATTATGCCTCCAATTATTGATGGGGGGCACACTTATGCGGAAGCACTCTATTTACTTGCTCACGGGCACGCATCAGGAAGTATTTATTTTCAGATTTACCCGAACAATATACCGGTCACGCTGTTGCGGTACTTTCTTTACCACGTATGTGGTTTTGCACAGATAGCGAGCTATATGATTATTGATCGTACCTTTTGCGCCCTTATTTTGTTTTTTGGTATCTTTCTGTCCTGGAAGCTTGTGAGAGAATTATTTGATGCACGAATGGCCTGCATCTTTTTATTGTTTACCATGACCTGCCTGCCGCTTTTCTTATACACGATGTACTTTTACACCGACACTGCGGCAATCGCATTTCCCGTATCGCTTCTTTATCTGTGGTATCTGTACAGGAAAACAATGAAGATCCGTTACATGTTACTTTTAGGAATGACACTTGGCATCGGTTATTTGATCAGGCCAAATCTTATTCTGTTTCTTCCGGCTCTGAGCATCTATATGTTCTTTGTGTTGAAATGGAAAAAGGTGCTGATCAATCTGGCAATCATCGGCATACTTATCGGCGCATTCGGTATCGCGTCCCAAAAGATTGAACACCATTTCGGCTACGTTCCGAATGCATCATTATCCATGCCTTCGATGAACTGGATCATGCTCGGACTCTCACGTGACGGCGGTTATAATCGTTATGATTATGAGTTGATCAGGCATCAGCCTAATCAGGCGGCAAAAAAACAAGTGGCAAGCATGCACATTAAGAAGGAGACCGAAAAATACGGTTTGCCCGGGCTCATCCGTCTGTGGGGAATTAAAGCCGCCCGGACATGGGGCGTAGGCGCGCATGGCTATTACTGGTATACTCACCTCTCCAGCCATCCGACCAATGTCTATCAATATCTCTTCAATCATAAGAATCAAGTCACGCTTTTTATTATCCAAGTCTTCTACATAGTGAACATTTTTTTGCTGGTGCTATCTGTTTTTCGCTATTTCCGAACCAAAAAAGCAGACCTGAATTTGTTGATCCAGCTCTGCCTGTTCGGAAACTTTGTTTTTTACGTTTTTGTCTGGGAGGCGGAGCCCCGCTATAGCCTGCTCTTTACGCCGTTTATTCTGCTCGGCAGTATGTTCGGTTTTGAAGAACTCACACAGGCCTTAACTGTTAAAAAGGAAAAAAAATTACGTTTTGCATTACAGGGTAAAACGCTTAGGCTCATACTCACAGGAAGCCTGCTTGCGGCAGTCATCCTATGTGCATACATGGGATTTTATGCGTATACACAAATAAAATCGCCGCAAAGGACGTACATTGTCGACCAACGCTACTCGGTAGGAAACAAGGGCGCAGCTGTTGACGCGCATCATCCCATCGTTCAGACTTTTCATGCGACCGAACGATACAACCGCATTTCCTTTGGCATTCGTCGTGTAAAAAGAAAGGGAACCTATCATGTCGTTGTGACAAGAAAGCACACGGGGAAAATCATTTTTTCAAAAAGATTCCGTATTTCTAAGCCGCTCGGCCGTCTGACCTTTAAATTAAATCACGCAACTCCTGCTTCTGGAGAGGATGAAATTAGAATCTCTCAAGTAAAAGGAGAATCCGGTTCTTCCCTAATTTTCGCTATGAGCGGCAAGGGCTACGGGCAGCGCGATGCCTACCCGGGCGGCCGCTTAATACAGCGCGGCATTCATGGCAACAAAAAAGATCTCCAATTTAATGTCTATCAAACTGCGAATCAGCCTTACATCAGCGAATGCGCCTATTTATCTCTTTTTATTCTTCCTATTCTGATGCTGTTCTGTTATGCCTCTGTTGCGCTCACCATGGATGAGACGGAAGCCAGCAACAAGGATCATGAGCAGATGCAGCGTTCAAAGGCAGCGCCTGCGGTTCACGATCAGCGGTTGCCTCGAACTAATAATTTCTAAGCCATTCGTCCGAATCAATCAAACGTTTCACTTGAATCGACCTATGGACATGCAGCCCATAGAACAATAATGAACCCGAGCAGCAACGCTCTCGGGTTCATTTCATTTAGTGTGGGTGATCAGGACAATCGTGTTCTGAAATCTTCATAGTTAAATTGCTTAATGACGTGAATGCCGTCCTTGTCGTTATACGATGCAATGGCGGGCAGCGCAATCCCGTTAAATGTGTTATTTTTAACCATCGAATAAATTGCCATATCGCAAAATACAAGCCGGTCGCCAACATGAAGCGGATGATCAAAGGAGTAGTCGCCGATCACATCGCCGGCAAGGCAGGTTGGTCCGCCGAGCCGGTACGTATAGGTCCGTTCTCCCGGTTTTCCGGCATCAATAATCTCCGGTCGGTAGGGCATCTCAAGAACATCGGGCATGTGGCAGGTTGCTGAGGTGTCGAGAATCGCGATTGGCATTCCGTTCTCGAACACGTCAAGCACGGTCGAAACCAAATAACCGGTATTCAATGCGACTGCTTCCCCCGGTTCAAGGTAAACCTCGACATCATACTTTTCTTTGATCGCGGTAATACATCGTGCAAGTCGGTCGAGATCATAATCTTGGCGCGTAATATGGTGACCGCCACCGAAATTAATCCATTTCATATCTTTAAGATATTTTCCAAACTTGCGCTCTACTGCTTCGAGCGTGTGCTCAAGAGCGTCTGAATTCTGTTCGCATAGAGTATGGAAATGCAGCCCGTCAAGTCCATCCAGAGCGTCCGGATCAAAGTTTGCCTCGGTCACCCCCATGCGCGAAAACGGTGCGCACGGATCATAGAGCCCGGTTTCTACTTCCGAGTACTCCGGATTGATGCGCATCCCGCATTGAATCGCATGCGGTGCACGCTTCACCTGATCCTTAAATCGCGCCCACTGGCTGAATGAATTAAAGACGATATGGTCACTGACCTCAAGTATATCGGCAAAATCTTTTTCATCATAAGCCGGCGAGTAAATGTGCACTTCCTTACCCATCTCCTCGCGACCCAGCCGTGCTTCGTATAAAGAACTGGAAGCGACTCCGCTCAGATAGGTTCCGATCAACGGATAGAACGCGAACATTGAAAACGCCTTTTGCGCCAGCAGAATTTTGCAGCCGGTGCGATCCTGCAGCTGCTTGAGGATCTCCAGATTCTTAACAAGTAACCGTTCATCTACGAGATAACTTGGCGACGGTGCGGATGTAAAATCAATCTTCATTCATAGACCCCTTAATCAATCAGCGCCGGCGCGAAATCTTCGTGCCACGGCAAACCAAATTTATTCAATGCGTCCATAAACGGATCCGGATCGAATTCTTCGATAGTAAACACGCCCGGCCGTTTCCATTTACCAGTCATCACCATCGAAGCGCCGATCATCGCCGGAACGCCGGTTGTGTAGGAAATTGCTTGAGAACCGACCTCTTTGTAGCATTCTTGATGATCACAGACATTATAGACGTAGTAAGTGCGCGGCTTTCCGTCTTTAATGCCTTGGAAGATGCAGCCGATATTCGTTTTGCCTTTTGTTCGCGGTCCGAGCGAGGCCGGATCCGGCAATACGGCTTTCAGGAACTGCAACGGAACAATCTGTTTTCCTTCGAATTCGATTGGTTCGATCGAAGTCATTCCGACATTTTCTAAAACCTTAAGATGTGTGAGATAGCTTTGCCCAAAAGTCATCCAGAAACGGATCTTCTTAATGCCCTTGATATTGAGCGCGAGTGATTCCATTTCCTCATGATGCAGTAAATAAATATCCTTTTCACCAATTTGAGGAAAATCATAGACGGATTTAATGGACATCGGTTCGGTTTCAATAAATTTACCGTTCTCAAAGTAACTTCCGTTTGCCGTCACTTCACGGATGTTGATTTCCGGATTAAAGTTGGTCGCAAAGGGATAACCGTGATCACCGGCGTTGGCGTCAAGAATGTCAATCGAGTGAATTTCATCGAAATAATGTTTCTGCGCATATGCGGAAAATACACTCGTCACGCCAGGGTCGAATCCGCTGCCGAGCAGGGCGGTAATACCCGCTTCTTTGAAGCGTTCACGGTATGCCCACTGCCATTTATATTCAAATTTCGCGGTATCTTCCGGCTCGTAATTGGCTGTATCTACATAGTCTACTTTGGTCGCCAGACAAGCGTCCATAATCGTTAAATCTTGATAAGGCAACGCAACATTAATAACGATGTCCGGTTTCACTCGTTCAATCAGCGCAATCAATTCGGGAACATTGTTCGCGTCTACTTGCGCCGTCGTTATTTTCGTCTTTCCGCCATTAAGCTTTGCCTTAAGCGCGTCACATTTTGAAACGGTGCGGCTTGCAATACAAATTTCTTCATACACGTACGAGTTCTGACAACATTTATGTACTACAACGCCTGCAACACCGCCCGCGCCGATAATTAATGCTTTACCCAAATTAGAACGCCTCCTTAAATTTAGCCTGTCCATACAATACATGCATTATCGACAAACAAGCCTTATTCCATTTCTTCCAGCAGGTCCTTCACATAATTTGGCAATGCAAAGGCACCAACGTGAATTTTGTCATTATAATATTTGGTTTTCATGCCTCTCGCTTTCCATCCGGAGGCGTTAAAGTCCTCAACCGGATGGTATTTCTTTGACGCGAATCCGAAAAGCCAATGTCCGGATGGGTAGGTCGGTATGTGTGCTTGATAGACGCGGCTGATCGGAAACGAATCAATGATCCGTTTATGAGCGCGCTGCATGGCTACTGCGTCAACCGGATAGAACGGACTCTCATGCTGATTCACCATTGCACCGGTGTCCGTAAGTGCTTTATAGCAGTTGCCGTAAAATTCCTTCGTAAACAACCCTTCACCGGGACCGAATGGGTCGGTCGAATCCACAATGATCAGATCATATTCATCCTGTTTTGAGCGAACAAATTTAAGACCGTCGGCATAATGAATCGTTACCCGCGGATCATCCAGCTTACCGGCAGTCTGCGGCAGATATTTTTTGCATGCCTCGATGACCTGGGCGTCGATTTCCACGAGATCAATCTGCTTAATTTCAGGATAGCGAACGAGTTCACGGACCGCTCCGCCATCGCCGCCGCCAATGACGAGCACTTTTTGAACATCCGGCAGAACAGCCATCGGCACATGGACGATCATTTCATGATAGATAAATTCATCCTTCTCCGTCAGCATCATGTAGCCGTCAAGTGTCAAGAAACGACCGAACTCCAATGAGTCGAAAAGATCAATACGCTGAAACTCGCTTTGTCCGCTATAGACCTGACGATCAACCTTTATAGAAAAAGTTACGTTTTCCGTGTGCTTTTCTGTAAACCACAATTCCAATCCGATCACTCCTTCACGGTCTGTATTCGGTTCACCTGGCTGTCTTGAGTACCGGTCAAGAAACAGCCTTTTTCCTTTGCATACTGAATATACTCGAGCACTTCAGCCGTCACCTTTTCACCAGGCGCGAGAATCGGAATGCCCGGCGGATAGCACATGACAAACTCGCCGCAAATGTGGCCGAGACTCTGTTCCAACGGAGTCGGTTCGCTTTCCGCGTAAAAAGCTTCCTGCGGACCGAGCACCACTTGCGGCCGGATATACTCTTGACTAAGCATGCCTGCCCGATCCTTAGCATAGCGCCGTTTGATTTCAGACAGCGCTGAAACAAGACGCTCCAAGTCAAGAATCCGGTCGCCAATTGAGATGTAGGCAAGAATGTTGCCTATGTCGCCGAACTCAATTTGAATGTCGTACTCATCACGTAAGAGATCATATACTTCAATGCCCGCAAGCCCGACATCGAGTGTCAGTACTGAGAGCTTTGTGCGGTCGAAATCGTAAACCGAATCGCCATTAATCAATTCACGTGAATAGGCGTAGTAGCCTCCGATCTGATTAATCTCGGCGCGCGCGTATTCGGCCATTTTGGCGACCTTCTCAAAAATAGCCTTGCCTCTTAGTGCGAGATTTCTCCGTGAAATATCCAGAGAAGAAATCAACAGATAGGAACCGCTTGTTGTCTGTGTCAGATTAATGATTTGGCGCACGTAGCCTTCGCTTAATCCGTTGACAAGAAGCAGCGAGCTCTGTGTCAGAGAGCCGCCTGACTTGTGCATGCTGACTGCAGCCATGTCCGCGCCCACCGACATTGCGGAAGCCGGGAGCCCTTCACCAAAATAGAAGTGTGTGCCATGTGCTTCATCGGCGAGCACAAGCATATTATGTTGATGCGCAAGCTCAGTGATCGCCTTCAAATTGGAGCAAACACCGTAGTAAGTCGGATTATTGACCAGCACGGCCTTCGCATCCGGATTCTCCAGTATTGCCTGTTCCACATCGGCCACAGACATGCCGAGTGAGATTCCAAGTTCATGATTCACCCCAGGATTCACATAGACCGGAATGGCCCCACTCAGAATCAACGCGTTGATGGCGCTCCTGTGCACGTTGCGCGGCATGATGATCTTCTCGCCGCGCGTGCACGCGCACATTACCATACTTTGAACCGCGGATGTCGTTCCATTAACCATGAAAAAAGCATGTTTGGCGCCGAACGCCTCAGCCGCGAGCTCCTCGGCCTCTTTGATCACGGATACAGGATGGCAGAGATTGTCGAGTGGCTTCATTGAGTTAACATCCACTGTTAGGCATTTCTCGCCCAGAAATTCAGTCAGTTCTCGATTTCCCTTGCCCCGCTTATGACCCGGCACATCAAAAGGAACGACTCGCATGGATTTATAACGATTCAACGCCTCAAGCACCGGCGCACGTTCTTGTGATAAATGTGTCATATTCACTGCTCCACTAATCAAATATATTTGCCCCACTAAAGATTTCAATCATTTCTTTGCGGAGGTTATTGCTAATCTTTAGTCTCTCCTTTGGCGGTATCTCAAGCACATCACGGTTGAACAAATAATTCTGCAATTCCGGTTCTTTAATAAGCAGCTTGGTATGAAACAAGTTTGCCTGGTACACATTAATGTCCACGGCATCATATTTATCAAGCGTCTCATTATCAATATAGTTTTGGATTGAGGTCATCGGATGATCCATGAACAATTTCTTGCCGTCCATATCGCGAGTGAACCCGCGCACACGATAATCCGCCGTTATAATATCAGAGTCAAAACTGCCAATTAAGTAATTCAGCGTATTTAAAGGAGAGATTTCTCCGCAGGTCGCCACATCAATGTCGACGCGGAACGTCGCGATCGCGTTGCCGGGATGGAATTCCGGATACGTATGCACCGTCACATGGCTTTTATCCAGATGCCCGACTACGGTATCGGCATATTGGCCAAGATTGCATGAACGGTCGATTTTATCCTTGGGAAATTCCTGCTCCGCGATTAAAATAGTCACACTAGCACCTTGGGGATCATAGTCCTGCTTGCTGATGTTGAGGACATGGGCGCCGATCATTTCCGTCACTCGGCAGAGAATATGGGTCAGTCGCTCTGAATTGTACTGCTCGTCAATGTAAGTAATATAGTCTCGCTGCTCACGTTCACTTTTCGCATAGCACACATCATAAATGTTAAAGCTCAGCGACTTCGTGAGATTGTTAAAGCCGTACAATTTTAGCTTATTTTCCAACCCTATCCTCACAACCTTTCTCGGTTACTCATGATTATGACATCGCGTTTTAATAATTAAGAGGAAAAAAAGTCCATGATTAGTACTAACGAAAGAACTCGATTCATTCGCTAGTGTCGGCAAAAATCCGATAAAAATTCTATTTTAATTATATAGACAAGCGCATTTAAGTCAAGTGCTTAAATCAAAACGCAAATCGTGTTTCTTCCATTATATTGTAACAACTGTATAATCACGAAATCAACGAAAAAAGCGGCAATCAGCCGCGGGAATAATTGTCTATTAGTATAGAACTAGAGCTTTACAATTTAATTTATAGAACGCTAAGCATTTCTTCAAAAATCTTTGACCAATCCTTTGATTGCGCAAGCACTTTACGTTTGCGAATCGCTTCCGGATCATTAATTATCTTTTCCAAATGCTCGCAGACCTGAATCAATTGCCGCGGTTCCGAACTTGTGAGGCACGTATACACGGAATCTTGTTCATATTTTTTCGTTGACGGCAAATGGATGCCAACCGCTGCTTTCCCCGCGGCAAGAAACTCAAATAATTTTAATGGAAAGACCGCACTGTTATATGGAGACGATTTGTAAGGCATCAGTCCAATAGATATACGCCTCATATAATGCGGCACCTCATTCGGCGGTACAGCGCCAATCCAAATCACATTATCCCGTTCAAGCAGACGGGCGAATGCCGGCTCACCTCGTGTTCCATCCGGACCGACGAGCAGAATCTGCCATTCCGGTCTTTGTCCGGCCACTTCATTGAGCAACGCGAAATCAAGCTTCGGTTTAATTCCTCCAATATAGCCAAGCACAGTCTTCCCTGTATCACCCATGTATAGTTCTGCGTCTTCTGAAAAAAGTTGATAGTCCACACCATTTTCGATTGTTCGGACACGGTCACGTTTTTCTGCGGGAAGGTCGCGCACCGTTTCCTTGTGCAGATAGTCAGAGGTACAAAAAATCAAATCCGCTCGGTTAACAATTTGTCGTTCCGCCTGAGCGATCACCTGCCGTCTCATCTTGGCAACAAAGGACATTCGTCCGCTGATTGGAGCCGCCCACAAATCACTGCGATCATAAACGACACGGTTCCATGGAAAGAGGTCCTTCAGAACCGGGAATCCTGGAAATGTATACCATAAACAGACATGATCGTGATTGGCTAACGATTCAAGCATGCCCACAAATTCACTGAGTCGTCGTTTATGAAAAGGCGACAGGTACCGTCCGAATCGAAATGCTTTTTGCGGGAGCACATCAGTCACTGCCCACTGTTCAATTTTACCGGCTTTGCCTAACCTCCGATTGGATAATGGACGTGGCGCGGGACAAAGCCAAAATACGCGCTGCGTATCCGGACGCGACGCGAGAAATTCGGCAAGACGATGACGTCGATAACGCAAGCCGTCCTGTTTCCATGTTCCTGCGCCGATGACAACATGTATCGTCTTCAAAGCATTCGTTCCCTTCACGAGTTAAATACTGATAAAACGCTTAATGAACGCATTCGTTGCATAGTTGACAAAATACCAGCATGACGCAAGGAGCGGTAAATGTTCAACGCGTCGGTATACAAACCACGTTTTCTTAGCCGCCCTCCATTTGTTCCCTGAGAGCGATTCTTTACCGCTGATTCGGTATTCAGCCAATGTCTCATTCAGCCCGTAGGCAACAGTGCCTTTCTTCAGTAAGGACAGCCATGTCGCCAGATCCTGACGGGAGCGCAGATCAGGCATACGAAAATCGCCGATCTGTTGTCGATCAATCATCACGGTCAGACAGCCGACAATGGTATTCTTCAACATTCGTTTATAGGTCACACGGGACGGAGCGGCGATCAATTTATTCAGCAAATGTCCGTCGGCATCCATTAACTCGTACCCCGTAAAGGTGAACGCGTAGTGATGCATTTCCATAAATCGTAATTGTTCTTCAATCTTTTTCGTTTTCCAACAGTCATCGCTGTCAAGGAAAGCAATGTAACGGCCCTGAGCGAGTTCAAGCGCCCTATTTCTTGCGAATGCTGCACCACGATTCTCCTGCAAAAATAATAGTTTTATGCGGCTGTCTTTCTCCGCAGCCTCTCGCAGCAATTCGCGCGTCCGATCCGTCGACGCGTCGTCAATAATAATTAGTTCCCAATGCGGATACGTCTGTTCGCGCACAGAACGGATGGTTTTCCTAATCGTCTTCTCCGAACAAAAGGTTGGTGTGATAATGGAAACCAGTGCTTGTTCAATCGCCATGGTATTGCCGCCTCCTGCCTTATTCCTTTCTACGCACAAACTCCGGCAAAGCGGCGCCGATCATACTAAATGTGACGCCGATCATAAAGCCGAGCGCCGCTCTTTTTTTGGAAGAGAGCGCCGATACACGTGTACCGCTTCCCTTTTGGGCAGGCTCGAGCAGTTGAGCCGGTTTCATGTTCGCTTTTTCTAACTGAAGTTTATAAAGAAAGCGTGCGCGTTCAACCGTTTCATTTTCTGATGTTTTTTCCTTCTTCAAACTTTCAATAGCCTGATCAATAATCTTTTCCTTCTGATTAAATCGTGTCTGATCTTCAGCAAGAAATGCGTTCGTCACCGCATTGACGCCATCCATCGCGTCATCCGTATCTTTTCCTCGGTAGCGGATCTGAATCAAATGATTGGATAGGTCGCTGATGGTCACTTGACTTAATAGAGCCTGTTGCCGCTCATTCCACAGTTCCTGTACATGCTTTTCAAAGAATGGATCATTCGAAAGAATAATGGCCACTTGATTGGGATCGTTATACTCATCCTTCATATAGGAACCCAATTGAATCGTTGTTTGTGCCTCGAACGAAGAAGGCATTTTGCCTATCGGAACCAGCCATCCGGTAATTCCAAGAAGAATAGGCAACGCAATCACAATCCATAAATGCTTTCTTAATCGCTCTGCCACATGGTTAAACACACTCATTAATTACGACTCTCCTGACTGTTTCGATTGATGAAGAACGGACACCGTGCAGATCACAAAGCCAAGAAAAACCCAGTGAAAATACAGGTTACTGACCGAGCTCGGACTGATGCTGGAAATCAAGAACGCGATCTGAGCCGTGAGACAC
The DNA here is from genome assembly GCF_900113325.1 of Sporolactobacillus nakayamae. Lineage (GTDB taxonomy): Bacteria > Bacillota > Bacilli > Bacillales > Sporolactobacillaceae > Sporolactobacillus > Sporolactobacillus nakayamae. Next base: position 73,592 of record NZ_FOOY01000013.1, on the reverse strand, counting down.
GTCTCCACAAGCAACCGAGTTTTTCTGCCTGCATGTAGTGAATACATCTTCATTAATGAACTAAAAAGAGCAAGATACATGGCGAGATAACCCGCGCCTATAAGAAAACCGAAATTACCCGTTATCTCTGCCAGCCAATTATGCACTTCGAAAATAGAATCCGTGTTCAGAATCGGACGGTTCTCAAGATAAACGGCAAGATTGCCGGAACCTACCCCCATGCCAAACGATTCTGTTAAATAACGCCAACTGCTTTGCAGTAAATGCACTCGGACCGAATTAGAATCCGGATTTTCATTCACCACATAGCCTGCTGTAAAGCTCCAAAAGCTCTGCCATTTTTCAAGCAGTTTTCCAAATAATACGAGCAACCCGCCGGCTGCTGCGATAAAACCCGTCCACAACACTGCCTTTTTTCTCTTTTCCGGGATCATTAAAAAGAGGTAGAAGGCGCTGCCTGCCGCTACCCCGAGCAGGCTGGCACGCGATTCGGTCAAGTAAATCAGCCAAATCGCTAATGCCGCAAGGACAAAGCAAAAGAAGCGAAGCAATCGATTCCGATAATTTCTGCCCGCCGCTAAATAAAAAAAGAATGAGATCGCAAGCAGTGTCGCGAAATCATTTTGATTCGTAAACACAGCAGTCGGGTAGGCCTGTTTGTACTCCGGTCCCCCAAATAATGTCGATGTCGGCAATTGCATACGCGCAAAATGATTGACCAGTCCGATCACGATCAGTGCCGTGCTCATCAGCAGCCAAATGCTATGAAACGCGATCATTTGCCGGACACGGGTGAATGTAAAGACAGCCAAAAAGATAAATAAAAGGCCAATTCCCAGTAGAAGCAGATATTTAACCCCCTCTACAACCGACCAAGACCAAAGTAGAGAAGTCCCGGCGTAAGCGAGCCAAAAGAGAAGGAAAAAGAGTGTTCCCTTTACCTGCATTGACTTCCACTGCACGTAGAAGCCGCCGATCTTCCCCGCATGTGCCAAAAAAACAACAGTACTGCCAATCAAAAGCAGCCGATAAACAAAAAGTGTGAAAAAACCGGTGGAAATACTGAGCAGCGCTTGATTTAAAAAGGTCGACGCAATCAGCAGATACATCATGCTTAAGAGCAGGACTTTGCTCGTCGCATGTTCTTTTAAATAGAGAAGAGCAATGACCAAAGAACTGGTCCATGCCATGACCAGAAGCATCTGAATCCACACATTTTCAATCCAATAGATACCAATTAGGGCTGCGAGCAACGCCGCGATAATTGCCATTGATTCAATGACCGCTCGACTCGCGCCTGAATGGTTTTTTCCATAAACTGATGAAGTTGCCGTCATTGTCCGCCTCCACGTTCTCGAGATTAGACAGCGGCCCGCTTTTTGCGCTTCAATGAACGCAGCGTCATTCGGAGCCCGTCTGCCAAAATGACTTTGGGTTCCCAATTCAGAAGTTCTTTCGCGCGCTGATTAGAGAGAACGCTGTGCCTGATGTCCCCGTTTCGTTTTGGCCCATAATACACATCAAGATCTGAGCCTGATACTTCCTTCATCACTTGAAAAAGATCCTTGATGCTGATTGCCGTTTGTGACGATATGTTGACGCGCAAGCTTTCTTTTACAGAAAGAGCAGCGACTACAGCGGCGGCAACATCTTTTACGAAAATAAAATCTCGTGTTTGATCTCCGTCACCATAAATCATCGGCGGCGTGCCTTTTTGAATTCGATCCGAAAAGATTGACACGACGCCGCCTTCTCCGTCTGCATCCTGACGCGGTCCATAGACATTGCTGAAACGCAGAATACCGTAGGAAAGCTGATAAAATTTTTCAAACATCTGCAAGTAATGCTCAACTGTCAATTTTGTTAATCCATAGGGTGATTCGGGATTCGTCGGATGCTGTGTGGTCACTGGAATCTCAAGTGGATTGCCATAGACAGCTGCCGATGATGAAAAGACAATCTTCTTTACATTCGCCAGTCGTGCACCGTTCATCACGTTAAGCGACCCGGTCACATTCGTGCGTTCGTCGAAAAGCGGATCGGCGACCGATTGAGAGACGCTGATCTGCGCCGCCAAGTGAACGATATAATTCGGATGAATCGCTTGAATCACATTAATAACCGCCGGATCGGCGACATCACAAATATATAAGTCAACAGGCAGATCGGCGATATTGTCCCGATGACCTGTTGAAAAGTTGTCCATGACAGCGACCGCGTAACCTTGTCTCAGCAATGCTTCAACAACATGAGAACCAATAAATCCGGCTCCGCCGGTAACCAGTACTTTTTCCATGGGAATACCTCCTGATATTCATCGTTCGTGACGTGTTTTATCGGGCGCCGTCGCCGGTCACCAATACCTTGACCGTGCGCAGCAAAATGTTCCACTCAAGCGCAGGCGATAAGTTGCGCACATACGCTAAGTCATAAACTAATTTTTCCTTTGGTGATAAATCATAACCGCCGCTGACCTGCGCAAGTCCTGTCAATCCCGGTTTCACGAGCAGCCTTTTTTTAAAGCCGGGTATCTCGTGATCAAACTTTTCTGTGAACATTGGCCGCTCAGGTCTTGGGCCAATCAGCGACATGTCCCCTTTGATAACGGAAAAGAATTGAGGGAGCTCATCAATACGTGTCTTGCGAATGAACCGGCCGACTCGAGTCACGCGCGGATCATGTGCTTCCGCCCATTTCGCGCCCGCACGCTCGGCATCCTTGCACATCGAACGGAGCTTGATCAACCGAAACGTTTTTCCACCTTTTCCGACACGTTCCTGAGCATAGAAGGGCGATCCCGGTGTCTCCAAGACAATGAGTAGTGAAAAAACAAAAACAATTGGCGCGGTAATCACCAAACCCAGAAATCCGAAGATCAGGTCAAAACCCCTCTTGATCAGAAGATACGTTTTTACGCCCTCAGGGAGAACGACGCTTGGCGGTGTCATCATCGAATAACCGCTATAAACCCCTATTTCTTTTTCCGCCTTCACATGAAACACCTCTCCAGTTCATCGATTACTTGCTCTTCAGAACTTGTTTCAATTATAGAGAACGTTTATGTAGCAATTGTGGTGGTTTATTAAAGGTTGTGTAAATATGTCCCTCGACTTTTTTAGAAATGATCACAAAGTGAGCCAATCTCCATCGTTAAGAAGAAATGGAAGAAGAATCATTTGTCCGCCGCGCCGCGCGCCATTTTCTGTAAATCGATAGGATCGAACCACTCTGAATGAGAATGACTAGTAAAAGCATGCCCAAATTTGCCAAAAGCATGAATGGGAAATGAGAAGTGTTGAGAATTCCCGCCGCTAGAAGCACGAGCATCACCGCATAATGTGTTGTTAATGGAAATCCGCTCCAGTTTTTCGCTGAGAAATAGCTTCTGCTCCAAAAAAACAGGACATAAGAAACTCCTGTTGCGAGCCCCGCACCAATTGCGCCGAAACGCGGAACAACAAGACTGTTAATGATCAGGCACGGGAGCAGTGAACATAGACTGACCCAGATATTCAGATAACTTTTACGGGAAAAAACAATGCCAAGCGTTGTGGTTTCACTGACTGTATATAAAACCGGTTGCAGGCAAAGCAAGCCAAGCAGTCCCGCCGCGGGCACGTATTGCGGAGATAAAAGCAGCATCAATTGATCTTTAAAAAGAATGACGCCGAAATAAAGAAGCGACATGAAAAGAAGTACGCCTTCGCTGACCGCGCGAAACAAGCGGATTGACTGCCCCTCGCTATGCCAACGATAAGCCGTAGGGACCCAGAAGCTGGTAAAACTGGATTGGACAACAGCGAGAACGGCCGCAACTTTAAGCGCCGCCGTGAACATGCCGATATCATAGAAACTGCCCCACACCCTCAGCGCGAGCCTTCCCGCGGAATTGAGCAAGGTGGAGGCCGATGCGGCGACAACAAGCGGCAGCCCAAAAACCAGCATGCGGCGCAGCAATACCCGGTCAAAGTGAAAGGCGCGAATTTTAAAATAGGCACGGTAACGAATGAGCAGAAACGTGTCGCCGATAATTTGACCTGCTGCAGCCGAATAAACAACTGCGAGAAAATCCGTTCGGATCATCAGAACGAAAAGTAAGGTTGCGGCTAAAACCGTCAGTTTAATAAAAATTGTAAATAAAGAATAAGCGAGCGCTTTTTCTTCCATGCGAATCGACAGCAAAATAAAACGCTCAAAGGTGATAAAGATCAGCGAAACACCCAGTAAAAGCGTAGCCGTAGACTGATCACGCGCGCCAAAAAGGAAATGAGAGGTCGCGCCAAGATTAAAAGCAATCATGACTAATAAAAATAAGGCGAACAGGAGCGGCAGCAGCAGCGCGTGCAAAAAAAGTGCTTCCCGGTCCTTCACCTCATTAAATTCTCTGGTATATGCTTGATCGATGCCCAGGTATTGAACAGTGGACAGCATGGTTAGCGTGAGTGCAAACATGCTCGCCTTGCCGTATTCGGCCGGCGACACAAAATGCGTCGTCACCGGAATCGTAATAAAAGCGATCAGCGCGCCACCGGCAGGGCCAATTGAAAAAGCGAGCAGTCGTTTAATAAATGCTTTCATTTTGCCCTCTTTTCATTGAAGAGCTTAATCAGCTCCGCATTTAACTTTTGACTGTTAAATTCCGTCTTAATCGTTTGACGCGCGTTCTGCGTGATCCGGCTCCATTTCTCAGGTGAACGAATAAGCTGCTCCAATACATCCGCAAGTGCATCTGAATTTTTCTCGGGAACGAGGCAGCCGTTCTCTCCGTCGTGGATGAGCTCGGGAATGCCGCTGTGTACGGTAGAAACAACGATTTTCCTCATCGCCATCGCTTCCATCAATTGCACCGGTATCCCTTCCATATCTCCATCACTCGCAGTGATGCTCGGAGCAAGCACAATCTGCGCATCCGTCATCAGTTCAATCCATTCGTTTTGCGTTTTCCACCCAAGCAGACGAATTTGCCGCGTCAGCTTATTTTTTTCAATTTGGTTTTGAAGCTTGTCCTTCAAGGGACCGTCACCCACGATAAAATAACGGACGGCGTACCCTTTCGTAATTAATTGACCGACAGCTTCGATGCCATATTCCAATCCTTTCTTCTCAACCAAACGGGCCGCTGAAACGAGGATCACCGGTTTCGTCAGCTGTGCAGGATGACTGCCAAAGCGAAGCAAATCAATCCCCATGTGGTGCACGATGACTCGGGACGAATCCGCGCCGAGTTCAATACACCGTCTGCGCCAGAAATCACTAATTGGCAGAATGAGTGAGGGCGAACGGAATAAATCTTGATACGCATTCCTCCCCGTTTGCTTTACATAGCGCAACATGTCATAGCCATGAAAAAAGGTGAACAGTTTTCCGTTAAGCAAACCCATCTCGATGCATTTCTGCGCAAGCAGTCCGTTCGGCCCGAAATGCGCCACAATAATCGCACGATCCGTCAAATCTACTTGATTGAGCGTACGCACGAGCAGAATCAAGTTCGGCATTTTGCACAGATTCTTGAATGATACCGCTCCTTTGTACTGTCGATTAAAGATACGGGTAACCATGTGCGCGCATAGTGCTCGGCCGAACGCCAAAACCTTATTACATCGATTCTCCGAATGCGCCGCATCGCCATAATAAACGACATGTTTGAGCAGATCATAATTCAGGACATCCGGATGAACTTTTGATCCGCCATCACTTTTCTTAGCGAGAATCGTCACCTCATGTCCGGCATCAATCAGCCCCGTGATTTGACTTAATATGAACGTCTGAGAGAGCTTTGGAAACTCTCCGACGAGAAACAGAATCTTCATCCGACTTCTCCATCAACTTATGACTTTCGGCGCGCCGCATTACCTGCTGATTTCAGGAACTACATCCGGTCGGCCGATGGAATAATACTCGATAGTCGCCTTACGTGCCACAGGAATTGGGTAACAATTCCGTCCGTCGAACACGATCGGCGTGCGCATGAGCCGGACATAGGTCTCCGGGTTCATGCGCTTAATATCCGGCCAATCGGTAATGATCACCGCGCAGTCCGCGCCACTCAACGATTCAGCGACATTTTTTGTATAAGCCACCGGCTCACTGATCCACCTTGCGCCTTGATTTGCGGCGATTGGATCATAGCAGACGACATCCGCGCCGAGTTCAACCAGTTTCGGTATCATAACAAGCGCCGGCGATTCGCGAAGATCATCAGTGTTCGGTTTGAATGCGAGACCAAGCACAGCGATTCGTTTGTCATGTAGAGAGCCGAATCGCGCCACCATTTTTTCGATCAAGAGGCATTGTTGATGATTGTTGACCTCAATGACTGACTTCAGCAAATTGAAGTCGTGGTGATGGTTGCCCGCAAGCTGCACCAACGCATTGGTATCCTTAGGAAAACAAGAGCCGCCATAGCCGATGCCCGCCTTTAAAAATGCGTTTCCAATACGGTGGTCGAGTCCCATCCCCTTGGAAACTTCCTCAACATCCGCGCCTAATTTCTCACAAAGATTTGCAATCTCGTTAATAAAACTTATTTTTGTCGCCAGGAACGCATTCGAGGCGTATTTGATCATCTCGCTGCTGAACAAATCCGTTTTCACTACCGGAATGCCAAACGGCGCGTTGATTTCTTCCAACACATGGGCAGTTTCATAATCTTCAGTCCCAATAATAATTCGGTCCCCATGGAATGTATCGTGAATCGCCGAACCTTCTCTGAGAAATTCCGGATTAGAAGCGATTTTAATCGAGACGCCGGGACGAGTATGCTGCATCATCAAACGCTTAATTCGTTGGTTTGTGCCAACTGGAACCGTGCTTTTAATGACTACAATTACCGATTTTTGTATATGCTCAGCGACATCCAGCGCTGCCTGCTCCACATACTGCAAATTCGCCGAACCATCCGCGCGCTGAGGGGTTCCGACCGCTAGATAAACAGCTTCCGCGCCTTCCAGACCCGCACGATGCTGATCAGTAAAGCGCAAGCGATTGCGTTGCTGATTTTTCAGCATCATATCGCCAAGCCCTGGTTCATATATTGTTGGAATTCCTTGATTGAGTTCCTCGATTTTTCGTGGATCAACATCAATACATGTGACCGTATGACCAATTTCAGAAAGTGCAACACCTGTCACCAATCCAACATACCCTGTACCTATGACTGCGATCTTCATATGTGTCCCCTCACATTCTGCCTCTTTAATTACTAAAATATCCTTGAATAATGGAAATCATGCATTGGTTCTCATTATGACTTTCACACGTAAAGAGAATATTAAGGAAACACTTAGATTCAGTTAAGTTTTCATCACCGGATGGCGCTCGGAATTTTTTTGTTTTTGTTAGACTCCTCTTACAGGAAATGACGGAGAGCTTTAATCGTTTCGTTTCCTTTCAAAAAAAAGCCGCTTTCTCATGTTCGAGAAAACGGGCTTTACTGTTCAATAAACTCTCCATATTTGAGCATTCTGAAATAATAACCGAAGTCGCTGCTTTGGCCGAATAAATTTGTTCTGCGAAAACGGACGCGCGCGTCATCTTCAGGAAGCTCGTTATAACGGACGATTTCTAGATTATGACTCAGTGAAAAGGCATTAACCGCATCCCGGATGGAGACAGCCTCAACGATTTTCTTCGGCAGCCGAAAAGTAATCGGAATCGTGCGCTTGCCATCATATTCTTCATAGATCGCGTATCGGTTGCTCATCATTATCCTCCCGTGACTGTTCGTTTTCCTATCGTTTTCCTGTGTCTTTACTCATCCTGCGCTAATAGATCCAAAACATACGCACCAGATGATGTATTCAAAGGAAAATCAGCATTAATAGCATGGTTTCGCAAATGAATCAGCCGCGTTCCCGCTTCACTGATCAGTTCATAGTCATGTGTAATCACCAAAAAGATTCTGCCTTTCTCCGCTTCTCTTTTTAGACACTCCGCGACCTGTTTCAGATTCTTCCAATCAAGACCAGATGTCGGTTCATCAAGAATGATCACGGAAGCGTTACTCATCAATGCGACAGCGAGCGTTACACGCTGCTTTTCACCACCGGACAATGTAGACGGATGCCGATCCCGAAGCGCCCACAGTTCAAGATCGCGCAGAATTCGCTCCGCTTTTCGGTCCATCTCCTTGACGTGTCGAACACCTACAAACAGCTCCTCCCACACACTCTCGCCAAATAATTGGTAATCTGCCTCCTGCATGACGTACCAGACTAATCGGCTTCTTTTCCTGCGCGAAGCAAGCATTCCATCAACGGAAATCATTCCCTCGCTATTCTTGGAGAGACCACAAAGGACACGTGCCAGGCTCGTCTTTCCGATTCCATTCGCTCCGGTCAGCATCACGAGCTCACCGGAGCGAATGGAAAGATCAAGATCGCGTAAAAGCGGGTCAGCACCGCCCCACCCGTTAACCGTCAGATGACCCAGTGTCAGAATGTGCCCGCCGTGTTGTTCCCCCAATCGAAACGCGCGTGTATCCCAGTTTAGATTGGTGTGGCGAAGCCCTAATCCTGCGAGCTGTTCCGATGACAGATTTGCCAGCTCGTCTCTCGAATAACTGCGCACCGCCCGGCCGTCGTTCACATACACCATACGGTCCAATAGGCCTATCAAATAGTGCAGACGATGTTCTGCCAGTACAATTGTGTGCCCTTCCGCTTTCCATCTCATTAGCAGTGCAGTCAATTCCGCTGTCGCTGTCGCATTCAAATTTGCAGAGGGTTCATCAAGCACGTATATTTTCTGCCGCGCGACGCGAACAGAAGCGATCGCTACCTTCTGCTTTTCCCCGCTGGATAACGTCATAATCCGATGATCCAGCAGGGGGATCAATCCTTGTTCCTCTGCCGCCTGTTGAATACGTTTTTCAATTTGTCGCGGTTCCATTCCGAAATTTTCGCAATAAAAAGCGAGCTCGTCCTTTACCACCGATGCAAAAAATTGGCTGCGCGGATCCTGGAACACACTGCCCACAAGTTCTGAGCGATCCCACGAATGCATCTTTTCAATCGGAGCATGGTCTATTTCGGCTTCCCCGTCGACCGTCAATGCGTCGTCCATATAAATCAATCCGTTAATCAGACGAATCACCGTTGATTTGCCGCCGCCACTTGGACCGGAGAGCACGACCAGTTCACCCGGCGCAACGGTTAGTGAGAAATTGCTCAGAATAGGCGCGCCTTGATACGTACGTACAGCAACATTTTTTAGCTCAATCATGATGTAACCTGCTCTTTCATTAACAATAATCAGCTATCTTGCTCGCAGCAGTGCCGCTGCGAGCACAAATAACAGAAAAAGGATCAGATAATCGGCGAGCTGAAATTTGATCACATGCAGCGACGTGCGCCTCTGCGGTGCCTCTGCGCCTCGCGTCACCGCAGACGCCGTCAACTCATCGGAAATTTTCAGCAAGCGCGTCATGAGCGGAACGAGGACATACTCAAAGGCACGCCATGGATGTGTCCACCCGGTTCTGCTGAAGAAAGAAACATCTCTTTGCACCATAACCTCATGAATGGCACGGATTTCCATTCCGGCAATGGGGATAAAGCGCAGGCTGACAGCAAAAGCAATGCTAATGGTTTTTGGAACTCTCCAATAAGCAAGCGCCGCCATAAGCTGACCGGTAGGCGTCCGTGCAAGTACCTCTCCGGCAAGCAAAGCCGGAAGAAAACAGACGATAAAGTAGGAAATAAATGCCATACTCACAAAAACGATGTTGTGTGTCTCAGAGGCAAGATAATCAAATAGAAAATAGAACAGAAGGACCAATAAATAAAAGAACAGTGACCGGCGCGATCCATTAAGAATCGCGTAACCGGCCATGGCCGCAACAAGAAGCAGCAATTGGTCAACGCTTGATCCGAAGATGAGAAAGCCGGTGACCAGCACAACAATGACTTTGGTTCGCGGATCAAGTGCTATCCGTTTAGTCATTAATCCGCAGAATTCCCGACTTGACAAAATGCTTGCGCAACAACTTCGCGCCGACATAGGCGCCGATCACAGATCCTGCGAATGTCAGAATGAACAGAAGCGTGAGCGTAATCGGATTAAAATAAATAGCCATCATTTTGCTGATTTGTCCTGCCGTATACCCGTGAACACCTTGAGGATTATAGTTGCCGATAATCCACAAAATCGCCGCAGGATGAAGAGCCTTAAAACTCAGAAAGACGCTGCAAGAAAGACCAGCTCGGAACACATTGCGGTATCCTTTTCCTCTTGGTATCATCATCACTTCGCCAACCAATCCGACCAATACATAGAAAAGCAGCATATGCGGCAGTCCGGCGAGCAGAAAGATCAATCCATACAGGATACTGTGCAGGAGGATGGTCCCCCTTTTCGCTACTTTTAAGACCATCAGCAAAAAAAGCGGTGCCGTCAAAAATGAAATAATCGCACCGGATACGAGTGTTGCCGCTCCGGCAGTCATAAAACTCAAGACACCCAGTACCTTTGAAAGCGCGCTGCCGATCATCATGATTACGGCAGTGAAGATGGCAATGGTCACAACATCGCGAACGCTCCAAAATCTTTTTTTCATAATGAACCCTCTCAATTCCATTTATCTAATTTTCGTTACTGTTCTGTCCTGTACATCGTAAACGGTGTCGGTCATGTTCAGTGCGGATTGCCGATGAGAGACCAAAATCATTGTCTTCCCATCGAATTCCTCACGTAGTGCATGTAAAATGATTCGTTCATTTAATCGATCCACATTGCTGGTCGGCTCATCGAGAAGTACCAACTCGCTCTTGCGTACCAACAACCGCGCCAGAGCCAGCCTTTGACGTTCACCTGTTGATAATCTCTTGATTGCCCCTTTGGCATTTTGCGAATCACAAGAATTGACAATGGGATCAATGGAACACAAGCCAGAAGAACAACCGCAACTACCCAATTAAATGTGCACAAAACAATAAAAATAGTCGGCGGGACAAGCAGTGTGTTGAACACCTGAGGAATGTAGCGGCCAAAATAAGCGTTCAATTGGTCAATGCCGTCCCCTGCTGTTTGAACAAGTTCCGAGGTAGAAAACAATGTGCGGGTCTTCATATCCTGTCACCTTTTCATAGAGGGTCCGTCTCAGAATACTTCTCGCCCTATTTGAATAACGAGCCGCATAACCAACCATCCGACTGTTTGTCCACATTCGAGCGATAATAAGTACAATCAATGCAAGAAAAGCTACCCAATTAGAATGGTACGTAGGAAAAACGCCACAAGCAGCAAACTAGCGATATAAAAAACAGCGCTTAAATAACTGTTCAGCACGCTGATGAACAACCATTTTCTCGCACCCTGTGTCATACGGAGCAGTCTCTTGTTGATCAAAGCGAACAACCACCCTTCCGTTCATCCGCAATCCCCTGTCTTTACCCGAAATCTGACGGATCATAGGCGCGGTTCGAAAAATCTTAATCTATCCTCTACTATACATGATTCAGCCATTGTTATAAATGAAAATGTATATCAATTGGCATTCGTATCGTTATTTAAATTTCGATTCATGCCCCTGTATGAAAAGAATCGATTAACGGAATACTATCTAGTGAACATTGGGCTGAAAGGTACAGGTTGACCTGTTGAAAAATCTATGAATAATCTAATTAAAAAGTTTATTGGATTCTCGTTGGGACCGTTCATCGGCGCACTGATCTCATTCATTACCATTCCCGTGACCACCTATTATATTTACCCCGCCGAATACGGAAAAGCGAGCATGTTCTTACTCTTCCAGACGATCGTCGGCACATTTCTCTTTCTCGGCATCGATCAAGCCTACACACGCGAATACCATGACGTGCGTGACAAAACAAACCTTCTGCAAAACGCGATGCTTCTTCCAATAACTTTGGCGCTGCTCGTTCTGCTTGCCACGCTGCTTTTTCCTCAGCCCTTGTCCCAACTCCTTTTCGGGAACAGAAATGATACACTTCCGACCATTCTTTTTGGTGTGATGACGTTATTCATGGTCTTAGAACGGTTCCTGATGCTCTATGTACGCATGCAGGAAAAAGCATTCGAATACTCCATGCTGACAATTATGGTCAAAACCGCCGTGCTCATTTTGACTTTGATTTTCATTTTTTTCATTCGTCGTGATTTCCTGACTGTCGTTTACGCCACAGTATTCGGTCAAATACTCGGAGATGTGTGGCTCTTTTGGCGCTACCGGGAACTACTCAAATTGAAAGGATTCACCATTGATCATGCACTATTGAAAACGTTAGTCAGATTTGGTCTGCCGATTGTCATTGCCACTTCGCTTTCCAGTTTTCTCGGGGGGTTGGATCGACTCGCGCTTCGACTTTGGAGTGACTTTGATCAGATCGGTATTTTTTCAGCAACTTTAAAAATTGCCGCCGTGCTCTCTGTTGTTCAAACTGGCTTTACCAGTTTCTGGGTACCAACCGCCTACCGATGGTACTCAGAGAATCGACCGGACACTTATTTCAAGATCGTCAGCGATACAATCTTGCTGGTGATGTCACTGCTTGCGGCCGGTATTTTTCTTTTTAAAAGCGCCATTATTTACATTCTCTCGGACAATTACAGCGGCGCACAATATCTGATCGGTTTCCTTTGTCTGCAACCTCTGATTTACACCGTGAGTGAGACGACCTGTCTTGGCATTGTCTTTTCCAAAAAAAGTTATTTGAACATTTGGGTGGGGATCTCTGCACTGATTCCGGCCATCATTCTTGATATTCTGCTTGTTCCGCCGCTCGGTGCGGCTGGTGCGGCTATTTCCACCGCGGTTGCATTTTTATTCTTTTTCGGCGTACGCACCTTTTTCTCAGAAAAGTACTGGATCAAGTTCTCGGTAGCCAAACACTACATGGTGTTCTTTGTTCTGCTCGTCGGCGCATTTCTGAATCTCTTCGCATTTCCCGGAATCACTCTAGTCAACAGCGCGCTTCTGCTGCTGATCATCACCATTCAGCACAGCACCGTTCGCAGGTTATGGACGATTTGGAAACAGCACAGGCAGTCTGAGGAGGAGCATCAATGAAAATCGCGATTATTTGCACGGAAAAACGGCCGGTGCCCGCCGTTCAAGGTGGCGCAGTGGAAACGTTAGTCGATATGCTGATCAAGGATAATGAACAAAATCCCCAGGTTGAATTTGACGTGTATTCTGTAGAGAATCCATCCGCTAAACGGCAAAGCGAGCAATTTCAGCACACGCGTTTTTTTTATATCCGAACAAAGGACCCGTTCAAGCATTTACGTGATATAGCGAACCGGCTATTCTCTAAATGTCATGTATCGTTTTATTCTCACGCGTTCCTTACTCGGACGATTCGCAAGCTGAAGCATCAGAAATATGATTGGATCATTATCGAAAATCGGCCGCGCTTCATCAAATCGCTGCGCAGACATCTGGGCAGCGAGACGCGCATTGCACTGCATCTGCATAACGATACGTTGAATAAAGAGTGTTATGGGGCGCGCTCAATCATTCATATGTGCGATCGTGTGCTTTCAGTCAGCAGCTACATCAATAAACGCGTGCAGGCAGCCGCATCCGAACACGACAAATGGAAAGCGCGTGTTCTCTACAACCGGATTGATACCGCATTGTTCCGTCCATCCTATGACGACCGCTCCTCAAGCAGAATCCGTAAACAGTGCGGTATAACGGAAAATCGGCAAGTTGTGCTCTATTATGGACGATTGAACGTTGGAAAAGGCGTGCTGGAACTGATAAAAGCCTTTGCGCATGCACGACTAGTCACGCCGGCACTTTATTTAGTATTGCTTGGCAACTATCCGCATAAAAAAGATCAAAAGAAAATTCAGCCGGCGCTCGATTTACTTCCAATGGATTCTTATTTGCTTATGGATTATATCAACCATAATGAATTGCCGGCATACCTCTCCATCGCCGACATGATCGCGCTCCCTTCGCTTTGCAATGAAGCGTTTGGTTTAACAATCGCCGAATCGATGCTCCTCGGGAAAACCGTTATTACAACCAATGCCGGTGCCATTCCTGAACTGATTGGCACAGGAACAGGGGTTGTGGTCCAAACGGGAAGCAATATCGACATGCGTTTGACCGATGCCCTGCTGCGCTGCGCGGCTCACCCGGAATTACGCAATCAGCTTGGTGCAAATGCTCGAAAAGCCGCACTGCATCGGTTCCGAGCCGACGGCTACCTAAAAGAGTTACTGAAAAGGCTGAACTAAGGTTTGATTCAGCACCTTATCCAGAAATGGACACCGAGCTCGAGCTTTATCCCGGCAAGTCGGGACTTAATCAGGAAAAATCGGCATTTAATCTGGGAAAAATCCGGGACTATCCCGGAAAACTGTGGCCTTATCCGGGAATGGACACCGATCTTGAGCTTTATCCCAGCAAGTCGGGACTTAATCAGGAAAACTTGGCATTTAATCCGGGATAAATCCGGGACTATCC
>NZ_FOOY01000013.1:31063-59010 GCF_900113325.1 Sporolactobacillus nakayamae | reverse complement strand
GGACGCCAAGCTCGATCTTTATCCCGGCAATTTGGGACTTAATCAGGGAAACTTGGCATTTAATCCGGGATAAATCCGGGACTATCCCGGAAAACTGTGGTCTTACCCGGAAATGGACGCCAAGCTCAAGCTTTATCCCGGCAAGTCGGGACTTAATCTAGTAATTTTCGCGCACCGTGTTGTTGCGCATCTCACGTTTACTGCGCAGTGATTTATTTCTTTAATCAGAAGTAATTTTAGTAACTCTCTGAGTGAACCATGAATAGCTGCATAAGTAAGGCCGGAAGCTTGCTTCTTTATACTGTTCCTAATAATATCTTTACTAGAATTTATTATAATCAAGCGTCTTGGAACTTTTATCGATCGTTTCACCTTTTGGCGAATGCCGCATTTGTTTCTTTTGCAAGCAAAAAGGCACCGAACCCGATTGCCTGGGTTTTCGGTGCTTTTTTACAAATAAAAATTATGAACGATTAGCGGAACCTAGTATAGAGGGTCTTCCGCTATATGCGATGCGTGTCCCATGCACTACGCGGAAAAGCTTCCTACGCCACAGACACTCGGCGGTCCTATCGGTGCGTAGCCGTTGCAACTAAGTTTTAGCTTCTCCCTTTTCAAAAGCTTGGCGAAGCCAAGTTTTCTAATGACTTACTTAAATCCCATAATTGAGATTGATAAATTTAACATTAACATAATCATCGATACCTTGATGTCCGTTTTCTCTGCCGAAACCGGAATGCTTCACACCGCCAAACGGGGTTTGCGTGAAGGCAACCGTGTTGCTGTTCACACCAACCATACCATACTGCAAGCCTTGACTGACTTTAGCAATCCGTTTCAGGTCCAAGGTATAGAAATAGCTGGCAAGACCATAGTTCGTGTCATTAGCCATACCGATCACTTCATCAGTATCCTTGAACACAATTACCGGCAGTACCGGGCCGAATGTCTCTTGATAAAAAATGTCCATTTTCGTGGTTACGCCGGTCAATACAGTCGGCGCGTAAAAATTACCGTTTGCGTAGGCGCCATCCGTCAGGCGCTTACCACCTGTCTCAAGTACCGCGCCTTTTTCAACCGCGTCATTAATCTGGCGTTGAATTTTTCCAATCGCGTCTTCACGGATGAGCGGACCTGCGTCCACGCCCTCTTCCAAACCATTGCCTACCTTTACCTTTTTCACCGCTGCAATGAGCTTCTCTGTAAATTCAGCCAGTATTGCCTCTTGGACGAAAATACGGTTTGGCGATGTGCATACTTGTCCGTTATTTCGGAATTTGGAAGATACCAGATCGCCTACGACTTTATCTATCGGCGCGTCGTCAAAAACAATAAACGGCGCGTGACCGCCAAGCTCCAATGAGACCTTCTTCAAGGTTTCCGCAGACTGTCCAAAGAGCATTTTTCCAACCGCGGTTGATCCGGTGAACGTGATTTTGCGGACGAGGTTGCTTGAAGTCAGTACCTTGCCGATTGCTGGCGCGTCACCCATAACAAGATTCACCGTGCCGTCAGGAATTCCGGCTTCTTGGAAAATTTTCATGAGTGCTGTTGCTGAAAGCGGTGTTTCCGGTGACGGCTTGAGTACAATCGCGTTGCCGCCTGCAAGTGCGGGTGAAATCTTCCGCGTAATCATTGATGACGGGAAATTCCATGGTGTGATGGCAGCAACCACACCAAGTGGTTCCTTTTGAACAAGAAAGAGATGTCCGTTTGGTCCGGGAATGGTTTCTCCATAGACGCGGCGTAGTTCTTCCGCATGCCAGCGAACACTTTCCGCACCGCCCAGCACCTCACCTTTGGCCTGCGCAAGCGGTTTTCCTTGTTCAATAGTCATAATTGCGGCGAGTTCGTCCGCCTTTTCCGTAATTAAATCCGCGACCTTGCGTAAGATTTTGGCGCGTTCATCCACAGGAAGCGATGCCCATACAGGATACGCAGCCTGCGCCGCATCAATCGCCTTTTCAGCGTCAATCGCTCCGCCTCGCGCTACCTGCGTGATTACTTTTCCAGTAGCCGGATTAACCACATCATCTACTTCTCCACTATCTGCGTCGAGCCATTTCCCACCGATAAAGAGCTGCTTCGGTGCCTTGTCCACATATGAATCTATTTCTGTCATCATTGGTCCACCTCGTTTGTGTAATAATCTTCTGATGAATGTTCGAACAATAAATCAAGCATACCTGATCCAATCACTAACTTCCACCGGAAAATTTGATTGCAGAGATACCTTCTACAACTCACGGTACCCGACATAAAAAGGCCATCTCTCTAGTACTTGGAGATGCGCCATCAATAAAAAGGGGGGTTAAAAATCATCGGTATCCAATACCGACGTGGTGCATGACCGCAGAATAATTGCCCTGCAGATCTATCTAAAAAGTCGAAAGGCATAGCCAATCAAACTGTTTTAGCCAAAATTTCTTCAAAAGACTCTTGTAGAATAGAGACTGCAAGATCAATCTCTTCCTTTGTCACAACAAGCGGCGGTATAAAGCGAATCACATTTTTATCAACGCCGCAGCTTAGCAGAAGCAAGCCCTTTGCCAAAGCCGTTTCTCTTAACTTAGCAATAATGTCGCTGTCAGGTTTACCATCTGCAGCCATACATTCCATGCCAATCATCAATCCAAGTCCGCGAATATCCTTAATGATCGAAAAAGATTGGGCAAGCACTTCCAGTCTTTCTTTAAAATAAACACCCATTTTTTTCGCATTTTCCAAAACGCCTTGATGTAGAAGATCCAGCACAGCCAAGCCCGCAGCACAAGAAACCGGATTTCCTCCAAAGGTTCCTCCATGCGCTCCAGCGGTCCATTGATCCATGACTTCATTTTTGCCAATGACCGCGCTGAGCGGAAAACCATTCGCTATGCCTTTCGCCGCGCACATAATATCCGGCTCCACATTAAAGTTCTGCCAAGCAAACAGTTCGCCCGTTCTTCCAAATCCGGATTGGATTTCATCAAAAATTAAGAGGATGCCATGCTCGGAGCAAATTTGTCGTACCTGTTCAACAAAGCGTTTGGGTGGAACAATGTAGCCTCCTTCACCTTGCTGAGGTTCCATAATAATGGCCGCAACTTTTTCAGGAGCAATCAAATAGTGGAAAATTTCTTCGATTGATTGGATGCAGCGATCGACTTCCGCATCTTCGCTCAGCCCGCTTCGAAATGCATAGGGATACTCCGCATAATAGACGCTCGGCATCAGTCCTTCGTATTCTTGACGATAAACCGAACTAGAAGCGGTAACTGTCGTCGCCCCCATTGTCCGACCATGAAAACTGCGCTTAAATGAAATGATTCCCGGACGTTTCGTTGCCCATTTGGCAAGTTTCAGTGCGCCTTCAACAGCCTCTGCGCCACTGTTTGAAAAGTAGACTTTATAGTCATGATCCAATTCCGCGCTAAGCCGTTCCGCAAGTTCCACATATGAAGGATAGAATACGACATTATGGCCAGCATGGACGAGGTCTTCCATCTGCGCTTTGGCCTTTTCGATCACATAAGGATGGTTATGACCCATATTAGTGACGCCTATCCCACTTGCAAAATCTAAGTATTTTTTTCCTTCCGTATCCCACAGATAAGCACCTTTTGCTTTAACAATCTCCAATTTTGTTGCTCTGTTTGATGCAACTGGTGGAATAACTTTAATTGCTCGTTCATATAAGCTCATTGCTTTATCATCCATTTGAAAAGCCTCCAATTATTATTTTTATTAATCTTCTGAATTTTCACCTAGAGAATGATGTTTTGGTAACACTCTTGATAAAAATTCTCGTGTTCTATCTTCTTTTGGTCGATTAAGAATCTCTTGTGGCGTACCTTGCTCAACAATCACCCCTTTATCCATAAAGATAATCCGATCAGCAACTTCTCTAGCAAATTCCATCTCATGAGTCGCTATTAACATTGTCATCCCTTTTTTTGCTAATTTCATCATGACATCTAAAACATCCCCTACTGTTTCCGGATCAAGAGCAGATGTCGGTTCATCAAATAGCATAACTGTTGGTTCCATCGCCAATGCTCTCACAATTGCTACCCTTTGTTTTTGCCCGCCTGATAATTGACTTGGAAAATTGTCAGATTTACCTTTCAAACCCACCCAAGAGAGTAGATCCAATGCTTTCTCCTTAGCTGCATTACTATCCATTTTTTTTATTCTCTCTAAAGCGAGTGTTATATTTTTTCTTACCGAAATATGTGGGAATAAATTAAAGTGTTGAAAAACAAATCCAATTTCAGTTCGATACTGATTTAATTCTTTAGTCGTTAATTGATTTGAATTCCCTTCATTGACATGAATTACAGGAGATCCGCTGTATATTATTTCTCCTCTGTCAATGGGAACAAGCAGATTTGCACATCGAAGCAAGGTAGTTTTCCCAGCGCCACTCGATCCTATTAGAACAACCACTTCCCCTTTATCTACATTAAGATCGAGTCCCCGTATCACATGGTTTTCGCCAAAGCTTTTAAACACACCTTTAAACTGTAATATAGGAAATTGAAGTTGTATCTCATCTGTCAAGGATCTCTCTCCTTTTACGGAATTCATTTTATTCATACAAGCTAACCTTTCTTTCAATCGTTCCAACAATAAAGCTCATAACTGTTGTAAGCACCAAATAAATGATTGCAACCATTGTAAAAATTTCCATATAACGATAGGTACTACTAATTACTTGCTGTCCAGTACGAAGCAGATCATACAAAGCAATAGTCGACACAAGTGAAGATTCCTTAATCAAAGCAATACACTCATTTCCTAATGGCGGCAACATTCTTCTAAAAGCCTGAGGAAAAATAATGAGCCACATCGCTTCTTTACGACTAAACCCTAGCGAGCGTGCTGCTTCATTTTGTCCTGTATCAATGGATTGAATTGTTCCCCGCGCAATTTCGGCGATATATGCGGCAGAATTTATTGAAAATGCGATAACCGCAGATACAAAGGGAGGAAAAGTTAATATTGGATTCACGGCTGGTAGTGCAAAATGCACGATAAACAATTGAAGTAAGAGAGGTGTTCCCCTTACGAGCCAAATATAGAATCTGCAAGATTGAGAGATGACTTTTATTTGAGATACTCGACCGATTCCAATGACGATGCCCAAAATAGATCCTATAACTATTGAAAGTGCAGCAACTTCAACTGTTACAACTGTTCCTTCTAGCAAATAAGGTAGATACTTAATTGAAAAGCTAAAAAAAGAATCCATTAATTGTCCTCCTTGCTCTTCTTTAACAAAACTGCAGTTTACAATTACAAACTATTTATGCTTGCATTCATTCACCAAACCATTTAGCTTCCGCTTTAGTAAAAGTACCATCGTCTTTTAATTCTTTAACTGCTTTAGCAAGTGCAGCAGATAAACTTTTATCTGTTTTACGAACTGCAATTCCCACAGGCAATTTTTGGAAACTATCACCAATTATTTCAAACGATTTTGGCTGGTTTTTAACATAATAACGGCCAACCATTTCCCCAACAACAATGGCATCGAGCCTACCCGCACCCATATCATTAAATGCGTCAGTGAAGCCATTATAAGTTTTTATTTTTTTTATACCTATTTCTTTTGCAGCCGTTTCGCTTGTAGTGCCTATCTGAACTCCAACAGTTTTATTTTTTAAATCTCCTTGTTTTTGAATTTTTAAAGGGTTTCCTTTTTTAGTAACAATAACTTGTCCAAAATCTAGATATTTGACAAAGTCAACCTGTTTTTTTCGCTCATCAGTAATATTCATGGATGACATGATTATGTCGTATTTTTTTGTATTTAGTCCGGGGATAATCCCATCCCAGGCTGTTGGGATATGTTTTACTTTTACCCCAAGCTTTTTTCCAATTGCTTTGGCAAGATCAATATTCAACCCCACAAGTTCATTTTTATCATTGCGAAATTCCATTGGAGGATAGGTATCATCAACTGCAATAGTTATTTCCCCTTTCTTCTTAATAGCATCAAATGTACTTGAGCTACGTGATGAAGAATTTCCAGATTCATTTGTACCGCACGCACTCAAAACTAAAACTAAAATCAACGACAAAACAATACCAACTGATTTTTTCACCTTAAAACCTCCCAATTGTATTAGATTTCTCGATGGTATAACTGGTCTAACCGGTAAGTCCGATATTAATAACAGAAAATATAAACTCTTTTTAAACCTTCTGTTATTAATTATTATAATAGTATTATTATTTTCATTCTTCTATTAAATTGAAAGGAATTCTGACATACTTTTACAAAATCAACCAACAGTTAGATCAAATGTCTTTCTCGTAGCATTTTGACCTCGTCTCTAATCATATCCATATGAGCCCTCATTGTTCTCTCTGACAACTTAAGATCTTTCTGTTCTAGCGCATTAACAATAGTCCAATGCTGAATTTGTGCCTCTTCATTGTCCGAAGGAACCATATGAGAAAGATCAAATAGTGCTTTATCAATTAGATCATAAAAAGAACTTATTAAAAGGTAAAAAATATTATTATCAGTTAATTTTGCAAGAGTTAAATGAAATTGCGCGTCTTTGTCAACAAATTCCGAAACTTTAATTCCTTCTTTATCCATTAAGCTGCACGCATTTCTCAATTTTCCCATACCAGTTGAGTCACTATTAGCAATCACCTTTCTTATTGCAGATAGCTCAAGCTCTTCTCGCACCTCTATCATATCCTCAAGCGTTGAATCGCTTGAACGAATGACGCGTAGCAACGCACGGGTGACATTGGAATTGGTCGGTTTCGTCACATAGATGCCTTTGCCTACTTTGACTTCAACGAGCCCTTTTTCATTAAGTACTTTGATGGCTTCTCGAACAACGGCCCGGCTGACTTCATACTGCGCGGACATTTCACGCTCGGAAGGCAGCTTTTGACCCGTCTCGAGCACGCCGCTTTTTATTTTATCTTCAACATCGGATATGATTTGTGAATACAGTAAATTTACGCCCAAAAAAATCGTTCCTCTCAATAAATTTGACGTTTGACGATTCTATTTACTCGAAATCTATTCATTTAATAATATAGTTTAACAACAGAAATGAAAAGATAGAAGATGTTACAGAGAATATGAACGATTGGTGTACAACGCCGCAAATCCAATAGAAATCAAAGCATATAAATATAAATGAACACTCACTATTCTGTAAAAACTCATGAGTTATTTAATAGCCCTCTTAAATAAGTTGCATATTTTTCATACAAAACCCCTGAAGCCGGATTTTCAGTAATCGAACTTCAGGGGACTTCGTTTTTCTATTCATCTTTTATCGCTTGTTTAGTAAAAAAATGGCTTCTTCACTTTTACATCGCTCTTTTTCACAAATGCGATGCGATGATTGTAGGAGATTTGGTAATACTGATCGTTACCACTCACCACATGATAAGTTTCGGGCGCATTGAACAGCTTCGCATAATAATAATCGGATCCTACCGCTTTCTCTGCGACATAGAATTGTCCGGCAGGCATCGCGTAAATCGGCGTAATGCCGACAGATGGAATGGAAAATTTATCATAGGCAGCTGCCTCAGGATAAGCCGATCCGTAAACCGGAATCGAATCCGCACCTTTTTTCGGTGTGATTAGCATTCCACTGCTCGTAATCGTATTTGTGCCTTTCGGATTATAGAACCATGCCTTCTGGCCACCGAAGTCAATTGCTGTCCAGTCCTTCGTCTGGTCCGCCTTGAAATAAGAGCGGCCGGCAACTGCTTTATCGCCCCAATCATTAAGCGCAGTCGTTCCGTTCCCGTTTGGATGAAGAATCGGATCACTAAGCAGCGGCGCGCTGAAATCAGGCTCCGTGTACAGATATACAAAGTTTGCAGATTTCGGCTCGAGCGGCTCATTGTTGTATGTTGTTTCAGGTTTATTGGTCTGATAATCAGGATTAATGGTCACAATGCTGCCGCGTTTACTCGATCCAAGCGAATGGTTGCTCTTTAAAAATGGTGCGCCGAGAAGCTTGAAGTAATGCGCCCAATCCCAATATGCGGCCGGATCCCAGTGCATGCCGAGCTGACGCGTCGGATTCAAGCCGGGTACTTCCTCATGACCGATAATGTGCTCACGGTCTAGTGGAATATCATATTTTTTTGCTAAATAGTTGACGAGCTTTGCCGACGCTCGGTACATCGGTTCACTGTACCAGGTCGAGCCTTCGACCGCGTAGCCTTCATGCTCGATGCCGATCGAATGACTATTAATATACCAATTTCCCGCGTGCCATGCCACATTTTTTGGATCTACCATCTTGGTGATTTGTCCATCGGAAGAACGGATCACATAGTGCGCGCTGACATAGTTTTGTTGTAAAAAAGTATTGATCGTTCCTTCATAGCTCACTTCAGAATCATGAATGATGATGTAGCGAATCTCTTGACCGTCCCTTGGACGATTGGCAAGATCATAGTTTCCGTAATCACCGTCAGAATCGGAAAATGCTTTGTATAAGGCCGGAACGTTTTGCATATCGACTCCTTTTAGGCTGTCTCCATGTCCATGTTTCCGCTTGTGGAGATGAAGATGTGCAAGATTTTGCTTGTTGGGTTTAATTTGTTTCGCCGCAAGCTGTACCGTCCCCGCAGAAGAAAAATGTCGGACTGCGCCTTGATTAATTGTTTTATAGACCTGATTGGCGAAATCGGCCGCAGTATCGTAATCAGCAAATCCGCTGTACTTTGCGACCGCGCTGTACCACTTTCCAGGATCATGTGAAAGTTGTCCTGTGATCTGTTTCTGATAATCGGCGAGCAGGGCAGCTCCGCCAAGAATATTCTTCTCCGTGTCACTTTTGAGCGACTCAGGAGCAGTGCCAAGCAGTTTTGCCGCCTGATTCAATGTATTCACACTTTTCTCAGATGTTGTGCCCACATCCTTATTAACTTTATCACCTTTTGCAAATAGATCACCTGATGGAGCACTCTCGGTCAAATGCATCACACCATAACCGCCGGAGGTGCTTGGCTGGCCGTGGTGACCTTCCCATCTCGTTTCGTTGTAGGAAACCGACATCAGAATGCTAAGCGGCACGTGATAAGCATCGGCCGCCTTTTGAAATGCGTTTTGAAGGCCTATCTGATTACTATTCTGTGATTCGGCATGTGCCGGTGTATTCGTCATGCAGATGAAGATGAACAAAAAGAGAATCACTAACCATGAAACGAACTTATAGCGATTAGTAGGGCAAATTTGTTTGTTTACTTTCAAAGCATTCACTTCCTCGTTCATTTTGACTTAAACAATCACAGTCGGGCAAAAGTGGGCAAATGACGCGCGGATCACCACCTCCGAGATGCGTTCTAAAAAAAACAAAAACCAGCCTGAAGTCATGCCCAGGCTGGTTTTTGTCTCGGTTGATGAAGACAAAGCAGACGCAAATAGGATGTTGATTAACCATGTAATAACGCGCAAGCGGGACTCATCCCGGTTGCCATTTTCCCTCAGTTCCAGATGATTCAAGCGGCCGACAATGGGTAATTGTGGAATCTTGAAACTTGGACCAGTCAGGATTAAATTTAGTATAAAAGCGGCAACTATAGTTGTCAATATTACGAATATTCATTATAGAATGAACTATATAGATCCTTTTCAACTAATCTTTTCTTCCTATTTATTTTTGTTCCTACCAAATTACCGGACCAAACGAACAACATTTTTCCATATTACTCACCGATCTAGTCTTACCAAAATAATCTATATGCGTCATTTGTCCTAACAAGGCGTTTCTCATTTCTCATGTAAATCTTCAAAAAATTTTTTAATTGCAGTACAAACGAACCTCACTGAACACCCGTTTTTCGGCACTGATTGACGCGGTTCTACGCAGAATCAAGGAGCAACGGAATTCTAAAAAAAGTAATTGAGCAACTGTAAGTAAGAAAATGACCCTCGTGCTCCAAAACGATTCTTGGAACACGAGGATCCATCTTACCTGTACTAGCAAATACGACCGGTGGTCATTCATTGGGTAAACTCTATAATTGGCTCATTCACCGGCGATTGCGATCGATTTAATCGCTGCTTCGTTCAATCCGGTCAATTCACTGATTTCAGCATGACTCATTCCTTTTTGCAGCAGCTTCCGGGCAACCTGTTCTTTTGCTTTTCGTTCTCCCTGTTCAATTCCCTCCTGTTTTCCGCGATCATAAGTAGAATTGGGCCACTTGAGCACTTCTTCTTGGATTTCTTCCGGAAGTTTTTTAGCTTGATTCGTCAATTGATCCACCTCTTCCTTGTCTAATTGAAGATAGGTCTCGAAAAATCCATTGATCATGCTCTCACGCGCTTCTCCAAGATGCATGTTGATCATTTGCCTGATAAAAGCAAGTCGTACCTGCACACGTTCTCTTTTCGAGTAGTTCATCCTGCTCATCAGCGCGGCGGCGGCCGGATTATTGCTGTTCATAAATTTTCGCCAGTTCATTCTGGAAAGTTCGAGTTTCAAAAAATGGAACACGCTAACAACCATTAGATGAGGTACTTTTACCACGAATTCGTCAGATTCATCTCTAACTCCATCATAACTGAAAATGGCAATGGGTAAAACAGGTTTTCGAAATTTCAGATAGATCATGCTGTAATAGATATACATCCGTTCGGAAAAATCTTCTTGGTAATAATTCTGTGCTTCAAGATGGACAATCAGGATGACGTCTTTTTTTGATTTCAGCTTCGTTTCCGCGATAACATCTGCCCGTTTTTTGTCGCCTTCGACCATATCCGCGAACAGTTCCTCGGAAAGAAATTTTTTCTCGGAAAGATCAAGCGCCTGGTAAATTTTTGGGAAGAAGGCTTCGAGAAATTCATCAAAAAACTCGTGAAGCAGGACTTTAAAGCGTCGATCGTGGTCTGTAGACATAGGAAGCCTCCTTGCGAGGTATGTTTCGGTCATGGGAGAGGAATGTGTGACGTGAAGCGAATCGAGAAGAGAACAAACAATCGTATTTTCATAAGTATACCTTATTTTGAAAAATTGTGTCAATTACTTTGGAGCGAACAGTCCACGGTAAACATGATGGAAACTTGAAATCGATTGCGTCTTCCATCAAGCATATTTGCTGCATTCGAACTATTCATAAAGGCGATCCGTGATCAATTCACCTGTTAAAGTTGCCGCCGCTTAACTGCTGAAGGTTTGCCTTTTATGATGAAGTTTTCAATCATCTGCCAAGTTATTCGTTCACCTGCTTGGGATACGGTTTACCAAAGATTTAGTTATCCATAAGTCGATAGTTTATAATTTCCTAGGCAACAAAAAAGCAGACGATTATCGCCTGCGTGGTTTGCCTATATCCTCGTTGCTCATGCCTCATTTGTGTCCTTGCTTTTTGTGCAGCGCATCATGATTGACAACAAAATCCGGCTGCTCATGATTCATGAATTTACGAATATTTTCAACGGTAACGCGTGCGACGCGGGCAATACTTTCCCGCGTTGTTCCCGCGATATGCGGCGATACAATCAGATTATCCAAATCCGGCAATGCTTTGGGCGGCTCCTGTTCAAAGACGTCCAAAGCCGCTCCCGCGAGTTGTTTGCGGCGTAAGGCGTCGAACAAAACCGGTTCGTCGATCAGCGCTCCTCTAGAAATATTTACGAGAAAGGCAGTCGACTTCATCTGATCTAACGCGTCTTGATCAATAAGGTGGTAATTGGACGCATTGAGTGCTGTGCTGATCACGACATAATCTGCTTCGCGCAGAAGCTGACTCAGTTCAACGAAAGTCGCATTCAATCGTCCGGCCGCTTCATGATCCTGGTGATTTCCAAAAGTGATCACACGCATGTTAAAGCCCCCGGCATAGCGTGCAACCTTTTGACCGATGGAACCAAAGCCAATAATGCCAACTGTTTTTCCGTCAAGCTCATAAGCGTCACCGCTTGGCCACTCGCCTTTTTTGGTTCCGCGGTCCAGCATCGGAATCAAACGTGACAGGCTGATCATCTGCCCAAATGCCAGTTCAGCAACCGAGGTCGCATTTTCCCCGGGCGCGTTGCTAACCAGAATGCCCTTTTCTGTCGCATAATCCATCGCCACGTTGTCCAAGCCTGTCCCCGTCTTCAGAACATACTTAAGATTTGGGGCGGCATCAATGATTTCACGATCACAAGGAGCGATCGCCGTGATGCACACCTGAGCATCATGGATAGATTTCTTAATCAATTCTTTATCCAAGGTCTGTTCAAACATCAGACAACGGACATTTGCACCAATTGCTTCAAGCTGATCGACCATCTGTTGGTGAATCGGTACATACGACTTTCCCACACAAAAAAGAATCTGCATCGTTTACGCCCTCCCAATTATTCGTTGCTCTATTTTGCACTAGTGAGAAAGTATAAATCTTTACCTTCACCATAGGCTTAATGAAGTCAAGTTTCGTAACATTTTCTTATCAATCGTTTTTGTAATCAGCTATTAATATACCAAAAATGAACACGGGTTCCCAAGTAAATATTCTCAACTCTCCCGTACAAGGAAAATAACACAACAATACGGCAGGCGACTCACCTTCCAATCGGTTGAAAATCCGTGATTAACATGCTAAGTTAAGAACAATGCATAGAATAAGAAAATTAAGAAAGTAGGAACGATTACATGCAACAAGAACTTACAGAAACAATCAAAGAAAACGTAATGTCACTATTTAACTACCTACATACTCATGCGGAAATCAGTATGAACGAAGTGCGAACGACGGCTTTTATTAAAGAAAAATTAGACGCGCTCGGCTATCGAACGCGCACCTTTGACGACTGTCCCGGCGTGATTGGCGAAATCGGCAACGGGAGACCGATTGTCGCTTTACGTGCCGACATGGACGCGCTCTGGCAAGAGGTCGACGGCAAACTTCAGGCAAACCACTCGTGTGGCCACGATGCCCATATGTCAATGGTGCTTGGAGCTGCGATGATTTTAAAAGAGAGACTTGATTCATTCCACGGTACGGTACGTCTTGTATTTCAGCCGGCAGAAGAAATAGGTAGAGGCGCACTGGAATTGAGTAAGCGCGGTGTTTTGGACGATGCCGACTATTTCTATGGTGTGCACCTTCGTCCAATTGAAGAAACAAAAGACGGACGCGCGCGGCCGGCTATTCTCCACGGCGCCTGCGGTACCATCAGCGGCGTAATCGACGGTGAAGACGCTCATGGCGCTAGGCCGCATCTTGGCACGAATGCCATTGAAGTTGCTGCGTCCATCGTTAACGCACTCGGACATCTTCATGTTAATCCCATGATTCCAAGCTCGGTCAAAATGACCAACCTGCATGCAGGTTCCGCGACCAATATCATTCCCGGTCATGCCGAGTTCAGTTTAGATGTGCGCGCGCAGACAAACGAAGCGATGAATGAATTCAAGCAGAAAATCAAACAGATCGTTCAAGGCGTTGCGACAAGCTATGGCGTAAACGTTAGTCTAGACGATTCCCATGGCAGTCCCGCCGCTGTTTCCGCACCGGAAGCGATCGCTATAATGGGGGATTCGATTAAAGAGGTTCTCGGCGATGATCACTACGACCCGGCCGGTTTATCCAGCGGCGGCGATGATTTCCACCAATATGCCATCCGCACCCCTAAGTTGAAATCGACAATGCTCGGGCTCGGATGTGATCTTAAACCCGGCCTGCACCATCCCTATATGACCTTTAACCACGACGCCATGTACGACGGTGTACGGATTCTCACAACCGCCGTGCTTAAAACATTTGAACGCGCAGCAGATGAGGTGTGACCCCATTGGACGCTGATCAATCCAGACAATTGCTGCGAGAGGCGCAGCTCCTGCAGCCGCAATTAACCGAATGGCGGCGTGACTTCCACCAACATCCCGAGCTCGCATTCGAAGAGCATCGCACCTCCGAAAAGGTTGCCCGTTTTCTCCAAGAATCGGATCTTGAACTAACCGGACTTTTTGCAGGGACAGGGATCGTTGCGCGGATCAGAGGAAGCCAGCCTGGCAAAACAATTGGCCTTAGAGCTGATATGGATGCCTTGCCGATCCAAGAGCAAAATACATTTGGGTTTCGCTCCGTTAATGATGGCATAAGCCACGCCTGCGGCCATGATGCGCATACCGCCATGCTGATGGGAGCGATAAAGCTCTTGAAAAAACATCGCCCGGAGCGCGGCGACATCGCGTTTCTCTTTCAGCCTGCCGAAGAAGTCAGCAAAGGGGCAAGCGCAATGATTGATACCGGCGCCTTAAAAGGGATCGATGCAATGGCCGGACTTCACATTAACGCCGGAGTCGACCTTGGAAGAATCGCCTTCTCAGGAAAAGTCGGTTGCGGATCCACTGACTTCTTTTCACTGGCTATCATTGGGAAAGGCGGACACGCGGCGCATCCCGACTTGACGGTTGATTCAGTCGCGGTCACCGGACAAGTCATCACCGCGCTTCAGCAATTTGCCAGCCGCCAAGTGGACCCGGCAGACCCCGTTGTTCTGACGATTGCGACGATCCAAGGAGGCAGCGCGAACAACGTCATCGCGCCAAAGGTCACCATGACCGGAACCGTGCGCACGCTGAATCCCGAACTACGCCAATCCGCGCCGAAACGAATTGAGAAAATTGTCAAAGGCATCACCTTGGCGTTCGGCGCGGATTATAAACTCGACTATACATTCAGCGCGCCGTCCATCCTCAACGATGAACGAATGACCGCAATCGCGCAACAAACCGCTGACGATCTTCTTGGTATCGGTCATCGCTTGCAAAGCAAACCCAGCCTCGGCGGAGAAGACTTCTCTTTCTACACCGAGCATCTCCCGTCCGTTTTCTTTGTACTCGGCGCAGGCAGTGACGCGATTCCACGATACCCGAACCATCATCCCAAATTCACCATTGATGAGCGCGCACTGCCCTACGGATCCGCCATGCTTGCCGCGGTTGCCCTGAATTATCTCGAAAAAGATTAAATAAAAAGCTAACGCCTTCGACACTGTACCCCAGAGTCGGTGGCTTTTTTTGGCACATTCACGAAAAAATCCTATTATTACCCATATCGTTCATGAACTGGAATGTTATGAGCACATCACTTTCACCGAGCGAAAAAAAGAGAATCCTCCTCAATTGGAAGATTCTCTTTTTTACACTGTACGTGTGACGGCGGCTTGGCAAAGCCAAGTTTTCTAATGTGAACGTTACATCCATTGAATTACACTTACACTTCCGAGTTCGCTTGCTTCATTTCTTTGCAGCGTGTGACAAAATACTTAAACAGACCCAGCATCATGTCACTTCCTCCGGCTGTCATCGATTCCGGATGCCACTGAACACCGATCAAGCCATTTTCCTTCACATCAACGGCTTCGATAATGCCGTCAGCCGAAAAGGCGGCTGCCCGCAATCCATCCCCCAGCCGATCAATGGACTGATGATGGAGGCTGTTCACCATCACCGTCTCCTGCTCACCGAGGATCTGAAACAAATACGTGTCTTTCTCAAGGCGTACACGATGACTTACCTCTTTGCGTGACACCTTCTGAACATGCTGAATCGGATGATCTAATTCACTTGCAATATCTTGAATCAGAGTGCCGCCAAGCGCGACATTCATCACCTGAAGACCACGGCAGATGCCGAAAACAGGTTTTCCCTTCTTAATCGACTGACGAACCAATTGAAATTCCATTTGATCACGTTCCGTATCGAATAGGCCGCAGCCAGGCATCGGATCTTGATCAAAAAATTTAGGATTGACATCGCATCCGCCGCTAAGTAAAAAACCATCGCATAGTTCCATGTACTGATCGGCACATGAACCAGGAGCGATCGGCAAGATCAAAGGGATGGCGCCTGCCTTAATCAGTGCTGTACTATAATCCTTATGTGCATAGACACCTTCTGAAAAATTACTCAGTTTTACAAACGCACTGGTGATTCCAATAATAGGTTTTGACACCGCCTTGCTCCTCTCTTCGCCCACTGATATTTTTACAGTTTAATATAATGATTTTATATACCAATGTATCATTCACGTCAACGATGAACTTATGGCGTGTCAAGATCAATAGTTAATTCGCTTTTCTTCATTTTGCTTAAATACCGATAGATCGTTGCTTCCGATGTCTTGAGCTCCTCGGCAACGATACTAACAATCCCCTTGAGTAGGAAAATGCCGTTATTGTTCAGCATATGGACCACTTCCAGTTTTTCTTTCTGCGACATACGTTCTGAGGGAACGTCCATGCTTGAGACAATTTCTTTAACACTGCTGATCGCAATATCTTCGATTGAGGGGCTCAAATGTGCCACACGTTCTTGTCGTTTTTTACCTTCAATACGATCGATACCGACAAAATCGCCTAAGTACCGGATCGTCTCCTCCATACGTTCGAAATTAACGTTGATGCACAACAGGCCAATGATTTCATCACTCTCGTTACGAATAAAATATGTTGACGACCTTAGGACGGTTCCGTCGTTGGATTTCCCCTCGTAATTCGTGATAAATGATTTATGTGACTCTTTTCCTTCTTCAAGCATCTTCGGGATCAGACCAGTCAACAGCGATCCAATTTTGCGCCCGTTTCGTTTGGTGCTGTTGGTCGCAATCACCGAATTCTCCAAGTCTTGTACATCATGAAGAATGATTTCTACATCATCACCCATCACATCGCCTAGAAAGGAGACAAAATTCTTATATCGTTGCAATTTACTTGTGATGTTTGTCCCCCCCTTACATGATTAAGAAAAATACATAAGAAAATTCATTAGTACAGCTTATCTATGGGTATGCATAGCGAGCAGACCTTTAAAAGCGCGCACTACTTTTTCCGTTCCCTGTTCAACAAGCGTACGCGGAGCCGCAACATTCATGCGGACAAATCCGCACCCCGCTTTACCATACGTACTGCCCATTTGCAGAGCCACTCCGCATTCAACGAGCGCTTTATTAACCTCCTCTTCAGAAAAGCCGAGATCCGCATAGCTGATCCACATCAGATAGGTTGCGTCGCTATCCATACAGTGCAGCCCGTCAATCTCAGAGAGCTTTGCGCGAACATAATCACTATTCCCCTTCACATAGACAATCAAATCCTTCATCCATTGTTCGCCT
Source organism: Sporolactobacillus nakayamae (assembly GCF_900113325.1). GTDB lineage: Bacteria > Bacillota > Bacilli > Bacillales > Sporolactobacillaceae > Sporolactobacillus > Sporolactobacillus nakayamae. Next base: position 41,919 of record NZ_FOOY01000013.1, on the reverse strand, counting down.
TTTCCATAGGCTGCCGTCATCGCTGCGATTTGAAACGGATTGATTTCCGGATAGACCATAACCTTCTGCTCATGCTTGATTGCCGCTGCAATCTCAGGATTAAAGGTTAAAATATACGAAGGACCAATACCTGCCAAATTAAATGTTTTTGTCGGTGCCATTAAAGTAACTATGTTCGCGCATTGGTTCCCGGCCAGCAATGCGATCGGCTGATGCTTCTTTCCCGGAAGCACCAGATCCGAATGGATTTCATCGGCGATAATCGGAAGGTTATAGTTCGCTGCCAAGGCAACCACTTCCTGCAGTTCTTCCGCATTCCAAATACGCCCGCCCGGATTATGCGGAGAGCAAATAAGGATACACGACACATTTTCTTCATTAATTTTCCGTTCCATATCTCCCACGTTCATATAATAGCGATGATCATGAAGCTCCAGTTCGGAAACAACCGGAATTCGTCCAAGCTGATTAATTTGCTCAAAGAACGGATTATAAACAGGATTATGTATGAGAACCTTGTCTCCATTCTTCGTTAACACGCGCAATGCCAAAGCAATACTTGACACAACATTATGGTTGAAGACAATCGCCTCGCTTGGAACTTTCCATGCATAGTGATCGTTCAGCCATGTCTGAACAACTTGTTTCAGCGATTCCGGACATAAGGTGTAGCCGAATATTTTCTGTTCCAGACATTCCTTCAATGCATTGATGACACAATCCGGCGCGGAAAAATCCATATCTGCAATCCACATCGGGAGCAAGTGAGGCTTCCCGTAAAGACGTTCTGCCCCATCCCACTTCACACAATTTGTGTTCTCTCTCGCAACAATCCGATCAAAAATACAATCAGACATAAGGCTCACCATCTTCCTAGTAAACGTTCACGACTCTTTAATGAATTTTTTCAAAGTCCAGTTACCTTGAACAGAAAACAATCCCGCTGTTCACGAGATAAATTGTTATCATAATAATAATTTATTTATTATTTATATTTTCTTTCTTTTGTAAAAATAAGTCAACACCTTTTTCATAGTAATGGTCTTAATCATCGACCTTGTCTTGAACAGATATTTCTAGTTCACACTGGTAGGAAAGTATAAGAAAACATTTAAGGGAAACGAGTGTAAGCGGTCCGAAAAAACGCCGCGTCCTGCGGCTCATCGGACACTGGCCGTCCATGGCCGTCGCAACTAAGTCTTCGCTTTCGCCAGAGGCTTGGCGAAGCCAAGTTTTCTAACACTGATAAAAAAGTATAAAAAAATTAAAGATTCAAGGAAACGAGTGTAAGCGCAACTAAGTCTTCGCCTTCGCCAGAGGCTTGGCGAAGCCAAGTTTTCTAATAAATCATCTTGGTCCTTGATTAAGTAACGTGGCCGGAATAAAATAAGCGGATGTTTTCCGGTTATTTACACTCCGAAGCTTGTTTTGCAGGTAAATAAGGGTAATTTTTCCGCTTATGCACAGAAAAGTCCTCTATTTTCACGTTTTTCGATGTGATAAGCGGAATTTCTCCGTCTATTTAAGCTATTTTTTCATTCATTTTCTAAATAAGCGGAATTTTTCCGTTTATTTCTCATATTGGGCGCTAACCTGATCACCCAATCGAATCTTATGACCTTATCGTCGTACCGGCAAGCCAAAACGCTAAACTTTCTTTACTTACCAAAAGAAACTCGCAGAAGCTCGTACCTGCGTGCTTGATTCATCGTTATGTCTCTGTAGTCTTTCTAAACCTCTCCCTCTCCACTCTAAAAAAAGGGCATCTCAAAGTCCAAAACGGACTTCTGAGACACCCTCTTCATTTCTATTTATGCGCACACACATCAGGTTGCAGGATGGTCCCATTTTTCAAACGGGTCATCGATCACAATACGCTGAGCCTCTGCATCACTTGTTCCCGCGTACACTGTCATCCGTCCATTACTTCGGATCGCTCCACCGGTAAATACGACATCGCGGAGATCCGATCGTTTCGCCGGTCCCTCTAAAAAATCCTGCCGCGTCGCAATAATCTTTACAGGCGAATGGCGTCCTGTAAATGGATCAAGCGTAAAAATCATCGAATAATAATGACGATTCCCCTGGTGATCAAAATAAGCGATATGCCCAAGCACCCCCGCGTCGCCGTTCTTGAATGGATGAATTTCATTGGCGCCGCCCCACTCATCATCAGCAAAGTGCCCCTCAAGCAGTGGCGCACACTCAATCTTCGCTAGATCAAGTTCATCAAGTGACGCCAAGAGTACATAACCGATCTTCCCGCGCCCGCCTTTTTGGCCTTGAGGCCGCGTCAACACAAGAATCAATCCACTCGTCAACTGAGCGATCCTCAAATCCTTCATACCGATTGGTCCCTCAAAAAAAGGCTGCAATGATCGAATCGTCTCGCCCCGATAAAATAACGTCCGCCACGTCGCACGTCCATCGGCGCGATGTTCAACCCAAACACCGCCAAACAGCAGTGAACCGTCAATTCGTGTCACAAATGGATCCTGTAAAGGAAAAATAGGCATATCGTTCATCAGTCTCCATCCATTGTTCACTTCTTCAAAGAAACCGATATGAGACCGTTCGCTGTCCCGCGCTTCGACACGTGCGGCAATCACCCATTTCCCATCATCGTAAAAAGGAGCTGTGCAATTATAGACATCATTTGCACCAGCCCCCTGAAAATTCAGTTTTTCAACATCATGCACCACTTGGTGACCAGCCATGTACTGCTCCAGTAAATCCAAACATTCCGTAACATGCTCCATGAATCCGTGCCTCCCGAAATGATACCGCACTAATGCGACATCATTTCTACTATAGTCTTCTATACGCGCGAATTCATGTATTGGCACCGTTATTTCGCACAATTTATTTTTTCAAGACGCTCTGACTCAGCTTTTCGATCGCGGCATGCCGGTCATCGAAAGGAAAAATGGCTGATCCTGCAACAAATAGTGACGCTCCGGCATTAAAGCAGAGCGGCAGCGTTTCTGCATCGATCCCTCCGTCTACCTCAATTTGAACGGGAAGATTTAACGAATCAATCAACACACGGACAGCTTTTATTTTATCAATCATCGTGGGAAGGAAGCGTTGACCACCAAATCCAGGGTCAACCGTCATGATCAAGACGTAGTCAACATCGCGTATGATTGCTTGCAATGCAGAGGCAGGTGTTGACGGATTTAATACAACTCCGGCTTTTACACCTCCATCCTTGATCATCTGAATTGCGCGGTGCAGGTGTGTACACGCCTCACTATGGACTGAAATCATATCTGCTCCCGCCTCGATGAATGATGGCAGTAAATGAATCGGCTCCGTCACCATGAGATGTACATCCTGAGCGACTTTTGTTTCCTTTTTCAAAGCCTTAACAACATTGGCCCCCATTGTAATATTGGGAACAAACTGTCCATCCATCACATCGACATGAATGAACTCGACATCCTTTTCCACATCCCGAACCTCGTCTGCGAGATGCGCAAAATCAGCAGATAGGATTGATGGTAAAATTTTCATTGACCCATTTCCCCTTTCATTATATGTAAACGTTTCCTTGACGGATATGTTATGACGAATCTCTGAAAAAGTCAAAGATAACTCCCCTAAACATTCGCCCTTCACCAAGAAAGCTCCTTCAAAGATGACTCGTGCGTAAGGAATTAAATGAGCAGGCATAATCCATTCAAAATTAAAAACCGTTGAACGCTATAGCATGATAGCGCGCAACGGTTCTACATTAATAAATGGTTCTTCGTTTAAATAGTTTCAGCATGCGCCAAAACATACTGCTCTGCAGCCTTTGACCAAAGGCCATTATTCTGAACGAGAACTTCTTTCAGACCTGCATAAAATGGATCTGAGTGATCACCAGCGACAATTTCTTCCAGTGATTTGCGTGGCATATTCTTATGCGTATAGATCAGTTTTTTACCGCCCGGGATTGTCGGTAGAGTCAGCGTTGTGTCGGCAACATCATTCAGCCCAAGCAGATGAGAAACTACTTTCTCAACATTGACTTTCCGTTCTTCCACAAGTTTGATCGCAGCGCGCATATCATCGGTATTCCCTCCAGAAGTACCAACATAGTGTGTGAAGTTATAGTGCACATCATACAAATTGATTTCAGCAGAGAAGTGCTTATCCCGCGGTCCAGCAAAGAAGTTCAGGCAGCCATCTTTGGCGAGCAGAGACGATGCTTGTGTAATCACTGGTTTCACTGGAACAAGCGCGAAAATATCATCATAAGATTCATGATTCACAAGCGACTGGAGATAAGCTTCCTGATCCTCATAGTTGCTGATATTTACATAGTGAAGATTGATCCCATCTTTTTTAGCATCCTCAGGGGAATACAATTTTGCCGCAGCCTCAATCTTCTCATCTGAGAGATCGGTAACGACGAGATTTTTGGGATTAATCGGTCCATGCAAAGCATAATCGATTTGCAGCAGCCCCATTGGTCCCGTTCCGCCCATGATTAGAAGGTTTCCGCCTTCTTTAATGCCCATCTTATGATCATAAGTTCCTTCAATGAGATGATAATTAGCGTTAAATCCGCCGATCACACAGGATAGCGGTTCCAATAGTGAGCCTTCGAAATAGGTGTCGCCGTTATATTCCAGAAGGCAATCTTGTTCCATTACTTCTTTTGGAATCACTACATAAGTCGCATCTCCGCCTATATATGGGAAAGAGTAGCCAGGGCAATCCGGCCGGTCCGGAAGCTGTAGATTTGGCTGAATCGCAAACTTGCTGCCTTCTTCGAATTTATCCTTCCATTTGTCCCCGACTTTAACGATTTTCCCGCAAAATTCATGTCCGACAATAATTGGATTTTCTGCAATGTCATTTGGAACTTTCTTGTGATCAGCAGCTATTTTGGCTTCTTTCCAGGAAGACATGCAGATGCTGTCCGTCACAACTTCAGCAAGAATTTCATCACTTTTAATTTCCGGAAGCTCAAATTTTTCCAGTCTCAAATCTTCTTTTCCATACAGTCTTAGCGCAGTTGTTTTCATTTTTTCATTCTCCCTCTCATTTTTCATTTTTTCTCTTCATTTATTTAAGAATCCCTAACCAATAACCAAGGATGCCTACACCAAACAATGCGAAGATGAGCAGAATCGGACTAGCCTTCTTCTTGAGTAAATACATCATCAGCAGCGTGAGACCTAGAGCAAGTAAACCTGGACACAGCTGATCAAGAATTCCTTGCACGGTCATCGTTGACTTAACACCTGCCTGATTGGTCGTTTGCGAGATGACGACAGGAACATTGATTTTCGTCCACTTGGTAACCAGCACACCCATGACAAAGAGTCCGAGAATGCTTGCGCCTTCTGTCAGCTTGGTTAAGGCGTTTGAAGCCATGTCCTTCACAATGCCCATACCTGCGCGATAGCCATAAGTGAGTCCATACCATTTCAATGCAAGTCGGACCAAATTAAAACTAATGAAGAAGAGCAGTGGCCCGAAGATGCTGCCATTGAGCGCGAAGGATGCGCCAAGTGCGGCAGTAATCGGTCGCAAGGTGCCCCAGATGAGCGGATCACCGACACCGGCGAGCGGTCCCATCAGGCCAACTTTCAAACTATTAATTGCGCCATCATCAATCGCTTCACCATCAGAACGCGCTTCTTCCATTGCCGCAGTCACACCCACTACAGGACCACAGACTGCCGGAGTCGTATTAAAGAATGCTAAATGGCGTTTTAGTGCGAGTCTCCGTTCTTCATCCGTCTTATAAAACTTTTTGATTGCAGGAATCATGTCAAAACAGAAACCCAGTGCATGAATACGTTCATAGTTAAAAGATGCCTGTTGAAAATTAGAGCGAACAAACATATTAAATAAGTCTTTTTTAGTTAACTTTTTAACCGCTTCACTCATCGCCATCTCCTCCTAATCCTCAAGCATATCATCAGCGAGCGGTGCTGATGACCCTGCTGCAGTTGCTACTTGTTTTGGTTCCTGATATTTTGGATTGAGCTGTGTATAGATAAACGCTACAATCAGGCCGATTGCCCCAAAGCTGAGCAAGCTGAAGTTCAAGTACGATGCCAAGATAAATCCCAGGAAGAAAAATGGCATCAGATATTTTGCGCCCATCATATTGAGCACCATCGCATACCCTACTGCGACGATAAATCCTCCGGCTACGTTCAATCCTCCGGTGACGACTGCAGGAATCGAATTGAGAAGATGTTGGACACTGCCCGCATTCATGAAAACCGTCACCAAGAGCGCCGGAATGGCGACGCGCAGCGCTTGAACAACGAGCGCGGACAGATGCAAGAAATCCAGAAGCTTGAAGTTCAGCTTTTCTGCGGCACGGTCGGCAGCATGTTGGAAAAACACAGTAATTGTGCGGGCGAAAACGGTGAGCACTTGCCCTGCTGCCGCTACCGGCAACGCAATCGCAATACCCGCTTGAATGTTTTGATGACCGACAATAACAAGGATTGCTGAGATAATACTGGCCAGAGCTGAGTCTGGGGATTGAGCTGCGCCAATATTCATCCAGCCGAGTGCGATGAGCTCCAAAGTCCCGCCTAAAATAATGCCCGTTTGAATATCGCCAAGAATCAATCCGATGATTGTACAGGCAATTAATGGGCGGTGCGTTTGAAATTCATCCAGAACGCTGCCCATGCCGGCAATACAAGCAAAGATAAAGATGAGGATCACTTGATATAAGTGTATTTCCATCATTCTCGCCTCCTTTTATTTAGTCGAAGACAATCCTTCGATTTTTTTCATAATATCGATCGGGGCATCACTATCCACGACACGCAGCTCCAGCTTGACATCAAGCGCATTTAATTTTTTAAAAGCGTCAATGTCTTCCAATCCTAGTGAAACGGCCTTCGTTATTTGTGTCTTGCCCTCACGATAAGCCATACCGCCGATATTCACGGTTTTGATAGGAACATTTTGTTCAACCATTCGCAGCACATCTGTTGGATTCGTGAATAAATAGAAAACGGTTTCATTTTTATATACGGGATTAAAATATACTTTTACTGCCTTATCCACCTCGCATACATTGACCTTGGTTCCTGGTGGTGCTGCTTGTTTCAACAATGTTTTGCGAATTTCATCATGTGCCACTTCATCGCTGGCAATGATAATTCTTTTCGCATTCGCTTTTTTTACCCAAACCGTGGTCACTTGCCCATGGATTAAGCGATCGTCTATTCGAGCAAAATGAATAATCATTAGAAATCCTCCTCCTCCTGTTCTTTTAAAACATCCCTCAGCACTTTAAATGTTTCCGGTGCAACCTGCTTAAGCCACGCGACAATCTCCTCAAGAGTTTTTAAATTCTGATTAGAAACCGCCTCAAGGCAAAGTGGAAGACTGACGCCGCTGATCAATTCAACACCATCATGGGTCATCGCATAGGCTGCGGCAGCATTGTAAGGGCTTCCACAAAAAATATCAGTAAAAATTAATGTATCTTTTAAATGATTGTCATCAACTGTTTCTGTCAGTTTCTTTTTTATATCTTCCAAATTCTCACCTGGAACGAAGCGAACGGGAAAAAAATTGCTCACTTCTCCAAAAATCATTTCGACGGATCGTTTTAGCGATTCTGCAAGATCGCCATGAGCACAGACAACAATGGAGTACATGTAAATCACCTTCCCGCTTTTCGTTATCACGCCTGTTTTATCCTCTTGTTTTTCCACCCGCAATAGTATAGGTCGTGCCGGTAATATAGCTTGCTCGATCTGAACTTAAAAACGCGACCAGATCAGCAACTTCCTTCAACTTTCCATCGCGTCTGAGCGGAATGGATTTATTTGTGTATCCTTGACGGAGTTGTTCAACAGTAATGCCGCGTGTGTAGGCCAAGGCTTCTTCATACGCCGGAGTTCGAAGCCCGGTCTTTTCGAGAATACCCGGTGCAAGGCCAACAACTCGAACATTGTATTTGCCTAATTCTTTTGCCCAAGAACGGGTGAAACTATAGATTGCAGCCTTCGTCGCCGCATAGGCACTTTGCCCTTCCGAACCCTCTAAACCGCTTTCAGAAACCATATTGACAATGACGCCTTTGCCCGCCTTGACCATTTCTCTTCCAGCAATTTGTGAGCAGAGGAAAACGCCTTTTTGGTTAATGCTGACGATCTTGTCAAACGTCACATCGCTTAATTCAAATTTGCTGTTTTCTTCTTTTGGGTCAATTAAGAGTCTCGGTATATTAATTCCTGCATTATTAACGATGACATCAATTGTTCCAAACTGTTTTTTTGTTTCATTCACGAGATTGACAACGCTTGATCGTTCGGTAACATTCGTTGACACAAATACGAGTTGGTTATCTTTTGCCTTATCATAGAGTTCCTGTTCCGGTTCATGCAAATCCGCCAACACGACATGAGCATCATTTTCTAATAGAGCCTCAACAACTGCTTTTCCAATTCCTGAAGAACCGCCTGTTACAATAATCGTTTTCCCTTCAATGCCAAGCCATCCACTCATGATAAAACCTCCTACACTTAATTGGAATAAATGCCGTTTGAACATTTGTGATTCATTTGACCATTTGTGATTACGTTTTTAGTATAAATCATATTTATTTATTGTCAATTGTTATCATGTTGCAAATTTGTGAATGTATTTAAGCGCTTACATACTATATTTTACAAATTACTACCCTTGGAATATAATTATCTTATAACCGTATGCACATTTTCATATTTATTGACCATTTGTGCGAAATGAGGTGTTTCTATGATTAATGACGATTTAAAGAAAAAATATATTCAAATTGCTCAGTTTTACTATGAACAGAATCTGACTCAAAATGAAATCGCTCAAAAGACCGGCATTAACCGCACATCCATCAGCAGAATACTCAAAAAAATTCGTGATGAAGGCATTGTAAAAATCACGATCAACTACGATCTTAATGATCTTTCACTAGCAGAAAAATTAGAGAAACAATTTCATTTAAAAAAGGCGATTGTAATCCCAGTCGATCCGGGACAGCCGGCTTATGTTAAACGGACAGCCATCGGCCAAGCGGCTTCCAAGTTTCTTGATTCCATTCTTGAAGATAACGATGTGATCGGATTATCTTGGGGCAGCACGCTTGCGACCGCAGTTGAGGCACTCGATCCTACAGAGCTTCATGAGAATATCTTCTGTGTACCCATGGTTGGCGGACCGGCCGGTAAATTAGAAAGCCGCTATCATGTCAACACGATTTGTTTTCAAGCAGCAGAAAAGTTAAAAGCCCGATCCTTAATGATCGACGTTCCGGCCGTTGTTGAGAAACCGTCAATGAAGAAGGATTGGATGCAAACACATTATTATAAAGAGGTATCAAACATGTGGCGCAACATCACCATCGCGGTTGTCGGTATCGGATCAATCAACAGCACAGGTCATTCGACGTGGCGCGCCTTCTACAGTGACAGTTCCGTTGACCAATTCAAAGAAGAACATGTAGTCGGCGATATTTGCTCTCGTTTTTTTGACCATTACGGCAATGAAATTCAAACGCATCTTGCAGACCGAACGCTCTCCATTCCCCTTGAACTACTGCACAATACACGTTATACAATTGGTGTAGCGGAATCGGCAGAAAAAATCCCCGGAATCTTGGGTGCACTAAACGGCGGACATTTGAATGTGCTCGTCACTACCGACGAAACTGCGGATGGTTTGCTTGCACTTACCGAACAAAAATAATGACCATTAAAAAATGACGATTCATCTCCCCCCTTTTTTTCAAAACGAGAGATGAACCGTCATTTACGTTAAAAACGAACCTAATAATCCGTCTTTAGCTATCTTTTTTACTCTTTGTTCACAAATTAGTCGGAATTATAATAATTTATCGAAATCTCATCACCAATTTGTTCGTTTATAATAATAGGTGATTATCCCAATGCTATTTTTCCTACTCAGCACTAATTAATCCACTCACAAATTCTTTTCACTACCTCACCGAAAGGATGCTATCCATGACCTATTCTCAGCATTTGTGCCCGAACGAGCCAAACCCAGAAGTTGCTTTTCATCATCTGCTAAAATGCGTAGAGCCAATTATTCTTGCTATGGCAAAAAAACGCACCATTTTTCTCCACGAACCACTCATAAGGTTACTTAGTGATGCCGTTCGCCATGCAGATCAATCCTTTGATTGTTCATTGGTTCCGGATGACCAAGAACCAAACAGCTTTTTTCTAATCATGATTCAGAATGAAGTCGAGAAACAATTCGACGATTACGTTAAAAAACGAGCCAGAGAAGAACGACTTCATCATGTACTTGAGACGCATCTCGATGAAACTGTACCACGAATCAGTACTTCTGCCAAGAATAGTCACATTCAGATGCCTTTTCCAGCTTTTACTGAAACAGAATACACGCTATACAGGATGCACATCATTCATGGCTATTCACTCAGTCACATCGCCGAACGTCACCGAGTATCACAAAAAACTGTGCTTCATTGGAAGCAGCGAACGATTGAAGCACTGAGCAGACATTATATGCGTTCATCCAGTCATTCCGACAAGAATCGTTATCGATGAATCTATTTCCCCGGAAATCGTCACATAATCACATAGATGTATACATCTTCAAGCAAATTAGAAAAACCGGGCAAAAAGCGACCGGTCCTTACTTCCGCAGGATGTGATGACTTTCGCATTGCATACAGGACATATGCGTCATGAGCGAAAGTTCTTCTATTGTTAGCGAAGGTTCCTTTTAGTCGAAAGTTCCTTTGCTCCAAATACCGTTTTGAATCATCAACCTTGTCTTGAACAGACAGTTCTATTTCACACTGGTAGGAAAGTATAAGAAAACATTTAAAGGAAACGAGTGTAAGCGGTCCG
>NZ_FOOY01000013.1:0-30968 GCF_900113325.1 Sporolactobacillus nakayamae | reverse complement strand
CGCAACTAAGTCTTCGCCTTCGCCAGGGGCTTGGCGAAGCCAAGTTTTCTAATAAATCATTTTGATCCTTAATTAAGTAACGCGGCCGGAATAAAATAAGCGGAAATTTTCCGGTTATATGCATCCTGGCGCTTGTTTTACAGGTAAATAAGGGTAATTTTTCCGCTTATGCACAGAAAAAACCTCCATTTTCATGTTTTTCGATTCGATAAGCGGAATTTCTCCGTCTATTTAAGCAATTTTTTCATTCATTTTCTAATTAAGCGGAATTTTTCCGTTTATTTCTCAGATTGGGCGCTTACCTGATCGCCCCCCTCAAGCGGGTCATGAATGTATCTTTACTTGCAAAAAAAAACAGCCCCAAATAGCAAGGACTGCTTACTTCTCTTTCATATATGGCTGATTATTTTTTGTTAATCACAAATTGAGCAACCACTTGTCTCAGGTCATCGGCAAGCGATGACAGGTTCGTCGCGTTATTGGCTATTTCTTCCATAGACGCTGATTGCTGTTCAGCGGCAGCAGAGACATTTTCAGTAAGCCCGCTAGCATTTTCCGACAGATTCGCAATGTCGTCAATACTTTTAACGATTTCACTTGTTTGTCCTGCAATCGTCTGTACGGAATGGGTTACTTCATTCGTTGCTTCGGATACAGATGTTACGGTTTCTTCTATCTCCGTAAAGGTCTTTGTCGCTTCGTCAGCCACGACCATTCCCTGATCGACCTGATTCGAACTGTTCTGCATAGACTGCACCAGTTCGCGAACTTTTTCTGAAATAGCACCTTCTATTTCGGAAATTTTCTTAGTCGACTCTGAGGACTGATTGGCCAGTTTTTGAATTTCTTCCGCTACAACGCTGAACCCTTTGCCATGTTCGCCTGCACGGGCAGCTTCAATGGCCGCGTTCAAAGATAAGAGATGTGTTTGTGCGGCTATGTCATTAATCAGGTTATTCGTATAACTGATTAATTCCATCTTCTCCACTAACCCATTCAGTTCACCGGTCACTTGGCTGTTTGTCGTGCGAATGGTTCTAATTTGATTCGTTACTTGATTTAATGAGAGCTTCCCGCTGTTCACAGTACCCATTGCCGCGTCTGACTTATCGCGCAGTGTGGCCGCCTTCGCCGAAATATTCTCGATTTCTTGATAAATGGCTGTCACGTTTTGTTTTGAAGATTCGACCTTCTGGTTTTGATCTTGTGCGCCAGCCGCGATTTCTTGGATCGAATGCGCGACTTCATCGGAGGTCGCTTTATTTTCTTCCGTCGAAGCGGTTAGTTCCTCAGAAGATGACGCCAGAGCCGTAGCTTTGTCATCCACGCCTGTCAGCACATCATTTAATGAGTCAATCATGCGATTAAATCCGTGACCAAGGTGCTTGAATTCTTCAAATCCATCAGCTTGCGCGTAGTTGGTCAAATCTTTATCGGCAACCTTCTTCGCAACACTAATCAGGTTATTTATTGGACGAATAATCAATACGACTGCAAACAAAGCGATCAAGGCTCCAATGATTGCGGTGATGAGTCCGACTAAAATGGAACGCATCAGAATACTGTTCGTATTATCCGTTACCTCGCTGTTCAGCAGCGATCCGACGATGATCCATCCGGTGTCTTTATTCGTTACGTAAATATCTCTTTTAGGCACACCTTTAAATAGTGTATCTAATGCGCCTTGTTTCCCTTTTTTTACGAGTTGCAGTAACTTAGCATCCGGAACTTTAGTTCCCGGCTTCAATTTTGGGTGAGCAACAATGTTTCCACCGCTGCTCATGATAAATGAGTAGCCTTTTTTACCTACATTTACTTCATTCGATATTTTTTGAATATCATCTAATTTAAGATCTAATGCGACAACACCTTTTCCATCGGTCGTAGTCTCCGACATTGATACAACATAGTCCTTAACCAATTCTGAATTGTAAGGCTCATTCACGACAATGTGGTGGGGATTGGCCATCGCACTTTTGAACCAAGGCCGTTTCGTCGGATCATAGCCATCTGGTCTAATCAATGATTGCGGCGTGTACACGTAGTGCTTCTTTTGATCGCCAACATAGACTTGGGCGAGCCCGCTGTCGGACTGCTGTTGGGAGAGCAGAGTATTTAGGATCTCACGGTTCTCCCCATCCGTCATCTTTACAGCTGAAACATGGCTGGCTAAATAATCCAGCCGCGTTTTTTCTTTGTCAATCATCTGTGAAATATTTTGATTCAGCAGATCTACACTGTTTTCCGCACTGATTTCCATCTGGTCCTTGACTGCGTCCTTAGCGTTAATGAATGAATACACACCAACAATGGCCGCAGGAATGATTGTAAAGCAGACCGCCGCAATGATCAATGAACGTTTCAAATTTAATTTTAATAACTTGTTCCAATGAATTTTTCCCTTTTTAGACATTTTTCGACACAAACCCCTTCTTTTCGCTCTTATTTATATATCGGAATAAGAAGAGATTTTTGTAATAAAAAAATTGTCTTACTGAAAGAAAGGTTCACTTGTCTGTAATTTATAAAATAGAATTGACCAGCCGCTAATGAAACGGAACCAATTTCTTAAATAAAAACAATTGACTCATTGATTTTAATGTGTGGGTGCAGTGATTGAATGATCGGACAGTTTTCTGCGATTTGGTAAAAGACATGCTCGATTTCCTCACGCACACGCTGATTTGCTTTTATAAAAAAATGCACATCAATTTTACCGATTGGATTCGGGTAATAAACGCCTAATTGATAATTAAACGACACATTCTTCATTTCATAAGGAATGCCCCGTTCATCAAGCAGTTTCTCAAATACATAAGTGCTGCAGGCAGCGGCTGATGCCGTTAGAAGCTGCACCGGTGAAAAACCCGTTTCCCGGCTGAGCGACCAATTACCATGCTCATGGACAAGCTCCAGAGTATCTGCCTCTTGAATTAATTCCATCGTCACACACCTCCGTAAATTCAACTTTTAATCCATTATATGGCGGCGTACAAGGCAATATGTGCGTTGCATAGGTTCATTCGATCTCTTATTGCAATCACACGTGTATGAACTAATGAAGACTTTTTTCGACACATTTTAAACAAAAAGTCGAAATTTTGCTATACTAATTGAATGGATTAGGAAAAACGGAGGGTTGATCGAAACCTTTCGCATTCCGGTGCATTTGTACTTTGTAATTGCCAACTGTAGAAATGCATTTCACAAAGGAGAAAATCATGGTTAAGAAAAATGAAACGGAAAAATCGAGAAGTACATTTAGAAAATCAAGAAGGCGCCACAGAGTTCTTCGTTATGTCCTATTAACACTTGCGTTCCTGCTTGTCGCCGGTACTGCTTACGGATTTTTTGAATACCATAAGCTTAAACCGGCAAATCATTTTAATAATCTGCAGGCAGTCGGTTCAACAAAAAATAATAGTAAAGTTAAAAATTATAAAGAAAAGGCCGGTGTATTCAATGTTCTTCTGATCGGCTCAGATGCGCGAAAAGGCAATACTGCCAGCCATACGGATTCGATGGTTCTGATTCATGCTGATTTAAACAACCACACGTACAACATGCTCAGCATTCCGCGTGACACACGTGTGTACATGCAAGGCTATGGTCATACAAAGCTGACCAGTGTGCAATACATCTCGCAAGTGAAGCATGGAACGAAGAAAGGAATCGTTGATGCGGTAACTGCCGTATCCAATCTTACCGGCGTTCCGATCCATTATTACGCCGAAACCAATTATTGGGGCCTGCAATACATGGTCGACGCACTCGGCGGCATCGAGATGAATCTGCCATTTAAAGTGACGCTTACGCACGCGTGGTACTCAAGAAATCAGGGCAAGACTTTTGCACCGGGCGTTCAAAAATTAAGCGGTGAAATGGTCACAGAGCTCTGTCACGAACGCTATTCGCTGCCCGGCACCGACTACGGACGCCAACAGCTGCAGCAAGCCGCACTGATCGGCATTGCCAAGAAAGTCATGCAGCCGTCGAATGTGACCCGTCTTCCTGCCCTGTCTCGCTCGCTATCCAAGTTCTTGATTGCGACCAACATGTCAACGGAAGACATGGTCAGCGTTGGTTTAGGCGTTAAAGGTGATTTTCATCCGGAAGAGCAAATTAAATATCGCCAAGTCAAAGGACGCGGCGTGAAAATGTACGATGATCTGCTCAAGGCCAATAACAGCCAGATTATTCTCGATCAGACCGAGCTCCAGGCAACAATCAAGAAATATTTTTCAAATTAAGCAAACAGTTAGATCAAAACGGACCGTCATCACGCGCGGTCCGTTTTTTTTACGCTTGAAAAAAAAGCCGAGCAAATATCGCCCGGCTCACAGTCACTAATCCTTTTTCAACTTCATCCTAGATTTTGGTAGACTGTCTTCAATCGCTCTTTAGTGATTTCAACCGGATTGTTGCTCATGTTCGGCGCGAAGCTTTTATCGACCAGATCATCAAGATCTTCCAAGTGAATCCCCGCTTCTTCCAAAGTAATGTGAAGCTTCATCTCTTTTTTCATCTGATCCATTCGCTCAGCAAGATCCGCGCCGCTTTTAAATCCGAGTCGTTTACTGAACCTCTGCAGGCGCGCGGATTCGGGTCCTTCTGTACAGTTTATCCGCCAAAAAGAAGGCAGTGTAAACGCGCAGGCCTCGCCATGCGGAATGCCGTAATCCTGAGTCAACGGATACGAGCAAGCATGGGCCGCTGCCGTCTGAGTCAAACTGAACGCAAGCCCCGCAGTGACGGATGCCTCGCTCATCCGAGCACGCGCTTCTTTATTTTCCGGTTCATGATAGGCATCGAGCAAATGCGTAAAAACAAGCGAAGCTGCCCGTTCAGCTGCCAAATCCGTCAATGGCTGATGTTTCTTTCCATAATAAGCCTCCAGCGAATGCGCGAGCACATCAAATCCACTTGCCGCCGTGACCTGTGGTGGACAGGACATCGTCAGTTCCGGATCGACCAGCGCGTAAATCGGATACAGATAATCACTTGCGAGCAGTGCCTTGATCCCTCGTTCCGTATCTGTCAGTACCGACGCCGTCGTCACTTCGCTTGCCGTTCCGGAAGTAGTCGGTACAGCAATCATTGGAATCCCGTGGCGATCAATTCTACGCGCGCCGGACAGCAAATCCGCCGCACAATACGTCGTTCCGGCAACGTAGCAAGCCGCTTTTGCACAGTCCATGACGCTTCCTCCGCCAAGCGCGACCGCAAACGTGCACTGATAGTCACGAAGCATCGCCGCACAGGCGTCCGTATTTACTACGGTTGGGTTCGGTTGAATATCCGAAAAGATCCCCACAATTCGGTTGCCGGACTGCTCCATAACACGCCGCGCGATTCCGGCGCGGACCATCGAAGGCGCGCTGATTAATAACCCCCGCTTCAGGTTCATTCGGTCTAGGATTTCCGGCAGTTGATCCAGCTTTCCAAAGCCAAAATCAATTGGCACCGGCTGTTTATAGAAAAAATTTTCCAAACGCTCCACCCTTTCTTACTTCGACATGACAGACGGATTCGCAAAGAGAACCGTCTTCTCAAAATGAGTCAGCACGTCTTCAAAAAGATTCATTGCCTCATTGATTTGTTCCTCAGTAATGATCAGCGGCGGCGCGATAATCACGCTCGATTCATGGGAATATGTGTAAAATCCATACTCACTGAGCATGCCAATGAATTTGGTCATCAGGCCGACCTTGTCTTTTCCATAATCCATCCCATACGCGATTAACGGGTCCTTTGTTTTCTTGTCTTTCACAAGTTCAACGGCCGCGAACAGCCCAATATAACGTACGTCACCGACCGAATCAAACCGGCGCAACTTTTCCAAACGTGCTGCAAGGATGTTGCCCATCGCCGCACTATGTTCAATTAAATGCTCATCATTGTAAATATCCATGGTAACGCAGCCGATCTGGGTCGATACCGTGTGCCCGCTGTAGGTAAGACCAGTCATTAGAACATGATCATCAAAATAATCAGCGATTTCCCTGCTGACAATCACCCCGCCAAGCGGGCTGTAGCCGCAGGTTACGCCTTTCGCAAAGGTCATCATATCCGGTTCGAAATCAAAATGATCAACAGCGAACATTTTTCCCGTTCGTCCAAATCCCGACATCACTTCGTCGCAAATCATCAGAATGCCATAGTTATCGCATAACTTGCGCACACCTTCCAGATAACCCTTCGGCGGCACAAGCACGCCATTGCTGCCCGGGATCGGTTCCATAAAGATCGCCGCGATCTGTTCCGGTCCTTCATACATAATCTGGCTGTTCAGCCGATCCAGATAATAATCGGACATGGCTTCCTGACTTTCAAAATGGATATACTCGCGGTACATATAAGGCGTGTCAAACTTAATAAATCCCGGAAGCCCAGGCTCAACAGTAAAACGGCGCCCCTCCCCGGAAAGGTTGCCGGCGCCGAATGTCGCCCCATGGTACGAGCGGTAGCGTGAAAAAATTTTGTAGCGCCCGGTCACCATACGCGCGATTTTGACCGCATGATCATTAGAATCAGCACCGCCACTCGCAAAAAAGACTTTAGACATATTACTCGGAGCAACATCAATAATCTTTTTGGCAAGCGACGCTTTCGATGCAGTCGCAAACCCAGGAGAAGCAAGCGGGATCTCACCAATATGCTTGAATTCCTCCATTAATTTCGGGTGGCTGTGACCAACATTCAAATACACAAGCTGCGCGCACATGTCATAATATTTTTTCCCCTCATCATCCCAGAAAAAAATACCCTCACCTTTTTCAATCACCTTCGGATGAACACTCTTTTGTTTCGCCCATGAATGCAGAACATAGTCTCGATCCATCTGTTTAATTTGCGCGACATCCACTTTTTCCATAATAGTCAGCCCCCTCTATTCGTGATCAATTAAAATTAATCTCATCATAAAGCAACTGAGCTGGAAAACAAGGAACCGTGAAACGAAATAATTTGTGCAGCTGCACAAATTCAGTTGCCGCTTAGTTCAGAATATCCTCAATCATGTATGCAAGCGTTAGATTCGTTTTGGTAAATGAGCGATCAAGAGCGACACCCAAAATGTCCTCAATCTTTTTTAACCGATACAGAACCGTATTCCGATGAATAAATGTTCGCTCGGCAATCGCGGCGGTCTTTCCATCCTCTTCAAGATAAATGCGGAGAAGATCGGACAGTTCAGTCTGATGCAGTTGATCATAGCGATTGAGCGGTCCGAGTATCTTCTGATTGAATTCGGCAAAAGGATATCGATCCGCTGTGTCAAGAATAAGCGCGTACGCCCCCATATCCTGATAACGATAGATGTTAAGGTTGGGGTTTTTATCATTCAATCGGATGACGTCCAATGCCTCTCTATAGCTTTTGGAAAGTTCCGAACCTTTTTTATAAAAATTGCCCATGCCAAATAAAATCTGTGCGGACTGTTTGCGCATACTCACGCATAATTCTGTAAAGGAACAATGCGGCTTTCGTCCCCCGGTCCGGTAAACCCAACAGATGATCCGGTCCGGCTGCGTCAGTGTAGCAATCATTCCGTACTTCTCGCTAATCCTTTCCTCAACCGTATAGCTGAAAGAAGCCCGCGCGGCACCTGATTCGAAACTAAAGACAACAATTGCTTGATCGCTGCCTGCCTTTACGCGGCGCGCTAATTTGTCATCTAGATACATCGATTGCGTCGTTTGTCCAAATAAAAGTCCGGCAAGTAACTGGTTCGCTTCCCTTTCTGCCTGCTGTTCGGAGGTGAGAAATTGAACACTGAGTCTGACGAAGTCGGCCACCCGTTCCGCCCATGGCATCACAAAGATTGGGAAGTCATAGTTCTGTCCAAAATCAAGAACGTTCTGCGAAATCTCAGTAATATAAGGTCCAACATTATAAACGATCCCCGCAGCTTGATGTCTATAGGCCGTTTGCGTCAGCTTGAGCCACTTTCCCGGATCATGAGCCATGTTGATTCCTGTTGTGACAATCAATTCATTTTGTCTGAAAAAGTCGGCCAGATCATAGCTTTCCGTCACATTAACCCCGGTCACCGCACGATCGAACCCTTTTTCACCCGACACCAAACGAATACGATTCACTTCAGGTAAAGCAAACAATTTTCTCAAAGTGACCACAATCCGCTGCCCCCTCTGCTATTAAAACTTAAAGTTCGCTGACAAGCGGCGCCACCTCTTCCGGATGGTTGGCAATAAAATCCGGTCCTGCTTTTCGTACATTCTCAATGCCATCAAACCCCCACGCTGCCCAAATGACACGTATGCCGCTCTTCCTGCTCGCTAGAATGTCGCGTTCTTCATCTCCAATATAGACCACCTGAGACGGCGTCAAGCAATTTTGCTTCAAATATTTGCGTATCAATCGATCCTTAGCAAACAATTTCTTCGAGCACATCACTGTCGAAAAACAGTCCAGTCCATGATTCTTCAGAAACACACGTATGTTTTTTTCTTCATTTGATGACAGAATCGCAAGCGCGTATCCTGCAGCGCTTAGTTCTCCAAGCATCTCACGTACTCCCACCATCAACGGTATGTTCGTCAGCGAGTTTTGGTAACGTTTAGAAAACTCACCAACAAGAAAAGGGATTTTATGGAACGGGATACCCAACATCGCACAGCGCTCCCTCATGGAACACGATTTTAACGTATCCAAAGCCTCAACGGTCACTTTTTTATAATCATGCCGCTGCGCCAATTCATTGTATGCCGAAAGAAATGTCTCTTTCGAATCCGCCAACGTTCCATCAAAATCAAAAAGAATTGCTTTAAGCATCATAAAAACCTCTAGGTATAGATTTGTCCGCCGACATTCATGTCGAGCGTATTCGTTATTTCTTATTATATACGAGACATAGCGTCTTGACCTTACTGATTTCTCTGTGCTGCTCGCTAAGCGTAAAGACCTATGACATAGTTTCCGATTTCACAGAATAGCAACACATTAACAATGATTATCGCGACTTTATTATCACGATTTTTCTTATATTTTTGTGAATACTAGAATAAGAGGAATCCATTAGACCTGAATTAGTAAAGGAGTTGACTAAGATGCACCAATTACAGCCGTCAAATGACCTAGTTTCAGATATTGTGACCTTGCTTAAGCGTGAACAAAAGCCAATGTACTCTTTTGAGATCGCGCGTAAATTAAACAAGAACGTTCGAGACATTCTCCATATTCTATTCAATACAGCTTATCAGAAAATCATCCAAGTTGTCATAAATAAAGATGAAAGCAACAAAATCTGCCAACCTTCTTACACGGTTAGGGAGTGAGCCGTATGCCTCCCTTACGCTCACTCAGAACCATCCGAGTAGCACATCAAGAGATAACGCGCTGACTACGGTGGTAATTAACGTGCAGCTGGAGACGAATTGCGGTTTGGCGTTGAATTGGATCGCGTATAGCGTTGTGTTCGCAGCGCTCGGCATCGCCGCCATGACGATGATGACATTTCTGAGTAAGGGATCGATCGGAAACAGCAGACACGCGAGAAAGGCGAGTACCGGCGAAATGATAAGCCGTATAAATGTTGCCAGACTGATCCGCCCCCAATTCATGTTGCGCACGGTCACATTGGCAAGCTGCATACCGAGAATAATCATAACGATCGGGATCGATGTATTACTGATCAGCTCAATACTTTTCATGAAATTAACGGGAATCTGAATTTGGAACTTCTGCAAAAACAAAGCCAGAATAATCGCATAATTCATTGGTTGCTTGAGAACAGTCTGAAGTGCCATCTTCACACTCCCCTGTCCGTTTGCAGCAATATAGATACCGACAAAGCCCATCAGAATCGCGTGAAAAATCATTAGCGGCATCGCGTAAGCCACGCCTTGTTTTCCAAAGGCAAACAAGATAATCGGTATACCATAGTTACCACTGTTGGGGAAGATCGTGGAGAGCAGAAACGCATTCCGTTCAGTTTTACTGTAGTGAAGTATGCCACTTGCAATGAGTCCGAAAACAATTAACAGAAACATAATAATGAGTGATGTCACAACAATATAATAGAAACTGAGGTCCATCGGGGTTGTATAGAAGACATCGAAAACAAGAAACGGCAAGAGTAGATAGACCGCAAGAGTCGAAATCGGCTTTAAATCCAGTTTGAATATCTTTTGCAATACAAATCCGGTAAAAAATATAAAAAATACGGGCAAAATCACATCAACAAAAATAAGCAAAATCTTTTCCTTCTCTCCGCCATTGGTTTCTCTTAGATGCACTAAATCGTTAAATCTATTTTACTTTGTCACAAGATGAAAGATCAAGACAAGGTTAACTAATGAAGTAGTAATTATCTTTAATCACAATCAGTTTCCGTAATTGTCACAAATTTCTATATTTTTATATTGACTATCATTTACCAAATTCTGCATAATAAAAAAAGATTGTTGTACACCCTTGTCCAGTCCCCCATTCCCCAACTCATGAGGAGGTCGACGAACTATTGGTTATGCAATTTTTGAATGCGCCGTACGACAAATATCAAAAAGGCCCTTTAGTGATTTATTTAAGCAAGGAACATAAGTTCAGACACGTAGCCTTTATAGACGACCGACTTGTTCGTCTAAACGGCACATGGCAAAACAATGAGGAAAAGCTGGATGCGGCAATCCATGCATACAAAATGAGAATTATTCAAGAATTACACAGCTTAATCGGCAAAGCGATGACATCCTCGGACTTAAATCAGCGCTGCATGCATGTCATCAAGTGCGACTCTTATTTTATGTACGACACGTGGATGACCGCCTCAAGAGATCATCACTATTCTTATATCAAACATGACTTCCCCGAACCGGTCAAGTTTCATGTCTTTTTTGATATTTTGGTTGAAGCGGGATTGGTTGGCAGTATCCTCGTTGCCACTCATGTGACGATGTCGTAAGTGAACACACTAAAAAAGTTTCCATGAGAGAATCATTCATTCTCTTATCTTACTCCGTCTTCAGTTTTTCTCTCATCAAATCAGTTCGAAATTCCCATTAAATGATGATTAGCTCTAAAAATCTGCAGCATTTTTTTAGTTGCCTGTTCACGAAAAAAACGGGAATTCCAGAGTCATTCTGAAATTCCCGTTTTGTATTTGGATGATCCCTGATTGTTTTAAAGATTTAATTGCTTCGCGCTTTCCGCCAAATGAAGCAAGTCCACGAGCATCTCATGATTTTTCGCCTCAAGGCCATGTTTCTTCGCCGTTTTCACAATGTATCCATTGATATAATCAACTTCAGTTGGACGGCTGTTAACCATATCCTGATACATCGACGGATGGTGAAGTGGATTGACTTGCGAACTTTCATGATCGATAATCTGCAGCATCTCTTCGCGGCTTTGCATAAAGTTGACACCATCCGCAAGACCTGCCGCATAGCCTTCATCGATCAGCCGGCTCGATAAGTCATCCGCTCCGGAGTAGGCAACATATTCGCCCATCGTGATATCCATCAACGTGCACAACGTGTTGATGACCGAATTCATCAATAACTTGGACCACAACGTTCCCATGTAGTTCGTTTGAAGCGTTGGATTCATGCCCGCTTTTTCAAATTCCCGAACGACCTCATGCGTGAACGTGTCCGGCTTTTCCGTGACATTCACCAATTGCGTATGCGCCGCACCCTTAGCCCCCATAAAATCTACATCGCCCGGCGCATTGAGGACCGTTGCAATCAGTGCAATGCCTGCGATAATCTGTTGATCAGGAACATAGTTGCGAATCTCGTCCACCGAACCGATTCCGTTTTGATTCGTCAATACGTAGGTGTGCTCACCAATAAAATGCCGACATGCCTGCATGGCTGCACCTGATTGCATCTGCTTCGTAAATAAAATGACTAAATCCGGAATCTTAGTATATTCCTCAGGCAGGAAAATATCGACCGGTACCAAATGCCGATTCTTATGATCACGCGAAACATAGACGCCGCTTTGTTCGCGGATCGCCTGATAGCTCGGCTTCCACAGTTCAACAAAATCCACATCGTTTCCGGCTTCTTGCAGAAGCACGCCATATCGAAGTCCCATCGCTCCTGCACCAATTACTGCAATTTTCATTCTGATTCCTCCACTCATCTGTATCTCAGCTTGTCTGTAACCATTTTCTCTATATAATACTCTAAAACGAGCAGCGTAAAAAGAGCGGCATCAATTATTCGTACTAGTTATCATTGTTCACGTAAAAATTGTTCCATCTCTCTTTTTTCAGATTTTCTATGTTATACCAAAGGATTAACGTACGTGACGCCTTCGATCGGTCCGTCTTCTGTTAAGAGTGATGGAACGCCATTTGCCTGTGCGACAGCCCATATTTGTGCGTCCCAATAGTGCATTTGATAATGATTCACTGCCTGCATGGCCTTAAGAACATCTTCATATCTCAACGGAAGTACGGTCATCAGACTTGTAAACTTTCGAACCGTTTGGTGAACCCATTTAGGATCACATCCATGCCTAATCATAACAACCGTAAACTCAGACAAATTTTGTACAGAAAGACATAATTTGATCCCATGCATAGACAAGTATGTTGGTGTCTACCAAAAAAAGCACCTCTAATGATCGATTTAACCATCATTTAGAGGTGCTATTTTCGAACGCAACAGTCACAAATTCTTATCCATGTTAAATGTCAACTTCGACATGCTCATTGATTTGGTCGTTAGGTCCTGAAGTAGCTCACGTGTCTCACTTAGTGCCAATTCAGCGTTTTCGCCGCTTACTTTGGTCAGCAATTCAGATACCTGCTGCTCGCTCAGCTTTTTCGCTTGTTCATCGGTTTCCGCAATTTTTCCGAGAAAGCGGCTGTGCAAATGATCTTTATAATCGAGTACTTGCTTCAGAAAAGCGGTGTAATGCGGTTCAACAATGACCGGAAGCGTTTTGTAGAGCCAGTATGCTGAAGAAAGCGACAGCTTGAGCGGCGTGACTTCATACGATTCGGGCACGGATGTGATATTCGTGTAAAACGGAACATACGGGCTGAATGTACCGGCAAGCGCGATCCATTGAATACCCGCGCATTCACTCGAAACATCAGGACGAATCTGTAAAATGTGCGAATCTTGCGTTCTGTTCAGCGAAATCGCGCGGAATGTTGTACGCTCTGTCTCGCTCCCGCCGCCAAGCGGATCATACGGTGTTTCTTGATAATGAGAGTCCAGGATATACGCAACATCCTCAACACCGATTTTCCGGTTTGCTTTGCGCAAGAATGGCAGATCATTGGACGTCGGATCTTGTTCTGCCTCCGGATTCAAATATTTCTGGCCGTACCAGACACGCGGCGTATTGTAGTGGTGATCGAACACCGTTTGCGTGCCGAAGATGTTTCTGAAGTTGATGGTGTCACGTCCGGTATTGAGATGATGCTTATCAATAAATTCGATTAAATGTGTTGCCAGCATGAAATTGTTCTTGTCGTGCGGATCAATCTCCTGAATCGCCGTCTGATTGGCAACGACCGCATAGGAATCATCGGGAATACGCTGCGCCACCCATTGATGACCGGTCGCAATCTCCATATACCAAACCTCATCTTTGTCCGAGAACAGCACGCCATTTGACTCAGCGGCACCGAATTCTTCCACAATCTTCCCGAGCCTTAGTACCCCTTCACGCGACGAATTAATATAGGGCAGAATCACGGTGACCATACAATCCTCGGCAATGCCGTTTTCAACCAACGGATCATAACCCAGAACACGTGAATTGCCATAGATACTTTCCGTCGCGCTCATACCAACGTTTTTCTCATTGATTCCTGCGTCTTCAAACGTTACATAACGATCCTCCCGATCCGGAATCGCCGTGTAGCGGTACCGTTCCTTTGGCAAAGTGATTGTGAAACGGTTACCCGGAGATACATAGGTTTCTTCTTTCTCTGAAATCTGATGCGGATGTACCGTGACCTTCTTGGGAACAAGCACTTCATAACTGTCCCCGTTCCGCGCGATCATCGTCGATCCATCTAAAGTCGCGCCCTTACCGACCAGTACGGTTGTACAGGCCGCATGTGAATTATTCTGCATTGTGACATCCCTTTATCCATGTAATTAAGTAGCGAATACGTTCAAACTCAAGTCTATCTTAACTCAATTTTCATGGGATGAAAATTCTCGAAAAATCATTTCTAATTTAAAGGGATTCCTCTGGCAACCTTTGAATTAATGTAGCCTTGATGTGAGAGTTCACTTTTTTGGAATCGACGTATGATCGCTTTTAATCCTTCCCTTCACTGATACTTCGGTATATCAAAGCGTAACGTGTAACCGCTAAGCAGCCCATAATAATAGTTCATGATTCGCGCTTGTTTTACGGCCCAACCGATGTCAGACGCGTATTGATGCGTTGCGTTTCCTGTATTCGCCGGATTCCAGCGCATTTTATAGAGTGTATCCTGATGATAAGTCGCGCTGTTAATATAGCTTTGTCCGATAAATTGCGCACCGCCTAGAATAGCTGCTTCAGGAGTGAACCACCCCTGACTATAGGCGAATTCCGCACCTTTCGTATTTGGATCAGAATCAACCGCGCCGATTCCGAACATATTATAAACCACTTTCGGCTCAACGGCTTGTCCGTTCACCGATGATACAGTCATTTGACCAGTTGCCAAAGCAGATGCGCCATTCCCTGTTTCAAGAAGTGCATGAGCGATCAAATAAATCTCATTGATATGCTGCTCATTCGCTGCTTGAATGAATGTTGCGGCTTTTCCTGCCAGAATGCCTCTTCCATTTAAAATCTTTGCGTTCACTTCATCCGCGTTAATCCCCGTTGTCGTTGAGAGATTGAGAAATTGATAGAATTCGGCTGCCGTATTAGGAAAATTATTCGGATCAAGAACATAGCGTAAATCGTTAGTTGACGGATTAACCCAGCCGGTGCTTATCCCGATTTGGTACCACGCGTCGTTTACTTGCTGAACCGTTGACGGCTGGGTTCCTTGACCATAACGTTTAACAATCCATGCATTTCCGTCCGCACCGCCACGGGCGTCTGTATCCCAATTAAACGTCCACTTCGTTCCGTCAAAAGTCAGACTGTCCTTCGGTACATACAACGTGTAATGATTATCTGTTTGTGGTGATGCATTCACCTGCTTATTTACCGCCGCGTCAAGTGAGTATGGATACTGCGTGGCAAAGGCGCTGATTTCCGCCGGTCGAGTGGTACTCAGACATTTTGCCTGAACATAGCCGGTCGCGCCATCAAGTTGGACCTGAGCATATTTTTTGCCCATGCCGCTTATCGTCACTTGATCTCTGAACTGCATCGTTCGCAGAATCTGATAGTGCGTACTGGCGTGATCACGAATTTTCAATGTCGGGGAAGTAACATATGCCGCGTACGACGCAAACGGAGTGTTTGTAAGGCACTGGTTACGGACGTAACCCTTGATTCCGCCGACGTTTATGAGCGCATATTTATTTCCTTTTCCAATTACCGCCACTTGATTCCCCATAGTGAGCATCTGTTTCACAGAGTAATGGACGCTGGCTTTGCTGCGCACCTTCAAGGTATACGCCGTCACATAAGCCGCATAAGTCTGAAATTTCTGCATATTTAAATGCTTTGACTGAACATAACCGGTCGTCCCCTTGTAGCTGATTCGTGAATACGAGCCATGCTTACTTGTCACGTTCACCTTATTCCCCATATTCAGAGTGCGCAGCGTCTTGAATTTCTTACTC
Organism: Sporolactobacillus nakayamae; assembly: GCF_900113325.1. Taxonomy (GTDB): domain Bacteria; phylum Bacillota; class Bacilli; order Bacillales; family Sporolactobacillaceae; genus Sporolactobacillus; species Sporolactobacillus nakayamae. The sequence continues at coordinate 15,240 of NZ_FOOY01000013.1, read as the reverse complement.
GCCTTATTCCGCACCTTCAACGTGTATGTTGTCACATAAGCGCTGTATGAACTGCTCGCGTAAGCACGTCCGCCAATTGGAATTCCGAATGACGCAAAAAGCAGTGCCAGAATAAGCGTGCCAGTTATTATTTTTCTCATATGTATTTTTTCGACTCCTTTACAGCCACACTATGTAAGTCTTAAAGTTTAATCGATTCAATTCAGTCTCTTGTCCCGTGTCTATGGGATGTTCTCCCCAGAAGAAGCAATAAAGACTCAGCCATTTTTACTAGTAGAGTCTGTTCAAAAAGGAGGACAAAAAGGGCCGAGAAGATCAAGGAAGTGCAGTTTCGAGCACCGGAACGTATGCAACTAATACGTGAGGAGCGAAGAAACAAGCTGACACAGAGATTCGACAGCAATTTTTCCCGGACTTTTTGAACAACCTCTAGTATAATTATTTTCTAATTTTCTCATAGTTTAGTAGTAGCGTCTATGACCTATTTTAAAAAATCATCACCAATACACATGCTCGATTGTGACTCGATCACACCATTCTCGTCAATCTGCCCGGAAATAGTGGGCAAATTCCGTCAATTTGCCAATAGTCAGCCTTTTCATAGTCAACTATACTTTTAACAACCACTACATGAGGAGGGTTAACATGGCATCGATCGTATTGAACCATATTAAAAAACGCTACGATAACAGTGACGCGTTTGCTGTTAAAGATTTTCAACTTGAAATTAAAGATAAAGAATTTATTGTGCTGGTTGGTCCTTCCGGGTGCGGCAAATCCACCACACTTCGAATGATTGCCGGACTTGAGCAGATTTCCGAAGGTGAACTCTATATTAACGATAAAAAAATCAATGATATGGCACCTAAAGATCGCGATATCGCCATGGTCTTCCAGAACTACGCCCTATACCCGCACATGAGCGTATACGGCAACATGGCATTTGGATTGAAAATCAGGAAACTCAAGAAATCAGAAATCGACCAACGCGTGAGAGAAGCGGCAAAAGTGCTCGGTCTTGAAGACTATCTTGACCGTAAGCCAAAGGCACTTTCAGGTGGTCAGCGCCAACGTGTCGCACTCGGCCGGGCGATGGTACGGAACCCGCAAGTATTCCTTATGGACGAACCGCTCTCCAATCTCGACGCGAAATTGCGTGTACAGATGCGCTCGGAAATTGCCAAGTTGCATCGCCGTTTGAATGTAACTACTGTTTATGTGACTCATGATCAGACGGAAGCAATGACGATGGCAGACCGTATCGTCATCATGAAAGACGGAGAAATCCAACAAATTGGAACACCAAAGGAAGTCTATAATAACCCGGCAAATGTTTTCGTCGGCGGATTTATCGGCGCTCCGCCAATGAACTTTGTTCCGGCAATCGTATCAGAAGTCGGCGTGCAGATTAACGATCACATCATTTCATTGCCTGCGGAGACAATGGACAAACTGCATGCATATATCGGCAAATCACTGATTGTTGGTATTCGCCCCGAAGATATTGAGTATGTGAAATCCACAGAGGAAACCGCCTTTACAGCAACCATTGATGTTGCAGAATTACTAGGATCCGAGAGCCTCCTCTATATAAATTTTGAGGGAAACAATCTAATCGTTAAAATTCCCGCTGAAGACGTACGGGCAGGAGATACGATTACATTAGCTTTTAAATCGGACAAGCTGCGATTTTTCGACTCAGAAACAGAAACACTGATTGTCTAAGTGACAAATGGATATTTTTTTAGCGCTCCATAAAGGTTTCGCTCAAAAGGCGAGACCTTTTCTTCATAGGACTATTTTGGCCTTCACAGTTAAGCAAAGGAGCATGCAGAAATCACTATCTATAAGGTACAATGAAAGAACAGGGGGCAAACAGCGATGAGACTCGATCAATTGAAATCAGTGTACGGAGACGCATTGATTGACGACCCAAGCAAAGTGACGAATCCAGGCGCCTATGACTGGTTTAAAACAAAGGACGGTACTATTTTCGGCGTCAGAAATGATCATTTATCGACAAACGAACGGAGACTTCTCGATCTGTCTTTCATCCCTTACGCACCTAAATCGCTGAATCGGACAAAAAAACAACTGCTTTGGGCACGTCTGACCTTTAACGATACGCCACCGGAAAATACCGTGCAGCTGCCTCAGTCGGTTAATCTGATCTACTTTATTCTGAAAAAATTTTCTAACCAGCATCGGGATCTGGAATCTGCCATCCACTCATTTTTTCACAATGCCTATCTGACCACCATTTGGAAGAGCAGTGAGGAAGGAATCATTGTGTTAAAAAAGGAACAGGATTGTTCCGGCGAGCTGATCAATCTGATCATGAGTGATTTTTACTGTGATCTATTCATGCTGCACGTACATGAAATCGCTGTCTCCTCTCTTTCGAGAATGTACGCAGATCATTTTTCATTGCTCAATAAAGCGCAGCTTTTATACCCTGATCAGCATGATTTTCAGCTCATTCACCTATTGCCCTTAATGCTGCTCGATGCAGCACAACGCCAAAAAAACTTTGATCTAACAAAATGGATGACAAAATTCAGCGAACTCCCGCACGACTTGATTAAAAGCGTCGAGATCTTCTTTTACCATAACTTTAACCTATCAACAGCGGCAAATGAACTCTACATACATCGCAACAGCCTTCAATACAGACTCGACCGGTTCTACCAGATCACTGGTCTTGATCCCAAGAAATTTAAAGACGCGTTGATCATCTCTCTCTTGCTCGATAATCAACGCTATGAACAGCGGATCAAAGATCAATAACCGAGGTGTATTGAATAAAAAAGAACCTTCCACTTATTTTGCAGAAAGGTTCTTTAACTCTTTTTAAAAACGATCCGATTGGCAGAATCCATAGGATGTTTTCGGAAAAAGCGACGCGTACTGTTCTTGATCCAGTGACGTTCCGACAAGCACATCCATTATAAAGTCCTCTGGTTTTCTCTCAATCAAACATTGACAAATGACCGACTCACCAGGAGTTTCAATCGCAACCGCTCCACCTTCAAGATGAATAACAGCCTCCTCCATGCCGCTTCTGATAAGAAGTGATGCATCGCCAATAGGCTTACATCTCTTTGAGAGTACAGGTTGTATTTTCTTGCAGAACTCCTGAAACCGTACAATTTTCCACATCGTTCCGGAATACGCTTCAGCGTGAGCACCCCACTTTTTAAAGAGCGTTTGCAGAAAATGTTGTTCTGAAAACTGAACGCATAAACTCTGAACGTTCGCGCCAATCGTTTTGATCCGATTGATCAAAGTAAGTGCGGCGCCTTCATGTCCCGGTAGGAAGCAGCATTCGACCAGATCCAACCTGCCTTCACCCGTTGTTTCATACCTCATATAGGCAACGAGCGTATCCTCGTCAAAGGCATTTAGAAATTTTTCATTTCGCTCTTTCCTCCATGTTAATTGACCGTGCCAGTATTCATCCGTCCGAATCACGGATCCAACCTGTAAAGCATTAAACACCTTGTATACATGCTGAACCTGTATCAGATCGCGCTCTTCAAAATCTCGAATTTTATAACGATGGGATACTTCGATCTCCGGCAGCTCATTAACATTGAGCAGCAAGCGATTCACCCGAAAGGTATGCCATCCTTCCTTTTTGTAAAATGAGTTGATTCCGGTGAACAACAGCGATAGGTCATAGCCATGATCAGCCATCCATTCCGTTTGATGCTTAAGGATTGTCCGGATCAAATGCCTTCCTCTGTACTCAGGCAGAGCAGCAACGTTTCCGATTCCGCCGCATTTAAGGATCAGACCGTTATACGAAAGGAGGAGCGGGAAGATTTGGACGGCTCCGGCGAGCTTCCCATTCACCCGAGCAATCCAAGTCGTCTCATCACCGCATTCAGGATCAAGACGAATCCTCTGTTCAAAAAATGCTCGACTTTTCGGAAAAACACCCGACCACAGATCCAATGCCTCGTCCAATTCCTTATCTTGATTAATCGGCCTGATTTCAATCGTTTCCAAACGCCTCCCACCTCCCAAAACACCTGTTAAATCAAAAGATCACTGTAATACAGCTTATGAAAAGATTCAAGGTACAGATCCTGTTCATTGCCGCCTTCCAAGCAGATTCGATGCAGAAGCTGTTCTTTAAAGGAACCGCCGCCAAACTGACTGACATGCTGCTCCGCTGATTGAACTTTCAAATTGAATGTTTCACGGATATCGACCGAATAATTAGGCTCCTCGGGATTGAAAAGATAGGTCTCCTGGGGCTTTGACGGTTCAATTCCTTCTTCCAGATGTTTGGGGTAATAGCAGAAGCCGTCCGCCAAATAACCGGCCTCGGAAGCAACACGCCCAATCGTGATATGATCAGAGTGAACATCATATTTTTTAAAAGGATCAAAAGTAAACAAAATGTCCGGATTTTCCAATCTAATTTTCCGAAACACCTTCTTTTTTAGTTCTGCTTCTCTGGCAAACAGGGTTCCATCGGAAAAATTAAGCTAGCTCACAGTAACTCCAAGCACATGGGCAGCTCGCTCCATTTCAACCCGCCGAATAGCCGTCACCTGTTCCGATGTTTGCGCCCGATCGTGCGTCCCTTTATCCCCATTTGTAGCGATCACCACAAGTACTTTATTCCCTTCTTGTACCAACCTTGCTAACGTACCGCTTAGAAACGTTTCATCATCTGGATGCGCAATAAAGGCAATTACTTTTTTCCCCTTGACTCCCAACTTCTTCCCTCCTTCTTCAACGGTCTTATTTCATTGAGCCATTGCCAAAACGCTTAATCTTTCATATTAAAATCCACCTATGGTTTCGGCATCCAATGATTTAAGAAGCTCTGTCACTAAATCCAGTGTCGATACATAATCTTCAAAAGCCACATAACAATAAGGGGTATGCGCATAGCGTACCGGAACACCAACCACAACGGTAGGAGCGCCTTGATAGAGATTAATCACAGCGCCGTCATTTCCGCCACCCGTTCGCACCGCTCGTTGTGCTTTGATGTTGTGCCGTGTCGCCGTATCCAAACAATATTTCTGAAACCGTGGATTGACGATGATCGATGTATCGAGATCACGCAGCATGGGTCCCCTTCTCATTCCGGTCTGGATCATATAGTCCGGCATAAACGTGTCATCCGCCGGCGGACCTTCGAGAACAATGGATAAATCCGGCTGAATTTTCCGCACCGTCACCTGAGCGCCTCGATCACCGACCTCTTCCTGAGCAGATAAAGATCCGACAACATCCACACCAAGCTCAAGGCCGTCAAGTTCACGTAAAACATCAACCATACACGCTGTTCCAATGCGATTATCAAAAGCCTTGCCAAGCAGCAAATCCTTGTCTTCCAAATAGTCACAGGTCACATCCGGAACAACCGGAGCACCAATATCAATTTTGAAATCGTGCGCCACTTCTTCCGCTGAAGTCGCGCCAACATCAATCGCCATATCGGCAATTTGCGGAACTACCTTACGCTGCTCCGCTGTCATGAAGTGAGGCGGCGTACTGGAAATAATCGCCGGAATATAAACACCGTCTCGATTGCGCACGCGAACTTTATGAGCAGGAATGTTCACTGCCGCCCAGTGGCCAACCATGACGAATTGCAGCATTCCGTTCGGCTTGATCGCCTGAACCATGAACCCGACCTCGTCGCTATGCGCATCAATCTGAACAATCGGCCTTTTGCCGCTGTTCCCATTCCTCTGTACGTACACATTGCGCATATGATCTTCCTCAACATTGCCAAATGGCCGTACCGCATCCGAAAAAATGGCGGTAACCTCATCCTCAAAAGCTGAAACCCCATTCGCGTTCGATAATTTTTGAATTAATTGCAGAGATTGTTTTTTATCCATAACGTCGCCCCTCAAATGAATCACACTTAGAAAACATTGTTTCTATTATAATACACCTTGATTGAGAGTAGAGATGAGCTACCATTTTTGAAAAGCTCATGTATAAAATTTATAAACTATGAAGGAGGATGAGAAGGAGATGAAAGACATGAATGAGGCCATTCTTGAATGAACCCGAAAGACCCTCTACTGTTAGCGAAAGTTTCTTTGCTCTAACTACCGTTTTGAATCATCAACCTTGTCTTGAACAGACATTTCTAGTTCACACTGGTAGGAAAGTATAAGAAAACATTTAAAGGAAACGAGTGTAAGCGCAACTAAGTCTTCGCCTTCGCCAGAGGCTTGGCGAAGCCAAGTTTTCTAATAAATCATTTTGATCCTTAATTAAGTAAGAGTAAAATAAGCAGAGATTTTCCGGTTATATGCATCCTGACGCTTGTTTCACAGGTACATAAAGGTAATTTTTCCGCTTATGCACAGAAAAAACCTCCATTTTCACGTTTTTCGATTCGATAAGCGGAATTTCTCCGTCTATTTAAGCCATTTTTTCGTTCATTTTCTAATTAAGCGGAATTTTTCCGTTTATTTCTCAGATTTGGATTTGCGCTTACCAGATCGTTCAACCGAATCTTATGACCTTATCGTCGTACCGGCAAGGCAAAACGCTATAATTTCTTAACTTGTGACAAAAAAAACAGGCTTAAAATTAAGCCTGCAATTTTTCCGTATAGTATACTCTAACTTATTAAACCGGCGCGGTATACTTCAGCTTATCGCCCATGACCTCATCTTTGAGGAATAAGGCGCATTTCTGTGCGGTTAAGGTGCAATTTACGCCGCACAGAGGTCCGCATACGGCCTTTTGATTCTCCAGGCGGTTTTTCTCAATGGCATAGAGCACCTCATGGTACGGGATCAAAGGATCAATTCCCGAAAGCGCCATGTCTGCATACATCGGTGCCGTAACTGCGGCACGCACCGTGCGGGTGAGACACGGAAATTCCAGTCCGCCGGGAATGGGATCACATGGAATGCCGATGTTTGCCTGCAATGCCATCGAAGCGGCATGCTGCACCTGCTCGCCTGTTCCTCCCGCCATCCATGTAATGGCGCCGGACGCCATCGCGCAGCAGATGCCCGATTCTCCAACGCAACCGGACTCGCCCGAGGCATGCGCGTGTGTAAAGGCAATCGCGCCGAGCCCCGCGGCTACAATCAAGCCTTCAACCAGCTTCTCGTGGGAAAAGCCACGCGCCTCACGCACCGCTTCAAGCGCGGAATACAGATAGCCGCCCCCGGTTCCCATTGGTCCCGGAACAATTACGACACCGGGAATCTTCGCGTTTGTCGAATACGCATAATCCATGATTCGCGATGTCAGCGAATCGACCAACTGGCTTGAATTCTTTTTATAATGGTTCCACTGCTTTCCATAAACCGGAAGCAGCGGTGTGTCCGGAACATTCTCATACCCCAAATTCTCCAGCGCATGGATCTGATTAGTTAAGATACGCGCGATTTTCTCGAAGTAGGAAACAATCTCTGCCTCGCTCCATCCGGAGAAACCTTTTTCATAATCAATTGCTGTCTGAACGAAGCTCTGCTTCCGATCATGCGAAAGCTCAATCCATTCATCAACCGTTCGAAACAATTGAGGTTTACGCCCTACTGTGGTGACAACCGGCAAGAGTGCGGGAAGAAAAAGAAAGTCCTCGTTTTCAAAAAAGTATTCCAGATTTTCCACAGAAATAGCGGATGAAAATTCAATAAAATAACCGGATTCATCCTGTTTATTTTTCAACTGTTTATGCGTGACGTATTCATCTTCGAAACGGACAATCAGATCGGCCACTTGATCGGCATACCCGCCATCCGGATCCTGAATCAGTAGGCCGAAGGTATCCGCCTGCCAATGAATCGGATAACCATTGACTTCATAAATCTCAATCATTCCGCCGCCTACAGACTGCCCGATTAATTGTCCCGTTTGACCGTCTCGGCCGATTAAGTCAAACTGCACACTCCCTGGGTAACCGTTCTCTTCCTCCAAAACAGTAAATTCATAAGAAATACCTTTTTCCCTGGCAAGCCTGTGCGCGTCAAACAACCGGACATCATCAGTCGCAAAATCCTGCAATCCGCCAAGATAGCCCCGATCATCCATCATATTTCCCAAATTTCTCAGATGCCGTTTGTCACTGGGATTAAATGAAATCGTCGCACGCAAAAGCGGCGATTTTAGTAGATAATGCGCCACTCGGCCAACACGGCTGGTGCCGGCAAAGCTGCCGCTCGAACCCGGCTGCATGATCGGACCAAACACATCGTTAAAGAAATCAGGATAAAAGAGTTTCGCCATCGACCGCACTCCCTTCGAAATAGGTCTTGACCAGATCTATAAACAAAGGAACAGAAGTCTCAAAGGCTTTGGGATCGACTTTGAATTTACTGTTATGAACCGGGTAAGGTGAATTCACTCCAACATTAAAGAACGTACCGGGAATAATCTGCTGATAGCTGGAAAAATCTTCGCCACCCATACTCGGTTCCAATTCCACCACTTCGAAGTTATGCTTCCGTGCAACAGCTTCAACGAATTGTGTTAAATGACGATCATTTACCACCGCCGGAGCACCGTCCACCCACTTGAATTCACCAATAATTCCATTGGTGGCGGCAATCCCATTGGTCACTTCCCGCAGCCTCGTTTTAATTTTCTCCCGCACAGCATTGTCGTAGGATCGGACTGTTCCTTCAAGCAGAGCGGCATTCGGCAGCACGTTCCATGTTTTTCCCGACTCAATATGAGTAATCGAAACAACACTTGGCTCAAACGGACTGACATTCCGGCTGACAATCGATTGAGCGGAGACAATAAATTCACCGGTCGCGACAATCACATCATTGGCACTTTCAGGATGAGCGGCATGCCCGCCTTTCCCCTTGAACGTGACAAAAAAGCGATCAACAGCGGCATTCAGGTTGCCTTCCTTCACTCCGATGACACCGGTCGGAAGCTCATCGTTCACATGGAGCCCGAAGATGGCTTCCACGCCCTTGAGAATTCCGGTTTGTACGACTCTGTCAGCTCCATGATCCACCTCTTCAGCCGGTTGAAAAATAAGTAAAACTGTTCCGTTTAACTGACCTTCGATTTTCTTTAATTCAAACGCTGTCGCAAGTAAATTGGTTAAGTGAAAGTCATGACCGCACGCATGCATCCGATCCGGATTCTCAGAAGAATACGGTAAACCGGATTCTTCATTAATTGGCAACGCATCAATATCTGCCCGCAGTGCAATCAAAGGACCTGCGTTTTTTCCGCCAATCTTTGCGAAGACCCCTGTATCCAATGGATTCGGCAAAATGTCGATGTCGTGCTCTTGAAGCACCGCTTTAATCTTCTTCGTCGTCTCAAATTCATTGAGTGCGAGCTCCGGATGTCGATGAAACCAGTGAAATAATGATTCCAACGTCTGAAGCGTTTCCTTTGCTAATCCAGACTGAGTCATTTCATTCCTCCTCATAAGTCAGTTTTTGGAGAAACGCCTGTGTTCGAACACTTTTACCGTTCTCGAAAAGTTCTTTCGGATTCGAATCCTCGACAAGTTCCCCGTTCTCCAAGAAAATAATTCGGCTTGCCACACTCCGAACGAAACGCATCTCATGCGACACTAGGATCATGGTCATTCCTTGCGCAGCGATTTGCTTAATTAAATGAAGTATCTCGCCAACCCATTCCGGATCAAGTGCACTCGTCGGCTCGTCGAAAAGCATGACTTTGGGATCAACAGCAAGCGCTCGCGCAATACCCACGCGCTGCTGCTGCCCACCTGAGAGATTGGCCGGGTAATCGTGCAGTTTATCACCCATGCCGACCTTTTTCAGCAAGGCCACAGCCTTCTCCTCTGCCTCTTTATGATTTAGTTTTGAGACGATGACCAGACTCTCCGTAACATTTTCAAGCACCGTCTTATTCTTGAATAAATTGTAGTGTTGAAAAACCATTGAGCTCTGTCCGCGCAAGCGCCTCACATCGTGCTTGCTGTATTTCGATGCATCGATGTGAGCATCTCCCACTGTAATCCGTCCTGAATCAGGCACTTCCAGCCAATTGAGTAAGCGCAGAAGCGTCGTTTTCCCCGCACCGCTCGGGCCAATAAGAGTCACTACCTCACCTTGGTTGATGGTGAGATTAATATTTTTTAAGACTTGTGTTTTTTTAAACGATTTCGTAATGTTTTCTAATTGGATCACTTGTCTACTTTCCTTTCATAGCGGCGCGCGTAAACTTCTACTTTGGAAAGAGCAAAGGCCACGATCGCACAGATCACCCAATAAATAATGGATACGACCACGTAAATTTCAAAAAATCGAAACGAACGTGAGCCGACAATTTTTGCTTGAGCCATAATATCAATGATGGATATCGTAAAAACAAGCGATGTTTCCTTAATAAGGGAAATCAGTGAATTGGACAACGGCGGAATTGCGATTCCGATCGCTTGCGGCACGATCACGCGCCGGAGCGCCTGAAGCCGCGTCATGTTGACACTGTAGCACGCCTCTAATTGCCCGGCATCAACCGCCAGCAAAGAACTTCTCATCGTTTCAGACATATAAGCACCCGCATTAATTGCAAGTGCGACAATCGCGAAAGCAATACTTGGCACACCGTTCACATCGAACGCTGTGCCAAATTTTGCATTAATCGCTTTGAGAAACAAAGGGATCCCGTAATACACAAGCATGATTTGAACCAGATCCGGAGTTCCTCGGATAAATGAAATATAGACCTTTGCGAGCGGGCTCAGGATCCTGATGTTCGCATACCTGATAAACGAGACAATAAACGCAATCACAAGTCCAATCACCGCAGACATAAAAGCGATGAACAGTGTCGTAGGCAGTGCCTGCAACACCTCAGGAAACGAGTGAATCATAAATACCGGATCGAAAATTTTTCCCATTAGTTTATCCTATTCCTCTAAACGTAAATTACTGTTTTTCTGCCGCTTCTTTGGTTGTATAGTCTTTGCCAAGATATTTAATAGATAGTTTCTCCAACGTACCGTCTTTACGCAGAGAAACGAGTGCTTTGTCGATCAATTTCTGGTACTTGCTTCCGCGATCATTTTTCACATAGAGCAAATGAATCGGACTAATTCCCAGTTCAGGAGCTGTTGTCCCGTCGACCTTAATACCAAGTTTCTTTGCCGTCAGTTTGGTCGTGATGATGCTGCTGATGGTCGCATCTACTCGTTTGGAATCAATTTCCTGCAAAGCATTGTTAATATTTCCATCAGTGTATTTAATCTTTATTTTATTGCCATTTTCTTTATTGAACTTTTCCAATGCGGTCGTTGTGTTCGTTCCAACGCCAGCCGCCACTTTTTTGCCAAACAGGTCCTTTAGCGATTTAATGTCCGTTCTTCCCGCTTTATAGATGATTTGCGAACTTCCGTATAGATAAGGCTGTTTAGAGAACAAATATTTCGCTTCACGTTCCGGGTTCTTTCCGAGGTCACTGGCAATAATGTCAAATTTCCCCGATTCAAGCGCGACGAAGATACTATCCCAAGCCGTAGGAACATACTTGAATTTGAGCGACGGTACCTTTTTATCAACCGCCCTCATCACAGCAATATCATAGCCATCAGCTTGACCATTCGATTTCACATAGTTATAAGGAGGGTATGCGCCTTCTGTTCCTACATTAACGGTCGTGACCTTCACCGCTTTTTTCTTATCAGACGCTGCGCTATTCCCGCAAGCCGTTACGGTCAGCAAGAGAATAAATACCAGCAAGGATGCAATTAATTTCTTTTTCATTGTTCTTCCCCCAATTTTTGTCTGTTGGTTCATTTAATTATTATTCCTATAAATTTACTTGTATTAAGCCATCATGCATGTGCAGCTCATGGTGTCCCTCTCCCTATGTAAAGTTTGCGGCAGTTCAAAAATAAAAACGATTACTTTTCTTGAGTGCAAGAAAAATAACCGCCGCTGCCGTCCGACTTTATTTTTCTTATCTCTCAGAATCGATCTGCTGGATTTAACACCGTGCATCGTTTCCCATGCTGGTTGTTGGGGTTCATTGGGCCAGTCCCTCCCCCGCTCTTGATAAGAATTATTTAATTGGTGTATTGTGAGTGTACGAAAAATCAAACAGATAGTCAAGACTATTCCATAGTATTTCAATGAGTTTTATTTGTTATAGATGAAAAACGTCACCTATTTGTTAAAAAAACCATATGTTTCTTTATTCAGAATCAATCTCATCGCCGAAAATGCCCTTCAAATGCTCATCGAAGTGTTCATGAATTTTCTTGAACTTCTCGTCAAATTCCTCTTGCGTGATGATCCCTTTCTCCATCAGCAAATAAAACAACGCCGTATTCCGTTCATAATTCAGCACTGCCTCTGATCCGAGTTCGGTGATCAGTTCATCATTGGTCATGTAATAGCATCTCCCTGTGATCTAATGTCTGGAGCAGGATTGCCCTACTTGTACTATGAACGAAATTGTTCGCCGGCATACATATCCTCTCGGAAGTCCATGTTCCGTAATGATTCACTACGGTTTCATCTCATCCACATTCTTCACGCTGAACAAACCGATAAAGCATGTAACCCAAAACAGCACCGGTTGTATTGAGAATCACATCGTCAATATCAGTCATACGGTTGGGCAGAAAAAGTTGAATCCATTCAATGGTCGCGGAAAAAAGTGCACCCATAAAGATCGCATGAGGCCATCTGAACTGTGGATACTTCATGGTCAGAAAAAAACCAAAGGGAAGAAACAACAAGATATTTCCCAGATCATCAACGATAAAATAGAATAGAGAAGCTGATTGAACGTTTTGAAAGATCACTAGTGGATTTAAATTAACGTTAAAGCGCTGGATAGGCGTGCCGGTAACATTTCCGGTGTGGATGACTCCATGCGGAATCAATGTCAGGTAGAAGACAAATAAGATGGATAAGGTCAATAGTATGTTTGCAATAGCCGTCTTTAATCCTTTCACACCGCACACCCTCTTTTCCTATTCTTTCGAACCAAGTTCTTTGATCAGACTGTATATGATTCAATTCTAATGAATTGCCGCACAGTATTCAAAAGAAAAATCCCCTATGTGCAGCGGAAGCATCCGCGACATATAGGGGATCTGAATTCATTAAATAATTACAATCCATTAACTGTGTAATACCAAATGTTCTTGTCAACAGCGCCGATGATACCACTTGATGAACCGCTGCTTGTGTATTGCCAGATATCAACATCGAAGTTGGCACCCGGTCCCTGATTCGTTTCTTGTCCACGATAACGGGAAAGCCAAATCAAGAGTTTCGATTGACCAGCCTGTGAGTTAACAATGTTTGGCAAATTAATATAAGTGTTGAAGAAATAAAGATTCGAGTAAATGCCCAATTGATTAAACCCGTTTGCTCTCATTTGATTGAGAAACGCAATTACATTGTTTGTCAACGTGTCCTTATCAACGCCATTCTGAGTTTCCACATCAATAAATAGATAGTGGATCGGTGCACCCTGCGCATTCGCAGTACGAATCTGGTTTGAGAAAACATTAGCTTCATTCTGAGCACCTGCCACATCGGTTGCCCGGAAGAAATGGTATGCATTAACGGTCAAGCCGGCATTATGTGCACCAACAGCATTGCCGACAAAAGTTCCATCCGTACCGCCGCCTTCCGAGGCCTTGGCAATGATAAAGCTGTTTCCATCCTGTTTGATGGCATTGAAATCAATCTGACCTTTTCCTGCATCATTTTGGTAATGTGAAATATCGAGGCCGAACTGAGATCCATCAGTTACCGGCGGATCAGTTGGTTGATTCCCATACGCTGCAGGTTGGGTCGTTGTTAGATATTTTGCTTGAACATAGCCAGTGATGTTGCCGAATTTTACTTGAGCATACTTATTACCCTTGCCAGTAACCGTAACCCGGTTGTTGACTGCCATGATCAGTCGTGTCGTGTAATGCACACTCGCATTATCGCGAATTTTCAACGTATTCGATGTGACATAGGCATTGTAGGATCGGAAAGCTTGTGAATTCAGATGAATGTTCTGCACATAACCGGTCTTACCACCATAACTGATCAGTGCGTATTTATTGCCCTTGCCGAGTACCGTAACCTTATTTCCCATTGCCAAAGTACTCTGCAGAGTATAGTGAACACTCGCTGCACTACGGACTTTTAATGTGTACGAAGTGACATAGGCACTTAACGATTTGAACTTGCTTTTGTTCAAGTGGATATTTTGAACATAGCCGGTCGTGCTGCCATATTTGATCAGAGCATACTTATTGCCCTTGCCTAATACTGTAACCTTGTTCGCCATGTTCAGCGTACGCTTCGTTGAATAGTGAACGCTTGCCTTGCTGCGAACCTTCAGCGTATAAGAAGTAACATAGGCGCTGTAGGACTTATATTTGCTGCGGCTCAGATGCTGAGTCTGTACATAACCCGTGGTATTACCATACTTAATTCGAGAATATTTTCCATATTTACTTGTGACCGTGACTTTATTGCCCATGTTCAACGTGCGTAACGTTCGATAGTGAGTGCTTGCCTTGCTGCGGACTTTTAATGTGTACGAAGTGACGTAGGAACTGTACGAAGAGCTTGCTTGCGCGGTACCACTTGTAAAGCTCAGTGACAGCGCAACCAAAGCCAATGCCAAAAGGCCGGAAATCAAATGACTTGCTTGAAGCTTCACTTTTCACTCTCCCTTTTTCTTGTTGAAACCTCCCGTGGTTCAACCCATTGTTACAAAGCTGAAAACTATGTACTCTATCAAAATAGCATTTTTCTAATAGAGAGTGTATAAAGAATAACAAACTGAAAAGGAAATGTAACAAAACCTCACCGGTTACAGAATAAAAACGATGCATCAAAGACGTACCATTGTCGTACACGATCTAGGATTGAGACGCAGTGAAGGCGGAAATTCTGATGAAGCGGCGCCTGCAAGCCGCCCTCATCACAAATACCTTATGCTTATCGAGTAGGAGGAGATAATTTCTCCGACCTCTCACACCACCGTACGTACGGGTCCGTATACGGCGGTTCAATAGCTTAAGTGTGCATGCTCGAACAGATGGACTAGATTTTTGAGTCCCACCTGTTCGAGTATTTTGTTTGTGATCGACCGATGTAAGATATGGCTACAGGCGATGCGCCAGTAGCCTTTTCGTGTATTCGCCCATTCCCATGCTTTTGGTTTTGGAACGTTAAGTTTCATGAGACTTTTATATCTCGTCTTGACTTTCTTCCAACGTTTCCAAATGATCTGGCGAATTCTTCGCCGGAGCCACTGATCAATATGCTGAATATAGCT
>NZ_FOOY01000043.1 GCF_900113325.1 Sporolactobacillus nakayamae | reverse complement strand
AATCAAAACCACCCGTGTGAACGGGTGGTTTGCTCTGCGGCTGAAAGCCTTTGTTACTGGCCAGCCCTTAAAAGGGCACCGAGGCGTCCGCCAACCGCACTACTTCCCCGGCACCCCTAAAGGGTGACTTCTACTTTTTCTTTTTTGAGCGTTTGACCTCTTCTCCGGTAAACGGATCAATATGTTCAAACATGCTTAGTTGCTCTGCGACTACATCCTCTTGTATCTGATTACGAATGTATTCTGCAATCACTTTCTTATTTCTTCCTACTGTATCCACATAATATCCCTTGCACCAAAATTTTCGATTTCCATATCGATATTTTAAGTTCGCATGTCGATCAAAGATCATTAAACTGCTTTTTCCTTTGAGATAGCCGATAAAAGATGCAACGCTTATCTTAGGCGGTATACTGACCATCATGTGAATGTGATCTTTACATGCTTGGGCTTCGATAATTTCTACACCTTTTCGTTCACTTAACTGTCTTAAAATCATGCCTATATCTTGTTTTAACTTTCCATAGATAATTTGTCTCCGATACTTTGGTGCAAAAACAACATGATACTTACAATTCCATTTTGTATGTGCTAAACTGTTAACATCAGATGGCATAAAAGAGTCTCCCTTTGGCTGATAAATTTGGTTGGCGAACCAAAATTTATCTTAACACGAAGTGAGGCTTTTTTTGATACATCGCTTGAAGCTCTCCGGAACCCTAGGCATAGCCTAGGGTTTTCAAAACATGAATAAAAGGAACCGGCTCAAGGCCGGTTCCTCCAGAATTTCACTTTTCACAAATGTAAACGCAGATATGCGTCGATAAACGGATCGATGTCGCCGTCCATGACGCGGTTCACGTCTCCAATTTCAACATTGGTACGGTGATCCTTGACCATGGAATATGGGTGGAAGACGTAGGAGCGAATCTGGCTGCCCCAGCCAATTTCCTTCTGCTCGCCGTGAAGCGCGGCCATTTCGGCTTCCTTCTTCTCTTCCTCCAACTGATACAGGCGCGATTTCAACATCTTCATCGCCTGATCACGGTTTTGAAACTGTGACCGTTCCGACTGGCAACTGACAACCACGCCGGTCGGAAGGTGCGTCATACGCACGGCCGATGACGTCTTGTTGATATGCTGACCGCCGGCGCCGCTGGAACGGAACACGTCGACGCGTAAATCTTCCGGCCGAATATCAATTTCAATATCATCATCAATTTCCGGCACCACTTCACATGACACGAACGATGTGTGACGGCGTCCGGCAGCGTCGAACGGCGAGATGCGCACCAAACGGTGGATCCCCTTTTCCGCCTTCAAATAACCAAACGCATCCGGTCCTTTGATCATCAACGTGACGCTCTTCACGCCCGCTTCATCACCGGGCAGATAGTCCAGCGTTTCCACTGCGAACCCCTTGTTCTCCGCCCAGCGCGTATACATACGCAGCAGCATTGACGCCCAATCCTGAGCTTCCGTACCGCCTGCTCCCGGATGGAGCTCCAGGATCGCGTTGTTGCGGTCATGCGGTCCGCTGAGCAGCAACCGTGTTTCATATTTGTTGAACGCGGTCCGGGATTCTCCGAGCGATTCCTCCAGCTCAGCCTTCAGATCCGCGTCATCTTCTTCTTTGACTAACTCATAGGCAACCTGCAGATCTTCAAATTTGTTTTCAAGATCCGTCAGACTGTCGACCTTGCCTTTTAACTCATTGGACTCGTCGATCACCTTCTGGGCTTTCTCATTATCATCCCAGAATCCCGGCATCGTCATTTTTTCATCCAATTCGGCGATCTTTGCCTTCTTGTTATCTAAGTCAAAGAGACCCCCTAAAGTCTTTGAGACGGGTTTCCATCTCATCAATTTCGTGTTTCATTTCAGGTAAATCCATGTTCATCCTACTTTCCAAGTTCCACAGATCATTTTCCGTGGCAGTTTTTATATTTTTTGCCGCTGCCGCATGGGCACGGATCATTACGGCCGACATGTACCTTGCGTTTGATCGGCTTCTTCTTCACCGGTTCGTCATCCTGACCGCCGGAGATCACGCGCAGTCCGTGAGTCACGCGTTCACGTTGAATCGGTTCCTCCTCGCGAATTTCCGCTTTCATCAGGAAGTTGACAATCTCTTCGTCGATGCTTGCGACCATTTCCTCGAACATCTTGAAGCCTTCGATATTATATGCGCGGTATGGATCAACCTGACCATATGCCCGCAGATAGATGCCTTCGCGAAGCTGTTCCATTGCGTCGATATGATCCATCCACTTCGTATCCACCGTACGCAGCGTGATCACACGCTCGAATTCGCGCATCCGTTCCGACGTGAACTGCTCTTCTTTTTCATCGTAACGAGCAAGCGCCTTCGCATACAAATCGTCGATCATTTCTTCCGGATCCTTGCCGTCAAGGTCCTTCAGAGTCAGCACACCTTCGTTGAAAATTTTCGCGTTCAAGTAGTCAATAACCGCTTGGAGATCCCATTCTTCCGGTACTTCCTTTTCCGGCGTATGCGCGTGAACGATATTCTCAATGACGAGCTTGATCATGCCTTCAACATCCGGACGCAGGTTCTTGGATTCAAGAACTTCCATACGCTGTTTGTAAATAATTTCACGCTGTTGGCGCATAACATCGTCGAATTTCAGCAACTGTTTACGCGCGTCAAAGTTGTTGCCTTCGACACGTTTCTGAGCTGATTCCACCGACTTGCTGACAAGCTTGCTTTCGATCGGTGACGTATCATCCATGCCGATCTTTTCCATCCAAGCTTTCATTTTATCGGAGCCGAACCGTTTCATCAAGTCATCTTCAAGCGAAAGATAGAAGCGCGATTCACCAGGATCGCCTTGACGACCGGAACGTCCACGCAGCTGGTTGTCAATACGACGGGATTCATGACGCTCCGTACCAAGGATGAACAGACCGCCAAGATCAGCCACACCTTCGCCAAGCTTAATATCGGTACCACGACCGGCCATGTTGGTAGCAATCGTTACCGAACCCGTTTGTCCTGCATTTTCAATGATCTCCGCTTCACGCGCGTGGTTCTTCGCGTTCAAGACATTGTGCGGAATGCCATGCCTCTTCAGAAGCTTCGAAATCAATTCCGAAGTTTCAACAGCCACCGTACCAACAAGCACCGGTTGACCGCGATGATAGAGCGTCGTGATTTCATCAACAACCGCTTTGAACTTGCCCTTTTGCGTTTTATAAATCAAATCCGCATTGTCCACACGGATCATCGGTTTATTCGTCGGAATTTCAATAACATCCATGTTATAGATGCTCTGGAATTCTTCCTCTTCTGTCTTCGCCGTACCGGTCATACCGGAAAGCGTCTTGTACATGCGGAAGAAGTTCTGCAGCGTGATCGTCGCCAGCGTCTTACTTTCACTCTGGATCTCAAGACCTTCCTTGGCCTCAATCGCTTGGTGCAAACCTTCACTGTAACGGCGTCCCTGCATCAGACGACCGGTGAACGGATCGACGATGATAATCTCGCCGTCCTTAACCACATAATCCTGATCAAGGTGCATGATCGCATGCGCCTTCATCGCTTCACTCACATGGTGATTGATTTGCACATTGGTATAGTCATACAAGTTCTTAATACCGAAAAAGTTCTCCGCCTTAGTCATGCCTTCCTCAGTCAGCTGTACCGACTTCGTCTTCAGATCGACCGTGTAATCCTGTTTCTCAGACAGAAGACGCGCGAACTGATTGGCGCGCACATACAGATCCGTCGACTTCTCCGCGTTGCCGGAAATGATCAGCGGTGTCCGTGCTTCATCGACTAAAATGGAGTCCACTTCATCGACAATCGCGAAACTAAGCGGGCGCTGAACCATTTCTTCTTTATAGAGCACCATGTTGTCACGCAGATAATCGAAGCCGAACTCACTGTTCGTGCCATACGTAATATCAGCAGCGTAAGCTTCCTTCTTTTCCTCAGGGTTCAGACCGTTAATATTCAGACCAACCGACAAGCCGAGAAAATTGTACAGCAGCCCCATTTGTTCCGCGTCACGCTTAGCCAGATAATCATTGACCGTAACCAAGTGCGCGCCTTGACCCGCCAGCGCATTCAGATAAAGCGGCATCGTCGCAACGAGCGTTTTACCTTCACCGGTTTTCATCTCGGCGATATTTCCTTGATGCAGCGCGATCGCACCAATCAACTGAACATAATACGGCGTCATGCCAAGAATACGTGTCGACGCCTCGCGAACCACCGCAAATGCTTCCGGCAGCAGATCATCAAGCGTCTCGCCATTCTCCAAACGCTGCTTGAATTCCGGCGTCTTCGCCTGCAGCTCATCATCACTCAGCGCCTTCATTTGATCGGCATAGGTCTCAACCACATGCGCGATTTTCTCCATCTTGCTGAGCTTGCGGAGGCTTGTATCTCCTAAAACTCGTTTGAGCATTCCTATCATGCCTGCATACACCTCATTTAAGATTTCTGATTGAGCGCCACATGCCCGCGCCATCAGTAACAATCACTTGTATCATGCGTTCACGTATGAACCTGTCCGAAAAATCCCTACATCAATATGTCCTCTATTTTAACAATATTCGCCCACGGTGACAATTACCCGCAACGAAAATCACACAATCCATGAGTTCCCCATTCACCCTCAACCATGTGTTCGTCCGCAAACAGCCCTTTTCGGGGTAATGCCAGCTCTATTCTTATTATGGCAAATGCCAACAGCTTCCATTATACGGCAAAACCAATGCCAAGAAAACAGCAAACCTTTTTGGAAAAAAGCAGCTTAAGCAAATGAGCTGCTCGGAATTCCGAATTCAGTGCAGCAGCCTATGCGTGTGCACAACCAAGAATCCGAAAGGGGGAGATTCGCGTGTGCGAATCTCCCCCCAGCTGTATAGTCAATCATTTTTCATTATTCTTGATCAATCAAACCAAACCGTCCGTCTTTGCGGCGATACACAACCGCGGTCGAATCATCTTCCGCATTATTGAAAACGAAGAAGGAGTGACCAAGCATATCCATCTGAAGGATCGCCTCATCAACCGTCATCGGCTTAAACACAAAATGCTTCTTACGAACGACATCAAGCGCTTCCTCATCTTCAACCGTCTTCGTTACCGTGCTGCCTGCATTTTGCAACGCCTGCTTCGCACCTTGGCGGCTCTTGCGGTTGAGTTTCGTTTTGTGCTTTTTGATCTGACGCTCAAGCTTGGAAACAGCCAAATCAATCGCTGTATAGAGATCTTCCTCGCCTACTTCAGCTCTCAGGAGAAGGCCTTGTAGCGGAATCGTTACTTCAACCACCTGTTCTTTGTTATGAACACGCAAATTCACACGCGCGCTCGTTTCAATAGGAGCATTGAAGTACTTTTCCAACTTGCCGATTCTTTTCTCTGCGTAATCCTGCAAAGATGATGTCACTGTGATGTTTTCCCCGCGAATAATAATATCCATGAGAAAGCCTCCCTTCAATACTATATACATTCGCTATTCCCGTCCCAATTCCTTCCCAAACATCAAAATAGTTTTACAACAACCGCTTTCTTTTATCTATTTTCGACAAAACCAGTCTTTTTAAACTTACTATTAGATTCATGCAAAATAGGTATCAATCATATGCAATATTCCAATTGAAATACAGGCGTCAAATGCGCTACATTGTATTGACGCTGCCTGTTATAGCACATATAATGATAACGCAAACAGGAAATAATAACGCGGCAATTCACACAAAGTTGTCCAACATTTTCCTTAATCAAACCATCAATTTAGTGTCAGACTATCTAACACTTCAACACGTATATGATTCATAACGCAAAGGGTATAAGTGCGACGGTGACCATATCTCATAAAAGGGGTTTTGACCATGTCAGTCAAAAAAGAAGAAATCATTGAATTGTTCGAAAGGCTCAATGAAGACGAAAAAGAATCCACCTACAATTACTTGCAATTCCTCGCAAGTCTGAATACAGAACCCGAAAAAGCAGCCGTAGCTGCCGACTAAATAGAATCCAGAATTCAGTACCCAATCGTCCATCCGTTAATCCTAACGGGTGGACGATTTGTTTATCTAGAGAAAAATCACTAATGAATCAATGATCTTAGTGTATGAAAAAATGGGCGATTGGTGAAAAATAAAAAATCACCGCCTCAGCAGTGACTTTCACTCCCTCTTATCCAAGAACATGCCGTCCTTAGTCGGGCCACTATATGGATTCCGATAGCGATTGACCGTCTTTTTTCTGTGCCTGAATTGGCTCATGTCATTCGTAATCTCTTGCTTAATCAACTGAAGTGATTGATTGATCCGTTGATTCATCGATTCAATCTCTCGTCCAATCTGACGATCCGAATCATTGCAGTGATCCGGCAATCCCTTCAAAAGCGTTTCTCGCGCGTCAAGCAACCGCTGCAGCTTCTCGATGAATGCATCACGCTCCTCACGCTCATACCCCTTAATCAGTTCATCCAGCTCAACCGTCCGATCATAAATCTCCTGTAGAACCATCTTAGGCTCGATCCCGCTTCGGTTGTTTCTTTTGCGTGATT
Organism: Sporolactobacillus nakayamae; assembly: GCF_900113325.1. Lineage (GTDB taxonomy): Bacteria > Bacillota > Bacilli > Bacillales > Sporolactobacillaceae > Sporolactobacillus > Sporolactobacillus nakayamae. The sequence goes on along the minus strand of NZ_FOOY01000043.1, from coordinate 4,602 downwards.
TCAATCACTTGCTTCCACGTATCACGAAATTCAGCCACAAACCCTTCGACTTCATCAAGAATCGCCGTATCATTCTTGATGTTCGCTTCAATCAATCGACGATTCATATAATCGTACATTTGCATCATACTCTTGGCTACAGGCTGCTTCTGATCCAAGGTCACCATTAACTCTCGGATTATGTTTTGAGCTTTCTGAATATACGTATTTTTGTTTTCAATATTATCTTCTGAAATCGCCAGTTTCCCTTGGCGAATAAACTTAATGCATCCATTATAAAGCATCAACGTTAACTCACCAGGAGTGGCGGTTAATACAGAATTTTGTTGGTAGCTTTTATATGCGCTTGCGGGCATTATTGTACCTCCTAAAAAAGCTAATCTCATGAACTCGTAAATTGTGACAGATAAGTTGCCTGACTGTTGGATTGTTGAATTGCGGCTTCCATTGCATCGAATTGGGTATAATATCGGGTTTGGATATCCTGAAGCCGTAATTTGAACGCGTCAATCCGGTCGTTCATGTCGTCAATTGATTTGCCCATCGAATACTGAGTATAGACCATATTAGTATTTCCGGCTTTGTCCTCAATTTGATCCATTGTGTTCTTCAAGGTAGTATTCAGGCGCTGCATTATTCCTTGTGATGAGGACGTAGTTCCCGTATTAGAGAACATCTCCATCACTGCCTGTGGATCGGTACTAATCGCTTCTTTTAGTTTGTCCTCATCAATAACCAGCTTACCATGATCAAGATAATTCGAACTTGTGGTAATGCCCATTTCAGATAGCTGGTTCATTTTCGTGTTGCTTGTACCACTGACTGACGAATAGAGATCCATTCGCATTTGGCTCAAAGCGCCGCTCAAAATACTATCATTAGCTAACATCCCTGACTGTGCCTTAGTCGTCCAAGCAGTGACATCTGAATCACTCATACTTGATTTCTGGGCATCCGTTAGTGGTGAATAGTCACGATTACGTGTTTCAGAGATCTTATCATTAATCTGTTTGATTATGTCATTATATTGGCTGACAAAATCAGAAATGGATTTAAATACCGCATCAGTATCTGTACCAATATTAATTGATGCAGAACCCGAAAACGAACTCTGTAAATTGAATGTTACACCACTCACTGTAAATGTGTTCGAATGACGCGATGTTTCAAGCCCATTTAAAGTGAACTTAGCATCTGTACCTTCTTGTTCATTAGTTGAATCCAAGTTTAATGTCTTTGTGAGAAAATCACCACTAAATTCAATTTCAGCCCCAGTGCCATCTATTGGAAGCTCATTCTCATCCTTTTCTTGCAAATGGTTATCTCCGGTCGCAGTCCGAGTCATTGATACTTTTCCCGTTGCTGAGTCATAAAAGGCGTTTACACCAATATCTGAACTTGTAATGTCAGACATAATCTTATCAAGTGAAGTTGTCGACGGATCATCATAGGAAAACGTTCTACTCGTTGCTGTTCCGTCATTATATGTCGTGATAGTAAAAGTTATGGGGCTACTAAACGTTTGATCAAGTGCGTCTTTTTGTGATAACAACGACTTTGAAGAATCAAATGTCTGATTTTCTTTCACTATGGAAGCTTCACTGTTATTGTGCGCCGCAGTTGCCATTGTCACATTTGACAGAGTATAAGCTACATTACCGGAATTCGCTCCACCAGTTGCCGTTACTTTAGATGAGTCACTTGATGTTGCTGTTTTCGCTAAATAAGGTCCCTGCAGTTTCATCTTTTGTATCGTCGTTTGCAGGTTGCTTAATAATGTATTCATCGAACGGTAATCATCTCGCTGCCATTCCGTCAGTTGCAGATTCTGCTGCATCTGAACAAGTGGTTGGCTTTCTGCAGTCATTAGCTTAGCCACAATACTATCTACGTCAATTCCACTTGCCAATCCACTGACTCGACTTGTATTTGTTGCACCAATCATACTATTAATTGAATCAATTGAAACACTGCTTGAACTTGAATCTGCCATACTTTACACCTCTATTCAATCAAACTCTTTTATTTACAATTAAGCCAAGCTTCTCAGCAATTGCTGCATACATGTCCATGAACTTTTTGGGAGGAATCTCACGTATAACCTGATGCGTCCGAGAATCCTCAACCTGCACATAATATTTGTTCAACTTATCATGAAGTACATAATGCATCTCTGTCAATTCCGGATTCAAAAGCTTATTTGCCTCCGAAACAAGATCATCTAATTGATCTTTGGTAAAAGGTGAATAAAGTCTCTCCTCTGTTTTGTCGGAATCAGTTTTGCTCTGGTCAGTAACCTTCGCAGATGTACTATGATTATCAACAATGCCACTTTGCTTCTGAGTCACATCATTCAATGAGACATCCACGTTCATGGACAATCCTCCTCGCCCCTCTTAATGTACTATTAACTATATCGGAATCTCTCTATAAAACGTTTAGGTTTTAAAAAAAGCGAGTTTCCTATTTAGTTAAGGAAACTCGCTTTTTCTAAATAAATATGGATGTAATAAATCAGTTATCTTAGAAGTTGAAGAACACCCTGTGGTAGCTGATTTGCTTGTGCAAGCATTGCTTGAGCAGCCTGATTAAGAATATTGTTCTTTGTGAAGTTGCTCATTTCAGCAGCCATATCAACGTCAGCAATACGTGATTGAGCAGCTGTCAGATTTTCTGAAGATGCGCTCAGATTGTTAACCGTATGTTCAAGACGGTTTTGGAAGGCACCAAGTTTAGCACGTTCAGAAGAAACTTTAGTGATAGCATCGTTTACTGCTGTTATTGCTTTTTCAGCACCAGCCTGAGTCGTGACATCAATATCATCAACACCCAACTTGCCCGTGTCCATTTGATTGATATCGACTTTCATCGTCTGATTCTCGTTTGCACCGATGTGCATAGTTAATGCATTGTTTGTCGTTGTAATAGTTGAAGTTGTACCCGCTGCTTTACGAACCGAATCGATGTCCAAACTAAATTCGAATCCTCCAGCTTCAAAGTCGCTATCGGTAATTACTGTGTTAGCGGCGCTAGAATAAACTCCCGCACTCGCTGCGTTTGTTATTGTAAGGTCACCAGCAGCTGCATATTTTGCATTAATATTAAGAGTCATTTGACCTGCTTGAACTGTTGAAGTGCCACCCTTGATAGTGAGCTGTTCGCCGTTTGAACCAACCAAAACCGCATCCGTTGCGGTTGCATTATTGAAGTCAACGTCAGCAACACCAGCAATCACAGCACCATTTTCATCAGTCAAATTAAAATCAAAGCGTCCAGCAGTAGCACCATCTGTAACATTTAAAGTATAATTTCCTAATTTTAGCCCAACTGATGCACTTGCTGTCGTGAAATCAAAATCTGTTGATGCTAATCCAGTTGTATTTGTTTTAACATCTGCTTTTACGGTCGCCGCTGCAACATTTTTTACTGTGTAAGTATCAGCTGCTAAATCAGCATTGGCAACAGATACGGATTTTAATCCAAGGGTATCAGTACCTAGTACAGCTGAGTTTCCAACGCTACCATTCAATAGTTTTTTCGTATTGAATTCGGTATCATTAGAAATACGATCTACTTCATCTTTCAGCTGACTAATTTCTTTCTGAATTTCTTTTCTATCAGCGTCTGTTGAAGTATCGTTCGAAGATTGGACTGCGAGTTCACGCATACGTTGCAGAATATCTTGAGTTTCATTCAGTGAACCTTCAGCCGTTTGTACTAATGAAATACCATCTTGTGCATTGCGGCTCGCTTGATCCAAGCCACGAATTTGGCCTTTCATTTTTTCAGAAATTGCGAGACCAGCAGCATCGTCAGCAGCACCGTTAATGCGAAGACCAGATGATAGTTTTTCAAGAGATTTTTGTGTAGCCGTTGTGTTTTTGTTGAGCTGAGTCAATGTGTTCAGCGCAGCAATGTTGTGATTAATAATCATAAATTGTTTCCTCCCTGAATTGTGAATTCCCACGTCCATGTGGAATAGTATTTAGGCAATCGGAAAGGCGCCTTCCCAACCGCCTTACAATCTATATATCGTCATTAGGAAAAAGATGTTTAGTAGAGTTTTCATTTTTTGTTTGAAACTTTTACAGCATTTGCTTAGTTTCATTAATTTTGCAATATTTATAAAGTTCTTCATCAAAGCAAAACATTTCTCGATCAGAACCCATGTAATATGCAACAGACATAATCACTAAGATGATACTAACAATTATTTGTAGCATTTGAAAGGGAAGCAAGCAATTCCAACTTATTTTTGAAATGTTATAATTACTCAACTTTCGCACCCTAATTTGGGCAGATAAACCTTGATATAGTTGGGTAAGCTCTCAATCCATTGTGTCAGTTGACAAGTAACCCATCTTTTGATTGATTTTTTTGTTTTTGTTAGGGCGTCATGAAGAATATCCATGAGCTGCGTCAGTGCTACAGCCCAATCCAGTTCATTCATTTCGTCACAGAGTTCATAAAACATACCACCAAGGGTTCGATTATCTGTACTGCAACGGTTTTGCCAAGACAGGAGAATAAACCTTGTAAAGACAATGGTTGTGTGGCTAATCAGCAGATCGTACGATCTGCCCTGGAACTCTTTTTGAAGCT
>NZ_FOOY01000027.1 GCF_900113325.1 Sporolactobacillus nakayamae | reverse complement strand
CCCAATCTGACAGGCAGGTTACCCACGTGTTACTCACCCATCCGCCGCTCACATCCGGGAGCAAGCTCCCTTCAATGCGCTCGACTTGCATGTATTAGGCACGCCGCCAGCGTTCGTCCTGAGCCAGGATCAAACTCTCCAAAAAGTGTCTTGCTTTATAACACAGTTTTGTTTCAGTTCCAAAGGAGCGGATCTTCCGCTAAAGTCATGCACGTCCTGTGTATAACGCGGAAGTCACCACATCCTGTGGAAGCTCGTTCATAAGATCCATAGCAATTTGAATTTATCAGGGGTTAAACCCTTTTTAAATCACGCTTGGCTTTTGTTTAGTTTTCAAGGAACATTCGCAGTCATCTTTTAAAGTGACAACTTGAACAGTCTAACAAATAAATTGTTCTTTGTCAACAAAATGTTTTGATGACTAATTCTTAATAATAAAACTTGTCTCACCAATCGTCAACTTCAAAGTGTTTTATCGGCGGCGACAACTTTTATAATATATCACTCACAATTTGGCTTGTCAATAATTAATTTCTTATTTCTCTTTTCCTCTATGCTCTCGTTTGGTTAACTCATTGTATGCCCATTAACATGGCGCGTGTTTCAGATACCCATGTCCTCGCTGCATAGGATAAATAGTGATTTTTCTTCCATATCATAGATAAACGCCAGTTAAGTTCAGACTCTTCTATCGGAAGTGTAATAATCGGCTCTGCTTTCTGTTCCATTTTACTAATGACACTCTCTGGTAAGAATGCAATACCGAATCCCTTTGAAACCATCTTAACCATAAACTCCCATTGTGAACTTTCAAAAACAATATTGGGTTGATAGCCCGCCTTTTCACAACCATTGATAATCATCCCTCGTAACGAAAAGTCTTCCGGAAACAGGATGAAGTGTTCATCACGAAGATCTGTTAACGTTACATGGCTCAGCTTCGCGAGTGGGCTTGATGTATGAACGACAAGACGAATACTGTCCTCAAAAAAAACAAATGAATTTAAAACTTCTTCATTGATGCTTCCTACAGTAACACCAACTTCAAGGAGTCCATCCGACACACAATCAGCTACTTTCTTCGCTCCATACTCAGCACTATGCAAATCTATGCCAGGAAAGCTCTTTCGAAACTGACTGAGAATTCCAGGAAAAAATTGCATGCCAATCATCGGTGGCAGCCCAACCGTTAATTTTCCTTTTTTGGCGTGGGTGAGGTCACTTAATTCGTCAGACAAATGGGCAAAGGATTGAACAATTTTCTGTGACTGCTCAAAAACAATTCGTCCCGCATCGGTTAACTCAATTTCTTTACCTGTTCGATCCAACAAAACCATACCGAGTTCATCTTCTATATCTCGTACCATTTTACTAATTGTGGGTTGAGTCACATATAAATGATGCGCTGCTTTCGTAAAACTTTTTCTTACAGCTACTTCTAAAAAATAATGAAGGTGTTTAATATCCGTCTTCGCCGCCCCCGCACTATAGGTGTTTGGAATATGTGTATTCCTGAATTCTATTGTACCTGCATTTTTAACTTTTGTATAATACAGTGTGACATTAGTCACTCAAATAGCCAACTAAAATTAGGAAGTGTCTGTAATTTGCTAAAATGTTTTCGCATTATCACTCAGGTTACCTACCTGTACTTGTTTGCGCTGCTTGGCAATGTTCTTGTCAAATGGCTCCACCTGCCTGTTTCGGGCAGTATAATCGGTCTGTTCATCGTTCTTGCACTGTTGCATTTCAAGGTTTTAAAACTATCTGCAGTTGAACTTGGCGCAGGATTTCTAATGTCTGAAATGCTGTTGTTCTTCATCCCATCTGCCGTAGCGATTATTCAATACAAGAACGAAATCCTTCAGCACGGTTCGCAATTTTTAATTGTGATTTTATTAAGTACAATTACAGTCATGATTGTCACTGGTCTTGTTGCTCAAATTTCAATTCGCAGGCTGGCAAATAAAAAGGGAGAGATTGGAAAATGATTGCATTTATTTGCATCCTGCTTACCATTATTGTGTATTATTTATCGAAACTGCTTTACAAGAAAGTTCGGTTTGCGCTGCTATCTCCACTTCTTGTAGCGCCTTGTATACTCTCAACGATGCTTGTCGGGTTTCAGATTGATTATTCAGACTATGATGGTGGCGGACGTTGGTTAAGCAATCTGCTGCAACCTGCTGTTGTCGGATTTGCTGTCCCACTTTATAAATTTCGCAAGGTAATGAAAAAATACGCAAAAATTATCGCGATCAGCATGACTGCTGGCGTCACAATCGCTATTATCAGCTCCGGTCTTTTCAGCCACATCGTTCACTTGCAAGACAGTTATCTGCTTAGTCTATTGCCACGATCGATTACTACTCCGATTGCCATGGCCGTATCCGTGGACATTGGAGGCATGCCGACAATGACCGCAATTTTCGTCATCGTGACAGGGATTACCGGACTAATCCTTGGTCCAATGGTAATTCGCTATCTGCATATTAAAGAAAAATTAGCGAAAGGACTGTTATTGGGAATGGGGGCACACGGTGCAGGAACGTCAAAAGCGTTGGAGTTCGGTAGTGAGGAAGGCGCGGCAGCAAGTCTCGCGATGGTACTTGCCGCGATCTTTACACTTGTGTTTGCTCCACTCTTAACTCCGCTCATTCTTCTATAATTAATTAATGATAAAAAGAACGCCCCTGCCTCTACGGCAGGGGCTATTCTGATGCTGTTTGTTCTAGTTAATATACTTCTACGCATAAGTCATTAATGGTATGATGATTCTAGATCACATTTGAAAGGCAGGTGACCGTTACGCTCGATTTATGCGCTTATCTATTGAATGATCCATCGCTTCCAACGTTGCTGATCGCACTTCAGTTCTCAATTCCTTTAATTAAGCGCTCCTTAGATTCCGAACGTGCTCATTTCAACCGCCATTTGGACGAGCGAGCACCCGGTACCTTTGCTCAATCAGCTTCATCGTCCATTATCTCTGATAACGGAATGCGCCAATTCGCATTTTGCCTGGTACGAACGATTAAACGAAGAGATTCCGGTGCAAATGACTCAGAATATGATTGTACTCCTCTTGGCTAATTCACTTAACAAAGCTGAACAATTGCTAGGAGGAACTGAATACATGAATACGATTATTGAACCATTCACACTCTTAATCCAAAGCACGGCTTCCTTCTTTGGGGGTAGCTATGGGATGGCGATCATTGCGTTAACGATTTTGATTCGACTTTTATTGGCACCATTGATGATCCGACAGTATATACGACAATTTGACGTGAAGAAAAAGATGGACAAGCTCAAGCCTGAAATGACGGACATTCAAAAAAGAATGTCGGCTGCCCAGGATCCCAATGAAAAGCAAAAAATTCAAATGGAAATGATGGGCCTCTACAAAAAACACAATGTCAATCCGTTTTCGGCAATCGGATGTTTGCCCATTCTCGTGCAAATGCCAATACTTATGGGCTTTTACTACGCGATAAGACGTTCACACGAGATCGCAACGCACCACTTTCTTTGGTTCAGTTTGGGGCATACAGATCTTGCATTGACAATTGTCGCGGGGATCGTTTATTTTATGCAATTTAAAATAAGCCAAAAGCTGATGCCTACCGTCAGCGCAGAGCAGCAGCAAAATTCGATGCAATGGATCGGATTGATGTCACCAATCATGATCGTTTTTGCTTCGCTCTCAACATCGGCTGCGCTGCCATTATATTGGGTTGTCGGTGGTTTATTCCTGATCGGACAAACTTACTTCTCACATTTGTTGCTTAATCGCATCAGAAAACCGGTTCCGGCAGTTTAAAAAAAAGATAAAAAAAAGCGGCGAGTTTGAGGCTTCCCTCAAACTCGCCGCTTTTTATATGGAGAGCATTAATTTTCTTTGCCAATGCCCTGTGCTGAGATTACATTGCCAATTGCTTCAGATGCTTCATCAGCGTCTGTGCCTTCAGTAACGATTTTGAATTCAGCGCCTTGCATAATGCCAAGAGCCATAACACCCATGATACTTTTCAGGTTGGCTTTCTTGCCATTATATTCGATGTTAATGTTTGATTCAAATTTGCTTGCTTCACTTACAAGTACAGTTGCCGGGCGTGCGTGAATACCCGTTTCGTCAGTGACAACATACGTTTTTTCCATTTCTCTACTCGCTCCATTCATTTGCATAATATTTGAATTGAACAGGATTCAATGATATATTGACCTGCATTATCCTTTAAAGAACCGTTTTCATCTTTTCCAGACGACAAGATTCTTCAAAAAGCTTACTTTCATTTTATCATTCATTTCCGCCTATGTCATGACCTAACCATGAAAAAAATGAAATCAACGATATATCTCTTTATCAGCGCTTCGTCATTCCCAGTAAAACACCGCCAACGATAATTAACGCGCATCCGATCAATAGGAGTACCATCTGATGTTTTGACTTCTTTTCGCCTAGTATAAAGATTCCGCCTAATGTTGAAAGCACTGTACCAATCTGAGACATTGAAAAGCTGATCGCGACACCCTCAAGTTTCGTTGCAATAAGCAGTGAAAGATTACCTCCGGCCCACATAAAACCGGAAATAATATTAAAGGCGGTGTGACGATTGTAAAGGGACTTCACCTGTTTGCCTGAAAGCACTATTGCTCCAATGATCATTCCAATCGATTGAGGAAAAATTGCGGACCAACCGTCAATATCAAAGGAACGAAGAATGACAAGATAAGAGATATAGCCTAGTGTCGACACAATCAAAAGAAAAATACCTTTTAGCATTTTATTCGCTTGGTTCTCCGTAGAATATTTCTCTCTCGAAGTAAGCAGAACCCCAAGGACAATCAATACTAAAGCCGACAACCCCAAAGCCATTCTAAAGGCAGTATCCCATTCATGAAAAATCAGAATACCACACAGTGCCGCGCCGGAAAGCTGCATCCCAGTAGAAAGAGGCATCGTTTTCGAAACACCCAAAATTTTCATTGCAGCGAACTGATGAAATTGCCCCACAGCCCAGCACAATCCTGAAATGAAACTTACCGTAATAACCGTTGCATTAAGTTCCGGCGGTATAAAGAAAAATAGCGCAATCGAAAAAAACAGCGCACCAATCGTCATTCCGAACACCTGATGATGCGGTGTTCCCCCTACCTTTGTGCTCACAAGCGGCAGTGTCCCCCAAAGGAGAGCTGGAATGAGGGAAATTAACAGACCAGTCAAATCTTCAACACCCTCCAAAGCTACACCATGATCGTTAAAAAAGGTATTTTCACCTTCAGATCATATATGTTTTCAACAATTTTGACTCTTTATGTACGTCATAAATGAAAACGGTTAGCATTTTTTTTGACAAAATAAACTATACCATAGAATTTTAGTTCATGCCGCTTTATTCTTAAAGCAGTTCATGAATAATTTTGGAACATTGGCTGCGCAAAGCATTAGATGATGCTTTCTTCTAAAAATTGTTAAATAAGCACCTCTATTTATTGGATGGATGTTCATTCAACAATTAAGGTGCTCAATTTGATCTATAACCTTGGTCTATAACCTTTTGTTGGACTTGTGGAGAAAACCGATACAATCACAAAATCCGCATTGATTCCTCCGCACGGTTTTCGATTCGGAGCTTGTCGGCGACCATGGCGATGAACTCGCTGTTGGTTGGTTTTGCTTTAGACATGGATACCGTGTAGCCGAACAGTGAAGAAATGGACTCAACGTTTCCTCTGCTCCAAGCCACTTCAATGGCATGACGGATGGCGCGCTCGACACGGCTGGGTGTCGTTTTGTATTTTTTGGCAATATCCGGATAGAGCACTTTTGTAATTGATCCAAGCAATTCGATATCGTGATAAACCATAGAGATCGCTTCACGAAGATACATATATCCCTTAATATGAGCCGGCACGCCAATTTCATGGATTATATCGGTAATACTTGCGTTAAGGTCATGATTTTTATCAGATGCGGATGGGCGCTGAATCGAATGCGTCGTGAAAACAGGACTCAGTTCCTTTTTTCCGGCGACTTGGCGAATATGGTTGGCAAGGTTCGTCATATCAAATGGTTTTAAAATAAAATAAGACGCCCCTAACTCAACCGCTTTTTTTGTAACATCTTCTTGACCAAAGGCAGTGAGCATAATAATGCCGGGTTGCGGAAGATCGGGATTAGCATGAATTTGCTCTAATACACCAAGACCGTCAAGATGCGGCATAATGATATCCAATAAGAGCACATCTGGTGTCATGGATTTCAGCATTTCAAGACAATCCTGTCCATTGCTCGCTGTTCCTATAACTTCAATATCATCTTGCGTTTTTAAGTACTCAGAAATCAACATAATTAATTCCTTGTTGTCGTCCGTCAAGCAGACCTTAATTGTTTGCAACACAAAATCCCCCTTGTCGAAATTACTATATGTTATCTTTTCGACAAGAGAGGAAGGTATCCTTTTTATTCTTAGTCACTTCAATCTATTTTTTTCTTTCATTTTCTTCTTTAAAACAGATCGTTCATCTCAATAAGTGTTTTTCCAGCTTAGTTCGACACATATATGTCGAATTTTATTTAGTGATTCAGTAAATTCGTTAGCTTGCAATCCGCTTACGTAGAGCTTGTTTTTCATGATGTAGACCTGCTTCATCCATCATCCATTCGATGTGCACACCATATCCGCTTGTTGGATCGTTGACAAACACATGGGTAACTGCCCCGACCAATTTACCATCTTGAATAATCGGACTGCCGCTCATCCCTTGAATAATACCGCCTGTAGCTTTAAGCAGACGCGGATCCGTTATCTTGATCACTAATCCTTTCGTCGCAGGATGTTTTTGCGATATCGAATTTAGAATTCGGATGTTAAAAGCTTCAACCTTATTTCCATTAAGAACGGTAAGAATTTTTGCCGGACCTTCTTTGACTTGATCCCCTGTGGCAATTGGAAGTGCAGCATTGCTCATACCAGAACGCATCATGTAGTTCTTTTCCATTTTCCCAAAGATACCGAATGGCGTATTTTTTGAGACAGAACCAATACTTATCGCATTTTCAGGAAAAAATGCAATTTTTTCTCCTGGTTTTCCTTCTCTGCCTCGATCAATTGCCTGTACAATGGAACGGACGATGTGCCCGTCTTTCACCATGATGGGTTGACCCGTATCGCGATCAGAGATCACATGCCCAAGAGCTCCATATGAGCCCGTATTAGGATCATAAAAGGTCATGGTACCGATACCTGATGCCGAATCCCTGATGAACAGTCCCATCTGATATTGACGATTTGCTGTGTCCATGATCGGTGTCAGCCTTTTTTTAACCATGGACCGCTGGCGAATCAATGTCACCTGCAGCGGCTCGCCATCCTTCGAACCGTCCATAATGTGACGAACATCTGTAATGGAGCTCATCGTTTTGCCATTAATCTTTGTAATCACATCACCGACTCGAATTCCTGCTGTTTCCCCAGGCGATGACTCGCCCCCGCCGGTTGCAATTAGATGGTAACCAACAACAAGCACACCTTTAGTGCTCAGTTGAACACCAATTGATTGACCGCCAGGTATTAAACGGACATCTTTGTCCGCCGCGTTGACAGTGGTTGCCGACAATTGATTTAAAACGGCCTGCGAATGGTGTATCCCCCGATAATTCAGAATTGATTCGGCTTTTCGCTTCTTTGTTACCATTGCGATTGGCGAACCACTTGCGACATCAGCGCGTAAGTAGTTGTTAGGCAATGTCCCCGCGTTCTGCCATATGTGTGAGACAAACTGCCCTGTTCTTATACTCGAACTGACCATTAAAAAACCGAGAAGAAGAACAACAACTGTAATTTTTAGATTTTTTCTTATCTTCATAACTCACTCTCCTCGCTGCAAACCCGCACCTTGTCTTGCAGTGCATTTATTAAAATTGCCTGAGCAGAGGATAATTATGAGTGATCCGAAGAAGGGATTAATTCCAGTATAGGATGTACATGCCATGTGCTAGTACTTCATTTTGCCTGCCATTTGAATTAATTCTTTGGCATGCTCACGAGCCAGATCAGTCATCAGAGGACCTGAAATCATTCTGCTGATTTCGCGTATCTTTTCGGATTCATTTAATTTTTTTACGCGCGTTCCGGTCCGTTGATCTTTCGTGATATGTTTTTCGATGTATACATGCTGATCAGCCATTGCCGCCACTTGCGGAAGGTGTGTAATGCAGAACACTTGTGCATTTTGAGCCAAACTGCTGATTTTTTCTGCCATCGCTTGTGCGGCTTTGCCACTGACTCCAGTGTCTACCTCATCAAAAATAATCGTCGCTGGCCCCATTATTTTTTTAAAAACTGTTTTTATCGCGAGCATAATCCGCGAAAGCTCTCCGCCTGAAGCAATCTTTGCCAGTGGTTTAAATGGTTCCCCGGGATTAGTCGTTATGTAAAAGGAAACGTGATCAATCCCTTCAAGCTCGAAACCGGAAAAAGACTCTAAATTGCTGCCCATCTCAATATGAACATCAAGGAGTGCGTGTTCCATACATAGGTCTTTAAATTCACGGTTAACAGCTCGAGCAAGGCGTGCACTTGTCTTTTTTCTCTCGGAAGACAGCTGCACCGCTATGTCCCTCAACTTGCCTAGACCCGCTTTTAATGCGTCATTTAATACGTCGAAATTTTGATCTCGAGAATTCAATTCATCCAATTCGTTTTTTATTTGTTCATAATAAGTCAGAATTTCTTCTACAGAGTTGCCATACTTTCTTTTCAACAGATGGATTTCATCTAGTCGATTTTCGATCTCATCCAGTCGTTCAGGATTATATTCCATTTGTTCCAGATATGCCCGAATTGCAGATGTTTGTTCCTCTAGGAGATAATAACAGTTCGAAACCGACTCTGAGAAGCGGGCAAGCTCCGGATCCAAATCCCGAATTGCATCAAGACTTCCGGATGCTTTTCGAAGCATATCCAGTCCGGTATTTTCTCCATCAAGCGCCTCATAGCTTGTTTTAAGCGATTGATATACTTTTTCAAAATTGACGAGTTTTCTTTTTTCTTCAAGAATACGGTCTTCTTCATCTGCTTTTAGTTGAGCCGCTTCAATTTCACCGATTTGATAGTGAAGCAAATCGATTCTCTGAGCAATTTTCTTCTCATCACCATTGTATTTATTGCACTTAGTTGCCAGTTCATCCACTTGTTTATATTCTTCCAAGTAGCTGTGTTTTAATTTACTGATTGTCGTTCCGCCATAGCGATCGACAAATCCAAGGTGATTACTCGGTTCAAGAAGCCTTTGATGTTCATGCTGCCCGTGTATATCAACAAGAATAGTCCCAAATTGCTGAAGAACAGACAATGTCACAAGCTTTCCGTTAATGCGGCATACACTTTTGCCCGAGCTGGAAATTTCTCTTCTAAGTATGAGTTGCCCGTCGATTTGATCCATTCCAAATTGGTCAAGCAAACGTGACACACTTTCTGTATCTTCTATATCGAATAAAGCCTCAATTTCTGCTTTTTGCGTGCCATGACGAACATATTCAGCAGATCCACGACCGCCGGCGAGTAACGCGATCGCATCAATGATGATCGATTTCCCAGCGCCGGTTTCTCCTGTAAATACAGTCAGACCGTCTTCAAACGTTACAGTAAGTTTATCGATAATCGCAAAATTTATAATTTGAAGTTCCGCTAACATTAAAGGTTCACCTCTTTAATTCGAACATTCGTTCTCTATATCTATTCTCTACCGTTCGCGCGAAACAGTCAAGAAGTTATTAAAAAAAATAGGGCATAAACCTGTTCATTCTCAGGTTTATGTCCTATTTTTTTTGTGATCGAAATTCTGATGTGCCTGACGAACGACTTCTTCCGGTGTAATCTGCAATAAATCCGATGCGTTCCCCTTTTCTGATCGAAAATAGGCGAGAAATTCAATATTGCCGTCACCGCCAGTAATCGGTGAATAGTTTAGATCAAGCAACGTATATCCGCATGTTCGTGCAAAATCAAGGATATCTTTAACAACTGAGAGATGTACGTTCGGGTCATGAATAATACCCTTCTTCCCGACCTCATCCCGGCCCGCCTCAAATTGTGGTTTTATCAGCGCGACTACTTCACCTTCATGCTTTAAAATATCTATGAGTGGCGGAAGGATTTTCTTTAACGAGATGAATGATACATCAATCGATGCGAATTCAGGCAACCCCTCTTGAAAATTGTCCGGCGTACAATAACGAAAATTTGTTTTTTCCATAACAATGACACGCGGATCGCTGCGAAGCTTCCAGGCTAATTGATTATAACCGACATCGAGCGCATACACTTTTCTCGCGCCATTTTGGAGTGCGCAATCGGTGAAACCGCCCGTTGAGGCACCAATATCAAGCATCAGTACATTAGTCAAGTCAAGTTGAAACACCTCGAGCGCCTTTTCCAGCTTCAAACCTCCACGACCCACATAGGGGAGAATGGTACCTTTTATATTAAATTCCAGTGTGCTGTCGACCTTGCTTCCCGGTTTATCTACACGTTGATCGCCGTGATAGACCATTCCCGCCATCACTGCTCTTTGCGCTTTTTCCCGAGAATCAAACAATCCCTTCTGTACAAGAAGGACGTCAACCCGTTGTCTCTCTTTCATGAAGTAATAACCTTCCTGACAACATTCTTCTTACTCTGCTGCTTCAACATCCGTTTAACATGAGTTGCAATCTGTTTCGATGTCAGTCCTAGTTCATTCAGCAATTCATTTACACCACCATGTTCAACAAAACAATCATCTATTCCCATTCGTTCAATCATTAAATCATGGATGCCATGATCATGGTAATATTCCAACACAGCAGAACCGAAGCCGCCCGCAAGCATTCCTTCTTCAACAGTCAGTATGGGCGTTCCAAGCTCACCGAGATCTGCAAGCATCAGATGATCCATCGGCTTGATAAATCGCGCATTAACCACACGCAGGTGAATGCCATCTGTTTCAAGCTGCTTCGCTGCAGCTAAGATGATTTGCAGCATCGGTCCGAATGACAATACCGTCATGTCCGCGCCTTCACGCAGAACATCCCATGAGCCGATCTGAATCTCTTCAAGCCTTTCACTTATACCGACACCAATTCCATTTCCACGCGGATATCGAACAACGATTGGCCCTCGGTCATAGCGTGTCGCTGTGTAAACCATGTTCCGCAACTCATTTTCGTCCTTACTCATCATGATGGTCAGATTAGGCAAACTGCGCAAAAACCCGATGTCAAAAATCCCCTGGTGCGTCTCGCCATCAGCCCCGACAAGTCCCGCCCGATCAACCGCAATGACGACATTTAAATTCTGTCTGCATATGTCATGGACAATCTGATCATAGGCGCGCTGCATAAATGTTGAGTATATTGACAAAATCGGTTTCATATTCTGTGTCGCTAACCCAGCTGCAAAAGTTGCCGCGTGCTGTTCGGCAATTCCCACGTCAAACAATCGGTCAGGGAATTCTTTAGCGAATCCTTCAAGTTTTGATCCGACAACCATCGCCGGTGAAATCACAACGATCCGCTTGTCATGCCGTGCTAATTCTTGCAGGGTATCATTAACAACTTGACTATAAGCCGGGGCTACAGCCACGGGTTTGATAAATGCGCCAGACTCGATCTTATAAGGACCAGTGCCATGCCACGTACCAACTTCATCCATTTCAGCCGGTCTATAGCCCTTACCTTTCTGCGTCAATACATGAATGATTACCGGTCCTTTTTTCTTTCGCGCATAATTAAGGTTGTCTATAAGTGCATTTAAGTTATGACCGTCCACAGGGCCAAGATACGTAATTCCCAACTCTTCAAAAAATACGCCGGACACAAGCAAATATTTCAGACGATCTTTCAAACGTTCAGCGACAGACGCCAACTTGCCTCCAAATGCAGGAATTTTTTTCATCAAATACTCTAAATCCTCTTTGGCTCTGTTATATTTATTAGCCGAACGGATCCGGTTAAGCATATTGTGAAGAGCGCCGACATTTGGTGCGATCGACATTTCATTATCATTTAATACAATAATCATATTTCTTTTTTGGTGCCCGATATCATTCAGAGCTTCCAGAGCCATCCCGCCAGTCAGCGCTCCGTCACCGATAATCGCCACGACATCAAAATTTTCTTGTTTCAAATCACGAGCGACCGCCATCCCAAGAGCGGCGGACAGAGATGTTGAACTGTGCCCTGTTTCCCAGACGTCATGTTCACTCTCACTTCTTTTTGGGAAGCCGCATAGCCCTTTGTACTGCCTCAACGTATCAAAGCGATCGCCTCTGCCGGTCAAGATCTTGTGCACATAAGATTGATGCCCGACATCCCAAACAAGTTTATCTGTAGGGCTATGAAACACCTTATGCAGTGCTAAGGTCAATTCAACAACACCAAGATTCGGCGCAAGATGTCCACCTGTTTTTGATAATTTATGAATTAAAAAAGCGCGGATGTCACCGGCCAGATCAACCATCTGATTAACGGACATTTTTTTAAGAAACTTAGGATTTTTGATTGTCGATACATCCATAATAATCACACATCCTTCTTTGCCGTTTTTCTCTTTTTGCTCTTTTTTTTCTTTGTATCAAGAATTCTGAGGATCGGAATATGAAGATGGTCTTCGGTAAAATACATGACATATCCGACTTTAAAAATAATCTTCGTCGAATTCTTTATCGCGAAACTTTTTCCAAGAGCTTTTACAAAGACGGTTAATGCGGCAACAATACTGGTTACAAATACGGAAATAACATATTCCATAAAACCACTTTCATTGTAAGCGAGAATCAACATCATTTCCACTACAACGACCGATGAAGCAGTACCACTAATGATCGCGCTCGCATCACCAATGACATCGGTACAAAAGGTATTGACACGATCCGCATTCTTAGCAAGCCATACTGAGTACTTTGCCCCCTTCACACCTTTCGATGCAATCGCGTGAAAAGGCGCCTCGATCGCCGCGGTGGCAGCTACACCAATGATATCAAAAAACAGGGCAATTAGAATAATAACGAGAACAACCGCAATGCCGCTTACCACATTGGCGTTACTCAGAATCGCATTGGATACAATTGAAAAAATAGCCGCTAGCACAAACGTGATAACAGCTAATGGCAATGCCCACTTTAAAGATTTTTTTAATTCATTTTTCATGCGTATTCCGGTCAATCAATCCTGCAAATACCGGACATTTCACATCCTTAAACTATATCTATTTGTAAGGGTAACTAATTATGTAGTGAGGTCATTTGAAAAGTAAATATTGCGGCTTAGGTCCAGTAGGTTTTCCCGTCAAATTACCTGTTGTTGCCAAGCAGGCAGTTTCCTTTTAAAACTTGACCAATGCTGTCACCAGACATTGAACTAGAACACCACTCAGACCGCACTATAATCCTTTTCAAATGCTGCAGGTATGCAGACAGTCTAGGAGATTTCCTCAAGCACTCTTGAAACTTTGCTCTAGCCTCTTTTGCAGAATTGATTTCAGGAAGGCGCCCCTTATCATACCGGCCAAGTAGTTCAAAGTTATGCGCCGACCATCCCCTCTTTCCCACTCAAGGCAGGCTACGCTGTTCGCTTTTCCTTAGTGAATAAGTACTTACGAAACAGGTTTTCCACATAGTCATTGCTAAAGCAAACAACGTACGTGTCTCCACGGGCGCAGGGTCTTCGCCCACATGCCGTTGCGGATCGCCCTACGCCCTTTACTCCCAGCACGAGCCCAAAGCTGGGCGCCTTAAGCCAGTACCAGGAACTTCATCGATGTGCCCTTTGACGGATTTTTAGCCCCGTCTTCAAGTAAAGTAGAGTGACTAGAATACCGCACCATCATTTTGATGCACTTAAGTTTATCACAAAAGTGACAAACCCTCAAATAAATTATCTCACTTGTTAATATGTTCGGTTCAGCAGATAACGTGCAATATCCCCAAGACGTTTATTTTCAAAACCCAGTTTCTTTAAACTATGCAGGGATTTCTCCACTTCTTGAGCTAGTTTTTCTCTCGCATCTGTCAACCCCAGCAGGCTGACATAAGTATTCTTATGATTCGCAAGATCGCTGCCGATAGGCTTTCCCAATGCTTTTTCATCACCAGAGATATCAAGAATATCGTCACCAATTTGAAATGCAAGTCCAATGTGTTCCGAATAATGAACAAGTGCTTCTGTTTCTGATTCTGTTGCTTTAGCGATCAACGCCGCTGCCTCAATGGGAAAACGAATAAGTTCGCCGGTTTTTCTCTTGTGAATCGAAATCAAATCTTCTAAATCAAGTCGCTTTGCTTCTGCTTCAAGATCATCCTGCTGTCCGCCCACCATTCCCTCAGGTCCGGCTGCTCGTGCAAGTAAGCTAATGAGCCGAATTCTCGTATCCGTATCAAGCGCCTGGTCATCCGCAATGATTTGAAACGCGGCCGTAAGTAAGCCGTCACCGGCAAGAATTGCCGTGCCTTCACCGAAAACACAATGATTTGTCGGCTTGCCGCGCCGCAAGTCATCATCATCCATTGCGGGAAGATCATCATGAATTAATGAGTAGGTATGAATCATTTCCAATCCCAGTGCAGTCGTTAACCCAATTTCTTCTTTTTGATCAAATGCCTGCAATGTGGCGAATAATAATATAGGACGAATTCTTTTTCCACCAGCTTCTAATGAATAGAGCATTGCCTGTTCTAGTTTAGGCGTGACTGGCGCATTCTGAAAAAGTTTGGGGATTTTCGATTCAAACCATTCTTTTTTTTCATCCATATAATCCCTTAACAATTCAGTCACTCTACGTCATCTCCCTGAACTGAAAAAGGCTTTGATTCTCCATTTGGTGACACGAGTTGATCCATTTTCTTTTCAACCGTTTCAAGCTTGTCATGGCAAATCTTCGAAAGTGCCATACCTTCTTGAAACAATCCGATCGCTTTTTCAAGCGGCACATCATTTTCTTCCAATTGCTTGACAATTTGCTCTAACTTGTCCATTGCCTCTTCGAATACCGGCGCTTTTCCTTTATCATTCATCGATTCCGACATGTTCATTCGCCTCCTCTATGCCCCACACTTGACAATCCAATTTTCCATCATGCATTTTAAGATTAAACATATCGCCGGGTGCTATGTCGTGCACCGATTTGATTAGCTGATCATCCACGTCAAAAGCTAAGCCATAACCGCGGCCCATAATTTTAAGCGGACTTAAACTGTTCAGTTGTGCGATTAAACGTTCAAAGTGCGCTTCCCGCTCTTTACGATATACTGAGAATGAACGAATTAATTGCTGCTCTCGGTCGTTTAAAAGCCGTTTTGTTCTGTTTAAAAGCTGCATTGGTTTACTCTGCCCCAGCAATCGCTCGATCATAATCAGCCGTTCACGTTTGCGCAGTAATTGTGCTTGAAGTGCGCTATTTAAGCGCTCCACGAGTCGATCACATTCCTGTTCCTTCTGAAGGATTAGCTGCCCAGGGTAACGAAAAGCATAGGATTGCTGCAATTGATGCAGATGGTTCTTTTCTTCACGTATCCGGCTGTTCATCGCTTGGGCTAATCGAGCTGAGGATTGATCGATTCGTCTTTGCAAGTCAACACGGTCCGGCACTGCAAACTCTCCTGCCGCTGTTGGCGTCGGCGCTCGTTTGTCGGCAACAAAATCAGCAATTGTAAAATCAGTTTCATGACCGACTGCGGAAATGACGGGTATCTGTGATCGAAAAATCGCGTTAGCGACTATTTCTTCATTGAATGCCCATAGATCCTCAATTGATCCGCCGCCTCGACCGACAATCAGAACATCAATATGTGGATAACTGTTTGCCTGCTCAATTGCCTCCGCTATTGATGGAGCCGCTCCAGTACCCTGAACAAGAACAGGAAAGACGGTTATGCGGGCAACCGGAAATCGTCGTTTGATCGTGGTAAATAAATCACGAATGGCCGCCCCCGTCGTTGACGTCACGATACCAATCTCATAAGGAACCCTCGGAATAGGTTTCTTGTATGAGGACTCAAACATACCCTTTTCCTCAAGTTTTTTCTTTAGCGCTTCATAGGCTTGATAAAGCCTGCCCAGTCCATCCTGCTCCATATCACGAATATAAATTTGATACTCACCATAGGGTTCATATAAAGCTACTGATCCCTGAACAAGAACTTTCATTCCGTCTTTTGGTTCAAAGGCTAACTGGCGAGCGTTGCCTGCAAACATCACGGCACGAATTCTCGAGTTTTTATCTTTTATTGTTAAATAAAGATGTCCTCGAGAATGTCGTTTGAAATTAGAAATTTCACCGCGCAGCCATACAGATTGCAGATTTGCGTCTGTCTCCATTAATTGTTTGATATATCGAGTAAGCTTAGTGACACTAATATATCGATCATTCTCCATTAATGAGCAGCCTCTTTGTTCTGCCGAAGTGCGGCAATTAATGTATTTTCAAGAAGCATGACACGTGTCATTGGACCAACGCCACCAGGAACAGGAGTAATATAGTCTGCTTTTTCTTTTAATTCATCAAACGCAACATCACCGACAAGCTTACCTGCTTGATTACGATTCATTCCGACATCGATGACAATGGCACCAGGCTTGATGTCTTCAGCGCGGATCAGCGCTTCTTTTCCCGCAGCGGCTACTAGAATGTCGGCCTGCTTGGTATACTGCGCGAGCGGTCGGGTCTTTGAATGGCAAATTGTTACCGTAGCATCAAGATTTAAAAACAAGAGTGCGGCCGGTTTACCCACAATATTACTTCGTCCGACAATGACCACATGCTTACCAGCTACCGGCACATCTATCGCCTTGAGCATTTCGATGATACCAGCCGGCGTACATGAAACAAAGCCTTCCTGTTTCGTGACAAGTCGTCCAACATTAATCGGATGAAAACCATCAACGTCTTTTTCCGGGCTGATTGCCTGAATCACCTTTTTCTCAGATATTTGATTCGGCAGCGGCAACTGAACAAGCAGTCCATGAATTGCGTCATTGCCATTGAGCTGCGTAATCTTCTCCAACAAATGTTCTTCGGTTACTGTCTCTGGAAAACGGATCAGTTCAGAGTAGAAGCCTATTTCTTTGCAATCACGAATCTTCCCCTTGACATAGGACATTGATGCGGGATTCTCGCCAACGAGAATCACAGCGAGTCCGGGAACAACTCCGCGCCGTCTCATTGCGTCAACGCGAACTTTCATCACCTGTTTTTTTCCTGCGGCAATTGCTTTTCCATCAATCAGTTTTGCACCCACCATTCAACCACCCTTTATTTTTTGTGACCTTCAGCATCTATTTCCTTGGAAATACCGGATAAAACACCATTAACAAACTTGCGTGTCTGTTCATCGCTATAAATTTTGCACAGTTCAACCGCTTCGTTTACCGACACTGTAACCGGTATATCATCCAAATAAAGGATCTCGCAAACGGCAAGTCGTAAAATTGTTTTATCAATGTTCCCTACCCGATCTAATGACCAGTTTTGCAGATGTTTACTGATTAAACGATCAATTTCTTTTTCATGATCCAAGGTTTGATCCAGCAAATGGTTGACAAACGGATCGGTCGGGTCGCCACTGTCATGCACAGCTTCAAGCGCTGTTACCCGATCTGTATTGCTAAGTGTCATTTGGAATAAGGCTTGGAGCGCCATTTTCCGTGCTTGTCTTCGATTCATTACGTACTCCCTCTCATATCCTGCCTTAATTAATCAGCCATGTCATGACGCCTTTGGCAATCTCATGGTTCTGATTTATCATGTTTGAAACACGGAAAGAAGCAAAGGGACATTCCTTGCCCTTTGCTTCTTAATTGATCTCAGAATTTGTTTTTTCTTTGTGATCAAAATGGATACCGACAATATGAATATTGATTTCATGAACATCAAGTGATGTCATCCGCTTCAGTGTATGAACAATGTTGTCTTGCACTTTCTCAGCCACTTCAGGTATGGAGACACCGTAATTCATCGTCAATTGAACATCTATGTCAATGCCGTCTTCAGTCAAATCCACTTTGACACCTTTTCGGTAATTGCGACCGCCCAGCTTCTCAACCATTCCCGAAGCGAAGGTTCCATGCATATCGCTAACTCCGACAACTTCAACGGCTGCAAGGCTTGCAATTACTTCGATCACTTCAGGAGAAATCTCTATTCTTCCCAAATCCACCTGTTGCTCTTCAACCTCAATCGTTCGATTTTCGTTTTCCGGCATGATGATCACACCTCCATAATTAGCTTTGCTCGTTTAACGGATACTTTTCCAAGAATTTTGTGTTGAATTTTCCACTTTCAAAAACCGGATGCTGCAACAAACGAAGATGAAATGGAATGGTTGTTTTAATTCCTTCAATTACATATTCACCTAGCGCGCGTTGCATCGTTGCGATCGCGTCTTCTCTTGTTTTCCCATAGGCTATAACCTTTGAGACCATAGAATCATAATATGGCGGTATGAAATAACCTTGATATGCTGCTGAATCCACACGTACACCCGGACCTCCTGGGGCCAGATACGTTTCAACACGCCCACAAGACGGCATAAAGTTCTTTTCCGAGTCCTCGGCGTTGATGCGGCATTCAATAGCATGGCCCTGTAACTGAATGTCTGCCTGAGTTACTGAAAGCGGCTCACCGGATGCAATACGCAATTGTTCTTTAACAAGATCAACTCCGGTAACCTCCTCTGTCACACCGTGTTCTACCTGAATTCTCGTATTCATTTCCATGAAATAGAAGGAACCATTGGGTTCGTAAATGAATTCGATTGTACCGGCACCCCGGTAATTTACGGCGCGCGCAGCCCGTACAGCGGCCATCCCCATTTCCTGACGCTTGGCTTCGTCAAGTGCAGGTGATGGAGATTCTTCCAATAACTTTTGGAGACGCCTTTGTATCGTGCAATCACGTTCGCCAAGATGAATCACATGACCATGTTCATCGGCGAGCACTTGAATTTCCACGTGGCGAAAATTTTCAATGTACTTTTCAATGTACACTCCTGAATTTCCGAAAGACGTATCAGCCTCTTGCTGCGTAATCGTTATTCCATGTCGTAATTCTTCTTCATTTCTTGCAACGCGGATGCCTTTGCCTCCACCGCCTGCAGTTGCCTTGATGAGCACGGGATAGCCGATATCATTTGCAATTTTCACACCATCCTCAACACGGTCAATGACACCGTTTGAACCAGGCACAACAGGAACATCAGCATTTTTCATCGTTTGCTTGGCAACATCTTTAATCCCCATTTTGCTTATCGCTTCAGATGTTGGTCCAATGAAAATGAGCTTACATTCCTCACACATTTCGGCAAAATCAGCGTTCTCGGATAAGAACCCATAACCTGGGTGGACGGCGTCGCAACCTGTAAGCGTTGCAACACTGATCATATTCGTATAGCTGAGATAACTGTCCTTCGGCGCATTCGGTCCGATACAATAAGCTTCGTCAGCTAGCTGAACATGCAGCGATTCCTTGTCTGCCTGAGAATATACCGCAACGGTTTCTATGTTCAATTCTTTACATGCGCGGATAATTCTAACCGCAATTTCTCCTCGATTCGCAACTAATACTTTTTTTATCATGAACAATGAACTCCTTAATCTTCCTTAACAAGAAATAGTGGCTGACCATATTCAACAAGCTGTCCGTCTTCCGCAAGAACATCAACAATTGTACCTTTGCATTCTGCCTCAATTTCATTGAAGAGCTTCATTGCTTCAACAATACAAACAACTGTTTTCTTGTCAACCTTAGAACCCTTTGATACGAATGCATTGGATTCAGGTGATGAAGATGAATAGAAAGTACCGACCATAGGAGCCGTAATTTTATGTAGTGACGAATCATCCCCACTATTCTCATCAAGATCGGCACTTCCTGTCGAGGCACTTGCTTGAACAACGGGCTGAGCAATTGCCGCCTGGAGTCCGGCGACTTGCGGCGCAGTCTGAACCACCGTTTTATTAGCAAAGGCTTCCGCTTTTTTTAAAGTGATTTTTGCATCTTCCGCCTCAAATTTCAATTCACTGATTGAAGATGAATCCATCTCCTTTATCAATGCTTTAATGTCTTCAATACTTAACAAATCCAGCACTCCTTTATTCCGTTCGCTTTGATTTCAATTATAGCATATCAATTCTATAATGCCTGAAACTAATGATGAACTAAAGCGCATCCTTACGGAATTTTATTTGATCTTTTAATTTTCCCCGAAAGAGATGGGCAGTAAACTTACGAAGTGATTGTCCGAAATGTTCCTGTTCCGACGCAAAAAAACTGTTGCGGGCAATCGCAACAGTTTCTATTCTACCTAATTTCGTTCAAAAAATCTTTAAAATATCATGATTTTTTACTTTTGATTTAATGCATAGGTAACACTGACTACCCTGCCGGTCCCCAGATATTCATTAGCGAGCTGAATTAAGTGATTCGCTTGTTTATCTGTCAACTTATTTGAGTCGACATAAATTTGCACCTGATTTCCACTCGTTTTCACTACGCTGTCTTTGAACCCCTTTGAATCAATTACATCTTCAAGCATGGTCTCATTGTCAGCTAATGCTTTAAGCGAATCCATTTCGTTATAAGCCGCGTTTATTTCTTTTGCAGAACTGCTGTTAGAAGCAATGACATTTTCGTATTTTTTCTCCAATTGCGCACGCTCATCATTTTTACTTAATTCAATATCCGCCAGTTTTGTCGCGGTTGCGGTTGCCGTCACCGTTTTACCGGTTTTTACATTGGTGGCCGCAGGCTTGGCTTTGTCTGTGGCAGACTGTGATAGGTCGCCCGTATGATTTCCTGGAGCTGATAACGCGTACACCGACAATACAACAATTAAACTAAGCATCGTTAACAGCCAAACCGTTTGTTTCTTGATCATGATTACTGCCTCCTCATTCATTCTTCTCGAGTACTTTTACTTTGTACGTAGGGATGTCCAAAACAGTAGCAACGGCATCCATGATTTGAACCTTTGTCGTCGGCTGGTCTGCGCCTCTAGCGACGACAATCACGCCGCGGACCGTTGGCTGCTCCTTGCCAATAACAACGGGAACTTTATTGCCATTCTGGTCAATCATAACGACCTCAGTGTCCTCATTCCGCTCATTCACTTCACGTTTTCCGCCTTTTTGATCCGTTTCATTTGACTGGTTGTCTTGCGTTTTGGTGTTATTCTGATAAATCTTCTTTTCAGTCGATGCGAATGTTACCATAACCGACACATCAGATACTCCGCGAATTTGCTCCAATATATCTTTTAAATTCTGATTGACATAGGATTCATACTTCTCAATTGATGTCATAGAGCTCTGTGCCGCGCCGGACTTTATTTCCGAGAGGTCCTTCGAATCCTTATTATTGAACACTTGTTGGGCCGTTGGTTTTTGAGCGTTCTGACTTCCGGAAAAAAAATGGTTTGCCGCAAGAAGTACCATTCCGATCAATGCAAGTGTGACAAGTTTAGCCAGAGTTCCTTTCGTGCTTTTAATCGGTTTTCCTTCTTTATCGCGACTTCCGAAGAACATCCTACCGATTCTTTCAATCCATCGTATCACGGGTTGATCTTCCCTCCCTCCATGTTAACTGTGATGAGGCTCTTACTGAGTTCCCATCGTCTGGCAAGGAAGGAGCGGACGCTTTTCATCTCATTGGATTCATGTACCGACTTTTTTTTCGATGAGTGATCTTCTATGTCGACCGATACACTTTTAACGGGTTGAATGGTCCGAATTCCGGATTCCTGACTGCGATGGTTGCGCTCTGTTTTTTCAACGACGACTGTAACTTTGCCCACTGACAATTCTTGTCCGCTAATTTTTGCCGCAGATAATGCCAAATCTGTGATCTGTAATCCGTAGTGTTCATTCAACTCCTCCTTTACCTCATTCTTCATGTGGACAGCCACTTGTTCTTGAATATATGCGGCTTGTGCTTTTTGTATTTCATTTTTTTGACGAGTTGTCTCTGTTTTTATTGGCGCATCGTGCTGCTCTGAATTGAGTCCTTTAATCAGGCTGCTCGGATCCACCTGAAACAGGCGAATGACCGGGTCCATTAAAGCGACAATGAGAACAAGTCCGATCACGAATTTAATGTACTTTTGAAATGTTCCTGTCGGAACGAGCAACTCGAGAATGACGGCAAACAGAACGATTAAAATGATTTCAGATACCCAATGAACAAGATAACTCACGATTATGCCTCCTATCGCACCATTAACGAAAGATTTCCCGAAGCAATAATGATCGTGATCGCAAGAAAGAACATAAGTGATACTACGGCCAAAGAGGCGAATAAGTAAAAAATACTTTTAGCCATAATAACTAAGCAGTCAATCACGGGACCACTTCCGAGCGGCTGCAGTACAGCTGCGGCTAAATTATATATGAATGCAAGCGAAAGAATTTTGAGCAATGGGAAAATAGTAATGCAGAGTAATAATAATAAACCGGCAATACCAATTGTATTCTTCAGCAGCACAGATGCGCCCATGACTGTGTCGGCCGCTTCCGTAAACATTCGTCCGACAACAGGAATGAAATTACCAGTAAAAAATTTAGCTGACTTTACCATCAAACCATCAGATATGGATGTCGCCGCCCCTTGAACAGAGATGACGCCAAGAAACACCGCGAAAAATCCTGCTAATGTGAATAGTGCGATATTTTTCATCAAATCACTTAATTTAGTGAGCTTATAATGATCCGAAAGCGTACTGACGATTGCAAGAAGCGCGGACATCAGCAGTAGCGGTAATACAAAAGATGAGATCAGCCAACCGGAAGCATTGACAAGAAAGATCACTAAAGGATGAAAAAAAGCTACTGAGGCTAATCCACCTGTTGCCGCTGTAAGTGCAAAAATGAGTGGAATGAGTGCGACAAGAAAATTGCTCATCGCTCCTACAGTGTCGTTCGTGTAATCAATGGCGAGTCTGAAACTATTAAGAAGCAAAATTATCAATACAAGGGTAACAACAATATACGCGACCTTGGAAACAGCTTTATGCTCAAATGCCGACTGTATCGTTTGAAGCAGTGTTGAAAATACGGTAAGCAAGATTAACGTTCCGAGCAACTTGCTGCTGACCACAAGCTCATGAAAAAAATAATGGACAATACCATCAATAAGCTGTTTAAAGAAGCCCTGTTTATTTGACTGCACAAAATTCTTAAAACTAGACTCTGTTTCAGGCAGAAACCCATGATAGTCAGTGACGACTTTATCCCAATAGTCTTCAATTTGATCTGTATCAATTTTATCTAGTTGCTGATCAGACCATTCATTAACCGTACTGTCTGGTTGATCGGCCAATGCCGGCTTGTCCAGGCAGAGCATGAGCAAAGCAGCAAAGAAAGCGATAAAGAGTACACGAATGTAAACCGACACCCTATATTTTCCCATTTTAGCCTCCTCCCATTTGCGGCATTAGGTTCATGACTGTTTCGACAATCGCTGTCAGTATCGGAATTGCCATAACAAGAATAATCAGCTTTCCAGCCAATTCAATTTTCCCCGCTATAGAGCCTTGTCCCGCGTCTTTCGCAATCTGCGCGCCAAATTCCGAAATATATGCGATGCCGATAATCTTAAGAATTGTCGCTACATAGACATTGTTCAGATGCGCATTCTGCGCCATGCTTTTCAGCATATCCATGACCAGTCGGATCTGATCAACCATCATGAGTAAAATGAATACACCGGCAACAAGTGAAACGACGAGTGCGAAAACTGGGTTTTTCTCTTTCAAGACGAGTGCAAGAAAGGTGACGGCAAGTCCCAAACCGACGATCTGAAGAATATCCATTGGCCAATGCCTCACTACATATAAAGAAATACTTGACGTATTTTCTCAAAGAGATCATCTATAAGTGTTGCAGCCATGTAAAGGATCACGATAAATCCGATCAAGGTAACCCACTGTGCCCAATCATCTTTACCCATCTGCTTAAGAACCGTTTGAATCATGGCAACAATAATGCCGATGCCTGCAATTTGAAAGATAGTATTTACATCCAGTGACATTGGGACTGCCTCCTCTCCCTCGCAACAAGTCGTGCAGATTAGAAAACTTGGCTTTGCCAAGCCTCTGGCGACGACGAAGCCTTAGTTGCACTTACACTCGTTTCCTTGAATTTTTTTATATACTTTCTTACCAGTGTTAGAAAACTTGGCTTTGCCAAGCCTTTGGCGAGGGCAAAGCCTTAGTTGTGCCAGCCAAGATGGCTAAATGTCGGATATGCCACAGGGCGTGGCGCTCTATCCGACCACTTACACTCATTTCCTTGACTATTTAATTATTTTTACTTTCTTATCAGTGTAAATAAAACCATTTCAAAGCTATATGAACAGAAGAACCACCAGTACACCGGTCAAGAACCCAAGACTCCGCATCATTTTCTCGTTTGCCTTCTGCGATTGCCTGGCATCAGACTCCTCACGCTCCAGATGAGCTAAAGCGAGTTGAATGTGCTTCTTTTGATTCTCCGCATCCTCTGTGCCGAGCGTTGAACCGAATTGAAGCATAATTTCTTTCTCAGGCTGCTTCATTGACGTCCTCGGCCAAAATTGCTCCACTGAATTTGACCAAGCTTCTTGCAAAGGCAGCCCTTCACTGCGTAACTGTTCTTTGAGCAAATGAAAGAAAAGTGAAAGCGGCATGGGAATTTGACGGGAAAGATCCTCTGCCATCTGATCAACCGGCACTCTGCCATAAACAATTTCGGCTTCAATAGACTGAAGCGCTGAACGCCATTGACGAATTTCTCTTGGACGATCCCGATATTGTCTGGCAAGCAGCAATCCACCGGATGTCGAAGCAAATAAGATAAATAGTGATCCTATCAGTTTTATCACTGCCAAATCCCCTCGGTTGAAGACATTTTTCTTCCCAATTGATCAAGGATGGTTAACCGGCATCCTGATTTATTTGCGAAATTCCGACGAGAAAGCACGACGTACCGATCGAAAAGCTGTGCTTCGATAAGCGGACGAATGGACGGTCGTTGAGACAGTTGATCAAAAGTAAATCCGTGAGCTGTTGCCATCACTGTCACACCGGCATTCAGCGCTTCAAACAATGCAGCTGTGTCTTCATTTCCGCCAATTTCATCAACAATAAGCACTTCAGGACTCATGGAGCGAATCATCATCATCATGCCTTCGGCTTTTGGACAGGCATCCATAACATCCGTTCGAGCACCAAGCCGATTCTGTGGAACACCGTCGACGCAACCGGCAATTTCTGAACGTTCATCAACAATTGCTGTCTTGCGCGAAGCAATATAGCGTTTAGGAATGCCTTCACTGACAAGGCGCGCTAAATCTCTAAGCATTGTCGTTTTTCCAGTCTGCGGGGCACCGATCAGTAATGTATTGAACCACCGTTGGCGATTATAGAGATAGGGCACAAGGGGAAGTGCTGCGCCGATTTTCTGTTTCGCCAATCGAATATTAAAAAAGGTTACATCACGTAACCGAAGCACATGACCGTGCTCAGTAATGACACGTCCGGCAAGTCCAATTCGGTGCCCACCTTTAATTGTCACATAGCCCCGTTTTAGTTCTTCTTCAAGTGTATAAAGTGAATATTTGCCGATTTTCTGAAGCATCTGTGCTGCCTGTTCCCTTCGAAAAACCGGCATTTCCACGTTATCTGGGGGCATCCACTGCTCTCCGGAAACAATTAATTCCAGCGGACAATCAGTTCGGCAGCGAATCTCCTCCAGCATGTTTCTCTCCTCTACAGGCATCCGAATAATCATTTGTTGAAAGGATTCAGGGAGATAAGGCAAAATTTGATTCAAAGCATTCACCTCGAAAAGACGTATTGCTGAAATGTTTTTAGTTCTTCTCAAAATATATGCCGGCTTGTACACAATATGCTTGCCTTATTGCGAATTGGTGTTTATGCAGCTCAAGCCATGAACGCCCCCTCGTCCTTTCGAAACTATTATGATAAAAATTTTAGGAACAGCAAAAAGCAGCTTCCGAAGAAGCTGCTTTTATCAATACGAGTTCTATTAGAGTCTGTTCAAAAAGGAGGACAAAAAGAGCCGAGAAGATCAAGGAAGCGCAGTTTCGAGCACCAGAGCGTATGCAAATGATACGTGAGGAGCGGAGAAACAAGCTGACACAGAGATTCGACAGCTATTTTTCCCGGACTTTTTGAACACCCTCTATTAAGATGAATTGATGCTTAAGCTCGGGAAACGTAAAGCCCTGAGCGTGTGTCAATAACCAATTTGTCCCCTTCATTGACGAAGAATGGAACGCTGACGACATAACCGGTCTCGAGTGTTGCAGGCTTCGATCCACCGGAAGCGGTATCGCCTTTGATACCAGGTTCAGTCTCGCTGACTTCAAGAACAACTGTATTAGGCAGCGCAACGCCAAGCGTTTCGCCTTGGTACGATTGGATGTTGCATTCCATGTTTTCTTTAAGAAAATTCAATTGTTGCGTAATCTGACTTGCATCCAAATCAAGCTGTTCATAACTTTCCATATCCATGAACGTATATGCAGAACCGCTAGAATAGAGAAATTGCATCTTACGATTTTCAATACGCGCCGGGTTTACTTTTTCACCGCCACGGAACGTTTTTTCTTGGATCGCTCCGGTGCGCAAATTTCTTAATTTCGAACGCACAAACGCTGCGCCTTTTCCCGGCTTTACGTGCTGGAATTCGATAACGGACAGGATATCTCCGTCAACCTCAATTGTCAGACCTGTTTTAAAATCATTTACAGAAATCATAAGGCTTCCTCCCTTAAAATACAACCATGCAGCAACGAGGAATGAATCCCCGTCATAATAAAATGTAAAACGATGTCTGAAAACGTTCATCACATACCCATGAAAAAAGCATTATTCCCATGGTTTGGAAAATAAATGCGTCGAAAAAGGCTCAAACAAGGGTATTTTCCGCTCGCACACAAAGAACGGTGCGCAGACAAATTCACTCTAGCAATTTTACCACAGCATTACTGATTTGAATAGTTGTTCACTCCTGAATTTTCCTCAAAATCAAAAGAAATGGAGTACCCAATAAACAAACCATAAAGCGCATAAAGGCACAGAGTTGTCGTCAGCGTATTCCATCCAACCTCTGTTACTTTTGGCAATCCGTTGAGGAGCGGTTGAAACAGAAAGAATACTGCCCCCCATAGGACAAGACCAAAACCAATTGAGAACCAAATCGATTTTATTTTACTAAAAGCAAAAAGGTAGGCTGAAGCAATAAAAATAGAAAGGACACCAATTGCCGCGATCGCTATTAATTGGCCACTGATCTTATTTCTCCATGACCAAAAGGTGAGCGGCGCGAACAGCAATGACGGTCCTACTTTACTAAAGTTTAATAAATAGCAGACAAGCCCTGCTGCCGACCAAATTAATCCGCCAAAGAGTCCGGTTACCGCAGTACGACCCAATGATTTCGCAAATTGATGTTTTTGTTTTGTGGTTGCCTTTTTTTTACGTCTCGCCATGTTCAATCCCTCTTTTACGGTAAATCATGTAGTACAGTATGCCCATCTCCATAAAAACAATTTAAAAAATTGGAAACAAAGCTCTCCCCACCGACTCAAATAGGCATGCCGTTAGAAAACTATGAATAGATAATCAACACAAATCTAGAGGTTTTAAGTGAATTCGGGTAGAATAAGAATAAGTATTAGAGATACAAAATTATTTATGAGAATCGGGTTGATTGGGCAATGGAAAAAATACTTCCTATATATGGTGGTCAGGCGGTCATTGAGGGTGTGATGATGGGCGGTAAGTACACAACGGTTACGGCCGTTCGCCGGAAAGATCAATCCGTCACTTACTTTGAAGCACCAAAAAAAGAATTTCGTTCTCTGAAATTTTTCCGGAAAATCCCGGTAATACGAGGAATCGTCGCCATTATCGAATCGAGTGCAATCGGAACAAAGCATCTGAATTATTCTTCAGAAGTCTTTGAAGAAGAACCTGGCGCAGAGGTTACAAAAGAGGAAGAAGCGAAAAAAAGTTTTCATTTGGAGACGGTTATTGGTCTGACCGCACTTGGAATTATTTCGTTTTTATTTGCTAAGTTTATTTTCACCTTAGTTCCGGCATTCGTCGCTAGTTTATTTGAACCGATTATTTCAGGTGATGTGGCTCAAGTGCTGCTCGAGGGTTTTTTCAAAATTATGCTGCTTGTTGGCTATGTTTATTTTGTCTCACTTACGCCAATCATGAAAAGGCTGTTTCAATATCACGGTGCTGAGCATAAAGTAATTAATACATTTGAAAGCGGCGTCGCCTTAACGGTTGCCAATGTACGTAAGCATTCCAGGCTTCATTATCGTTGCGGATCAAGTTTCATTTTGTTTACCGCGATCATTAGTATTTTTCTTTATTTCTTTGTACCAACCGAACCACTATTGCTCAGACTCGTGTACCGGATCGCGTTGATCCCTCTTGATCTTGGGCTCGCCTATGAAATACTTAAACTAACGAATAAGGTACGCCACATTCCAGTGCTGAAATGGCTTGGCTATCCGGGACTTTGGGTCCAATTGTTAACGACAAAGGAGCCTGATGACAATCAAATTGAAATCGGCATCCGCGCTTTCGAAGAAATGAGACGGAGAGATTCAGCCATTGAAAAGGAACAAGTACTTGTACAGCAAGTGCTTTAATTAAACGGGGGTGAGTGTCCGTGAGAACATTTTTCTATTCCTTAACCTTCTTGTTGATTGGAGGACTCGGACTGTTCGGCCTGCTCTCCATGTTTTTACCTAGTCAGAATTCCGTTTTGTTTACGCAACTGATCATCATCGCACTCATTATCGTTATTGGGTTATTCTTTTTTAGACGCCTTGGCGAGTGGACAGGAAACGGTGATCAAGCACGATACAAAAAAGCGGCGCGTCAGTCACGTAAAAAAAGAAAACCGGTTGCTCTAAGCCGACGAACGCGAAGTCTTCACTCGACCTCAAAACTTAAAGTCATTAAAAGCGGGACACATTCACTAAATAATTTAACCCATCAGACATCAAAAAGTCATGGACACCTGACCGTCATTGAAGGCAGGAAAAGCAAGAAAAAGAAACGGCTGCTTTTCTAAATAAATGCAAAAAAAGAGTGATCGGCAATTGAAGCTGATCGCTCTTTCTTTACGTTAATAGGACCACTGGTCAAGAAACTTTTTTACACTGTCGGCGCCAATTTGAAATAATCGATTCCTTTCTTTACTCGATATTTGGAACTCCTTCGTATTTACTTTATCTACTGGGAGACAAATAATATTTGATCCCTTGAGCTTCTCAATAACACGTTCATCATGAGCTTCACGCATTGCTTTAAACAATCCTCGAAATAATTCTGCCGCGTTCTTTATTTTCGTTGCTTCTTTAAAATCTGAATCTTTATCCACGATTTGCAGCCCGAGAAATGGACGCGCAGGGAGTTCATCTTCTTTGTTATAAATCCAGAGTGGAAAGTTGCTTAGTATCCCGCCATCAACCATTAAAGACTTTACGCCATTTGCGTCATAAAGAGGCACAGGTTCGAAAAAGAAAGGCAAGCAGCAGCTCATTCGCACGGCCCGGGCCACTGAAAAATGAGAAGAATCAATTCCATAGTCTTGCAAATCATCGGGAATGACCACAAGTCTTGCCTTAGTAACATCCGAAACGACAATTTTCAGGCGGTCTTTCGGAAGATCAGAGAAGTCTTCAATACCCTTAGCCTTGAGTAATTTGGCAATCCATTTCTCAAGAGAATCTCCGCGAAATAGTCCCATCTTGAAATAAAGGCGCAGCCACTTAACTAACGGGAAGCGCATTCGCATTGAAGGCTCAAGCAGTTTATTTGTGTCCATATCGCCTATAATGCTCTCTAATTCCTTTGCCGTGTAACCGGCTGCTATTAGTGCGGCAACGATTGATCCGGCACTGGTCCCCGCTGTACGCTTAAATGTGTAGCCTGTTCTCTCAAGCACTTGTAACGCACCGGCAAAAGCAAACCCCTTGACGCCTCCTCCGGAAAAAACAATATCAATCAACACACCAGCTTCCCCCCTTACTTACCATTAAATGAGTACAGAAGCAAAATGAGACCTGAAGATTTTCATCTCTTCAGATCTCACGTGTTCATTCTTCATCAGTGCGTTCTTTTATCTCAAATAATTGGCTCACGCGCTTGGGATCCTCTTCAAAGTACTGGACAACGTCACCAATACGGTCAATTGAATCCCAACTGAGGTGATGCTCGATCCCCTCCACGTCTTTATAGACATTCTCTTCATGAACGCCAATCAATTTCAGAAAGTCTTCAAGCAGTTCATGTCTATAAACTAATCGCTTCCCCATTTTTTTACCTTTTGGCGTTAAGATGAAACCGCGATATTTTTCATAAATCAGATACTGATCCTTATCTAGTTTCTGTACCATCTTAGTCACTGAGGACGAATGCACATCCAATGCTTCAGCAATATCCGAAACTCTTGCATAGCCCTTATCTTGAATTAACCAATAAATTCGCTCAATGTAGTCTTCCATACTCGGAGTAGGCGACATCGTGTCTCCCCCTAACAACTTCCGTTTTCACTCCCTCATGTTACTATAACAGCGCTTAAAAAACAAGGAATTACCGTAAACAAACAAGGCTCACCATTGCGCTACGAATAAATTATGACTGTTTCACACCTTTCATAAAATGGTACAAATCGTTATAATAAAACTTGAAATGAATTAGGAGGACGACTAGTCATGGGCTGGATTATATTACTCGCAATGATCGCCGCATATTTAGGCTATTTCTTTATCGCCAGATATCTACAGCGACGCTATCTCACCACATTGTCGGAAGTCGATTTTCGAGCAGGTTATCGTAAAGCTCAGTTAATTGACGTACGAGAACCTAATGAATTTAAGAACGGCCATATTCTCGGTGCAAGAAATATTCCGTTAACCCAATTAAAAATGCGCCACACGGAAGTGCGACATGATATGCCAATCTATCTTTATGATACTAATGGCACAAGAAGCGCCCGCGCAGCAGCCGTTCTAAAGAGAATGAACTACACAAATCTATTTGACCTAGACGGCGGATTTAAAAAATGGAATGGTCGCATCAAGCACGGTTAATTACCGTAATTTATCATTCTTAACACATCAAAAAGCACCTTCATGCCGAAGGTGCTTTTTGATTTACTATTCTTAGTGTTTTTCTTTCACGTAGCGCAGTACCGGGTGACGAGCTGCTTGTGTTTCATCTAATCGACCGATAACCGTTTTATGAGGCGCTTCTTGAACAATTTCAGGGCTGTTTTCCACTTCTTTTGTTATTGCGATCAAATGGTCGGCAAATGCATCCAAGGTTTCCTTAGACTCCGTCTCCGTCGGTTCAATCATCAACGCTTCATCAACAAGCAGTGGGAAGTAAATGGTCGGTGGATAGTAGCCAAAGTCAAGCAGTCGCTTGGCCATATCGAGTGTGCGCACGCCCAACTTCTTCTGGCGGCTGCCTGAGAGCACAAATTCATGCTTGCAGAGCTGCTTGAATGGTGTTTCGAAGGCATCACTCAGACGTTTTAACAGGTAGTTCGCATTAAGAACAGCATCTTTGGAAACCTGGAAGAGTCCTTTGCCGCCCATCGTCCGAATGTATGCGTAGGCACGGACATTGATACCGAAGTTTCCATAAAATGCCTTTACACGGCCAATAGATTGCGGACGATCATTGTCAAAACCAAAACTGCCATCATCCTTTTTCACGATCAATGGTTTGGGCAAGAAGGGTTCCAACTCTGCTTTTACACCAACAGGACCTGAACCAGGTCCACCGCCGCCATGCGGACCGGTAAATGTTTTATGAAGGTTGAGGTGTACCACGTCGTACCCCATGTCGCCTGGTCTTGTCACACCCATGATCGCATTCATGTTCGCACCGTCATAGTACACTTTACCACCCGCGGCATGAATAATTTCAGCAATCTCTTGAATATGTGTCTCAAATAAGCCTAATGTATTCGGATTCGTGAGCATGAACGCAGCAGTTGTCTCATCAGCGACACGTCTCAAATCATCCAAATCGACAAGGCCATTTTCATCGGACTTTACCGTTACCGCATCAAATCCGGCAACGGCGGCAGAAGCCGGATTTGTACCATGTGCTGTATCCGGAACGATGACCTTCGTACGTTTCACGTCACCATTTGCTTCATGAAAAGCCCGAATGATCATTAGACCTGTCCACTCACCATGTGCACCGGCTGCAGGTTGCAGTGTGACTGCATCCATACCGGTGATTTCCTGTAAATTTTCTTGGAGTCGATAGAGCAGTTCAAGTGCGCCCTGTACCGAATGTTCGTCCTGATACGGATGAATATTCGTCAAACCGTCAAGACGTGCAACCACTTCATTTACCTTCGGATTATATTTCATCGTACATGATCCGAGCGGATAGAACCCATTATCGACGCCAAAGTTTCTTCTTGAGAGAGCCATGTAATGACGGACAAGTTCCAGTTCCGAAACTTCCGGCCAATTTGGTTCTTCCTGCCGTAGATACACCTTGTCAACCATATTCGAAAGCGGCGTTTCCGGTACATCGAGTGGGGGCAGGCTATACGCTGTCCGTCCTTCTCTGCTCCGTTCGAAAATAAGCGCCTGATTTTGATTATCCACCAATAATCCCTCCTAGTGCTTCAACGAATTGGTCAATCTCGTTTTTGGATCGCATTTCCGTCACAGCAATAAGCATTTTGTTA
This sequence comes from Sporolactobacillus nakayamae, assembly GCF_900113325.1. Classification (GTDB taxonomy): domain Bacteria; phylum Bacillota; class Bacilli; order Bacillales; family Sporolactobacillaceae; genus Sporolactobacillus; species Sporolactobacillus nakayamae. Next base: position 19,165 of record NZ_FOOY01000027.1, on the reverse strand, counting down.
TTCATTTGATCAAAAGATTTGCTTAAATCATATCCGCCAATGATACCCTCTTTGAGCAGCAAGTGATTGACCTCTGATACCGGTCGCTTGCAATCAACAACAAATTCATTAAAGTACGGCTGATCGGAACAAACAGAAATTCCATATTCTTTAAACTGCTCAGCAGCGTAATGTGCCTTCTGAATATTTTGTTCGGCAAGTTCACGGATTCCTTTCTTGCCAAAAGCGTTCATCGCAACTGAAGAAGCCAAAGCGTTCAATGCCTGGTTCGAACAGATATTAGAAGTTGCCTTTTCACGGCGGATATGCTGCTCGCGTGCCTGAAGCGTCAGCACATAACCACGTTGACCTTGATCATCTACTGTTTCTCCGACCAAACGCCCCGGTACCTTGCGAATCAATTTTTTGGATACCGCAAAGTATCCGCAATGAGGGCCACCAAACGATTCTGAAATTCCGAGCGGCTGACAGTCGCCAACAACAATGTCAGCATTGAAGCTACCCGGTGGCGTTAGAAGTCCCAAGGAAAGCGGGTTGCTTGCGACAATAAGTTGCGCTTTTTTTGTTCCATGAACGATTTGCTCAATTTCTTTTAGCGGCCCAATTTGTCCAAAGAAATTCGGGTACTGAACAATCACGCAGGCGGTTCCATCATCAACAGCAGCCTCAAGTGTTTGAAGATCCACAGCACCATTTTTTGCTGGCACAGTAACTACATCAAGCCTGCGTCCATGTGCATAAGTGGCAAGCACTTGACGATATTCTGGGTGAACGGTTTCTGAAACTACAATTTTCTTATTTCGTGTTACACTGCTCGAGAGCAGTGCCGCCTCTGCTAGCGAAGTTGATCCGTCATACATTGATGAATTAGCAGCTTCCATCCCGGTTAATTCGCAAATTAATGTCTGAAATTCAAAAATCGCCTGCAATTCTCCCTGCGACACCTCAGCCTGATAAGGCGTATAAGCCGTGTAAAATTCACCACGGGAGATTACACTGTCCACGACAGAAGGAATATAGTGATCATAGATACCCGCCCCCAAAAATGAAGGATAGTCTCTTGTGCTCACATTCTTCTTCGCGAGTCCGGCTAAGAAACGGACCAACTCCGGTTCGGATAACTTCGGTTCAAGTTTCAAATCTCCTTTAAAACGGATCTTTGCCGGTACATCTGAAAAAAGGTCTTCATCCGACTGCACGCCAATAACATTGAGCATCTCGCGGCGATCTTCTTCCGTCACCGGCAGATAGCGAAACTCTGACATTTGATTTCCTCCTCAGCCTTTTTTATAGAAAGGTGTTTTAATTAGTTTGGCTTTTTTGCGCTTTCCTCGGATATCCACGTCAACCAAGCCGCCGATTTTTGCAAATTCACTATTGATCAAAGCAAGGCCTAAATTCTTGCCAAGTGTTGGGGATTGAGTGCCAGTCGTCACTTCGCCGATCTTAGTATCACCCACATAAACACTATAATGTGTACGTGGAATTGCTCGATCGATCATTTCCAGACCAACTATTTTACGTGCTAATCCTTCTGCTTTTTGCCGCGCCAACACTGTTTTACCAATAAAGTCCGCCTCTTTATTCGTCTTGACTGCAAAACCAATGCCTGCTTCCAGAGGGCTGATCGTCGCACTGAGTTCCTGCCCATATAAAGGAAGTCGCGCCTCGAAGCGCAGCGTATCGCGCGCACCTAGCCCACAAGGAATGATCCCTTCTGTTTTTCCTGATACAAGAATGGCATTCCATAACTCTGGCGCTTTGTCCCATGGACAATAAAGTTCTAAACCGTCCTCCCCAGTGTAGCCGGTACGGGAAACGAGACATGATACGCCTTCTAAAGAAACTTGATCAGCAAATTTAAAATGCTTTATTGATGTTAAATCGTAGTCAGTGATTTTTTGAACAATTGCGATAGCGCGTGGCCCCTGTACAGCAAGCAGCGCTATTTTATTTGATTGGTTAATCAATTCAAGGTCCTGAGGAGCATGTTCGGAGAGCCATTTGAAGTCCTTATCAATATTCGCGGCATTGACAACCAACTGATAGTTATTTTGACCAAGGCAATAAATCAACAAGTCATCGACAGTTCCGCCGTCTTCATAACACATCGCGGTATACAATGCATCCCCAGGGCGAGCCTTGGATACATCATTTGTCACCATTTTTTGAAGAAACTGTTCTGCTTTCTCTCCCTGAATCAAGAACTCACCCATGTGAGATACATCGAAAATACCCGCATTACTGCGCACGGCATTATGTTCTTGCTTTATTCCTGAGATCTGTACTGGCAATAGATAGCCGCCAAAGTCAATCAGTTTTACATCTTGACTTCTGTAAAAGTCGTAGAGCGGTGTTGTTTTCAAATCCGGCATTCCGTTCATTCCTCCCACTAAAGCTGTTCTTTGGACGTACCATTGAATGAATGTTAAAAAAGGACAGGGGAAGACAATTAGTTTGTCTTCCCCTGTCCTTATACCTGAAAGTTTATCGCTTTATCAGCCTAAGCTTCAAGCGGTATCCCCTTTGGTAGCCCCGTGGCACTCTCCAGAGGTGCGTCCGTCATGAGTCCTGTTTGCCTGAGAGATTCACTACTCGTTTGCTCCTTCGGCGACCGCACTGAAGCGGTCTCTCCCCATAACGTCATCCGCAATCCATTCAATTCAATCGTTTAACTCCAGATATTATCGTGCATACTAACAGTGTTATCCTACCATTTTCTCAGTGAATTTAGCAATACTTTGTTCACAAAATTTTAACATATAAGGTGTCGAAAATGAAACCTCTTATCCAATTTGACAGAACTTGGCATGAAGAATTCTTCAAACGAATCGACGATGACGGTCCTTGGGCTAAATCCGAACTCTTCTCGCTTGCCTATCTCGCCGAAAAAGAACGGGTCGTTCCCACATTTCACGGCTTAATCGCCCCAAAACGCCTTCCATTATTAAAGCTGCACCCCCATCAGGTAGAGACCGCTCGTATGGTCATTGAGGACATGCACGGCAAAGCGATTCTAGCAGACGAAGTTGGCTTGGGAAAAACGATTGAAGCAGGATTAATTATTAAAGAATATATGATTCGCGGACTTGTAAAAAAAGTGCTGATCCTTGTTCCCGCTTCTTTAGTACTGCAATGGGTATCCGAGCTCAACTCAAAATTCTATATTCCGGCAGTCGCTCAGCGCAAGGCTTATGTCTGGAGTCAGTATGACGTTGTCGTCTCATCTATTGACACGGCAAAACGTGAGCCCCATCGAGACATCGTTATGGAACAAAACTATGACCTAATTATTATCGACGAAGCACATAAGCTTAAAAATCACAAAACAAAAAACTATCAATTCGTTCAATCACTCAAGAAACGGTTTTGTCTCTTACTGACCGCGACACCCATCCAGAATCGACTCAATGAAATTTTTTATCTCGTCTCGTTGCTGAAACCAGGCTATCTTGGTGATGCCGAAAGTTTTTCAAAGAACTATAAATCGGGAATTCGCTCGGTTAAGAATGAACAAAAACTTAAAGCACTTGTCAATCAAGTTATGGTTCGCAATCGCCGTGAGGATACCGGCCTCCACTGGCCGAAACGAATTATCAAATCTTTTGATATTCCCTTTTCGCAGACTGAGCAAGCTTTCTATGATAGCCTATCAACACTAAGAGAAAACGGAGTCGTTCAGCCCTTTTCACTGCTTACACTGCAACGAGAAGCATGCAGCAGCCGCGAAGCTGCATTTGCGACTCTAAATAAACTATACAAGTCGACTGCGACTCCGGTAAATGAACGACTTTGGCATCCTATCTTTGAGAAGTTAAACGCAATTGATCATAACTCTAAAGCTGAAAAAGCACTTGAATTGATTAAACATATAAACGATAAGGTGATTATTTTTACAGAATACCGTGCTTCACAACTCTATTTACAGTGGTTTTTAAAGAAAAATGGTATTTCATCCGTCCCCTTCAATGGTGGTTTCAGACGGAATAAAAAAGATTGGATGCGTATGCTTTTTCAGAATAGAGTTCAGGTGCTTGTCGCAACAGAAGCAGGCGGCGAAGGTATTAACCTGCAATTTGCCAGCCATCTGATTAACTATGACCTTCCATGGAATCCCATGCGGATTGAGCAGAGAATTGGCCGAATTCATCGTCTTGGTCAGGAAAACGACGTCCATATTTACAATTTTGCGACACGAGAAACGGTTGAAAGTCATATTTTGAACCTGCTCTATAATAAAATTCATCTATTCGAACAGGTCATTGGTGAACTGGATAAGATACTCAACCACATCGACCTACAAGATGTTGATCAGCAGATAGCTCATATCTTTGAGGAATCGGAATCAGACGGAGAAATTAAAATTAAGCTGGATAACCTAAGCAGTGTTATTAATTTTGAACAAGAAAATAGAGCAGAGGATGATCATCATGCAGCAAGCGGAAATTCGTGATTTTCTTGTTCGATTTTTCTCAAGTTCGGATTGTGAATTACTCCCTATATCCAACCCGGCCCAATTAAAGGTGAAATTAACCAAGCAAATGGATAAATTGTTAATGAATCGCCCGTTTTACTGGCATTATATTGAACAAATTGGTCAGACACCGGAAACAGCAACCCTCACCTTCCGATTTACCGATCAACTCGATGAAGGCGAATTCGTCCACTTCGGTTCTCCGCGCCTTCATCAAATTTTCAATACGGCGGAACAACTCGGGCGCTACATCCGTCTTTACCAAGTCCTTGCGCCTCAATCTTCACCCGCGCTGGAACCGTGGCTTGGGATCAACATGAAGATTAGTTATCAGTGTGATCTGAAAAAAGATCGGCTTATATCGATGGGCCTTCAATTAATAAACGGAACATTAATCGAAGGCTTCCAGACTATGTTAACAAGGCTTGATCTCAATCAAAAATTGCCCAATTATTGCTACACCCTTAGCCCTCTAATAACGGTTAAGAGCGGGATTCAGAGAATCGAACGCTTTATCGAATCAGAATTGGAGTCGGAACCCTCTGAATGGGCAGATCAGGCAAGCGAGCGGTGGGTCAAAGACCAAGATCTGCTTGATACCTTTTACGAACATCAGGATGAAAAGCCTGATCGTTATTTTCAGGAACAAAAAGCATTGAAGGAGCAATACCAACCGAAGATAAGCCTTCAATTAATTAATGTCGGTTTATTTTACCTGCAATCCTCTACGTTCCTGCCGGGATTGGTTAAAGACCATTAATCATGTGGAAAACCGGCAACAAAATGGAAAGAAACAAGAGAAGCACAAATCCACCGATTAAAATCAATAGAATAGGTTGGCAAAGTGACAAAAGCCATTTAGTTTGCCGTTCCATTCGAGTCATGAGCTGATCACTGAAACGATCAAGCGCATTCCCTAACGAGCTTTGGAGACCGCCTTGTTCTATAATCATTAAAAGTTCAGGCAGATAGTATACCGTATCTTCGATGGCTGAATTCAGTGGCACTCCTTGAATGAGCTTTTCGCTAAGTCGTTTTGATTCTAATTTTAGAAAAGGTGAAGTCCCTTGTTCAGACAAGATTTCAACGGACTGCTTAATTGTCAAACCGGAACGCAGCAATCCTCCGACTTGAAAAGCAAACTGATGTGTATAGTGCAATTTGATAAAGCTAGCAAGCAAAGGAATGCGCGCAGCTAAACGTATTCGATTTAAAAGCTCTTGATGCTGAAAAATAATTGTGCCCATAGCTACCAAAAGTATGAACCCGGCGATCACCAGCAACACCAGAACCATATGTTCTGCTAAATACAGCATCATTCGTGTTATGGCCGGGAGTTCAAGCGATAGAGAATGATACAGTTGAATAAAATTGGGCAAGAGAAAATGTCCGACAACAAACAGAACAATGGCTAATATCCACAAAAGAAAAAGTGGATATCGAATCAATCGTCGCAATGTTTGAACGTAGCGCTCTTTACGTAAAATCATTTGGCCATTTTCGATCAAAGCTTCCGACAAGTGACCGCTTGCCTCTGCAAAATAAATTGAGCTTGTGACCTCCTTTGGATATTTATAGTCACTAAGTGTCTCATGAAGTGTATTGCCGGCCTTCAATCGCTCACTAATTTGCTGAATTGCAACACGGAGTGCCGTCCTTCTCCGGTTAGCGAGTAACGTCAAGGCCACATTTAATGGATAACCATACTTAAGCGATTCCCCAAGTTCAATCAAAAGCTGAGCTTGTTCCCTTCTAGTCCATTTTTTCCGTGAGAACATCTGCTTGCCTCCTTACCGTATCCTTGGGGATCCAACCGGTTTCAATCCCCTCTTCAACATAATCTTCAATCGTTTTATAAGCTGACGGCGTGCTTCGTGTCAGTTTCCCCGACAGATAGTCGTGAAGCGGCATACCCGCCAGAATTTCAAAGACACCGGTACGTTTGGGATGATGGCGATGAGGACAATTACCGGTACACGCTTGTCCGCAATTTGGGCATTGAATCGTCACCAATCGCTCAGCGATAACCGCAACAAGTGTCTCCTTTAGATCAAATCGGGGAATCCCTAATTCAGCCATTCTTTGCAAAGTTGCGGGCGCATTCGAGGCATGCACGGTGGACAGTACAAGATGTCCGCTCAGAGAAGCGCGCACAGCAATTTTTGCCGTTTCTTCATCACGGATTTCGCCAATCATCACTATATCGGGGTCATGTCGGAGAATGGCTCGGAATCCCTTCGCATAAGTGAAATCTGCTTTTTCATTTACTTCCATTTGAATAAATGCATCATTTTTCTTCTCAATCGGATCTTCAATCGTGATCACTCGCGCATGGTAACGCCTTTGCAATGTAGAGAGCAGTGTGTATAGGGTTGTTGTTTTTCCAGAACCGGTAGGTCCGGAAATAAGGATCAAACCGTTCTCATAAGAAAGCAGCGAAGATAATCCGCGCTTTGCTTCATCAAACACAGTCAATTCATCAATGGGTAATTCGTTTCTTTGAGGCAGTATTCGAATAACAAGGCTTTCTTTATTCGGAGTAGGCAGGACGGACATGCGTAAGGAAACAGGATCATGGTTGATGATTGCGCGCATCGCGCCGCTTTGAGGAAGACGATGCTCACCAATATCCATTCCCGAACAAAATTTGAAGTGATTAATGATCCGCTCAGCAGACTCGGTGTCAAGTCTAACGAGTTCGTAAAGATACCCGTTAATTCTGAGCTCAACCAATGTGTCGCGCATGCGAGGCGAGAAATGAATGTCTGACGCTCCTGCGTTGTACGCTTGTTTCAGCATTTCTCGACTTTGCTCAACAGTTCCATTGTCTAAATTTTCCATATCATCACCTGCTTTCGCTTTGTTCAAGAAAACAGGCTTGTTTCCGAGATTCAGGGTTAACTAACTATTCCACACTCAGTTACTGCATCCCTTCTTTTTCATTATTTTTAAAATCGGCAACAAAAAAATTGAAAACACTACTCGCAACGTTTGCGGCCGCAATCCAGTGGGATTGCGGCCGCTCATTTTAAATCATGCTAAAATTCATCGTTACCAAAATATGCTCATTACTTTTTCCCGCATACTTTTCAAACTATCCCATTGATTTTTGATGTTCCCGTTTATCATTCAGCGTGAGTCTTTTAAGATCCTCTTGATGGTAACCGACAACCAATTGTTTCCCGTCGGTAATGATAGGACGCTTCAATAATTTAGGTTCATCGGAAAGAAGCTGAAGAGCCTCGCTAAGCGGCATATCATTCAAGTTGACCGTCAACTGCTTATACATTGCGCTGCGCGTTGCAAGTAAATCTTCAACACCCGATTTCGACAATTTAATAAGTTCCATCAATTCTTGAGCATCCGGACGATTCCGGAAAAGATGCCGTTCCTCATAACTTATCTGATGATCCTTCAGCCAGCCTTTTGTCTTTCTGCAAGAAGTGCAGCTCGGATAGGTATAGAAGATCAATTTTCTCATCAGCTTCCCTCCTCAAAAAATAAACTAGTCCCCTTTCATTACTTTTACCCTGTTTTTCGCGCATCAAAACAATTTTTCAGAAAAACCGGGGCTTGACCGACTTTTTGACGTCGGAACACGTCGTTACGTGTCTAAATAAATTGTTGATTTTTTTTCAATAACAATGGGCTTAAACTTTGAACCAATGACTTTGGAACCGGGCTCAACATAGGTCTGTTTATCCATAATGACATTTTCCAAACAAGCGCCTTCTCCTATAACGCATCCTTCCATAAGAATCGAGCCCTCAATTTTCGCTCCTGCAGCTACAGTCACATTTCTAGAAAGAATCGACCGTCGAACACTTCCATGAATCACGCAGCCATTGGCAAGCAATATCTCTGATACTTCAGCATTTTGGCCATAGAATGCGGGTACCTCATTTTTTATTTTTGTGCTGATTCGATGATTCCCGTTTAAGAGGGCTGTGCGGTTCGCATCTTTGAGCATATCCATATTTGCGTCATAATAAGCTTTAATCGATTGTACGTTCTTCATGTAGCCGGTATATTTAAATCCGATTGTTGGAAATTCGGAAACTGATTGATGAAGCGCGTCTCTTAAACGATAAAGTTCATTCCCCGCGGTGCAGCATCGGATCAATCTTGTGAACAAACGTGCATTCATAAGATAGATTTCCATATTCTTCGCAATCTGATCATCCTGTTGTTCTGCCTCGGATACAATTTGAATCACGCGCCCGTCTTTACCAAACACAAGACTCGTCGATCGCACGCCATTTGATTCCATTCGATGCATCTTTTTATAAACAACCGTGATCGCAGCTTTTTGCTCAAGATGATAACGCAAAAGGGCATTCACATCCAAATTGCACAACATCCTTGAGCCCATAATGAGTACATAATCTGCTCCAGATTTTTCAATAAACTCAAGATTGTCATAATAATTTGAAAGGTCTTCTTTCACCCTGCCATATGTCGGCCGATCGATCGTCGGAGTGAAAAAGAAGAGACCGCTATGAGCCCCGTCTAGATCCCAATCACTGCCGCTCCGTACATGGTCATAGATGGAACGCGATCGATCATTCATGAAAATACCGATCGAATCAGCACCTGCCGATGCAAGATTCGACAATGGAAAGTCGATTAAGCGATACCTTCCGCAAAAGGGCAAACCAGCTACCGGACGATGCTCAGTCAAAGGTAATGTCGCGTCAATTGATTCAGATAAATTAATTACACCACAGATCTTCTGGTTATTCGTGATCATCAGCTCCAATCATCCATAAAATCCGGATAGTCGCGTTCATCCTAACCTTATGCATGGAATGCTGATACAGAACCGCTTGTAACCTCTACGTATAAAAAAAAGCCGAACATAATCTGAACGGCCTTTCTTATAAGCAATAATAGGGTAATTCATCTAATATAGTTCTCCGGGTTGACTGCGCCATTGTGCGGCGGCGGAGTCCAGCTGCCCACATAGAGTTCAAAATGAAGATGCGAGCCAAAGGATTCACCGGTGCTGCCCATCGCTCCAATGACCTGTCCCTGCGAAACACTCTGTCCATCAGACACATTTATCGAGGACATGTGCGCATAAACAGTGGTGTAAAGTTGTCCATTAATAAAATGCGAAATCATGACACAATTTCCATAACTTGATGAGTTGTAAGCTCTGAAGACGATACCATCTGCTGCCGCGTGAATTGGTGTGCCGGAACTATTAGCAATATCAATTCCAGGATGAAATCCATTGTCAAAAGAACGATAACCAAACCCTGAAGAAATATATCCTGCCGCTGGTTTAATAAAATTTGTCTGCGTCGTTTCAGTTGAACTGTTCGTTGACGATACCGTTTCGGCGGAGGTTTTCGGGTTGCTTTCAACCGTGACCTGCTGACTGGAATCTGGTCTCGCCGCTTCGACTTTTTCCTTCTTTGCCTTTTCCTTCTCGGCCTTTGCTTTAGCTTCTGCTTCTGCACGCGCTTTTTCTCGTGTCTGCTGCTCGGCAAGATCAGCCAGTTGCTTTTTGATGACTGACTCTTGCGCATTCAGAATTCCTGTCTGTTCATTTGAGGACATCACAGTTTTTTCAATATCGGATGCTTGGCTCTTCAATTCCTCAAGCAAGCTTAGTTTATTATCGTTTTCTTGATCAAGGTTTGTCTTCATTGTCTGCAAATTATGCAGCCCGTTTGTTGTCTGAACGAGAACCGCTTGAAGTTTCTTCTTCTTTGACACTTGATTATTTTTATCTTTTTTCTGATCAGTTATAATCCGATTGTCCTGATCAGTGATCGTTTTTAATGCAAGCATGCGATCCAGGAAATTGCCAAAGCTTCTGGACCCCATCAGTACGTCCAAGTAACTAACCGCCCCGCCATTCATATAAATGGAACGCAGTCTCCCCTTCAATAATTGCCCGCGAATTTTGATGCGATTGTCAATCTTCTTGATCGCTTGTTTGAGTTGAATGATATCCATCTGATTTTGCCGGACAGTTTCTTTTGTGCGATCAATTTTTGCATTCATTGAGTTAATTTTTTTCTCTGAGGCTTTAATTTTATCGACTACCGAATCCTGCTTTGTCTGATTTTCAGAGAGCTTCTTTTTGGAGGACGTCAATTTCTTTTTGTTATTTTGCTGTTGGTTCTGAACGTGATTTAACTTGTCGTTAAGCTGAGCTTGAGTATTCGCAAAAGCCGCCCCACCGTCAACGCCCAAAATCAAGGAGCAGGAGAGACATACTGCGCCGATCACTTTCATCTTTGTTGTTTTCAATCTACCGGACTCCTTATCCATGCTCAGCAAGCATATACCGATTATAAATTCAGGTTACACATATCTATAAATCTTTCGAGATTCAACACTATCCCTATTATACCAACACAGTTCATGTTTTTCCGACAAAATTAGGTTACATATTCGTTTCGGTTGAAATATTTACTAGATTAATAGGTCTAAAGTAACGCATAAAAAAATCCCCGCCTAAGCGGAGACTTTACGATGCTTCTTCGATTAATTAGTAGAGCTGCCGATCATTAATAGCCAATACTGCGATCTACACTATTTTCCAACTGTTGTCCGTTGCTAAATTTTTTTAGGTTTCTTCTGATCAAGTCTGTTCTTTTTTTATATTTTCCTGGCCCGGCCCCTAAAGAATGCGAGGTGATCAAAACATTGGGAAGTTCCCATAGACGACTTTCTTTCGGAAGCGGTTCTTGAGCTGTAACATCAAGTGCAGCTCCTCCGACTCTGCCCGATTCCACGGCTTCAATCAAAGCGTTCTCATCTACTGTGCCACCACGTCCGACATTAATAAAAATAGTGCCTTTTTTCATGGAATTAAAGTGCGCTGCATTAAACAATTGTTCCGTTTCCTTTGTTAAGGGAAGTACATTAATAACAAAATCCGACGCATTCAATACATCTGTAAACTTGCTCAAATCGAAAACGGCGTCCGCGTCCTTCGGTACCTTACCTGCCGTTCTTTTTACTGCAAGTATCCGTGCACCGAACGCTTTTAAACGATGCGCGATTTCTGAGCCAATGTCACCATAACCAATAATTGCGACTGTTGATCCGTCAATTTGCAAGCAATGATCGCTTAATTTCCAGAGATGGCGTTCCGTTTGTCGTACGTATAGTGGCAATTCTCTTGTCAAAGCAAGAACCATCGCTATGGTGTGCTCTGCACCTAATACACCAAAAACACCGCTTGAATTTGTGAGAATCACATCATTCGCCAAGTCAGGATGTCGCGCAAAATGATTAGCTCCTGCGCTTGGGAGCTGCAGCCAGCGCAAATGCGGCATCTTTTGAAGCAATTCACTTGATGGTCCGCCAATGAACGCCACTGCATCCTCAATCGACACGCCTTCCGGAATGGTGTCATTCATTAGCTCAACAAATTGAAACTGGTTCATATAGTTCTCTTTCAGCTGCTTTAATTCAGCTTGCGGCAAATAAAACTCGTCATCAAAACCAAAAACAATCTTCTTCAACTGCAATCACCCGTCTTTCTATCTTAATCATTCACCTCTAAGTATAGTGAAAACGAAAATCGTTAGCCATTTAAAGGCTCGATCAGCAATTGAATGAAAACGATACTATTTTTGCATAATTAATTTGTGAATTTTACTAGAGTTTTCAGTTTGTTTTCATTGACAGAATAAGCAAAAAACGACTAATATATAATTCACGACTTGATCGCTTATATAATTAGCTGCTTAGGAAAAGGTACGTATTAAGGAGAGAATGCAAATGGCACTTCAATTAGTATCAAGAATCGCTCCACAAGAATATATTTCAGAAGTTGGTGCGTATGATCGGCTTGTTTCCGCGCTCAAATCCCGTTTCATTAACCGTGTTCTTTTTCTTCATGGTACAAAATCAATGGCGAAGGCGGCTGCCTATCTGCCAGACCTTTCAAAACAGGGGATTAAGGTTGTTGATGTTGTTTTTAATGGTGAATGTTCAAAGAATGAAATTCAGCGAATGATTGACTTGATAAAAAACGAGAAGCTTGACGCGATCATTGGACTTGGCGGTGGAAAAGTATTAGATACCGCAAAAGCAGCCGGTTATAAAGCCGGAGCTGTTCCCATTATTCTTCTTCCAACGATGGCAAGTAATTGTGCCGCATGGTCCTGCCTGTCTGTATTGTACAAAGAGGACGGGGAATGCATCGGTCACGAGATTTATCCAACGCAAACGAGCCTCGTCCTCGTTGACCCACGTGTGATTTTAGACTCGCCAATCGACTATTTCGTTGCCGGCGTAGCAGACACGATCGCCAAGTGGTATGAATCCGACCTGCTCTTGCAACAAGCAGATCGTAAAAGTCTAGCTCTTTTCTTCTCACGTGAAGCTGCGCGGCAATGCCTTGAAATCCCACTCAAACATGCAGAGAAAGCCATTCAAGATATGAAAGACGGCAGACTCACCGACGATTGGACTCAGGTTATGGAGACCAATATTATGGCTAGCGGTCTTGTTGCGGGATTTGGTGATGAATACGGACGCGCGACGGCTGCTCACGCGGTGCATGACGCGTTGACAATCAGGCAGGAAACCCATCATTTGCTTCATGGCATCAAGGTTTCGTATGGCGTTATGGTTGAACTCGTGATTGAAAAAAAATACGAGGAAATGAAACGTCTGCTTCCATTCTATAGAGCACTCAATCTCCCCGTTACTCTCGGAGATCTCTCTTTAGGTGATTTGACCAACGATGAGATTCGAGAAATTGCCGTAGCTGTACTAAAACCAACATCCCTCATTCATATGCATCCAATGAAGTGTACCGTTGATACAGTTTATCATGCGATCATTGAATTGGAAGAATGGGCAAATCAGAATGCGATTAAATGAGCAAACAGGAGCGAATGAGTCATCCGCTCCTGTTTTTTTTATTCATTTATTTCAATTGGAAACCAGCCGCTTCGCGTGGTTATGATCGACCATAATCGATCCGGAACAACGAGTTCACGCTGCGCGCTTAGATCAAGCGCGCTTTTGATTTGGTCAATCTTACCTGTGCGAACCTTTTCCGTCCAATCGGGATCAATAATCGCCTCACGACCAAGTGCGATCAGATCGGCTCCATCGCCTAATCCGGAAACGGCTTGATCAGGAAAATGAATTCCGCCAACGGCAATCAATGCAACTCTGCCGTGTATATGTGTGGATAGCTGATGGACAATTGTTTGGTCATCTGATTGATGTCCGTGAGGCAAGGAACTGATGTCACCTTGAGAAACATGTAGGTAATGGACACCATGTTCGATTAAACTGTCCACTAGCTTCAAGGTATCCTGCAAATCATAGCCTTTATCATGAAACATCTCTTCAGGAGAAAATCGGTAACCGATAATGAACGAATCATCTGCATATTTCTGTGCGATAGAGCGCACCTCATCAAGAATCGCAATGGGAAAGCGCAGCCGCTTCTCAAGGCTGCCGCCCCATGCATCCGTCCTCTTATTAAAGTGAGCGGAAACAAATTGCTGAATTAAATAATGATTGGCTCCATGAATTTCAACGCCGTCAAATCCCGCTCGAATGGCTTGCCGCGCGGCGATCCCGTATTCTTTGATGACTGTTTCGATCTGTTCTTCAGTCATTGATTTAGGTACTTGATTCGGATCCGAGTAGGAAGGTACAGCACTCGCGCTTAACGTTTGTCCGAAGAGCGTCCATTCTTTTTTTGCTTCGCTTCCTCCATGGTGAATTTGGAGAATCGCTTTAGCTCCTCCAGATTTCATTGCTTTCGCCATTTTTTTCAATCTCGGCAGTACAGCATCATCAAAGGCGATGAACTGCCGATCAAAGGTGACTCCTGTTGGAGATACCGCAATACATGCAGAAATGAAAAGACTGGAAAGTCGCGCACGCCGCTCGTAATTAGCAATTTCTTGATCAGATACTGTGCCGTTGACATTTCCTGACCAGGTAGTCATTGGAGCAATCGCCAACCGATTGGCTAAACGCACGCCATTGGGTAATTCTAGTGATTGAAATAGAGGTTCAAAAGTACTCATGAATAACAGTCCTTCCATTGTTACGTTTTTTTCTCTCCCGAATAAAGAAAGCCGCTCCACAAAACTTACTAAGTTTCATCTTCCCGCATGTCTTCCATAGTATTCACTCAGTTCGAGTTCGACCGGGCAATGATCCGAACCGATGACATCTCGAAGAATTCTTGCGTCAACAATTTTTCTTTTCAACCGCTCAGAGGTAACGAAATAATCAATTCGCCATCCAATATTTCTCTGTCTGGCATTGAATTGAAACGACCACCATGAATAGGCACCTGTCTGTTCCGGGTAAAGCGAGCGATAACTATCAACAAAGCCATTGTCTAGCAAAGTAGTAAAATCATCGCGTTCTTGCTGAGTAAATCCGGAGTTGCCGTTGTTATTTTTAGGATACGTCAAATCAATCTCCTGATGTGCGACATTCAGATCCCCGCAAAAAATGACCGGTTTGATTTGATCCAAACCCTTTATGTACTTGGTGAATGCAGCACCCCACTCAAGCCGGTATCCCAGTCTCGTCAGATCACGCTTCGCATTAGGTGTGTAGACAGTGATTAGGAAATAGTTCTCGTATTCAAGCGTTATTAAGCGTCCTTCTTGATCATGTTCTTCAATGCCCATCCCATAGGTTACATTCAAAGGTTCATTTTTTGTAACGATCGCTGTGCCAGAATAGCCTTTGCGAACTGCATCATTCCAATATTGAAAATACCCGGGCGTATCAAACTGAACCTGATCCTGATGCAGTTTCGTTTCCTGAATACAGAACGCATCGGCTCCAGTTTCCTGCAGCCATGCGAACACATCCATCTTTCGTTGTAGTGCTCGAAATCCGTTGACATTCCATGAGATAAATTTCATTTTATTCTCCTTAATCAGTCATGTTCCTGCACTATGTCAGGTTTAATCCATAATTTACTGAAATCAGCCCAACCGAACGCATTAAGCTTAATACCTTCCAGAGCCGAATGAAACGTAATTTCTCGGCGGTTATGATACATAAAGATGAGCAGTTTTTCATCCTTTAAATAGTCTTCCAGCTGATGAAAGACTCTGTACTTTTCCGCTTGATTGCTTATTTGAAGAAATTGATCAATAAAAAGGTCAATCCGATACGCTTGTTCGTTATTGATCATTCGTCGAATTAAACTGCTCTCATCCCGAAACAAGTGGGCGATACCAAGTTCGATATTTTCTTCCAGCACCTCTCCACCGAGTACCAGATCCGCATTCTGAATAAGCTGCTCACTATAGAAATCGGTCATCGACAATGGATAGAGTTCAAAAATAATTCCGCTTTGAGCTGCACGTGCCTGAATCCACCGCGCATCTATTTTCACTGGATGGTGGTCAAAATAGTAGAATTTAAGCATCTCCCCATCATAATGACTGCGAGAAAGACATTGCTTTACTTGATCATCTGTAACAGTTGGGTGCAGTGATTCTCCTGACTCCATTTCAAGAAAACTAGTCGCGATTCGGGTGCGGTTGCCGCCTAGTACACGAATCATCGCTTGACGATCAATAAGCAGATCGATTGTCTTTCTAAACCAGTAATCCTGTTGCGGTCCTCCTTTTTTAAAATTGAACATAATATAATTGCTGCCAATATCCTCATGAACTTCCTCATGAATGGCCGATTGTCGCTGCGTATTGGGGACATCATAAATTTTCTGCGAGCTGATCAGATCAGGCGCATAATAGAGTTCAACCCGATTCAACAATGCACGCACGCTGAAGTAATCGGCAAAACGATCAAGAACAAGCTGCTGACTCGTGTATTTTACGATTTTAAAAGGACCTGTTCCAATGATATGCTTAGGATCAAACCCAACATCTGCAGAAAGAATGGCAAGATTTAATGAACTAAAAAAGAGCAAAGCCGGTGTCGGTTCGGTAAAAGCTATCGTGAACACATAAGGATGAACTGCTGAAACGTGGCTCATTGATCGGAAATACCATCGGCACGGCACTTGATTCGCCGGATTGCAGATACGCCTAATGGTGAATAAAACGTCTTTAGAAGACAATTCTTTGCCATGATGAAAGGTAACTCCCTTTCGCAGATAGAACGTCCACCTCTTTCGATCTGATGACGCCTCCCAAGAATGAGCGAGATGAGGCACAAACGTATTCGACTCTAGATTATAGTTTACTAAACAATCAAATAGCTGCCGGGCAATATGAGATTCACTGGTGATCGCGGCAAAAGCGGGGTCCAGAGTCGCTAACTGCCTCCTCTTCGGAATACGAAGAATGTCGCGTTCATGCTTTTCTTTTTTTTCCGTTTGATACCCAAATTCCTGTGTTATCCTTTTGTAGCAATGATCCGCCAAGGATTCTGGTAATGTGTGTGATTGAATGAATTTAAGCGCTTTATCTAATTGTTGCGTTTGAACAAGCGTGCTGATCTGCTCATCAACAAACAGATCGAGCTCCTTTAGAAATAAAATCTGTGATTTATTTCCACGCCCTAATCCGCTCGTCCAACGAATCCAATTCAGATCTTCCATTTTGTGAATGACCAGCTTTGCGTTGCGTTCCGAGCAGAAAAAGACAGCTGCACATTCACTGATACTTGTCTCCACTTGTTTTTGAAATCCGTGAACTTTAGCTAAGTACAGCTCTGTATAATAATCAATCGCATTCACTCGATCACCCTCTTTCATTCCCTAGCTCTATTGTACTCGACTTGGTTCACAAAAAAGGGGAAATTAATTATTCTAGTCTACACTTTTTTCACGATTTATTTTATAGAACAATAGTCATACAGCTTCACAATCACTAGGAGATGAACGAGATGAACACATTCATGGAACTGCATCCCAATATTAGAATTAGACTTCTGACCTCTTTCATTTCGCGATTCGTCGGAAATATGGTTTTCCCGTTTATGGCGATCTACTTTGCGAAGGAATTCGGTACAGCCATGGCCGGTTTTCTTTTACTGCTCAATGTCATCGCTTCATTGATCACAAGCTTTTTTGGTGGCTACATTTCCGATCGACTCGGAAGGAAGCATGTCATGATCCTAGCACAAGTGATTCAAATTGCCGCGTTTACTATCATGGCTGCGTTTAACTCACCCTGGATCCTGTCACCGGGAATCACGTTCGCGATGATGCTGCTTCAGAGTATCAGCAGCGGTTTAATGAATCCGGCTGCAGAAGCAATGCTTATTGACGTAAGCACCAAAAAAAATCGGCAATTTATGTACAGTGTCAACTATTGGTCGGTCAATCTTTCAATCGCCGCCGGCACGATTATCGGTGGTTTATATTTTAACAGCCATCGATTCATGCTGTTTGTCATTCTAGCGTTGACTTCGGTTTTTGTTTTTACACTGCTCGCTTTCTTTATGCACGAAAGTCATCATCAGAGCACGATGCAAAACCAAGTAACAACCGTAGTTCAGCTCCTAAGAGATATGGGAAAGAGTTACAAAACCGTAACATCGGACCAACGTTTTCTTGTCTTTTGTCTCGCTCATCTGCTGATCCTCTCCCTTGAATTTCAGATGAACAATTATATTGCGATTCGGCTTTCACAAGAGTTTCACACACTAATCCTGAACCAATCCGTTAACGGCCTGAAATTGCTCAGCTGGCTGCGTGTGGAAAACACACTGCTCATTGTCGTTTTCACTGTGGCCGTCAATCAATGGATGAAGCATTACCGCCCGAATCATGTCCTCTTCGTCGGTCTTGTCCTGTATAGTTCAGGCTATATAACACTCGCATTCAGCAATCAGTGGCTGTTGCTTGCGTTTATGATCCTTGTATCTTCCTTAGGCGAACTCATGTATGTGCCGAACTGCCAAACCATGCTCGCATCAATGGCTCAGGAAAATGTACGTGGCGCATATATGGCTGTTTACGGGCTTGTTTTTCAAGGGGCAAAAATAATGGGGTCGCTCGGTGTCATCATCGGCGCGTTTCTCCCTTCCTATGGAATGGCGATTCTCTATATCCTCTTCAGCTGCACCGGTATTTACTGCTTTTATCAATCGATTCATATGAAGCGCGGACGCAATCGACAAACCGTTCAAAATGTTACCCTATAAAATTTATTAAGGTTGGAGGAATGGTGATGAATTTTATCCTTCTTTTCGGACCGCAGGCTGTAGGAAAAATGACTGTCGGCAAAGAACTAGCAAAGATCACTGATTTGAAACTCTTTCATAATCATATGACCATTGATTTACTTGTCCCCTTGTTTGGTTTTACGCCGGAGATGTGGCGACTTTGCCACATGTTTCGAAAGGAGATTATCAAATCGGCTGCTGCAAGCGGCATGAATGGCATCATCTTCACAACCGTATGGGCATTTAGTGAACCTCCCACGACTAAAGTCGCGGGCTTCTGATTTCTCAATCAAAAGTTCCTGCGAACAATAAGCTTGCCCAACACGACTTACCATTGGGTAGCGGCTTATTTCTTTGAGCAGGCGAACCCCGTCGTCCCGACGGTTCTTAGCTTTTATTCAGCCCTCAATTGAGGTCTTTTTTAGCCCTTTATGCAAGATGTTGAGCGCTGCATTGACATCCCGGTCGTGGTGAGTCCCACACTGCGGGCAGTCCCATTCCCGGATGTGGAGCGCTTTCGTTCCATCCTTGTGCCCGCAAGTGGAACACATCTGGCTAGACGGAAAGAAACGGTTAATTTTTATC
>NZ_FOOY01000014.1 GCF_900113325.1 Sporolactobacillus nakayamae | reverse complement strand
ACCTGTTCGCCAGCCTGTGCCTGCAGCACCTGATTGAGGATCGCCTCCAAAAGCGCGTCGACGCCGGATTCCTTAGAATCTCCAAGAAATAATTGATGCAGAAGTTGTTCATTTAGAGTAATCTGTAATTGAGCCATCCCTGAGTCTCTCCTTTAGAATTTGGTTTTAGACAACTCTATTCTAACTGAGATGATGGGCTCCGGCTCATTTTCTATGAAAAAAATGAGGGAGCAGAGAAGACGAATCCCGCTGTTTTTCCGGAGGGTGGGCCGGCCCACCCTCCGGAAAAACAGAACGCACGCCCGTCGATTCCTCTTATTCAGATAACCCTTTTTACACAATTATACGGTCTCAACTACTTAATTTTCATTTTGATCATTTCCTCTCACATAAGTAAAAATATCGTTTACATCAACATTAAAAAATTCGGCAATTCGAAAAGCTAACAGCAGAGTCGGAATATAATTTCCTTTTTCCATTACGAAGATGGTTTGTTTGGAAACCCCGACTTTCTCTGCTAATTCTTGCTGAGACAATCTGGCAAGTACACGATGTTCATAAACTTTATTTGATATCGAATCACCAAAATCTTTCTTCACAACCATCACCTCTTAAATAAAATTATAATATTACCCTCACAAAAGTAAAGTAAACTTATACAAAATCATAAAAAATATTTATTTTAACCTATATTACTTTGATTCAGCAAAAGCTATAGCATCGAAGGAGGAGGAGCTATTTTTTTGCGTGCAGACGCGCTCATACTGTTGAAGCCAGCTTTTCAGGCTCCAGCGGGTGAGCGCTTGATTTGGAACAGCACGGTGCATCATTTACTCTGGGAAAGGCACCAGAGCCCCTTTCAGCTCGTCGCGATCCACTTTCCATGAGACCAGCGTGAAGAAATCGCCAAATCAGTTTCAGTAGAATCCAAACGACTTATTGCTCGTGCTATTATAATTATAAATAGGAGGTTAAAACATGATTCTGAAGCTAGGTAGCTACTCGGTGCAGTTCATTTAATCTGCTTACCGTCTGGATCGAGTAATAGCTCAATAAAAAATAGGTGAGCAGTTAACTGCACCGTTCCATGTTATCAAATGAAAACGGAGGCGTAGTTATATGGATAAACATACTTTAAAAAGATTGTGGCAGCAGGAAGAAAAGGCTGATTTTCAAGGGTGGAATTTTTCACACCTTAAGGGAAGATGGGAAAGTGAACATCTACCATGGAGTTATCGAAAAATAGTATTGGCCCGTTTAAATCCAACGGACAAATTACTTGATATGGGAACCGGCGGCGGAGAATTCCTGCTCTCTTTGCGTCACCCCTATCACAATACCTCGGTTACAGAAGCCTGGGCTCCTAACATACAGTTAATTGAGAAGCGTCTCGCTCCATTAGGGATACACATTCATAAGAATGAGAATGAAGGAGATATTCCCTGTCCGGATCATACGTTTGATCTCATTATCAATCAGCATACAGGTATGAACATAAGTGATATTAAACGGACTTTAAAGCCTAATGGTTTGTTTATCACGAAACAGGTGGGTGCGGATAACAACTATACGTTATCCAAGCGATTAATTCCGGAGTATCAGCGCCCTTATCCGCATAATACATTGAGACAAGTGGTCGGGGACTTAAAACAGGCTGGTTTTAAAATTGAGCAACAGTTTGAGTATTTTCCTTATCTGCGTTTTTATGATGTTGGGGCCATCGTGTATTATGCCACGATCATTTCATGGGAATTCCCTGGATTTTCAGTAGAACGCTGTTTTGACACGCTATATTTGCTGCACAAACAGATTGAACGGCAAGGATATGTACAAACGAACGAGCACCGCTTTCTAATTGTTGCCCGAAATAATAAGAACTGAACGTCAAAGAGGTATCCATTACACGGATACCTCTTTACGTTTTTTGCAGATCGTTTTGTTGCAAAATCTACTCTGCCATACTTTAATTCTACATTGGGTGATTTTTTAGAAATAAAAAAGCTCTTCAAATTTTTTATCTAACGCAATGCACAATATGAGTGCCAGCTTTGCAGATGGATTAAATTGTCCGTTTTCGATCGCACTAATCGTTTGCCTTGATGCCCCGACCAGATGAGCAAGTTCCTGCTGTGAGATATTTTTTTCTGCTCTTGCAACTCTCAATCTATTTTTTAGGATCAGTTTTCCATTTTCGTTGTTCATAAATCAAGCACCAAATGCAAAATACAGAATTAAACAAGCGATAGAAGCAGAGGCAGCAAGCAGTCCGGCAAAAAGCGATCTCATCCGTTTATTCTTTTTGTATTTAAAAAATGACGCACTGGCAATCGATGCACAGATAATTGAACTTAAATCTGAATAAGGTTTTCCATGAATGGTGTTCCATATAATAATAAGAACAGAAATGATAAGTACTCCAAGGTATCCATAAATAAAAGATTCATTATCCAATCTCACCTTATTGATTTCCCAGACTAAGGTGAATAATCTGTTTGTCAAGGTAAAACAAACTTGACACAAAGTAAAGTTTTCATTACATTAATGATGTTACATTTAAATTCTATGCTTAGGAGATGAAAAATACTGATGAACGAAAAAAGTCAGCAATTAACGAATCGAATTGCTGTCTTGCGGGCAGAACGCAAAATGACTCAGAAAGATTTAGCTGAGAAAGCTGGTGTAAGCAGACAAACAATCCTTTCGCTTGAAAACAAAAAGTATTCCCCATCTTTAGTTCTGGCTTTTAAAATAGCAAAGGTATTAGATGTTGCTATAACTCAGGTGTTTCAATACAAGGAGGAAAGCAAATAATGGAGAAGATTATCATGTTTACGAACAGCTTGACTATCGCGGCATTTTTTGCGGTCATTGGTCTTGTCCTTTCGGTCGCTAAAGAAGGCAAAGACGAACGTGCCGTGTTTATGGCTTATCAGCTTTTTCGATTTTTATTTGTATTCCTACTCGGCTTATTGTCCTTAATTATTCTTTATACAAGTTGGCGAACTCTGAATTACGTCTTTTTAAGAATATGCCTCACAACATCACTGTCTTTAACCGTATTCGCTGGGCTCGTTTACTGGCAGATCATTCGTAAAAAATATTGATCGCTCAAAATGCTTTGTGAACATCTGGCATGGCTGACGTTGTTAAGAGATTACCAAGTATTTACAGATGGTCGTGAAACTGGAGACGATCCTTTGAATCGTATTAAGGATTGATGAGCTGTTCATAGAATTCACTCGGGTGAATCCGTTTGATCGTGCCGATTTGTTCGGGGAAACGCTGGTGATTGGTTGTTACTATGTATTGGCAATTTTCACGAATGGCTGTGACCCAAACATGAAAATCATTTTGGTCAAATACTGACAGCGGTTTGCTCATTTCTTGAGATTGAGCAATTTTTCTTGCTTCTTCTTCTGAACATCGGCTTAATTCTATAAGAACCTGTCCAATCGGCAAATTTTCTCTCATTATTGTTTCCGAACTGTAACGTCCGACTAAACTATTTACAGGCAACTTGGTATAATGCTCAAAAATTGGATTTAAAAAAATCTGCAGAAATTCATCAATCTCTGCAGGTGTATAGGCGACTCTATTTATTCCTTTTCCTAATCCTTCTAATGCATGATTCATGAATTCAAAGAGACAGACCCTTGAAAAAACCGGAACAAAAAAATTTGGATACCGTGCGGCCTTTAGAATTCGTCGATTAATCCCATCGACTCGTATTGCGCCGCACAATACAGTTGTATCTATAAAAACTTTCGGAGGAATTTTTACATCATAAATTAAATTCATCGACATCCCCACCCCGGCGATTTTTTTTATCAATCCTCTGCAGAACTGTCTCTGCTTGCTCATCTTGTTTGTTTGTGGTGATAAATGCATCGCGAGGAATTCGCCAATGTCCGCCTTCCGTTTGATATGCCTCTGAAAATTTTCCCTTCTCACAGAGTCGGCGAATCGTTTGATCGCTCAATCCCAGTTTTTTCCCGACCTCTTTAGGTGTATAAAATGGTTTTGTTTCTCCTTTTAATGATGAGATCATAATTGGTTGCATATGTGCTGTTCGATTGATTCTCCGTTTTATTCTTGTTTGCTTCAATAATGAAGCAGTGACTGCTTTTCTGAACTGCGGCCGGTTATTCGCCGTCAATTGGATCAATCCGTCTATATATTCCGCTAATAAATCATCGTTAATTTTCTGTTGCTCAGCAGCGTTGTTTAACTTTTTTTCAAGCTGTTTCAACTGGTTTAATTCATCTTGTTCTGGTAATTTCAGTGATTGGCCGGATAAATTAGGAAGAACAATACCAACTTGACGAAAAGATCGTTCAATAGCGACTTTGAGCACAACTATTGCCTGTTCTCGATTAATTTTTGACAAGGTTTGAACGCTTTCCCACATTTCAATTTGATCGTAATCTATTGTTCTCATCATCTCTTCAGCCTCCTTAACTTAATTGTAACCGATTGTCACCAAACAATTCAACAATCCCAACAATTTAAACACGAGTATCAAAAAAACTGTCTTCACCTCTTTAGGCAAAGACAGTTTTTATTACTAATCGATTATTCCGAAGCTTCCAGTGCGTGATGCCCGATGTCCTTTCGGAAGAACACGGCATCGGTTTGGATGCTTTCGAGATCCTTATTGACTGCGTCGCGAGCCGAGCGCAGATCATCGCCGAGCCGTGTAACGAGCAGCACACGGCCGCCGTTGGTCAGCCAGTCCGTAGCGGATTTTTTTGTTCCGGCATGGAAAAGCAGTGCGTCTTCCGGTAGCGCGGCGAGGTCGCCAAGTTTCCGGCCTTTTTCGTAGCTGCCCGGATATCCGCTTGACGCGAGCACAACGCCGACGGCTGTTTTTTCACTCCATGCGAGCTTGGGTTGGTTGCCGTCCAAAACATCAAGCACCGTTTGGACGAAATCTGATTCCAGGCGCGGCAGAACGACCTGTGTCTCCGGATCACCAAAGCGGCAATTGAATTCGATCACCTTCGGACCGGCCGTAGTCAAAATCAATCCGGCATAGAGCACACCTGCAAACGTGAAGCCTTCGGATACCATGCCATCCGCGGTCGGCTGCAAGATAGTTTTCACTGCCTCGTCCACAATGGACTGAGCGATCTGCGGAACCGGTGAATAGGCACCCATTCCACCGGTATTCGGACCTTTATCGCCCTCAAATGCACGCTTGTGATCCTGTGCGATGGCGAGCGGAACAACTTTATTCCCGTTCACCAAGGCCATTAGCGAAAACTCTTCGCCTTCAAGATATTCTTCTATGACGACGCGCGATCCGGCATCCGCAAACTTTTTGTCCTTCATAATCATTTTCAGACCGTCTTCGGCTTCAGCCATCGTTAATGCGACGATGACGCCTTTTCCGGCAGCGAGGCCATCTGCTTTTAGAACGATCGGAGCGCCGACCTTCTGAAGATAATCACTAGCCTCTTGATAATCGGTAAAAGTCTGATAATGTGAGGTCGGAATCTGATATTTTTCCATGATCGCCTTTGCGAAAGCTTTGCTTCCCTCAATCTGAGCCGCAGCTTTCGAAGGTCCGAAAACCTTCAGACCATTCGCCGTGAAAACATCGACAATCCCGCCGACGAGTGGCTGTTCCGGACCGACAAGCGTCAGCGCGACATCATGATCTTTGGCAAAAGTCGCAAGTGCTTTGAAGTCCATAACATCAATTGGCACGCATTCGGCAACCGATGCCATACCATCACTGCCTGGTGCAACGTAAACTTTTTCAACAAGCTTGCTTTGCGATGCTTTCCATGCCATCGCGTGTTCGCGGCCACCGCCGCCGACAATCAACACATTCATGATCGTTCCCCTTTCAACAGCGAATGAAATTAATGTTTGAAGTGGCGCATGCCGGTGAATACCATCGCAATGTTATACTTGTTGGCCATGTCGATGGATTCTTGATCACGAATCGATCCGCCCGGCTGAATAATCGCGGTGATACCTGCCTTAGCAGCTTCTTCAACGGTATCATTCATTGGGAAATACGCATCTGATGACAGAACCGCACCTTTTGTTTTTTCTCCCGCTTCTTCAAGCGCAATTTTCGCCGCACCGACACGGTTTGTCTGGCCGCCACCCATGCCGACCATCAGCCCGTCATTCACAAGTGCAATGGCATTGGATTTCACGTGTTTTACAATCGTCCAAGCAAACTTCAGGCTTTCCATTTCTGCTTCAGTCGGTTTACGGTCGGTAACTACTTTTAGATTTTCTTCAATATCCGCGTAGCCCTTCGTATCCAGATCTTGAACAAGCATGCCGCCGCGGACGGAGGTGTACTGAGTAAAATCCTGTGGTTCATCACTCATGTCGACTTGCAGTAAGCGCAGGTTTTTCTTCTTATGTTCCAAAATAGCGATGGCTTCTTCGGAATAAGACGGTGCAATGATAATTTCGAGAAAAATGCTGTGCAGCTTCTCAGCCAGTGCTGCGTCCACTTCACGGTTCAGCGCGACTATTCCGCCAAAAATTGAAATAGGATCAGCTTCATAAGCTTTATCATAAGCTTCATTGACAGATTCGCCAATGCCAATGCCACATGGGTTCATATGTTTGACAGCAACCGCGGCCGGCTGTTTGAATTCTTTAATAATACCAAGCGCCGCATCGGCATCACGGATGTTGTTATAAGAAAGTTCTTTGCCATGAAGTTGTTTCGCAGCTGCGATGGTCGATTCATCCTCAATCGGATCACTGTAGAATGCAGCCATCTGATGCGGATTTTCACCGTAACGAAGCGGCTGTTTCTTTTCGTAAGTCAGGGTCAGCTTTTCCGGGAATTCTTCGCCGACTTGCTTGGTAAAGTAGTCAGCGATCAAAGCGTCATAAGCCGCGGTGTGTCGGAAAACCTTTGCTGCCAGCTTTTGTTTCAGTTCAAACGGAACATCGGCATTCGCATCGAGACTTTCGGCAACCAAATCATAATCTGCAGGATCGCAGACAACGGTAACGCTGCGATGATTCTTCGCTGCGGAGCGAAGCATGCTTGGACCGCCAATATCAATGTTCTCAACGGCATCATCATAAGCAACATCCGGTTTGGAAATGGTTTCTTTGAATGGATAAAGGTTCACAACCACAAAATCAATCGGTTGGATGCCGAGACCTTTGATCGCATCCATATGTTCTTTTTTATCACGAACCGCTAGAAGACCGCCGTGAACTGCCGGATGCAGCGTCTTTACGCGTCCGTCAAGAATTTCCGGAAAATCTGTGATTTCGCTGATCGACATGACCGGAATACCTGCATTTTCGATCGCTTTTTTCGTACCGCCGGTTGAGATAATTTCAATACCGGCGTCCACCAATTTTTTCACAAAATCAATAAGCCCTGTCTTATCAGAAACACTGACTAATGCTCGTTTTGCCACTTCGCTACTTCCTTTCTATTTTCAATCCATAGATTCTATATCTTAGAGGATGTTCAAAAAGTCCGGGAAAAAGGTACTGAGGATCTTCTGCTAGAAACGTGTACGTCCTGTACACAACGCAGAAGTCACCGCATCCTGCGGAAGTTCTGTGTCAGCTTGTTTCTCCGCTCCTCACGTATCAACAGGGGAACTTCAACTAAGTAACATGACCTTTCGCTAATAACGCGTACGTCCTGTACGCAACGCGAAAGCCATCACGTCGTGTGAAAGTACGTCCTGTGCACAACGTTGAAGTCATCACGTCCTGTGAAAGTACGCGCAGGTAGCTCAAAACTGCGCTTCCTTGATCTTCGACGCTAAGGACGAGCTAGTGTCAGGCATGCCACAGGACGTGGCGATTTGCCTGACCTCGGCCCTTTTTGTCCTCCTTTTTGAACTACTTTAAATTAAATTTTTTATTCACTTAGCAATTTGGCAATGGTTGCCGGATAAAGCTTGTGTTCTGTTTCATGAATGCGTGCTTCGAGCGTCTCAACTGTATCGTCATCTTCCACCGGAACGGCGGCTTGGGCAATGATCGGACCTGTGTCCATGCCTTCATCCACATAATGGATCGTGATACCTGTGATCTTAACGCCTTTATTGAAGGCTTGACCGATCGCATCCAGTCCGGTAAACGAGGGCAGCAATGATGGATGAATGTTAATAATCCGGTGCGGATACGCGGCAAGCATGACCTTGCCGAGAATCCGCATGTAACCTGCCAGAAAAATATACGCGACATCGTGTTCCTTGCATGCGTCGGCAATCACTTGTTCAAAGGCAGCCTTTGATGGGTAGTCTTTTCTGGAAACCACCAAGACCGGCACACCGGCTTGCTTTGCTCGTTCAATAACAGCCGCTCCCGGCTGATCGCAGACGAGCAGTTCGATGGTCGCAGGAATACGTCCCGCTTGAATCGCTTCATTGATCGCAATAAAATTGGTACCATGTCCTGATGCGAAAACCGCTATTTTATGCTTCATCACAATTCACCAGCGTCAGTTCATGACCTTCGACAACTTTTCCCACGATGATCGGCGTTTCACCGGAGACCTTCAGTACTGCCAGAGCTTTATCAGCATCCTCCGGAGCAACCGCCAGCACCATACCGAGTCCCATGTTAAACGTATGGAACATGTCATCGAGCTGCAATTTGCCCAATTCTTTTAACCAATCGAACACCGCCGGACGTTTCCATGCTGAAACGTCCATTTTCGCCGTCAATCCCTCTGGGAACATACGCGGCACATTTTCATAGAATCCTCCGCCCGTAATATGCGCAATACCGTGAACGTCTACCGTTTTCAGCAGATCAAGCACCGGTTTCACGTAAATCTTCGTCGGTGTCAGCAAAACCTCGCCAACAGTCTTTTCCGAATCAGGTGAATAGGTGTCGGCATAGGTTAACCCGGCATCGGCAACAAGCTTGCGGACAAGTGAAAATCCGTTGCTGTGAATGCCGCTTGACGTGAGCCCGATTAAGAGGTCGCCGTCCTTTACCCGATCGGGCTTGATCATGTTTGCCTTTTCAACGGCGCCGACAGAAAATCCGGCAATATCGTAATCGTTTTCGTCATACATGCCTGGCATCTCTGCTGTTTCGCCACCGATCAGCGCACAGCCTGCCTGCGCACAGCCGTCTGCGATCCCTTTGACAATCGCTTCCGCTTTTTCCGGCTTCAGCGCGGAGCAGGCCAAGTAATCGAGAAAGTAAATCGGTTCTGCACCTTGTGTGATGATATCGTTCACGCACATCGCCACGGCGTCGATGCCGACCGTATCGTGGCGATCGGTCGCGATGGCGATCATCAATTTTGTGCCGACGCCGTCCGTTCCTGATACAAGCACTGGTTCCTTTAAATTCAGTTGCGATAAGTCAATTGCACCGCCAAATCCGCCAAGACCGTCCATGACTTCCGGGCGGAAGGTGCGCTGCACATGTTTCTTGATTCGTCCTACTGTCTCGTAGCCGGCTTCAATGTTCACACCGGCTTTTTTATATGCGTTCGCCATGATGGTCCTCCTCAGACAAGCAGTTCTTTTTCATGCGGCAGAACCGTATCCGGATAAATTTCCGTCGGGTACTTGCCGGTGAAGCAAGCCATGCACTGTCCACAATTCTTCATTGCCGGGTCACGCCCGATCGCTTTCTTCAATCCTTCAGGGCTTAAATAAACAAGTGAGTCGGCGCCAATCAATTCACGAATATCTTCTACTGAATGCGTAGACGCAATTAATTCGGATGACGTTGATGTATCGATGCCATAGAAACATGGATGCGTGATTGGCGGTGAACTGATCCGAACATGAACCTCGGTCGCGCCCGCGTCACGCAGCATGCCGACAATTCGGCGGCTGGTTGTCCCGCGTACGATTGAATCATCCACCATCACGACACGTTTGCCCTCAACAATAG
This sequence comes from Sporolactobacillus nakayamae, assembly GCF_900113325.1. Lineage (GTDB taxonomy): Bacteria > Bacillota > Bacilli > Bacillales > Sporolactobacillaceae > Sporolactobacillus > Sporolactobacillus nakayamae. The sequence goes on along the minus strand of NZ_FOOY01000014.1, from coordinate 98,641 downwards.
CGCGCACTGCAGACAGCTTCATCTTTACCCCTTGTTCGCGCAGTTCCTGAGACGGCTGGATGAAGGTCCGTCCGACATAGCGGTTCTTGATCATACCCAGTTCGTAAGGGATCCCTGTTGCTTCGGCATAACCAATTGCAGCGGAAATACTTGAATCCGGTACACCGGTAACCACATCGGCCTCAATCGGCGCTTCTTGTGCCAGCATGCGTCCAAGATTCTTACGTGCGGCATGGACATTAATGCCTTGAATATTGCTGTCGGGGCGAGAGAAATAAATGTATTCCATGCTGCAGATTGCCGGTTCCGTCCGAGTAGTGAAGAAGTCAGAGTGAAGGCCTTCATTGTCAATCACAATCACTTCGCCCGGCTTCACATCACGAACATATTTTGCGCCGATCAAATCGAACGCGCATGTTTCCGAGGCGACAACCCAAGCATTGCCGAGTTTGCCGAGTGACAGCGGACGCAGACCGTTCGGATCAAGCGCAGCGATTAACTGGTGTTCTGTAAGCATCGTCAGTGCGTAGGCGCCTTTAATTATAGAAAGCGCATGTTTAACGCTTTCGAGAAAATTATCAGAATAATCTCGTTTAATTAAGTGAGCAATAACTTCGGTATCGGAAGTCGTCTGAAAAATACTGCCACGTTCTTCAAGCTCGCCTTTCAATTTATGAGCATTGACTAGGTTTCCGTTATGCGCAATGGAAAGTGAATCTTTCTGCGAACGGAAGACAAGCGGTTGAACGTTGGCATAGATATTGCCGCCTTGCGTTGAATAGCGGACATGCCCGATGGCAGCAAATCCTTTGTCCAACGCGTCAAGTTTTTCATTATCAAATACATCATTTACGAGACCGAGACCTTTATGATCATAGATGACCTTACCGTCGGTGCTCGCAATGCCCGCGCCTTCCTGGCCGCGATGCTGCATGCTGTGCAGCCCGTAGTAGGCTAATTTTGCTGCTTTCTCATGACCCCAAATTCCAAAGACGGCGCATTCTTCATTCAGTTCTTTGCCGACATAATGCATGACAGAGCCCCTCTCCATTCGTTTTCGAGTTCGTTCCGATTCAGAGTGACGGTTGACGATGCAAAGGCTAGATTTATGGTTTCACTGCGTGTGACATTGCCGACAAACACAGCATCGTTTACTAATGCTTCAAAGTCTTTCTTCTTCGCTTCAGGGACAGTAACCAAATAACGTGACTGAGTTTCTGAAAAAAGTTCAACTGCAGGGTCAGTATCAAACTTAAGGTCACAACCGAGTTCCGTGCCGAATACCGATTCAGCAACGGCAACGGCAAGACCGCCTTCGGAAATATCGTGTGCCGAGGCGAGATAGCCTGATTTGATGGCTTCAAGAACTTTTTCCTGACGGCTCTTCTCCACTTCAAGATCAAGTGCCGGAGCTTTGCCGCTCACTTCACCATCAATCAGAATCTGTAAGGCGCTGCCGCCGAATTCAGGCTTCGCTTCGCCGATGACATACACCGCGTCACCTTCGTTTTTGAAGGACGCAGTCATCACATGATCAAGATCTTCAACGAGACCAACCATACCGACAACCGGGGTTGGATCAATCGCGCCGCGATCCGTCTCATTGTAAAGGGAGACGTTGCCGCTGATAACCGGCGTTTTCAAAACATCACATGCGTTAGCCATACCTTTGACGGATTCATCAATTTCCCAGAATACTTCCGGATTCTCAGGACTGCCGAAGTTGAGGCAGTCCGTGATTGCGAGCGGCAGTCCACCGGAGCAGACAATATTTCTTGCGGCTTCAGCAACCGCGATTTTTCCGCCGACATTCGGATCAAGCGCCAAGTACTTGGCATTGCAGTCCGTTGTCATGGCAAGGCCTTTTTTTGTGCCACGCACGCGGACAACCGCGGCGTCGGAACCCGGTGCGACAACCGTGTTCGTTTGCACCATATAGTCATACTGACGAGTCACCCATTCTTTTGAAGCTAAGGTCGGCTGACTGAGCAGTTTGTTAATCGTTTTTGCGTAATTATTAATTTCAGGCTTCCATGCCGGAGCCGCCTGATTCGCAAGATAAGTTGCCGGAACCTTGGACGGCATGTGGCGAACAGGAGCGGATGCCAGAGAATCAGATGGAACATCCGCTACAATCTTGCCCTTATGTTCAAGACGGAGCACCTCTTGCTCAATGACTTCACCTACTGCGACTGCGTGAAGTCCCCAGCGTGCGAAAATTGCCTTGATCTCTTCCTCGCTGCCCTTCTTAATAACGATCAGCATACGTTCCTGAGATTCGGAGAGCATCATTTCATAAGGCGTCATTTCTGTTTCCCGCTGCGGAATCAAGTCAAGATTCATGTGGATGCCGACACCGGCCTTAGCCGCCATTTCACTCGCTGAGGAAACAAGCCCAGCCGCGCCCATATCCTGAATGCCGACAAGCGCGTCATGTTTGGTTAATTCAAGGCACGCCTCGACAAGCAGTTTTTCCATGAACGGATCGCCAACCTGTACCGCCGAACGCTTTTCATCCGATTTTTCGGATATTTCTTCGGAAGCGAAGGTCGCTCCGTTAATGCCGTCGCGCCCGGTGCTCGCGCCGACATACATCACTGTATTGCCAATGCCGCGTGCCTGGCCGACTTGAATGTCGTCATGACTCATAATACCAACGCACATCGCGTTAACAAGCGGATTGCCGTTATAGCAAGGATCAAATTGAAGTTCACCGCCGACCGTTGGGATACCGATGCAGTTTCCATATCCGGCAATCCCGCTGACCACTTCTTCAAAAAGGTAGCGGACACGTGAGCTGTCCAAGTCGCCAAAGCGCAGCGAATCAAGCAGTGCTACCGGACGCGCGCCCATGGAGAACACATCGCGGATGATGCCGCCGACACCGGTAGCCGCGCCTTGGTAAGGCTCGATCGCTGAAGGGTGGTTATGACTTTCGATTTTGAAAACAACCGCCTGCCCGTCACCAATGTCAACAATGCCGGCACCTTCACCGGGACCCTGGAGTACATGTTCGCCGGTTGTCGGGAAATATTTTAATACCGGCTTCGATGTCTTATAGCTGCAGTGCTCCGACCACATCACGGAAAACAGTCCGGTCTCCGTATAGTTTGGCTTGCGTCCGAGCAGATCCTTGACCTTCTGATATTCTTCCTCAGTAAGACCCATTGTTCGGTACACTTTGTCTTGTTCAATCTGCTCTGGTGATGGTTCAAGATGTGTAAGCGGCATGAGTAGATTCCCTCCAATGGTTTAGGATTGACTGGAACAAGCGCAGACCATCGTCACTGCCAAGCAGCGCGTCAGCGGCGCGTTCCGGGTGCGGCATCATGCCGAGCACGTTGCCTGCTTCATTAATAATGCCGGCGATATCAGCTTTTGATCCGTTCGGATTTTCTCCTGAATAGGTGAAGACAATCCGATTGTTGTCCTGCAATTCCTTGAGCGTCGCATCGTCACAGAAGTAATTGCCCTCGCCATGCGCGATCGGAATGCGGATGATTTCATCGTTAGCGTAGAACTTCGTAAATTGCGTATCATTATTTTTAACCTGAAGATTTACGGTTTCACAAATGAATTTCAAGTGCTGATTCTTCAACATCGCGCCGGGAAGCAAACCTGCTTCAAGCAGAATCTGAAAGCCGTTGCACACACCCAGTACCGGTTTTCCTTCTTTAGCAGCCTTGATCACAGCAGGCATAATGCCTGAGAAGCGTGCGATCGCGCCTGATCGTAAGTAGTCGCCATAGGAGAAGCCGCCCGGAATCATGATCGCGTCATAGCCGTCCAGCGACGTTTCCGCATGCCACACATAGTCTACTTCTTCACCCAGTCCATCCTTAATCGCATAGTACATGTCTTGATCGCAGTTGGAGCCGGGAAAAACAATGACTGCGGTTTTCACGAGTGTACCTCCTCCTCGACTTCATAGCGATAGTTTTCAATTACGGTATTGGCAAGCAGCTTGTCGCAGATTGTATCCACTTGTTCGGCAACATCCGCGGAGTCATCCATTTGGAGTTCAATATATTTACCAATGCGCACGTCCTGAACATTTTTGTAATCCATATTATGCAGCGATTGCATCACGGCCTGACCTTGAGGATCAAGCACGCTTTCTTTCAAAGTAATAAACACCTTCACCTTTTTCATTTGACATCCTCCAAGCGTTTAAGAAGTTTTTCATAGGTTTCAGGAAGATCAGCGATATTGCGGCGGAAAACATCTTTGTCAAGCTTTTCATGAGTCTCTTTATCCCACAGACGACAGCTGTCCGGTGAAATCTCATCAGCAAGAACAATGGCGCCTGTTTCTTTTAGTTTGCCGAATTCGATTTTAAAGTCGACAAGCAAAATGCCCGCTTCTGCAAAGAATGCCTGCAGTGACTCATTAATGCTGAGGGCGAGGCGGCGAATTTCTGCGAGTTCTTCTTTCGTAGCGAGTTCCATCGCCAATGCATGATCACTGTTGATCATTGGGTCACCGAGTTCATCGCTTTTGTAGTAAAACTCAACGATTGTACGGCCAAGCGTTTCGCCTTCATCAACGCCCAGACGTTTTGAAAGGCTGCCGGCAACGACATTGCGAACTACCACTTCGATCGGAACAATGCTTACCGCTTTGACTAATTGCTCTGTCTCGGAAATCGTGTCGATGTAATGCGTCGAGATGCCCTTCTTCTGCAGCATTTTAAAAATCTTTGTGCAGATCGCGTTATTCAAACGACCTTTTCCTTCAAATTGCGCTTTCTTCTGGCCGTTAAACGCAGTCGCGTCGTTCTTGTAGACCACACGAAGCACATTCGGGTCATCAGTCGTGAACATCTTTTTCGCTTTTCCTTCATATAAAAGCTGACTCATTTGTTTTTCCCCTTTTCGCTGAAGATACAGATTTAGTCGTTCAAACCTAAACGTTCAAAGATAAAGTCAACATTTTTCAGGTGGTAGGTTTCATCGAAGCAGGCGTCGATTTCCGCTTGTGTCAATTGACTGGTAATGCGCGCATCGCTTTCAACGATTTCTTTAAAAGGTGTTTCCGTCTCCCATGATTTCATTGCGTTCGGTTGAACAATATCATAGGCCGTCTCACGGCTCATGCCTTTCTCAATCAAAGCGAGCAGCACATGCTGCGAGAAAATCAGCCCGAAGGTACGCTTCATATTGCGTTTCATATTTTCCGGGAAAACGGTTAGTTTCTCAATGATTGTTGAGAAACGGTTCAGCATATAATCCAATCCGCTGGTTGCATCCGGAAGAATGATCCGTTCCGCTGAAGAATGGGAAATATCGCGTTCATGCCAAAGCGGCACATCATCGTAAGCAGTCAGCATATAGCCGCGAATCACGCGTGCAAGGCCGCACATATTTTCCGATCCGATCGGGTTGCGTTTATGCGGCATCGCCGATGAACCTTTCTGACCCTTGGCAAAATATTCTTCAACTTCGCGTACTTCCGAACGCTGCAAGCCGCGCACTTCAACCGCGAATTTCTCAATTGACGTAGCAATCAGTGCCAGAACAGACAGGTAATGCGCGTGGCGATCACGCTGCAATACTTGTGTCGAAATTGGTGCCGGCTTGATACCGAGGTGTTTACAGACATACGATTCAACAGCGGGATCGATATTGGCATAGGTGCCGACCGCGCCGGAAATCTTGCCGTATTGCACTTCATCGGCTGCGCGTTTGAAGCGTTCCAAATTGCGTTTCATTTCTTCATACCACAACGCTAGAACAAGGCCGAAGGTTGTCGGTTCTGCGTGAACACCATGCGTACGGCCCATCATGACCGTATTCTTATATTTTTTCGCCTTTTGGCGGATGACTTCGATAAACTGTTCAATATCTTTTAATAAAATTTCGTTCGCCTGTCTTAGCAAATACCCTTGAGCGGTGTCCACGACATCCGTTGAGGTTAAGCCGTAATGCACCCATTTTTTCTCTTCGCCAAGCGATTCTGAAACCGTTCGCGTGAAGGCAACCACATCATGACGGGTTTGTTGTTCGATCTCATGAATCCGATCAACGGTAAACGTCGCGTTTTTCCGTAGTTTTTCAACATCTTCTTTTGGAATTTCTCCGAGTTCAGACCATCCTGCGCAGGCAAGAATTTCAACCTCAAGCCATGCCTTGTATCTGTTTTCTTCTGTCCAAATCGCGCCCATTTCCGGCCGTGTATACCGATCAATCATGAATGCTTACCCACTTCCTGTTCAATTTTCCATATCCCTAATCTCTCTGCTTGCTCAATTGCCTCATCAACTGTGTCACCAAGAATGGTCAGGTGACCCATTTTACGTCCGGTTTTCGCCGCGTCCTTCCCATAGAGATGAAGATGTGCGGACGTCAATAAATCAATTTTGTCCAAAACCGGCTGGACATGCTCACCAAGGATATTGATCATAATCACCGGCTTGAGCAGCTGCGTGCTGGATAGCGGCAGACCGCAAATTGCACGAACATGCTGTTCAAACTGGGATGTCTCGCAGGCATTAATTGAGAAATGCCCGGAATTATGCGGACGCGGTGCTGTCTCATTGACGTACACCTTCCCGTCCGTGCCGACAAACATTTCAACGGCAAGCGTGCCGACAAGTTTGAGAGCTTCTGCAAGATGCAAGGCATGTTCGGTTGCTTCATCGCGGAGGCTGTCTGATATTCTCGCCGGCACTAGAGTATGATGCAAAATATTATGACGATGTATGTTTTCAGCAACCGGAAAAACAGATGTTTCACCTGTGGTGCTGCGCACAACAATAACAGAAATTTCTTTTTCAAACGGAAGCCATTTTTCGAGTTCAAAAGGCGTCTTTCCGACGTAAGGGAGTGCTTCCTCTAAATCTGTTTCTGATTTGAGAACGTACTGCCCTTTGCCATCATAGCCGCCTTGTGTTGTTTTCAATACAGAAGGAAATCCAATTTCAGCAATAGCCTTTTTCAATTCATCATGATTACGGACAGGCATATAGGGAACAACCGGCAATCCTGCGCTGCAGATTGCCGCTTTTTCATTAAGCCTGTCCTTGGTTATTTCAAGCAGGTGGCCGCCCTGAGGAAGATAACTGTTCTCCTGCAGGTAGTCCACCGTCTGAACGTCTACATTTTCAAATTCATAAGTCACGACATCGGCACATTCAGCCATTTTCTTTGCGCCTTCAGGATCGTCATAATCGGCAACAATCGCGATATCCGCGACTTGCGCGCATGGGCAATCCTTAACTGGATCAAGAACAGCGATTCTGTACCCCATTTGTTTCGCGCTGATCGCCATCATCCGTCCTAATTGGCCGCCGCCGAGAATGCCAATGGTTTGTCCCGGCAAGATCGTTTTCTGCTTCATTTCAGATCACTTTCCTTTGCCTTCTTGGCTAGAGATTCCCGATAAGCTTCTAATCGATCCTTCAATTCGCTATCAAATGCTGAAAGAATCTGAGCAGCGAGTAGACCGGCGTTCGTCGCACCTGTTGCCCCGATCGCTACCGTCGCCACCGGAATGCCGGCCGGCATCTGTACAATGGATAATAATGAGTCCATACCGCTGAGCGCCCTCGATTTTACAGGGACACCGATGACCGGCAAGGTCGTCTTAGCCGCAGTCATGCCCGGTAAGTGCGCCGCGCCACCCGCTCCGGCAATAATTACTTTTAAGCCGCGTTCGCGTGCAGTTGCCGCGTAGTCAAACATGAGATCCGGTGTGCGGTGCGCTGACACAACCTTTTTCTCATAAGGAATGTCCATTAAATCCAAAATGTCGCATGCATTCTTCATGGTCTCCCAATCAGAGCTGCTTCCCATAATCACACCAACTACTGCTTGACTCACAATACTGCCTCCCAATAGAGGATTTTCGAAAACCTGGGAAAAAGTTTTTCAAAAGTTCGTGCCGAATCGACAGGATCTTTGTTTCCATCTTTTCCCGACTTTATGAACCACGTTCAAATTCTAGACAATAAAAAGCCCAGAACAGCTGTTTTCCTGAAAACAAAGAGAAAACAACCGTCTGGTCTTTAACCGCGGGCAGCGGCCTCAAACAAAACGTTACCATTTTCCCTTCATAGTCCGGCAATTTCCGGTCGCCAGGTAGAAACAGTTGGGCCATATTCCCAAAAATATATGAGGGTTCGCTTTTCTTTTTTGACCCTCTCATCATATCAGCAATATTCGCAGTGTGTCAACCGTATTATCGAACATTAACCGAGCTTAAAGAAGCTATTGTTCGCCTTTTTTGGGAATGTATTTTCCTTCCAAAACACATTGGCTGCCAAAACACTCTGGGCCGGATGGCGTCTCACGGAAGATCGGCTTCTCTGTCCGCCTAATTGGCGTGTAGCCTTCGCGCTTCATGCGTTCAAGACATTGAGTAATTGTTTCTTGATCCCCAACGATAAATTGCTTTTTTCGTAGCGGAATGCTTGATCGTTGATCAGAACTCTTCGCTTTGCGCTTGTTCAAATACGTTCACCGCTTTATCTTGGTTTGGCAAAGTACATATTCTATGCCTTTTCTGGTCGAAATTAGCTACATTCATTATATCAATTTTTTTGCTGCTTCGACAGACTTCGACTGTACATCATCAATGAAAGTAAAAGGCAAGTGCGACAAAACCGAATGCAAGCAGCGTGGCGCCGATGACGCCTGTCACCATGTGAATTATATAGCTGGGAATACGTCTAAGAAATTTACCTTCGATTGCCATGGCGATACTTGCGGAATCATCCTTGCCTTTCTCATGGGCGGCATCCTCAAGCAGATGTTCCCCTGCTTCTTTCATTTCTTTCGTCAGGAAAAAGCTCGCGCTCAGCACTGCCAGACCAAGCAGCCAGAAAAGAACCGTGATTATCAACGCAGTCATTTATCATTCACGTCCTTTAGATTGGGTTATTCTTATCATGTCTCCGATGAGGCAACGATATTCAGGGCATGATGAAGTTAAAAAATTGTGAAGACTGACTCGTCGCTCTCAAGACCGAATGGTGAAAGTGAAGATGTTTTCCATCCAATAAAGAAGTGCATCACCCTTGTGATTGGAAACAAAAAAATCTTCCCCATAGTTAAATGGAGAAGACTTTTATTTACTCGTTTTTAAATCAGTGCGAAAAAGACAATGAATACGAAGAACAGGAAGTAGACAATCGGGTGAATTTCCTTCCAACGTCCGGCTGTAATCATCGTAATTGGGTAAAGGATAAAACCGAGTGCGATACCATCTGAAATACTGTAAGTCAGCGGCATGCCAAGTACAGTCAGAAATGCAGGAACCGCAATTTCGAATTTGTCCCACGGAATCTTTTTCAAAGAGCTTGCCATCAGTACGCCGACAATAATGAGTGCCGGAGCCGTCACTTGTGCCGTTACAACGGACAGCAGCGGCGAGAACAGCATGCCGACCAAGAACAAAATACCGGTCACAACCGCAGTGAATCCGGAGCGGCCGCCAACAGCGATACCTGTTGATGATTCAATGTAAGCAGAGGTTGGTGATGTACCAAGTACAGAACCGGCAAGCATTGATGTCGAGTCAGCAAGCAGTGCTTGTCCGACACGCGGCATTTTATTATTCTTCATGAATCCGGCTTGTTCAGCAAGTCCAATCAACGTGCCTGCCGTATCAAAGAAGGTCACAAGCAGGAAGGTCAGAACGACAACGCCGAGTTGCAGTGTATTGATATCCGGAACATGTGTAATCGCCTTGCCGAAGGTCGGCGTGAGGCTTGGCGCAGTAGAGATAATCTGAGACGGAAGCGGAATCAGTTTGAAAATAATTCCAGCAATCGAAGTCAATACCATACCGATGAAAATCGCGCCGGGAACTTTGCGAACCATCAGAATAACCGTTACGATCAATCCGAAAATGGTCAGCCATGTCGTGCCGACATTCAGCGGTCCAAAAGCAACGGTCGTTGCTTTATCAGCAACAATCAATCCGCCTTCATGAAGGCCGATGAATGCAATAAAAAGTCCGATACCTGCTGCCATTGCCAGCTTGAGGCTCTGCGGAATCGCGTCAATAATAATTTCACGAAGCTTGAAAATTGTAATAAGAAAGAAGATAACGGAAGCAAGGAATACACCAGCCAACGCAGTTTCCCAAGGAATCTTCATGCCGATACATACCGAATAAGCGAAGAATGCGTTGACACCGAGACCCGGAGCAATGGCAATCGGGTACTTAGCGACAATACCCATGATCAAGCAGCCAAGCGCACTGGAAATCGCTGTAGCTGTGAATACCGCACCCTTATCCATACCTGATGCGCTGAGAACACTTGGATTGACGAACAGTATGTACGCCATGGAAATAAAAGTGGTCAAACCGGCCAATGTTTCACGGCCTAACGTCGTCTTTAGATCGGAAAATTGAAAATAACGTGACAACCAATTCTCGTTCACAATAATCCCCCTTAAATGTCTCGTTTTGTCCGCGTTCATCATCCTTATTTTTCAGGGCAGAGCCGAAGCTCCTATTCAGTGGCTTATGAACCCAAACTAAAAAAAGCTCCAAAACGATTGAAGCGTGAATAAATGCGAATACTTTCATAATGCGCCCTTGAAAAATAATTTCAATGAATGTGCACGAAACAAAAACTCTTTTTTTACACCGTTCATTATATCAGCACAGCGGATCTTCCGTCAACGGAAAAGGCGAACGCTAAATCATTTATTCAAATAGAATGTTCGGAATTAGTTCAAATTGAACAAAAATGGTAATGGAACAACGCAGACAAGCTTGGCTTCGTTCATGAGATCGCCGATAAAAAAGTGTATGGCTCGTGCTGAGTCGAGGAATATCTCCTATAAATTCGGCCAAACATGCTTAATCGGATCCGGAATGGTCACTTCTTTCTTGTGTTCCCAACCGGAAGCTGTTTGCTCATTTATGAAATTATCTGAGATACCGCTCACTAACCATCGTTTCTGTTCCGAATCATAGATCAATCGAAAGGTAATCCCTCTTTGATAAGAAGCGTCTCTCATTTGTTTGTCTGATTTCAACGTGTACACATAAGTATACGAAACAACTGTATCAACGGAAACATTCCAATGGTCGCCAAAATGAGTCAAGGTCAAGCTTTCCGGATCGACAATCATGCCCCGATAAGCAGATTGTATCTCGTCAATCTTCGTCTTCAACTTGGCAAACTGCACGATTTTTACCGCTGATTGACTTTGATTACTTCGTTACGATTTTGGGCTCGTTCGTAACGAATCTGGGAGTTCGCTACTACTTTCTGTGAGTTCGCTACGATTTTCCTTCGGTTCGTTACGAGTTTGGGAATTCGTTACGACTTTTTCTCTCTGAGGTTGAATTCTCCAAGGATTGGGTTGAACTCCTCTCTTGGGTTCGACTTTGCAATGATTCGGTTCGACTTTTCACTCGTTAGGTTCAACTTCTATTCTTCGGTTCGACTTCTCCTATCTTGGGTTCGACTTTGCAATGATTCGGTTCAACTTTTCACTCGTTAGGTTCAACTTCTATTCTTCGGTTCGACTTCTCCTATCTTGGGTTCGACTTTGCTCTGGTTCGGTTCGACTTTTCACTCGTTAGGTTCAACTTTTATTCTTCGGTTCGACTTCTCCTATCTTGGGTTCGACTTTGGTCGCATTCGGTTCGACTTTCCGGGGATTGGGTTCAACTTTTTCCTCGTTAGATTGACTTCAGCATTCGGTCTAACCTGACTCTTACCTTTATTCGTCTACTGTTTTTCCACCCGCCAATTGCTAATTCTTCGGGATTCTCATTAGTGCAGTTCAAATGATGCACGAAACGTTTGAGCTCCGATCTTCTTAATGACTCTGTAGTTCCCTTTTTCCGGTTTGTCGCTCAATAAGTCCAGTGATATCTTTTTTCTGACAATCTGATGCGAATTCAACTGCTCGGCCATTGCGGTAAAAGCACCATCTTTACGGAACGGCATTACGTACCAGCTGCCTTTCTGTTTCATTTCAATCGTATAGTCCATTCCAAAAGTAACGCCCTCATCCGTATTATTCTCGATAATCAGCGTTACATCTTTTGATCGCGCTGGATAGCTGCGCTTATCCATGTAAACGCGAATGCCTTTAACGTGTTTAAAACTGTTTTTCGTATAGGGTGATGGCTTTAGATGTTGCTGGTCTCCATTTTGCACAGCGTCGCGGCATCCAGATAAGAACAGCATGGCCGCCATTGCAATAATACATATTTTCATGAGTGCGTCTCTCTCCGTTTCACCGACTGTTTCCTATATTATAAGCAATTTTTGCGACCATTCGCATTGGTGCTGAATCTTGCTTTTCTCAAGAGGGACAAGTCTTCGCCACGCCATATGTCTGCTCTCCGCAAAGATTCAACCCAATTTATACTCGCATAAAACCTCATTCATCTGATCGCCACAAATTAGACATAATCAAGTTTCAACTTTGTGACAGCGCTATCATTGACGTTGCCAATCCAATCGTTTTAAAGTAAATTATACATGTGAAATATTTCACAATGTCATGGTTTATACCTAAAGGAGGCAAATCATATGGCTATTGAAGAACAAGCATTAAATCCAAAAGACTCAAAGAAAGAAACTCTGAAAAAAACTATTGACCAATTAGTCACGAATGCAAAGACCGCACTGGATGACTTTAGGCCACTGAATCAATCCCAAATTGATGAGATCGTGAAACAAATGGCGCTGGCCGGGCTTGACAAACATATGGAGCTGGCAAAAATGGCTGTCGAGGAAACCAAACGCGGTGTTTATGAAGATAAAATGATCAAGAATATTTTTGCAACCGAATATATCTATAACTCGATTAAAGAGAACAAGACAGTCGGCATCATTAACGAGGATCCATATGACGAAATTGTGCAGATCGCAGAACCGGTTGGTGTGATCGCGGGTGTCACTCCGGTTACAAATCCGACCTCGACAACCCTATTCAAATCGCTGATCTCCATTAAGACTAAAAATCCGATAATCTTCGCTTTTCACCCGTCCGCGCAAAAATGCAGCAGCGAGGCAGCTCGGATTGTCCGTGACGCAGCAATTCTTGCAGGTGCTCCAAAGAATTGCATTCAGTGGATTGAAGCGCCATCACTTGATGCGACCCAAGCGTTAATGCATCACCCAGGTGTCTCACTCATTCTCGCCACCGGAGGCTCCGGTATGGTGAAATCGGCCTACAGTTCCGGCAAACCGGCAATCGGCGTTGGACCAGGAAATGTGCCGGCATACGTTGAAAAAACTGCCGACATTAAGCAAGCCGTAAATGACTTGATTCTTTCCAAAACTTTTGATCACGGCATGATTTGCGCTTCGGAGCAGGCAGTCGTCGTTGACGCGGCAATCTATGAAGCTGTTAAACAGGAAATGATTGCGAACAAATGCTACTTTTTGAACAGCGAGGAAAGGAAAAAGGTTGAAAAACTCGTCATTGATGAACGCCGCTGCGCCGTAAATCCGCAGATTGTCGGCAAACCTGCCGCCTTTATCGCAGGGCTTGCCGGAGTAACCGTTCCGGATGATACGAAAGTCATCATTGCGGAATTGAGCACCGTCGGACCTGAGTCTCCGCTTTCGCGCGAAAAACTGAGTCCTGTGCTCGCTTGCTTTAAAGCAAAAACCACTGATGAAGGACTCCGGCTCTGCGAAGAAATGCTGGAATTCGGCGGAATCGGCCACTCAGCGGTTATTCACTCAACTGATCAAAAGGTGATCGATGCGTTCGCAATGAAGATGAAGGCTGGGCGATTGATCGTCAACGCGCCGTCATCGCTAGGCGGGATCGGCGATATCTACAATTATTTTATCCCTTCGCTTACTTTGGGATGCGGCACATACGGCGGCAACTCGGTTTCAACAAACGTGGGTACTGCGAATCTGATCAATATTAAAACAATGGCCAATCGTCGCAACAACATGCAGTGGTTCAAGGTCCCACCAAAGATCTATTTTGAAAAAAACGCGGCAAACTATCTGTCGGTTATGCCTGATATTTCACGCGCGTTCATCGTTGCAGATCCCGGAATGGTGAAATTCGGTTATGTCGACCGGGTACTTCACTTCCTGAGACAACGCAGAGAACCGGTTCACGTTGAAGTCTTCTCAGATGTTGAACCTGATCCGTCGGTTACAACGGTTATAAAGGGTACGGAAATGATGCACAGCTTTAAACCCGATGTGATCATCACGCTTGGCGGCGGTTCGGCGATGGACGCTGCTAAAGGTATGTGGCTGTTCTACGAAAGCCCTGAAACCGACTTCTTCGGACTCAAGCAGAAGTTCTTGGATATCCGCAAACGTGTGTTCAAATTTCCGGACTTAGGTAAGAAGGCAAAATTCGTCGCGATTCCAACGACATCGGGTACGGGATCGGAAGTGACCTCGTTCTCCGTTATTACAGACAAACAGAATGACATGAAATATCCGCTCGCCGATTATGCACTGACGCCAAATGTCGCGATCATTGATCCGGAATTTGTTATGACGGTTCCGCAACGCGTGCTCGCCGATTCGGGAATGGATGTGCTCACACACGCCATTGAAGCGTATGTCTCGAACATGGCAAATGATTATACCGATGGACTGTGCATCAAAGCGATCCAGCTTGTATTCAAGTTCTTGCCGAGATCGTATAAAGACAGCAGCGACAAATTAGCGAAAGAGAAAATGCACAACGCGTCGACGATTGCCGGCATGGCTTTCTCCAACGCGTTCCTAGGCATCAATCATAGTCTCGCACACAAGTTGGGCAACGAATTCCACCTTGCGCACGGCCGCTGCTGCGCAATCCTTTTGCCGCATGTGATCCGTTACAACGCGTTGAAACCGACGAAATTCACAGCATTCCCGAAATACAAACACTTTATCGCCGATGAACGCTATGCGGAAATCGCGCAAATTATCGGCGTTGGCGGCAAGACAACTGAGGAAAGCGTCGAGAACCTCGTTCAGGCGATTAAAAAGTTGACTCAAGAACTGAACATGCCAATGAGCATCGAAGCGAATGGGGTCAGCAACGTTGATTTCGAGAAAGCACTCGACAAATTGTCTGACCGCGCGTTTGGCGATCAATGCACGACTGCTAATCCAAAGATGCCGCTTGTATCCGAACTCGCGGACATCTATCGCGAAGCTTTTAAGGGAATTTGATCGTCATTACTTTTAAAACGCCTGCTCTTCATTTGAAGCAGACGTTTTTTTGTTTGCAAAAAAATAGTAAATCTTAAAAGATTAGCGGAAACTAACATAAGTAGCAACTCGGCAATAAAAGAACCTTCGCTAAAAATGCGCATGTCCTGCAACACGAAAGCCATCACTTCTAGTGACAGGTGACCTTTTGCTCACCGGGTCTTGGATGTCCGTGGCCGTCGTGACGGCTGCTTCGCCTTCTCCAAAGGCTGGGCGAAGCCACGTTTTCTAATACATTTTTAACATGATAACATCGGTGCTTCATTACGAAACAGCGGTTATGCTTTAAACTGGTATCGTTTACATATTTTTTCAAATTGTTTAAACTGGTTGTGAAATCAAGCACACGAACTGAGCTTATTGGTGAAGATCATAACGTACCAAGATTTAGGTGAACGCTAAGGGAGGAATACAACGCATGAAAATTTTGATGTATGGCGTGCAGCCCCACGAACAAGAAATAATTAAGCTTTGGGCTGAAAAGAATCAAGCTGAATTAACGACAACTTCTGACTTTCTCTCTGAACAAACCGTTGCCCAATCCGAACAGTTTGACGGCATCTGTATTCAACAACCGACCGAGCTCGGCGGACCGAACCTCTACGCACAGCTGAAAAGCTATGGAATCAAGCAGATCGCAACACGCACCGCCGGTTATGACATGATTGACCTGAATGAAGCAGAAAAAAATGATTTAATTGTCACTAATGTACCCGCCTATTCACCTTACGCCGTTGCCGAACTGGCGGTCACACAAGCAATGCAGCTTGTCCGCCATATACCTCAATTTCAAAAACGAGTCGCAGCAAAAGACTTTAGCTGGGGTGGACTGCTTTCGAAAGAAATTCGTTCATTAACCGTTGGCATCATAGGGACCGGACGCATCGGAGCAACCGCTGCCGAGCTTTTCAAAGGTCTTGGCGCAACGGTTATTGGATTCGATCAGTACCCGAACGACCGGGTCAAGTCGATTCTTGAGTACCGCCCATCGCTGGAGGCCGTGCTGAAGGAAGCTGACATTGTTTCCCTTCACACGCCGCTCTTTGATTCGACATATCATATGATTAATAAGCAGACATTAGCTCTCATGAAAAATAGTGCTTTCCTGATCAATATCGCGCGTGGCGCACTCATTAACACTGTAGATTTAATCGAAGCGCTTGACAATGGCGAAATTGCTGGCGCCGCGCTCGACACTTTTGAAAACGAAACGATGATCAATAAAAATCTGAGTGAGCAATCGCTCGATGATCCACTTTTGTCCAAATTGATCGCAATGGATCAGGTTCTGCTGACACCGCATGTTGGATTCTTCACAGAAACAGCGGTACAAAACATTGTTGAAGGCGCACTTGACTGCGTGGTTGAAGTTCTGGAAACCGGCACAAGCCAGAACTGTGTGCGCAATCGATAAAATAAGCACAAAATCATGTTCAATGAGATCGTTTGTTCGTCAAACGATCTCATTTTTATATTTTTCAGCGAATCAATTCGCCGTTATAATATGTACTGGACCGTATCGATCTTCTGCGCGAGGATGCCTTAAACACTTCATTAGATGTTCACGCCTCAAGCGAAAAGTAAAAGAAGCGGGACGGTAACCGTGCCGACACGCACGATCATTCTGTCCCCCTTCCGCTTTTTGCTTTTCTTCTCATTCACGGCTTACCTAATTAAACCGCGCAGAGTCATTTCCATCATCGCAAACAACCGCTCTATCAACGGCTTAAGATCGTCAATACTCGAATTCGGATATTTCTTTAAATAAGCCATCGTCCGATTGCTGTAATCGTTAAAAAGACAGAGCAGTACCTCTTTTAAAAGACCAGCGTCCACGTCGTCCTTCAAGTCAAGTCGCTCAATCGTATCCCCAACGAAATCCGGAGTCATTGCATTCAATTCATTATATAAACTGATCATTTTATCCGTCAGTCGTTCCGGAGGCTGAGCAAATGCATTGGTGATAAACTGGTAAATATCAGGATATTTTTTGTAGACATGAACTTCCATCTCACATATTTTCCGCATATCCGCAAGCATATCTGAGGATAATTTCCAGTTCTCATAGTCAAGCTCTTTCATCATAAAACGTACCGCATAATCCACACTTTTTTCAAAAAGTTTCTCTTTTGAATCAAAGTAATGAAAGATCAGCCCTTTTGAAACGCCTGATGATTTTGCGATTTGATTGGTCGATGCCCGTTCAAATCCTTTTACCGCAAACTCATGAATCGCCGCGTCCAAAATTGCCTTTTCTTTCGGTTCATCCATTACACTTTCAAATCCTTCCTCTTATAGATCCAAAACGTAAGCAGGCAGGAAACCATGATCACAATCAGGTCGGTCACAATGTAGTTCCATTCAATTCCATTCTTGAAGACAGTGCTTGGAAGTGCTGTGTCAACCGGCGAGAAGAAGACAAGTGCCTGAAAATCATCATTCATCTTACCCACAACACCAAGTATAAAGGTGAGAAAGACAACACCAAGAGACAACGAAGTCGCAGACTTATTTGTGGACAGGAACGACGATAAAAGAAAGCCGAATACAAGAAAAGTAAGCCCCATTACCCATCCGGAGAAAGCTAATTGTGCAAAGCTCTTAAAAAGCCCATGAACGGATGCACCCGACTCCTTGAAGAGAATACATCCCAAAAAAGCAATTGCCATTGATACTGCCCAGTATACTGTATAAAGCAAACTGTTTGCGAGCATTTTCGATCCAACGATGGAAAGACGCGTAATCGGCTGAGCATAGAGATAGCCGATTGTTCCTTCCGCCTCTTCTCTGGCGAGTGCATTTGTTCCGAGCATCGCCGCGAAAATGCCGGTGGCAATCACGATATACTGATATTCATAACCAAAATAGCCTTTGATTGTCGCCAAGGCTGCCATATCCGATAAATTGAATGCTTTCAACATATCTTTCGGCATTGACTTCAAATCCATTTGCTGCAGCCCCATGTCCTTCATTGCAGGAAATAATGACACGAGACCAAGAGTCAGCACACCAACAACAACAATCCAAATCACTAGTGTTTTTATATGCGTTCTGCATTCTAGTCTGAACAAGGTCATAGCCGTTCACCCTCCTGACGTTCATACATCGACATGAACTGTTCTTCCAAATCGCGGTTTGCAACAGTCACATCTTCAAGATCCGTTGACAGATTTGACAATGTTGAAAAGAGCTGCGGAAGACCGCCCTCATAAAGAAAACGCGCTTCGTGTTCCTCTTTTTTGGTACAGGTCGCACCAATCGCCTTCATTTCGTCGAGTGGCAACTTGCTTCCTTTCAAGGTCACGATCTTCGTTTTTTTATTGACCTGAGACAAGTCTTCAACACCGACCAGCTGACCGCTGCGAATAAACGCGACCTTTGAACAATAATCCTCAACCTCTTTCAGATTGTGACTGGAGAGAAAGATGGTCGCACCTTGCTCCTGCTTTTCTTTTAGCACTCGGAACAGCCGAGCGTGCATCAGCGGATCAAGCCCGTTCGTCGGTTCATCCATAATAATTAACTCCGGATGGTGAATGAGCGCGCAAACCAACGCGACCTTTTTCTTATTTCCTAAAGACAGATCACCGAATTTTTTCTTGCGGTCAATTTGAAACAGCTCAAAATAGCGATCAATTTCTGCCTGATCCCCTTCCATATGATGAAAATCCAAGGTGTAGCGGATCAGGTCCTGAACACGCAGCTGCGGATAAAAACGCACATCACTCGGTACATATCCAATCCTTTTCTTTACATCAAGATCATGCTGTGGAACGCTTTTTCCAAGAAGCGAGATCTCCCCGCCGCTTCGTTTAATAAAATTCAGCATCATATTCATCGTTGTCGACTTGCCTGCTCCGTTCGGACCGATAAATCCGAAAAATTCGCCTTGTTCAACAGAAAAAGAAAGATCATTTACAGCAACAAACTTGCCAAAACGTTTACTGATATGACTCAATTCAATAACCGGCATCTCAGTGAACCTCCTTTAAATAGCGCGTTGACCACTTGGTCAATGACACTATAGCATGCATTGACCACTCGGTCAATAATTTGTTTGTGGTTTTTTCTTAGCTGAACAGCCGGACAATTTTGTGATAAAAAATTTCTGTGCTGTTAAAGATACTGGTCAGGTTTGGTATGTATCGACATAGTTATCGATCACATAATAAGGACGGAGAGGGGGGAAGAACAATGGCAAAACCGGATGACCGTTCCGACAATTGGGAGAAAATCAGCCGCAACATCGGCAGCACACTGCAAAACATAAACGAGACTAATGACTATTTAAAAGCGCACGGTGATGAAATGAACGAGGACGAGAAGCGCCAGCTGCATGAAAAGAACCAGCGTCGCGATGAAAGTGTGAAAGGGCTGCGCGAAGAAATAAAAGATGAATCCGCCTTTAGCAAGACCCACTAATCAATGGATACCGATCGGTTCTGCCGGTCGGTATTTTAAATGCGACCAGGTGTGACATCATTAGCTATCGACCTTAAGTCCTAGCTGAAAATATGACTGAGGCATATTTCCGAAGACTCGCCCGCACGGTAAAGTATACGTACACGGATTGAAAGGAATGCCAGTCATGTATGCTTATATCTTACTTACTCATTCAAAAACACTACCGGCACAACTCGTCCGGCTCTGGACCGGCGATGCCTATTCTCACGCGGCCATTTCTCTTGATTCGCCAATGACCGCCTACAGTTTCGGTCGGAAAGGCAAGCTGAATTTTCTTAACGGTGGATTTATTGAGGAACAGTTCGCAACTATGGACCAAGAAACGCAAATCAGCATTCTGCGTCTTCCAATAACTCAGAAAGCCTATTACCGGGCACGTATTCTGCTCGCTTATTTTCAAGATTACGGCTACTGCTATCATTATAATTTTAAGGGAATTATCGGTATCATGCTTCATCACAGGATAGGCAGACGAAACGCCTATTTTTGCTCGCAGTTTGTCTCAACGCTGCTGGAAAAAAGCGGTGCGTACTTTTTCAGCAAGCCCGCCTGTTTTATCAAGCCCTGTGATTTTCTTGAACTGAATGAGGCGGAGATCCTCTATTCCGGGACACTTGCGCAGTATTTGTCATCCAATGCTGACCTAGACGGTTCGGCAGCAGCCGCTCAATGGGCCTAGATATACTTCACCATGAGGTATTCGTCCACGAATCCGTCGTCTTCCTTCATCGCGTCATGATCCTCACCGTAGATTTTAAATCCGAATTTTTTGTAGGCGCGAATAGCACTTTCATTGGTTGTGACGACAAACAAATAGAGTTTGGCAACGCCTTCGTTTTTCACAACATCAATCACGTATTCCATGATCCTCCGAGCAATGCGCTGTCCTCGGTATTCGGGCGCGACATAAACGCTGGTAAGCGTCGCACGGTGCGCCATTTTCGGTAAGGGTTCCCGATGCAGCGATGCAATGGCGATCAGTCGCTCTCCATCGAACCCTCCCACGGTCACTACATCGGCGTCAGACAGATGTTTGCGAATCTGATCCATGGTCCGGTGCTTCTCGGTTTCCAAATCAGACGCATATGCCTCAGGGTTGTTTGTCAATGCTTCGATTCTCAATGTTCGGTACTGCTCTGCGTCTTCAGCGGTTAATGATTTAAAAATGACCACAGCAAACCCTCCACAACTTATTCTCTATGTTATTATGGGCTTATTCTTGAATTTTATAGAGGTGAGTAACGATGCGTGTTTTTGGTGTGGTAAAAAGCGGTGTCAACTATACGGTGAGAAAAGGCGCGTACGCGGTTATCTTCAAAGTGAATGACTTTTCAAAAGTTGCCTTGATCCGCGCACACAGCATTCAGTATTTTCTCCCCGGCGGAGGTATTGAGATCGGCGAATCCGATGAGCAGTGCCTGAAGCGCGAGTTGCTTGAGGAAACAGGCTGTACCATCGATGGGATTCGCTATCTTTGCCATGCAAAACGTTATTTTCTGTCAACGCTGCCTGTTGTTCGGCCAATGGTCAGCGATGGTTATTTTTATACTGCAGAGCTTGGTAAGCAAGTACAGCAGCCGACTGAACCTGACAATTTTTTGGAATGGGTTGATGTGCGAGAATGTCCGCCGCTTCTATTCCATGAGCACCAGGCCTGGGCAGTGCGAGAGGCCCTGGCGCGATCATAGCACCTGCCATGATTTATAAACGGTTGCTTCATTCGGCTGCTTGTTCGCGCTCAGCCACTCGGCGGCCTTCAGGACTAAGGGAGATGCGTTGTTTTCGTTGAGCGCGTCACGATCCACCCAATGCGCGCCTGCAGAATCCTGCCCATCGAACGCAACCGGTTGCTCAAAGTTGCCGGTGAGCTGTGTGATTTGGTAGAAAACCGCGACATGATGCACATGAGTGAACTGCTTCCAGTTCCACGGCAGAAAAAAGTCAAAGGCTCCAATTTGAATGCAGTCGGAAACCGTCATGCCGGTTTCCTCATTAAATTCTCTTTGGAGCGTTTCGAGCAGCGACTCGCCGGTTTCCTGACTCCCGCCCGGCAGATCATAGCGATGGATATACGGGCCGCCGGTTTTGTCGATGACAATCATTTTGCCGTTGTGTTCGGCGATGCCGTAACAACCGAACGCCGTGTGATAGCTGTTTTGTTGCTGGGACAATTGAGGTTCCTCCTTTATAAGCGATTAATTTGCCCTGTTTGTTTGGAGCAGCACTAGGCACTCAACCGCTCATTTTATTTATCGGTCTGTTTTGGCGATTTAACGGTCCTTTTCGAAATTATATCGGTCTCTTTGAACTATTTATCGGTCTGTTTCCAACATTTATCGGTCCTTTTCAAGGATTTAACGGTCCTTTTCAAAATTCGCACAGAAATCAGCAGGTAAATAATAAATTCGTGCCTTTTTTTCACCTTCAAAATGAGATGCAACCGACCGGAGCAACTTTTTCACGGTCGTTTCTGATGTCATCATCAAAAAATCCCTGCACTGTTTATTTGTTATTGCCGGACCGTGGATGAGGCGGTAATCAAGCAACGCCAATAAATGTGCCGTTTTCGACAGATGATCACAGCCTGCACAGTGCCAGTGCTGCTTCACTTTTCTCATTGGCATTGCGCCGCAATCGGGGCACCGCACACCTTTTATGATTGCTTCAGGCTTGATCAATGATCGAAACGGTTTGATAATCAGCGATTGATGCGCCTCGAGCAACGCAGCCGACACTTTGTTCAGCACATCTGTCGAAAGGTGTGCTTTGCTGAATTGCTTATCAATAGTAAACAATTCGGCTTTGAGATTCGCCCGACGGACAATTTTTTTGATCCGATCACTTTTTAAATTCGTTACCTGAATCTGCGCAGCAGAAGCGACCACCACACGATTAATGATCGGCAATGACAAACCGCGTTCATCCAACCACTGATGCAGCGAACCTGTTAAGTACTCTGCTTGAGTAATTGGATCATCAAAAACATCAATGTCATCGTCCAATTCACGAATCAGCTGACGCATCTCCGTGTCAAAAGTCAACTTACCAAGAATGTTTTTCACTTCGAGAATCAATGCGTAGCGGTCACAAAGCACAAGAAAATCAATTTGAAAATAATGGACATGATCGTACAAACGGAGATTGTGGAAAATACGGAAATCTTTGTCGGAGAGATAGCTGAGGGCAAAGTCCAAAGACTGTTCGCCGCGATAACCGGCCATTAGTCTTTTGTACTGCGACAGCACATAGTCGCACGTGCTGTCCGCCTTCAACCGATGGGTCAGCGCCTCATACTGCCGGATGTGGTAGGGGAGTTGGATGGGTTTGATGAACAATTCATCGCCTCACTTTCATAATAAAAAGTTCAGCGTCAAAATCTGCAATTCCTCTATTTAAATCCGACAATTCCATGAACGCAGGTCATTCCTCCAAAATCAAATCCAGACTCTGCCCGCATCCCTCAACAATATCCGCGTTCTGCTGATCATGCCCATACAGCAGCAGCGAAACCGTTGTGAAGACCGCCTTCCATTTTGCCAAGGCTTTCGTTGCGTCACTCACTTCACCATAGACTGAGAAAAATTCGGCGCGTGCACTGCTTGGCAGAAAGCTGTACACAATCGATAAATCAACAGCAGGATCACCGATATGAACATCACCCCAGTCGATCACTCCGCTCACCTTATGGCGCTGATCAATAACAATATTTCGAATGTGCAAATCCCCGTGTACCAGGCACTTTTTCTTCGTTAAAGGAATCGGACCTGTCTTCTCGGCATACCGTCGCAGATTGCCAACTGATGAATACAAATTTAACGTCTCCATCTGATTCACGCGGTCAAGCAGCGCCATTTTTCGTTTTCCAATAGCCAAGCGCCCGAGCACATCATTAGGAACGCCAAGTCCGGCAGCCTCAGCAGCAGAAAAATCATGCAGCGCACGCAAAAAGCGCGCCAAATCCGCGGTGGAACGCGTGCGTTCTTCATGCGTCAGCGTGACCGGCAGCTGCCCGCGAACCAGCTCATAACCGAGAAACAGCCATGGATAAGTAGCATCCGGCGAACCAAAGAACAACGGTATGGAAATCGGAAGCGGCAAACGATCAGCAAGCCTCGGCAGCAGCCGGCCCTCCGCGCGCAGCAAATCCACCGCGATCTGCCTGCGCGGAAAACGGAACACATACCGTTCATTCACCAAATAAACCGTATTATCATAGCCTGCGCCAAGCGGATAAATCGTTGCCGGAGCGAGCTCAGGGAATTGCCGTTCAATTAACTGCCGTGCCGCTTCCTTAGAAACCACTTGCTCCGGATCCCAACTATTCGCCATCAGGTCACCTCCCCCTTTTCTTCATAAGTCCAAGCAACGCAACTAAAAATATCGCAAATACTCCGCCCATCACCCCAAAACTCAGCGTAAAATTCAGCTTCTCAATCATCCAGCCAGTGAATGGGAACAGAAAGATCATCGTCACACTGAACAGCATGCTGGAGACGCTGAGCAAGGTTGCGCGGCTTGACGATGGAATGAGTTGATTAAAATAATTACTGAAGATCGGCTGACTGACCGCGACGAGCGTATTCATGGCAATGAAGCACATGACCAGCATGACGAGCTGATTCACAAACGAAAGGATGAGCAATGCGCACAGTAAAACAGAAAAGCACTTAATCAATTTGACTTGACCGACTCTTTTTTCGATTTGCGGCGAGATTTTCGCACCGATAATCTGGAACACAGCCGATGCCACCATCAATAGGCTGATTTGCATGCCCTTGAACCCGCGCCCATCCACGAGCGACTGAAAATAAAAATAATACGTTGCAGCGATCCCTTGGAATAATGCGAAGAAGATCATGAGAAACCGCAACTGCGCATTTTTTTTAAGAAAAACAGCGGCATTCTTCAAAATTGTGAAATAGCCGATGACCTTTTCTGATTTTCGCTCCATCTTCTTCGGCTCGACCATCATTAGAACGGACAGAATGGCAAAAAGAGAAATCACGATTTGAATCCAGTACACACCTTCAAAGTAGACATTGACAAACCAACCGGCAACAAAGATGCCCAATGTATCCGCAAATTCATAGATTGCGTTACTGTTCGCCGAGACTCTGATGAACTTCCTTTCCATGTTCAGATTGTGCAATGATTCATAGACTAATGCGTCAATTGTGCCGGAATTCAAATTATAGGACCATGCTGAAATGACAAAACCGACCGCGAACCATAGAAAATCATGTGAAAAAATCAAGATGAAACTGCTGACCATGGCGCAAACCCGTCCGATAATCAGCACTGCCCGATAGTTCAGCCGATCGGCCAGCGCCCCACTCGGCACCTCGAAAATGAAACTGCTAATATGAAAAATACTCTCGAGCAGCCCAACCTCGACCAGCGACATCCCGTGATGCGTCAAATAGAGCACCCAAAGCGCCGTCACACCAAAAAAGGAACAAAAATTATAGATGTAATTGTAACGCACATTATGGCTAATCGTCCTTCTCCAAACCATCATTCATTCGCTCCATCCGATGCTTCAATTAAAAACAACCTACTCATCGTATCAAAAAAGGACCGCCCGGTATAGGGAGATCCTGCTTTAAACGTTTGAAATCTATTCTGTTATTTGAAAAAACAAACCGGTGACTCATCATAAAACGATTGTCCTCTTTCGTAGCCATGATGGTTACGTATTCATTTCAACTGCTTTTGTTTCAATGGAAAAACCAAGATCTTTAATTAGTTGATAATCTTCCGATTTATTCTGGCCCTTTGTTGTCAAGTAGTCGCCGATGAAAATCGAATTGGCGATATACAGGCCAAGATTTTGCAAGGAACGCAAATTCACTTCACGACCGCCGGCGATACGAATTTCCTTTGTAGGATTAATAAATCGGAAAAGCGCTAAAATCTTCAAACATCGATTCGGAGTCAGTTCATGCATAGCTTCAAGCTTCGTACCGGGAATCGGATTTAAAAAGTTGATTGGGATTGAATCGGCATCCAGTTCCTTTAAAGCAAACGCCATGTCAATGATGTCTTCATTGGTTTCGCCCATCCCGCAAATCACTCCGGAACATGGGGAAATTTTTGCTCGTTTTACCGCTTCAATCGTATCCACACGATCCTGATAATGATGTGTCGTCGCAATCCGGTCATAATGAGAGGCGCTCGTATTCAGATTATGATTAAAGCGATCCACACCCGCTGCCTTTAAATCCTTGGCCTGTTCCTCATTAATCAAACCGAGACACGCACAGATTTTAATCGGCATTTCTTTTTTGATCTTTTTCACTGCCGAGCAGACAGCACGTATTTCTCGAGGTGCTGCCTTGCGTCCGCTCATCACAATGCAGTAGGTTCCGATCTGATTTTCATAAGCTTGTCTTGCCCCTTGCACGATCACATCTTCGCTCACTAATGGATAGGCATCGACTGATGTTTCTGCGTAGATCGATTGAGAACAATACGCGCAATTCTCAGCGCAGCGGCCGCTTTTTGCGTTAATGATCAAATTCAATTTCATGGCGGTTCCATAATAATGCTTGCGCAATTGATACGCCCCGCAAACAAGATCAAGCGTCTCATCATCTGCAACCGACAGCATCTCCTGCGCATCGCTCCGCGTACATGCGTAACCGTCACGCACACGCTGCGCCAGTTCATACCATTTCAAAAAATGCACCATCCTTTATATCGCTTCGGATTTTCTTAAAAATGACAGTCTTTGCTTTAATTGGCTAGCAACAACTGCAGCCACCCCGGCTTTTACAAGGTCAAGCAGAAACAACGGCAGGTTGCCTTCTGCCACGCTAAGAAGCGGCAAATGATTATAAAAAGCAAACCAAGGGACACCAATGAGGTAAATAACTAAAATACCTGCTAGGATCGCGACATAATACCAGACAACCGTCCATTTCTTTGTCTTTATGTAATCAGCAATGAGACCAATAACAAATGCTGCAAGCGGCCATGCCAGAACATAGCCGCCGGTCGGTCCGAGCAGGACTCCTAAACCGCCGCGATATCCGGACAAGACCGGAACTCCTGCCGCCGCAAGTGCAGTAAATACGAGCATTGCGACGAGTCCTTTTCTTGCGCCGAGAATACTTCCGACCAGCATGACACCGAGCATTTGGAACGTAAAAGGAACAGGAATAAACGGAATGACGACCGTTGGTAGGGCGCCAAAAGCAATCATCACTGCAACGAATAGCGAAACTAACGTAATCGATCGCGTTTTCAAAATGAAGCCTCCTTATTTGTTAACCAAAATAATTTTAGGTTTACATTTATTATATGTCAACCTCTTTTTATTTCAGGTTAACATATATATCAAAAAAAGATGTCTCAAAAAATCGAATAGACTTTTGAGACATCTTTTTTGTTCTAAGGAGAAACAACACTCGAATGGAGGTGTAGAAACCCAATCGTAATTAAATTGCCTTACTCCATCGCTGATCAATGCGCAAGAACTTCCAGATGAGATAAGCGACAGCCCATACCGTAATAAAAAGGATGATTAAGCCATAACCCATCCAGTTTAAATCAATCCGCTGCACCCAATTCCAAAAACTTCCTTTAAGCTGAAAAAGTTCGCCCGCAACTTGAGCCAGTTCAACAACACCAATCATCAATGCCGCCATTACAGAGACAGTAGTGACGGTAAGGTTGTAATAAACTTTTCGAACAGGCGTATCAAGCGCCCAGTGGTACGCGCGCGTCATCATGACCGAATCGGTTGTGTCCATGACATTCATGCCGGCTGCGAAAAGAAGCGGCAGAGCAAGTATGGCAGCAAAAGACATATGCGTGCGTGCGGATTCTGCGGAAAGCGCAAGCAGACTGATTTCTGTCGCTGTATCAAAACCGAGGCCAAATAGAAAGCCGAGCGGAAACACATGCCAGCTTTGGTTGATAAACGCAAACAGCGGTTTAAATGCTCGTGATAAAAAGCCGCGCGATTCGAGCAGCTGCTCAAATTGTTCCTGATCAAATTCGTGCTTCTTTAGTCGACGAAACACTTTCTGCAAATCAACTACAATAAACAAATTAATGACTGCGATCACAATCAAAAAACTTCCGGAGACCGTGGCACCAATGAAGCCGCCAACATGTTCAAACAGCGGCAGGTGATGCTGCGCCCAGCGCACCGACAAGGCTAAACCGACAGCCATGAGCAGAACAACTGAAGAATGACCGAGCGAGAAATAAAAACCGACACCCATTGGGTTCTTCTTTTGCTGCGTCAGTTTCCGCACAACGTTATCAATCGCTGCGATGTGATCCGCATCAAAGGCATGACGAAGACCGAGCGTATAAGCGACGAGTCCGAGCCCGAGCATGACCGGGTTGCTTTTTGCTACGAGAAGAAGCAGACTTATGCCGATCGCGTGCAAAATGAATGAGCCCGTATAATAGGGGAAACACTTTTTCAACACTTTAGTTCTTCCTTTCTTTCGCATTTAGAAAAACCGGGCAAAGAACGCCCGTTCCTTACTTCCGCAGGATGTGATGACTTTCGCGTTGCATACAGGACGTACTTTCACAGGATGTGATGACTTTCGCGTTGCATACAGGACGTACTTTCACAGGATGTGATGACTTTCGCGTTGCATATAGGACGTACTTTCACAGGATGTGATGACTTTCGCGTTGCTTGCAGGACATATGCATCATTAGCGAAAGATCCCTTACATTTAGCGAAGTTCCTTACACACGAAATCTCCTTTGCTCTAAATACCGTTTTGAATCATCAACCTTGTGTACGAACGGACATTTTTAGTTCATGAATCATTTTGATCCTTAATAGTAACGCAGCCGGAATAAAATAAGCGGATATTTTCCGGTTATATGCATCATGGCGCTTGTTTCACAGGTAAATAAGGGGAATTTTTCCGCTTAAGCACAGGAAAAACCCTCTATTTTCACGTTTTTCGATGCGATAAGCGGAATTTCTCCGTCTATTTAAGCAATTTTTTCATTCATTTTCTAATTAAGCGGAATTTTTCCGGTTATTTCTCAGATCGGGCGCTTGCTTACCTGATCGCCCAACCGAATCTTATGACCTTATCGTCGTACCGGCAAGACAAAACACCATACTTTCTTAACTTGTAAAAAAACAAGCAAGCCCACTTAGAGAAAGTTCCTTTAAAGTAAGAGAAAATTCCTCTTTGTATATAGCATTGGTTCGTGTCTTTATTGTTCTGAATCAACGCTTCGGTTACTCGCCTGCCGCGGGCGCACCCGCGCACCTCCGCTTCCATTCCCGATAAACGAAAACTTCAGCCGCTCATTGATGACCCTGTACTTAAGAAACGAATGCCTTGCGTTCTTCTGCTGAAAGCGTTTCGTTCATCCGTCCGCTGCGGAAGCCGCTCAGATCAAGCGTCACGTAACGGAACCCGAACTGTGTGAGTGCTTTGCCGACTTTATCGTTCAACTCAAGCAAGTCGTTTAACCGTTCTGCCGGAACCTCAACGCGGGCAATCTCCCCATGATCGCGGACACGAACAACCGGAAAACCAAGGTCGCGAAGATATTTTTCCGACTTCATCACTTTTTCGATTTTTTCCAGCGTCAGTGTTGTTCCATAAGGGAATCGAGAAGAAACAGAGCATGAAGAAACTTTGTTCCAATTGTTCAGACCTACCAATTTTGCCAGGGCGCGCACATCTGTTTTATAGAAACCTGTTTCCTGCAGAACGCTTCGTGCACCGGCTTCTGTCCGAGCACGCAAACCTGGGCGGAAGTCGCTTTCGTCATCCTTGATCATACCGTCCAGTACAAATTTAAAGCCAACAGCCGCCGCGATCTCGTTCATGCGCGCGTAGAAGCCTTTCTTTGCGTAGTACCAGCTGTCCGGTGTGTTGTGCTTGATGTGTTCTTCAGATAAATAGTTGAGCTCAGTTCCCTTAACCACAGCACCAAGATCAGTTGCTAGAGAAACGGCTTTGTCGAACTCTTCATTCGTAAAAAGTTCGGAGTTGGCGACAACGGCGAGCACATTGTCTTTGCCCAGCGTATCCAGCGCCATTTTCAAAACGAGCGTACTGTCAATACCTCCGGAAAACGCAACAACCACACGATTCATTTTTTTCAATTGATCAACGAGCGCCTGTTTTTTTTCAGTTAACGTACTCATGATTAATTACCTTCCTTTTTAATGTTATTTGTATTAATGACAGCATGGTCATAGTCCGAGAAAACCTCGGACGAAAAGTGCGGCACATGCAGCGCCTAAGAACGGCGCAATGCCCGGAACGATAATTCCGTATTGCCAATCATTGTCCGCTTTACCGCCCGGAATCGGCAGAAGCGCGTGGGCAATACGCGGTCCCATGTCGCGTGCGAGGTTCATGGCAAATCCTGTCGGTCCGCCCATGCCCATGCCGATGGCCCACACAAGCAAGCCGACACCAATTGGCACGATGCCTGGTGTTTTAATTGTTGCGATGGCCAGGATCGCCGTAATAAAAATAAATGTATCGATGAATTCGACGAAAAAGTTGCGCGGCAAATAGCGTACATTCGGATTGGTTGAAAAGATGTTGCGAATTTTTACCCGGTCGATGTCTTTGGACGCATTAAATTGATCATAATAAGCGATAAAGACAACAATGGAACCGAAAATACCGCCGAGCACTTCTGCGAGGCTTAATGGAACGACGCTTGTCCATGGAATATTGCCAAGAACGGCTTGAGCGACAACCATCGCAGGATTAATACAAACATCTCCGAAGATGAATAAAGAGATGGTAATACCGAAACCCCAAGTTGTAATGGCGAAAATGTGGCCGGAATTCTGATATTTTGATGTATTCAGCACCTCACAGCAGTGTACGCCAACACCAAAAACAATCATTAATGCCGTCCCTAAAAATTCCGCAACGAGTTGATGCATCACAATCCTATCCTCCAAACACTGTTGTTCTTTTATTGATTTTCTAATTTTGCCAGTTGAAGCTGCACTTCTCGTTCTACGTCTGCCAAGCTGACCTTGTGCACACGCGCAGCATGCGCGCAGTCGTCATACTCAGCAGTCTGCTTAACTACACCATTCCGACTCGCAATCTTCACACGAATCGTTCCATACTTTGTTTCTACCTTTTTAAATTGGCGCTTCATGATTGAGCGCCGCATCAATTGATAGCGAACACCAATGGTAGCGGTGTGCCTCAGCAGCAGGTTAACAAAGGTGTCACGTTCTTCAGGCGCGCAAAGAACTGAGAGCTTGCATGCCGGCCGATTTTTCTTCATGTAGATGGGTGTAAAAAACACATCGAGTGCGCCGGCGTCAACGAGCAGATCCATAGCAAAGCCAAGCGATTCTCCGCCTTGATCATCCAGATTTGCTTCGATCAGCAGCACCGCATCATGATCCGTGTTCACCGTTTGCCTGCTTTTTTTCGTGTCAAAGAGCAGCGCACGCAGTGCGTTAAAGGATCCCGTTTCGCGCTTGCCGAACCCGTATCCGGTCTTGAGCAGGATTGCATCTTCCGGAATGGATCCGAAATGACTGACGATCTCTTTAACGAGACCCATTCCAGTCGGCGTTATGAGTTCGGTCTGAACATCCGTGCGCTGTTTTATTGGGATATTGGTGCCGATACGCATCTGCATGACAGCGGGAACCGGTACCGGCATCTGCCCATGTGCAACTTGGATAAAACCGGACCCATCGCTTAGTGCGGACGCGCGCACATCATCGACGCCTAGTAAGTCCAGTGCGACAAAGCAGCCGACAATATCGACAATCGAATCCATAGCGCCGACCTCGTGAAAATGGACATCAGCCAGAGGCATCTGATGAACGGCCGCTTCTGCTTTGGCGATCTCAGTGAAAACGGCAATCGATTGCTTCTTGATCTTTTCAGATAAGCCGCTTGCATTGATAAGGGAGCAAATATCGCTCAAATGCCGAACATCATGATGATGATGGTGATCATGATGTTCAATAAATCCGTGATCCTTTTCATGATTTAGTACGACGTCAAAGCTTGTCCCGTAGATACTGTTTTTCGCAAGGCGCTCATTGTGCAGCTGATAATCACTGACATGCAATTGAGCGAGTTCCGATTGAAATCGGTCAAAGTCGACGCCAAGATCAAGCAGTGCGCCAATGAACATATCACCGCTGATTCCTGAAAAAGCATCTAAATAAAGAGTTCTCATCTTAATCCTCCATGCGGGCCAAAGCCATTTTACAAATGATTGATCATGCTGGCTGAGTAGGCAGCACCAAAACCATTGTCAATATTCACCACGGTGATCCCCGATGCACAGCTGTTGAGCATCGTGAGCAGTGCCGTCACTCCTTTTAAGTTGGTGCCGTAGCCGACGCTCGTCGGCACGGCAATCAGCGGTTTGTCAATCAATCCGCCGACAA
Organism: Sporolactobacillus nakayamae; assembly: GCF_900113325.1. Taxonomy (GTDB): domain Bacteria; phylum Bacillota; class Bacilli; order Bacillales; family Sporolactobacillaceae; genus Sporolactobacillus; species Sporolactobacillus nakayamae. Next base: position 66,626 of record NZ_FOOY01000014.1, on the reverse strand, counting down.
CACTAGCGAGCGCGCCTTCCATGCCGGCAATGACAATCACAACTTTGGCTGCGCGAATGACATCCAAACGGGCAAACAGCCGATGAATACCGGCAACACCGACATCATAAATTCGTTCCACACGGTTTCCATAGGCTTCCGCGGTTACAGCCGCCTCTTCGGCAACCGGAATATCTGAGGTCCCAGCGGTCACAATCGCGATATAGCTGCTGGTTTTCTTCACTTCAGCACGATTCACGAGCGCGCAGCGTGCTTCTTTGTGATAAGCAGCATCCGGCTCAACTTTTTTTATCTGTTCAAATTTTTCCGAGGAAAGGCGTGTACATAAAATGTTCACCGTCTGCTTGCGCATCGTCTCAATGATGCCAATGATTTGTTCCGCTGTTTTCCCTTCGCCGTAAATCACTTCCGGATAGCCGTTGCGCTGCTTGCGTGTCAGGTCAACCTTCGCAAAACCGAGATCTGCAAAACCGCTATCCTTTCCACGTGTCGCGGCTTGACTAGGTTCAGCAATATCTTGAAACAGCGCATGCAGTTCGTCCTTTTCCATTTTCTGTCCGCCCCTCCTCTTTTACCGAAATCATTATTGGACAATGACACCCAGTCCATCAGGAATGACGGTTATCTTAGCGTCCTTGCCTTCGTGCGCGTAGGCCATTTCAAGTGCCTGATCAAGAGAAGTGGCGAGATCCATGTGCATGCCGGTAATCAGTTCGGGATCAACCAAATCAGAAACCATAATTACATGATGATGGACAAGAATCCGTGCCAGAATCTGAGCCGTCCATTGATCGGGAATCGTTTTCAGTTTCGGCGTATTGACGGCGCGATCCAAGAATTCCTTCGGATCGGAAACATCCGCGAGATTATGATAGAAGCCTTCGCCGCCATGTCCGTCTCGGCAGCCGGCAACCATGATAATCGTGCCGCCTTCTTTGTTTGTCGCCTCTGCCGCAGTCATCCCCTTTACTGCCTGATAGATGTTCTGATCCAAAGGATAGCCGCCATTCGTAGAAATAGCGATGTCACAGTCAATTTTCGTTACACTGGACAATTCGCGAAGAAATTCGCAGCCCTCTCGATGTGCCTCTTCCATATCTCCCGCGAAAGACCCGATAATTTTTTTATCTTCATCAAGAACAACATTCACGATAAATGCTAAATTTGCTGTGCGTGCCGCGTAGACCATGTCCTTATGAATCGGATTGTGATTCAGATTGCCCGTACGCGCCTTGTCTGAATCAATAAACGGACCGGAGTGATTGGCCATAATCGTTTTGTAGGAAGCAACACCTGGAAGCACGGATTTGCGTCCTCCGGAAAATCCTGCAAAGAAATGCGATTCAATAAATCCTTCCGAAAGCAGCAAATCGGCTTCGGCGGCGATTCGATTGATGATGCAGTCGCCTCCGGACGGCAACTGGCCGATTTTAACCATCGCTGCGTCATCGGTCGAGATATGCATCACGATTTCTTCTTCATCGACAATTTTTTGTCCATATTTGTTAACAAGTTCAGCGCGAGTGGACGGACGATGGAAGCCGGTCGCAACAAGAATACGGATGCGTGCTTCCGGAGACGCTTCACGTAACCTTCGCAAAAGGATCGGTGTAATAATGTGCGACGGAACCGGACGCGTGTGGTCCGAGCTGATAATTACGATATTTTTCTTGCCTTTGGCCAGTTCCTCCAAAGACGCGGATCCAATTGGATGATTAAGCGAATCCTCGACGATCTCGTTTTCCGACCGATCTGTGTGGTAAGTCGCCGCTTGAGATACTAATTTGCCTGCATAATTGTGATCGGGCAGATTAGCCTTAATTGTTGTTTTGTCATAAGGAAGTTCAATGCTAACCATAAATGGACAGCCCTCTTTTCAGTTCTTTTACTTTGAAAATAGCAAGTAGAAAAGATTTGTGATCCTTAGTATGAGAAAAAGTGACGCGTGACATGCGTATCACAAGGTCCCACAAACCCTTCTGCGTGCACCATCTGTTATAAATCAAAACAAAAAGACTGTCCGTTTCGTTTGCTATTATCAAAAAAAGTTAACAAATGTTTACTTTATTTGTGACATACATCAGATAAAAAGCAGTTAAAATAGGGTTAAATGTAACAATTGTATCTCTATTTTTTAACTTGAACGTTTGTGATGGGAAGGAAAAATTCATGGTATTAAGTGAAATTGAATATTTGATTAATTTTCTGGATGCGCACGATGTACCAACAATTAACAAAAGTAGACATACCTATCTGACTTATCACGGCCTAGAAGAACGGTATACTTATGTTCTCAAAAAAGGGATTATAAAAAACAGCATTATTCTTCAAGACGGACGAGAATTCAATCTCTCTTATATCGTAAAACCCGATGTAATCTCACTGCTTCGGGATGAGGTTTCCAAGTTTACGGAACAGCCTTTTAATGTACGCGTGGAATCAAGTGAAGCAACCTTTTATCAAGTGGACCGTGTCACCTTCTGGAAATACGTCAATGCGACACCAGAACTGCAGAACTATATCAAAAGTTATTATCGCAAGAAATTATCGGAGAATATTTTCCGTTCCCAGCGAATGATCATGAATGGAAAAAAAGGTGCCGTTTGTGCGTTTATATATAGTCTGATTGATTTATTCGGCCGCAAAGTGCGCGAGGGTATTTTGATTGATTTCATGTTAACAAATGATGACATTGCCGGTTTCTGCGGCATCAGCGCGCGCAGCAGCGTCAATCGAATGCTTAGTGAATTAAAAAATGACGGCGCGCTGATTGTCAAAAATCGAAAATTGATCATCACAGATATCAGTTATCTTTTGGATCACATTGCTAACTAAAAACAACAGATAAGCAATGCACTCCGGGGCATCTTTGATTCAAACAATCATAATAAGTGAGGGAATCGCATGAAGACACCATTGTATTACCAGATGTCTGAGTATGACTGCGGAACAGTAACGCTATTGAATGCCATAAACTATCTATTTCCGCGAGAAGTGATTCCGTCTGACGTGATCAAAGCAATTACCGCCTAATCCCTCGATACCTATAATTCAGTTGGTGAAGTCGGCAAGAGCGGCACGTCAAAATCGGCAATGAAATTTATCTCCGAATGGCTGAATCATAACGGACCAATTAAAGGACTGCACATCCACGGAAACTATGATGCAGGTGAACACGTTCATTTGCGAGAAGGCAGCGAAATCGTTGATGCGATTAAGAATGGCGGTGCGGCCATTTTCCGATTAAACTATGGCGGCGAGCATTATGTGCTGGCAACAAAGTCAGACACGTCGAATCACTATCTCTATTTATTTGATCCCTATCTGGATGACGATCTAAAGTACACAGACGGCATCGTTCTGCTCGACGGATTTCCTCATGACTATAACCGAAAAGTGCCGTTTCATTTTTTTGAAGAAGAAGATAGCCAAAAGGTTTATGCACTTGGCAAAAAAGAGGACAGAGAAGCGATTGTGTATTCTGTGCGTGACAAAAAGGATTGAGTTCTTGCGGTATACAAGAATTCAATCCTTTTTATTTTTCGTTCCTTACCAAGGAAGGCTTCGTAGCAGTAGCTTCTTGAAAAAGGAGGGTGCTGTTTTATTTGGATGGGTATCCGGTCTTCACCGTGATTATCCCGGTCGTTGTAAGTTTCCGTCCGGATTTGATTTGAAAAAAAAAGCTGCTCATCCGCTATGCGGCTATAAATCATCAACGGTATCTATTCCCTCGGCTTTTTTAGGAGCATCAACAGGTGCTCGAATCAACATGTATTCGGTATGCGTTTCAATCATCACTTACTGATCTGATAGAATTCGGTTAATATACTTCTTCAAATCCGGTAAAACGTCTTTCTCAAACCAAGGATTTCTTATTATCCAAATATAGTTCCGCGGTGACGGATGAACCAATGGAAAATAGTCAGGTAAATAACTGCGATAATCTTTAACAGTCTGAGTTAACGTCATTTTCGAATGCGTCTTCAGGTAGTACCTTTGTGCATAGGAGCCGACTAATAAGGTTAACCCGATATCCGGCATTGCCCTAATGATTGGATCGTGCCACTTTGCAGCGAATCCCTTTCTCGGCGGTAAATCGCCACTCTTTCCTTTGCCGGGAAAATAAAAATCCATCGGGAGCACAGCAATTTTTCCCGAATGATAGAAAGTATCTCTTGATACACCCATCCAGTCTCGCAAACGCGCGCCGCTTCGATCGTTCCACACTATCTTTGTATTTTGCGCGATCACACCCGGAGCCTGGCCGATGATTAACAGCTTTGCCGTCGGAGTGGCATAGTAGAGTGGTTCGATATTTTTATTTGTGAAATGACTATTTTCAGGATCCGCTTTTATTCGATTAAAAATATCTTTTAACGCAGTCATCTTCGTCGCCTCCAAAATATGAGAATAACCTATGTTTCGTCCGCTAAAATTAATGGACCCATTCAATTCAATCAGAAATCGATGTTCATCCCTGCGCCCAGCGCTCGTATCGGCGAGCGAATGGATCATAATCACAAGCCCGAAACGAGCCATGGCGCCGCATACAAGACCATAAATAATATCCCGTAACCCACGCCCCAGCGGTGAAGCAGTCCGGAAACAAGTCCGATCAGCATGACGCCACCGATATTCATCCAACCCGCATCCATATACGCAAGCAGGAGAACGAAAGCACAAAACAAGCCGAGTATTGCTTCGTGAGGAATCCGTTTGAACACAAAGGCACAAATCGATTGCGCATATTTGATTGCCAGCGTATACGTGACAATGAGGGCAACGCCGGCGCCAATCACTGTCGCCAAAATGAAATCAGTCTGCGAAAGGATATGGTGCATATTGTGCGTTGTGGTAAAGACCGGTGGTGCGTCAAACAGCGCATGAGCAGGGCCTATGGCAACCGGAGAAAGGGGCACGCCTAACGCGATCAACGGGATCAGCGTTCCGGAAAGATAGGTCGCGTTTGCCAGTGCATTCATGGTTGTAATGGCAAGCACCGACCGATCAACCGGATCTTGCGTCCGTTTTGAAAAGAGTTCGCCAAGAAGCGTCGTCATCCCGACCGGGCTAAGAATAAAAGTAAAACAGCTGATCAATGAAGCTCCGGCACTTGTGGTCCATTCCTGTTTTTTCAACGCACGAAACGGATTGAGCGATTTCCATTCGAAGGGTACTTTCTGAAGGGTAATCCTGCGCGGTTGATCACACTTCAGACATTCTCTTTTCTCTTTATTCAGCAACTCAAATAGAGTCAGAACGACCGGTCCAATCGTTATGCCGAGAAAGAACGAGATGAACACTGTGGTTCCCCTTGGTACAATGCCGATGCCCCAATAGAGATAGCGCAGCCCTTCAATGAGCAATGTGAAAGGGAGAATGGAGGCAAGGGCCAGTAACTTATTCTTACTCAGTAAGGCAAGTAAAACAGCGCCGGCAAAGAAGAGCGGATCGGCGTACGCTTTAATTGCTTCAGCAAGCGGGATCAGACTTCTTGCAAGCAGCAGACTGACTGGAACACTGACCAGTACGCCAATCAGCGAACCCGCGGCCATTTTGCGCAGCGACCGATCGGCCATTCCCTTTCGTTTAAGCAACTGCGCATGGTCCACGAGCGGACTCGCCATAACGCCGCCGGGAATCCCGGCAATGGCGGCAGGTACCGCATCCATGAGGTTGTTGGCAATCACAGCTGAAATAAAAAAGCAGAGGACAACAACGGGTTGAACACCGGCGAGCACTAAGATAAGCGTGACGGGAACCAGAACGGCCGTTTCGTCCGTCCCCGGGATGATGCCAATAATTGTATATAAAAGTGCAGCCGCAACAGCTGCAACGATCATTTCTGCTAAAAGGATAAGATCCATCCATTATTCCTCACTTTCCGTCTCTTCAAAGATGCGTTTCGGCTTAATGAAGAGTGAGCAAATTATAAACCCGATAACCGCTCCGATTAAGCCAAACAAGAGCGGCATCGGCGCGTGATTTGGTGCAGCAAAATAACCGCCTAATGTTGTGATGCTGTTGATCACAATCGCGAGGACAAGATCCTTGATCCGGACGACATCATCCCATATTTCAATCAATTCGGAATCCTGTTTTGAACGTGCAGTCATAGACAATGACTCTCCTTTCTGATTCAGTAACAGGAGCATGGTGTGCAAGTAGGACAGTCCCCTTTTCACGCCTCTTCTCTTCCCTTAGCTGAACGGGTCGCCAGCGCTTCGGGCCGTGGTCCTCTTAGACGTGCCCATTCTAAAGGGGAACCGCTCAGGATCAGATTCTTGTTCCGAAGTGCCTGTACATTTGAGCAGCCGAGGAGCAGCATAATCTGATTCATCTGTTCTTTCCATTCATTAATCTGGGCAATCAGTCCATCCTTTCCTTCTGCGAGTGCTGTATGAAGAAAGGTTCCTGAAATACCGACCGCACGGGCCCCAAGTGCAAGAGCTTTCAGAACATCCAGTGGATTGCGCACCCCTCCGGACGCAAAGAAGACCGTCTGATCAATATAGGGCTGCGCTTCAAGCATCGAGATGATCGTCGATTGGCCCCAGTCCTGCAAGTAGTCAAATCGTGCCCGCTCCCGGCGGAGATTCTCAATCGTGATAAAATTCACCCCTCCGTTACCGGCAACATCAATGGCCGCGGCACCTGCATCGATCAGCTTCTGATAAGTCGCACGGCTCATTCCGAACCCCACCTCTTTCACGACAACAGGAACATCAACAGAGCGGACAATCCGTTCCAGATTTTTTAGCCATGAAGAAAAATCGCGATCACCTTCAGGCATTACGATTTCTTGTGGGGCATTTAAATGCACTTGCAGCCCATTCGCTTCTAGCATATCGACTGCACGTTTCGCTTGCTCCTCATCGAGCTCAGCACCGATATTTGCAAAAATAAATCCATCCGGGTTGACGCGGCGCAGCACTTGAAAAGTGTCGCACAATTCCGGATCTCTTAAAGCCGCCTTCTGCGAGCCGGATGCAACCGCAAGCCCCGTTGCTGCCGCTGCTTTTGACAGACATTCATTGATCTTCTTTGTCTTCTGGCTTCCCCCGGTCATCCCATTGATAAAAAAAGGAACCGGCCAACTGCCGAAAGACAGATCCGTTGTGTAAGTGACCTGCCTAAGACTCATTTCCGGCAGCGCATCATGGATGAATTTTACAGAATCAAAATCATTCGTATGCTTCTGGTGGGTTTCCTGAAATAGTCGGACATGCTGATCTTTACGCGATTCCATCTCACGATCCTTCTTCCTTTTACCTCTCTCTGTCATACAGAGCAAGCGGAGTAATTCCATGTTCTTTCCATGCTTTGATTAGTGCCTTCTGATCGGTCTCCTGGTCAGCAAGAACGATGCCGCAATCGCCTCCGCCGGCACCCGATGTTTTTGCTGCACCTCGATTATTTTCGGCAATGCTGCAGAGCTGATGCAATTTATCGGTTTCAATGAAGACCCCACACAGCTTGGATAATTGAGCAAGAATCCTGCGATTTTCGCGAATCCCTTCCAAAATTAACTCGGATTGCTGGTTTAAAAAACCGGCGATCATTTTTTCTACACAGGCTTTGCTTTGCTTCAAAAAGTGCTGGTAGCCTTTTTTCTGACCGCGTCTTGCTTTTTCCACCCGATCAATGAGCTTGGCTGTTGAGGCGGGGATACCTGTCCATCCGACAATTAAGTACAGATCCGCGGGAAGCACAAGCGGCCGAATCGATAACTTCGGCCAATCCATTTTGAGCAGCGGCAGCCAATCCTTTTTTGAAGAAATGAACGGTGCCAGCCATTTGCGATCAAATGAGGTATAGGCAATCCAGCCGCCGTAAACGCCGGCAGCAATATCCCCACATGATCCGTTTCCTTGAACAGAAAGATGTGCAAGGGCAGCCAGCTTGAATACGATTTGTTGCTCAATTTTCACTTCATAGAAAGCAAGGATTGCCTTCGTGCAGGCAACCGTCACAGCAGCACTGGAACCTAATCCGTATTTTCTACCGTCTGTTCTAGTCAAATCACTGCTGATGGTCAGTTGATAAACGCCGAGTTGTTTTCCGAGCGATTGTACGTACTGCTCGGTTCGTTCGATTGCCGATAAGACAAAACGGAACGTAGAAACATCACCCTCAGTGTTCCATTGGTTCGTCGCACTGCGTTTCAAGTCGAGTGTTGCATTGGCCCATTGAATTCGGCCACATGTTTCCCTTCTTTCAATGGTTACGGTGACGGATTTGTCGACTGCAGCAATGATGGCAGGATAGCCCGGTTCAACAACCGCATACTCTCCCGCTATATAAAGTTTTCCAGGTGCACATTGTACGCCATGCAATTTGTGAATGTCTCCTTTATTGAATAGGGTTCTTCAAATAGTCAACGCCAGGTCCTGGCCGGGCAACAGTTAAGGATTCTGAAGGGAAAAATTCAGATAGATCTTCGAGAATCCGCCCGACATCTGCTTCCGAGCAAAGCAGTTTGACATTTGGGCCGGCATCCATCGTAAAATAGCATGGTATGCCTTGCTCGCGCAGATGAACGGCGCACCGCATTACGGTCATTGTTCCTTCTTCCCAGTATGTAAAGGGAGGATCCGCTGCCAGCATAGCCGCATGCATCTTCAGTGCATTTGCTTCAGCAATTTTGCCGACCATGTCCAAATCGTGTTTGCGAATCGCCGGTTCAATTCTGGCAAGATCCCTTTCCGCCTCTTTGATCCAAACCGGATAAAAGGATGATGTCTTGACGGTTCGCCTCATTCCTTCACGACTGGAAATCTTTTTGGGCTGCTTGTTCACAGCAACGGACACGAGGCAAATCGGCCACTTTGCCGGATCAACCGGAACCGCATAAGAACTCGCATCATCTGTTCCTTTCATCCACTTAACAAAACCGCCGTAGATCGAACGCGAAGCCGAGCCCGAACCGCGACGCGCAAGCCGAGAGAGCGCAGCTCCCGAGCAGTCCATGCCATAGGCACGAGCTGCTGCGGCTGAAAGCGTGGCAAAACCGGAGGCAGAAGACGCAAAACCAGAGGCCACCGGAACATGATTTCTCGTTACAATTCGAGCAAACATGTGCCTTCCCGATTTTTCACGAACAAGATTCATAAAACGGTTGATTTTTGCAACGGAAGCGCCACTTAAAAGCACACCATCCATCATCACTTCATCTTCGTGCAGCCCTTGCAGCGGTTCAACACTTGTTTCCGTATAAAATGCATCAAGCGTAAGCGACAAACTACTGTTCATCGGCAGAATCAACTGTTCGTCCTTCTTCCCCCAATACTTGATCAAAGCAATATTTGTATACGCGCGTGCAGCAGCATACAATGTGCTCACTCTCCTTCTCTCTTGTTGCAGATCAGTGCAAGAGCCCGGCATTGACCGGAAAATCTCTGCCCTGAAGCGGCTGAATCCAGGTTTTAGATGCTCCGGCACCCATTAACTTTTTCGCTAAATCATGTGCCTTGCGCACATCCTTGACCAGGGCAATCATGCAGCCGCCGCAGCCGCCACCGGTCATCTTCGCGCCAAGCGCCCCATCGTTCATCGCCACCGCAACTAAATGATCCAAAGAAGGATGACTAACGCCCAGCTCTTGGAGAAGACGATGCGCTTCCAGCAATATGGAACCCAAGACTTCTTCTTCGGCCGCCTCCAACGCTTCTCTAGCGTTGGAGGTAAGTACACCTAATTGGTTTATTTTCCGCTGGAGCGGTGCACTTTGCATCAGGCGTTGTTTCAAGGCGGTGACCGCACGCTTCGTCTGCCCTTTTATCCCGCTGTCGGCGATGACCAAACAACCGCGCAGCTTATGGTGAATCCATTCCATTCCTTTTCCTTTCCTAAAGAAAATCGGATGATTACTACTGGCCGCAGCCGCATCGAGACCGCTCGGATTTCCATGAAAATAGTTTTCAGAAACGCCGACGAGATTGAGCAGCACGTTCCGTTCAAGTGGTGTATCAAAATAGTTGAATAAGCTACGTACCACTGATATCGCAACGGCAGCGCTTGAACCCATGCCGCGCGCTGCAGGTATCGTACTGTTAATTGTGATCGATATATCTTTTTCAGGCCGCTTTAAAACATGCAGTACTGCCGGAATAATCGTTCTGAGTCCGGCAATCTGATCCGTTCCATCACGCAAAATGCCATTATAGAAGCTGCATTGCAGCCTCAGCAGTCCAAGACAGCGCGTTGTTTTGGTCACTGCATGCACGACCGGAACAGGCAGAGCAATCGCCGGTTTTCCGTAAACAACCGAGTGTTCGCCAATCAGAATAATTTTACTGCTGCTCACGCCAATCCCAGTTTCGTGGTCTCTCATTATTGTTTCCTCATCTTCCACTAAGGTCTGCCGTATTTATCAAGAAACACTGCCAAGGGAGGGGTCCCGAATAGTATAAATTTTCCTACCGATGCAGGGATCAAAAAAAACCAGTTCAATAATCAGAATGATGCCATTCGAATTCAAGACCCGTACTTATTTAAGCATGGGTTGAAACGCAAGCGACTATTCTCCACCTACACATTTTATTGATAATGATTCTCAATTTCAAGGATAAGCTCTCGAGCCATCGATCCCCGATCAGCAAAACCGTTATGCCCCTGGTCCTCACTCATCAGAAAAAAGCCTTGTCACCTGCCCAATTATTGCGCTGATAAAGGGGCTAGACTGTATGTTTTCACGAAGTGACAATTATGTGACAACTAGTTAACTGGATTGATGCATCCAAAAGCTGTCACGGCAGAAATCCGATAACCATGCATGATTGTACCCAAAAGCCGCGAACACTATATATTGATCGTATTGTTGACTTCAATACAATATCTAGTTATCATGAGCAGGAAACGTCGTTGAGAGGAGTAAAAATAATGCAGATTAAGTTATCCGATGCTTACATACAAAAGATAAAGTCAGAAGTTCAGCCGCACTGGGGTGAACTCGGATGGGTCACCTATAAAAGAACCTATGCCCGCTGGATTGAGCCGCTTGGCCGCTACGAAGAATGGGACGAGACAGTAAGGCGAGTGGTTGAGGGCAATATTAATCTGGATCCGAGACTCCATGAGGATCAGGTATCCGAAGCAACCGTCCGTGAGCTTGGAAAAGAAACCGAGCGCTTATTTAAACTCATTTACAGCCTGTGCTCCACCCCATCAGGGCGCAACCTTTGGATCTCCGGTACGGACTATCAGCAGCGTGTCGGCGATGCATTGAATAATTGCTGGTTTATTGCGATTCGTCCCCAAGCCTACGGGGACAGCCACATCGTTCCTTTCTATCTGAAGAAAGAGCAGCCGGCCGTATCCATGCCCTTCTCTTTCCTGTTTGACGAATTAATGAAAGGCGGCGGTGTCGGTTTCTCCGTTTCCAGAGCAAATATTTGTCAAATCCCTCCGGTGACGCGTCACGTGAAGCTGGATATTCTGATTAGTAAAGAAAATGGCGATTACGCAGCAGCGCTTGAAGCGGGCGCTCAAGATGCCGATACCTGGTATCAGGATCATGACCGCAAATCTTACCTCTGTTACCAAACACCGGATACACGCGAAGGATGGGTAGAATCGAACGCCCTGCTCATTGATGCTCACTTCTCGTCTAGGATTGACCATGCCTCCCATGTGGTCATCGATGTCAGCTCGATTCGTGAAAAAGGGGAGAAAATTAAAGGATTCGGTGGTGTGGCTGCAGGCCCTGTTCCGTTCATTGACATGCTGGGCGCAGTAAACCGTGTGCTGAATCAGGCAAATGGGAAAAAGCTCACATCCGTGGACTGCACGGACATCTGCAATTTAATCGGCAAAAATGTCGTTGCCGGCAATGTGCGCCGCAGTGCGGAAATTGCCCTTGGTGATCCGGACGACCAAGCCTTCGTCACGATGAAACAGGATCAGGAACAATTAATGGATCATCGCTGGGCCTCAAACAACAGTGTGCTGGTCACTCCTGATTTTAATCATTACGATGCGGTTGCCGAGGCGATTGCCAAAAATGGAGAACCGGGTATCGTCAATCTGGACAACATCCGCAACTACGGACGGCTGGCAGACGGCCGTCAGCCAGGCATCGACGCTGACGCAGAAGGAACCAACCCCTGCGGCGAAATTTCTTTAGGAAACGGCGAACCGTGCAACTTATTTGAAGTCTTCCCAGGGATTGCAGAAGAAATGGGCTGGTCGATGGAAGAAGTCTTCAGTCTTGCCGTCCGCTATGCCAAACGCGTGACGTTCTCGCACTATGATTGGCAATGCTCAAGAACAATCATCGAGAAGAACCGGCGCATCGGCATCTCAATGAGCGGCATCCAAGACTGGGTACTCGAACGATTTGGAGAACGTCTCGTCAGAGGATTCGTTGATGAGCAAGACCCGGAAAGCGGAACTTCGTATCAAAAACCGGTATTTAATGAGCAAGCGGCACAATGTGTTGATGCCTTTTATCAAATGGTCGTCAAAGCCGATCAACGGTATTCCCAGACACTCGGCTGCAGTCCATCAATCAAACACACAACCGTCAAACCTTCCGGAACAGTCTCAAAGCTTGTCGGGATATCCGAAGGAATGCACTTTAGTTTCGATAAATACTTGATTCAACGCATCCGTTTTCAGGACAGTGATCCCTTGCTGCCTGCACTGCAACAAGCCGGCTACACGATCGAAAAAGATGTATACTCTGAGAATACGATGGTCGTCGAATTCCCGGTTAAAGCAGGCGGTGCCTATCATAAAAGCTTTGTATCCGCGAATGATGTATCGATTGAGGAGCAGTTTGCGACACAGCTGTTTCTTCAAACTTACTGGGCAGATAACTCGGTCAGCTGTACCATTACTTTTCATAAAGATGAAGCGGATAAGATTGCCGATTTGCTGCAGCAATACCGAGAGTTATGCAAGTCAACTTCACTGCTCCCATACAGTGGTCATGGCTTTGCTCAAGCACCGAAAGAGCCAATCAGTAAAGCAGTGTACCTTGAGCGCAAAGCCAAAATCCGCGCGGATGTTGCTGAACTCTATCAAACGCTCCGTCTCAAGGAACAGAAAGACCTTGAAATTGTCGATCAAAGCGACTGCGTCGGTGGCGCTTGTCCGGTAAAATAAGTGACCTGGAGGGTACCATAATGCTGGCCATTCATAAAATGACACTGCTCTCTTTGCTAACTGCAGCCGCGGTCGCCGGCCGGCTTGCGATTCACGGAATGAATATCCAGCCGGCGACACTCATTATCATTCTGACCGGATGGTTTTTTGGCTGGAAGATGGGGGCTGCTGAAGGGCTATTAACAGCGCTGGTTTCCGATCTGTTCCTTGGTCTCGGCTACTGGACGCTTTTTCACCTTGCCGCGTGGGGACTGATCGGACTCCTGTCCGCACTGCTTCCACAGAAGCAGTGGCTCTATTTCTTATGGCTGTTCGTGAGCGGATTAGTGTTTGGTATGATCATGGCCTTGTCCTATTTTGTTTTCACCCAAAATCCCTTAACGGTCATCGGTCTATGGATCAGCGGACTGCCTTTTGATCTCTATCACGCGGCAGGAAATCTCATTTTCGGTTTGTTTTCTCCGCTGTTGTTCAAAGTCTTCGCAGCTGAATCCCGTAAATTAACCAAACAGACCCGTTAAGCAAACAACCTACACGAAGAGGAGACAAAACTAATGAAAACCATTTATAGAATCATCATTGCACTACTTGCAGCCGCCGTATTATTTGGTGCAGGCTTTTGGGCCGGACATCAAACGGCGCAGAACGCTGCAGCAAAACCAGCCGCACGTGCGTCTCAAACTGCTGCTTCAAGTGCTTTTATCAGCATTAAGGACGGTTCTCATGTACAAGAAGGCAAAATCGCATTTTCAAAAAACGAAACCGTCTTTAGCCTGCTTCAAAAATTCAGTAAAAAACAGCATCTCGAAATGAGCAGCAGCGGCAGTGGCAAAATGGTCTATGTGACAAGCTTAAACAACAAAAAAGCCTCAAAAAAAGCCGGCTGGCTGTTCACCGTTAACGGCAAACAGCCCAATGTCGGCGCTGGTGCCGTAAAAGTTCAAAAAAATGATCAGATCGTCTGGTACTATAGCAAGTTTTAATGACGTTAGAGCAGAGGTGAAAAAACATGGCAATTTATACGCGAACGGGTGACAAGGGGCAGACCAGCATTATTGGCGGTCGGCGGGATAAGGACGACATTCGAATCGAAGCCTATGGAACGGTTGACGAAACCAATAGTTTTGTCGGGTTGGCCATTGCCCAGCTAGATCCCGCCCTATTTCAGGATCTTTTGGATGATTTGGAGAAGATTCAACATGAATTGTTTGACTGCGGCAGCGATCTGGCAAGCGTGATTAAGGAACGACCGAACAAATTACACCAAGAAATGGTCGATTGGCTGGAGAAGCGGATCGATGCGTTAACCGATGAAGCGCCGAACATTGAACGCTTTATTCTGCCGGGAGGGACGGCCGCATCCGCCTCGCTCCACATCGCCCGCACCGTGGCACGACGAGCCGAGCGATGCATCGCAGGTCTTATGAAGCAGGATCAGGCACTGTCCTCTCTGCCCTTGCGCTATATCAACCGTCTCTCTGATTACTTTTTTGCCGCCGCACGCATCGCCAACTGTAGGCTCCATGTAAAGGATGTTGCCTATGTTCGAAGTGCTCGCGTCTTTCGGGGGAATAAGCATGATACTAAGAACTAAGCGCAGCATTAATCCATCTCATAAAGGCTGGTGTCACCATGCGTCGCTTAGCTAATTTCTTAAATGCAGATGGCATCGATTTGAAGCGAAGCTTAGTCAATGTGACGCATTGCCGCAATTGCGGCAGAGCGTTGAATGTCTATAAAATGCGAATGGTCGGCGGGCCGCGAAAAGGTTCATGGACGACGATCACCGAGCCTTGTGACTGCTCGTTGTCTCAGCAAGCGCTACAAGAGGCCGACAGAATCAAGCGTGAACGATTTAACGAACTGTCGACGCTCAACGATGCCTTAAAACAGGCAACATTAAAAAATTTTTCCGCACAGAATGCGTCACAGATCCATGCCGTTGAACATGCCGTTGAATTTGTTGAAAAAATAGGAGAAAATAAGCCGGCGAGAATGTTCTATTATGGCAAACCCGGCCTTGGAAAATCGCATTTAGCCGTTGGAATCAGTAAACTGCTTGACCAAAACTATCATAAAACATGCTTATTTATCGATGTTCCAGCTCTAAAGCTCATCTTTAAATCAACCTGGACGAAAGAGAGTACGCTCACAGAGCGCGATCTGATGGCCTTCATCGCTGATGCCGATCTGCTCATTCTGGATGATGTTGGTGCTGAAGGGATTACTCCATGGACGAAGGAGCTCATCTTCGCCATACTCAATGCGCGGTTATCGAAAAGTCTGCTGGTGACGACAAATCGATCAATCTCAGAACTCTATCTCGATTACGGTCCTAAAATTATCGACCGCTTTCTAGAAAATATGTCCAAAGCGGATCTTGTACACTTAGACGGTGACTACAGCCATCGTCTTGCACGCTTTATCGAGGATGATGAACAGTAACACTAATCGTCGTACTAGAAAGGCAAAATTATAAATTTTTCACCTGTGAAAAAAAGTCCCGTCAGCTTTTCCTGACGGGATTTTTTAATTGATGACATAACGCGCTTCAAGTTCTTCCGGATCAAGCAAGGTCACTGTTTGCTTCTCGCGATGAATCAACGCTTTATCCTTTAATAACTTAAATTTACGGGACAACGTTTCTGGAGTCGTACCCAAGAACCCCGCCAATTCCTTCATTTTCACAGGCAAATCGAAGGTCAGGGAATCCTTTGCCTTCGCTAAATCCAGCAGATAGACCGTTAATCGCGTTTCTACAGCTTCCATGAGTAAAAATTTTGACTGGTTCTCCGCAGAAACCAGTTTTTCTGCATTCGTCTCTAATAATTTCAGACTGATCTGAGGATACGTCAGCAGCAGCTTCCGGAAGTCTTGGTGAGCCAGTGTGCATACCACCGTTTCTTGAAGTGCTTCGCCAATTAAGCTGTCGTTTTCTGTACCGAATAATGCCGTTTCGCCTTCATACCCACCCGGTTCGACAACGCGCAGAAGCTGCTCGCGACCAGAGCCGGAAATCTGATAGACTTTCATGCGTCCTTTGGCTACGATGGTCAATTGCTTCTGATCATACGGTTTGAAGATCTGTTCCGCTTTCTTATAGACATGACGTTTGGTCAGTTGATCAATTTTTTCTAAATCAGACTCGTCCAAATGATTGAACAGAGGGACCAAGATCAGACAGCTATGCTTCCCCATCATTCAAACCTCCATTAATTAATCATCATCGTCTTCTTCTAACCCCTCTCGAGGAGCATGACCTAAGAACGCCTGTAACTCACGGATCTTGCGATTATTCCAGCCTAATTGCTGCACCAGAAGCGCTTGAAGTGCCAGTTTATCCTCTTTTTCAGCTAATTTAATCGCGCGCGTGATAAACAGATTTTGCGTATCAAAGTCTTTCACCGCAACCACAAGCCATTCTTTAGCAGAGAGATACTTGAATTTCCCATGTTCCTCCAACATACTGTAACGGTTGAACTCCTCAGTTGTTGTCGGAATCACTTCACTTTCATCTAACAACACTTGTGCAAGCTCGTCAAATAACCTGATTTCTGTTTGGATCGCCTGGCTGAAGAATTCCTTTAAAAATGGAGTCTCGGATCCTTTGGCATAAGAAACGGCCTGAGCCAGCTTTTCCTGATGAATCTTCAGATTGGCTAAAATATGACCGGTCATCGCTCCGCAGGTCGGGATGTGGTGATCTTTCTCCGACTGAGAAACTTCTGCTTCATACAACGCATCGATTGACATACGCGTTCCTCCTCTGAATTTATGATCCTTAAGCTTCCTTTACTTTTATCGATTCGACTTCATAACCGAGTTTCGACACGATCTGCGCAACCGCTTTGGCTGAGATCTTATCTGTATCGATTTCTGCTTTAACCTTGCTGGAATTAAACAAGACTTTCGACTTTAAAATGCCTTCCTGATGTGCAAGGCCGGTTTCAATTTTTTGCAGGCATGACGGACAGGTCAGCGCCTCTAATTGTAAAATTACTTTTGTCATCTTGAACGCCCCTTTCTTTTGTTTACTAGTTCAGTTTAAAGCGATTCGTTCATTAATAAATTGACAGGTATCAACTTTTAGAAAATCCGGGCAAATAGCGCCCGGTCCTTAATCTCCAGCCATGTGTTATTGGTTCGTGTCTTTTCGGTGCTGAATCGTTGCTTCGGTTACTCGCGATCAACTGGTGCGCTCGCGGGCGCACCGCGAGCCTCCTCAAACAGGCAGGAATCTGCGGGGTCTCGCCGGCACCTAATCCCGCAGGCGTCTCGCGCTTACGTGTCTGGATTTATTATCTGGGGCCAGCATGCTCAAAATCATAAACTTTCTTTACTTGTTAGAAAATCCAAGCCACGCTTGGTCCTTAAACCATCCTGATTTTTGTGTACGCTCCGATTGCTCGCTTGCCGCGGGCGATCCGAGAGCCTCCTCAGACAAGCAGGAATCTGCGGGGTCTCTCTTGGCTCGCTATCCCGCAGGCGTCTCGCGCTTACGTGTCTGGATTTATTATCTGGGGCCAGCATGCTCAAAATCATAAACTTTCTTTACTTGTTAGAAAATCCAAGCCACGCTTGGTCCTTAAACCATCCTGATTTTTGTGTACGCTCCGATTGCTCGCTTGCCGCGGGCGATCCGAGAGCCTCCTCAGACAAGCAGGAATCTGCGGGGTCTCTCTTGGCTCGCTATCCCGCAGGCGTCTCACATCTTCGCGTTTGATGCACAGTCTTTTGCGTAACCAAAAATCATATACTTTCTTTACCTGTTAGAAAACTTGGCTTCGCCAAGCCTCTGGCGAAGCCAAGTTTTCTAACACTGATAAAAAAGTATAAAAAAATTAAAGATTCAAGGAAACGAGTGTAAGTGCAACTAAGCCTCTGTCTGCGCCAAGGCTTGCCAATCTGCAAGTTTTCTAATAAATCATTTTGATCCTTAATTAAGTAACGCGGCCAGGATGCAAATAAGCGGAGATTTTCCGGTTATATGCATCCTGGCGCTTGTTTTACAGGTACATAAGGGTAATTTTTCCGCTTATGCACAGAAAAACCCTCCATTTTCACGTTTTTTGATTCGATAAGCGGACTTTCTCCGTCTATTTAAGCGATTTTTTCATTCATTTTCTAATTAAGCGGAATTTTTCCGTTTATTTCTAAGATTGGGCCCCAGTGTTAGAAAAATAGTCGGAAAGAGCAACGTGTTTATTCAGCATGCTTCGTGTGGTACCTTAACAAACGCATCCCGTTCATGATGACCACTAAAATGCTGACTTCATGGACGAACATGCCGCTCGCCATATAAATATAGCCAAAGATCAGACCAATCAATAAGAACGCAACGGTAGCAATGGCAATAATAATATTTTCTTTCATATTTTTTACCGTTTTCTTCGTTAATCCATAAGCATGGACAAGCTCGGTAAATCTGGACTTCATTAAAACTATATCTGAGGTTTCCACCGCAACATCGGTCCCGCTGCCCATGGCAATGCCAATATGTGCCGAGGCAAGGGAGGGGCTGTCATTGACACCATCCCCGATGAAAGCGACAGTATGACCCGCCTTCTTCAACTTTTCTACATAACCCACTTTATCTTCCGGCAACAGCTCTGCATGAACTTCATCAATACCAAGTTGCTGGCTAATCGCCTGCGCAGTCCGCACATTGTCACCCGTCAGCATAACCATTCTTTTGATGCCCATTGTTTTTAACGCTGCTAAAGCTGCTTTAACCCCGTCTCTTGGCGTATCGGCGATACCAAGCATAAGCGCCAGTTGCTGATCGACCGCAACTAAAACGGTGGATATTCCTTTCTCTTCCATCTCAGCTAATTTTCGTTCCTGCTCGCGGTTCAATTGAACACCGGCTTCAGTTAACAGGTTACGATTACCAACCAGGACGGTCTGGTTTTCCACAACTGCCCGGATTCCCTTACCCTTAACCACTTTGGTTTGCGTCACCTTCAGATGACTGTAATCAATAGCATGCGCCTCGGCATAGGCTAAGATCGCCCGACCAAGTGGGTGATCGGATTCCTTTTCAATAGCAGCTGTATAGGCTAATCCACGTTGCTGACCAGGCATGGCATTCATTTCTACGAGCTCAGTCTGTCCTTTCGTTAGCGTGCCCGTTTTGTCAAAGACTAACGTATCCACCTTACTGAACGTATTCATGATCTCGCCGCCTTTGATCAGAACGCCGCGTTTTGCGCCATTACCGATACCGGCGACATTGGATACCGGAGCACCGATCACTAAGGCCCCCGGGCAACCCAGGACTAAGATTGTGATGGCCAGACGGATGTCCTGCGTGATCCCCCAGACAATTATTCCCAATAAGAGAACGGCTGGCGTATAGTAGCGGGCAAAATGATCAATAAACTTTTCCGCATGTGATTTCGTATCCTGAGCTTCTTCAATCAATTCAATGATCTTACCGAATGTGGTATCCTCACCCACACGAGTTGCCTTAATGCGTAACGTTCCATTGTCTAAAAGAGTCCCAGCAAAAACGGTCGCGCCCACTGACTTATCAACAACCCGCGATTCGCCCGTGACACTGGCTTCATTCAGATAGCCGTGACCTGAGGTGATCACCCCATCCACCGGGACCTGTGCACCCGTCTTCACTAAGAGCTCATCACCCTCATTGACTTCATCACTATCCGTTTCCTGCACCTGACCATTCTCTTGATAAACCCAAGCTTTCGTCGGAGCCATTTCAGTCAGGGTTTTAATTGAGTTGCGCGTTTTCTGCAAGGTTTTCTGCTCCAGATAACTCCCGAACAAAAACAGAAAGACAACGATCGCCGATTCGTTATATTCACCAATGAAAAGGGCACCGATCACAGCGATACTGACTAACAATTCGATGCTGATGACCTTAACGCTCAAGGCCTGCCATGCATGAATCAAAACCGGTAAAAAGCCGACAAGTGTAGCCGCGATAAAGGTCGCCGTATAACCTAATTCCCATTGAAAAAGTCCTTTACTAAAAAAGCCGAGGACAATCAATGCACCGGTCAAATAGGTGATGTGTTGGTTATGTTTCTGTACCCATTTCTGGACGTTCATACAGCCTCCCCCTCCTTTTTATAACTCAAGGATAAACGAAGACCAAGGATATAAAATTGACCGCTGTCAAGAAGTAACGATTTATTGTAAATTAAATGATTCGATTTCATTCCTGAAGTTCGCGCGGCTAAGGTTCCTTTTTGGTATGGGAAGACTTTATTGAAGCTAAAAGATGCGCTATGATTGAATCAATGATTTTTAAACGAAGATGCAAGAAGCGGATGATTGACCGCAATGTACAAAGCAAAACAAGGCTGATTGACGGATTGCAAAATCGATAAAGTGGGTGATGACATGAACATTGACGTAGTGCAGCACGTTCCCTTTGAAGGACTCGCATCTATTGAAGAATGGGGCAACGATAATGGCCATACCTTTCGCATGCATAAGCTCTATGAAAATCCCTCAATACCCCGGATCGACGATCTTGAATTTCTGATCCTACTCGGCGGACCAATGAGTGCAAATGATCAGGATCAACAATGGATTGACGAAGAGCGCAGATTAATCAGCAAGACCATTTCCGAGAATAAACCTGTATTTGGCGTCTGTTTAGGCGCTCAACAGATTGCTAAAGCATTAGGAGCCGCTGTTATTCAAGGCGATAAAGAAGTAGGCTGGCTTCCGATACGTTCCGTTTCTTCTAGGTTACCATTTATACCTGAGGAATTGACTGTTTTTCACTGGCACGGCGAGCAATTTGGACTTCCCGATCGAGCGGAACGATTAGTGAGCAGCGCGGCATGTCAAAACCAGGGATTTATCTACAGTGAAAAAGTGATTGGCTTGCAATTTCATCTGGAAATGACCCCTAAAAGTGTTCAGGGATTACTCACCCATGACGGAGATTATATTGATCACTCACAATTCGTGCAAAGCGCTGAGGAAATAACCGACTTTGGTATTCCTGAACAAAACAAAACGGTTTTATTTAGACTTCTAGACTACTTAGTGAAGAACAAATAAATTTAAAAAGAGCTGATCGTTTCGTGACCGTATTTTCTAAAGAATGAGGGATCAAAGATACAGCAAATGTTCCCGGTTGTACATCATCAACTGTCACGCTCGTACCATTGATGGCAATTGAGCCTTGTGGAACAAATCATTAAATTTGATAGGTCTTCTCTTTAGCTTTTTCAATACTCATGTGCATTACGGATTGCGCATGATCGTGCATGATCTTGACTTTCAATAGTTTCGGCAAGAGACATAATCCATTGA
Organism: Sporolactobacillus nakayamae; assembly: GCF_900113325.1. Classification (GTDB taxonomy): domain Bacteria; phylum Bacillota; class Bacilli; order Bacillales; family Sporolactobacillaceae; genus Sporolactobacillus; species Sporolactobacillus nakayamae. Next base: position 45,224 of record NZ_FOOY01000014.1, on the reverse strand, counting down.
CTATTTGACCATAATAAATCCTCCTAAAGTTGAATTTGTTCGTTCACCTTAGGAGGTTCATTCACTTTCTTCACTTGTTGCACGCAATAAATCCGAAACAGGTGTGTTCAACCCCTGTAGAATCGGACTATTGTTTCAGCTCTACTTAATGCTAATAAACATATTCATTAAAACTGGTCAATCAGCAATTGTCTTATTTCATCCAATCCCGGCTGACGTGGATTCGCCGGTGTGCACTGGTCGTTATAAATCAAATCAACCAATTTATCAAGTGCAGCGTCAAATTGCTGCTGAGTCACACCATTGGCCGACAGTTTAGGCACAACATCCAGAGCTTTCATTAAAGCCGCTATCTTATCGCAAAATGCTTCAACCAGCTCTGCATCGCTCGTTCCTTGCATACCTAAAGAACGTGCAATGTCGGCATAGTCTTTTTGACCGCGATATACTTCGTAACGCGGGAACGGCGTCCGTTTTACTCTGCCGGAGACACCATTGAAACGAATAACATGCTGCATTGCGATTGAAATGGCCAAACCATGCGGTAATCCAAATTCCCCACCGGTTTTATGTGCAAGCGAGTGATTGATTCCAAGGAAGGCATTGGCAAACGCCATACCACCCAAAGTAGCAGCATAATGCATTTTTTCGCGTGCCTGCTCACCCGAGAGTGTCGGGTTCTTAGGATCATACTTATACGATTCTTCCAGGTTCTCAAAGACAAGCTTAATTGCCTGCAGTGACCACGGACGTGTAAATTCAGATGCCATAACTGAAACATAGGCTTCCAAAGCGTGAGACAGTGTATCCAGTCCGGACAGCGCAACGGTTCTTTTCGGAACGGTCATGACAAATTCCGGATCGACGATGGCAATTTGCGGTGTCAGTTCATAATCAGTCAATGGGTATTTAACATGTGTGTTATCGTCTGTGATTACCGCGTACGGCGTTACCTCAGACCCTGTTCCGGATGTTGTCGGGATGGCAACCAACTGGGTCTGCGTTTGATGATGGAATTTAACGATTCGTTTGCGGATATCAATGAATTTCTGTTGCAAACGTGTGAACAACTCACTGACTTTTTCATAGCTGTCTAAGAATCCGGGTTCTTGTTCCAGTGAGTACTCATAGATAAAGCGGGCAATTTTAGACGCATCTAGCGCAGATCCACCGCCGATCGCAATGACTGTATCCGGTTGGAACTCGCTCATTTGTTTTGCGATTTCGATCGTCTGCCCCAGTGTTGGGTCAGGTCGAACGGTCCCATAGATCGACGTTTTCACCACATTATCTCGAATTTCCAACTGTTCATAAACCTTGTCAACGAAACCGAATTTAACCATTCCCGGATCCGCAACAATAAATGCCCGTGAAACTTTTTCAATGTCCTGAAGATAAGAAATTGCATTTTTTTCATAATATATTTTTTCCGGTAAACGAACCCATTGCGGACGATTACGACGTTTTGCGACGGTTTTGATATTCAATAAGTCTTCAGTTGATAAGTTATGCGACAATGAATTTTTCCCCCATGATCCTGTTCCTAAAGTCAAGCTTGCACGCAGTGCATCTGTGTAAATATCGCCAATGCCTCCGATTGAATCCGGTTGATTCACTAGAATTCGAGCGGCCTTAGTCTTTTCGCCGTACTCATTGATAAACGGATCTGCCTGTGAGCCGATTTGAATCGCTGCATTGTGTCCTGCTCCTTGGTAATCCAAAAGAGCTGCAATAATTTGAACACCTTGATCACGATCCTTAGCTTTATAAACAGACAGCAACGGAGACAGCTTCTCAGAGGAGAGTTTTTCGCCAATGTTCTTCGGGTCAAGCTCAAACAACATAACATCCTTGCCCTCCGGAAGAATGACACCTGCCTGTTCCGCAATCCATCGAGCAGGTCTGCCGGCAACCGGTCCGTTTACACCATGGTTGTCATTGAAAACGAAATCAGCTATTTTTTGATAATCTTTCTTAGGAACAAGGTAGGCGCCTTTTTCCAGCATTCTGTTCATCCATTGATCATAGATTGGTGCTTCAACAACCACTGAGTTTTCAGTAGCGCAGATCATTCCGTTGTCAAATCGTTTCGACAGCAGCAAATCTTCGACTGCCCGGTCAAGATGCGCTGTGTGGTCAACAAATATTGCCCCGTTACCGGCACCGACACCCATGGACGGATTACCTGATTGCAATGCCGCATTAACCATCCCCGGACCTCCGGTTGCTAATATAGAAGCGATTTTGGTATTGCGAATTAGAGCTGTTGTATTGTTAAGCGACGGTTTTTCAATCCATTGAATAACATCTTTAGGCGCGCCGGCGGCTACGGCTGCATCATATACGATTTTGGCTGCATGAGCAGAACATTTTTGCGCCTGCGGATGAAAGGCAAAAACGATTGCATTGCGTGTTTTCAATGCCAGTAATGATTTGAACATCGTCGTTGAGGTAGGATTAGTCGTTGGCACAATCCCCGCCAATACCCCCAATGGCGCTGCGATTTGAACTTCGCCGGCAACTTTATTCTCATGAATCACACCGACTGTTTTGTCATTCTTGATTGTATTGTAAACATTTTCAGTTGCAAAACGATTTTTCGTATCCTTATCTTCAACAACGCCGCGTCCGGTTTCATCAACTGCTTCATGTGCAAGCAACAAAGCTGCTTCTGATCCTGCCAGAGCTGCTGCAGCAACAATCTTATCAACCTGTGCCTGTGTGAACTTGGAATATGCTTTTTCTGCTTCCAAGGCTTTATCGACCAATCCGGATGTATAGTTTTTCGCTTCTTCCATCAAAGCTTTTTTTTCATCATCAGACAAAACCTTATTCACTTTAGGTTTTACTAATTTTTCCATTTTAAAAACTCCTTTTTTTCTATTTTTATTTTAGAAAACTTGCCGATTGGCAAGCCTTGGCGCAGACAGAGGCTTAGTTGCACTTACACTCGTTTCCTTGAATTTTTAATTTTTTTATACATTCTTACCAGTGTAAAATTACCCCTACATAGTAGCCTTTTTACTAATTAAATAAGTTCTATTTTTGTGATTTTTTTCACACAAACTACAATAATCTACAACCTGATTTATCACCCTGATTTTTCCCTCAGATGCATTGGGGCTAATCTGAACGTGTCGCAAGCGATCATTAGTTCTTCGTTAGTGGGAATGACTAACGCTTTAATTGGTGAATCCGTTTTGCTTATCAATAATTCCTGTCCGTTTATCTGATTCGCTTTTTCCTCGCAAAATACACCCATAAATTCAAGACCATGTAGGACCTCCCGACGAATCATCGAACTATGCTCACCGATTCCCCCCGTAAAAATAATTGCATCCACTCCTGACATTTTTACTGTATAGGACCCGATGTATTTTTGAATGCGTTCAACAAAAATTCGAATGGCTAGTTTTGCCCGATGGTTGCCTTGCTCGGCCTCTTTTTCTATGTCACGCAGATCGCTCGAAACACCCGAAATGCCGAGCATGCCACTTTTTTTATTCAGTATAGTCACGACTTCGGACGCATTCATATCGGTTTTATCCATGATATATGGGATCAGAGCCGGATCGATATCCCCAGATCGAGTCCCCATTGTTATGCCGGCCAATGGCGTAAAACCCATAGATGTATCGACAGATTTACCACCTTTTATCGCTGTGATGCTTGCCCCATTACCCAGATGGCAGGAGATCAGTTTTAAAGTCTCAATCGGCCGTTTTAATAATCTGGCCGCACGGGCAGCCACATATTTATGACTCGTTCCGTGAAATCCGTATTTACGCATGGCAAAATCCTGGTAATAATTATAGGGTAAACTATATAAATAGGTTTCTTCACTCATTGACTGGTGAAAAGCCGTATCAAACACGACAACTTCCGGTACACCTGGTAGAACCTTGCAGAACACTTTGATTCCAATGAGATTAGCAGAGTTATGCAGCGGTGCGAGATCCGAGAGATTTTCAATTTTCCTAATAACGTCGTCCGTCACCAATGCAGAATCGGAAAAAAATTCACCACCATGAACGACACGATGACCAATCCCCTTGATCATATCCAACGACTGAATGATTTTGTAGGAAACCAGTCGCCTCAATAGCAAACGAACAGCCGTTTCGTGATTAGGAATCAAATTGATTTTCTGAATTTTTTCCCCCTTTACGATGATGGTAAAGATCGAACGGGACAAACCAATGCGTTCAATAGAACCCTTCGTCACTAATTTCTCTGCAGGCATATCCAACAGTTGAAATTTGAGTGACGAACTGCCCGCATTGATCGCCAAAATCAAAGACATCTCATTCACCTCCTGTACTACTAAACTTATGATTTGAGAAATGATCCATGCAACCAATAAAAACACGAATGAACCGTGCGTCAGTATCTGTCGCTTTGGCCTAGTGATTTTATGGAAATAATTGTTCATGATCCCATCCATCGTTTGAAATGATTAAGTCATCGTACCTGCTCCTTTCTGGCATTTCATTTTTTAAAGCAGTACTATTTGTGAATATTTTCACATAAATCCCATTAAAAACGCTCTGTACAAAGACTACAAAAGCCAAAAAGCCTTTTGCTTATTATGGTTGCTGAACACTTCCCTTATTTGCAACTGTTTTTACAACCCTGTTGTAACCGTTAACAATTTACAAATTGAATATAGCACATAATGCACTGTGTGTAAACGTTTTCGCCAAAGAATATTTTAAATTATAAATTTTTAAGTGAAATTTTTTTGTGCGTCTAAAAAAGTGAGAACAGAATTGTAGTTTCATTGCTTTTACTGTTTTTCTTGATCGTTTTTGACCCAGCATATGTATTTTCACCCTATGTAAGCACTAACATCAACTCCTTTTTATTGTTTTAGTCGTTTGCAAGTGACTTGCGTTGGAGTTAATAATGAAAGAAACGACAAAAGGAGTGAAAGAGATGGGTATCAATTTCAGTCATTGTGAGGCGCATTGGTCTTACGGGCTCTTTCATCAATTCAGGGAAATGCTTGCTTCTGAAATCGGCATGAATTTAAATCAAATGGAGGGTTTCGGCGGAACGACCCCATTCGCTGATTTCAATGATCCAATCATTCCATTGCTTGACCATTCAGACTGCGACGGATGCCTGTCTGTGGAAGAATGTCAACGCGTAGCTCCGCGATTAAAAGAGCTGACCGCTCATTGGCCGGAAGTAAACTTTAAACAGGAAATTCGTTCACTCATCGGCGGCATGGAACGATCTGTACAAGAGAACCAGCCGCTGTACTTTTGCTGATTACATTCTGACGAAAATGAGTTCAATTATTATTTAGATTCAAGCCTCTCCTCCACATCCAATCCCTTCCCCAAAGGAGCATGATCGAGTGACTGATCACGACCGCCTTTTCAAAGAATTGCTGCATAACTTTTTACGGTTTAAAAAGAACCGAACAAACTGTGTGCTCATTATTCATGTCGAAGCCCAAAATACGCATCAAGAGCACTTCCCGCAACGCATGTTCACCTATTTTTCAATGATTTATCTAAAATTCAGAAAACCTGTTTTACCGATTGCCATTTTCAGCTATGATGGAGTTAGAGATGAACCCAATGAATTCGTCATCAAGACACCATTCCTTGATGCCATGACGTTTCGTTTTTTTAAGATGGAATTAAAAAGGATGAACTGGCGCACATTTATGCACAGCAACAATCCTGTCAGTGCCGCTTTGATGAGTAAAATGAATTATAAAAACAAAGAACGTGTCGCTGTTCGACTCTCCTTTCTCAGACAGATGGCCCGTTTGCAACTTGATGAAGCACGCAGCAGTATGATTAACGGATTTTTTGAGACCTATTTAAATCTGAATGAAAATGAGGTGGATCAACTCATGAAGGAAGTTCATGCATTGCCTAAAGATGAGCAAGAACAAGTAATCAAATGGCCGAATTCATTCTATGATCGTGGGGTTAGGAAAGGTAAGGCATTGGGTAAGGCTCTGGGCAAGGTAGAAGGCAAAACTGAGGGAAGGGCTGAAGCGCAAAAAGAGATGGCGCTGCGCATGCTTCAAAAGAACATGGATCTCCATACCATCTCCGAGTTAACCGGGTTATCTGTAGAAATAATCAGTGCGCTGAAGAAATAACCGTAAATAAAGATCAGGCATCATTCCTAACCCATGTTGGCGTGATGCCTTTTTTGTTATCAGTTCAGTAGCCAATGAACAGACGTACTGTTATTTCACAAGCAAAAAATAATGGCGGGCTGATTCATATAAAAATGACTATCCTTGATTTCTCGCAAAAATGCTAGAATTAATACGGTTGCAAAACAAATACAAAGGCCATGCACGTGCGCCGAGGATGAAAAAGAATGCCCAAGTACGAAAAATGGCTAAATTCCTCCACTTTTGCTTACTTTAATATTCTCTTTTTATGACAAAAAACGACCCCCGAATCGTTCCGGCTAGTTTCGACTTCTGACGAGCAAATTTAAACTTTCCTTCTAACTCCTTGGGCACCTCCATCCCTTCAGAGAGCTTAAAACCAACGGCCCGCTTCTTAGGGTTATCAACCATATACATAACGTTGACCTCAAGGCCGTCCTCATAAAAGACGTAGGCAAATTTGATATTCTCCACTTGAAAACGCGATGTTTCAAGAGGCTTGGCCGCAAATTCAAGATCACGTTCTTCTTTCAAAATTCGGTTCACATAGTCAAGAGTCTCCTGGCTTTCGCTAACCGTTACAACCGTAAATTCATGCTTGTATTTGTTCATAAAATACCGAGCCTCATTAGCACGTAAGCCAGCAAGCGTTTCTGCTACAGGTGAATACTCTAATCCAACCGTAGATACATTTTTAAAATCAACGATATAAGCCATTTCCATTTCTCCTCTAATCACTTGTTGAATATAGGTTACCCCAAAATTGTGTCAAAAAGCGGTACTGCTTAGGTGTTCCATGAAAAAAAGTTGAACGGACTAATGCCATCAAAGAAATGCAATTGATGTCATTGCAAAATTATGTTGAAAAGGATCTCACTGATTTTGATTATACAATGAAAGACATCGTAAATCAGTGACCAAGCATTGGTTATACCCACTGCAATTCAAAGGTCGTGTTAAACAATGAACCGCGAACGTTCTATAATGAGAGTAAAGCAATTGCCAACGAGGAGGAAGCGCGATGGTCAATGACTGGATCAACCAGTTGCCGCTGGAGGATGTAATACAGGTAACGCGTGTAGGTGGAGGCGACGTAAATCAAGCATACCGGATCGATACCGGCAAGGAAAGCTATTTTCTTCTCGCCCAGCCGAATCAACCTCAAAGCTTCTACGCAGGTGAAGTTGCCGGTTTAAGCGCCTTTAAAGAAGCCGGCATTCAGGCTCCGCGGGTAATTGCCAGCGGGCAGATAAATGGTGATGCCTATTTGCTACTTAACTGTCTTGAGCACGGCACCGGGAAGCAATCCGATTTAGGTAAACTGGTTGCCCATCTTCACCGCCATCAAAGTCCAAATGGCAAGTTCGGCTTTGACTATCCCTATTCGGGTTCCAGCATTTCGTTTAATAATGATTGGACGGATTCATGGACGGAATTGTTCGTCAATCGGCGTCTGGATGTGCTTGGTTCGTTACTGCAAAAGAAGCAACTATGGATGAATCACGAAGTCACGCTGTATGAAAAAGTCCGTGACCGCATTGTCTCTGAGTTGGCACGCCATTCGAGTAAGCCCGTGCTGCTGCATGGAGATTTATGGGGCGGCAACTATATGTTTTTGGCAGATGGCTCCCCTGCATTAATCGATCCGGCAGCAGTATATGGTGATCGGGAGCTGGATCTTGGCGTGACTACAGTCTTTGGCGGTTTTACCTCTGAATTTTACCGAGCATACGTGTCCTCTTATCCGTTTGATGAGGGTTATGAAAAACGGCTGGCATACTATCAGCTCTACTATCTGATGGTTCATCTAAACAAATTCGGTTCCAGTTATGCGGGCAGTGTTTCTGCAACGATGAGTAAAATCGCAAACGAAAATTAGTTCTTATAGAAACTGTTATTCAGGCTAAAACAAATGGTTCTCATTTATTTTTTTGATGAACACAATAATTCATTGCAGTAAGTAAATAAAAAATTGCTGGAATGGATATTTTAACTTAAGTAGACTATTATTCTCATGAAGCTTATTGAATCGAGGAGAACTTTCTTAACTCGCTTTATTAAAACAATAGAGACAAGATTATCTGACTCCATAATATCTTCATTCTCAGTAATTTTACAATGACTTGATCAGATCCCTTTTTCCATCAAGGATCTTATATTGTAGTGGAAGATGCTTGGTGCACCATAAGATACATATTTAGGGGGGATTTGGATTTCATTTATGTTCTCAATGGTGCCGCCATGCCGACTCCAATCGACCGCAATCTGTTTGATCGTGTAAAGGTAATTGATCATATCATCTATATCTTTTGCTGTCCCAATGGCTCCATGGCCGGAAACAATTTTTTTGATCTTTAGCTTTTTAATTTTTTTGAGTATGTCGATCCAATGATCCACATTTCCCTGTCTGATATCAGCGTGATATCCGATGTGCATAAGATCAGCTAAGAATAGTATTTGCTCCTTTGGCAAATACAGAAAGGCATCACTGATTGTATGTCCCCCGCCATAGGTGATAAACTCGGCAGACATTTTCGCTCCATTTAAAGTGATCTTATCTTCAAAAGTAATCGTTGGCAACGTTAACTTAAACCTTTCCGTATCCCTTATAATCATTGAATATTCGCCAAGTAAACTTTCTAACTCCTGACGCTTTTCAGGATTTTTTTCTTGCTCCATCTCTGCCTTTGTCTGATCCAAAAGTTCCGTATTATTAGTTTTAAATATATCTATAAGTTTTGGCTGTTGATTAGCTATTTGTTCTCGAGTGAGCTTTGTACTAATAATCGGTACATCTTGAAAAATTTGATCCCCATTCACATGATCAAGATGATAATGGCTATTTAAAATAAGTGTTGCTTGACGGTCCGTTAATTTTTCGGCAGCAATTCGTAAATCGTCGGCAGACGTGGGGGTAGCGAATGCGTCAAAAATAAGTGTTTGATCGCCTATATCAATGATTCCTGCATTTGACCATGAGCCTGTTCCCGGTATAGACAGAGCTGCCCAGACACCATCATCAAGAGGAGTCAATGAAAAATAGTTAGATTTAGGAAATGATTCTTTGTATGCTGTCAAAAATAGTCAACTCCTATGACTATTTTTAGATACGGATTTTTAAGCATCTTTCTTATGGTGACTTGTTCTTCCCTGTTGCTGAAACTATGATTCAATCAATCCCACCAACTTTTCGAATACCTTTTCATGTAATCGAATAATTGTTTATGTTCTTCTTCAAAAAGATCATCAGCTTCTTTCCCGCACTGACGAAATAATTTTAATTGTGTCTCATTTGTACTCCATGTAACATCATAATTTCCATGTTCATTTGGTTGATTATCAATATGCATAATCTCATTAGCATCAGTATCTGGATATTTTGTATAGTAATCATACTTGTTAAGCGTTTCGTCAAAATAATTATTCTTCCACAACCTATGTGCCAGATTTGCCGCGTATTCTATTTGTTCAGCTATTTCTTCTGAGTTTGTTGAATGACCCTCTCTTCTTTGCATATTAGCCATATTTTGTAGCTTTTTCCACAATAGTTTATAAAGATATGCATTGTCATAATCTCTATCTTTCCATATTACGGGAAACCATTTGATTAAATTTGTTACTCCATTCTTTATTGAGTAATAAATATTAGACACCCTAATTCCCCCTCTTGTCATTCTCATTTTAGATCAAGATTTTATATGTACTCAGTTCTATAGTTTTAACGAGTTGTGTAGATGTGTGTACTGATTTGCCATCCACCAATTCTTCAAACAAAATCAACTTATAATGAGTCAACTCAACGCAAGCATAAAAGTATAATTTAGAATAATGATTGTTCGCATACGCATGCACATGCCCATGGATGTTTCCTTTCAATTGCCCGTATTCTTCTACTGCAATTTTCAAAGGGATTACATCTATATAAGTTTTTTAAAAACCTTTAATCTGACTCTCACTCGTAACATTCAAAATATAGGCACCTGGCGCTAATGTATTTAACAGTCGAACCATCTGGCTTTCAGGCAAGGACACGCATCCTGCGGTGTAGCTGCCATTTGAGACATGAACAAAAAATCCCGATCCTGCCCATGGTGTTCGGGCGGTGTTATAGTTGATGACCACCGCGTATTTATACTGAACAGGATAGTCTGCTAAATGCTCGCTTGGTTTGTTGAAATGATCGCCTTCCTGCCATGTATTATAATTGGGATCATTACTATCTTCGACCCACCAAGATTTTGATGTAATCTGTCTAAACGGAAGTTTTGTACCCGGATTGCTTGTCCCAAATGCAAAGTCCAACGAATAGGCACCATATGGCGTTCTCATCGATCCTTCATGAACCGTACCAATGCCATATTTACCAACAAAACCGTTTGTCTCCAAGGATTTACCCCATGTATCTCCATTCTTTGTCCATAAAGTGATATGGGCATGAATACCACTGGCAACAACTGTTAGAATTTGATTTGTGCGTTTGGCTAAATTCGTTTCCGCAATTAAAGGCTGCGGTTGCACATTGTTCTGCTGAGATTCTGATTTTTGTTCTGGTTTTGATTCCACTTTTGGCGTCACTTCTGTTTTTGTTTTTTCATTATTGTTTTCTGGCTTATTAATGACTTGATGATCACTTTCTGGCTTTGTATTATTGATGCTTTGCTTTGGGGTATTAGAATTGTTATTTGATGAATGGTTAACTTGTTGACTTACTGGACTCGAATAGCTTTCTAGCGAACTACTACTGTCATTTGTTTTTTCAATGCTTTTTGATTTGGTATGATTTGAAGTTTTTAGAGGAACTTTATCATTGCTACCATCAGCTTTTTTGGCTGCCTTACTTTTATCTTTCTTTGTTTGGGTGACTTCTTTTTTCTCAGTACTATCTTTTTTCTCTTCCGATGAACTGGTCTTATCTTGATTTGATTGTTCGACTACTTTACTGCTCTCTGGCTTGCTGTTCACAGATTTGACAGGCTCTTTATCCACACATGCGGTTAGTGACACAGTCAATATACCGATCAGCAGTAACATCAGCATTTTCCTCAATAGATTCACCTTCGTTATTCAATTTTCTTGTTCTATGTAAATATGTAAATAATAACCAAACAGAAACTATCATCATTATAGTTGAAACTATTAGATGTGACTACAGACCTAAGATAAAAATCATTGGATGAAATTATAACTGATACTTGGACGACAAAAACGCTTTTTGTAATGAGACATAAAACGTATGTAGGCATTCTCTTGTTGTTTCATCACAGCTTGTTGAGTCGAAATAAAACATCTTAATTCATCATGCCATGACCTTTTGTTAGTCCGTTAGGTCGATAAAAAGAAAAGCCCTCAGACCTCCTAAAAGGAAACCTAAGGACTCATTTGCATATTGGGTTATTCCCACTCTAAGTTTGCAGGTGTCGTCAAAATGCCTTTATATCAGCATTTCCAACACCTTTTCTATACCTTGGCGGGGATTCTGGCGGAACTCATTTTTTTAATTGCTTGATTGCCATTAAATTGAATCGCTGACTTTGGAGCGGTTTGAATATGGATATTTCCAGCCATCTCTTCAGCGATTAATTCGTCAATGCCAGACCATAAATGAGAGTAATGCTTCAACGTAATTTCGGGACTTGAATGTCCCATTCGTTTGGATAAAATTAAAACAGAAACATTAAATTCATTGATGAGATACGAGGCATGGGAATGACGCAACCCTTTCGCTTGAATACGGTGAACATTGGCTAATTTAGCATAGCGTCCAATAATTCGAGAAAGAGTGGATTTAATCATGGGCATGCCGTCATAGCTAAAGACAAAATCTTGAATATTCAACTCGGATTGTCGTTCTTTCCAATCTTTAAGCACTCGAATGGTATCATCATCCAGCGAAATGATTCGCTTTCCATCAGCGGTTTTCGTGTAATTTTTGCGTTCCCAGTCCATCTTATTTCTCATAAATAAGATATGATGAACACGAAGCCGCTTATTTTCAAAATCAATGTCCTCCCACCATAAGGCTGTTCCTTCACTCACTCGGATCCCTGTCATAAAGTAAACCCACAACATAACAAAACACAAATGTTCATATAAATCATCTAAACAAATCGTTGAAATGACTTTTTCAAACTCTGTTTTTGTCCAATAAGGAACAATTGCTTTTCCCTTTGGGATGGGTTTGACTTTTTTAGAAATATTGTACTCAAGATACTCCATTTCAACAGCCATATCCAAGCTCTTGCGAAACATACCAAAAACCAAACTAGCATACGCTTGAGAATATCCAGCCCCATCTTCAGAAAGTAACCACGTCCGATATCTTTGGACATCTTCTATAGAAAGTTTTCGAAGTTGGATGGCTGAGAAGCGATCTCTCATACGCTCTAAAGTACGTTTACGAACATAGAATGTACTTTCTTCTACATCTGTCTTGTAAGCAGGAATATATACGTTATCCATAAACTGACCATAAGTCATATGATAATTCGCATAACCCTGAGTGGACAAATACTCATTCTTAACGCGTACCAATTCCTTGTAGGCTTGCAAAGCAGAAGTGAACTTTTTCCCTTGGCGATTGGTTCTTGATTTTTTTCTTAATCGTTTTCCAGTCAGTCGATCTTTTCCTAATTCCGTTTCATAATAGTATTGTCCAGTATCATCAACATAAACACCAGAATACTTTGTTTTAGCCACGAGTGTTTTTCTCCAATTCTAGTCCACATCCTAGAATCGATTCAACAGTCTCTTTTGGCACACGCCCTAAGCGCTTATTATTGTAAAATGGATATCCTTGTTGTACCATAATTTGTTTTGCCTGTCTAATGATATTAACAGCCGTATATTTAGAGTATCCTTTTTTAATTAAATCATTTGGTTATTAATTCATTCATAAGGCAAGCCATTCCCCCTTTAACCTCAAAAGATAATTCAATAAGTTTGAATCTCAGAATTACCGTCTTTATGGTTATTAATTGATTAGCAAATCGAACAGCTTTGGCAAAGCTCACGGGGGTCTCACCCCTGCATGGTTCTCATGCAGCCGCATCCATTGCCTGCGACGCTTTTAACGCTCGGACTAGGCTATGCGGGAGTATCATTATCCCGATAAAGAAGTCATGGCAGCAATCCTGCCTTGGATTGTTTGTGGGGTCACTGACAGGAGTCGCTCGCTATTTTACTAGGTCTTGGCGTGTCAGTCCGCTGGCTTTTTCTTTATCGGAACGTATTCGATTGCTATATACGACGCCTGATTAGACGTTTTCTTTTTCAAAGAACGTAGGCCTTTGTCAGCCTATCAAAGCATACGAAGTAATCAATATGCTTTAATAGAATGACAAATTCTAAATTATCGCTTATAATAAATCTTGTTATTCGTGTTTATAGGATACTAGATTTCAAAGTCTAAGATCATTTGCAGTAGAGCAGTGGTCAGCTGTTCCTGCATCTCTTTGTCTACGAAGAAATAACCGTTGCTGTATTCGTCTGTGAGCGTTTTTGTAGCAAGTGTGACAATATAGCCTTCGTAATGTTTTAATATATATTGAATGGCTATGGCATCACCACTGTTTGCTGCTTCAATGATAGAAAAGGGGATCAATTTTTTCTTCTCTCTCATGGCTCGTCCTCCAATAGCGTTTTGAACATTTCTAATGCACTATGGCGGTTGCGATAGACTGTGCTTCGGTTTACACTTAATTCTTTAGCAATTTCTGCGTCTGACATTTCCAGAAAGTAGAACATCAGAATAATATCACGCTTGCGCTTTGACAAAGTATCCAGCGCTTCAGCAATTTGACAATCAGTAACTTGCACATCCATTGATAAGACTTTATAAAATCGACGGTCCAGACGGTAAGTATCAGTAGTGTGTAATTTATTTATATCTAAGTCTGAAACTTCTGAAAATAGACTTTCGTGCCTTCTTCGTCTACCAATAGAGCGACGGTAGTTACTTTTAGTACGTATCATCACCTTTCTTGCCATATAATCAAATTGAAACTGTATGGTTGTCTGAAAATCATCTTGAATCTGATAATTAACCTTTTCAGGATGTATTTTGTTGAAAGAAGATGGCCTCACAAGTATCACCCCCCTTCCAAGTCAGCAAGAAAAAAGAAAAGTTTGATTCTTTTTCTCTTTCATACTGACTCTCACCAAAGGGAAGCTATTTGTTGCAGGAAACCCCCTATCTAAAGTATTGAAAAAAGCCCGAACGGATGTAATCATCCATACAGACTTTCGAGTGCATATACATAATCTTTATTATTCAGACAAGTTTTTACAAGTTAAACAGTAACAGTGGGTATGCTAGTAATTTCATCAAATATAGTTACCTGGTTCATTATTATAATCTAAACCTCTGGATAATTCGTTGATGGGACAGCACCATCATAAAAAATTTGAGAGTCAACCATCTGAACTTTTTCTGTTTTTCTTGTATCAGCTACTGATAGGATATAATCATTATCTATCTCATACTGCTTAAATTTCCAAATACAGTTTAAATTCTCTCCCTCTGATGTAGTGGATATTTTAGGATACCGATTCTGATTAAATTCTACAGAGAAAGAGGATAAGTCTCTGCTTAAACCTTCCCCAATAGCTTTTAGAAAGCATTCCTTCATCGTCCAGATCTTAAAAAATCGTTTTTTCCGTTCCAAACTATTCTTTGAGAACTTAAGAAATCCGCATTCTTTCTGCGTGAAAAATTGCTGAGCCACATCCGACTCAATTTCTTGAATCTTTTCAATATCTATCCCAACAGGTTCATTATCTACCACACAAACTACCCAGCTACCAGAGTGTGAAAGATTAAAATGAATATTATCGGGGGTCATTAGTTGCGGTTTTCCATTTATTCCAGTACAAAATTTAATTTCTTGTTTAGAATAACCGCTAAATTGATTAACCGCATATCGTACTAAAAGTTCAGCAAAGACACTACTAATTTTGTCTTCTTGTTTTCTGTATTTTTTTATCCTAAAGAGTCGTTCTTTGCTAATCCTTGGCAATAACTTTTTGTATCGCAAAACCTCAATTTTGAAATCAAGCTTTATCGCCCAAATCATTTTACAAGAGTTGAGCGGAGACCGACTGAGGAAAGAATGCCGAGCAGAGAAATTACGCCTGCTCCAGTCATTGCTGCGCTAAAGCCATTCGTAAATGCAGTTGTCGTCACAACATCTCCAAAAGCATAGAAAATGATGACAGAAACCGTGATTCCTACTGCACCACCAAGGAGCCGAAACATGTTATAAATCCCTGACGCTTTAGCAATCTCGGCTCTGCCGACAGATCCAAGTGCTGCTTTCTGCAATGCGGGCCCTGCCATTGAAATTCCAGCACCCGCAAGGATAAGCGGAATAACCATTAGCCAATATGGGTTCCCTGATACCGAAGTCAGCACAATCCATAAATAGCCTATTCCTTGAAGAAGCAGACCAGTGATCGCTACCAGGCGTTCACCAAATTTATCGACCGCTTTTCCAGCTATTGGCGCGACAATGACCAATGTCCCTGTCCAAGGCAAAAGTTGAAGTCCGGCTATCAATGCGTTTGATTTATCTGCAACCTGTAAATATTGGGGTAAAAAGAACACTACGCCATACATGGAGGCGTAAAGCAGAAAAGTAGAGATGACTCCACCACTGAAAGTCCATGATTTAAAAAAGGAAAGTGGGATCATTGGTTTTTTTTCATACCTCTGTCTCAAAACAAAAATGATTCCCAAAACGATGCTGAGCACGCCAACAATTAGTGTTGAAGTCTGAACCATTTTAGAAGTACTTTCTGATAACGCCCAGATAATTCCCGCCGAAGAAAGGACAATGAGTATAGAATCAATGATGTTTAAATGATTGCCCTCTAGCTGAGTTTCTGGTAATTTACGTTGCGACAGATAAATACCAACAAGACCTATGGGAACATTGATCCAGAAAATCCATTGCCAGGCAAGCAGAGCAACAATCAGGCCACCCAGTGCAGGCCCTACGATAAGAGCAAGTCCGCCTATCCCACTCCAAATACCCAGAGCCTTTCCGCGTTCGGAAGGAGGAATGGATGCCGTTAATATGGCCATCGACATAGGGGTCATTACAGAGGCACCGATTCCCTCTATGACCCGGGAAGCGATCAAAAGATCGATATTACTTGATAATGCACAAAAGACTGAACCCAAAACAAAGATAAAGAGACCGATATTATACAGCCTTCTGTGTCCGATGCGATCTCCAATCGAAACACCAATCAATAAAACAGCTGCAATGGTAATGTTATAGGCATTGAGCGCCCATTGTAGCTCGCCAACCGAAATTCCAAAGTCATTTCGAATCGCTGTTGACGCGGTTGTTACAATCATCGAATCCATCATCGCCATGAAGAAGCCAAGCGATGTGAGCACGAGTACCCAAGTTGGATTTGTTTGTTTATTTACCATTGGATACCCCCCTCCTGTCAACTCCACTGAGATGCTCAATAATTTTCTGCAGAAATATCTCTGGAGACGTTACTGGGACAACATGCATTGCGCCTGGAATGATCTGTATTATTGAATTGGGAATTATTTTTGCAGCTTCCTTTGCGACAAGCCTATACGCAGGACGAGCATACTCACCATAACTTATAGTAACAGGGCACAAGATTCTTTTTAAGTCCTCCGAAGAAGCTGGTAAATTTGGGGCACTCCGTTCAGTAAACATCAACGGAACTGTGCTTGCATTATCAAAGAATCTCTGTTTTAGTTCCTCATCGAAATCTTCAAATACTCCTTCCCGATTGCAGGCTCCATTAACAATATATTTAACAGCTTCTTTTGTATTCCCAGCTTTTACTGCTCCTATAGCGGGGCCAGCCATTTCTACACGATCACGCTGGATTTGCTGCAATATTTTTTTATCTAAAACAAAAGATGAAATGCCAGGTTCATAAGCAAACACGGATTTAACCAGATCCGGCCTTCTTGCAGCAACCAGCAAAACAAGTGACGCTCCATATGACCATCCAACGAGGTGAACAGGCGGAGTACAAACTTTTTCTAAGAAATCAACAATATCTTCTATATGATTATCAACACTAAAATTACTTTCTCTGAACTCCAGCGAGTCTTCCCAAAAACCCTCGAGCGTAGGAAAAAAAAGATGACCCGAATCGTACCAATGCTCTCTTACCTGTGACCAAATCCGTCGATCGGAAATATAGCCATGAACAAACACGATCTCTTCGCCCTGCCCGACCTCGTCATAGCATAGGGCACGATTGTTACTCATCATTTCTCAGCTCCTTGTTTGCTAACCATTTTCGATAACTCGGATCGAAATATCTCCTGAAATTTATCAACAAATTCAGGATTGAGGATTGTATGGTGCTCTCCTGGAACTTCTATGTACCGCACAGGGGAGCGAGAATATTTATCCCACTTCTTTAACATTGTTTCAAAGTAATCCGCTTTACTTCCCCATATCGGTTGAGCATAAAAGACGGTAATGTCATTTACGCTTCCCTTAGGTTTGTAAGAACCTCCAATTTGAGAAAGACCATAAGCCAGATCGTTCCAGTGTTTAAATGTCGTCAAATCTTATCCAAGCTCTCGAATTCTCGAGGTCGGTGCCAATGAAAAAAGATAGTCTACTGGATTTATATCCTCAGATTCTCTTAGATAATTACCAAGAGTATCAAGTTGACTTTTATCAATAAAGCCGAGAAAGAAAGACAACATAAGAGCACTTTCTACCCTATCAACCTTACCTCGTGGATGTTCAATTACTGGCGGAGCATCAATTACTAAAACATGTACCTTCTCTCCCATCGCTTCCAAAGTTTGTGCAACTGGTAGTGAAACTGGACCACCATAGGAATATCCTGCAATGTAGTACGGTCCATGTGGTTGATATTGCTTAATAGCAGCAGCATAGGTCGATACAAGTTCATCAAAAGATTCAAAAAATTTCTCGTTTGGATTGAATCCACGTGCTCTTAAAGCATAAATAGGTCTTTCATCCATGAAAAAATTAGCCAGATTTACAAAAACCAGAACCTCTCCGACTCCTGGGTGAATCATAAAAATGGGTGCTCCAACTCCTTTTTTCTGAAGCGGCACGATTGGATTGTATTCTTTATTATTAGCTGTTTTAGAAGAAGCAAGATGAGCTATGCCTCTAGGTGTAGGGTCTCGAAGCAAGTCTACTAAAGAAAAATTCCGTTTGGTGTCAAATTGTCCTTTAAGACTAGTAAGTAAACGTAATATCTCTAGCGATGTACCACCTAGTGAAAAGAAATTACTAGTCGCACCTATTTCTCCTGTTGAAATCCCTGTTATCTTAGAAAATAAATTGATTATTTTCTCTTCGTATCCATTCTCAGCAGGCACAATTGGTGGAGTATATTCTTTTTCTAAACTAGCAAAATCTGCTATTAAGCTATCAAACTCTCCTGATTCGTATTTCTTTCGCAGCTTAGAACGCTGAATTTTACCAAGACTTGTCTTAATAAGTATATCTTTGGATACAGGAAGCACTAAAAGAGGACGGAATCCCCAGCGTAATATTGTGATATTTCTAATCGCAATGTTAATATTCCTAAGTTGTTGAGGTGTATTATAATCACTCAGTGGAGTATAGAAAACAACAAGTGACTCGGTATCCGATCCAACTGGCCGCGTTGAGAATGCAGCAATAAAAGAAGGCGCTATACCTTCAAGACTTCCAATTACTGTTTCCAGTTCGTAAAGAAAGTAATTGTTACCATTAACAATAATGCTATCTTTACTTCTCCCTACTAAGCGTAAAGATCCTGAGTCAGGCTCAATAATGCCAAGATCTCCTGTTTTAAACCATCCATCTTCAGTAAATGCTTCCTTTGTAGCTTTTTCATTGGAATAATATTTATTGAAGATCATAGCACCGTGCAGCTGAAGTTCCCCTTCTTGGCCTGGGTTCATGACCTCCCCGTTTTCCCCAAGAATTCGAATTTTCAAACCAGGAATAGGTTTCCCGAGAGTTGCGAACTCACTCTTGCCGATTTCATTCTCAAAATTAGTTGAATAGATTGATCCAGCACAGGTTTCAGTCATACCAAATGCTGGCCAAATGACTGAACGTTTCATACCTAGATCTGCAAATGCATTTAAGAAGCGGTCTCCCGTTTCACATACGTTAGCCTCACCTCCAGAAATAATACGTTTGAGGCAAGAAAAATCCATTTGCTGAATTTTTTCTGGCAAACCATTTGTACCATCTATCAGTGAAGTGATTTGTCCCAGTAGGAAGTTAGGTGTAAATGTATGTGAAACTCGATATTTGCTAATTATTTTCAAAAAAAAGAGTGGATCTGAAACAATATCAACCGCTGGAACTTGAATCTGCGTTGAGCCCGTGAACAATGGCAAGAAGTGGCACTCTGTTAATGCCGCAACATGATCAAAAGCAATCCAATTCATGGTAATATCGGTATCCTCTATTCCTGTAGCAAGTCGCTTTCCTTCTAATGAATTAAGGATATTTTCATGAGTCAGAGTAATTGCTTTCGGAGCACCTGTTGAACCAGAGCTCAGCATTAAAAAGGCAATATCCGGAACATTATCGCTATCGACTTTTGCAGGTGCAGATACAGGGTTATGTAAATCTTCTACCTTTAGGATTTTGTTATCTACATCAAATAATTTAAGGTTACGCGATGAAATGATAAAAGTGGGATTATTAAGCAATTTTGATATATGGTTTAGATTGCCTCTCCATACTTCCATATCTGCAACTCGTGGAATTATTGGGCAAGGTATTATTCCTCCCAAAACACAGGCCCAAATTAAAGGAATGAAATCAGAGTGTTCCTCTAGAGCTAAGACGACAATATCTCCAGTTTTAATTCCGCTTTGATGCAAATTGTTAAGTATCAACCTAGATTCGTTATAGGTATCAAGATAAGTGGTGATTTTTTCCCCTCTAGAATCTACATAAATAATTGATTTGTCTGGAAAATTCTCAACAGAGTAAGAAATCATTTCGGAAAGATTTGCTGGATACCGATGAAAGCCCTCTTGTATTCCACGTTTAGCGGTAATATTATCGCTTATCATAATTATCCCCATCTCCTTTATCAGTTCAAAAGTACAAATTGTTTTAAACTATAATATATTATACCGCTAATGCATTAATGGTTCAATAGTACAAATACATTTGAACTTTAATGTAGTATACCACCTATATATTTACTTTTCAAGAACGTTATCTAGTTTAATATTTCTCAAATCAACTTTCACAGTTCAAAAATAAGGACGTGACCCTGGAATGGTCAGACGGAACCACGTTTCTCCCCGTTAACTTTTCCCTGCTCAGTTTAGAAAAAACAGTGATAAATAGGATTCATGCTGGTATCGACAAGAAGTGTTCCGGATACAAACGTCGGATCAAAGCCTTGCAGATAGCTCCAGATCAAATTCCTGCCATGGTGGAACGGATGTCAAGGGGGTTCATGCCCCCTATGTCCTGATGGACAGTTGGTTCACACAGCAGCTGCTGGTCAAAGCGCTGACCTGTCAGGGACTAGATGTCATTAGCATAGTGAAAGCGACAAATCAGCGTTATCAGGTTGACCGAAACAGTTTGGATTAAAACCTCTGTTCCGGCTCGCTGAACCAGTCACCAGTCAAAAAGGCATTCTGTGTTCAATCCGCACCACCCTGCCAATTGGATTCCGTCCAAAGTGGTTTTCGCACAAAACCGTTACCAGCAGGACCGCTGGATTGTCATTTTTAGTACCGACTGCACGATGACGGAATATAAATTATCCGAATCTAAAGAAGAGACGGGACATTGAGTTCTTCTTTAAAACGACCAATTTTTTCTAAAACTACAAAAATAATTTTAGGGACGGTCGTATGACCCCATGATCAGCCATACAGCAATCGTATTTACTCGGTTCATTCTTTTCTGGACTGGCGAAACCGCTGCAGTTCGGACGAACTGACACTAGGCGGCATGTTCTAAGAACCTTGCGACGAAATAAGGACCCTGGATTGGGGCGTTGCCCTGACCCATCTACTTGACCTTTTCCATTTAGATTTAGCCGAAACCAAAAATACAATCAAGAAGTGTATCGTCTGTCAACTCCAGCAATAGATTGACAGACTACCCAACTATATCAGGGTTTACCTACCAGGATTAAGCTGCGAAAGTTGCGTTCTCAATAAACAAAAAATTTCTAAATTCAAAGAGAATCTAGAAATTTTGTCACATATTTATCAAAGATATCATAATTAAGAGAAACATATTTCTCTCTGGACTGCTTTCGTGTAAGAATTAATCCTGCTTCTCGAAGAATTTTAAAATGATAAGAACCTGCAGATTTACTCATTTTAACTATCTCTCCGATTTCACCACAAGTTACCCCTCGATTTACCTTTTTTAAATATCGAATAATCTCCAATCTGATTGGATCCGATAGAGCCTTAAAAACTTTTACTCTTAATTCATCTTCTTGTTTTTCTGTTAGTTTAATAATCATAATACTATTGTATCAACTTCAGAGAATTTTATCAACCGAAATTACTATTGAATAAAATAGATACACCTCTGAATTGGCTATAATAATATAATGAGCTCACTGATGAAAACCACCGTACAGCTCATTCTATCTACAAGCTTAGTATAAAAATTTTTTATTCTATACCTGATTTTATAATTGTATTCTACTAAAATCTAATCGAAATTCAAACGGCTTTTATTGAATATAGCTCACTGGATTAACTGCCCCTTTATGTGGTGGTGGAGTCCAAGGGCCTATATACAATTCAAAATGCAGATGAGACCCAAATGATTCGCCTGTATTACCCATTCCGCCAATCACTTGTCCCTGAGTCACTCGTTCACCTGTAGATACATTATAAGCGTTTAGGTGAGCATAGACCGTCGTATACAATTTTCCATCAATTTGATGGGAAACCATTACCGTATTTCCATAACTTGAAGATTGATACGCTCTGAAAACTACTCCGTCAGCTGCAGCCTTAACTGGTGTTCCCTCACTGTTAGCTATATCAATTCCTGGATGAAAGCTGTTATCAAATGACCGATTACCAAACCCAGATGAGATATAACCCTGAGTAGGATTAATAAAATCTGATTTGTTTAACGATAACTTTTTTAATGATAAAGTCGATGCTCTATTTTCTGCTGAACTCGTTTGAGCCTTTACAATGTCCTTTTCTTCCTTCTTATCCATTGACTTTTCTTTAATTTTGGATGCTTCTTTTCTTAATAACGCTAACTCATTTTTTTGATCTTTCTGTTTCTGAAGTAGATCATTTTCTAATTTTTTTAGATCTGCCAATCCATTTTTCAGATTTATCAGTTCTTGTTTTAGTATCTTTTGTTTTGATACTTGATCCTTCTTATCTTTCTCTTGAGCAGTCAGTATTTTGTTATCTGTTTCAGTAATCAATTTCAAGGCGAATAATCGATCCAGAAAATTTCCAAAACTATCTGCACCAAGAAGAACATCAAGATAACTGATTGCCCCTCCATTTATGTAAATGGAACGTATCCGTTCTTTTAATAATTTATCCCTAATACTGATCTGTTTGGTAAGCCGATCAATCTGATCTTTCATCGATTCGGATATTGCTTCACTTTCAACCAGTTTAGATTGTTTATCTGCTACACTTCTTTTTATCTTCTCAATCTGCTTTTCGGATGATTTAATTCTATTTATCGCTACATCTTGTTGTCTATCATTCTTCGACAACTGTTGCTCAGAAGATAAGCTTTGTTTCGTATTGAATTGACGTTCTGAAGTGGCGTGTGCGTAGCTCTCCGTATAACTCGTTATCAACAAAAACGCTGTACCCAAGATCATTGTTGTGCGTAAATATTTTCTTTTCACTACTATCTTTCCCCTTTAGCTTCTTTTCTTTTCTTTGGAGTTTTAAGGTGAAAGACCCCCGCTAGAGCCATTAATCATATCGTAACAGTTCAATATGACAAATTTCGACATGTTTCGATCTCAATATTATTTCGTTTAATTAATTAATCGCGATTTATTTTTTTATCTGAAACCTCCTCAATTTCTCTATAATGTGGTTTAGTTATTAAAATAATGATAATCAATAAATGTGTGGATTTTGTGTGGAAACTATGTAGAAACAAATTATGTTGTAAGATTTAGAACATGTTGATGAACATCACTAAATACGATGATTGATAGAAATAAATTGAGGAATAAATATGAAGGAAAGAGCTGTTCATGAATATTCGGAAATGGCAAAAAGTCATGGAAACAGATCAGGTGCTCACCCTGTCGGTGGGTGCTTCTCAGTTGATTTCCGTGATTTGTGAGAAAACCAATTTAATGAAACGATCAATCATCTGCCGGATTGGGATGAGATCCGTTCGAAAGCCTCTCTCGGCGTTCGGTCGAGCGTTGGATCACCTGCACGAGGCCGGCCCCTGGCGTGTGTATTCCACCCCTGTCTCTTTCCGCCTATCAGAAACCGGGTCTCCCGGTGTCCGGTGTCCGCAGCGATACCACATCCTATTTGTTTTAGGGCAGCTACACTTCGCCAGATGGGGCGGACGGGACACCTGCCATTACGTATGGCTACAGTAAACAGCATCATCCTGATTTGAAGCAGATCGTCATCGGGGTTATACTTTTTTAAATTATGAGAAAAAGCCGATTTCCCATTTTTAAGGAAAAATGGGAAATCGGCTTTAATTTGTTTCTTTATTATTAACATTGTTATCCTGCACAACAAGAAAGTGTAGATATATCTTTGTCAAATGTGAGTGCTGCTAACCTTAAGCCTTCGGCCATAGTGAGATAAGGCGTGAGGGTATCTTGAAGATCTTCCACAGTCATCCCAAACTTTACGGCTAATGTCGCAGCATAGATCACGTCTCCCGCATTTTCAGCAACAATATGGACGCCCAAGACCTTGAGTGTCTTTGCTTCTGCCACTAATTTAAAGACACCAGTCGTCTCTCGATTAACGATTGCTCTGGGCACGGTACTTAAAGGCAGAACAGACGTTTTTACCTTAAGGCCTTTTTTTATTGCCTGCTCTTCCGTTAATCCAACCATGGCAGTTGATGGAGTTGTAAACATAACGCTCGGTACAAAGTCTAAGTCGGTTTTTTGACCAAGTCCTCCGACGGCATTGTCTGCAGCAAGACCGCCTTGATAAGCAGCGACATAGACGAATTGCGGGCCGAGCGTGACATCCCCAGCTGCATAAATACGTGGATTGGTCGTTCTGGAAAATTCATCAATGAGGACTTCACCCCGGGTACCGACCTTAACGTTTGCTGAATACAGATTTAAGTTTGCTGTGTTCGGTTTGCGTCCTGTTGCGACAAGCAACTGCTCTGCTTCAATAACTTGTTCCTTACCCTCAGTCTTTATATGGACTTTCTTTATCTGCCCGTCTTGTTCGATACGCTTGAATTTTATTCCGGTAATAAAATGAATACCTTGTTGTGTTAAAGCTCGTGTTATGGTTTCCGATATTTCCGGATCATATTTTTTTAATAATTGATTGCTCTGCTGCATCAATGTTACTTCCGTACCTAAATGATGAAAAAGCTGACCTAATTCAAAACCTACATAACCGGAACCGATGACCGCAAGACGTTTCGGGATCTTTTTCAGTTCAAGTAAAGTTGTGCTGGTTAAGAAATCCACATGATTTAATCCGGGAATATCGGGTATGAGCGGTGAAGCACCGGTGGCGATTAAAAAACGCTTTCCCGTCAGTTGTCTGCCATTCACTTCGATCGTTTTTTCATTGACAAACTTTGCCTCTCCTTTAATAAGTTCAAAACCATAAGTTCCAATTAAATTTTCATACTTTTGGATCCGTAATGTTTCAACCAATTCATTTTTTTGCTCAACCAGTTGCGCTAAATCAGCTTCAGCTGCTGAAGTGTGCAATCCCTTGAATGGATGATTTTTTGCCTGGTTATTAATTTCCCCGGCTCTGAGCAAGGTCTTAGAAGGAACACAGCCGATATTAACACAGGTACCGCCAACTATACCTCGTTCAATCATTGCCACTCTGGCGCCATACTCTCTGGCTTTAATGGCTGAAGCAAAAGCCGCACCGCCAGAGCCAATAATAATGTAATCGTAGTCGTCTTCTTTATCAGAATCTCCTTCTGATTGGATCTGCATAAAATTTACAGGTTGATAGTGTGCTTCAACTATTGCCCGTTCCACAGTCTCCTTTTTAATACTAACCGGGAGCCCAAAAAGAGCTTCCCCACGTTGATAATTAACCTTAATGTTTCTTGCACCAATATGTTCCAGAGTACTTGCCACATGGTCTTCACACCCGGCACAAGTCATCCCCTGAACAGTCATTCGATACGTTATCATATGATTTCCTCCTCGTATTCTCACATTAAGGATTCAATAATGGGGCACTCATAAATCTCTTTATTCTCAGGACATCTTTTTTTCAGATCGACAAGCATCTTTTCAAGTTTGTTTAATTCCTCGATTTTATGCTGTATCTCACCAATCTTGTTAACGGTAAAATCATATATATCTCTGCACTTCACTTCATTGCGGTCAACAACGCCTAACAACTTGTCAATTTCATTCAATGTAAATCCTAATCTCTTCAACTTTTTAATAAAATTCACTCGGTCCACTGTTTGAGCCTTATAGATACGGTATCCTTTCGCTGTACGAGAGGGAATTGGAATTAGCCCCAGCCGTTCATAGTACCGGATCGTTTCTTTGTTGACGTAAGTTCGGCTGGCCAGCTGTCCGATTCGTAACCCCATTTGTTTCACCTCATATACAATATAAACCCTGTACCAAAGTACAGGGTCAACCTTTATTCCTAAACATAACTCCGTATCATGACGGTAATATCATTAATTGGTCTTTTAGAATGGACTCAAGTGAAAATAGAGCTTTTCAGATTCAAAAAATGGCCGTACGATTTTACTATATTGAATTTCTTGTACAGTTTGCTATAATCTCTTTTTCCTTCTAATACATCAAAAACTAAGCTTAATAACTTAGGAAAACGAGAAACAATCTTTTGCATCAATTTCGGATTTTTGTAAAATTTCCGGCCAAACTGATCCAATGTACTGAGTTCGGGCATGATTGTCAGATCAACATCTCTTTGATAGGTTAAGAATGCTTCACTATATCTATCCCTGATCGACTTTATTAAATGGTCAGAAAGTAATTCAGCACTCCACAAAGCATAGTAGATGCCCTCTCCGGCAAATGAATCGACCAGTCCGGCTGCGTCTCCGATTAATGCTGTTCGTTGCGTCATGATTGGCTGCCGGGTACCGCCAGCAGACAAAAAAGATCCCTTCGCGCTCAGCAGATCTCCACTCATTTCCTGATGGTCCAGAAATGAAAGCAAATATTTCGACATCAATTTCCGACTTAACGAGTAAGAACCGATGCCTGCCGATAAAATTCCATTTTTCGGAAATATCCATATATATCCGTCAGGTACACTGGTATAATCAATGATAAACTTGTTTTTATATTTTGCGTTTGTTGCCTGGTCACATCTGAATTCATATTCCAATGCCAGAGCTTTCCTTCGTTCCGACATTAACCCCACCTGTTTCGCAACGATACTGTTTACGCCATCGGCTCCAACCAAATACCGTCCTGAATATTTCTCATCCCTTGTGAAGACCTCGACCCCTCCACCACACTCGACCACTTTTTTAACGAAGGAATCCTCTTTCAGTTCTACACCACAGTCAACGGCATGTTTCGCCAGTAGTTGATCCAATTCGTCTCTCATAACCATATAAATAAACGGCGTTTTATGTTTAAACTCCTGAATGTCATGATTACCTTCCACCGTGACAAATGAAGTGATCTGATCTCGAATAATCGGTGTGATAGCAGTCGGCATTTTCAGGAGGGCTCTCTTGGTAATCCCGCCTCCACATACTTTATAACGCGGAAAACTTTGCTTCTCTAAAATTAAAACATGAAGCCCTGCTTCAGCAAGCTTTGCTGCCAGTGAACTGCCACCAGGACCTGCTCCGACAATAATCACATCATAAATTTTTGAATCCATTTTGTTTCCCAACCTTTTAGCATTCAATCTTTTAGAGACTGATGCAATTCTCACATTGTGAAAATACGGACATTCCTCATAAAAATAGAAAATCACCCCATGTCTATCTGTCATTTGCTAAAAATCATTTCACCACTATTTATTCATATCACTATGATTATGGTCATGCGTGTTTATACTGCCAGGATTCTGTGTATTTGAAGGTGGCTGAATGATTGCGTTGATTGTCTGCGGTACAGCAGACAATACAATCACGATCGATAGAATTGAAGAGATGGCATAAACCCATGCGACCGGGCGTTCATGTCTCCATTTGTGTTTCGCTACGAAAATAAACCGGATTGAAATGATCAGAGAAATGATCAACAGGATGACTTTTAAAAGGGGAGGCATATTAAATAAAACTGCCCCAATCGACGTTAAGCCGACAGAAATCAATAGTATATGCAGCCAGTGATGAGATGTAGCAATAATGGCGAAAAGGACTGAACCTATGGTTTTTAGTAAGGTTTTCCCTCGATTTGACTTTTTATTTGTTGAAACTGATCCAGATTTTCTGTTCCTCATGCCGCTTCTCCTTTTCTTTATTTTCTAATTTTCTTTGTTACTCTCGATGAGCGGCTTTCATTTGTCTATAGCGTCCGATCATAAAACCGATTGCTAAGATAATCGTTGCCAAAGCCGTCAATTGAGCGACTTTTAGATTAAGTAATGTCCTTAGGCTGTCTCCTCTCCAGAACTCTAAAGTAAATCTCAATGTTGAGTAAAGTGCTAACATCTGAAGGAATAGAAACCCTTGGAATGGTTTTCTATATTTAATCAATAGCAAAAAGCCAAAGATGATCAAATCACCGATGGCCTCAAATAAGGGCATCGGCAGGACCGGCGTGCTACCAAAGATGTTGTAGACAAATGTTCCCGGGGGATAGGAAACAGCTAAGATGGAATCGCTTGGAATACCATAAGCGTCACCGGTAAGAAAATCTGAGATCCGACCAATCGCCATTCCGAGTATTAACGCTGGTGCCACGATATCGGCTACCTGCCAAACTGGCAATTTATGCTTCTTAGCGAGCCAGATTCCTACTAAAGTACCGCCGAGAATGCCACCTTGTATTGCCAGTCCCCCCATCCAAACCATAAAAATTTCTGCTGGATGAGCAGCGTAATACGGCCATTTGAAGAGAACAAACCACAATCTTGCTCCAAGAACACCACCCAATACACAATAAATAGCGAATTCCACCATGTAATCCGCTTGAATACCTTGCCTCTTGGCCTCACGATTTATCAACCATAAACCAAAGAGCGTTGCCAGAGCTACCGAAGCACCCAACGTATTAATTGGAATCGGTCCGATTCTAAATAAAACAGGTCCTGGAAACCACATGAACCTTCCTCCCTTTTAATAAAAATAATCACTTTATAAGTTGAATCCTATTGCAAAAATGTGTGGAAACGATGTGGAAACGATAAACTTCGGTTATGATTATAGAAAAATTTTTGGTGATGCATATCAATGAAGAAGGTCATGGAGATTGACCAAAGGAAAAAAAGTCATCTATCTTTTATCATCTTATTTTTCTGTAGTTAATGGCACATAATTGACATCTCTAGCACACTAAAAAAATTTATTCAAATGTACATTTGAATAAAATAAGAAATGATGTATAATATAATCAAATGAATATTTGAATGATAAGGAGGTCGCTATTAGTGGTCGAAAAAGATACATGTGAAATTTATTGCTATGACGAAGAAAAGGTCAATCGCATACAAGGCCTTTTAAAAAATGAAAATGATGGGCTATCTCGCGTTGTTCGATTGTTCAAAGCGCTTGCTGATGAAAATAGGTCAAAAATAGTCTTTGCCTTATGTCAAGATAAGGAGCTATGTGTTTGTGACGTTGCAAACATTATTGGTTCTTCCATAGCAACGGCTTCACATCACCTACGCACTCTCCGTAAGCAAGGTCTTGTAAAATATCGAAAGGACGGAAAAATGGCATTTTATTCGCTTGATGATGAACACATCAAACAATTAATTTCTATTGCAATGACGCACAGAAAAGAGGAGAAAACTCATGTCTGAACAACAAGTCAAGTCATATCGAGTTCAAGGGTTTGACTGCATGGAATGCGCGAACAAGTTTGAAAAAAATGTAAAGCGGTTAGATGGAGTGATTGAAGCTAAAGTGAATTTTGGCGCTTCTAAGATTATGGTTACTGGAAACACAACCATTGAAGCGTTAGAAAAAGCAGGAGCGTTTGAAAAATTAAAAGTCAGGGATGAAGCAGAACAAACTGTTGAACATGTACCATTTTGGAAGCAAAAAGAAAATTTTAAAGTCTACATTTCAGCCTTTCTATTGATAATCAGTTGGATTATTGGGACTCAATACGGAGAGCTGAGTCTGATTCCTACCATCGGATTTTTAGCGGCTATTATCATCGGTGGCTACTCGTTATTCATTGAAGGTTTTAAAAATCTGATTCGGCTTGACTTTGATATGGACACTCTTATGACGATTGCTATTATAGGAGCGGCCGCGATAGGTAAATGGGAAGAAGGAGCAACGGTTGTTATTCTCTTTGCGATTAGTGAAGCGTTAGAAAGTTATTCAGCAGATAAAGCGAGACAATCTATTCAATCGTTAATGAAAATTGCACCAAAAGAAACATTGATTCGTCGGAACGGTCAAGAATTGATGGTCCCTGTTGTAGATGTTCAGGTTGGTGACACAATGATTGTGAAACCAGGGCAAAAATTGGCTATGGACGGAGTTGTGACTAATGGAACATCGACTCTAAATCAAGCCGCTATTACTGGCGAGTCAGTACCAGTAACAAAAACCATTAATGACGAAGTCTTTGCTGGGACATTAAATGAAGAAGGTTTGTTGGAGGTCAAAGTTACAAAAAGAGTTGAAGATACAACTCTTTCTAAAATTATTCATTTAGTTGAAGAATCTCAAGCAGAAAAAGCACCTTCTCAGACGTTTGTTGATCGTTTTGCAAAAGTCTATACGCCAGCGATTATTATTTTCGCTGTCCTGTTGTCCGTGATTCCTCCTTTATTCATGGGAGATTCTTGGGGAGATTGGATCTATCGAGGGTTAGCCTTGCTGGTTGTCGGTTGCCCGTGTGCTCTGATCATTTCTACACCCGTAGCTATTGTCACATCGATAGGAAATGCTGCCAAAAACGGTGTAATTATCAAAGGAGGAGTTCACCTAGAAGAAGCTGGCTCCCTCAAGGTTATTGCCTTTGATAAAACCGGTACATTAACAAGAGGGATTCCAGAGGTTACAGACGTTGTAACTTTTAATAAAAACGAACAAGATATCATAACCTTAACAGCGGCTCTTGAAAAAGGATCTCAGCACCCACTCGCCTCAGCCATTGTTAGGAAGGCTGAGGAAGAAAGGCTGAAATTTAACGATATTGAGATTGAGGACTTTCAATCCATTACTGGTAAAGGTGTCAAGGCTAGAATTAACCAGAACATGTACTATGTGGGAAGCCCGAACCTTTTTGAAGAAACACTTTCTAATGGGATTAAAAAAGCTATTCATAATCAGATTGTAACCCTTCAAAAGCAAGGGAAAACAGTAATGGTTTTTGGAACGGACGGAGATATTCTTGCCCTTATCGCTGTGGCTGATAAGCTAAGAGATTCAGCGAAGAATGTTATCCAAAAACTTCATCAGTCCGGTATTGAACAAACTGTAATGTTAACAGGGGACAACAAAAGTACAGCCGAGACAATAGGAAAAGAAGTCGGTGTTTCTGATATTCAAGCAGAATTGCTACCGGAAGAAAAGCTAAATTATATTAAGTCCTATCGTGGGAAGCAAAAGGTTGCAATGGTTGGTGATGGGGTGAACGATGCCCCAGCATTGGCAGAAGCCACTGTGGGTATTGCTATGGGGGGTGCTGGAACAGATACAGCTTTAGAGACAGCCGACATTGCCCTTATGTCTGATGATTTAACAAAATTGCCCTACACAATAAAATTGAGCCGTAAAGCTTTGGCGATTATTAAACAAAACGTCACGTTCTCACTAGCTATTAAAGCTATTTCTATATTGCTTATTTTCCCAGGGTGGCTAACACTATGGATTGCTATTTTAGCTGATGTGGGAGCTACAATAATTGTCACATTGAACAGTTTACGACTCGCGAAAGTTAAAGAGTAAAAATCAAAGACAAAACCTTCGCTTGATTGGCGAAGGTTTTAGTGCTGATTATGGAAGATGGGGGGATGTGTAAGTTAGTACGTTTTGGAACAGCATTGATACACAGATAAGTTTGGTCGATTATGTGAAGCGGTCCGGTTACCATCATTGTTTGTTCAATGTTTTAATGTTTTCTCAAATTAATCACGGAGGAACACAGAGAGTGAGTAATCTACCACACTAAAATTAATGATTAAAAGAATCCATGTATAAATAGTAAAAGGATCATCTGTCAGTTTCTTTTAATTTGTTTCCTTCTTTGTGAAATTAGTTAAATGTATCTTTGGAACGAATCTAGGTACCTTTTTCATATACTCGAGATATTCCTCACCAAACTCTTGAATCATGTTCTGTTCTTCTCTTTTTGCCAGTTTCCTGTACATAATCAGTAAAGTAGGCGCCATAATGAGTGTAATTAACGTTGGCCATTGAATCAGAAAACCGATAATTGCCACTCCGAAACCGGTGTATTGAGGATGGCGAATAAATCGGTAGATCCCATCCGTGACTAATTTTCCTTCCCCTGAATGTATTTTTCTCCAACCAATCCCGATAATAATCAATCCGCCAAAAATAAACACATTGCTTAAAGGGTGAAGAATATCAAATAAAATCGGAGATCCTCCTGCTACTGCCACCCATAGATGACCATTAATATGATTGAACGGATCAAGAACTGGATAATTCTTCCCAAGGATAGATGTCAGGATATAGATGGTCAGGGGATAACCAAACATTTCGCTGAACAAAGCGACCATAAACCCTGTAAATGCCCCCAAAGTTCTCCAGTCCCGTTTTGTCGTCGGTTTAAACACGGAGTAAGCAAACAGTCCGAAGAAAACGATGTTGAATAGGACAGCACCCCATAGACCGTACGCGTATTTTCCATCAGGCATGAGCAAATCTCCTCTTCATAAATAATCTATAAACCAGCTCATTGTTTCTTGTTTTATTTTTTTAGTTTTTCACAATAATCTTTCCTCTGAACATCCCCATCTGGCAGGTAAAGTCATAGGATCCTGTTTTCATGGGAGGGAGATCAACAATAACCTTTTCTCCAGCCGGCAGCGTCGCGCTTTTCTCAAATCCAGGAAAAATAACCATTCCGTCACAGGCTC
Source organism: Sporolactobacillus nakayamae (assembly GCF_900113325.1). Lineage (GTDB taxonomy): Bacteria > Bacillota > Bacilli > Bacillales > Sporolactobacillaceae > Sporolactobacillus > Sporolactobacillus nakayamae. The sequence continues at coordinate 12,666 of NZ_FOOY01000014.1, read as the reverse complement.
CTGTCTCTATACGGGTAAACTCAAATCGAACCGGTTTCCCGCTCTGGACAACAATACGGGACGGATTATAGCCGTTTTTAACCAGGATCTTAGCCTCCTGAAAACCGGAAGCATTCGTTTCCGCAAGGCTTCCTCCTTTTTTCGGTCCCCAGAAGTACCAGGCGATCACACCAATTAATAACAGTCCAACAACTGTAACAAACCAATTCATTTGAATCATTCTCCCCTCTTTAATTAAATTTAAGTTTCAATTGTTTCAAACGGTTCGCGTTCAGGACAACAGTTAAAGAACTGAACGCCATGGCTGCTGCGGCAACCAGCGGCGATAACAGGATGCCCGTGAAGGGATAGAGCACACCCAAGGCAATGGGAATACCGATTGCATTGTAAATAAAGGCGCCGAATAAACCTTCGTAGATGTTTTTCATCGTGGCTCGGCTGACTCTAATAGCCCTAACAACCCCCTCCAGGCTCCCGGAAATGAGTGTGATATCACTTGCTTCAATGGCGACATCCGTTCCGGTTCCAATGGCAATACCGACATCGGCCTGTGTGAGTGCCGGTGCATCGTTAATGCCGTCGCCGACCATCGCCACTTTCTTCCCTTCTTCCTGAAGCCTGCGGACATTTTCCGCCTTATGCTGAGGAAGGACCTCCGCCAGGACCTGATCAATGCCCACCTGTTTGGCGATCGCGCGGGCCGTTCGCTCGTTGTCCCCGGTAATCATCACGACTTCCAGGCCCATTGATTTCAATTCATGAATAACGGAAAGCGAGTCCTTCTTGACGATATCGGCAACCGCAACGATGCCACCGGCTTCCCCATTGATCGCCAGGAACATCGGCGTCTTTCCCTGATCGGCCATCGAGGCAGCATAAGAGTTAAAGCCGTCCAGAGGAATCCCTTTTTCCTTCATCAGTTTTAAATTACCGAAATAGATCATTTTTCCATCGACCGTTCCTTCAACTCCATGTCCCGGAATCGCATTGAAGCCCTCACTCTTAACAGGCGTCAACCCTTTCTCCTTAGCCTTTTCCACAATAGCGGATGCCAGCGGATGTTCGGATCCCTGCTCAACCGAAGCGCTGATGAGAAGGAGTTCTTCCTCAGTAAATTTTCCAAGGGGAACGATATCCGTCAGTGAAGGCTTTCCTTCCGTTATCGTGCCGGTTTTATCCATGACGATCGTCCTTAGTTTCTGTGCGATTTGCAGCGCTTCTCCGGAGCGGATTAATATCCCGTTTTCCGCTCCTTTTCCAATACCGGTCGTCAGGGACATCGGTGTTGCCATTCCCAGCGCGCATGGGCAGGCAATAATTAAGGTCGTCACTGCAACAATCAACGCATATACCCATCCCGGCTGCGGCCCGAAATCATACCAGACGATATAGCCGAGTATGGCCGCAATAATGACACCCGGAGTGAAGATTGACGAAATCTGATCGACAACTTTCTGAACGGGAATACGCGATCCCTGGGCCTGCTTCACCATTTCCACAATATTGGCTAATGCCGAGTCCTTTTGTTCTTTGGTTACTTTGAATGTAAAACTTCCTGTTTTATTCAGCGTCCCTCCGAAAACTTCATCGCCTTCATTCTTTTCCACAGGTATAGATTCTCCGGTCAGCATCGACTCATCAATAGCTGAACTTCCTGAGACAACGGTTCCGTCTATGGCGACCTTTTCACCGGGACGGACAATAATTTGATCACCGATATTTATTTCCTCTAACGGTACCTTGACTTCTTTTCCATCCCTGACAACGTTGGCTGTCTGAGGCTGAAGGGCAACCAGTTTATTAATGGCTTCGGATGAACGTCCTTTAGCTTTTACTTCCAGCGCCGATCCAAGAACAACAAGCGCCGTGACAACTGTAGTGACATCATAGTAGACATCAGCCATTTCAGGTCTCGGAAAAATTTGCGGCCAGAACAGGGCGACCAGAGAATAGAGCCACGCCGCCGAAACACCGGTTGCGATCAGCGTGTTCATATTGGCGGAGCGCTGTTTCAAGCCTTCCCAGGTGCCAACGAAGAATTGACCACCGCTTCGGATCACGACGAACAAGGCGAGTATTCCCATGATTAACCTGGCCCACCACAGTTGCTGGCTTCCCATCGGAAGCAGCTCACGTAACCCAGGAAATAAATTAGGGTAAGAAACTAAAATAACAGGAACAGATACAGTAGCTGCCAGCCACCATTTCTTCATTAGCGACCGATATTCTAATTCCTCAGTTGATTCTCCTTGCTGACCTTGTTCTGGCTTGATGTGACCGGTCATCATCCCATGCTCATGATCTTGATGTTCATGCATGTGCTGTATTTTTTCAGCTTCCATTTTCAATTCTCCCCTCCAAAGTATTTAATAAATGAAAATCTAATGCTCAGTTTGTTTTCTATACTGTTGTTTCTTAGTAAGAGATATCCCTTATGCTATACCATCATTCATGGTGTCTATTTTAAGTATTTTATATCCAATGGGACTTCCTCTTGCATAAAGTAATGTTAAATGATAATCATGTAGATTCTGAGTTGAAAACGTGTAGAAACTGTTAATATCTAAAAAAAGGTTAAATTGAGCAATTGACATCTGCCCAATTTAACCTTTTTCATTTATAACCTCATCAAAAATATTGACTTTTCGTTGGGATCACTATGTTTCTCACGAAGCGTCCATCTTAATGTAATTTTCTTAAAGAACTTTTAAAATACATACTATTTTAATACATTTTCTCGCCTTAACGATTATTTCTGGGTTCGATATATTCTCCACGTTCATACAATGCCTTAATTTGTTCGGCTTCCAGTGTTTCAACTTTCAGCAAGGTTTGCGCGATCAGTTCCAGTTTATCACCGTGTTCCACTAGCAATTCCTTACAACGTGCATATTGTCTTTTAATGATTTGCTGCACCTCGGTGTCAATTTCGTAAGCAACCTGGTCACTAATATTTTGTTCATTTTGCATCATTCCAAGAAAGGGCTGACTACCTTTATTTCCAAACTGCAAAGGACCGAGCTTCTCACTCATCCCCCACTCAGTCACCATGCGTCTTGCGATATTTGTAGCCCTCTGAAAATCATTGCTAGCGCCTGTAGATACTTCACCAAATGTGATCTCTTCAGCCACACGACCACCAAGCAAGCCGGTGATCTGTTCCAACAGTTCCGGTTTGGTCATTAGATGGCGATCTTCTTTAGGCAAAGAAATAGTGTACCCACCTGCCTGTCCACGTGGAATAATCGTCACTTTATGCACTTCATCGGCACCATCCAGAGCTAAACCAATGATTGTATGCCCTGATTCATGATAGGCAACAATATTTTGTTCTTTTTTGGAAATGACACGTGATTTCTTTGCGACCCCTGCTATGACACGTTCAACTGCTTCATCAATATCCTCCATATCAATGACGATCTTGTTGGCGCGTGCAGCAACCAGTGCCGCTTCATTTAACAAGTTCTCTAAATCTGCTCCGGAAAATCCTGGTGTCAACTTAGCTACCGTATTCAAATCAATATCTTTCGATAGCGGTTTGTTTCGTGCATGAACTCGAAGTACAGCCTCACGTCCATTCAGATCTGGACGGCCAACTGGAATTTGGCGATCAAAACGGCCTGGTCTCATCAAAGCGGGATCCAGTATATCCGGCCTGTTCGTCGCCGCAATGATAATGATTCCTTCATCGGCCGCAAAACCATCCATTTCAACAAGCAGCTGATTCAAAGTCTGTTCCCGTTCATCGTTTCCTCCGCCCAGACCGGCTCCTCGCTGGCGTCCGACAGCATCAATTTCGTCAATAAAGATAATACAAGGTGAATTTTTTTTTGCCTGTTCAAATAAATCACGAACCCTTGAAGCACCGACACCCACGAACATTTCAACAAAGTCAGAGCCGCTGATTGAAAAGAAGGGAACACCCGCTTCTCCGGCAACCGCACGAGCCAGCAATGTTTTCCCTGTTCCCGGTGGTCCTTCAAGTAAAACCCCTTTTGGTATTCTTGCACCCAAAGCAATAAATTTTCTCGGTTCTTTTAGAAAATCGACAATCTCAACTAATTCCTGCTTTTCTTCATCCGCACCCGCCACATCTTTAAACGTGACTTTATGATTATCCTCTTTATAAAGTTTAGCCTTACTTTTACCAACGCTCATCATTTGGCCGCCACCACGTGTACGATTCATGAGAAAGAAAACCAGCAAGAACATGAGAACAAATGGGATCAGTGAAGTAAGAAATACGACCCAACCAGGTGTACTTGCTTCTGGTTGAATAGTCAAATTGGATTGTTCAGCCAATGAAGTAATTTGATTGATTTCCTTTTCACTTGCCGGGACATAGGCTCTAAATGTCGTATTCTTTTTTCCATTATTCAAGCGGCCTGTTGCTGTATAGACACTCCCATCCGGCTGAAGCGTCAGTTCTCTGACATCCCCTTTGGCAAGATGTTGTTGAAAGGTACTGAAAGACATCGGTTCAACAATGTTGTTTGGACTGGTCAGCCATTTGGTCACGCCTGCAACAACCAGAACGATAAAGACATAAATGATCATATTTCTATAGACGCGTTTCATCCGTCTCCTCCACTCACGCATAAGGAACCCTGTATTTCAAAAGTGAAAGTCACTCTAATTTTCACCGTTCATCATTTAATTATCTGATGGAGATGTGAATTCTTTATGTAAAGCCACATCGGTGGCAACTCTAAGTCACAGCGATAAGAGTATTCCCTTCACTCTTATCTGCAGAGTTCAGCTTAACAACACCTGATTAAAATTCAGTTCTAACGGTTCTTTTGTTAAAAAGATTCCGTTTAGATCCTCTCCGTGTTCTCATTGATTCATTTTCCTTTTCTAAAATGGGACAAACATATTCTTCTCTTATTTTTTGCTTTTGCCAAGCTAAAGTCCCCGGTTGTGCTTTTTCATCTTTTGATTTTGTCAATCTACATTTCACCTCTTTTTACATACTGGTTTTATTATCTGCACTGATTAATGAGATCCTTATTAAATAGAGACGAAAAACCCGATAGAGTTTTCGTCCCTATAAAGAAAAGTCGAATTGAAACTTTTTTCAAGTCAATGATGATGTCCATTACCTTTCTTCATCATAGCCGGCATCATGAACAGATGCATCAACGGGCAAATAAGTACAGCCGCGAGTATGAGCAAACTATTTGATCCTGAAAATCCGCCTGTGAAAAACAGACCAATGATCACAGCTATTGGAATAATGAGGCAGACTGCCATCATAAGGTTATGATTGTGTTGATGAGTTCCATGAGCACTATGATTTTCATTTCCCTGATTTTGATTTTCGTGACCCTGACTGTTATGATCATGATTCCCGCAACAATTCATCAAAAATCCCTCCTCAATCTCGTTATGCTTGTTTACTTTTCAGCTGCTGAAGTTCTTTCCGCAACTGATCATTCTGTTCTTTTAACGCGTCAAATTCATTCTGTTTCTCATGAATATGCTGATGTGTGCTGTGTTGATGGTTTTCAGACTGATGACCTTCATGATTGTGATTTCCGCAACAAGACATAAAAAATTCCTCCTCGTAAACTTTGATTATTAATCCTTGTTTTTAAGCTGTTGAAGCTGTTCCCGCAAAAGATTATTCTGTTCTTTCAGGTCGTTCAATTCATTCGAGCTTTTTTGATGTTCAGAATGATCCGTTTCTGAATGATTTCCCTTCATCATCATAAACATCATCGGGAGCATCATAAGGGGACAAGCGAGTAATAGTAGCCAAGACCAGTCCATTGATTTCTTCCTCCTCTCATTCTTCAATAATGATTATAGGAAAGAAATGTGTGGAATCTGTGTGGAAAACATGTAGAAGGCGAGTAATTGTTGAAAAAATAAAAAAAGATTTACATATTACTCTTTGTTCCTGTAATGGAACCATAAATACAGGCTGCCAAAGAGGATCACAGGGCAGGCGACCCACATGCAGACTTTGAAAAAAATCCTCCCAAATGCAAGAAAACTCTCATGACCAAAAGCATTGGCTGAGAAGAGAAGGCAGGTTAGTCCAACGATAATTAAAAAAAGTGAAAAGAACCAATCAATTTTCTTCATTATTTCATCCCGTCCCTTCTCTGCTTTTTTTCATGAGTAAAGATCAATGTGAAAGTAGTCCCGACGCCCATTTGGCTATCAACTCGAACCGTTCCGTCCTGCATTTCAACGTATTTTTTGACGATAGACAGGCCTAATCCAGTCCCCCCGTATTCACGCGCACGTGATTTCTCCACTCGATAAAATCGTTCAAAGATATAAGGCAACTCTTCTTTAGAAATACCAATGCCTGTGTCTGATACGGAAAGGACAGTTGCTTCTTTCTTCCCGGTCAGTCGTACAAGAACGCTGCCCTTCTCCGTATAACGGATGGCATTCTCAAGTAAATTTAACAGCACCTGTTCCATCCGTTTACGATCTCCTCGAATAAGAGGAACCTGATCTTGTAAATCCAGCTGTAAGCTTAGTCGTTTACTTTCTGCTTTAAGTTTAACTTTCTGAACAGCTGTTTTTATGGTTATCTTCAGATCCATCCATTCCATATTAAGTTTGATCTGTCCTTCCTCCATTTTCGAGAGGTCAAACAGGTCATTAATCAAATGTTCGAGACGAACGGATTCTTGATATATAATGGAAAGGTACTGTTTTTTTTCTTTATCAGAATCAACTAATCCATCTGTCAGAACTTTAGCATAACCCTGAAGATAAGTGACTGGGGTTCGAAGTTCATGTGAAATGTTTGAGAAAAACGCTCGCCGCGTATCTCGATATCTTTGCAAACTTGCAGCCAGATCATTAATGGAGTGCCCGAGCATACCGATTTCATCTCGACTCCCGACCTGAAGTCTTGTATCCCAGTTTCCTTTTGCCATTTTATCGGTCATTTGCTGCATTCGAAGCAGTGGACGAGAAAGCAGTTTACTCATGATAAGAATCATACCTAAAGCGAGAAAAAACGCGCCAAGTCCAGAAAGCACCAACAAATTTCGAAGTCTCTGCAAAGAATCGTCTATTTTTTTCATGGAAGAGACAATATAAATCGCAGACCCAGTCGTTTCCCCTATTTGTATGGGTTTACCTACAACATAAAATCGGTTTCCATGAACATCATGGTTTTGAAAAGCTACAGAATGACCGGATAGCAGGCGCCGGGTATCGCGTGACCGTATAAAAGACAGATTCGGCTGTTTCTCCCGTGGAAGCGTCAAAATCCTTCCTTCATCATTCAACCAGAAGACCTTTACATCTGAAAATTTAGCAAAAGCTCGAATCATTGATTGTGAAGAAGTATCATTGGATTCTGCCATGGTTGCAAAGTGTGCAGCAATTTCCTGTGTATTGTCCTTCATTTGAGCATCATAGAAATTTGTGAACAATCGATCAACAGCAAGACCGGAGGATACGAGAATCACAATCATCAGTACGATAACAGCCGCGCCCAATTTCAGCCCGATTCGATTGATACTCATGATTTTCCGACCTCTGCCTCAAATTTATAACCGACTCCCCAACTTGTCTGAATCGGGTTATAGACTAATCCGGATCTCTTTAATTTCTCTCTGATATTTTTAACGTGGATATCGACAACCCGCGCATCCCCTTCAAAATCATAACCCCATATTTGTTCGATCAACTGTTCACGAGACAGAACACGTCCTTTATTTTTGGCCAGCGTAGCAAAAAGGTCAAATTCTTTATGGGTTAAATCCACCGATTGATCATGAACAAAAACCTGGCGTCCGTCTCTATCAATCGTTAGTGCTGGAAAATTCAGCACATCGTTATTTGTTTTTTCGGTAGAGGTCGAGGATGCGCGGCGAATCAGCGCATGAACGCGGGCAATTAATTCCTCTGGATCAAAGGGTTTTGTCAGATAATCATCAGCCCCGAGTTCCAGCCCCTGGACCTTTTCTTTTGTCTCACCTAGAGCCGTTAACATCAGAATAGGAACGGATTGTGTCTTCCGAATCGACTGGCACACCTCCCAACCATCCATATTGGGCATCATCACGTCAAGGATGACCAAGTCAAAGGAGTGATTTTTAATTTTCAGCATCGCTTCATTGCCATCCGCTGCCTCAACGGTATTGAAACCTTCTTTAGATAAGTAGATGCGTAGCAAATTGCGCAACTTCCAGTCATCATCCACCATTAAGACTTGTAATTTCTTCATACTCATCACCTTCTCTCATCATACAGCAAATTTTCCATATTACATATATTAACAAATTGAAATCATGCGTAGCATACATCCTAGTTTCTTTTTTAAATCCAGTGATACTTAAAAAAAAAAACTGGATCTCTTCCTATGGATTGTTTGATTAGAAAACGGACTTATTTTTCCACTTTTTTAATAACTTCCTATGACATACACTTAATAAAATCATGCCTATAACAATCCACATCAAAATAAATAAAGCGGCATGTAGAAAAAAGGCTTCCGGGAGGATCGTGATCACAGGATCTGTAACCGGATCGAACAGCCAGTAATTATTTCTAAAAAAAGCCTTGTGAAACAAAGTGAAGGATGCATCAAAGTTTAAAGTGAAAGCAGTTAAAGTAACGATAATGAAGAACAGAAGAATGAAAGACGCTTTTTTCAGAACACTGATCATTCCATGCTTAATACCGCAATACAGGCCAGCCACACTAACTAAACCTGTGATGATAAAGAGCAGCTCAATTGAAGTGAAGATCCTTTTGACATCCCCAAAATGAATTTGTCCGCGAACTGAGTAAGGCAGGGATGGAAGCTTAAAGGATTGAGGCCTTGGATCGAAAAGATATTGAATCATGTAATTATAGTTTTCCACAATTCTAGCTGTGTTGATACCCGCGATCTTGTCAATACCAAGATACCAAATATCGAAATAGTACAGAGGTTTAAAGAGCAGAGCAAGCTCTATTGACAGGAAAATAATAAACAACGCAAGATTGATGGCAAGCAGGGACTGAAATACACTGGATTTTTTGAAATGCATCCGCACACACACCCATATGAAATATTTTGATCTGAACCACATAAGCCTAAAGAAGTGTAAAAATAGTGGATTCGTATTTCTGTCAGGAAAAGGACTAAGCCTCTCTTTTACGGCTTAGTCCTGAACAGAATTTCATAGACGACCATTAAATTGAAAGCGAACCGTAGTTTTGTAATCAATTTATTGACAATCGAATTTATCTGCTTCTTCTCATGATCCTTCCAAAACTTTTGAATTTGACTTTTGGTGGAGAATTATTTTTTGGGATTGAAATTCTTGAATTTTTTGGAAAAACTTTACTCGTTCCTTGACCCGTATCCGATTTCAAGATTTTCCCCGTATTTCTCTCAACCGAATTAATCGCCTGTCCTACATCTTTTGTAACGCTATTCCTTATTCTTGAGAATGTACTTGAAAACGAGTTCGAGTTATTCCCGGAGCTGCTACGCTTAATAATCGAACCGGTTGTCTGCTTCGTTATTGGAGGGATCGTTTTCTTTTCGCTGGCGGTAGGGGGCTGATACTTTACCGTTGGCCGAATTGTATTACCATCCGTATAGCCACGATAATTACCTAGAGCGCCTTTTCCCAATTGATACAATCGATCCAAGAGAACGGCAGACAGATAGCCCTTCAAAAACGACGAACTGTAATTGTTGCGAACAAATTCTTTATTACTTACTTCAATCAGGGTATTATCGGGGTTCTTTTTGTCTCTTTGAAGATCATATAATTCATCAGAATAGACAAGGAACATTTGCTGGTTGTCGTTTCTTGAGATCTGATCCGGCTTCTTTTGGTCGCTTAGTTTCTTGGCTACTTCTGGAACCGACTGTTTGTCAGCCTGATAAATATAAGACTCCTGATTTCCGTTTTTGGATACGGAGGTCAGCGGATAGCCACCGGTAACGGCTGGCTGTCCGGAGCCGGATGCGGAGCATCCGGTTAAAAGGGAAGCCCCGAGTACAATAGCCAATACAATTTTTATGCTGTTTGACAATCGCTTAATCATATTTAACGCTTCCTTTTTTTCATGACTGAATGATCCTGACGTCCATTGGTAGGACATCCTCTCCCTCATACAACATCATCTGGCCAGCCTGCCATTCGATTCGCAGTAGTTTCCAGTTATCTGATTGAAAGTCCCAAAGATAACGTTCACTAGAGGATGCAAAAGGCGTATCACCTGAAGAATGGGCTGCGCCTACCGCTTGATCTTCCATATGATACAATGTCCCTTCCATTTCAATGGTCGTTGGAATCTCATTAATATCTTCCAGACGTCCATCAATCGCTTCATAAAGAGACAGCTCCAGTTTTTCCCTCTTAGCAACCCGTAAATATTTGATCGTACTCCCATCCTTTATCGTAAAAAAAGCTTCCTGGCGTTGCGGGAATAACACTCGACCCGCAACGGTATAACTATTAAGTGAAAGATCAACAATATCACCAATAGATAAAGTGTAAGGAGTTTTTTCTTCAATCGGTGGTTCTGGCTTCTTTACTAAATTGATGATTCGATGAAATAGGGACATTTTTTATCTCCTTTCAACTTGCAAAAATAAAACCGACAGCCGTCTTTTGTAATTTTCTCGGCGTGCCGGCTCATTGATTTGCCTATTGTTATCCCTTATTTTTTATGCTGTTCGATGAGCTGTGCCAGTTCATCTTCGACCTTCTTGTCCTTCCCCAAATTTTCAAACTCTTCATCGATGGATTTTTCTTTTTTATAGACTTCCCCGCTTGCTTCCGCCTCGGCTTCTAGCTGCAATGTTTTTTCTTCCATACGTTTCAGTCCGGCCATCGCTGTATTGGAATCAAAGCCAGACATGGTGTCATTAATCTTTTTCTGCGCCTCGGCGGCGTTAACACGTGCGACCAACGTTTCCCGCTTATCTTTCAGTTCTGCAACTTGTTTTCGCATCTCATCTAGTTTTTGACGAAGATTTTCTGCCGCGACCTGATTTTGTTCATAACGTTTCTTGTATTCAGTCACTTTTTGTTCAGCGTTTTGTTTATCCTCGATGACCCTTCGTGCCAGATCCATATCACCGGTTTCAACCGCCAGATGTGACTGTTCTTCACGCTTGGCTACAAGGGCTTTTTGTTCCTCGTAAAGAGCCTTGAATTTTTTTTCAAGAGCAATTTGTGCAGCGACTCCCCGTTCAGCTTCTTGTAAGTCCTCCTGCATATCACGCAGGTACTGGTCGGTCATCTTAACCGGATCTTCCGCTTTTTCAATCACAGCATAAATATTTGAAACGGTAAGGTCACGCAGTCTTTTAAATAGTGACATTTAATGAAACCTCCTGATTGTTTTTCATGTCGATATCGGATCCCCTTAAAAGGGTGACCAACACTTTTTCTACCTTATTGACAAGTACATTCGTCATTTGTTGTTTTGTATCAACTACCCCTCCTTCTCTACTGCAATAAGATTACACGTTAAATGTGTAGAAACCATGTAAAAGTGATATTTCTCTAAAAAGAGAATTGAACATGATTTTGAAACATCAAAGCTACCCGCTTTTTTACTTTAATTCATTGTCTTGTTTCTTTTATGGTATTAAAAAAGTGCCTCTAACCCATTTCGGGCGAGGCACTTCTTAACAATTAATTCTGTCCGACAACATCGTATCCTTGTTCTTCAACTGTTTCCTTCATCTTACTGAACTGAACCCTTGCATCATCATATTCAACTGACGCTTTACCTTTTTCAAGATCCACAGAAACGTCAGATACACCATCTAATCCCTTTAAAGCATTTGTAACCGAGGCTTTACAATGTCCGCAATGCATACCTTTTACATCAAGTGTGGTCTTTGCCATCGTTTCAATCTCCTTTTTTATACTGAAAATTTTTTATTTAAAGATGAATGGACAGATTTAGTGCTGTCCAACAACATCGTATCCTTGTTCTTCGACAGCTTCTTTCATTTTGTCGCATTGTACTTTCGTTTCATCATAGTCGACAGCAGCTTCACCAGTTTTAAGATCAACAGAGACAGCAGATACCCCATCAAGACCCATCAGTGTTTGAGTCACCAGATTCTTGCAGTGGTCTCCCATCATACCCTTAACATCAAGCTTCGTTTTTGCCATAAGTCGTCAATCTCCTTTTCATCTTTTTTGATGCTCTACAGCTTCTCAGTCAAAAAACCTTTCAATTTCAGACTTTGACCCGTTTCAGACGTAAACTGTTCGTCACGACGGATACGGAACTGAAGGCCATGGCAGCACCGGCTACCCACGGTGCAAGTAAGCCAAGTGCGGCGACCGGAATGCCGACCGTATTGTAGAACAGAGCCCAAAACAAGTTCTGACGAATGTTCCGCATCGTTTTCCGGCTCAAATCAATCGCTTTTGGAATATGAAGCAGATCGCCACCGACCAATGTGATATCAGCTGCCTCAATTGCCACGTCTGTTCCAGTGCCAATTGCCATGCCGATATCTGCTGTAGCCAATGCCGGAGCGTCATTTATTCCATCACCAACCATGGCTACCTTCAGTCCCTTTTCTTGAAGAATTTTCACTTTAGCTGCTTTTTCCTCGGGAAGAACCTCGGAAAACACATGGTCAATGCCTGCCTGTCTGGCAATCGCCTGAGCCGTCCGCTCATTATCGCCCGTAATCATATACACCGAAAGACCACG
>NZ_FOOY01000017.1 GCF_900113325.1 Sporolactobacillus nakayamae | reverse complement strand
AACTGAGCCGCACTGATGGACGAAAAGCCGATTGCTTCTTGTAGCTTATCATCCAAAACACGAGTTGAGAGTGAATGCAGACTGTCTTCTTGGTGAAGATGTGCGTATAAGAAAAGCAAGATATAGGCTTTAGTTGTCAGCTTTTTTACGTATTTATCGCTTTGTTTTTCCTTGACCGTTTGGTCAAGTTGTTGAAAATTAATTGGATGTAACCATTGTTTAAATGAAGAGAATTGTGTATCCTTATCCATGCGTAGTCCTTTATTTTTGGATTTGGATAGGAATCACCTATTCTTCCATTATAAAGGATTATTTTGTTTGGAAACCACTATATTTTTGAACATTCATAGTATTATGAATGATTAGAAATAATTAACGCAACGCTAGTATAAATATATATGTAAAAAAAAGGGCTTATATAAGCCCCTTGAGTGGGTCGTGCTCGTCTATTGCATCTTGTAGCTCGTTCTGGAAGTAACCTATATATTTTTCTGTCATATCTATGCGGCTATGTCTTGCTAGGAGTTGAGCTTCTCTGAGGTTTGCTCCTCCCTTGAGAAGCCCCTTAATAAATGCGTTTCTCATACCGTGACAGCAGAACGTACCTTCAATACCTGCTCGCTCGCGTACTCTATTGAACATGAGCCGTAAACCGTTCCTTGTCAGTCTGCGCCCCTCACGAGTGCAGAACAGCGGTTCGGGGAGGTGTTTTTCTGCGAAAATTTGTCTCTCATATTCTTGCCATTCCTGCAATTCGCGAGCGACTCTTTCGGAAAGAGGGACTGAGCTAAATTTTCGAGCTTTTGTCTTTCTCAATATAATAAGCCCAGAGCTATCTATATCCGAGCGGTTGAGTTGGCAAAGCTCGTTAGCTCTTAGCCCAGTACCTATGAGGAAAACAATAATAGCGTGGTTCCGGACAGCGTAGAAGTCGTCCTCACGGCGCTTTATTCTCCGTAAGTGTCTTAGAGCCAGTCTAATGTCTGTTTCTTTTACAATTCGTGTCTCGCTGTCTGATATAACCATCTTCAAGTTTTCAGCCATATAGCCCTCTGTCAAGCCTTCATCTTGCAACCAATGACAAAAAGCTCTAATGAGTTTTAACTTAGTATTAATGCTTTTGGGTTTGTTGTTGCGGACCTCTGTGCAGTGTCTTAAATATAGTTTAAAAACGCGGGGAGTGAGTTGATCTACATGCTCAATTTTGTTTTCTTCAAGCCATTTTCCTAAAGTGAGCCAAACTCCATAATAACTCTGTAATGAGTTGTTTGTCAATCCCTCATACTTCTTATCTTGTAACATTTCCTTCCATGCCATACTAATTAACATACTAAAAAACCCCCTATCAGAATTATCTAAATAACTCATGATAAGCGGTCTAAAAATACATAAAAGTAGGTCTGTCAGAGAACGCTGTGCAGGTTTTCACTCTTTATTGATTGAAAATCCTATCACAGCGCGGTTAGTGGAGCATAGGGGGATCGAACCCCTGACCTCTGCCATGCGAAGGCAACGCTCTCCCAGCTGAGCTAATGCCCCATAAAAGGCCACGACAAAGATTATACTGCTCAAAGAAAATTTGGTCAACCCTAAAATCTAGTGATGCAAATTTTTGAAAAAAATGAGAAATTTGATTTTAATATGTTACTTTTTCTAACATTAGAGTTATAATCGTCAATGAAATTATTTTCCGAATCCATAAGAGGAGACGTTGGTAGTGAGTATTTTCAAAACAAAACCGATTGCAAGCTTGATTGCAGAAACAGAGGGCAAACAAGGACTGAAAAAGGCACTGGGACCATTTGATCTAACCATGCTTGGCATCGGCTGCATTATTGGTACCGGAATTTTTGTTCTTACAGGGGTTGCTGCGGCAGATTTGACCGGCCCCGCACTCGTGCTTTCATTTATTTTTTCCGGATTAGCCTGCTGTTTCGCAGCACTCTGTTATGCGGAATTTGCATCGATGATTCCTGTTGCGGGCAGTGCGTATACTTATGGTTACGCCGGACTGGGAGAAATTTGGGGCTGGATTATTGGCTGGGATTTGATCTTGGAATATGCGGTTGGTATTGCGACTGTTGCAATTGGATGGTCAGGTTATGCCGTCAATTTACTGAATAATATGGGGATTCACTTACCAAAAGCCATTGTCAGTTCACCGATGGAAGGTGGCGTGATTAATATTCCGGCCATGCTGATCATCGGGTTGATCGCTTGGCTGCTGATCAGTGGTGTAAGAAATACATCGGGCGTAAATGGTGTGATCGTCATCATTAAAGTCGCTGTTGTTTTACTTTTCATTGTGCTTGCTGTGTGGCACGTCAAACCGGGCAACTGGACACCGTTTATGCCATTCGGTTTTAAAGGTGTTATTTCCGGTGCGGCCGTTGTGTTCTTTTCTTATATTGGGTTTGATGCCGTGTCAACAGCTGCAGAAGAGACACGAAACCCTCAGAAAGACATGCCTAAGGGGATTATTTATTCACTGTTGATTTGCACAGTGCTTTATATAGCGGTTTCAGCAATATTAACCGGAATTGTCAAATATACAGCGTATCAGACAACAGCAGGTCATAATGCGCCAGTAGCTTACGCTCTTGATCTGATTGGCATTCACTGGGGTGCGGCACTGGTATCCGTTGGCGCAATTTGCGGAATCACTTCCGTATGTCTTGTGCTGATGTACGGACAGTCTCGAATATTTTTTGCAATGGCAAGAGACGGATTGATCCCGAAGGTACTTGGCGGGGTCAGTAAAAAACATCAGACACCGGCTGTTTCAACAATCATTGTCGCATCGGTCTGCGCGTTGACCGCAGGTTTCTTCCCAATCAGTATTGTTTCCGAACTGGTCAGCATTGGTACGCTGATTGCATTCATTATCGTCTGCGCCGGCACAATCGTTCTCCGTTACAAACGCAAAGATCTGAAACGCGCGTTTAAGGCACCATTTTTTCCTGTGACACCTATTTTAGGCATCTTTTCCTGTGCTTATTTAATAACTGGACTGCAGCCGGCAACTTGGATTCGGTTTGTTGTGTGGTTTATACTTGGAATTATTGTCTATTGTGCATACAGTTATAAACACAGTGCACTTCGGAAGGATCGTGTACCGGAATCAGGCGAGAAAGTGTAATTGAAAAGAAGAAAAGTTTTTTGCATCCTTTTTTTGTGAATCTCCGTACATTTTACATGTGTCGGAGATTTTTTTCGTCGTCTAAAGATCCGCTAATAACCCAATCTTGTCAAAAATTTTCGTAAAATAACGTGTCATTTGTATTTTTTGTTAATGTGTTAAGAGATATTGCAAAGACTACATAGTAGAGGTTAAATGGAATTGGAAAGGTGGAGGACGAATGGACAGAGAAATGCTTTACAAGCGCTTGTTTCAAGTCGCTTATTTTGTCATCGGCGCTGCGATCGTCGGACTTCTCGTCTATTTCTTTGTTCTTCTGATTGGCAACCATTACACGGATGACGAGAAACTTGTGATGAGCAGGACTTCGGTGGTGGTCGATGAACAGGGGCGTGAACTCTCAAGGCTCTATGCGGAGAATCGCGATCCGGTTTCACTGAAAAAGATTCCGAAACAGGTACAGAATGCATTCGTGGTAACGGAGGATCTGCGGTTTTACCAGCATTCCGGCATTGATCTGCGCGGAGTTATGCGCGCACTCGTGACTGATATTATGGCCGGTGATAAAGCAGAAGGCGCTAGTACAATTACTCAGCAGCTGGCGAGAAACGCTTATTTGTCTAATGAGAAAACATGGTTTCGAAAATTTAAGGAGGCGGCGATTGCCGTCAGCCTTGAACGAAAATACAGCAAGAAACAGATTCTGGAAATGTATTTGAATCAAGTTTATTTCGGTCATGGCATTTACGGCGTTCAAATGGCATCTGAATTTTTCTTTAATAAGGATGTCGGGCAATTAACTGAAGATGAAGGAGCGCTTCTGGCCGCACTTCCAAAAGGACCGAATGGCTATTCACCAATTATGCATCCGAAAAAAGCCCTTGAACGCCGCAATCTCGTACTTACGCTGCTTCAGAAACATGACTATTTGTCAGCAGAGCAATCAGTACGCCTGAAGGGAAAAACACTTGGACTTAATGTGCATAAGATTCAAACGCATCCGGAGTATGACTCCTATATGGATCTGGTGAAGGAAGAGGCGGCAAAAAAGTATCATATCGGAGCGGAGGACTTAATTCGTGGCGGCTATAAAATCGTCGTTCCGATGAGTAAAGAAGCACAAAGCGCTTCTTATAATGCGTTTAAGAACAATGTATATTTTCAAGGGAGCAATCCGAACCAATCACCGGAAGGCGCATTTGTGCTGATGAGTAAAAATGGCGGCGTGCTCGCGGCTCAAGGTGGACGCAATTATGTTCGCGGCAGCTATAATCGGGTTAATGACAAGAGACAGCCGGGATCTTCCTTTAAGCCGCTTGCTGTATATGGGCCGGCACTTGATTCTGGGGGCTACCAGCCTTATTCTATGCTCCAAGATAAGAAAGTCAGCTATGGTGATTACAAGCCAACGAACTACAACGGCCGTTACAATGGCGAAATGACTATGTATGATGCCATAACTGTCTCACAGAACGCTCCAGCGGTCTGGTTGCTTGACCAGATTGGTATTTCAAAAAGTAAAAGTTATTTATCGAAAATGGGGATTGATTTACCGGATAACGGATTGGCGATCGCACTTGGTGGGTTGAGCAAGGGTGTATCCCCGTTGCAGATGGCTTCTGCGTACACAGCTTTTGACAACAACGGCAGTCAATCCCAGTCTTACTTTATTCAGGCAATCTATGACCATAACGGAAAGAAGATTGGCGAGGCGAAACCCAAATCAAAGAAAATCTTTTCTAAACAGACCGCTTGGTATATGACACGGATGCTGCAATCCGTGATGAAAAACGGAACGGGGCAGGCCGGTTACAGTCAAGCTGCTCTTGCGGGGAAAACCGGATCGACCGCATATACCAAGAATGGATTGCGTGACGCTTGGTTTGTCGGCTACACCCCGGATGTGGTAGGATCGGTGTGGCTTGGGTATGATCAGACGAACAAGGATCAGTATTTAACCGGATCAAGTAATGACGCAGTACGTCTGTTTAAGACGGTGATCAACAGCATGCCGAACGAAAGCAGGCTAGCGTTTGAAAAGCCAAGTGACGTATCCGACCTTGACGAGCCGATTCGGTTGGCGGCGGTTACGCAATTAAGCGCGAAAGGCGTACTTGGCAAATATGCGTTACCTGCATTGCAGCTCACTTGGAATGCGGGCTCTGACGACCGGATCGTTTATCGTGTTTACTCCGAACTTGACGGAAAGCGGACCTTAAAAGGCGAAGTGAAAGGTAAGAACACATTCCGCATCAACTTTGTTAATCCGATGGGCAAAGAGAATTACTACGTGGTTCCCTATAATACTCAGACTGATAAGACCGGCAATGCTTCCCCGTCGGTTGAAATCAATTGGTTTTCACAGCTTTGATTCTGTTTCAAATAATGAAACTATAACGGCACACCCTCGACAGGTGTGCCTCTTTCTCGTTATTCTCGGTGAAAAGTTATAGAATAGAACATGTTTGGATTGCCTGTATCTTTTTTACATACAAAAGTCGATCAGTTGATAATGTAATTTATTGAGAGGTGCTGGAAAGATGGTTACGAAAAAGATAGGATTACTCGTTATGGCGTATGGAACGCCATATCAAAAAGAAGATATCAGTTCTTATTATACAGCCATTCGCCATGGCAGAAAGCCAAGCGATGAGCAGATCGCTGATCTTGAACGTCGCTATGAGGCAATCGGGGGCTTGTCTCCTTTGGCGAAGCTGACTCGTCAGCAGGCTGATGCGCTTGCTGAACGGCTGAATATGATTCAACCTGAATACGAATTTCATGCTTATCTCGGATTGAAATACATTCACCCGTTTATTGAAGACGCCGTGCAGGCGATGCATGATGACGGCATCGAGCACGCTGTATCATTAGCGCTTGCACCGCACTACTCCCGCTTTAGTGTTCAATCGTATATTGACCGCGCACAGTCTAAAGCTGAAGAACTAGGCGGTATCAGCATAACTTCATTAAAGAGCTGGTTTGATCAACCTGGATTTATAGCATTTTGGCAGAAAGCCATTCAATCGTCGCTCGTTGGAATTCCTGAAAATGAACGTGATCAGACAGTCGTTCTGTTCACCGCACACAGCCTCCCAGAGAAAATTCTGAAGAACGGAGACCCGTACCCGGATCAAATTCACGAGACAGCGCAAAGAATTGCTGCAAAATCAGGAATTGAGCATTATGCGCAAGCATGGCAAAGCGCAGGCAAAACCGGTGATCCATGGCTCGGACCCGATGTGCTTGATCAGATCCGCATTCTTTATCAGAACAGCGGATATAAACACTTTATTTTCTGTCCGATTGGTTTTGTGTCCGAACATCTGGAAGTGCTCTATGACAATGATCAGGAATGCCGCAAACTTGTCGAATCTCTGGGTGCCAGCTATCATCGCCCGCAGATGCCCGATACCGATCCGACATTCATCGACGCTCTCGCTTCAGCAGTTTTGCATGCGTGCGAGGAACAAGCAACGCTGAGCAAGTAAGAGTGATTCGTTCTTGTCACTTCATCAAATACGTGATAACATTATTTTTGAACAAAATGACTAGTTTGTTCATTTGGTCATTATTTGGAAATGGTGATAAACATGGCTGTTGACCGTAAAGAGAATATTATTGTTGCCGCGGAAAGAACCTTCGCTTCATTCGGTTATAAGGCGACAACAATGGATTTGGTTGCACGTCTTGCCGATGTCGGCAAAGGAACGATTTATACTTTTTTTAAAAATAAAGAAGAATTATTCTATGAGATTATGAATCAGTTTATCTTTAAGATAAAAAAAGTAGCGCAAAATGCCATTCATGATGAAGATAATTTTTTCATCAATCTGCATCGAGCTCTTTATTCAATGCTTGAGATGCGCAAAGAACATCAACTGACGATTAAGTTGACTCAGGAACTCCGAGAAGTCGGAACCGCACAGGCGAAACAAGCTTTGGACACTATTGAGGACGCGATTCTTGGATTTATGGAGGAATACATCAGGAAATCGGTCGTGAAAAGAGAGGTCAAGGATTGCGATCCAAGGGTGACCGCGTTCGTTATTTTCCGCCTCTACATCGCCCTTGTGTTCGACTGGGAACAGCGTCATGAGCCACTTACCAGCAAAGAAATTGCCGAACTTTTTGATCTGTATTTAGTTCAGGGATTAAAAAAATGATGGTTTCGACCGTTATTTTTTTAATAATAAATGACCAAATGACCGAATTGGTCAAAAAGGATTGATTAGACGCATCGTCTGGGTTTAATGAATTAGAGAAGGTGGGTATTTTATGAATGTGATTCACTTAATTGTCGCGGAACTCAAAGCAATTGTCGCGAAACCGCATAATATTGTCGTCATGGTTGCGGTCATGTGTGTTCCGCTCCTCTATGCAGGTATGTTTCTGTACGGGTTCTGGGACGCATTTGGGAAGACGGGCAATCTTCCCGTGGCTGTTGTCAATCAGGACAATGGGGCGGTCATATCAGGCAAACAGCTCAATGCAGGAGCAGATCTGGTAGAAAAACTAAAGAAGAACAATGATTTTGATTGGCAGTTTGTCAGTGCGAAGCAAGCAGAGGACGGATTCAAGAATAACCACTATTTTATGACGGTGCGCATTCCAGCTACTTTTTCATTGAATGCGACCACGCTTGCAGACAATCAGTTGAAACCGGCGAATTTACATTACCGAATTAATGCGGATTATAACTTTATCGCTTCTCGTATGGCTGACGCGGGTGTCAAACAGTTGAAAACGCGTGTATCAAACGAGATTACAAAAACCTATGCAAAATCCATGTATGCCCAACTCGACAAGTTGACGGATGGTTTAAGTGATGCCGCCAAGGGATCAAATAAGCTGGCTAAGGGAAGCAAAAAGGAAGTCGCCGGGTTAAAGACGTTGAAGAACGGGTTTAAAACGCTTATGAACGGCACCAGTCAGCTGTCAGACGGTTCAGCGAAGCTTGCTGATGGGGCAGATGCGCTGAGTGATGGTGCTCAAAATTTGAGTGACGGCGTGCACAAGTATACGGGTGCTGTTAGTAATCAAATTGTACCAGGATCCACTCAATTAGCATTTGGACTAAATCAATTAAACAATGGTATTCAAAAACAAAAATTAGGATCGAATATTAACACCTTGAATAACGGCATGCAGGAATTCTATTCGATTATTGAAGGGTTGCCGAATCAGATTAATAGCTCTATTAATCCTGCAGCAATAGGACAAGAAGCAAAACAGCAAATTACAGGAAATAAAAGCACTATTGAAAAATCGGCCCAACAGCAGATTTCTAGTAATCAATCGGAAATAGAAAATAGTGCTAATCAACAAATTACTGGCAGTAAAACTACCATTGAAAATAGTGCGCTTCAGCAGGTATCTAATAATAAAAAATCAATAGAAAATGCAGCAAAGCAGCAAATTAGCGATCAACAAACTGCCATTGAATCAGGTGCATTGAAAGCTCTAAATGATCAAGGTGTTGATATCGACAAAGAACTTAGTAATCAATTGGAACCATTAGTAGAATCAATTGTTGTTGCTGTAAATCCTTCACTAAATGGAAATGAAGCAGCAATTAAAGGAATTACAGACAAAATATTAGAGAATGGACAAACTAAAAATAGTTTGAATTCATTATCTCAATCTTTTACCGATGCTATTAAAAAAACTGCTGTTGGTACTGCCCAACAAATTGCGCCAAATGTAGCATATGACACTGCGCAACAAATCGCATCACAAACAGCATACTCAACTGCGCAACAAATTGCTCCTAATGTTGCGTTTTCAACCGCACAGCAGATCGCACCGCAAACAGCGTATTCAACTGCTCAACAAGTAGCTCAACAAACGGCATCAAGTACCGCTGCTCAAATTAAATCTGGTGTTGTAGGTAGCATGCAGCAGAAAGATCCGAAAACCGGTCAAACATTGACTTCTGCGGCACGACATTTGACTGATGGAACTTCGCAATTAGCTGGAAATAACGGCATCCCGCTTATTATTTCGAGTGTAAATCAAGCAACTCAGGGTGCACAGACATTAAATAGCGGATTAAATCAGCTGAATAATAATTCTGGAAGTTTGGCTAATGGAGCATCAACACTGGCAGGCAGCACAGGAACATTAGCGAATGGTGCACAATCATTAGCAAGTGGAGCAAATCAGCTGACAAGTGGTACGAAACAATTGTCCGATGGCACTAACAAGCTGTCAGACGGCGCACAGCAGATTTACTCAGGCAACACGAAGCTTGGCACGAGTCTATCGGATGCGCATAGTGAGCTGGCGAAGACGCCGACAAACAGCGCACACGCGACGAAGTTCGCAGAGCCGGTAACATCAATAGACAGCTCGAACCAGTCGGTTGACACATTTGGTTCCGGATTCGCCCCCTATTTTATTTCTCTTGGACTTTATGTCGGGGCATTGCTTCTGACGATTATCTATGATCTTGGCAAGCCGGCCGGATTGGCAACCTCCGGGTGGAATATCGCGCTTAGTAAATTCTTCATTACAATCCTAATGTCGGTCGGTCAGGCGCTTCTCATAGACTTTGTTGTCTTGAAAGGCCTCGGGCTTCAAGTGGACCATACATGGACGTTCGTTGGCTTCACAATATTAACCAGCATGAGTTACATGGCAATTATTCAATGGCTGGCAGGATCATTTAACAATGAGGGACGCTTCGCCGCGATTGTGATTCTAATCTTCCAGCTTGTGACGAGCGGTGGCGCGTATGCCATTGAGTTGATTCCGAAATGGTTGCAGTCTGCGTCGCATGTTTTGCCGATGACCTATAGTGTTAATGGGCTCCGCAATATCATTGATGGTCATCAGCATCAAATGCTGGTTGGTAATTCATTGATTTTGCTGCTCTTTATCATCGTCGCTTTGAGTTTAAGCATGATCACATTCTCGATTAAATTTCGCCATACTCATAAAATGATCAAAGCAAATAATTATGAAGGAACTCCAGTAGAATAACAAAAGACACTCAGACTGATTTTAGTCTGAGTGTCTTTTTCTTAATTTGTTTGTTAAATATTCTCGGTTCTTCCAATATAAGCAATTTTGAACATACCATTTTCGAAGACAACCTTGGTCACACTTGTGTTTTCAATCGTTGACACATGTATTTTTTCTTCGGACAACATATAAATAAGGCAAGCGATATAAAGGCCGTGGCTGACGGCGAGAATTGTTTCTTCCTCACAGTGGGCGAAGGTGCTGAGAATAGCACGAATACGTGTTTTAACATCCTCATAGTTTTCCGCTAGTTCGGTTGTATCCAGTCTTTTCAATGCATCCAGTGCATTGATTTTCAACTCATCCGGTGAGTCGCCGCGGAGTTCAGGGTCTCCTTTTTCTTTACCGACGGCTTCCCACATCAGGTCATTCGGATCACCTTCAAATTTTCCGAAACTGACTTCGCGCAGGTTCTTGGTTTCAATAGGTGTGAGATCCTGATTTAAGGAATGATCAAGCACAAGTCTTGATGTTCGTCTTGTTCGCCCAAGATCACTTGTGTATGCTGCGTCAAATGATATATTTTGCGATTTAAAGAGCGCGCCAAGGTCAGCCGCCTTTTGTTCACCGATATCAGTAAGAGGTGTATCTGAGATGCCCTGTACTTTCCAAAGATGGTTGAATAATGTCCGTCCGTGTCTGACGAAATAAATGGTTTTCATGTGTATCCTCCCAATGGCAGTGTTTACAGCGATTGCGCATCGTTCATGTGAATCCAATCTATTTAAGATTATCTTAATAGGGCTATGCTTGTAAAGTAAGAGAATCAAAATTCCCTGTTTGTATCGGCTTACATCGTGCAGCTAGACGGAATTCGCGATGGGAATTAAGATTGAATAGAGAACGGGAATTTAAGTGAGAGGGGAATAGAAATGATCTATTTGAATAACCGCGATATGCTTGATCAAACGCTTAATTTCGCGCTTGAAGAGTATGCGCTAAAGCATTTATCAATTGACGAAACCTATTTAATGTTCTATCGAATGGCGCCAACGGTCATAGTGGGTCGCAACCAGAACACCATAGAAGAGGTGAATATGGATTATATAACGAAGCATGAGGTGACTGTGACTCGAAGACTTTCCGGAGGCGGAGCGGTGTATAACGATCCGGGAAATTTGAGCTTCAGCTTTATCGCAAAGGATGATGGCGACAGCTTTAACAACTATAGGAAATTCACCGAACCGGTGATTCGCGCACTTCAACATATGGGCGTAGACGCAAAGCTGGAAGGGCGCAATGACTTGACTGTCGATGGAAAGAAAATTTCTGGAAATGCTCAGTTCGTCACGCAAGGACGTATTTTTAGCCATGGGACCTTGCTCTTTGATGTGAACTTGGACAATGTTTCGAAAGCCTTGCATCCTGATAAGGCAAAATATGAGTCGAAAGGGATCAAGTCGGTCCGCAGCCGTGTAACGAATATCCGTGAACATTTGGCGGGAGATTTGGATATCCACGAATTTAAAGCGCAGCTGCTTCATTATATTTTCGAAGGAGAGGACCGTGTGCCGGAATACACACTGACCGATGAAGACTGGACGACTATTATCAATATTGCTAAGCGGCGCTATCGCAATTGGGAATGGGTCTATGGAAAATCACCGGAATTTAATGTTCAGAAAGCACAGCGTTTTGCCGGTGGCCGTGTTGATTTCCGCATGAATGTGAAAAAAGGTATTATTGAACAGCTATCTATTTTCGGTGACTTTTTTGGTGTCGGCGATGTTCATGAATTTGAAAAAGAGCTTATTGGGGTAAAATATGATCCGAATGTATTTTCTGAAAAACTGAAATCCGTTGACTGCCATAAGTACTTTGGAAAAATAGGAGACGAGGAATTACTCGCCGTACTTTTTTAACGTAGGTTCTAAATTGGGAGTATGCGGACTAACTTAATAATAGCCCGTCCTCGTATGATTAAAGACGGACAATCTTTGCTGATATGAGGGAGGAGGGTCCTTCTTGAAGAGAAAAAAAGTGATGTGGTGGTTTATCGCTTTATATACCATCTATCTTCTCACGATGGCTGCTTATTTTTTTGTTTGGTCAAAATCTGTGATTCCTGCAGACATGAAAGGGACAGCGGCTGATCCTTCACTATTCATGAACAAACATCAATTGGCGGAAAGCGGCGTGCTCAATGCATGGCGGCATTTTCTCTCATTTGCGACAATCCCGCTGGAATGGGGCGTGTATCTTTTTGTACTCATCGGTGGTCTGTCGCTTTGGTTAAAAAAATGTTCCGTGCGCATCTCTTCTTTATTCATTGTGCAGATGTTTCTTTGCTATGTCAGCCTGGCTTTGATTTCCGCGTTGGTGTTTCTGCCTGTTGAATTTGCTTCGTACCAACTGTCGGTTCACTACGGGATCTCTGTTCAGCCAATTCAGGACTGGCTGAAAGACCAAGGAATCAGCACGGCGATCAGCACGTTAATCGGCTTTATTATGATGACTGCTGTCGTTTTCTTGATCCGAAGGTATCCGAAGCGCTGGTGGTTTCCCGCGTGGCTGTTATCAATCCCGTTTGTTTTCTTTATGATGTACCTGCAGCCAGTAGTCATTGATCCGTTATACAACCATTTCCAAAGCCTTCAGGATGGTGAATTGAAGGCGGAGATTCTTCAGATGGCAGAAAAAGCGGGCATTCCGGCTCATAATGTCTATGAAGTGGACATGTCGAGCGAGACGAATGCGATGAATGCGTATGTTAACGGCATGGGGTCTCACTTACGCATTGTGCTTTGGGATACGACGGTGCATCGACTTAGTCACAAAGAGGTTCTATTTGTTATGGCACATGAAATGGGTCACTACGTCATGCATCACATTATTTGGGGCACGGCTGCGGCACTACTTGGACTGCTGCTCACTCTATGGATTGCGGCGAAAATCCATCTGTGGGCAAGCGTGCGATGGGGAGCAAAGTTGAATATGTCCCATCCGGGAGATCTAACCGCGCTGCCGATGCTGCTGCTGATTTTATCACTCCTATCCTTTGCGGGAGAACCTGTTCAAAATATGGTTTCTCGTGAATTCGAGCAGCAGGCGGATCAATACGCGATTGAAATGACACAAGACAAAAAGGCGGCCATTTCCTCATTTCAGAAACTGTCCGCATCCAGCCTCAGCGAAATGAATCCTCCAGCGCTTGTTAAATGGATTCAGTACGATCACCCAACCATGCTTGAGCGAATAAATTATTTAGAGCATGTGAAGACCAATAAGTAGTGTTGTTTGTATCGTGTAACAAAAATCGTATTTTTTCAAGAAGTCACTTCTCTTCCGACTGGATTATGCTAAACTAAATAGATGTTGAAAGCATTATATGAATAGAATGGGTTTTCTCATTACAGTTAAAGAATTGAGGCATTTATATGGCAAATGAGAAGAAGACAGTCGCGGTTTTATATGGCGGAAAATCTACGGAATATGAGATCTCGTTGCTTACGGCTTTTTCCGTAATTAACGCGATTGATTTAGACAAATATCGAGTACTTCCCGTCTACATTCAGCAGGATGGGCGATGGATCGCTGGTGATGAAATTAAAGGAAAATTGGCACACAAGGATCAGCTGCTGCTTCAGGAAAATGCTGTGGCTGAGTCTGCTGTGACGCACTGGCTTGCACCATCTGCTCCGGCAAACGCGCGTACACGGCCGGACATCGTTTTCCCGCTGCTCCATGGACCAAATGGAGAGGATGGGACAGTTCAAGGATTGTTTGAATTGCTCAATATTGCGTATGTCGGTTCCGGTGTCGCAGGTTCAAGCGTGGGGATGGATAAGGTATTGATGAAGGATGTCTTTGCGGCGTATGATATTCCCGGGCCAAATTATGTGTCCGTTTCACGTTTTGAATGGGAAAACGACGCACCAAAGATTATCCTTAAGGTGAAAAATTCAATTGGTTATCCATGTTTCATTAAACCGGCAAATGGTGGATCCAGTGTCGGCATCAGCAAATGTCTGAGTGAGCCTGAACTCTCCGCTGCGATAACTGAAGCGTTCCTTTTTGATACAAAGGTGATCATTGAAGAAGGAATAAGCGGACGTGAAGTGGAGATCGGCGTAATCGGCAATCATGAGCTGTCTGTATCTGTTCCAGGTGAGATCATTACAAAAAACGCAGCGTTCTATGATTACCAGTCTAAATATCAGGAAGGCAACAGTACCTTAGTCATTCCTGCTGATCTGACAGACAAGGTGAAGGCGGAGCTAGAGGAAACGGCGAAACGTGCTTTTGTCGCGTTAAACCTTTCCGGACTTGCGCGTGTTGATGTATTTATCCGAGAAAAGGATCAGAAAATTATTGTTAATGAAGTGAACACGATGCCGGGATTTACACAATTCAGCATGTTCCCGCTGCTTTGGCAGCACACAGGGCTTCCTTATCAGCAATTGATTGAGAAGCTTGTTGATCTTGGGTTGGAAAAGCATCGTGAAAAGCAGCAAATTCATTACCGGATTGATAATTAAGAAAATGTAACCAAAAAGGGAACACACTGATGACATAGGATCATCGGTGTGTTCCTTTTTCTTACACGGGTAAACGAGTTTAAGCGGTCCGGAAAAATAAAGGAGCTTCGACTAACGACGCTCACTCCCTATGAGCAACGTTGAAGCCGTCGCGTTCTGCGGAAGTGAGGATGGGCATGCCCTGCTTCTCTTCATCGCATAAATAGTAAAAAACCAGGCTCACCACGTTAGTTTCGGGAGAGTCTGGTTGATTCACTTACTGAAGGACGGTAATTGTCATCGTTCTGCGTCCAAAATTTAATGCCTGGTCACGAGAAGCAAAATGGACATCAATACGATTTCCCTTGATTGCTCCGCCTGTGTCACCGGCAATATAGACGCCATAACCAGGAATCATGACGCGCGCCCCAAGAGGAATAACACGGGGATCAACAGCAATCACTCGGGCATTCGGGTTACTGCTGAAATCAATTCCTGTGGCTGTTCGACCGCCAAGTGAATAACTGGTTGCTTCGACCGTAATCGATTGACCTGATTGAGTATTGGGAGCCGGTTGCGTGTTCGCAGGTTTGTAAGCAGTTTTGCTGACCTGCGGTTTTTTCGCCGCATCCGCTTTGGCGCGTTCAGCCGCTTTTTCTGCTGCAGCCTTTGCAGCTTTACGTGCAGCTTCTTCTGCAATTTTCTTAGCTTTATCTTCCGCAGCTTTACGCGCGCGCTCTTTCGCTTCTTTCTTTTCCTGAACTTTAATTTCAACAAGTCGTTCTTGATTTTCTTTTGCTTCATCGGTATGCCGGTAAACCGTGTAGAGCACGGTTTTTGTGTCCGAGCCGACGATGCCGTCATCTGCGCTTTTATGATCCGATTGATAGGTGTCAATTGCATCTATCGTCTGATCACCGATGACGCCGTCAACATCTCCGCCATAATAGCCAAGTTGTTTCAGCTCATTCTGGAGCCTCACAACTGCTTCGCCAGAATCACCTTGCTGAAGCAAACTGTTTCCGAAAATTATGTTGACCTCCTGGTTGTCTGGTTGACTTGCCGGAGTGTTCGCTGCAAACCCAATTGCATGAGTTGTTTGTTCAGGATCCTTACTTTTCATGATGTGACTATCATTTGTACTGTTCGTTTTGGCGAAAACAATGGTCGTTGGTGACAGCACACCCAGACACACGGTTAAACTCGTCATTGCAGTCAGTCTTTTAATGATATTCATTAAGTAAAAAACCTCCTTAGGTGATACAGCCGCGTGTATGATCCGTGGCTAACATCCAAGGGCTATTCTAAGCGTTGAATATATCAGGCATGTTTTAACAATATTACAGTTATGTAACACGAGATCAAGATTATTCATTTTGTCAATACCTTTTTCGCTAAAATACTCGGAATTTTTTATGGCTGTTACGGTAAATCAGGGAATATGTCCCATTAAAAATGACGGGATATGGGGGAACTTGTTTGGGACATTTAAATTTCACAGATTTTGCGACAAAGACTCTGTTCATCTATACTATTCATGAACGGTAAAAGCGAAGAAAAAATTAGAAAACTTGGTTTCGCCAAGCTTCTGGCGAGGGCGAAGACTTAGTTGCACGATGTAGTGCTTAATTATTCATATACTTTATTTCAGTGGAATTGCTCGCTAAAGTAGAGCGTATTTTGTGTGAAGGTCAATGAAAATGGGGGAGAACTATGGAATCAAAGAAGGCAAGAGAATCACTATCTGTAACTTCAGTTCATGTATTGCCCAATGACACAAATAATCATGGAACCTTTTTTGGTGGTAAATTGATGATGTACGTCGACAATATCGCAGCTATTGCTGCGACCCGTCATTCGAGAAGTTTAGTAGTTACAGCCTCAATTGATTCGGTGGATTTTTTGCAGCCGATATATGCCGGTTCTTCAGTGTGCTTGGAGGCTTTTGTTACATGGAGCCACAACACATCTATGGAGGTATTCGTCAAGATCATCGATGAAAATTTAAGAACAGGAGCGCGTCAATTGTGTACGACTTGTTTTCTAACGTTCGTCGCGATCGGTGATAACGGCAGGCCTGTGCCGGTACCGAAAGTGAGTCCTGAGAGTGAGGAAGAACAGCTTTTATTTGGAAGTGCAGAAAAGCGTTATTTGAGCCGTAGAGCACGAAGACAGGAAACAAAAAAATTTACGAAAAACCTGACGCTGAAGAAGCCATGGGAATAATCGCCCAGTGTCCACACCAAAATGAGTCGTTTGCATAAAATGAAGTGTTGGGTAAGGACACATGCTCAATAAATAACGAATGAGAGGCGAGTGGCGATATGGGTGCTCCAAGCGGCGGATACAGCGGCAGCTTTGCTTTAATCGTTGTTCTGTTTATTTTGTTGATTATTGTGGGTACAGCTTACGTATATTAAGGCTGGGTCGTACACTACGGACTATTGAAAAAAACACCCGCGGATATTGTTTCCGCGGGTGTTTTAATCGTGCTATTATTTGAATTCAGGCAGCAACACGTTTCTGGATAAACTTTTTCAAACGCGCGCTCACCGGAATCATAATCAAAGTAAGCACAACGCCTTTAAGCAAGTTAAAGGGCATGACTCCATAAACGATCAAAGTGAGTAGGCTGTGAATACTTCGGTTCGCCGCTTGTGCCATCCCGACTGTCGCATCGATGCTAAAACCGAGGAAAAGTGCGTATCCTGGAAAAATTAAGTAATAGTTAAGAACGGACATGATTACGGTCATAATTAATGTGGCGGACAACATACCGAATAACAGTGAGCGTGCGGTTGATTTACGGCGATAGAAAGCACACGTAACCAAAATGAAAATTGAACCGGCCGCAAAGTTTGCGAATTCGCCAACAGGAACAACAGTAAGCGAACCGGTAAGCAGCACATGCAGAATATTTTTAATTGCTTCAATGGCGATTCCGGCTCCTGGCCCGAGGATAAGTGCGCCAATCAAAGCAGGCAGATCACTAAAATCCATTGTTAAAAATACAGGGAACAGCGGGATTGGAAAAGCGATTAACATAATCAAAAATCCAAGTGTGGAGAGCAGTGAAATAAGTACCAATTTCTTTAATGAAGTGTTCATACAATTACCCCCGTAAATATAGTATTGGGGATCATGCGCAGCGTTTCTGACTCTAGCCTGGGCTAGTGGAAAATCCGGACATCTCTTCAGGATGTTTAATGGTCGATTCGAATTAAAAGAGCCCAAAGGAAGGTTCCTTTGGGCTCAAGAAAATCGGCGCTCTGAAAGCGCAACGAAAAAAATGCGCGGAATACAAAAAACGCTGTCACATCATCCTTCTTTCATCCAGACTCTACTGTCGGTCCCGGTTTCTCACCGGATCTGCCTTGCGGCTTGCGGACTCTGGCTACTAGCCAATACCGCCGGTCGGGAATTACACCCTGCCCTGAAGGAACATCATATTTAATTTACATATTCAGTATACAGCAATTCAAACAGCGCAACAACATTTTCTTTTTCGATGACATGTGTTTCGATGGTTAGATAAAATAATCGAGAACGATCCCGAGAGAAAGGAGAATACCGAATAAAGTCTGCATCTGTGCCGTGGCTTTCATCGCAGGCATCATCTGAATTGCCTTTGTTTTCTTGCGAAATAATTTCGTTGCTTGAATTGCCTTTGGAAGACTAGCGAATACGATGATCAGCCATGCGGACTCCACACTAAGAATCATCAAGCCGATAACCCAGATATAGGAAAAAGTAAATAGACCGGCAAGTACGATAATTGCCCTTGGACGTCCAAGCAGGATGGGCAAGGTTCGTCTGCCCTTTTTCTTGTCACCCGAGAGATCACGGATATTATTAGCCATATTGATACCGCCGACAAGAATGCCAATTGGTATGGAAATCAGGATACAGTTCACTGTCAGCGTTCCGGTCTGGATAAAGAATGAGATCCAGATGATGAACACGCCCATGAACAAACCGGAAACTAATTCACCAAAAGGTGTATAGGCGATCGGAAGCGGGCCGCCGGAGTAGAGATAACCCGTGAGAATACAAATGGAACCTGCGAGCGCGATCCACCAACTGCTGTTTGCGCAGATGAACACACCAATAAGCATAGCGACAAGGCAGAGTATTAGTGCAAGTCGAAGGATTGTTTTCGGATGGAAGCCATCTCTAACAATGCTTCCACCGATCCCAACGGATTGCGCATTATCGAGGCCACGCTTGAAATCGAAATACTCATTGAATAAATTCGTTGCGATCTGAATCAGCATTGATGCGGCCATCATTGCAAGAAATAACGCCAGATCCGGATTTCTTATCGGCAGAACGAGTGCAGTTCCAAGCGCGACCGGGACAAATGATGCGGATAATGTGTGTGGTCGAAGCATGACCCACCATTTTTTGAAACCAATATTTTTTTCGGGTGTTAATTCCCCCATAACGATCGCTCCCACTACAAATTATGCTGTGATTCTAAACCCAATTCAAAGTTTCATAGATTTGAAGAAAAAATTATAATTGTCACCAATTCGACACTATTTTCTTTTTCAGTTTATGGAATATAGCGATATGTGTCAACATGATGCACTTGGTAAATGGTTCAAATTATGAAATTAAATAATGAGTTAACGATAAATATGAATTTGAGCGGTAGGGGATTGTGAAGAAACAATCTGTTGAATTGAATGGATGTTTAAGAAGTTAAGGTACGCATGATGATTTACGATTGAGAGGAAGGACTTGGATCTTGGACATTAGCAGAGGGAGAAAGACGGACGTTCAGTAAGCTTTTTAGTGTGTCGCACTCAACACCGGTTAACGTGACGCCGCGACCCATCTTTTTCTTATCGGGTGCCCAGCTCCGAATATCATATTTCGCTTCTCGGGCATTCCAACTGACGAGGTTCAACTCTTTTGTCCAACCGCTGTTTTCCGTTGCGATGACACCAAAATGCTCGACAATGTTGAAGGTCACTTCTGAATTTGAATCTGTCATACACCAATCACCTCTTTGATTTTTTTGAACGAATGTTCTGATAATATTATAAACACAAACAAATGTTCTGTCAATATGTGATTCTATTTTTTTCGCGGGTAAGAAAGAAAAAAATCTATGGAAACGAATGTACGTATAGCTAAGGCTTTGCTAATGGCTTGGCGAGGACAAATTTTCTAACAAGAAAAATTTGGTACATCAGTAAATCACAACTTTGTTATAATGATTGCGTGGAATGGCTTTTCCAAAAGCTTTGAAGGGAGAGGGCAAATAAAATGCTTAAATACACATTGGCTTTCTTAAAATATGGAGAAAAAGTTTTGATGATCAATCGTCAGAAAGCACCTTGGAAAGGCGCGTGGAACGGTGTCGGCGGGAAGTTGGAATCAGAGGAGTCACCTGAAGCTTGCGTCATTCGCGAGGTCTGGGAAGAGACAGGCATTAAGCTGACCGCCCCGTTATTTCGCGGCACGGTCACCTGGCATTCGGATGCGGAACTCGCCCAAGGCATGTACGTGTATACAGCGGATATCACGGCTGACGCGCTCGTGGATTTGCCACGTTCGACACGTGAAGGAATACTTGCTCTGAAGGATATTGCATGGATTCTCTCTGAAGATAATTTTGGGACGGTACCCAGCATTCGCTTTTTCATGAGACCGGTGCTTAAAGACGTGAAGGAGGATCCTGTGGATTATCATTGTACGTTTGACGGTGATCATATCATTCATACTGAAATTCGTCCGCTGTCTGAAATGCTCATGATTTAGGGGAGCAGGAACCAAATCAGCAGCATCAGGCAGCCAAAAAGGCCAATGTAGTAGAGAATCCAATAATCCGCACCCATCATGACGGTAAGCAGCGGCGCGAGCAGGGAATAGATACCTGCAATCAGGAGCATAGTGCTTAACGCCATAAAAAAGAGATGCTGTTTTTTAATCATCCGCGCCCTTTTTAGAGGAATTATTTTTTTGCGCAAAAAAAATAAAACCAATCCGCAAACAGTTAATACTATTCCTAGTATCATTAATTGATTCATAAATCGACATCAACCTTTGCTTCAGTTTCACTTATTACCATTTATTTTATTATACATAAAGAATAAAAAGAATGGCGGCTAAATCCACATTTTATTCTAAATCAATCAAAAAGTTAAACCCCGGAGAAGTATTTCTCCGGGGTAATTATTGAACATTAATGTGAAGACACCTGCTCCTGTTCAGCATCATCAGGAAGATCAGCTGTACAGTGTGCGCATTTTGTCGCCTTAATCGGAATTGACGACAAGCAGTAGGGACATGTTTTTGTTGCGGCCGGCTTAGCTTTTTTTAGCGATGTTTTATTCAGTACTTTAATGGCCATGAAAATAACAAAGGAAACAATAAGAAAATTAATCACATTATTAATGAAAAGTCCATAATTGATCGTCGGAGCGCCTGCCTTTTGCGCGGCGTTAAGACTATCGTATGCGTGTCCGGATAAATTAATATAGAGACTGCTGAAATCTACTTTACCGAGAAGTAAGCCGATCGGCGGCATGACAATGTCTTTAACAAGCGAACTGACAATCTGTCCGAAAGCGGCACCGATGATTACCGCAACGGCGAGATCAATCACATTTCCCCGTGCCAGAAATTTTTTGAATTCGTTTAGTGTTTTCATGAGTGCCCTCCTGTATGAATCATTTTTCTTAGATAATAAACAAAAGCATAGCATTATCGACATTTTTTTTAAAGAAACTTTGTCTGTCCCTTTTGAGTAAAAAAGAATGAATCGGAGCATCCTACGTTTAGGAGGTTGATTCGGGTGAAGTATCGAAAATTCGTTTATCTGCTTTGCGCAATTGTCGCGCTGGCTATGATCGCCTATGAGCACCACCCTGAAATGAAAGCAAACGCTAAAGACAGCCAAAGCGGGAAGCTGATTGTTTCTTTGATTAACGCGAAAAATGAAGAAATGGGTACGGCGGTTCTGACAGAAACACCAAAAGGCGTTCGTATCGAGTTGGAAGCAGAAGGATTAAAGCCTGGTATCCATGCCATTCATTTTCATGAATATGGCAGCTGCACACCTCCGGATTTCATGTCGGCGGGCGCACACTTCAATCCGGGCAATAAAAAACACGGATTAAAAAATCCGATGGGTCCGCACGCAGGTGATATGGTTAATATTTTTGCGGATAGTCATGGACGTGTGAAAACAGTGCTTTTTAATTCGATGGTAACCTTGCAGGAAGGCAAGCCGAATTCATTAAGAGATGCAGATGGTTCCGCCTTAATCATTCATGAAAGAGGCGACGACCAAACAACGGATCCGTCAGGTAACTCCGGCGCCCGAATTTTGTGCGGGGTCATAAAATAAAGAAAAAAGCGAATCGGAGAAATGGCCGGTTCGCTTTTTTCATATAAGGCGGTTTCAAAAGGCTGTTCAAACAACAATTCCATGATTCAAAAAGGTGTCTCATAGTCGAAAAACTGGCTTGAGACACCTGTGCAATGCCAACGATACTTATTATTCAGCGAGCAAGGACAATCCGCCGTCTACAGTGATTGTTTGACCGCGAATCATGAAAGCGGCCGGCGTGCACAGAAAGTAGACTGCTTCAGCGAGATCTTCCGGCTCGACAATGCGTCCGGCTGGATTATGCTTTGCCGACTGTTCAAGCAGCTCGGCACGGTTTGGGAAATGTTTGAGTGCGTCGGTGTCGACTGCACCCCCGGAAACGGTGTTCACGGTAATGTGCATTGGGGCAAGTTCTACAGCCAAATAGCGCGTGATGGCCTCAACCGCTGCCTTCGATACACCGACCACAACGTAGTTGGGCAGCGCGCGAACGGCGCCAAGGCTTGATAATGCGACAATATGACCGCCGCCTGTCTTGTTCATCAGTTTCGCGGCTCGCTGCGCGGCAAACAAATACGCTTTCGCGTTGATATCTTGCGTCCAGTCCCAATGCTTTTCTTGAATATCCATAATCGGGCGTTGAACGCCGGACGCAGCATTACTAATAAAGACGTCAAGCCGTCCGAATACGGAATCAACGGTCTCAAATAGTTGATCAATCTGTTCCAATTCACCGATATTCGCTTTTACAATATGCACGGATACGCCATATTTCGTTTCAATTGAACTTTTCGTTTCTTCGGCATTTGTACTTTTGCGCGCGTAATTTAAGACGAGATCGAATCCGTTTTGTGCGAACTTTTCGGCGATCGCTTTACCGATACCGCGGGTTCCCCCGGTAATTAAAGCAACTTTATTTTCCATAATAATCTCCTTTAGTAAGACAAATCAATCCGTTTCAAACAAACCAAATTCAGTATAGCAAAATGTTCAGAAAAAGGACAAGGTAAAAAAATTGAGCGACTCAGTCATGGTTCTATGATCCTTTGCCCATAATAGGGTATGATATCTTTAGAATAATCGCTAAGCATGGAAGGGGAGCGCTCCAATGATTATTGTTTACTTAAGTCTTACGCTGGTCATCATTTCACTCATTGCGTTTGCGGTATCCGTGATGAATACACTGAAACGTATGAACGGGTCAATGGCGAAAATATCAAAGACCGGTGCGAAGATGCAGGATCAGTCCAAAGAAATTGTAAATGAACAAAATGAGTTGACCTTGAATCTTGCACGAATTCAATCGGATATCAGTCAGAAAAAAGGCAAGGTCCAAGACACGGTTCGCCAGGCGAAACAATCGGCGCTAACTGTTCAAGTAGCTTTATGCAAAGGAAGAGCATTAGTGAAAAATCGTTCTAATTAAAAAGTGGATACATAGTTCGGCTCAACAGAGATGCGGACATTTCCTTTGACAGCCTTAGCAATTACGCAGTCTTGTTCCGCCTTGCGAATGCAGGTGTTCAAATGTTCCTCAAGCGCATCTGTCAGTGCTTGAGGAAAATAAATGATCGGGTAATGTGTGACCTTCTCAAAATGAAGGCCGCCCTTTTTTGTTACGATTGCTTCGGTGTGGATCTCAATATGGTCATAAGCAATTTTTTCTTTCTTTAATCGGATGCCGAGCGTGATCATGTAACAGGAAGCGAGCGCGCTGATCAGCAATTCATCCGGATTTGTTCCGACACCTTGTCCGGACATTGCAGAATCAACGGAGACTACTGTTGCTAAGCCATTCGTTTGAATTTTGCCTTTGCCATCCCACGATCCTGTCCATTCGCCTTTCAATGTAAAATGAAAATCCGTCATAAAGTTCATCTCCTTAGATATGAATAATAAGAGAGACATGCTATTTGGGCCCGTTGCTATCGTAGCATATAGTTACCACTTTGTGATGGTTCCACGCTTTTAGGTTGGGAGGAAGAGGTTGTGGCAATTAAGAAGCTCGAAAAAAAATCGTTTAGTCCATGGTTATGGCTGACATTAACCTGTGTGCTCCTATTTCTGATCATGGTTATCGCCATTCGGCAGCCTGTCGTTCAAGCGCTGGATCGCATGCTTATTCAAGGATTGAATCCCATTCGAACACATTGGCTGATTGTGTTTTTTTCGAAATTTACCGATTTCGCCTCAAGCAAACTTTTGTTCTTGATTATTGCTCTATTCATGATTTATCTAGTGTTTAAAAGACATTTCCTCTCATTCATCCTGTTGCCAGTGATTTTTCTACTTGAACGTGAAGTTAATGGCGTGTTGAAAAATTGGGTGATGAGGGATCGTCCGCCATTTCAGCATCTTGTTCATGAGACGGGCTACAGTTTTCCAAGTGGTCACGCGATGAATGCTTCGACTGTATATGGGCTGCTGATTTTGCTTATTCTTCCACTGATTAAATCAAAATGGATTCGAATTGCCTGGGTTGCTTTAGGTGTAGCGATGATCTTACTGATCGGGTTCAGCCGCCCATTTTTGCGTGTCCATTATTTCACGGATATTCTCGCAGGGTATTGTGCCGGCGGTTTTTTCGTCGGGATATCAGCGATCGTCCTTATTTTTGTATATAATAGAAAGCGTTGACGACAAACCGCGCCGAGATAAGGTGTCAGGACGGAGGATTTATATGAAAAAAGGTTCAATTACGATGGAAAACGGTGAAGTGATTGCTATTGACTTCTTCCCAGAGGATGCACCGAATACGGTCGCTAATTTTGAGAAGCTGGCTAACTCAGGCTTTTATAATGGGGTGACTTTTCACCGCGTTATTCCCGGTTTTGTCAGCCAGGGCGGTGATCCGACAGGAACTGGGATGGGCGATGCAGGGTACACGATCAAGTGCGAGACGGATGGTAATCCGCACAAACATGTTGCAGGGGCACTTTCCATGGCACATGCCGGACGCGACACAGGATCATGTCAGTTCTTCATTGTCCATGAGCCGCAACCGCATTTGGATGGTGTCCATACGGTTTTCGGACAAGTAACGAGCGGATTGGAAACCGTGCTCGCCATGCAAAACGGCGATGTTATGAAAACCGTGAAGGTTTGGGACGAAGAGTAAAACGAATTCGGGAGGTGCTACCGATGCCAATCAGTAATGTAGGGCTTCAAATTCTGCCCTTTTCAAAAGAAAAGGACACATACGGACTGGTTGATGAAGCGATAAAAGTGATTCAAGAGTCCGGAGTGAAGTACGAAGTGACTGCGCTCGAAACGATTCTTGAAGGCGAACTTGACGAACTGCTCGATGTCGTAAAGAAAACCGTGTATGCGACAGTAGAAGCGGGTGCCGATGAAGTTGCGGCTGAAGTGAAAATTCATTTTCGTCCGCAGGGTACATCGATTGAGGAAAAAGTAGGTAAATACCGGAATTGAATTTTACACGGTTCAATGTGAACAGGAAAAGTAAAAGCCACAGAGGTGCGAATCTCTGTGGCTTTTGATTTTGGACATATAAATAACAGCAAATGCAATTAAAGGAACAAACGTTCTCTGTGTGCTATAATTGTCGTATCAATGTATTGAAAAACATTTGATCCGCATTTCGGGTCTTTATTTATAGAACGATGATCAGGAGGAGAGAAACTATGTCTGTACGTTTTATTTTGGGACGGCCGGGAACAGGGAAAACCGCAAGCTGTCTGTCGGAGATTCGAAAAAATTTGCGAGAACAGCCGGATGGGACGCCTCTCATTTATTTGGTTCCCGAACACATGACGTTCAGCATGGAGTATACGCTGGCATCGACACCGGAATTGGGCGGTATGACTCGGTTAAATGTATACAGCATGCCTCGTCTCGCCTTGCGCGTGCTGCAGCAATCCGGCGGAGCGACACGTCGGCATTTGAATGCGACCGGTGTTTCCATGCTGTTGCGTAAGATTGTCGAGCAGAGCAAGCATGATTTTCGTCTGTTCCGAAAAGCATCGCAACAGAGCGGATTTTATGATCTGCTCAGTGATACGCTGATCGAGTTCAAGCGCTTTTGTCTTGAACCTGAAGAAATTGCCGCCGAAGCAGAACGAATTAATGGAGATCGTGCTGATCAGCTTCTCTTGAAGGACAAGCTTCATGACTTATCATTAATCTATCAGTCGTTCAATCAGGCTTTGGAAGGCAAGTATATTGATAGCGAAGATTATTTAAAATTAATGGTTGAGCGAATAGACGGCGCTGACTTTCTTAAAAAGTCAGATGTTTGGATTGATGGTTTTCAAACGATGACACCGCAAGAAATGCTAGTTGTTGAACAACTGATGACAACGTGTAAGCATGTTACGATCGCACTTGGCACAGATCAAATCTACGATCATGCACCTGACGAATTTTCGATGTTCCGGCATCCTGCACTCCTGTTTTTGCAATTAAAGGAGCGGGCGGAATCGAGCGGGCAAATGATCGAACCGATTATCTTGAAAAGAGACGTGCACCGATCTGAAACGGATGCGTTGAGGAACATCAATCTGCATTTCGGACACTATCCTTATCAAGTGAGTGAGGCAACGGACGGAGTCGTGATGACTGAGGCCGCGAACCGTCGCGAAGAAGTGGAGCAGGCAGCACGCAATATTATTACGAGTGCCCGAGCTCGAGGAGATCGTTATCGGGAAATGACCGTGCTGGTTCGCAATCTCGCGGATTATCGTGATTTAATTGAAACGATTTTTCAAGATTACCAGATCCCTTTCTTTATTGATCAGAAGAGTCCGATGAAGCATCATCCGCTGATTGAGTTTATCCGTTCGGCGCTTGAAGCAATTCAGCAAAACTGGCGCTATGAGCCGATTTTTCGTTGTGTGAAGACTGATTTTCTGATTCCTTTTGATTTTGATTTAAATGAAGCGCGTGAAGGAATGGATCAATTGGAGAACTATGTGATCGCGCGCGGTTATTATGGAAAAAAGTGGACGGACGACAAAGATTGGCATTATCAGATCTATAGAGGTCTGGAGGAGCAGGCAAGAGAGCAGTCAGACGCTGAGAAAAAGATGGAAGCAACCATCAACACCTATCGCATGCTCATCGCGCGGCCGCTCGCTTCGCTGGAGAAGCAGCTTAGAGAAGCTGCAACAGTCGCCGAACGATGTGAAGCGCTCTACCGGTTCCTGATCGAGATGACCATTCCGGAAAAACTGGAACGAATGGCGAATCGCGCGGAACAGCAGCAACGACTTTCCGAATCGAAAACGCACGGACAGGCATGGAAAGCGGTCATTGATCTGCTCGATCAATGCGTGGAGACAGCCGGTGACGAGCAGATGCCGTTCGATCTTTTTGTGAAGATTGTGGATACCGGCCTGGATGCATTGGAATTTGCCATGGTACCGCCGGCGTTGGATCAAGTCCTGATCGGCAGCCTGGACCGGATGCGTTCGTCGGAACTGAACGATGTCTTTCTTCTAGGTGTGAATGAGGGGATATTGCCTGCCAAACCTTCGGAGCAAGGACTTTTCTCCGGAGAGGATCGTGAGCTGCTCCAGGATGAAGGCATGACTGTGGCCGATGGTGAATCAGAACAGATGGCAGGGGAAAATGAGCTGATCTATCGCGCGCTGACGCTCGCAAAGAAGCATCTATACATTTCTTATCCGCTTGCTTCTGAAGATGGTGAGTCGCTGCGACCGTCACCGCTCATTTCGCGTATCCGCCGTTTTTTCCCTAATCTCACGTTGAAGTTGGCACCTGCTGAACCGAGAACGTTGAAGAATGAGGAACAGCTTGCTTTTATCAATTCACCGCGGAAAACCGTAAGTACGCTGGCTGCTCAAATTCGTGAATGGAAAAACGAATATCCGATCGCCGAACTGTGGTGGGACGCTTATAATTGGTTCACGGTACATCGTGAATGGGGCAGCGCGGCGCATATGGCCTTGGCCGGATTATTTGCCCGAAATGACGAACAGTTGAGCCCGAGTGCGGCGCGTGAGTTATATGGGCAAACCATTCAAACCAGTGTTTCTCGTATGGAAAAGTTCAATTCCTGTCCTTTCTCGCAGTTCGCATCCTACGG
This sequence comes from Sporolactobacillus nakayamae, assembly GCF_900113325.1. Lineage (GTDB taxonomy): Bacteria > Bacillota > Bacilli > Bacillales > Sporolactobacillaceae > Sporolactobacillus > Sporolactobacillus nakayamae. The sequence continues at coordinate 52,616 of NZ_FOOY01000017.1, read as the reverse complement.
CCTACAGCTCAGAGAACGCGAAGTATTTCAAATCGCCGCACCGGATATTGGTCAACTTTTTCATTTGGCAATCAAGCAAATGACCGCTCAAATTATGAAGGAGAAGCGGAATTGGAGAGATTTGACTTCGGAAGAGTGCGACCAATTGGCTTCAAAGACGGTAACCGAATTAGCGCCGAGTATGCAGCGGCAGATCCTTGCTAGTTCGAATCGTTACCGCTACCTCCAGCATAAATTGGAACAAGTCGTCGCTCGAGTGGCCCGCGTGCTGCATCGTCACGCGCTTGCGAGCGGTTTTTCCCCGGTAAGTCTGGAACTTCCTTTCGGTCCGGGACGTCCGCTGCCCCCACTCAGTTTTCCCTTGAAGCATGGCGCTCAAATGGAGGTTGTCGGCAGAATCGATCGGGTGGATCAGGCGCGTGATGAACAAGGACGCTTGCTTTTGCGAATTATTGATTATAAATCGAGTGCGAAAAACCTTGATCTTTCGGAAATCTATTATGGACTTGCGCTTCAGATGCTCACCTATCTGGACGTGATCATTACCCATTCAAAGCAGTGGCTGGGCGTGCAGGCCGAACCTGCCGGAGTGCTCTATTTCCATGTGCATAATCCGTTGCTTAATTTGGATGATAAGCTTCCTGAAGATCAATTGGAACGCGAGCTTTATAAGCATTTTAAAATGAAAGGCTTACTGCTTGAAGATGAAGAAGCGCTTTTATTAACAGATGAAGCCGCTGAAGGAAGGCTTTCGGATATCGCACCGTTCGGAATCAAAAAGAACGGAGAATTCTATAAAAGCTCTTCGCTGGCGGGAGAAAAGGATTTTGCGACACTTCGACGTTATACGCGCCATGTGATGACGGATGTCGGATGCAAGATTATTGACGGAGATGTGTCCATCACACCTTTTAAAAGTAACGGACAAGTCCCATGCACGTATTGTTCATTCCGCCCGGTTTGCCGCTTTGACCAGTCGCAGCCCGGAAATCAATACCGCCTGCTGAAAAGAATGAAGGATAACGACGTCTTGGCAAAATTGGCGGAGTTGGAGGAGAATATTGATGAGCATTAAACCGAAAGAAACGCAATGGACAGATGCACAATGGCGAGCGATCACCGAAAGCGGTCACGACTTGCTTGTCGCCGCCGCGGCCGGATCGGGGAAAACAGCGGTTCTTGTGGAACGTATCATTCAAAAAATGACGGATCCTGAACAAAGGGTAAATATTGATGATCTGCTGATTGTCACCTTCACAAAAGCCGCGGCGTCAGAAATGAGAGAGCGGATTGGCAAAGCACTTGATCAGCGTCTTAGTGAAGAACCTGAGAACTTATTCTTGCGTCGCCAGCAGGGCTTGCTGGGAAAAGCGTCAATCATGACGCTACACGCCTTTTGCATGTCAGTGGTCAAACACTATTACTATTTTTTGGACCTTGATCCCGGCTTTCGTCTGCTTGATGAGACGGAGACGGCATTGCTGCGTGAAGAGGTTCTTGATGAACTTTTAGAAGAATACTACACATCGGATGATCCTGAATTTTACCGTCTGGTTGACCGCTATTCAAACGATCGAAGCGATGACGCAATGAGTCAGCTGCTCCTGCGCATCTATGAGTTTTCCATGAGTCATCCATGGCCGGAGCGCTGGCTTGACCAAATGGCTGAAGCCTATCATGTTAACGGTGCGAAAACGCTGGATCAATTCGGATGGGTAACCGAATTGAAAAAATCGCTTGTTCACCATATTTCCGGATCCATACATGCACTTCGGGAAGCAGTTCGGCTGTGCGGCCAGCCCGGCGGTCCCGCCGCTTATGAGGATACATTGACTGAAGAACTCCGCGCGTTCCAAGAGTTACAGGTCGATTCCAAATCGGACTGGGAGACGATTCGTTCGGCTTTCCTGTCGTTGTCGTTCGGTAAATTGAAGGCGATTCGCGGTAAAGACGTGGATACAGCGCTCAAGGATCAGGTCAAGAAAATGCGCGATAACATAAAAGGGAAAACTGCCGAGTTGCAGCAGCAATGGTTTGCGGGTTCTTCGGAGGAATGTTTGCGTGATCTGAGTGATATGGCACCTTCTGTTGATCTTATTGTTGAACTCGTAAAAGCATTTGCCGAACGATTTAAGAAGGAAAAAAGACGCAAGGTTGTCCTCGATTTCTCTGACTTAGAGCATGAATGTCTCGCTGTTCTACGCGCTGAGGGCTCCTCGATGGGTCATGAGCAGCCCTCAGTCGTTGCGGAACAATTCCGCGCCCGCTTTAATGAAGTTATGGTTGACGAATATCAGGATACTAACCGCGTGCAAGAATCAATTATCCAGTTGATTACCAAAGACAGCGGATCTGGAGGCAACCTGTTCATGGTTGGTGATGTGAAGCAGAGCATCTATGGATTCCGATTAGCTGAACCGGCGCTTTTCATAGAGAAATACAAACAGTTTTCTCGTCCGGAAACAACCGGTCAAGTGATTGATCTGTCAAACAACTTCCGCAGCAGGCAGGAAATCATTGACGGGGCTAACTTCATTTTCCGGCAAACGATGGATGAAGCGGTAGGTGGCGTGACGTATGATGACGCTGCCGAGCTGCGCTGCGGGGCGAACTACCCTCAAGAAAACCGTCCGGTCGACTTGGAGATTATTGACCGTGCCGGCGCAGAGGATGATCCGTCGGAGCATGCGGATGATATGGATGCGTCGGAACTTGAGGCTGCCGCGATCGGTGACCGTATTCAGGCAATGATCGGTGACGGCTCTTCTCCCTCTTTCCAAGTTTTTGATCGCGCGTCCGGTCGGATGCGTGGGGTTCGGTATCGGGATATTGCGATTCTGCTCCGTTCCGCCAGCACTTCCGCGGCGATCATGAAAGACTTGCTCGGCCGCCGGGGAATTCCCGCTTATGCGGAATTATCCAAGGGCTACTTTGATACGGTTGAAGTGTCAGTTATGCTGTCGGTCTTGCAAGTGATTGATAACCCGGAACAGGATATACCGCTTGCGTCAGTGCTCCGCTCGCCGATCATCGGGTTAAATGCGGACGAGCTTGCCGCTATCCGCATGGCTGAACGAGGCTCAGGCTTTTATCAAGCATTAAAAAGCTATACGCAGGATCCGAAGCAGGAGTTGGCACAACAACTTGCCATCTTTCTTAATAAACGTGATGAATGGCGCGATTTTTCCAAAACGCACTCAGTATCTGAATTGATCTGGCAAATCTACCGTGACACCGGCTATTACGACTATGTCGGTGGACTGACCGGCGGAACGCAGCGCCAAGCGAATCTGAAAGCCTTCTATGATCGGGCGCGGCAATATGAAAAAACTACCTTCCGCGGATTGTTTCGTTTCCTTCGTTTTATTGAACGAATGAGAGAAAACGGCGGTGATCTCGGCGAAGCGAGGGCACTGAGCGAACAGGAAGATGTCGTTCGAATCATGACGATTCATAAAAGTAAAGGGCTGGAGTTCCCCGTTGTCTTTGTCGCAGGCATGAACAAACGCTTTAACATGCGCGATACGGCTCAAGCGGCGCTGCTGCATAAAGATTTGGGCTTTGGCACGAAATGGATTGATCCTGAATTGCGTACGAGTGTCCCGACCTTGCCCTATTTAGCGATTAAAGAACGTATGAAATCCGACGCGATCGCTGAAGAACTGCGCATTTTGTATGTCGCGGTGACCCGTGCGAAAGAGAAACTGATTTTAATTGGGACGGTGAAAGACGCGCAGAAACAGGTGGATAAGTGCAAATCTACGCTGCAGACGCCTGATTGGCTCCTCCCGGAGGACTGTCGCGCATCCGCATCGACCTTTTTTGATTGGGTAATGCCGTCGGTCGCGCGCCATAACGGTGCAGAATCCCTGCATCAATTACTCGATGCTGAACCGGACAAGACGGCGATCTCTGGCGATCGTTCATCCTGGATGGTGCAGGTTATCGTTGCCTCCGGTCTCTCACGCGGAGAGGGGAAACGTCACGAATTAAATCGTGAACGTTTGCAACAGCTTGAACAAGGAAAATCAGTGGTCACACATTCTGGTGTCCAGGATGAAGTGGCCGCGCGTCTCCAATGGATTTATCCTGAATCCGCCTCGACAGTTTCAATGGCCAAACAGACGGTCACGGAGATTAAAGCGCAGCAAGGCTATTTCAGTTCCGGGACGGATGACCGATTGCTGGGCGACTCGGATCGATTTTCATCAATTGGAAGAGACCGTCCGCAGTTTTTGCAGCAATCCGCACTTTCAGCGGCGGAACGCGGCACAGCATTACACTTGCTGATGCAGCATCTTGATTTACAAAAGGTCGGTACTACGCGGCAGATTAAGGAACAAGGCTTGGCACTTGTCGAGAAAGAAGTCATTACTGATCTGCAAGAGCAGAGCTTTGATTATGATGCCGTAGTTAAACTTTTCCAAATGCCTATTGGTATAAAGATGCGGAGGGCAAGCAAAGTCACTCGTGAATGCCCGTTCAGTCTTGCGCTTGCGACAAGCGAAGTGTACCCGTCATGGAAAAGAGTAAGCAAGCAGGAATCTGTACTCGTACAAGGGGTTATTGACTGTATTATCGAGGATGGAGACGGACTTATTCTATTAGACTATAAAACGGATCATCTGACGCATCGTTTTCCCAATCAAAATGAAGCGATTGCCGAGTTAAAACGCCGCTACGAAGTGCAGCTCGACTTGTATCGCCAAGCGATCGAGCGCATCTGGAAGCGGAAAGTAGCTCTAGTCGGACTCTATGCTTTTGATATTGGCTGCTTTATTGATTTGACGATTGGGGGGAACGGGCAATGAAATTATTGCATACGGCCGACTGGCATCTTGGAAGGAGTCTTGAGGGCCGCTCTCGGGAAGAAGAACAAGAGCAGGTCATGGACGAAATATGCGCCATTGCGGATGAAGAGAAAGTTGACGCGGTTCTGATGGCGGGCGATGTGTTTGATACGGTCAATCCTCCGGCTGCAAGCGAAGCACTTTTTTACGATACCGCACAAAGACTGTCACTTGGTGGAAAACGTCCGGTTCTGATCATCGCCGGGAATCATGATAGTCCGGAGCGCTTGGAAGCATCGCGGCCGCTCGCCGGTCGGCAGGGAATTACGATTGTCGGAAAACCCATTCTTAAGCCGATGACGATCCCCATTGCAAGCAAAAACGAGACTTTGATTCTTGGTTGTGTGCCCTATCCTTCCGAATCGAGACTGAATGAATGCCTCAGCACGATCAATGATGAGGATTCGATCAAAGAAGCGTATAACGAGCGCTTGGCCGAGCTTTTCAAACTGCAGGCTCAGTCATTTAAAAAGGATGCCGTGAATCTATTGATGACTCATCTATTCGCTGCGGGGGGGAAAGAATCTGATTCTGAGCGTCCAATCCAAGTTGGTGGTGCCTACACAGTTCATCCGTCGGCTTTTCCGGAATCGGCTATGTATGTGGCACTCGGGCATCTTCATCGTCCGCAAACCTTGGCCGATTCACCGGTTCCCGCGCGCTACGCAGGTTCGCCGATCGCCTACAGTTTTTCAGAGGCAGGTCCTAAATCGGTTACTATTCTTGATGCGGCGCCACGAACGCCGATTACGATGCATGAGATTGAGCTCAGATCTGGGCGTCCGCTCACTCGTTGGCGAGCGGACAAAGGTTTAGCCGAAGTTCAGCAATGGATTGACGAGGAGCGTGACCAGGAGGCATGGATTGATCTTGAATTGCGTCTTGATGAGGCGATGAGTATGCATGATATTCAGGCGCTGCGAAAAGCGAGACCGCGAATTGTCAACATCCGGCCAATCTACAGCGGAATTCAGGCACTCGGGGATCAAACGTCTCGCTCAAGCTTACCCATTGATGAGCTTTTCGTTCGTTTTTATAAAAAACAGACAGAAGGCGCTGAACCGGGTACAGACCTTGTTCAGCTGTTCATGCGATTACTAGAGGATGAAGAAGCAGAACGCGAAGTCGCGGCAGGGAGGAAATAGACAGTTAACAAAAATATTAACAAAGGTATGATTACATAGTACATTATATACATCCTATGAAGGAGGTGTATGTGCCCTGTTGAAACCGCAAGAAATGGCGAATAAAATTGGTGTCACCGTAACGACCTTACAACGTTGGGACAGAAGTGGGAAGCTCGTTGCGAACAGGACGCCAACAAACAGAAGATATTATACAGAAGAACAGTTAAATGAATACCTCGGAATCAAGAAAAATAATCCGAGAAAGAACGTTGCCTATGCAAGAGTTTCTAATTTTGGTCAGAAGGATGACTTAAAAAACCAAATAGAATTCCTACGAAACTATGTGAATGGTAAGGGGGTGATATTAGATGATGTTATAACAGACATCGGAAGTGGGTTGAATTACAAACGCAAAAAATGGAATTTGTTAATTGACGATATAATGAACAATAAAATTGACAAAATTTATGTTACTTACAAAGATCGTTTTGTAAGATTCGGGTTTGATTGGTTTGAGAGATTGGCGGACAGATTCAATACAGAGATCGTTGTTTTAAATAACCCTGATTTGTCTCCTCTCGAAGAATTGACTGAAGACTTAATATCCATTATTCATGTTTTTAGTTGTCGGATCTATGGCTTAAGGAAATACAAGAAGAAAATAGAAAATGATAAAAATCTTCACTAATGGAGCTGAAGGAAGGTGATCAAAACACATAAAATCAAACTATTCCCTAATGTAACCATGAAGCGTCAACTTGACCAATTGTTCAACTACCATAGATATTGTTGGAACTTGGCCCTTGAAACATGGAACACTCTGTATGAATTACATTTGATTGACAAAGAAAGCAACAAAAGACCCAATGAGTACATCGTACGAAATGAACTGGTCGCACACAAAGAAGATTGGCAGTATGGATTATCCGCAAGGGTACTCCAACAATCCGTAGCATCATTAAGCAAGGCTTGGAAGAACTTTTTTAATCCACAAATGCCTCACCATGATCGGCCTAAATTCAAGTCAAAGAAGTTGAGCAAGAAATCATTTACTACGGATCGAGCGAAGATCAAGAACGGCAAGTTAATGCTTGATAAGCCTCGCGGTATAAATATCTTATGGTATGGCATTAAGATGGCAGAATCACCACGCTTCGAAGGACAAATAAAGAAGGCTACAGTTGTTGAAGAAGCAGATGGTTTATACGCATGTCTTAGTATCGACACGAACGACAATGAGTTAAGTGAAGGTAAAGATGTTGCAGGCGTTGACGTAAATATAGGACACTTTAACTATAACGATGGCAAAACGATCAGCACTTTACCTGATCATTTAATTAAGTTATATGAACGTATAACGCATTATCAAAGACTTCTCGCTCGAAAAAGAGTCTCGAATCCGAATCAGTTCAGAAGTACTAACTATCGTAAAGTGAGAACCAAACTTAAACGATCGTACCAAAGAATTGCTCGGATTCAAGAAGATCTTTTAAAGAAGTTTGTCCATCAATTAAGCAATGATTATCACACGATTTGTATTGAAGACTTGGACGTCAATCGGATGAAGATGAATAAGCGTCTAGCGAAGAACATTCACCGTTCCATGTTTCGAAAATTTAGAGACATGATCCAATACAAAAGTGAATGGATGGGTAATCGTTTCGTTGTGGCAGATCGTTATTACCCGAGTACACAAAGGTGTTCGCATTGCGGTCATGTTAAAACAGGAGCAGATAAAATGACATTGCAAGGCGACACCATCTATCACGAGCATCATACGTACCGTTGTTATGAATGCGGAACTGTGATGAATCGTGATGAAAACGCAGTAAACAATTTGATTCACTACGCAGTAGGGCTTACTACTGAGGGTGCACAATCCACCTAAGAGGGTTCGAGAGTTGGTCCATGTGATAGGGTGTCTCTCACCCGTTCAGAATACCAATGATGACAGGACTGACTAAAATGGAAGATACACAAATAGATGATGTGTATCTGATTGAATACATTATAGAAAGCAGGGTGCCGAATGAAACCGATTGAACTGACCATACGCGGATTGAACAGCTTTCGCGAGGAACAGTGTATTGATTTTGAAACGTTATGTGCCGATGGCTTATTCGGCATTTTCGGTCCGACCGGAAGTGGAAAATCAACGATTCTTGATGGGATTACCCTTGCTCTCTATGGGACTGTTGAACGGGCAGCAAACAATACAACTGGAATTCTGAATCAGCTTGAAGAACAGATGTCAGTTGGTTTTACCTTCGAATTGACAGGCGATCGAACCGATCGTTACCGTGCGGAACGCAGTTACAAGAAGACAAAGGACGGTGCTTTGCGCCTTTCGAGTTGCCGATTGTTGAAACTCGGCGCGATTAATGAAGTGCTCGCGGATAAAGAACGTGATTTAACTCGATCTGTGCAGGAAATTCTCGGACTGACCCATGATGACTTCACTCGAGCGGTCGTCCTGCCACAAGGAAAATTTGCAGAGTTTTTAACACTCAAAGGCAATGAGCGACGCAAAATGCTTCAGCGGCTTTTTCATTTGGAGAAGTATGGTGACGAACTAACATCACGATTAAAACATGCGTCCGATGAACGAAAGCAATATCTTCAGATCATTTCCGAAAAACAAGCGATGCTTGGTGATGCGTCGGAAGAAGCGGTCAGCAAAGCAAAACAACGATGCACGCAGATTGAGAGCGAACTTCGCGAGTTGCAAACTAGTCTTGAGAAGGCCGATGCTGAAAAAAAGTTATTTGAACAACTTCGCCATTTAATCGAGGAAAAAGAGTCCAAGAGCGAAGTTTTTGAAAAGCTGTCTCAAGAAAAGAATAAATATGAAGAAATCAGAGTCAAACTCGATATGAGCGAAGCGGCGGAAAAGCTGATGCCTTTTTTAGAGGCTTTGCAGGAGGCAGAGCAGGAAAATGCAGATGCTAAAAGTAGCCATGCGGAAATTTGTCGGAGATTTGATCGTATCAAAGCCAAATTGGATTCGGCGAAAGAGGAAAGCGAGCAAGCAAAGAAAAGTCTTAATGATCAAGAGCCTAAGCTTAATGCGGAAAAACAGCAGCTTCTTCAAGGCGCCTCCATTCAGGATCAATTGCAGAATGAGCAAAACGCATTGCAACGCTTGCAAAAAGCGAGAGATGAGCTTGAGCAGAAATTGAATAAGGCGCGAATTGCGGCTGAACAAGATCAGAACGATGTTGGAAAGATGAAAAACGAAGCAGAGGCGAAGGAACGCAAACTATCTTTACTTGAAGTGCCAAGTGATCGACGTTTATTTGTGCAACAGGCGCTTCAAGACAAGAAAGAAATCGATTCATTGGATCATTATCTTGAAGAGAAGCGACACGAATGGATTCAATTCCGTGACGCTTTAAATAAATGCAAAAAGGAACTAAAACAACTTGATGATGAACAGGCGCGGGCAGATAAAAGGGATGCGTCACTCTTTATTCAGAATCAGGAGGTTTACAATCGAGCCGTAGATACCAGTCGATTGATTCGGTCGGCACACGCATTCGTTGAGTTGACGAATAAAAAAATAGAACAAGAACGGGAGAAAATTAACCGCCGCAATCTGTCGCTTCAATTAGTCGCGGCATTGCGAGAGGGTGAGCCATGTCCCGTCTGCGGCGCACTCCATCATCCGAATCCGGCGGCAACAGGAGGCGAAGTTATTTCAGAAACTGCTCTCAATAACAAGAGGACGACTTTACAGAAGGCTTCCGAATTTTTGAACAATCAACAACAGGAGATCAGAATCTGTATCGCACAGCTGGAATATCAGGTTAAGGCGTTTGCCAACCGTGCCCAAGCAGTTCAAGTTCAAGTAGGTCAAAATACTGATTTGTCCGCTGATTTTTCTGAGTGGGAAAAATCAGGTGTGAAGCAAATACTAGATCAAATTGCGCTGCGGGTCCGAGAAGAAAAACAGGATCAGCTGCGCGTAGCGGATCAATGGACGCGGCAGGAAGAGCAGACGAGACAATCAGATTCGGCACGCGCGACGCTTCAGGCTCAGGAAAAAGTGTACGAAGAAAAAATGGTAAGCCTTAAAACCCAGGCCGTGGCAAAGAAAAGCGAACGTGATGAGCGAATGGAAGAATGGAAGTCTCGCTATATGTCATTTGAACAGATCCAGAAGGAAGATCAATCAATCCGTGAATCTGATCGGCAGGCCGACCAACTGCGCCGTGAGGTCAAGCGTATTAAAGATCAGCTGAAAACGTTCGAACTAAACCTAGCTCATACACAAGATATATTGCGAGAGCTTGAGGGCAGATGGAGCGAAAGCGCGGGCCGTCACGAAGCCTTAATGAAAACAGCAGAGCAGTTGATCAGTCAGTTGCGGGAATTGGCATTTACGGAAGACATGCCACTAAAAAAAATGGCGCTTGAGACGGAAGAGAAAGTGAACCAGCTGAAGCAGCGTTGCGAATTAAGTGACCAATCAATGCGGACAGCACTGGAAAACTATCATCTAATTGATAAAGAGTGCGCGAATGCCTCCGCACGGTTGGAACGGTCGGAACGAACACATCAATCATCACGCGCCAAATGGACAGGGCGACTGAGCGACTCCCGATTTGATCAACGTGAAGCTGTGCTGAATGCCTATTTGCCCATTGAAAAACATACGGCATTTTCAAATGATTTGGCGAACTATGCAGCGCAAACGACGCGGCTGTCCTCTGAAATACAATCACTTTCTGAGAAAATTGACGGCAAATTCGTCTCAAAAGCTCAGCTTGATGAGGCGGAAAAAAATTTGATTGATTTGAATGAAACAGTTCAGAAATTGATTCAAACCTTCGGCGGGGCAGTAAAAGAACGCGAAAACGTGGAGAAAAATCATAAACTCTTTCTCACTCTGGAGGCCGAGCGCAAGAAAAATCAAAAGACAGCAGATCAATTTGAACAGCTGCAACGTGTATTTCGCGGCAATGCGTTTGTGGAATTTGTCGCGGAGGAACAGCTTCAGCAAGTGTGTACGGCCGCTTCGAAGCGACTCGGTGAGTTGACACATAATCGCTATGTTCTTGAGGTAGACGAGCAGGGCGGATTCATCATACGCGATAATGGGAATGGAGGAATTTATCGCCCTGTCTCATCATTATCCGGCGGTGAAACTTTTTTGACGTCGCTCGCACTCGCGTTGTCTCTCTCAGAACAGATCCAGCTTCGCGGCAATGTTCCGCTGCAATTCTTCTTTTTGGATGAGGGATTCGGCTCGCTTGATCCTGAACTCCTTGATACGGTGGTTACCGCACTTGAGAAGCTGCACATGCGCCGCTTGGCGATTGGCGTCATCAGCCATGTTCCCGAAATGCGTGAACGATTGCCAAGAAGACTCATTGTTTCGCCTGCTGTACCCTCAGGAAGAGGCAGTAGTGTGCATATGGAAATGATTTAAGTAGCGTACATAAGAAAACGGACAATCGATCGACCGTCGGATGTCCGTTTTTTTGATTTATATGCTCAATTCTTGCGTTGAAAAATGCTCACCGTTGTTTGTAATAGAATATGGCGAGTTGCGTTCGATCGCGCAAAACCAATTTTTCTAGGATCGCGCTGATATAATTGCGAACGGTTCCTTCACTGAGAAAAAGTTCCTGCGCTATTTCACGGTTCGAGCGCCCGCTTGCGACCTGCTCAATGATCGTAATTTCGCGTTTGCTCAAGTCAAATCGGTTAAAGTTCGGCGGCTCTTGCTGCTTTATTAATGCTGGAATTTTACTGATGATCGCATCGCCGAAGACTCTTTGGCCGCTGAAAACCGCTTTAAGTGCAGGGATGATGCTCTCGAAATTTTGCTTCAAAATATAACCCTTAGCTCCGATTCGCAGTGCCTCGACGATATAATCATCATCCGAAAAGGTCGTTAGAAATAATAGTTTCGCGTCGGTATACTTTTCCAGCAAAACCTTAGCCGCGTCGATTCCAGTCATACCGTCCATGCGAATATCAATCAACAAAATATCGGGATGGAGCTTGCAAAAAAGTTCAACAGCCTCAGCACCGCAATGACCGATTCCGGTCACTTTGATCATAGGATCCGCTTCAAGAATCGTTTTAAGAGATGAAGAAACGAGTCGGTCATCATCGACAATCAATACATTCACGATCTGTTTCCCTCCTTTGGAATTGAAATGAAGAGCTGAAACCCTTTTCTTGTTTCTATATTGAGGAGACCGTGAAAGGATTCCACACGATCGTTTATGTTCTTCAGACCAATTCCTCGATTCGGCTGATTGCTTCGCACAGATCCGTTATCGGAGATGATTAACTGGTAGAAAGCGGGATGCTCACGCAGCGTCATTTCGGCATGTGTCGCGTCGGAATGACGGACGATATTGGACAAGGCTTCTTTCGCAATCGAGATCAATGCGTAGTTTAATTTGCTGCCGGGTTTATTTTGAACAGAATAATCGAGACTAACCGGACAGAACGTGAACTTGTGCGCCAAATCCGTGACCTGGGTGCGCAAATCAATTGATTCATCATGAAGGTCGTGAACACTCGATCGAATGCTGCTCATCGCTTCAGATAGGGTATCTTTTAAAGTGGAAAGCGCTTCTTTTGTTTGATCATTCCGATTAACGGTAAGCAAAGCGCCGATTTGCAATAGTGCACGTGAAAGCAAATGGCCGACGTTGTCGTGAATTTCTCGAGCGATCCGGTTGCGCTCCCCAAGTGTCGCCACAGTCACCTCATTGTCTTGTTTCTTCAACAGGTCCTGATTTTGCTGCTTCAATCGCAGGGACATTTCTTTCGTCGTGTCACGTAATCCGTAGTAATTATTCTTCATCCGCTCATATGCCATTGTTCTGTGTTTGAGTGACGCAGAAAGAAGAAACAGTACACAGATCACAACATTCACTGTCATAATGGCATGCGGCCAGAACAGTGAGAGTGGGACTAACGATAAGAGACAAACCCAGGGCTTCTTTGAAAAAAGTGAGTCATAGCAAATGAGCGGTAGAAAGACGCAAGTCCAAGGCATGATTAAGCTGCAAAAGGTAAATGCCATGGTTAGTGTGACGCGTGAACGTTGCTTTTCAACGTAACTTAATAAGCAGGTGAAAATAATCGCGAGAAGGACAGGAGCTATATCATGGGTAAAAGTCCTGCCGGTCAGATAGATGGCAAGACAACAGGCAAGCAGGATAAGTTTATCAATAATAAGGTTCATGGCCACCATCCATCCCCGACACAGTCAGCACATTGTTGTTTTCATTTAACCATTTTTTCCCGTCCATGTACAATTGCGGGCGATGTATCATGACAATTGTCATGATAATTAATGATCAGTGACACTTACGCCAAATTGATCAGTGAATTACACTGGATACAGTTGGAAGGGAGACGATGCAGGTGATTATTCATGTGAAAAATTTAGTGAAAAGGTTTGGAGAACTTGTCGCTTTGGATCATTTGTCCTTAGATATTAAAGAAGGAGAAATTTTCGGTTTGCTTGGACCGAATGGTTCGGGGAAAAGCACAGCGATTAATTGTATTTTATCGCTTTTGAGTTATGACAAAGGTGAGGTTGAAATCTTCGGCAAAAAGATGACTCCGGACGCTTATGATATAAAACGCGACATTGGCATTGTGATGCAAAATGTCGCCGTATTTGAAGAACTGACCGTTTATGAAAATATTGATTATTTCTGCGGGCTCTATGTTCGAAACAAGGCAGAACGGAAGCGTTTGGTGGAAGAAGCGCTGGCATTCGTTGAGTTGGAGGATTTTCGAAAGTTTTATCCTAAGAAATTGAGTGGAGGCTTGTTGCGCCGATTGAATATTGCTTGCGGGATCGCGCATAAACCCAAATTGATTATTCTTGATGAGCCGACAGTTGCCGTTGATCCGCAAAGTCGCAACAAAATACTTGAAGGCATCGAACGTCTCAATGCCCAAGGCGCAACCATTGTGTATACATCACATTATATGGAAGAAGTCGAGCAGCTCTGCACCAGAATTGTGATCATGGATAAAGGCCGGGTGATTGCCTCCGGAACAAAAGAAGAATTGAAAGCGATGATCACTCTTGGAGAGAAAATCACTGTAGAAACTTTTTCAATTGATGAGGAACAGTTAATAAAATTGCGCGAGCTTCCAGGAATTGTTTCAGTCGAACATGTAGATAAACGCTTGATTATCAAGTCAGGAAAAGGAACGAATAATCTTGAGACTGTGCTGGACTTTCTGAAAACACATGAGATCGGTTTTGGCCGTATTTATTCCGAACTGCCGACGCTGAATGATGTTTTTCTTGAAATTACCGGGAAGCAGCTTCGCGATTGAGGGGAGATGAACCAAATGTTTACTCATATCTTTATCTATCGCTTTAAATGCTTGATCAGAGACAAACAATTGGTCTTTTGGACGCTTCTCTTTCCGATTCTGCTTGGCACCTTTTTCTATATGGCGTTCAGCAATCTAAATAATGAAGAGACGTTTCAGCCGATTGATGCGGCAGTTGTTAACGACAGCGCTTATCAGCATGATACGCAATTTAAATCCGTAATGGAAAACGTGTCTAAAGGTAAAGACCGACTTTTTCATCTTAAAGTCGCTTCGAATCGAGAAGAGGCGGAAAAATGGTTGAAGAAGGACAAAATTAAGGGCTTTTTCACAAGCGGAGAAGTGATCAAACTGACCGTGAAAGACACGGGAATCAGCCAAAGCATTATGAAAAGCTTCGCCGACCAGTATCGTACGAGCAGCTCCATGGTGACAAGTATTGTGAAAGAAAATCCGAAGGCGTTGCAAAATGGATTGCTTAACGATCTTGGCAATCACCGGACCTATGTAAAAGAAGTTACCGGCGGAAGTGCGGAGCCGAACAATGTGTTGAATTATTTCTATTCATTGATTGCCATGGCGTGTCTTTATGGAAGCTTTTGGGGAATGAAAGAAGTTACGGATATTCAAGCGGATATCACCGATCGCGCCGCGCGAGTGAACATGGCACCCGTTCATAAACTTAAGGCTTTTCTTGCCGGCAGCTGTGCGGCGCTGGTCATTCTTTTTGTGGAAATACTGATATTGCTCGCGTATCTGCGATTTGGTCTGAATATCAGCTTCGGAAATCGCGCGGGCTTTGTCGTGTTAACGGCGCTCGTCGGCAGTGTGCTTGGGGTATCGTTTGGCGCATTTATCAGCGCTTTAGTTAAAAAAGGTGAAGGACTTAAAATCGCACTATTAATGGTTGCCACGATGGCCGGCTCTTTCTTATCCGGGATGATGTTCATGAATATGAAGTATCTCATTGCAGCGTATGTTCCGCCGCTTGCCTGGCTGAATCCGGTAAATTTATTAACCGACGCGTTTTATGCATTATATTATTATGATTCGTTGCATCGTTACGCGCTGAACCTGGGCATGATGTTCCTTTTTATCATTTTTTTCTGCACCGGAACTTATCTGATTGTCAGGAGGCGGAAATATGCCAGTATTTAAACTATGTATGAAAATTTTCCTGAAAAATTGGCTTTCCATTTCGCTTTATGTTGCAATATTTCTGGCAATTGCGATTATGATATCTATGAGCACCATGTCTGAACAGAACAAAAGCAGCAGCTTTTCACAGGAAAAGGCGAAAGTCGCGCTTATTTCCGAGGAAAAAACGCCGCTTACTGAAGGTTTTCGCCAAGAATTAGCCAAAAGCAGTGACTTCGTCAAACTGCCTGACCGTACGGAAGCTCTTCAGGACGCGCTCTTTTTCCGTAATGTCACGTACATTTTGCGCATTCCAAAGGGATTTACAGAGGATGTACTAAATGGTGGTTCGATGCAGATGGAAAAGACCGTTGTTCCAAACTCGACAGAAAACGCTTATGTTGACATCAATGTGGAACAGTACTGGAATATGGCGCGGATCTATGCAAAGCATGAGCCAAAGGCGAGTGAGCAGCAGGTAGTGAAACAATTGAAAAAGAATTTGTCCGGAAGCACACCGGTTACAATCAAAGCGCATGAGCGGGCCCAAACAGCCAATAGCTTTTCAATGTACTATTTTAATTTTCTTGCCTATACGTTGTCGGCAGTACTGATTATGGGCATTTCAACGGTCATGATTGTGTTCAATAAACGAGATTTAAGCAGGCGGAATTTCTGTTCACCAATGAGGGCGCGCAGTATAAATACTCAACTGATTTTAGCCAATTTGCTGTTTGCCGCCATTTCATGGGCAATTCTGGTCGCTTTTTGTTTCCTGCTTGATTCAAAGAGTTTTGCAACACAAAATATACTCTTTTTCATAATGAATTCCGCGATCTTTACTGCGTGCATTTCCAGTCTCAGTTATTTGATTGGCAATCTGTTGAAAAATCTCAACGCCATGTCTGCAGTATGCAATGTTCTTACGCTTGGCCCATGCTTCATTAGCGGGGTATTTGTTCCTCAGGAATTCTTGAATAGCACTGTGCTGAAAATCGCTAGTTTTACACCAACCTATTGGTACGTCCAAGCGAATGCAAAGATCGCGACGCTTACCCATTTTGAGTGGTCGGATCTCGAGGCTATTTTTTACAGTATGGTCATTGTGCTTGGTTTTGCAATTGCCTTCTTTGCTCTGTCACTCGTGATTGGTAAAAGAAAGAGGCTGATAAACTAATCGCAAACAAGTATCTCGCACACATATAAAATACTCCTATAAGGCTGTCTTTCGGTATCAAATGTCGGAAGGCAGCCTTTATTTGCTTAAATTGTGCGATTTTTATCACAGTAACCTTATTCTTTGTTCCGCATGAACCGTTAAACTAAAAGAGATGAGGTAAAAATCGAATGATTTATATAGTTATGGAAACGCGTCAATTTCGTGAATGATGGAGAGGAACACATAATGATGAAAAAAAAGACAATGGATGGCAATACTGCGGCCGCATACATTTCCTATGCGTTCACTGAAATGGCCTCCATTTATCCAATTACCCCAAGTTCGCCAATGGCTGAACAAGTTGATGAATGGTCCGTTCAAGGCAAAAAAAATATTTTTGGCAGTCCGGTAAAAATAGTTGAACTGCAATCGGAAGCCGGCGCGTCAGGAACCGTTCACGGATCCTTGAAAACAGGCACATTTACATCGACCTATACATCATCACAGGGGCTTCTGCTCATGATACCGAATATGTACAAGATAGCCGGAGAACTGCTTCCAACAGTCTTTAATGTGGCGGCACGCGCGGTTAGTTCCAACGCGCTTTGCATCTTCGGCGATCATTCAGATGTCATGGCGGTACGCCCAACCGGTTTTGTTATGCTCGCGGAAGGAAGTGTCCAGGAAGTCATGGATTTGTCGGCGGTCGCTCACTTGGCAACGGTGGACGCGTCACTTCCTTTTGTCAATTTCTTTGACGGCTTTCGCACCAGTCACGAGATCCAAAAGATTGATGTGATTGACTACGACGATTTGAAGCGGCTGCTAAATGATGATGCCGTTGCCGCATTCCGAAAACGAGGCATCAGTCCGAATCATCCGACAGCGACCGGCTCGAGCCAGAGCCCGGATCTGTTTTTCCAGCAGCGTGAAGCAATTAATCAATACTATGAAAAAGTACCGGAAATTGTCGGCTATTATATGGAAGAGATTAATAAGCTTCGAGGGACGCATTATGATTTAGTGAATTACTATGGCTCGCCCAATGCGACGCGTGTGATCGTGGCGATGGGTTCAGTTACTTCAGTAATTGAACAGGCGATTGATCATCTTGCGGAACAAGGAGAAAAGGTCGGCCTTTTATCCATTCATTTATATCGACCGTTTCCGACTTCTAAGCTGCTTGAGAAACTTCCGGATACAGTGGAAAAGATTGCGGTATTGGACCGCACCAAGGAGCCGGGTGCATCGGGAGAACCGCTCTTGCTCGATGTGCAAAGCGCCTTGTATGAAAGCGACCGCCATCCGCGGATTATCGGCGGACGTTATGGGCTTGGCTCCAAGGATGTGACGCCGTCGGACATTTTATCCGTGTTCGCGCATCTTGACAGTTCTCAGCCGAAGAAACGATTTACCATTGGTATCGATGACGATGTGACGCATTTGTCTTTGCCGTCATTACCAAGTCTGGATTTAACGCCTAAAGGCACCTTTCAAGCAAAGTTTTGGGGCTTTGGCTCCGACGGTACAGTCGGAGCGAATAAAGCGTCCATCAAACTAATTGGTGACCATACTGATCTTCATGTTCAGGGCTATTTCTCTTATGATTCGAAGAAGTCCGGCGGTCTGACGGTATCTCATCTGCGCTTCGGAGATCAGCCGATAAAATCGGCCTATTTAGTTGAACACGCGGATTTTATCGCCTGCCATGCAGCTTCTTATTTACGTTCCTACGATCTGCTCAAGGGTCTGAAACCAGGAGGCACCTTCCTGCTCAACACGATCTGGGACGATGAACAGTTGAACGCCCATTTACCTAATTCAATGAAGCGTTATTTGGCTAAACACAATATTCGTTTTTTTACAATTAATGCGATTGGACTTGCCGGGAAAATTGGGCTTGGACGCAGAATTAATACGATTATGCAAACGGCCTTTTTCAAATTAACGGATATTGTACCATTCAACGATGCGATCGAGTGGTTGCGTCAATCCGCATTGAAAACGTACGGACGCAAGTCGATGGCGATCGCACAGTTGAACGTGGATGCGATCAATCAAACGGTGGACTTGCTTCATGAGGTAACGATTCCGCAGCAATGGGCCAAAGCGGATGACAAACTAAAAGCAATGAGTATGAATTCAGATAAAAAACAGCCAGATTATGTTATGAATATCCTGAAGCCGCTGAGTCGCGAAGAAGGCGGCAAGATTAAAGTAAGTACACTACTGAAGGAAAATATGGCGGACGGCAGCATGCCGCTTGGTACATCTGCTTACGAAAAGCGAAATGTCGCCCTGCAGGTTCCGGAATGGGATCCGAAGTTCTGCATCAATTGCAATCAGTGTGCGTTCGTCTGTCCGCATGCAGCGATTCGTCCGTTTCTTGCCGATGAAAAAGAGATGGAGAACGCACCGGAAGGCTTTATTGTTCGAAACATGCGCGGCGCGGACGGACTGAACTATCGCATTCAAGTTTCCGTTGCGGATTGTACCGGTTGCGGATTATGTGTAGAGGCCTGTCCGAAGGCGGGGAAAGCACTGTTTATGCGGCCGGCGGAATCGCAGCAGGATCAGGCAGTCAATTGGGCATTCGCGATGACCTTGAAGGCAAAAACCAATCCGGTGAAGAAGGCGACGATTCAAGGATCACAATTCGAACAGCCGCTGCTGGAATTCTCAGGCGCTTGTTCCGGATGCGGTGAAACGCCGTATATAAAATTATTAACACAGCTCTTCGGTGATCGAATGATGATCGCGAATGCAACCGGATGTTCCTCCATTTGGGGAGCGTCCAGTCCGGTTGTTCCTTACACGACCAATCAACAGGGACATGGGCCAGCTTGGTCCAATTCTCTCTTCGAAGATAATGCCGAGTTCGGGCTTGGTATGAAACTTGCACGTGATACAAGGCGTGCGCGTCTGGTCAAGCAGATGAAGGACGCGATGCAATACGATGAAGTCAGTGACCGCTTAAAGCGCTTAATGACCGAGTGGATCGAACAGATGAACGAAAGCGAAGCTACAAGAGAACGCGCCGAACAACTTGAATCTGGATTGCTTCAGGAGAAAGAAAATTTGCCTCTTCTTGAAGCCATTTATCAAGAACGTGATCTTTTCATTAAAACAAGCCAATGGATTATTGGCGGCGACGGCTGGGCGTATGATATTGACTTTGGCGGAATCGACCACGTCATTGCCAGCGGTGCGGATGTCAATATACTGATTACGGATAATGAAGTCTATGCCAACACAGGCGGACAATCATCGAAGGCGACACCGACAGCTGCCATTGCTCAGTTTGCCGCCGGAGGGAAACGGACAGCGAAAAAAGATCTGGGCATGATGGCGATTAATTATGGTCATGTTTATGTCGCTCAAATCGCTTCGGGCGCGAACAAGATGCAGACAATTAAGGCGCTGATGGAGGCGGAACGCTATCCCGGTCCGTCCGTTGTTATCGCTTATACACCATGCATTTCGCATGGACTGCGCGGTGGTTTGACTCATGCCTTGACCGAAGCCTCGGAAGCGGTGAAGTCCGGGTACTGGTCGCTGTACCGCTACGATCCTGAACGTGAGTCCAAAGGCGAAATGCCGATGCAACTTGATTTTAAACGGCCTCAGTTTGACAGTTTAAACGATTTTATGATGACACAAACTCGTTTTTCCGCCTTGAAGAAGGTGAATCCGGAAGTCGCCGATCAATTATTCGAAAAAACGAAACAAGATGCGGAAAAACGATTTTTCCACTACGCCCGATTAACCGGACAGGAAGAAAAAATTAAAGAGAACCTTGCAGCGTTGAAAAAATAACGCTCGGTATTTAGCCGTCTGTTCGAAGCGAATGGACGGTTTTTTGTTTGCTGTTTTTTTGATTCCAATTTTTTGAAAGATATTTGACGTGATGACAAATAAACATATATAATGAAGGTAACGAACGATCGTTAGGTGATGTATATGTCAACGAAACAGAAAATATTTGCTTGTGCTCTCGAGCTTTTTTCAAATAAAGGTTTCAACGGAGTATCGATGCGAGATCTTGCCGAACGGGTCGGGATAAAGGGAAGTTCCATCTACAACCATTACAGCGGGAAAAAGGCAATCATGGATGATATTTGCGAAACGTTTGCCCGAACACTGGATGTGTCTCGTCCGCCTCTACCACAAATTGACCAGATGCTCGATCAAATGAATGCGGTTGAACTCTTTCAATCCTTGATCACGGCTTACGGTAAGAAGATCGATAGAACATGGACCCAGATGGCGAGAATCATTTTTTCCGAACATTACTATAACGAAACAGCCGGAGCAGTATTTAAGAAAGAGCTTATTCAAGGAAACGTCGCTTATTACGTTACAGTGCTTACGCTCATGGAGCAGAAGGGAAAGATCAAAGGATGCGAGAAGGAATTCATTGCAACACTCTTCAACAATGAACAGCTCATGCTCAGTATGCAGTATGCGCATTGCACGACGGCAGAAGAGCGAGCCGAACTCGCGGCCGTGATGATGGCAAGCGCCGATTATTTGTTTCGAGGACTTGAAATTCGCGATTAAAAAAGAGTACATTGGAGGATTCATCATGACCAGAACGAATAAAGGGAAGACTATTTCTTGCTTCATTTTGATCATCTTACAACTCTTTCTTGGAATTGGAGCGGTTTTTGGCGGTGGTGCTTTAATTTTATCGCCTGATGGTTCACTCCTGCGTATGCCACTATATCTGCTGAAATACACGGCCTTTGATTCATTTTTGATTCCGGGTATCATCCTGTTTTCTGTTCTTGGCCTCTATCCGATCTATATCGCATTGCTGCTGATCTTTGAAAAGCCGATGTTTATTGGTGAACGTATTCGATTTGATTCTTCAGCGTCCGGTGCATGGAATCATTCACTTTATATCGGATTCATTCTGATCGGATGGATCACCATTGAAGCATATCTTATGCGCGGCATTTGGTTTATCCATGTCTTTTACATCTTTCTTGGGCTTGCCATCCAAGCGGTGACCGTACTTTCCTCGGTAAAAAAACATTATTCCATTTAGTGCTGTGGGTAAAAAAAGCGGCGCAAATTCGTTAGTTGAATTTGCGTCGTTTTTTTTTTAGTAGCGATTTAGTTTGATCAGCCTGTTTTGCCCAGCATTCGTGCTAGTCGTTTGTTGGACTGCTGGATGTGGTGATCAATCTGTTCTAAAGCTTGGACGATCGCTTGCCGGTCATTATTTTTGATCGCGGTTCTTAGCTGGTTGATCGCCTGATGGCGACTGCCAAATTTAGCATGGTGAAACAGCTTTGCAATTTTTTGATGAGCCTGTTCGGCTGAGATCTTTCCTTGTTCCTGCTCTTTTTTTATGGCTCGAATCTTCTTTGCATGCTTATCACACTTTTTCTGGCAGTTTTGGTTGCTTTTTTTGAAATCTGAGCTTTGCCGCCATTCGCTCATCAGGTGATGATGTGTATCCATGTCTTTTTTCATTGTCTGTGCAAGGCTGGCGGGCGCGTATTTGTCAATGGTCTGCGTAAGCCACTGATGTCTGAAATCGTGGCCCGGTATGCCCATTGGATTATGGGCAGTTGCGGCCTGGCCGGTTTGCGGAATCAATAGAGTAAGCATCATGATGGGAAGAATAAGCAAACGTGTCAGTTTCATAAGTTGACCTCCGAAATAAGTTTCGCTTAGTCTGCGCAGCTTTTACATAAATATTCATGAAAAAGTTTGAGCATTGGCTGACCGTGTGGTAATTTGTTAATAATACATGGTGAATCGGCGGCTTTGTCTAGCTAGAGAGCATTATCCGGCTGCCATTCTGAAAGGAACAGCGATATGAAAGGCATATCTATATATCAAGAATTCAAAGTATTAACGATTGTTATTATCGGGGCGCTGCTGAACGCGGCCGCTCTTAACCTGTTTCTCATTCCTGCGAAGGTTCTTGCGGGGGGAATCACCGGTATTGCTCAGCTTGTTAACTCGATGCTGGAGCCGACCGCTCTTCATATAAGTACCGGGATTCTGCTTCTTTTAATGAATATCCCGGTCATCTATGCCGGCTGGATTAAAGTAGGGCGCCGCTTTACTTTTTACAGCACAATCAGCGTTGCTCTGACAACGCTCTTTATGGCGATTATCCCGCTTCATCCGTTGACCAATGACATTTTATTGAACGCAGTCTTTGGTGGTGTGGTGCAAGCGATCGGCTCGGGGATAACACTCAAATTCGGTGCGTCCTGCGGTGGGATGGATATCATTGCAATGATTTTGACCCGCGTCAAGGATCGTCCAATTGGATTCTACATGTTCGCGCTTAATGCTGTGATCATCCTTTCCGCCGGATTCCTGTTCGGCTGGCGACGGGCATTGTATACGCTGCTTCAGCTTTATGTTAGCATCCGTGTCGTTGATGCCATTCATACAAGCTATGTAAAGTTGACTGCTTGGGTGGTCACGGATAAAGCAAACGAACTTCAAAAAGCGATATCCGTTCAAATGTACCGGGGGATTACGAAAATATCGGCGAAAGGCGGCTATACGAATAAGGATAAGGATTTGCTGATGATTGTATTTACTCGATATGAATTGTATCGATTGAAGCAGATCATAAAAGAAGTAGACCCACGCGCCTTTACCAATATTGTTGAGACGACGGATGTGTTCGGATTGTTTGTACGTAAGAAGGATGCGTGAATGAAGGGGCGGAGAAATCTGCTTCTTTTTTTTATAAGAGTTAAAAAAGTATAGCGTTTTGCCTCGCCGGTACGACGATAAGGCCATAAGATTCGGTTGGGCGATCAGGTAAGCGCCCAATCTGAGAAATAAGCGGAAAAATTCCGCTTAAATTACAAAATTAATGAAAAAATAGCTTAAATAGACGGAAAAATTACGCTTATCGCATCGAAAAACGTGAAAATGGAGGGTTTTTCTGTGCATAAGCGGAAAAATTACCCTTATGTACCTGTGAAACAAGCGCCAGGATGCAAATAACCGGAAAATCTCCGCTTATGATTTTTCCGAATGAATGTATCTCTACTACATCATGATTTATCTGAAGTTTCGAAAACCTGTTTTGCCGATTGCCATTTTCAGTTATGATGGACTAAAAAATGAACCGGATCAATTTGTGGTCAAGGTGCCCCATTTTATGGTTGTTAGCGAATTCCATTTTTTGAAGCTTGAGCTTGCCAAAATGAATTGGCAAAAATTCATGCGTAGCAATAATCCGGCCGCCGCCGCGCTCATGAGTAAGATGAATTACTCTAAAAGAGAACGTGTGCAGGTTCGGCTTGCTTTTATCAGGCAGATGATTGGCATGCATCTTGAAGAAGCACGTGAAAGCATGATTAATGGATTTTTTGAAACCTATCTTCAACTAACAAGGAAGAGGTGGATCAATTGATGGACAAAGCGAGAAAAATCCCTGACGAAATCCGAGAAGAAGTGCTCAAGTGGCCAAACTCCACTTATGATCGTGGAGTGGCGGACGGCATTGAAATAGGAATTGATTAGGTTGTTGCGCTTAACTGATAGATCTGATAAACTTGCCATAAAGCAGGAAAAGGAGGTGGGTCAATTGTCATTAGTCACGAAGTGTCGCGCTCAGTTAGAGTCGTTTCTCTATATCGTTCGCGCGATTTTTGCTGCATTTTTCTTCAAGGGATCAGTCTGCCCTTTTTTAGAAAACAGCATAGCTTCGTGAACGGATGCAGGCCCACATAACGGTATTTAATTGGATTTTTGAATCAATCAAATCAAAAGCAATCCATGGGTGCACTGTGCCTGTGGATTTTTTTGCGTACAAAAAAATAAGGAAGTGACGAGAAAATGATGATATGTCAGGCGGATCATGTACGGAAAAATATAGCTGGAAATGAAATTCTGCACGATGTCAGTTTTTCAGTACTTGAGAATGAGAAGGTTGCGGTTGTCGGACCGAACGGAAGCGGAAAAACTACATTATTTAATTTAATCGCACGCGTTGACGTGCCGGATAAAGGAGCAATCGCGATCAAAAACGGCGCGTCCATCGGCTATCTACGTCAAATTCCTGACGGAAAAGAACGAACAGCGTATGAAGTGCTAAAGGAAGCCTTCTCCGATTGCTTGAAAAAAGAGAGGAAAATGAAGGAACTGGAAGAGGCATTTGCGACCGCAGACGCAGAAAAACTTGAAAAACTGCTCACCGATTATGCGCGTGTACAGGAACAATTTCAGAAATTGGGCGGCTATGATATGGATTATAAGATTGACCAGGTGGCTGAAGGACTCGAGATCAAGATGTTGCTCAATCGCCCGTTTGCATCACTGAGTGGAGGCGAACGAACGAAAGTCGGACTCGCTCTTCAGCTATTGACCGAACCTGATCTGCTTCTACTTGATGAACCGACTAATCACTTGGATATTCTCGCTTTAGAATGGCTGGAGCAATTTATCAGGCAATATAAAGGTACAATTCTGCTCGTCTCACACGACCGTTTTTTCCTAGATCGAACGGTGACTAAGGTTCTTGAGTTGGAAGATGGAAAAATGAGCAGTTATATAGGCAATTATTCGCACTACGTCAAGGCAAAACAAGAACGATTGGTCTTGGAATTTGCCGCCTATGAAGATCAGCAGAAAAAAATCAAGAAAATGAAAGAGGCGATTAAACGACTGAAGGAATGGGCGAATCAAGCAAAGCCGCCGAATGCGGCAATGCATCGACGAGCGAAATGTATGGAAAAAGCGCTTGATCGGATTGAACGCTTAAAAAGGCCCAAAATGGAGACGGATAAAATGGCACTCAATTTCGCTCGTGGCAGTCGTACCGGCAATCAAGTGCTGAGCTGCAGCGATCTCTCCGTGGGCTTTGATGGTATGAAGCTATTTGAACACGTAAATTTGGATGTTCGTTATCGTGACCGGGCAGCAGTCGCCGGTCCGAACGGTGCCGGGAAAACAACGCTCTTAAAATGCCTGCTTGGTGAACTGAAGCCGAATCATGGCGATATTCGGCAGGGTACAAATTTAAATATTGGTTTGTTATCCCAGCACGTGTTCGAACAGGAGGCGGAGAAGGATCGTCGCGTCATTGATGTCTTCCGCGAACACGCACGATTGACCGAAGGAGAAGCACGTCATGAACTGGCAAAGTTTATGTTTTACGGTTCGGACGTTTTCCGCAAAGTAGGGTCACTGAGCGGGGGGGAACGTGTTCGGATCCGCCTGGCTGATCTTATGATGAAGAAAATCAATGTACTGGTACTTGACGAACCGACCAACCATTTGGATATTGAGTCGCGGGAAGTGCTGGAAGAGGCCGTGAACCGTTTTGAAGGAACTGTACTGGCGGTAAGCCATGATCGCTATTTTCTGACGAAATGCTTTACTAAGATTTACTGGCTGCAAAACGGCACTTTAAGCAAGGAAGAGCATTTTTCAGATTCTGCACATGTACGCTGATTCGAGAAAAACAAATACCCTCGAGATTAAGTCTTATCTCGAGGGTATTGTTGTTAATTGTTTTTTTTTCGCAAGTTCACGCTTTTGCTTTTCATTCGTGTAATAGCGCATCACGTGTTCTACATAATTCGGGTCACCATAGCTCTCCCAATTTAGTTCTTTAGCCTTCTCATCCGAAAACTGTTTTGCAAGTTGTGGTGTATATTTTCCACCTCGAGCTTTTACATAATCGGTAAAGCCAAGCCCGAAGTTATAGCTTTGGAGAGCAAGTGACAAATCACCATTTGACCGGTCCAATGCCTTTTTGAAATAGTGCGTGCCTGCTTGAATACTTTTTTGTGGTGAATCTATGGAATTTCTCGGCAATCCTTGGCTTTCCGAAGCCTGCATGACATCGACAGCCTTACCCTTTGACTCCTGCATGGTGATCGCCATAATCAAATCTGTATACTGATCAATACCGTTCACCTTAGCAATTTTAGAAATAATCGGTCGGTAATTTTCAACTTCCGGACTAATGACTCGCTTGTCGTTGAGAAGAGGAACGTGATCTGCCTGAGGACTATACAGGCTTGAAATGACGTACAAGAGCACAAAAGAAATACCGATGATCAGGGACGAGGTAAAAATCAATTTGATAATTTTGCGCATCTGTCATCTCTCTGCCTTTTAATCTTGTTAGTTATAACTTTCAAAGAAAATTGGTGTTTTTCGACCGTCATCATGAAAAATAAAAAGACAGTCTTCTTTAAAAGTTGATGTGTTCATGCATGATGCGGTACGCGAAGAGCAATAGTTCTCACGCGCCTACCTCTTTTGCATAAGATGAAAAAGAGGTTAATGCCTAAGGTGGCAGGAAAGGATGACATGAATGTGCGGAATCACAGGCTGGATTGATTGGCGGCGAGACTTACGCAGCGAGGGAAAGACAATAAAAAAAATGGCACAGACGATGGATCATCGCGGGCCTGATGATTTAAATACATGGCTGTCGGAGAATGCAGCGCTCGGACACGCGCGTCTGGTCGTTGTCGATCCGGAGGGCGGTCGCCAGCCCATGAAAAAAACGGTAAATCATAACGAGTACGTGCTCGTTTATAACGGTGAATTATACAATACAGAAGAAATACGTTCAGATTTATTAAAAGAGGGTTATACGTTTCAAGGTCACTCCGATACCGAAGTGCTGTTGACCGCTTATATTGAGTGGCGGGAGCGCTGTGTGGATCATTTCAATGGCATCTTCGCGTTCGCAATCTGGGATGCCGCGCAGAAAACATTGTTCGGCGCGCGTGACCGAATGGGCGTGAAACCTTTCTTCTACAGTGAATCAGGAGGAAGAATGCTCTTTGGCTCGGAAATAAAGGCGATCTTAGCCCATCCGGATGTCCATCCGGAAATTGATCGAGAAGGGCTGTGTGAAGTGTTCGGACTTGGTCCGTCGCGAACGCCGGGTCACGGTGTCTACATGGGCATACACGATCTGCGGCCGGCCCATGCGTTCACGTATACAAAGAATGGACTGAAAATTTGGCGTTACTGGAACGTGGAAAGTCATGAACACACAGATAATCTGAAGGAGACCATCGCTCATTTGCGATATCTTGTCACCGACGCGGTACAACGGCAGCTGTATGCTGATGTGCCGGTCGCAACATTCCTGTCCGGCGGTTTGGATTCCAGTGGGATATCGGCAATCGCCTCAGAATATTTTAAAGAACAAAAACGACCGCCGCTTCACACATTTTCAATCGATTATGTGGGCAATGACCATTACTTTAAAACAAGCAAATTCCAACCGAATAGTGACGCGCCTTTTATTCAAGAAGTTTCTAAATACCTTGGAACGGTACACCATAATCTCATTATCGATAATGAGCATCTTGTTTCTTATCTGAAAAAAGCGATTGTGGTTCGTGATATGCCGGGGTATGCGGATGTTGACTCCTCGCTTCTTTGGCTGTGCGAAGGGATCAGAAAGGAATTTACGGTCGCACTCTCCGGTGAATGTGCCGATGAAATTTTTGGCGGGTACCCGTGGTTCCACAGCCCAGAGACTTCTGCCAAGGAAGGCTTTCCATGGATGCGCTCAATCGGAGCACGTCAGGAGCTGCTCAATGACAAGTGGGGGAGCAAATTAAATCTGAAAGACTACGAGATGGCGCGGTTCAACGAGACAGTCGCTGAAACACCTAAGCTCGAGGGTGAATCTGTGATTGACGCGAAACGCCGCGAATTGTTCTACCTCAATATGAATTGGTTCATGACCGCATTGCTTGATCGAAAGGATCGCATGAGTATGGGTGCGAGCCTTGAGGTTCGTGTGCCGTTTGCCGATCACCGGATTGTTCAGTACATGTGGAATGTGCCATGGGCGATGAAGATGCTGGATGGTCAT
This sequence comes from Sporolactobacillus nakayamae, assembly GCF_900113325.1. Classification (GTDB taxonomy): domain Bacteria; phylum Bacillota; class Bacilli; order Bacillales; family Sporolactobacillaceae; genus Sporolactobacillus; species Sporolactobacillus nakayamae. The sequence goes on along the minus strand of NZ_FOOY01000017.1, from coordinate 24,179 downwards.
GAGAAAGGTGTTTTGCGCGCGGCACTCAAAGGCTATCTGCCTGACGATGTGCTCTACCGCAAGAAGAGTCCGTATCCGAAAACCTATCACCCAAAGTACACACAGGCAGTCTCAAGCTGGCTGCAAAAAGTGATTGACACGCCAAGCTCTCCACTGCTTGAATTAGTGGATAAACAGAAACTGCAAGCGCTGATTGACACGAAAGGCGATTCTTTTAAAGCGCCATGGTTTGGTCAACTGATGTCCGGTCCTCAGCTGATTGCCCATATGGCGCAGATGAATGAATGGCTCGATACCTACAACGTGAATATTATTGATCGCTGAGGTAAACAAAAGGTCCCCGAGTTTAATAGACTCGAGGGCCTTCTTTATACATAAGGACTTAACAGTGAGAAAATATTTTTTCCTAGGTTAAATCATCGTGAAAATGAACTTTTAAAATGGCTTGCAAGTGAAGCGACGTTAATCGTACCAAGTCCGCTACTCTGGTTATAAATTGTTCCTTTTGTGCCGGTGTAATACAGATTGGTATTTTCTGTTCCGGTCGTGTTCAGGGGATGGAACGGCGAACTCTTTTGTTTTGCAAAACGGTAAATTTGGCTGTTCCAAAATCCGATGCGTCCTTTCTGATTGCTGTTCATCAGCGCGGTAAGACCGGCCAATTGAGGCGATACGACACTCGTTCCGCCGAAGGTGCTGAAGCCTGAGTTGCTGCCGGGAGCATTTGGATCGGATAGAAATACTTTATAGCCTGTATAGGGATCTGCGTTCAGCGATACATCCGGCATGTTTCTTCCGCTTGAGCGACCTGAAATGATTTTCGCATCAGCAAGTGGCGTGATCGAACCGAAATCAGAGCTAGGATGCCATTGCTGAGCAGCTGTAAATCGATTCACACCGGAAACACCTTTCTGATAATCAGGAGTCGCGAACAACTGACTGAAGCCGCCGCCTCCACCAACGAAGTAGTAGTTTGACCAGCCTTCCGGGGTGCCAAGTCCGAGCGAGTCAAAGTATGGGTAGAGATAGTTCCAGCCCCACGCGCGCTCTGATGCAACAGTTAGTTGAACACCTGTTTTTGTTGTATAGGACCATGGCAAGGTTGTTCCTCCAGCGGCGGTAATATAAGGGCTGTCGGCCGGGTTGTCAACAGCGAGGTTGTAAGTGCCCATATCTCGGCTTGCGTCATAAGCGCCGGCATCACCTGCTGATGCGAACATCGAAATACCTTGAGCTGCTGCCTGTTCAAATAATTGATTATAAGCCTGCGCATAAGCCGGATCTTCGGTTTGATCTTTAACAGCGGCACTGATTGCCGACTCGCTCAGTCCCCAGCTCACAGAAAGTTGTGCAGCCTTGTTTTCATTAATTGCCGTTGCGAATGCGTTTACGAAGCCCGCGTCTGTGTTCGGACCGATGTAGACGTTAACGTCTGCTTGAGGCGCGAGTGCACCGGATTGTTCAACATCGAGTGATGTCTCTTCATAGCCGTTCCAATCGGATCCGCCGTCAACCAGAATTTTGTGAATACGGTCGGCCTTAACATCAATGCCTTCTTGCTTCCAGAAACTGTAGGCATCTTCTGTGTTAAAATCTGCTAAGGTAACGATGCCAATGGTTTGTCCTTTTCCATTGGCGCCTTGATCATATAATGGCCCGACGTTGTACTGTTTGATGAGATCCTGAGGGTCTAAATTCAATGGACCGCCGCTCGCGTTCGGAGTAAGTTTAAGCGGACGCTTCACGGCGCGAGGTGTGAGTTCCGAATAGTTGGTCAACCCGAGGATTGCCAAAACATGAGAAGCAAGGAAGCGTGGCAGTTTCGGCCCTTTTTTTGCGGCGTGGAAGCTTCTTCCTCTGAACTTCGCCTTCTGAATGGTTACGCTGAATGCCTTATTGAAGTCCCCAGCTGTTCCATTTGCAGAAACAATCAGATTATTATCATAGATCTTCGTACTAATCTTGTAGTGTTTCAGATAGTGAGTCAGAGCTTTGACCGTTGCATTGGGTGCGCCGAATCCTTTTTTAAACTGGTCAACACTAAGATATCTATGGTACAATGCGCTGTTTGGATCTACTGTTCGTTCAATATAGGATTGCAGTTTCTTTTCATTGTTAGTCTTTAAGACAATATCCACAGAAACCGGCGTGTTATCCGGGAGATCTCCGAAATAATCAGCGTTTTCCAATACTGAACGGCCAGTTCCCTGTTTAACTGATGTCAGTTGTTGGTCTGCTTTGCTTGAAGATGAAGCAGCCGCAAATGACGGAAGTGAACTGAAAATGAGCAGTGAAGATAAAACAGCGGCGATTAGAATCTTGTACCATTTTTTCGCCATGAGTAAACCATCCCCAATTTAGTGAATTTTATAAAAACGATGCTCCCTTTTCTCTCTTAAATAAAATCGATTATACCCCAGGTAGATTGATAGATTAAGCATTACAAATCGAATTAATTTGACATAAATCGATATTTTTTGGAAAAAGCAGGAACTAATACCTAGACAAACTAGGTCAAATGTCCCGGCAAATTGATAGAATAATCATTGATTGAAATCGTACACTCAAGGAGAAAATAAAAAACAGTGCATAAGCCCCATGTTTATTTGGTGACGGGGTGTCGAAGCGATTGGGCCGGGGGGATCGTAGAATTCATTGGGACTGTGCAGCCGCTTCTATATGTCGCCTAGAGAACGATAATTCGTGAAAGACCTCTTACTTATTGCGCGAATGGAGCGCTCGCTTAATTGATTGCAACTGTGCGAATGATCATCATCAAGGGGATGGATGTGAAAATAAATATCTTGTTGTGTAATAAATAGTGACAAATAATTTGATTGAATGTCTAGACAACATAATATTTTTGTGTGAAAATGACAGAATAGTAGATTAAATGTCGACGTTATCAAAGTGAGGGGAGAGAAACTTTTTAAAGAGAAGCAGCAATAATACGATTCATTGTATCCATTTTTATTAACAGAGGAGAGATAGATTATGTTGGGATTTCTACAAAGAATTGGCAAGTCACTGATGCTTCCGATTGCAGCACTGCCTGCGGCCGCTCTGCTCTTACGTCTCGGACAGCCGGATCTGTTCAATGTTCCGTTTATCGCAGCTGCTGGAAATGCGGTTTTTTCAAACCTCCCGTTGATATTTGCGATTGGTATTGCTGTAGGCTTCGCAAAGGATAATAACGGAACTGCAGCACTTGCCGGTGCAATGGGGTTCTTCGTACTCAATGCCTGTGCGATCTCTCTGAATAAGACGATCAACCTAGGTGTACTCGGCGGTATTGTTGCCGGAATTATTGCCGGCATGCTCTATAATCGCTACCACAACATTAAACTTCCCGACTGGCTGGCATTCTTCGGCGGCCGACGTTTTGTCCCTATTGTCACCTCTGGAACAATGCTCGTTATTGGATTTGTATTTGGGTATGTTTGGCCGTACGTGCAGCTGGGCATGTCGCACTTGGCGACCTGGTTGTATGACGCAGGAGTATTTGGTTCCGCCATTTATGGTCTCTTGAACCGATTACTTTTACCACTCGGTCTGCATCATGTTATAAATACGCTTGTATGGTTTGAATTCGGTACCTATAAAGGGTTACATGGTGAAATTACTCGATTCCTCGCGGGCGATCCTTCCGCGGGACTGCTGCTCGCAGGTTATTTTCCCATCATGATGTTCGGGCTGCCTGCCGCTTGCTTTGCGATGATTGCCGCGGCAAAAAAAGAGCATCGCAAGGCAGTAAGCGGTATGTTAGCCGGTATCGCGCTAACATCATTTGTCACCGGTGTTACAGAACCTATTGAATTCTCTTTTATGTTCCTAGCGCCTGTTCTCTACTTGATTCATGCCATTCTGACCGCGCTGTCTATGGCAGTCACGTACGCGTTGGGCATTCATGATGGTTTTAGTTTTTCAGCTGGGGCGATTGATTATGTTCTCAATTATCGAATTGCGCAAAAGCCCTTGTTATTGCTTGTCGTCGGTGTTGTTTTCGCGGTGATCTACTTTGGTGTCTTCTATTTCGCCATTAAATGGTTCAACCTCAAGACACCGGGACGCGAGGACGATGATGATCTCGTTGATGGAAGCTCCGATCAGATTTCCGGGATAGACGCAGATGATAAATATGAAGTATTGGCTGCTCATTTAATCAAGGATATAGGCGGCATAAATAACATTGCAACTGTTGATCATTGTACGACTCGGCTCAGATTAACAGTCGCGGATTCAGGAATTGCTGATGACAAAGCAATCAAGCAGCATGGCGCGCATGGCGTCGTCAAAGTCAATAAAACGAACTTGCAGGTGATTATAGGTACGGATGTGGAATTTGTGGCAGATGCGATGAGAAAACTGATCCAATCATCTGTCGATCTTACTGAGGCAAAATTGGATGATTCAGCACCCGAACCAAGTTTAGCTACTGTATCTGTTGGCGCCGAATTAGTATGCGCACCAATAAAGGGAAAGCTGCTTCCACTTACAGATGTGCCGGACAAGGTTTTTTCTGAGCAGATGATGGGTGACGGTTTTGCCATTGATCCGGATGAAGGTGTTGTCGTCTCACCGGTTGACGGGAAAGTCAGCGGCGTGTTTCCTACGAAGCACGCAGTCGGATTGACAGGTATCGATGGCATGGAAGTCCTGATTCACATCGGTTTGGATACTGTCAAATTAAATGGAGAGGGATTTACCAACTTTGTGAACGAAGGAGATACGGTTGTGAAAGGCCAGAAACTGATCTCCTTTGATATTCCTGTGATTAAGGATAAAGTTCCTTCGCTAATCAGTCCGGTGATTTTCACGAACCTCGATCCTTCCAAACATGTCGTTTTAAAGAAGAGTGGTAAAGTCGATCTGAATGAAGTGGATATTATTAGTTTTGGTTAAATGATTATTGAGTAAAATAAAGGAGCCCGCACAATCGACTGTGCGGGCTCTCTTTTTTTGCAAGTAAAGAAACATTCATGACCCGCTTGAGGGGCACGGTACACCGCTTGAATGAAAATATAAAATGCCCTATTTACGTATAAAAGTTTATCGTTTTGCCTTGCCGGTACGACGATAAGGTCATAAGATTCGGTTGGGCGATCAGGTAAGCGCCCCATCTGAGAAATAGACGGAGAAATTCCGCTTATTTTGAAAATGAACGAAAAAATAGCTTAAATAGACGGAGAAATTCCGCTTATCGCATCGAAAAACGGGAAAATGGAGGTTATTTCTGTGCATAAGCGGAATAATTACCCTTATTTACCTGTGAAACAAGCATCATGATGCAAATAGCCGGAAAATCTCCGCTTATTTTACTCGTTACTTAATTAAGGACCAAAATGAGCTATGAAATTGAAGTGTCTGCTCAAGACAAGGTTGATGATTCAAAACCGCATTTGGAGCAAAGGAACTTTCACTAAGTACGCATACCTCCTGTATGCAACGCGAAAGCCACCGCCTCCTGCGGAAGTAAGGACCGGGCGCTTTTTGCCCGATTTTTCTTGTTCTAACAATAGGATTTCCGAAAATGTGAAGACAGCAGAATACTGCAAGTAGCAAGATGTGAATACACTCAAAATAGAGCGAACCATTTGCAAATCAGTGTAAACGATTTCTTGAAAGGTGTTATCATTACTTGTACTAGAATGTGTGAAAGAGAGGAATGTAAATGGCAACCTTATCTGATGTCGCTAAAAAGGCTGTTGTCTCTAAGATGACGGTGTCTCGGGTGATCAATCATCCCGAACAGGTTTCCGATGAGTTGCGCAAATTAGTGTACAACGCAATGAAGGAACTTAAATATGTGCCCAATTATGCGGCGCGAGCACTTGTTCAGAATCGTACACAGGTTGTTAAGCTGTTGATTTTGGAAGAAATGGATACGACAGAGCCCTATTACATGAACTTGCTCGCAGGCATTGCCATTGAATTGGATCAGCATCATTACTCACTTCAACTTGTTACGCGAAATTCTCACACCATCGGCAAATGTGACGGCGTGATCGTCACCGGCATGCGAAGGGAAGACTTTGCACATATCATTGCGCAACTTGACCAGCCGGTCGTTTTATTTGGTCAAAATGAACAGGGTTATGATTATATCGATGTTGATAATAGAAAAGGAATGCAAATGGCAACCGAGCATGTGCTGAGCTTGGGTTGTAAACATATTTTATTTTACGGAATTGATATAAATGAGCCTTTTATGGCATCAAGATTGGAGGGGTTTAAGCGGTCAATGGAGCACGTTCATCTCAAGCCGCAAATTTGTCTGATGAAAAACAGTTCACATGTTGCTCAATTCGAAGCTGAGAAAATATTGCGATCGACAGAGAGGCGAACGGTATTCGTATGTGCCTCAGACAGGTTAGGTATAGGCGTTGTTCGCGCGGCACAATGTTTGGGTTTGAATGTTCCCGGTGATGTTGCTGTGACGGGTTTTGACGGTGTGTTTCTTGATCGAATATCGCATCCGCAATTAACAACGATCAGGCAACCAATCGTCGAGATGGGTAAAGCGCTGGTTTCACTGCTGCTCGAAAAAATTAATCAGAACGGCAAGAAAGTAGGACATCGCATATTTGAACCTGAACTGATTGTCCGCGGCTCGACGATACAATCTGTTCAGACGCTTCCAAAGGAGAGCAAGTTATTGGGAATGAACTAATACTGTTTGAAAAAGTTAAAGGTTATTTCCACAATGAGTAAATGCCGGATGCCAAGTCCGGCATTTACTATTCTGTTATCGGTAACAATTGATTAATGATTGTCATCAAAGTATGCGCATGATAATTTTAGAAAGTGAGGAGGGGAGGCAGCAAAATGAAACAGCCTTGGTGGAATCATGCCATCGTTTATCAAATCTATCCAAAAAGCTTTAAAGATATGGATCATGATGGAGTGGGAGATATAAAAGGAATCATCACCAAATTAGACTACATACAGTCACTTGGTGTCACTATCCTTTGGCTCAATCCGATTTTCAAGTCACCTCAGGTGGATCATGGCTATGACATCAGTGACTACTATCAGATCGATGAACAGTTTGGCACGATGGAAGATATGGACGTATTGATTTCCGAGTCGAGTAAAAGAGGACTCAAGATCATTCTTGATCTTGTCGTGAATCACACCTCTGATCAACATCCATGGTTCCGTGAATCCATGAAAAGCAAAACAAATCCATATAGAGATTACTATATTTGGCGGGATGGAAAAAACGGCAAAGAGCCGACAAATTGGGCGTCTTTTTTCGAAGGAAGTGCATGGACCTATGAGCAGGCAACCGAACAATACTTTTTTCATTTGTTTGATAAGAAGATGCCAGATTTAAACTGGGAAAATCCTAAAGTTAGAAAAGAGGTTTATCAAATTGCTGCGTTTTGGTTGAAAAAAGGTATTGCCGGTTTCCGGCTTGATGCGATTATTCATTTGGCAAAGGATCAGCACTTTCAAAATATTGAAAGCGCCATCACGGGCGAGACCTATGTACTTGCTGAAGCATGCTACGCACATGTCCCCCGTGTTCATGAGTTTATTCACGGTTTTTATGAGGCTGTTCATAAAGTTGAGCCGGATGTCTTTTTGATTGGTGAGGCGGCTTCTGCAAATAGTAAACTGGCTAAGCAGTATACGGATCCTGACAGGAATGAACTTGATTGTATTATTAGCTTTGAACAGTTGGAAACGGAGATTTTACATGAGGATAAACGACTGCCTAGGAATTGGCAAATCGGCTATCTCAATCTGTCGAAACTAAAAAAAACAATGAAACAATGGCAAAAAGACTTGAGTGGTCATGGGTGGAGTGCTTTATTCTGGAATAATCATGATATGCCGCGTCTTCTTTCTCGTTTTGGAGACGCAAAATATCCAAGAGAGAGTGCAACCATGCTCGCCACAATGCTGTATCTGCATCGCGGTATTCCGATAATCTATCAAGGAGAGGAAATCGGCATGACCAACTTGCGCCTCCCTGAAATCGCTGATTATGAAGACTCGGGCTTGAAAGAGTTTGTTGTCAAAGCAGAAGGACTTGGCTACTCAAAGGACGAAATACTGACTAGTGTCCGTGCGTGTTCACGACAAACCTCCAGAGGAGCCATGCAATGGAACGGAAATCCGTTCGCCGGCTTCTCAGAGGTCGAACCATGGCTCGGTGTTAATGATGATTACCCGAAGATCAATGTCGAGAAACAGGAACGAGATCCTGTTTCAATTTTAAATTATTACAGAAAACTACTGAAAATCCGATCTAAATGGGACATCTTCGTTGCAGGTGATTGGCAGCTGATCGATGAAGATAATCAGAATTTATATGTTTATAAAAGGCATTACGGAAGGAAATCTGCACTGGTGATATGCAATTTCACAAGTCAGCCCCAACCCTACTTCTATCCGGAATTGTCCTCATGGACGTGCATTTTAAGTAATAATGAAGGACGAGAACGATTAGATAATGAAATTATTCTATCTGCATATGAATGCCTTGTAGTGACGGAAGAAAGCTGAATCAGAAGGAGAGAATACTATGGAGAAATCAGCAATTTACCACCAGTCGTGCAGTTCTTATGCGTACGCTTACGATAATGAAACACTGCATTTAAAAATCCGCACAAAAGCAGATGATGTGCGGTCTGTTTCAATCATTTGGGGTGACCCATTTGAAAACAATCAGACAGAGGAAGATGTCTATCAGTGGGTCAGCAGGAAGGATGAACTGTGCAAGTTGGCACAAACAAAGCTGCATGATTATTGGTTTATTCGTATAAAACCGCCTTTCCACCGAACTCAATATGGTTTTATTCTTACTGGAAATGATGGTTTTAAAATTTTTTATGGTGATCGTGGTATTTTACCGATTAAGAATGAGACACTTACGACTCCAGACAACTTTTTTAAATTTCCATTTATTCATGAGATCGACCGTTTTAAAGCACCGGAGTGGGTGAAATCGACAGTCTGGTATCAAATTTTTCCTGAGCGCTTTGCAAGCGGTGATCCCTCCATTTCACCGAATAATGCCTTGCCGTGGGGAAGTAAGGATCCGGCCAGAGATGATTTTTTTGGCGGCGATCTTCAGGGAATTATCGACCATCTAGATTACCTTCATGATTTGGGCATTGGCGGTATCTATCTGAATCCGATTTTTTCGGCACCGACCAATCACAAATATGATACTTTAGATTATTTTGCGATTGATCCTCATTTTGGGACTAAGGAAACGTTCAAAAAATTGGTTCATGAAGCACATAAAAGAGGTATTCGCATCATGCTTGATGCTGTATTTAATCATATCGGCAGCACGTCAAAGCAGTGGCTTGACGTTGTTCAAAATGGGGAGAAATCGCGCTACAAAGACTGGTTTCATATTCATTCATTTCCAGTAAAAGAAGGTGAGAATGGTAATTTTGAAGGGAAGACTACATTGTCCTTTGACACGTTCGCTTTTACACCGAAAATGCCGAAATTAAATACGGCAAATCCTGAGGTAAAACAGTATCTTTTGGATATTTCTACGTATTGGATCAAAGAGTTTGATATTGATGGCTGGCGGCTCGATGTTGCTAATGAAGTGGATCACGCGTTCTGGAAGTCCTTCCACAAGGCTGTTACAGCAGTAAAAAGAGACGTCTACATCGTTGGAGAAATTTGGCATGATGCTTGGAACTGGCTGCTAGGCGATGAATTTCACTCTGTTATGAATTATCCGTTAACCCAATCCATTCTAAATTTCTTTGTTGAAGACAAAATCACAGCAACTGAAGCGACCAGTACCATAAACGAGCATTTTATGAAGTATCCGCAAATGGTAAATGAAGCAGCGTTTAATCTTCTTGATAGCCATGATACGGCGCGCATTTTGACAAAAACCGGAGGCGACAAGCAAAAGGTGAAACAAGCACTCGCCTTTCTGTTTGCACAAACAGGTTCACCATGTATTTATTATGGAACGGAGATTGGACTTGATGGAGGCAACGATCCCCTATGCCGCAAGTGTATGATTTGGGATGAAGAGAAGCAGGATCGCGACATGCTTGAATTCACTAAGAAGTTAATAAAGCTGCGCAAAGATTATCAGTCTATTCTCTCAAACGGTACGCTCAGATGGATACAGAACAATAATCTTCCAAAAAATGTCTTGTGTTTTAGTAGGGTATTAGGCAATCAATCATTAATTTTTATCTTCAATCATGGAGAAAAGGTAAACTGTATCCCGTTAGAGGGCACTACCTCATATGTTGATGTTTGGAATGGGGGAGAAGCGGTAACTAAAAAAATAACCGTTCAGGCTCAGCAGTTTACTGTTCTGAAAACAGATGGTTGATTAATAAATATCCTGTTATCGGTAACAAATACTTTTGTATTGTTCACTGGTAAAGGAGGTGGTATTATTCAAGTGTGAAAGCGGTTGCAATACAAGGAGGCCAAAACCAATAGAAACACATCCGCTTAATTTGCCCTGGTTTTTAAATGAAATAAATTAAATCTTATGAAGAAAAGAGTGGGGAAAATGAAGAGAAAATGGATCATGCTTGCATTAAGCCTTTTGTTAGTAATCGCCTTATCAGCATGTTCATCAAGCGGTTCAGGAACGAGCAATAAAAAGGTTACCCTCGATATTTTTCAGTTTAAGGTGGAATTTAAAAAGCAATTTGGCGAACTGGCAAAGCTATATGAAAAAGATCATCCTAACGTAAAAGTTAATATTACGACAGTCGGTGGCGGTAGTGACTACGGCGCGGCACTTAAATCAAAATTTGCTTCAGGAAATGAACCAACAATTTATAATATCGGTGGTCCATCGGATGTGAAGGATTGGAAAGCGAAACTTAGCGATCTATCTGGAACGAAAGCAGCTAAGCTTGCTCTTCCAGGGACATTGAAGGGTGTTCAACAAGGAAGTAAGGTTTATGGATTACCTTTTAATGAAGAGGGTTATGGACTTCTTTATAACAAGCAAGTATTTAAGAAGGCAGGAATTGATCCAAACTCAATTAAATCTATGGATGATCTAAAAAAGGTTTCCCGTGAACTTGATCAAAATAAATCTAAATTGGGAATAAAAGCCGTATATGCTTTTCCCGCAAAGGAAACTTGGGTTACCGGTCTTCATGCATCAAACGTATTCCTGTCGCCGGAATTTGATCAGGATGTTACAAAAGCCTTTGAATCAAAAACGGTTTCTTTCAAATACGGCAAACAATTTAAGCAATACCTTGATATTCAACAGAACTATTCCATTCAACCAACAGCTAGCCTCGACTATTCAGCTCAGGTTGAACAATATTTCTCAAACGGCAAAGTTGCTATGATTCAACAAGGTGTCTGGGTAGCTTCAACAATCGCAGGTATCAGCAAAGATTTTGAAAAGAACAATGTGGGTATTATTCCGATCCCGGTTGACGGATTTAAGACAGACAGTATCCCTGTTGGTGTTCCGATGTATTGGGCTGTTAACTCGAACAAAAGCCCCGCAGAAATTAAGGCGGCTAAAGATTTCCTTAACTACATGTATACATCGGATACGGGCAAGAAAATGGTACTTGAAAAATTCCAATTCATTCCTGCTTACAGTGGTTATGATTCTTCAAAGATCAAAGATTCTCTGGCACGGCAAATTTATGAATACGCTCAAAATAAGAAAACAATCGGTTGGGTATTCATGGGTTATCCTACGGGTTGGGGACAGAATACACTAGGCGCTGATATTCAGAAATATACAAGCGGAAAAATGTCGTGGAATGCTTTGGTTAAAGATGCTCAAAATGGTTGGAAGAGTGCTCGTAATCAGTAATAAATAAAATAGTTTTTTTCTTGATGAGGCGAAGTGATTGTTAACTTCGCTTTATTCATAAGTTTGATTGGAGTGGGACATATGAAGGACAAACGTACATGGTTTTGGCTATTCTTAGCACCTGTGCTCATCTCTTTATTTTTTGTTGTTGTCTTACCTTTGCTATTTGGTATTTATTATTCCTTCACTGACTGGAATGGTATCTTCTTAACAAAATTTGTGGGTTTTAAGAATTATAGTGCTGTATTCCAAAATACAAGCTTTCTTAATGCGTTATGGTTTACGGTTAAATTTGCGATTGTCTCAATCATCATGGAAAATATCATTGGCTTAGGTTTGGCGTTGCTTGTGACCCAAAAATTTAAAGGTAACAACTTTCTTAGAACAATCTTCTTTATGCCCAACTTAATCGGCGGTCTGATCTTAGGGTTCATTTGGCAATTTATTTTCGTTAAAGCCTTTGCGGCAATCGGCGGTCTGATTGGCATAAAAGCAATGGAGTCCTGGCTTGCGACACCTAATACTGGATTTTGGGGTTTGGTTATCCTGATGAGCTGGCAATATGCAGGCTATATCATGGTTATTTACATCGCTTATCTTGAAAATGTTGATCGCGAACTCATTGAAGCAGCGGAAATTGATGGAGCTAATGCTTGGCAGCGTTTCTACCAAATTACTGTTCCAATGATTGCACCGGCGTTTACCGTCAATCTGTTTTTGACCTTGTCCAATTCATTTAAACTCTACGATCAGAACTTGTCGTTAACAGCTGGTGGTCCTTATAACTCAACACAGATGCTTGCAATGGATATTTACAATACAGCATTTAGCCAAAATAATATGGCGCTTGGCCAATCCAAAGCCGTTATCTTTTTTCTTATTGTAGCTATCATTTCACTGACGCAAGTTTACTATAGTAAGAAAAAAGAGGTGGACGTGGGATGAAGAGCAAACATTTCTCGAATCGAATGATTATGGTCGTATCATTTATGTTGGGACTTTTATGGTTAATGCCCTTTTATCTAATGGTTGTTAATTCTTTAAAAACGAAAAAAGACATTTTCACTAATACACTGGGATTACCAAATCCATTCACGGGTTCAAACTATCCTGACGCTATGCAGCAGCTCGATTTTATTAAATCATTAGTTAATTCTTTGTTAATTACACTTGTCAGTGTTGTGGTGATTATTATTTTCTCATCGATGGCAGCTTACGCGCTTGCACGAACAAAAAGAAGAATTAGCGGCATTATTTTCTTAGTGTTTGCAGCAGCGATGCTGATCCCGTTTCAATCTGTAATGATCCCGCTTGTGTCGATCTTTGGTAAAGTGCATATGCTCAATCGTATTGGTATAGTGTTTATGTATCTTGGATTTGGTTCGAGTCTTTCAATCTTTCTCTACCATGGTTCATTGAAATCGATCCCTGTTGCAATGGATGAAGCTGCACGTATGGATGGCTGCAACCGTTGGCAAACATTTTGGTACATTATTTTTCCAATGTTGAAACCAATTACAGTAACGGTTGCTATTTTGAATTCAATTTGGATCTGGAACGACTACCTGCTCCCATCACTCGTTATCAATGCGCCCAATACACAAACGATTCCGTTGAAGATGTTCTTCTTCTTTGGTGAATATACGAAACAATGGAATCTTGCTCTAGCAGGTCTAGCAATCTCGATCATTCCGATCATCATTTTTTACTTTTTTATGCAGAAGCAAATTATGAAAGGTATGACGCAAGGTTCTGTCAAATAGGTGATAAAAATGAATCGTATATTTAAGGTGAGCAAATGGAAGCTAACGACCCATCAACTTCATAAGAATACTATTCGCTTGCAAGAAAGTATGACTTCTATTGGCAATGGCTATATGGGCATGAGAGGCAATTTTGAGGAAACCTATTCAGGCGATCATCATCAAGGGACCTATATTGCCGGGGTATGGTACCCGGATAAGACGCGAGTCGGCTGGTGGAAAAACGGATATCCAGAGTATTTCGGTAAAGTAATCAATTCAATTAATCTTATTGGGATCAAGCTGTTCATAGATGGTGAAGAAGTGGACCTTTATCAGGATAAAATTGAGAACTTTTACCTTGAGCTCAATATGCATGAGGGCGTAGTGAAACATTCATATCTTGTTTCAAAAAATGAGAAGCAGGTGAAAATTGACACCGAGCGATTCGTAAGCACTGCTCACAAAGAAATTTGTGCCATTCGATTCAAGGTCACTGCATTATCGGATTCTGTTACCGTCAACTTGGTTCCGTACCTTGATGCGGATGTGCGTAATGAAGATTCGAATTATGATGAAATGTTCTGGCTAGAAACGGAGCGAAGGTCACAGGAAGACCATTCAGGCTTAACAATCAGAACCATTGATAACTCATTTGGCGTTCCTATTTTCTCGGTATGCGCGTTAATGGGGATACAATCAGATCAACCATCGGATAAAATGATCTTCCAAAAAAACTTATATGTCTCTCATGAACACACATATCATTTAAAAAAGGGCCAGTCAGCGACTCTTGATAAAATTGTTGCTGTGACAACGAGTAGAGATTATGATCAATCAATTCTTATGAATAAAGCAAATGATTTGTTGGATGAAGCATTGTCACGCGGCTATAGTGAACTTAAGCGTGACCATTGCTTGGTTTGGGAAGAACGGTGGAAGAAAGCAGATGTCGAGATTGTAGGAGACGACGAGGCGCAACAGGGGATTCGATTTAATCTGTTCCAGCTTTTTTCGACCTATTATGGTGACGATGCCCGTCTGAATATTGGACCTAAGGGATTCACCGGTGAAAAATATGGTGGGGCAACATACTGGGATACAGAAGCATACGCTGTTCCTTTCTATCTTGCATTAGCGGATTCTCATGTGACGAAGCAGCTTCTGCTTTATAGATATAAGCAGCTGGACGGTGCTTTTCATAATGCGAAGCAGCAGGGACTGAAAGGCGCACTGTATCCGATGGTCACGTTTACCGGAGTAGAGTGCCATAATGAGTGGGAGATAACCTTTGAGGAAATTCACCGTAATGGCGCCATTGCCTATGCCATTTACAATTATGTCAATTATACCGGTGATCAATCCTACATTGAGCAAGCAGGGATCGATGTGCTTGTCGGTATCAGCCGTTTCTGGGCGGATCGTGTACACTTTTCTGAACATGCTCAAAAATATATGATTCATGGGGTAACAGGACCGAACGAATATGAAAATAATGTCAACAACAATTGGTACACCAATACGATGGCGGCATGGACATTAAAGTATACAATCGATGCACTTGACTTAATCAGCAAAGAAAAATACATGACATTTGCTCTGTCCGATCAGGAAATCGAACACTGGAAGGATATTGTTGAGCGGATGTACTATCCGTATGATAAAGAGCTTGGAGTATTTATCCAACATGATACATTTCTCGATAAAGACATTAAAGCGGTATCAGCTATCCCTGATAGCGATCGCCCAATCAATCAGCATTGGTCTTGGGATCGAATTCTTCGTTCCTGTTACATCAAACAAGCAGATGTTCTTCAAGGCCTGTACTTTCTGAATGATCACTTTACTGTAGATGAAAAAAAAAGGAACTTTGATTTCTACGAACCACTGACGGTTCATGAGTCAAGTTTGTCGGCATGTGTCCATGCGATTCTAGCAGCCGAGCTCAACAAGAAAGAGAAGGCACTTGAACTCTATCGAAGGACGGCTCGACTAGATCTAGATAATTATAACAATGACACAGAAGACGGTCTGCATATCACATCGATGACTGGAAGCTGGCTTGCTATTGTTCAAGGATTTGCCGGGATGAGAACGTTCAATGAATCGCTTTCCTTTGCACCTTTCTTGCCGGACGGTTGGACAGCGTACACTTTCAGAATCAATTATCGTGGACGTTTGATCGAAGTTTGCGTCAAAAGGAAACAGGTTGTTTTAAAGTTGGTGTCAGGAGATTCATTACAACTCAACGTGTATGGGCAATCCATTAATCTTAGCCGTCAATATTCCATTGATAGTCCTGATGACGAGGAGTGTGGGGATGATGCAAGCGGTAGTCTTTGATTTAGACGGTGTGCTCACGGATACAGCTGACTATCATTTTAAAGCGTGGAAAAACCTCGCTGCTTCAATCGGTATTCAAATTGACCATACATTTAATGAGCAGCTTAAAGGAATCAGCAGAATGGATTCGCTTGAACGTATTCTGGAATACGGAGGACGTTCCAATGACTTTACATTGATTGAGCGTGAACAACTGGCAGAACAAAAGAATGAAGAATACCGCTTGCTGATTGCGTCGATCACTCCGAGGGAGCTGCTTCCGGGTATTGCCTCTTTTTTACGTGAATTGAAGGATGAAGGATTAAAGATTGGGCTTGCTTCAGCGAGCAAAAATGGGTCGTCCATTTTGGAACGTTTGCATATCGCCGACAATTTCGATACGATTGTGGATCCGGCAAAGCTTAGTAAAGGAAAGCCTGATCCGGAAATTTTTCGAACAGCTGCAGATCAACTTAATCTACTGCCTTCTGAATGTGCCGGTATTGAGGACGCAGTGGCAGGTATTCAATCGATAAATGGAGCCGGGATATTCTCCGTTGGTGTAGGCGTACCGCCGGAAGCAAAGGCTGACTGGAATGTGAATGCAACTGCAGAGCTGACTCTTGGTGAACTCATGGCCCATTTCAAAGCGAAAAAATGAAAGTCAAGAACTTCGGCGATCAGGCAACGTTCATTTACAATTTTTGTGCTCCGTTTGATTCACAGATTGAAAGGCGCTCAGCCTGAATGTTAAGTGAATCGGAGCACTTTTTTGTTCTATAATGTGAGTAGTTGTATTCTGAGCTGATGTACAGTGAAGTATCGGGATGTTCGGAAGATGACTTATAGGCGTTCTGTAAAGGGGGGACGTTTTTGAATGTTAAGCAGCTGATCCAAAATTATCCTGGAACGAAAATTGATAAAGTGCCATTCAAGCCGGAAGAGGAGTCTTTGTACTTTTACGAGGAGCCTTACTATCTTGCCATTCCCAAGAAGTCCATCAGTGACCAAGAGTGCTTTCTGTTTAAGGCACTATTAAATCGGGAGCTGCCACCGGAGTATTCAAAACATGCCGAACTCTGGTATCGTGTGTTGATTCGTGATCAGCAGATACAAAGAGAAGAGCGGGACAATAGAGTGAGTATTATTCAATTTCAGTTAGCAGCTACTTTATCACCCGAGGACTTATTCGAATGGCGCCGAGCATTGGAGGCCTTTTTTGATTCTTCTGCCGCGTTCATTTATCTATCTTCTCGAAAAGGACTTGTTGTAGTTGAGGATGATTTCCCGGTGACGGAAGATGAATTGACTTCGATCGCTAATACATTGGAAAATGATTTTTCAGTGAAAGGCTATTTTCAAATTGGTCTGCGCCATCCACTATCACCAATAATCCGCAAAGTTTTTCTTGAAGAACACCGACTTTTTGAGCAGACGGTCACTCAAACGTCGAAGGCAGTAACCTGTGTTGAAGCTAATTTCTTTTTGCTGCTTAAACCTTTGACTAAAGAATCGAAAATACTGGATGAAACACGGACACTGATCGCCAAAGATCAATCGTGGATTTCGATCATCCGATCCATATGGGAACACCAGGGAAACATAAGTCTTGCCGCGAAAAAATTGTATATGCATCGAAATACGCTGCAGTATCGTATTGATAAATTCTATGAGTCTACGGGTATTTCATTAAAAAGAATGGATGGCCTGACAATTGCTTATTTGGCTTCATTGTAAAAAACACCTCCTTAATCGTCTACCTGAGACAATTGAGGAGGTGTTCATCTATTTAATTTAACGTAAGCGATTGTTCGGTATCAGGATCAAAGAAGTGTGTTTTGTTTGTATTAAACGCAAGTTTGATTGTTTCTTGCGGATGGTATTGCGTTCGAGCGTCGACTCGAGCGATGAACTGGTGGCTGCCGACTTGAGAGTGAAGCATGAATTCAGC
Organism: Sporolactobacillus nakayamae; assembly: GCF_900113325.1. Classification (GTDB taxonomy): domain Bacteria; phylum Bacillota; class Bacilli; order Bacillales; family Sporolactobacillaceae; genus Sporolactobacillus; species Sporolactobacillus nakayamae. The sequence continues at coordinate 6,364 of NZ_FOOY01000017.1, read as the reverse complement.
CCCGGTTAATTCTGCAATAATGATTTTTGCTGATACAACACTGTTTGGACTGGATTCAATGACTACGGGCTCATCATGAATGTCTTCAGGTCGAATCCCCAAGATGATTGGTTTGTCGATAAATCCTTTACCACGCAAAACCTTCAGTTTGCCTTCAGGAACTTCTAAATCAATGTCGTCACCTTTGAAGTGGTTACCTTCCAGTCTGCCGTGGAAGAAGTTCATCGGAGGAGATCCAATAAACCCACCTACGAACAGATTTTGCGGATGGTCATAGACATCTTTAGGTGTGCCTACTTGTTGAATGATTCCATCCTTCATAATAACGATCCTGCTCGCCATTGTCATCGCTTCAGTCTGATCATGAGTGACATAGATCATGGTAGCCTGCAGCTTCTGATGAAGTTTTCCAATTTCAGAACGCATCTGTACGCGCAGTTTTGCATCAAGGTTGGAGAGTGGTTCGTCCATCAGGAACACCTTAGCATCGCGGACAATCGCCCTGCCGAGTGCGACGCGTTGCCGCTGTCCGCCTGAGAGCGCTTTCGGTTTTCTGTCCAGATAATCTTTTATGCCTAGAATTTCAGCGGCATGCTCTACACGACTTTTAATTTCTTTCTTTGGAAATTTGCGTAACTTTAATCCGAATGCCATGTTATCGAAAACGGTCATGTGCGGATACAGCGCGTAGTTTTGGAAAACCATGGCAATGTCGCGGTCTTTTGGAGCGACATCATTCATTTTTTTCCCATTGATGAATAAGTCGCCTTTTGATATTTCTTCGAGTCCGGCGATCATGCGCAATGTCGTCGACTTGCCGCAACCGGAAGGACCGACAAAAACGATAAATTCTTTATCTGCAATTTCCAGGTTGAAATCAGTAACGGCCGTGACGTTCTTGTCATAGATCTTGTAAATATGCTGTAAAGATAGTTCTGCCATATAGTTTCCTCTCCTCTATCTATTGACTACCATCATTATAATGAAAACGATTACACAACTGTATGGCAAACTGCAAAACGTTCTCATACTATTTTTGTGCAGAGTGCTTAATTCAGTGTATGGACAGCCGCCTGATCAAGAATAGATTCGATTTGAGGAAGAAGTTGCTCCCATAAGACATGGGACATTTTGCAGACGGTGATAAAATCATGACAGCCAAAGAGACTTTCGACACCGTCGATCTCAATCAATGCCTTCAATAATGGAGTAGCAGGTACTATGTCTTTAGTAATTTCAATTCGATCATGGAATAGAGGTTTTTCAGCGGTGAATTTCATCGCGTTCGGATTTGGCGTGGAAGTAATGGTAATATGCATGCTTAATTTCCCTTCTTAAAAGCGCAAAGTAGTTTTCTTCATTATATAACATGATGATCTGAATTGGCTTGTCAAGACTACTAAGCCTACCAGGGCCCATTGCGTGAAAGATGAAAAACACTAAGTAATCGGGTATACTAAACGTAATCCGTAAGGGGAAGGAGGGATTCGCTTTGGCTGAGAATAGTTCTTCTGAAGAATTGAAAGATCGCATACTTGAGGCGTTGGAAGACGTTATCGACCCTGAACTGGGTGTGGATATTGTCAATCTTGGCCTCGTTTATGGTGTCGATATAGATGAAGAGAATAATGTAATCATTGAAATGACACTGACGTTTATGGGATGTCCGCTTTCTGCATCACTCTCCTATGATGTGAAACGTACGCTCGGCGAAATTGAAGAAGTCAATCAAGTAGAAGTGAATTTTGTTTGGGATCCACCGTGGACGAAAGAGCGTATGTCACGGTACGCTCGAATTGCACTCGGAATTTCTGAATAAATCACCGATTACTTAAGGATTCAGAATGGGCGAACCCCACTCTGGATTCTTTTTGTTTTTCACTTAAACAAGTGCTGAATGTGATGAACACGCGTTTCTTGTCATAGCCTTTTATATAAGAGTCTGTTCAAAAAGGAGGATAAAAAGGGCCGAGGTCAGGCAAATCGCCACGTCCTGTGGCATGCCTGACACTAGCTCGTCCTGAGCGTCGAAGATCAAGGAAGTGCAGTTTCGAGCACCGGAACGTACTTTCACAGGACGTGATGACTTCAACGTTGTGCACAGGACGTGCACGGTATTAGTTGAAGTTCCCCTGTTAATACGTGAGGAGCGAAGAAACAAGCTGACACAGAACTTCCGCAGGATGCGGTGACTTCTGCGTTGTGTACAGGACGTACACGTTTCTAGCAGAAGATCCTCATTACCTTTTCCCGGACTTTTTGAACACCCTCTATAAGTGAATTTCGGTTTTATGCAAACAATGGGAGGTATGACGATGGAAGCGGCTTTGGTCTTTGGCGGCCTTTCGTCTACGGGTTTTCCTCTATCCAAGGGGCTGTTGGGAGAAGGGGTTCGGGTCATTTCCATTAGCTCCGCAGTCACGGCAGAGGAGAAAGCGTGTGAGGAAGAAAACGAACTTTTTTTGGGGCGCAACGCTCTTTTTCAGCATGCGCGAACTAAGGAATGGAGTGAAGAGGCACATTTGATTTTAGCTGACACCATCAGAATAAATTCGGATGAGTTAAAGGCGTTGAAGTTCAAAATAAGCTCGCGGTTGAATCATACGCATCAATCGCAAAAGATCCTGTTTCTTTCGTCACTCGAGGTTTGCGGCTCTTTTTCAAATGAACCAGATGAAAAACGCGAGGAACACCCAGATTCTGCTCTCGGGAAAGCGGCGAACGAGATGGAATTGTTCTTCGTTCATCGACTGCGCGAGATGAAGAAGAAGGCAGCCGTTATTTTTCGTACGGATCTGAGCTTATTATCTAACCAAAAAGGCAGCGAAATCATAGCAGCACTGGTTTCCGGATTAATCGATATGGATCATAAAGGCCTTGATATTGTGCATTTTAAGAATGGTGAATCCAATGCCCCAATCAATGATGAGCTGAGGCATTTACTGCCTGACCAGTATAAAAAGTTTCTCTAGAATGGCTGGTTACTAAATCGTTGCTTTTCAAATAAATCAAGAAAGAACTGCTGAATGGGCAATGCCCCTCACTCGCGCAGTTCTTTCTTTAATGGTACAGTGCATTATGGCTTTTTAAAGAAATTAAGTAACGGAGACAGTTGTTTTATTGCCGGAGCTGTTTGGTTAATAACATTCACCAGTTGGCTCGCGCCGTTCATCATTTTGCCGACATCAATATGGCCGTCTTGACCGAGAAACGGTTTTAAAAAACCAGGCTGTGCGGGTTGGGATGGTTGCAGGGGCTGAACAGGTGCCGTTTGCATACCGCTTGCTTGCCAGCCGTTGTTCTGATAGAATTCTTGTGGCGGTCGATACGCTTGCGGCTGTTGAACAGGCGGGATTTGTGAGCCGAACATCAGATACGTAAAGGGGTCAAAGTGACTGTCCCTTGGGTTTGGCCCTGGTTGAATCATGAGTCTCCCTCCTTTGATGAATTCATAGGTTGCTTTACTGTATCTTATGCCCTCTAGTGATTGAATGTGTGTTTCATTCGCCCGATAGCGGGGTCGTTCGACAGGTTTTAGAACCCGTTCGATTGGAACCCTTGTTGGACAAATGATTTTTAGTGTATTATATTGTTACCAAGTCATTATATATACTGTTAAGATTTGAGAGGGGATTTGCGGATGTCCGCAGGAATATTGGGAATGGGCAAGTTTATTCCCGAACATGTGGTGACAAACACCGATTTAGAGAAAGTAATGGATACTTCAGACGAATGGATTCGTACAAGAACGGGCATTGAGGAACGGAGAATTGCCGATGACGACACGGATACATCGGATATGGCATTTGCAGCCGCTGAGCAGGCTATTCAGAATGCCGGATTGACACCAGCCGATATTGATTTAATTCTCGTCGCTACGGTAACGCCGGATCATCCTTTCCCGTCTGTGGCATGCTTGTTGCAAGATCGTTTAGGAGCGAGAACGATACCGGCAATGGATATAAGCGCTGCATGCTCCGGATTTATGTACGGAATGGTGACAGCCAAGCAGTTTATTGACACCGATACGTTCCGCCATGTCCTTGTTGTTGGTGTTGAGAAGCTTTCAAAAATCACAGATTGGGAAGATCGCGGTACTGCTGTTCTCTTTGGTGACGCAGCAGCCGCTGCGGTTCTCGGTCATGTTTCGGATGGTAAGGGAATCCTGTCTTTTGAGTTAGGCGCAGACGGAAGCGGCAGCAAATATTTATACCAGGACGACAAGTTCATTAAAATGAATGGGCGGGAAGTCTTTAAATTCGCTGTACGTCAGATGGGTGAATCGGCCGTTCACGTTGTCGAGAAAGCCGGTCTAAAAAAAGAGGATATTGATTATCTTATTCCACATCAGGCGAATATAAGAATCATGGAAGCCTCAAGGGAAAGACTCGAGATTCCTGAAGAAAAAATGATAAAAACGATTCAGAAATATGGCAACACCTCTGCTTCCTCAATTCCGCTCGCACTGTTGGATGCTGTTGAGAGTGGACAGATCACTGATGGAGACTTGATCGTTATGGTCGGCTTCGGTGGTGGACTGACCTGGGGTGCGCTTACGCTTAGATGGGGTAAATAATTCATTAATTATTGGTTCGCAATACTGTTTTTATACCTATATTTTAAGTATCGGATCCTATAAAAAGGAGAGAATTGAATGAAAAGAAGAGTCGTTGTGACCGGGTTAGGAGCCGTGACACCACTTGGCAATGATGTTGCGACAACATGGGCGAACGCGATTGCCGGAAAGTCAGGCATTGGCGTTGTTACACGCGTGAACCCTGATGATTTCCGTGCTAAGGTTGCTGGAGAAGTAAAGGATTTTAATCCTGAAGAATATGTTGATCGAAAAGAAGCGCTTCGTATGGATCGTTTCTCACAATTCGCTGTTGCTGCTGCGAAAATGGCGGTTGAAGACGCCAACTATACGATAGATGAAACAAATGCGGAACGTACCGGTGTTTGGATTGGTTCAGGTATCGGCGGTATGGAAACTTACGAAAAAGAATTGCGTGTTGCTATAACTAGAGGATTTCGCCGGGTGAGCCCGTTTTTTGTTCCGATGATGATTCCGGATATGGCATCTGGGCAAGTTTCAATTTTGCTTGGAACAAAGGGTATTAATTCATGTACGGTAACGGCTTGTGCAACCGGAACGGATTCAATCGGCAGCGCTTATAAAGCGGTTCAACGTGGCGATAACGACGTGATTCTCTGCGGAGGAAGTGAGGCTCCGCTGACAAATATGTCTTTTGCGGGCTTCTCGTCGGCACGCGCGCTCTCAACAAATCCCGATCCGAAAACGGCATGCCGTCCGTTCGACAAAAATCGGGACGGGTTTATCATGGGTGAAGGCGCCGGGGTACTGCTTATTGAATCACTTGAATCAGCACTGAAACGCGGCGCTCATATTTATGCTGAAATTGCCGGATATGGCGCTACGAGCGATGCATTTCACGTCACTCGTCCGGATCCGGAAGGAAAAGGCGCTATCCGTTCCATGAAGATGGCAATAGATGACGCAGAATTGACACCTGATCAGGTCGACTATGTCAACGCCCATGGCACGAGTACTGAAGCGAACGATTCCACAGAAACACAAGCTTTAAAAGCTGTGTTCGGGCAAGGCGCATATGACCTAGCGATCAGTTCAACAAAGTCAATGACCGGCCATTTGCTTGGTGCTTCCGGTGGTGTCGAAGCGATTCTTTCCATCAAAGCAATGGAAGAGGGAATTGTTCCACCGACTATTAATTATGAAACACCAGATGAAGCTTGTGATCTGAATTATGTGCCGAATAAGGCAGTGAAGAAGGAAGTCAACGTGGCGATCAGCAATTCCTTTGGTTTTGGCGGTCACAACGCGACGCTCCTTTTCAAAAAGTATGAAGCTTAATGAGTGTAAATGAAACGTTCATGAGAACGAAGCGTCATTTTCCCACAGGAAAATGGCGCTTTTTCTTCGCAAGTAAAGAAAGCTTATGATTTTGGGGGTGTCACAGTGACTATGGCTGTGATACCTTTTATTTACAACTCAACTTTCGCAGAGTAAAAATCCGAAATAGCCCTTGATATAACGTGCTTTGTAGCCTATTCATTACACTCCTTGACAAAATAGAAAGACACCTCAATTTTTGGTATAGTGATTTTGACGAAATACACTACCAAAAAGAAGAGGTGCCCTCTATATGATAGCGAAAAAAGGTCAAAATAATCAACTGCCATCAGAAATAAAAGTGAATTTTAATGAGTTGAGGATTCTAAAACATTTACGTCAGGCAGGAATTCAAAAAGCCTTCGGCTTTTCCAGTGGTTATCTTTTCCAGCTTATTTTTCGCCTGATCTTTACCCAAAGAAATTGGTATCG
>NZ_FOOY01000046.1 GCF_900113325.1 Sporolactobacillus nakayamae | reverse complement strand
GATCAAGTCCTTTTTTATGTGTAAATTCATCTCAGCTGGAATAGGGCGTTAGTTTTGGTAAATAGATGTCACTTTCGATTTTTGATTCTGTTTTTGGAGCTTCTGTGCCTTCCACTCCGCATAATTTGTCATGTCCAAATAACGGCGGCCCTCCAGCCATTTTTCATTCATTTCCATGAGGACAGAACCCATGAGGCGGATCACAGACTCCCGGTTGGGGAATATCCGGATGACGCGCTCCCTGCGGCGGAATTCCTCATTCAGGCGCTCCATCCCGTTGGTCGTGCGCAGACGGTGCCTGTAGGCTTCAGGAAAGGGAAGCACAGCCGTCACGTCATCGAACGCTGCTTCAACAAGCGCTGTCGCCTTCGGTGCTTTTTCTTGGTAAGTGTTCAGAAAACCTTGAAGCAGCGTGCGGGCCGTCGTGAGATCCGGTGCATGTAGAATAGCCTTAACCTGCTCGCCCCCCTCGCTTTTCAATGCTTTGGGCAGATGATCCCGGACGTTGCGTAGAAAGTGGGCCTGGCATCGCTGCCAGGTGGCTCCCTGAAAAGCCTTCTGCACGGCCGCCACAAGGCCTCCGTGATCATCGCTGACAACGACATCCACACCTTTCAATCCGCGCCCCTTCAGCCAGTCAAAATAGTTTTTCCAGGCCTCCGTGCTCTCACTGTCATCAATTTTCAAGCCGAGGATCGTCCGGTAGCCCTTCTCGTTAATGCCGTAGCTGATCAGGACACCACGTGAGCGGACCTGGCCGTCTTCACGCACCTTGGTATACACGGCGTCGACGAACAGGAAGGGGTAGCTGCCTTCAAGCGGACGGTTATTCCAACCGTTCACGACAGGATCCAATCGGCCACAAAGGCTTGAAACGGTCGTTTTGGAAAACTCGGTACCGCAGAGTTCCTCCGTGATCTGACTGACCCGGCGTGTGGATACACCGTTAATCACCATTTCCATCAGCGACAGGGCGAGTGCCTGTTCGCTGCGTTGATAACGGGCAAAGAGATCGGTTGAGAAATGCCCGTTCCGCAGCCTCGGGACGTTTAGCGACAGTTTGCCCACACGCGTTTTCAGATTTCGAGGATAGGTACCGTTTCGATAGTCTGTCCGCTCCTCGTTATGTTCGTACCGATCCGCTTTCACCTGTTCGCCAGCCTGTGCCTGCAGCACCTGATTGAGGATCGCCTCCAAAAGCGCGTCGACGCCGGATTCCTTAGAATCTCCAAGAAATAATTGATGCAGAAGTTGTTCATTTAGAGTAATCTGTAATTGAGCCATCCCTGAGTCTCTCCTTTAGAATTTGGTTTTAGACAACTCTATTCTAACTGAGATGATGGGCTCCGGCTCATTTTCTATGAAAAAAATGAGGGAGCAGAGAAGACGAATCCCGCTGTTTTTCCGGAGGGTGGGCCGGCCCACCCTCCGGAAAAACAGAACGCACGCCCGTCGATTCCTCTTATTCAGATAACCCTTTTTACACAATTATACGGTCTCAACT
>NZ_FOOY01000005.1:120176-217551 GCF_900113325.1 Sporolactobacillus nakayamae | reverse complement strand
AATAGGCTACCGACAGAATCTGCTTGTAGGTATCAGGAAAACAACGTTTGAGGTCCTCAGTAATTCCCAATTTTGTGCCAATGGTATCAAACAAATAGGTTGTTCCGTAAAATCGGCGTTCCGCTCGCTCTGTCGGAACTGGGCCTGGTTTTTTGGCGATCAATTCTTTCATCGTTTCGGAATATTTTTTGGAAGGGACGAAGTCCCCTGTTACGGGATCCAGTTTTCCAATGCACTTCCGGTTATTTCGTGCTTGTTTTTTTTCTTTATCCCAGTATCCTACTGATTCATAAACATAAGTGACACCATTCTTTTTATTCTTTAGATAGACAAGTGACATGAGAACGCCTCCAAACATTGTTATAATTATACCAATGTTTGGAGATAATGTCAAGTGAAAAAGCGTCCAAATCTCAATAATATCAAGGGATTTGGACGCTTTATTGTTATAAAATACCGGGAATGCAGGATTAAAGGACTCATGAAGCTTCACCGATGATGACGCTCCTTCCCTAGTCACGTTTGAAAAGGAACCTCCTGAATCACAGAGAATCGTTTGCTCATTGCCGCAATGATCAAGTGCGGCCCCCGCACATTCGTCCGTAACTTATACACACGGTTCTTCCCACCAGCCGAATGCAATCCGCCCCAGAATTTTTTCGTTACTTGTTTCCGGGGGAAGACAGTTTATTAGAAAATTACCGCCTGGAGGGCAGATGAATTTCCCATCTTCCTCCGACACGATGGTTGTTTCGGCAGGACAACGGCGTCCGAATATGAGCGTTCCGCCCGCAGGCTCCGTCTCGACATTTTCCGCATACAAAAACTGAACCCTTGGCTTGGGCAAAGGATGTATTGCCGTGTTTGCCGGGCTTTGCATATCCGTCAGCTTCGCCGTTCCCGATACCGCTGTATTCAGCCAGACCTGAAAAGAAAAGGGGATCTCGCTAACGTTGCCGACGGTGAAAACATTTACAAAAAGTAAAACTCCAGAATTGCGAGGGTTGAACAGCCCAGCCCATGCATAGTTATTTTCGCCAAATTGCTCGCGGCTCAATCCGGCGAAGTAGTTGCCCCGAAGGGATTGATATAATGGCATTGTACAGGACGGTAGCTGGCAAGGCTTATTGAACATCGCTATTCTTCCTCTCTACGACACTTCTCTTCACACATGATTATGCAAGTTATTGGGAAAACGTGAAGTCAATCCTGGAACGAGAAAAGGCGCCTTACCCGTTTTTAATTGATTTGTTCCTAGAAACAGATAATAATTGGATTTATATTCAGTCAAAAAAATAGTCTGAGAGGGGCATAAACATGCATGTAATCACCTTAAGCGGCTCTAAAAAATTTAAGCATCAATTTGAACGGGTAAATGCATTTCTGACACTTCAAGGAAACATCGTCATTAGCTTGGCTTTCTTCGAACAAAGTGATGGTTTTAAATTGACACAAGAACAAGTTGAACTTCTTGGCGATTTGCATTTAAAGAAAATTGATATGTCTGATGAACTGTTCGTTATCGACGTTGACGGCTATATAGGAAGTCAGACCAGAAAAGAAATTGAGTATGCTGAAAAGAATGGCAAAAGAATACGGTACTACTCTAGTTTTGCGAAGAATACGAACGAGCATCGACAGATGAAACTGTGGGAACAAGCGCTTAACTTAATTGCGGGGACAATTAAACGCGCACAGTATGAGACGTGGTTCAAAGACACAACGGCAAAGTACGATGGCGAGACTTTCTTTATTGATTGTGCAAACGACTTTTCAAAGGATTGGCTGTATACTCACTATTCTCCTTTAATTCTTAAGGCTGCAGAACAGGTAACTGAAAATGATAAAGTTAAGATTGCTTTCCGATCCTCCAAACAAACCAGTGAAACGATTGATAAATCCCGTGTGACGTTGATTAAGGATTAATCGGAAGGTCAACGTTTCGTGATCAATGGGTGAAAAGGTTATTAAGGACTATCGTTGCCTGCGTTCTAATTCACGGAATGCAATGCAGGTGAACCTTTCATTGGGATGAAGGCTTCGGAAAAATGGATTAGATTGAACTTTTCACGTTATTCACTACCCCGTGTGGTCGCGGCACGTCATCGGTTTCATGACTTGTTTCCAATGCGTTGAGTTTGCGACTCACAGAAATGTAGGAGCCAATGAGCAGGAGCAGCGCACCGCCCCACGCAAGCGGATTGGCAAGGCTCGCTCCCGTGAATCCCAAGAGCTTAATTAGAAAAATAACAGCAAAAGAACGCATGAGCAGTTCGACGATTCCGGAAAGCGTAGGCAAAACGCTGTAACCGAGTCCCTGCAGCGTGTAGCGTATGATCAACAGTAAAGAAAGCAGTGCGTACATCGTGCTGTTGTAAAGAAAGTAAGTTTGTGCCAAATGAATGACAACAGGCTGCTGATTTCCGACAAATAGGTGGCAGAGCGGAACGGCATAGGCAATGATCAGTGCCCCCATGGCAATACTTAACGCGCAAGAAAGCACCATCGTCTGTTGAACGCCATGGCGAATGCGTGCATAATGTTTGGCACCCAAGTTTTGTGCCGCAAAGGTGGCCATGGTAATGCCGAATGACAGTGAGACCTGTGTTGCCAGAAAATCGATACGGCCCGCTGTCGTATAGGCAGCAACGGCGTTCGAGCCCAATGTGTTGAGCATGACTTGAACAATGATTGCGCCAATTGAAATGATCGATGCCTGAAATCCCATTGGCAGACCAAGGTGGAGATGCGGCTTGATTTCTCGAATAATATGCAAAAAATGGTCACGGGACAATTTGAGCTCAGGTACAAATTTATTGATGAATTGCAGGCACCAGATGGCGGATAACCCCTGTGCCGCGACCGAGGCGAATCCGGTACCAGCGACGCCCATATGAAAGAACAGAATGAAAATGAAGTCAAAAACAACGTTGACCACGCAGGCAAGTGCCAGAAAAATAAGCGGTGCCCGGCTGTTGCCTAAAGCACGTAACGTATTATTAAAAAGATTGTATAGAACGGTAACACTGGTCCCCCAGAAGCAGGCAACAATAAACTTTTGCGCATCATTGATGATGTCAGGAGGCGTTTGCATCAGCTCGAGCAGCGGGCGTGCAAAGAGAACGCCGATGCACGTCAGAATCAGAGAAACGGCAATACTGATAAAAATATTAACGGCAAAACTGCACTTGACGCCCTGAATGTCCCCAGCACCGTAGCGGCGCGCCGTCAGAATGGTCAGACCTGCCGTCATCCCTTGCGCGAAACCAATAATCAGCGCAAACAAACTATCGGTAGCGCCTACAGCAGCTAAAGCATGGATACTGATCGTACGACCGACAACGATTGTATCCGCAACGTTATAGAACTGCTGAAAAAGATTCCCGATCAGAAGCGGAATCGTGAACAAGATTATTTTTTTAATCGGACTTCCTTTTGTTAAATCCCACATGAAGAACACGACCCAATCTAAGCAGTAAGACTATCATACATCAGCTTGCAGGAAAGATCATGCTCTTTTTCACAGTGGCTAAAAAGTTGCTCATGGTCTAAGGGATGCTCAAGAAATGAGCTGTTTTTTACATCATCCAGACCATTTACATCTATATTTATCATTCTAATTGGGTTAGTTGTCAGACATATCGACTTATCTTCAAGTGCAGCCGCTTTGTTAAGTAGTTCCATTGGGGGAGGATTCTTGACGTGTGTAGTCTTGATGACCAAGAAAAAAATTCCTTGGAACTTAGTAAAGTCTAATTTTATATGTTTGATTTTTTCGGGTATAGCATTGGCTGGTAATTGGATCTTTTTATACGGCTCTTATCAGTATACAACGGTAACTAATGCTACATTGGCTTATTATTTTGCACCTGTAATTGTGATGATTTGTTCGCCAATCATGCTGCATGAACACTTATCTGTCAAAAAAATACTGTGCATTTTTACTGCAGTAATTGGAATGGTTATGATTGTGGGAACGGGGCTTAGTGCGTTCGGAAAACAGGATTTATTGGGTATCTTTTTAGGCGTAATTGCTGCCGTGTTTTATGCTTCGCTGATGTTAGTAAACAAATTTATTCACGATATGGATAAACTAGAGCTAACGATGATTCAACTGGGCACTGCTGCGGTACTTCTTTTCTTCTATGTGTTTTTTACAGAGGGATTGGCTTTCTTGAGTGTTTCAAAGTCTGCACTGCCTTTTATTGCTTTACTAGGCATTGTCAACACAGGTATTGGGTTTTGGCTTTTTTTCTCTGGAATGCAGAAACTTTCAGGGCAGAGTATCGCTGTGTTAAGTTATGTAGATCCGCTTGTAGCGATTTTAATTTCCGGAGTAGTTTTGCAAGAACGAATGACTGTGGTTCAAGTACTAGGCGGAATCTTGCTTTTAGGTTCTACATTCACTAGTGAGGTGAAATCACTTCATAAACCACACAAGAATATCATCGCGTGACAAGGGAGGCGTTTCTATGCCATTTAATTCTTTTGAAAATTATCCAATGTCATGGAAACCATCGATTGATAGAAATTCACGTTCGTTTTATAACATACTCACTTCACCTAGGTCTTTCGATCAGCTAAACGGTCCTTTCATTTGACAGAGAAAAATGCATCAATTATTATACCTATAGGGGTATATTGAGGAGGGTGTTCATGGAGTATACAGCGCAAATGAAAAATCGATTGAAACGAATTGATGGTCAGATCCGCGGGATTCTTAACATGATGGAACAAGGCGAAAACTGCCGCAGTGTGGTCACCCAGATGACGGCTGCTCGAACGGCAATGGATCGTGCACTTGGCTTAGTGATTGGAAAGAATTTGGAGGCCTGTTTGAGAGAGCAGATTGAGAACGGTGGCGGATCCGCTGAATCCATCATAAATGAAGCGGTTCAAATGCTGGTGAAAAGTCGCTAAGGGATCAAGACGCGGTGAATCGAATAGTGAAAAGAGGAAATCAACTATGAAATGCCTGTTCTTTTGCAAACCTAAAATTACAAAGATAAGCACTTCGGAACTAAAAGAGGCTTATCTGCCTAATAAAAAGGGGAAATACTTTCTTGACGTACGCACAAAACCGGAGTTCAGCAGTCGATCAATTCCGGGTTTTATCAATAGTCCGCTGCAAACGTTGACTAATCATCTCAACAAGATCCCGAAAGAAAAAGAAGTCGTTGTCATCTGTCAAAGCGGTATGAGAAGCTCAGTTGCTTGTAAGCTTTTGAAAAAAGCGGGGTATGAAAAAGTGACCAATGTACGCGGCGGGATGAATCACTGGGTTTAGTTTTTTTATGCAGTTAAATATACCTATAGGGGTATAAAGCACATAGGTTTTGATAAGAAAAAAGTTGATCCAAGGAGGAAAACAGCATGTATGAAGAACTGACACCTGAAGAAGTTGAACGCTTGTTGCGCAACCATACACCAGTAAGTATTATCGATGTTCGTGAACCGTTTGAATTTGCCGAGGGGCATATTCCGAGGGCGATTAATATTTCGGTTAATGAGATTCAGAACCGAATCGGCGAAATCAACAAAGAGCAAGAACACATCATGGTTTGTCATTCCGGAAGCAGAAGCGAGGTGGCTTCTGCCATCCTGTCCGCAAGTGGATTTAAGGTGAAAAATATGGATGGCGGGATGATGAATTGGCACGGACCGATTGAATGCTAAGGAGGTAAATTCAATGAAATACGTCATTATTGGCGGGGTGGCCGGCGGGATGTCGGCAGCCACGCGGCTTCGCCGATTAAATGAAGAAGCAGAAATTATTGTCGTGGAACGTGGTCCTTATGTTTCTTTTGCCAATTGCGGACTTCCTTATTTTATTGGCGGCGTGATTCAAGAACGGTCAAAGCTGCTTGTACAGACGGCAGAAAAGCTGTATCAGCGTTTTCGTCTGGATGTGCGGACGGAAAGTGAAGCAACACATATTGACCGGGAACAAAAGAAAGTAACTATTACTCATCATGGAAAGACTTATGAAGAAAACTATGATGCTCTGATTCTCTCAACCGGCGCGCACCCAATGCGTCCGCCAATTAAAGGAATTGACCAAGCGGATCATTTGTTCACGCTACGCGATGTTCCCGATGCTGAACATATTGTTCAATACCTGCAGCAGCATCAAGTGGATCGTGCAGTGATCATCGGTGCCGGTTTTATCGGCATGGAAATGGCAGAGAACCTTGCAGAACGCGGACTTAAAGTGACGATTATTGAACGCGAGCATCAAGTCCTTCCTCCGCTTGACCCGGAAATGGCGGCTAGTGTAGAAGCTGAACTGAAAGAGCGCGGTATTGAGGTGCTCAAAGGAAAAACCGTCACGGGTTTTGAAGAAAAAGGTGCCGTTCTTGTGATGGATGATGGACGGCGAAAAGAGAGCGATTTGACTCTTTTATCGGTAGGCATCGTTCCTGAATCATCTTTAGCTGAGCAAGCAGGCTTAGCACTGGGTATCCGCCGCAGTATATCGGTTAATGATCAGCTACAGACCAGTGATCCAAATATCTACGCGATCGGTGATGCAATCGAAGTTGCGCAGACCATCAGCGGGAAAGCAGCAGTTATTCCACTCGCTTCACCGGCCAATCGCCAAGGACGAATGGTTGCTGACATTCTTAGCGGGCTGAATCGTCACTATAAGGGAACGCTAGGCACATCCATTGTGAAAATTTTTGATACATCTGCCGCTGTGACAGGATTAAGTGAAAAAATGCTACAGAGATATCAGATCCCTTATGAGGCGTTGCACACCAGTCCGCCAGATCAAGCATCGTATTATCCGGGCAGCTCGCAGATGACACTTAAGCTGCTCTTCGACCCGGAAGTGGGAAAGCTACTGGGTGCTCAAGCAGTTGGTAAGAAGGGGATTGATAAGACCATCGATGTGCTTGCCACGGCAATCCATGGGCAGATGACGGTCAATGATTTAACTGAGCTTGAACTCGCCTACGCTCCGCCATTTAATTCGGCGAAGGCTCCAGTTAATTTAATCGGTTATGCATCAGAAAATCTGCTTGAAGACAAAGTGCAGCATGTTCAGTGGAATGAAGTCGACCAGCTAGTAAAACAAGGAGCAATGCTGATTGATGTTCGGACAGAACAGGAATACGAGAACGGAACCATCCAGGGGGCGGTGAATATTCCTTTGGACAATCTTCGTCAACGAGTACGGGAGATTCCAAAAAACCGTAACTTGATTGTGACTTGTCAGGTGGGTCTGCGCGGCTATCTCGCATCTCGTATTCTTGCTCAGAAAGGTTATAAGGTTAAGAATTTAGATGGAGGATATAAGCTGTATAAAAGTGTCTTTCCGGAAAAAGTAAAGGAATGATAGGAAAGATTAACAATTTGTTCGTTCGAACTGAAGCAAAAAACTTTTAAAGGAGTTATTAACGATGAATGAAATTACCGTGTATACGACCAATACTTGTCCCTATTGTCATATGGTGAAGAACTTTCTGAGTGAAAAAGGGATGCTATTTAAAGAAGTCAATGTCCAGCAAGACCCGGCTGCCGGTCAACGTCTTGTGGAAACAACCGGACAAATGGGTGTACCCCAAACCAATGTGAATGGACAATGGGTACTCGGATTTGATCCAAGTCGGATTATGAGTCTGATTCATGAATAATCTTTCTTTACCGACAACAAGCCAAGGAAGTTAATCAGGACTATGGCGAATGCAACGACTCAAATACATGAATCAGGAGGACCCATTGTGAAACAAAGAATCATTATTGTCGGCGGCGTCGCCGGGGGTGCAAGTGTAGCAACGCGGCTCAGGCGATTAAGTGAAGAAAATGAAATTGTCATGTATGAAAAGGGTGCTTATATTTCCTTTGCTAATTGCGGACTGCCTTATTATGTTGGCGGTACGATCCGTGAAAAAGATGCACTGCTTGTCGAGTCGGTTGAGAACATGGTCATGGAATTCAATATTGAAGTTCATAACAACACAGAAGTAGTTGATATAGATCCTGAAAAACACATCATTACGGCAAAAGATGTGCTGAACGGAGAAGTCTCAACAGATCATTATGATCGGCTGATTCTTTCTACAGGGGCAAAACCGATTGTGCCCAAGATCCCGGGACTTGATCATGCAGATAACATCTTCTCTGTACGAAATATACCCGATGTTGCGCGTATAAAAAAATATATGGATACGCATAACGTGCACAAAGCAACGGTGATCGGCGGCGGCTTCATTGGACTGGAGATGACTGAAAATCTTGTTGAACTCGGGTTGGCGGTTATGTTAGTTGAAGCGAGCCCGCAAGTAATGGCGCCGCTTGATTTCGAAATGGCACAATTTGTCCATGAACAGATTGAAATGCACGGCGTCACGCTCATCTTGAACGACGGCGTTGCGCAATTTTCCAACAACGGGCGTACGCTCGTACTCAGCAGTGGTGAAGAAATAGATACCGACCTGACTGTGATGGCGATTGGTGTCTTACCCGACAGTGCACTGGCGCAAAAAGCGGGTGTGAAGACAGGCATTAAGGGTGCGATTGTCGTTAACGAACATTTTGAAACGAGTGTCCCCGATATTTTTGCGATTGGCGATGTGATTGAAGTGACAGATTTCGTCACCGGTATGCCCACTTTAATTCCGCTGGCAGGTCCTGCTAATCGGCAGGGACGGTTTCTCGCAGACTATCTAAATGGCTTAGAGGCGAAAAATCCTCCTGTGCAGGGAACAGCCGTGGCAAAGGTTTTCGCGCTCACCGTGGCGACCACGGGAAAAAATGAACGTCTTTTGAAAAAGGCGGGTATCGCTTATCGTGTGGTTCATTTACACCCGAATTCCCATGCCGGCTATTATCCTGGCGCAGCACCGATTGAGTTGAAGGTGATCTATGACGATCAGGGCAAAATTCTTGGTGCACAGGCGATTGGTACGGAAGGCGCGGACAAACGTATTGACATGATTTCGGCAGTCATGCGTTTAAACGGATCGGTCGAGGATCTGCAGTTGATTGAAGTAGCGTATGCACCGCCGTATGCATCGGCAAAAGATCCTGTAAACTATGCCGGTTATCTTGCTGCAGACCAGCGACAGGGATTAGTAAAGACGATTGAATGGCATGAGGTCGATGCGTTGATTGGGAAGCAGGCATATTATTTGGATGTGCGCGAATCATTTGAACTGGCCGCCGGAAAAATTTCCGGCAGCCATCATATTCCGCGGGGCGAACTAAGAGGGCGGATTGAGGAGCTTCCTAGGGATCAGCCGATTTACGTATATTGCTCTGTTGGACTCCGCGGTTATAATGCGGCACGCATATTGGCGCTGAATGGTTTTGATGTCTATAATCTCGACGGCGGTTTGAAAACGTATGAACAAGCGAACTATGAGACGGGTCAAATGCAAGCACAGACCCATCCTGAAGTCCAGGATGAACCCGATCTGGAAGTACGGCAAGCACCACAACAAAGTACAAAAATAGAAGTCGATGCTTGCGGATTGCAGTGCCCAGGCCCGATCCTCAAGGTCAAGCAATCAATGGAGAAGCTGCATAACGGAGACGTACTGCAGGTGCAGGCCTCTGACTTTGGCTTTCGCAAGGATATTGTTGCCTGGGCCGATGCGACGGGCAATCAATTGCTGAAAAACGACATTGTCGGCAATAAGGTTGTCGCGACGCTGATGAAGGGAGCAAAGGACAGCCATGACGATGCTCGGCAAACATTACAAACGGCCTCAAATGCTGATGGAGCAACAACAATGGTGGTTTTTGATGGGGATTTGGATAAAGCAATTGCAACGTTTATCATTGCGACTGGGGCGGCTGCGATGGGGAAGCCGGTCACACTTTTCTTCACCTTCTGGGGGCTTAATATCATTAAGCGGCAGGCTCATGCGAAGATCAGCAAGTCGGGTACCGACAAACTGTTCAGTATGATGTTGCCGAAGAACGCAGATCATCTGCCGCTGTCACGCATGAATATGGCTGGCATGGGGCCGAAAATGATAAAAAAAGTCATGGCTGACAAAAATGTTGACAGTCTTGCTGTTATGATCGAGCGTGCAAAACAGCTTGGTGTTAAAATGGTTGCCTGTACGATGAGTATGGAGTTAATGGGCGTTGCACGTGAAGAAATCATCGACGGTGTTGAATTCGGTGGGGTTGCCAGCTATCTAGGCGAAGCAGCAAAATCAAATGTGAATCTATTTATCTAACTAAATCAATTGATTGTATATGCCAATGATGCAGGTGCTTCACTAGTCTATTGACTAGTGAAGCACCTTTGCCATGTATTCAAACCAATAAAACAGTGTCTTGGCTGAGAATAAAGCGTAGGTGCAAGATGCCCGCATTGGCGCCGGCCTTGCGATCATTTTCATTGGGTTACTTTTGGTTTATCGCAGAGTAAAACATGCGCTGTATCCGCTCATTCCGATTATCTTAGTGCTGGGATTCTCCCCAGGGACGTTAAAACTGCTTAATATGTCCTATAATCCGTTAACCAAGCCCTAAGTTCTCTCGTATTAGGGATTAATGCAAAAATAAAAGCATGAATACCGAGTACTCGGTATAATTGAAGTACTTATGGATGTAAAAGTGATACTAAAAAAGATGCCCCCTATGCAACATAGGGGACAACTTCTCATTGCTTCATCTCGTTATATGATGTAAGGAGCCGCAATTCCATTTCTAAAATGGGCAGTAAGAAGATAAACAAATAAGGTAAGAAGACCTCCGATCCCGATCACAGGTGGAGGTCTTTTTTGTGTCTCTAATTAAAATGGGAATGCGCTAATGATATATTATGCGGATGCCCAAATAGATTTTGCTATAATAAAGTAGGTAGGCAAATGAATCGACGGAATAGGCCAGATAGGTCACAAAGAACTTCCTCTTTCTCAAGAGATTAGAGTAGGAAATCGTATATATATGTCCGGACAAGGTCCTTTAAATGTCGAGACTGCACGGATTCTAAATACTGTTGAAGATCAAACAAGACAAGTATTGATTAACATCAAAAATATTTTGGAGGCGATTGAAGCGGAGATGTCAGATGTCGTTAAATTAGCCCACACCATCAAAAGAGTGTGGGCTTCATTATGATTATTGGAAATAACTTTTGCAGTGTCCGACATCAAGATGCTTACTCATTCAAGAGTCTCTTCTGTTTGCTCTTCAAGGCTAAACTATTCATTAAGAATGCGCTCAATTTATCTTGGTATCCGGTTCTTTCGCGGCAACAAGGGTGAAAAAATCTGATGAGGTTCTTTTTGATACCAATATGCAACGGATGCCACATCATCTGATCTCTCGAAAAGTCCAATGTCATCATTACCAATCTGTTGCAGAGTGACTTTTAAATCAGATTTAAATCGAATTGGATCAGGAAGATGCCATCGATATAATCCATGCATGGGTAACGCATCATCCCCAAAACCGTGAAGCGGCATCGCGTCTTCTGTCTGAAAATCGTCACGTGTATGATCCTCTTTAGAGAAAAAGGGATAACCCATAAAAGGTGTATTATAAGGCTGAACATAAATACGTCCGCTTTTATCCTTCTTGTGAAAAGCCCAGGCACCTCCAAAATAATCTTCAGTACCAGTAGAAGTAATTGAAGGATACTCTGAATCCCCATCAATGAAAAATTTAAATTCTCCTTCTCCCCACCAATATCTTTCAAGCGCTGTCACTTCAAGGAAAGTACCAACGTAATGTCCTACACCTTTTATGTTATCAATAATGGTATAATCGTTCTGCAATTGAGTTGTCTTTTGTCTATTCCATTTAGCATGAAAATAAGATACATTTTCAGGCAACTCGGGTTGTAGCACATAGTCGATATTATAGAAGAAACCATCTATTTTATTTGGATGTTCATTTGTTACTGTTATTTTTGCCTTTTTATTAAAAGGCATAGGAAAGTAACAATTCATGCCACCTGTTGGATTTACAACGATGGGAAGAGAATTTATTTCACATCGAGATCCAAAACCATTACAGAAAAAATCTCCAATAGGACTTTCAATTGAAGGATTTTCTTCATCATCCCAATAAATTCTGAGTACCACATCCCGCAATACAAAACTCCCTTTAGGTGTTGCTTCAGCAATTGTCATCCAAATGTGTTTAATTGTTCCAGGACCTTTAATTTCAGCAATGGTAAAGGTTTCGCCCTCTTTAAGAGAGACGGCTGCTCTTCCTTTGCGTGACTTTCCCAAATCACTATCGGTGGTTGCTGCCTTACCCTTTTCACCACACGGATTCTCCGGGTTAATACTATGACTTTCTTCGTCCTTAATGTTTTCTATACCTTGTAAATCTAGCATTTTAAACACCTCCATTTTGAATTAGCCGATCCTGCTGTCAAGTTCTTTACGAATTTGTGGATAATATTTATCCAGATTGTAAAAACACATGATGAGCATTGAAATAATGATGAGGATTGCAGGAATGATGATAAAATTGCTTCTAATCATCAATAGTGCCTGACTGTTCTGGTGTGCATGTGGAACATAGTGGCCCCATGTTAACAAGGCACCAGAGAGTGCTGCAGATACTGCCATAGCGACCTTACCAATGAAGCCGTTAATAGCAGAAATTAACCCGGCACCGTTGACCCCTGTCTTCCACTCCCCAAAATCCACCGGATCAGCCTGCATCGAAAAATACATATTTTGCCTCATTCCAAAGCCAATAGCGTATACAACTGCTCCTGTGATTAACACTGTAACATTGATATTAGCAATTAACATGACAACGAGTCCAAGAAAACTTATCAGGCTTCCCAGTAAGAAAATGTTTCTCTTCATCATTCTGTGGGAAATAACAGGAACCAGAATCGTCCCGATCAGCGGAATCGAAGACGTGATGCCTGCGATAATAGCTGCAATATCTTTTGATCCCACATTGTAGGTAAAATAATAAATGAGAGATCCTTGTAAGAAGAAGTTAGAACCCCACATAAATAAGGTGCTGACAGCAAATATCATCCATGGTTTATTTCCTTTTAATGCTACAAAGGATTCTTTAATACTTACTTTTTGCTTCACGACTTTTACTTTCTCTTTAACATTCCTAAAGGTAAGGTATAGACAAATAACTGCGATAAGGCAATATAAGCTCATTGCTAATACAAAACCTCTTACTTCTGAACCGCGTCCCAGAAGATGGACAAGAGGTAGGGTGGCAACGCTTACAATAGTGGCCCCGATAAACGCCAGCACGATTCTAACCGTTGTAAGATTTGTTCGTTCGCGTGCATTACTGGTTAAGCTAGGTAAGATGGAGGATATTGGAATGTTCACGAGTCCATAACATATTGAAATACCTAAATAGGTTGCGTAAGCATAGATGACTTTACCATCAGCACTTAAATCAGGAGCATAAAAACATAAGACGCCAAAAACAGCTAAAGGTAAGGAGCCAAAGAGAATATATGGACGGCTTTTCCCCCATCTTGAATGAGTCTTGTCAATAATCACTCCTGTAAACATATCTGCAAAACTATCAATGAGTCTGGTGACCATGATCATTGTCCCGACGGTAACAGCAGTAATACCTGCAACGTCTGTATAAAAGTACATCAGATATAAAGTCAACATATTCCAGATTAAATTACATGCAAAGTCCGAAATTCCATAACTAATTCGCTGTTTCCAAACATCAAGGAAACTTTCTTTTTCAATATTTGCATTTGACGATATTGGGGTTTCTATGTTCATTTTATCACCTTATCCACATCAAATTATTATAAGCGCTTACAACAACATGAATTATAAAATCATTCATTAAAATTGTCAAACGTTTTCATAAAATTCGTTTATATAAATCAATTATGTTGTTAATTACTAATTTAATATATGGTAACGTTTATAAATTTTATAAAATGACTATATCCTGTTATAATAATTTAATAATAGAAGCAAAGGAATTGAAAAATGAGTAAAAGTATTAAAGACGTAGCAAAAGTTGCAGGTGTATCTGTCACTACCGTTTCACGTGTATTAAATAATAGGGGGCCCATTAGCGAGAAGACACGAGAAAAAGTGTTTAAAGCTATGGAATCTATCAACTATACACCCAATGAATTTGCAAGAGCGTTAAAATTAAACAAAACTCACTTTATTGGAGTCAGCGTTCCAAGTATTTGGCATCCTTTTTTTTCTGAATTTGTTTTCCATATTGAGAATCGATTAAGTAGGCTGAAATATAATGTGTTAATTTGCAGTAATAATAATGACAAGACACGTGAAATTGAGTTTTTGAATATGGTTAAGCAAAATAAAGTCGATGGAATTATTGCAATTACTTATAGTGATATTGACAGATATGTCTCTGCTCGGTTGCCCTTTGTAAGTGTTGACCGTTTTTTTACCGAACAAGTTGCTTATGTAACCTCAGATAATTATTGGGGAGGAAAAATTGCTGCATCTGAATTAATTAAGAGAGGCTGTAAAAAAATCGCTTATATTGCAAGTGTGGCGCGACAACCAAACGACACCTTAAAAAGAAAAGATGGTTTTGTCGACGGCGCGAAAGAGAAGAATTGTGAGTTTGTCGTCTATGAAAAGAAAGAGCCGATTAATGACTACGCCATGTTTTTTAGTGAATTTTTCAGTAAATACCATCATATTGATGGCATCTTTGTCGTAAATGATCAAACGACCTTACTTTTGCTCAGGGAACTTAATAAAATGGGCATCCGTGTTCCGGAAGATGTCCAAATTATTGGTTATGATGCTTTTCAATATTTTGAAAACTTTGATACAACCCTTTCTTCTATTAAGCAACCCATTAAAGAAATGGCTGAATCCTCTGTTGATATGTTGCTTAAAATCATCGATAAAGAGCAGATACCAAATCCTGTTGTCTTACCGGTGGCGTTTAAAGAGGGACGTACAACTAAATCGTTACCAATCTATCAATATTAATAAAGGCACTGGTAACACTTTATGAACGCATTAATTATCGTTATTCGTTTGACCAAATGCATAAATAATGCTTATGCTGGAGGGCGCGCCGATTCTGTAAATCGGTTTTTTCTTTGCAATTTCTTAATTATATTATTCCGTTGATCGCGACAAGACGTTGGCTAAAGCTTTAGTAATTCCCTCAATCGAGTGATCTTCCTCATCTGCGAACCAACTTAAAATAGCGCTAATTGAACCGTTGACAAAATAGGAAAAATAATACTTTAGAATGTGAGGGTCCTGCTCATGAAAATCCTCTTTAAATTCCTCAATCGCTTGTTCTTGTACTTCAGAAAACAGCTCATTGATCATGATGCCGTCACGGTAATTTGCCAGAATTATTCGGCTAACTGCTTCGTTAGCTTTTAAAATAATAATCAATCTTTTTAGCCAATCATGAAGCTGTTCTTGCGGACGCATGGCTAAAATTGGTCTGATTTGATCGACAAGCTCTGCTTCAATTTTATGGAATAAATCAAGCGGGTCGTCAAAGTGCAAATAAAAAGTTCCTCGATTGACATCCGCTTCCCTGCAAATTTGAGTAACTGTAATCTTGGAGAGCTCATTCGTGCTTAGAAGGCATAAAAAAGCGTCCTTGATCACTTGGATCGTATAGTGAGTTCGTCTGTTGTTTTTGGTACCCACCATCAGATTCACCTTTTCCTTCATTTATTAAACAATACGTGATGTACTTGTTTATTCAATAACAGAAAATGAAAAATTACATATTGAACTTGACTTTTACGTTTACTATACTATCAACATGATGTTAAATCAACACTGTGTTCAATAAATTTCAGGAGGGAGAATTATGCGTTTTTTAGAAATCAGGAACGCATTTAAACAATGACCCATAGGGGATTTGACGATCGTTGTCTTTCCATAAAATGAATAAACTGCCTGAACACACGATTTTGATAGAGAAAAGACGATTCTGTTTATGAGTAGTGCTCACGAGCAGATGAATTTCATTTAGTTTTTACGGGGAGGATCAGAAGTGAGAGGAATCATTAAAGCGCGCTGGGTCATTTTATCCTTATGGCTTGTTGCAACGGTCGTGCTCGTTGCGCTGCAGCCGGATATCAATGCCATTCTTAGAGACCGAGGACAGAAGGCATTAAACGAAGACAGCCCATCGGTGCAAGCTGATGCCATATTGAGTAAAATGGAAAAATCGAAGGGGACCAATAATCTTGTTGTCTTTTATGACAAGAATAAAATTTCCAATAACGAGCTGAATCAAATCAAGCAGGGTGTAGAACGATTCCGTGATGACGCAGACAAGCTCGGTGTTGCCGAGATCATGGATCCTTTTCGTATACCTGAAGCGAAAAGTTCGCTGATTTCGAAGGACAAAACAACGGTAATGGTAAGCTTCAAGTTAGACAAAAAGTCTCGAGAAATCGATGATATTAAGAAAGCCATCGATCAGCGACTGGACAAGGTAACGGTCACCCATTACCTGACCGGCGAGGATTTCATTAATAATGACTATTTAAAAGCGTCTCAGGGCGGGGTTGAGAAGAGTGCGGCACTGACCGTTCTGTTCATTTTAATTGTCCTTGTTATCATGTTCCGATCCATTGTAACTCCGATCATTTCGTTACTTGCAGTTATGTTCTCTTACCTATGCTCGATGGGGATTGCAGCGCAGCTGATTGACAAAGCAGGTTTTCCGCTTACAAGTCTGACGCAAATGCTGCTTATTCTGATCCTGTTCGGTATCGGCACCGATTATAATATATTGCTGTTTAACCGGTTTAAGGAAGAACTGTCAAAGGGATTGTCCATTGACGAGGCGATTGTCTCGACCTACCAAACGGCCGGGAAAACGATTGTCTACAGTATCCTGACTGTCTTTATCGCTTTTGCAGCACTTATATTCTCTCAATCGCCAATCTATCAGTCGGGAATTGTCGTGGTTATTGGTGTTGCGTTCCTGTTGCTCGAGATGCTCACGTTAACGCCGTTTGCGATGAAACTGCTTGGCAAAAAGCTGTTCTGGCCATCCAAAAATAATAAAGGACATGGGGAGAACAGGATGTGGGCGAGAACAGCAACGCTCGCCACCAGGCATCCGATTGTTTCCGTAATCCTGGTGGCTGTACTTATTGTTCCGGCCGTATTTTTCTATCAGGAGAAATTAAACTTTGATACGATCGGCGAACTTGGCAACAGCTATCCTTCCTCTAAAGCCATGAATATTGTGGCAGATCATTTTGGCAAAGGCAATGCAATGCCGGCCACTGTTGTCATCGAGAATAAAAAAGCTTTAGATAATAACGAATCTTTGGCGGCGATCGATCGACTAACCGGACAGCTGGAAAAGATTAAAGGTGTAAAACAAGTTTCTTCCATAACAAGACCTCAGGGGCAAGAAGTGAATGGGTTTTACATCGGCGATCAGACGAAGTCGGTCACAGACGGATTGTCCGCGACGCGGAAGGGTGTTGACCAAATCGGCGGCGGTTTGAAAACGGCTCAGAAAAAGCTTGGCTCTGCTGACTTCTCTCAAGTCAATAAGATGGTCGACGGAACAGCCAAGCTTGAGAACGGCATGACTGCCTTGACCAGCGGACTTAAGCAAATCCAAAATGGAATCGGAGGTACCGGTCAATCACAGACGATCAGTGACGGGATCGGACAAATTGGAACGAATCTTGAAAAAATGAGCGGCGCTGTGACTACACTTGCCGATAACTATGATCAGATGCAGTCCGGCTATGCGAAAATGGGCACCAGTTATCAAGATACTGCAAAGGCGCTGCTCGGCGTCAAGAATGCACTCGCGCAGATGCAAATGCTGACGTCGGCGCTCGGTGACAGCAGTCCGGGAGTTGCCGGTGATCAAAATTATCTCCGACTAAAAGCGAGCTTCGATCAGTTGTCTGCATCGTTGGCCAAGATCACACCGGAAGGTATCGATGCTTTGAACAAGAACTACACTACACTGACGACCGGATTCAAAACGGCGAACAGTCATCTGTCTGAGATGAGTGCCGGTCTGTCCAAAATGGCTGAAGGACTTGAAAAAACGAAAAGCGGTCTTGACAGTGCCTCCTCAGGCATCGGAAAGATTGCCACCAATATGGATCAGGTAGCGGACGGACTGGGGCAAATGAAATCCGGTCAGCAGAAGCTGGCAGATGGCCTTAACGGGTTCCATACATTCAGCGACAAGCTGGCGGATGTGAATAAAGGATTGGATCAACTATCGGGCGGCTTGGGAAAGACCAACGATTTCCTTTCACAGCTTAATACAAATCGAAACTTCTCGATACCGGATGAAGCACTGAAAGATAAGCAGTATCAGCAGGCATTGGATGCGTTCATGTCTAAAGACCGGACTATTTCCAAAATAACGGTGATTCTCGATAATGACCCGTATTCAAAGCAAGCTTTAACGACAATCAAGCACATGAATACAACGGTGCATAACGGAGTGAAGGGAACGACTTTGGCTGATGCAAAGGTAGCCGTTTCCGGACCAAGTTCGACAACCTATGACACAAACAATGTTCTGACAAAAGATTTGAATCGCTTAACGATTATTGTACTCATCGGCGTGCTGCTCGTGCTGATCATTGTGATGCGCTCCTTCTGGATCCCGGTGTTCATCACGGTGTCGCTAATGGGAGCATACTACGCGGCCATGTTTGTTTTGAACGCTCTGTTCATCAATCTGATTGGTCTGGAGGGGATTTCTTCATTCGTCCCATTCTTCGCCTTTATCGTGATCGTTGCTCTGGGTGTAGACTACAGCATCTTCCTGCTGGCACGCTATAAGGAATATCCACTGATGTCAGGTAAGGAAGCGATTGTCGAAGCCGCAAAACGAGTGGGTACCATAATTTTGTCAGCGTTCGTGATTCTTGGAGGAACCTTTGCGACACTGATGCCGTCGGGAATTGTGCTGCTGATTGAGCTGGCAACGGCTGTAATTACCGGTCTGATCGTACTCTGCTTCATTATGCTTCCGATCTTTGTCCCGGCGATGATTTCACTCTTTGATTCTCCGCCGAAGTTTAAAAGAAGCGCAGAGTCATCAGTGAATGATTAAATGATTTTACGAATTGATCCTTTTAAAATATAAATAAAAAAATGAAGGTGTCTCAAAGGTCTATGACTATGAGACATCTTTTTTTGTACCAAGATTAAGAGCGTTTATAAAGGAGACCAGCCTGAGAAAACTCGGCCATTCATTGCCGAGATGAATCAGCGTCTTGGGTCTCCATTTTCTTGTTTGGAAACCGGTTCAATCATAGTGGAAACGCGAACATTCGTGCTATTATTATGCTGTGAAAAGAGGTGAAACGATGACTTTAAAAGGGCTTAACGTATGAATCTACCCCACTAAAAAACAAAAACTATTCATCCAATGAAACTTTGGCTACAACCGTTTTGTTTGGAATCAGATGCTAAACGTGCTGATCGAACGGTATGAACATAATCCGAAAGCCCCTTTTTTGAATACTTATGCTCTGAAATAATCTTTTACTAGCACTAAAACGTGACTATCCGTGGCTTAAAGATGCTGAAAGCACGAGCCTTCAGATCACCAATCACGATTTGGTGGAAGGTACAAAAATTTCTTTAAACAAAAACATGGCTTAAGTCGAAGAAATCCTTCAAGCAATCCTATCAATGCAAATGCGTCAATCAGAATATAAAACATACGAAAGTTCCTTTGCTCTAAATACTGTTTTGAATCATCAACCTTGTGCGCGAACAGACATTTCTGTTTCACACTGGTAGGAAAGTATAAGAAACCATTTAAAGGAAACGAGTGTAAGCGCAACTAAGTCTTCGGCTTCGCCAGGGGCTTGGCGAAGCCAAGTTTCCTAATAAATCATTGGGATCCTTAATTAAGTAATGCGGCCGGAATAAAATAAGCGGAGGTTTTCCGGTTATTTACACTCCGAAGCTTGTTTTGCAGGTAAATAAGGGTAATTTTTCCGCTTATGCACAGAAAAACCCTCCATTTTCACGTTTTTCGATTCGATAAGCGGAATTTCTCCGTTTATTTCTCGGATTGGGCACTTACCTGATCGCCCAGCCCAACCGAATCTTATACCTTATCGTCGTACCGACAAGGCAAAACGCTATACTTTCTTAACTTGTAAAAGAGTCTTAACCGCTGCTTGGATTTTCCAAGCAAGTATGAGATATTCCTAGAAGCTCGGGATTTAATCCTGATGTAGTTAACGATCTTGGATTTGCTGAACGGGGGTAGCGGCAAAAATGGAGCCTCCGCATCTTGCGGAAGTAAGCGCTCGAACGCCTGCAGAGTGTCTCTGTTGATCGCAAGTCAGGAAGATAGATCTCGCAGACATTGATATCTATTGAAAAATCACTATTGATACGGATTCCTATTTGTATTACAATGTGAAAAACAACAAAAACATATAATAATACTAGGAATAACAATGAGAGGAGGAAGATCATGGTGCGTAGGCGTTTCTTGTCTTTTAATAAGTTGGTACAGCAAAATATATCTGAAATGCTAAGTACAGAATCGGTGATGCAAGCATTAGAGGCGAAACTGGACCGAAGG
Source organism: Sporolactobacillus nakayamae (assembly GCF_900113325.1). Classification (GTDB taxonomy): domain Bacteria; phylum Bacillota; class Bacilli; order Bacillales; family Sporolactobacillaceae; genus Sporolactobacillus; species Sporolactobacillus nakayamae. The sequence goes on along the minus strand of NZ_FOOY01000005.1, from coordinate 197,046 downwards.
CGTGTGGCAAAATTGGAAAACAGCAAGCCGCAAAGTAAAACTCGGTAAAATGATGACTAGTTTGGTGGGGTGCTGTGTTTGTTGAGAATTGAATATGAATTCTTATCCAGAGTGGGGGAGGGACTGGCCCAATGAACCCCGACAACCAACATGATTGCATGCATGGTGTCCATTCCAGAAACACTGAATGGTGTTTGAAGATGAGAAAGAACCAACGCAGCAAACCTTTCGCATCGTCGTTAGGCTTGTTTTTTTATCAGAACTTTTTTTAAAAGATCAGATTTTTATGCTCTTCGTGATGCAATTTTTTAGGATAGTAACACTTGTTGAGAAACGGATCACAGAACAATAAACATCGCAGAATCCGGATCTATTTGCTGTATGAAGATTGGGTGAAAGATTCTGAAAAAAGCATTGACACATGGTGCTTATTGAATTATATTACGTTATAACACATGTAACCTATTGGTTATCTAGGGATCAATAATTTTAATCCGGAGCATGCTCAGGAAAGTGTCCTACGCGTTTTCTTTGAAAATTAAATAGCAATCATTCTTATCAAGAGCGGCGGAGGGACTGGCCCAATGAAGCCCGACAACCAGCACATATGTGTATGGTGTTAATTCCATCAGTTTTAAACTGAGAGATAAGAGAACATACACGCCCAATGTTTTCTTATTCCCAAATAAGAAAGCATTTTTTTATTGCTTGTTTTCAGCGTCAGGAGAAGTTGGCGGGCGTTACTGATAACAAAGGGGTGATCATCAATGAACACCGTTGGAAAACAGTTTTATCAACTCATTCAGTCGCTTTTTTGGGATCCGGTCTATCTGCCTTGGGAGTCAGAAGCATTTCGCAACGCGGTTGCACCTGCGACGATCACCAAGAGAACATCGGAATATCTTCAGTTTTCAGGCAGCAGGACGCGCAGCAACAAAGAGGATTAACAGTATGAAAATAGATTCATTGATTGTAAAAGGGATTGATGCGAAAGACAATCCTAATCATGCGGTTGTTCCGCCGATTTTTCTGGCAACAACTTATGTTCAGGATGATCTGCATGGGTTTCAGTCCTTTGCCTATGCCAGGGGCGGGAATCCAACGCGAACTAATTTGGAAAACTTGTTTTCAAAAATCGAACAGGCGAACTATTCCTATGCGTTTGCATCAGGGATGGCGGCAGTGTCAGCTGTTTTCAGCCTGTTTCAGTCCGGTGACAAAATTTTGCTGAACAACAATGTGTATGGCGGAACCTATCGCTACGCCAGCAATCTTTTTAAGGACAGAGGCATTGCGTATGAATTGGTGCACGATTTTAATGAATTGAAAGCAGAGGATCTGGATGACGATGTGGCCGCACTCTATTTGGAGACACCGTCTAATCCGCTGCTGCGTGTTGCCGATATTCGGCGGCTTGCGGCGATCGCGCATGAGCGAGGCAAATTACTGATCGTCGACAATACATTTTTAACGGCTTATTATCAGAATCCGCTCGCGTTAGGTGCGGATATCGTCCTTTATTCCGCTACAAAATACCTGAGCGGTCATGCAGATGTGATTGCCGGTCTCGTGGCAACCAATCGTGAAGAAATTGCGCAAAAGCTTAAGTTCCTGCAAAATACATTGGGAGGAATCTTAAACCCTACAGATTCATACGCGTTGATTCGTGGTATCAAGACATTGAGTGTTCGACTTGATCGTCAGGAAGAGAATACAAACAAGATCATCACGTTCTTCAGCGGCCATCCCGGCATTGAACACTTGTACTATCCAGGCTCTTATTCGCAGGAGGAAAAGGAAATTCAGGAGCGTCAGTCTTCGGGACACGGCTCGGTCATTTCCATTCGCCTCGCGTCAGATTATGATCAGGATCAGTTTGTTGCGGCACTTTCGCTGTTTGATCTGGCTGTAAGTCTTGGCGGTGTTGAGAGTTTGATTTGCCCAGCCGGCAACGATGACGCATGAATCCTTTGATGAAAAACTTCAGGAGAAAATCGGCATCACAAAAGGCCTGCTCCGTTTGGCGATCGGTATTGAGAATGCGGATGATCTGCTGGACGATTTGGCGCGCGCATTGGAAAAAGCGAAAAGATAGTTTGGAGTGGAGACAGCATGGAAATTCGCAAGATGGTCCCTGAGGATTACGAAGGCGCTTATGACCTATGGACACGAGTGCCGGGAATGAATCTGAATTCTTTGGACAATAGTTATGCGGGAATTGATCGTATTATTCGCAGGAATCCGGAGACCTGTTTGGTCGCTGTCGATAACGAGAGGATCATCGGAACACTACTCGGAGGCACTGATGGACGCAAAGGCTTTCTATACCATACGGCAGTTGACCCTGCGCAGCAGGGAAAAGGAATCGGCACACAGTTAATTGACCGTGTTTGTGCTATTTTTAAAGAGGAAAAGATCACGAAGATCGGCTTGTACGTCGTACTTGATAATGAGGAAGGAAAACAATTTTGGAGAAAAAAGGGCTGGAATTTCAGACCCGATATTGTGTATCTTGATCGTGATCTGTGACGATTTGATGATGGAGGTGCAGATGAAATCAGTACATAATATCTGCACTTTAAATGCTGCTTATAAGCAGCATTCTCGATGGAATACGTCACGTCTCGAATGAGAAATGGGGAATTTTGATGGCAGAGGAGTCAGAAAAAAGATTTGACACATTAAAAATTCATGCGGGCTATGATCCCAAACACCATAATTATGCGTCGCAAGTCCCAATCTATCAAACGGTTGCTTTTGGTTTCGGCGACTCGGAGCGAGCAGAGCGATTGGTCAATTTTAAAGAAAAAGGCTTCAGCTATACGAGAGTCGGTAATCCGACAACTGCTGTGCTTGAACAAAGAATCGCAGATTTGGATGGCGCTTCAGAGGCGGTCGCAGTCGGATCCGGCATGGCAGCTGTTTCTTATACATTGCTTAATTTGGCTGAAGGCGGCGGCAGAATAATTTCCGCCTCTAATATTTACGGATCAAGCTTTGATGAATTTCGAACACTGTTTCCCAAATTTGGGGTTCATTTTGACTTTATCGACGACATTAACGATCGCTCCCAAGTGGCGGCAGCAATAAAAGACGATACCAAAGCTATTTTTGTGGAAAGTGTTACGAATCCGGACACAGCGGTGACCAATGTTGAAGCGTTAGCCAAACTGGCACACGAAAACGGTGTTCCTCTAGTCGTCGATAACACGTTTCCGACACCATATCTCTTTAACCCGATCCGCTATGGCGCAGATATCGTTGTCTACTCATCGACAAAAGGAATCAGCGGGCACGGAGAAGTGGTTTCAGGATTAATTGTCGATGCGGGAAAATTTGATTATGGAAACGGTAAGTTCAAGCAATTTGAGGAAAAAGAATTTGTCCTGGGAAATGAAGGAGAAAGCGTTGAGCGAAGCTTTGTCGAGGCCTTTGGAACAAAGGCCTTTGCTGCGCGAATCCGGGTCAAATACCTTCGTTTGTTCGGTGCTGTTCTGAGTCCTTTTGACGCTTATTTTGTTCTGTTAGGTATTGAAACACTATCCGAACGCTTGGCAAAGCAAGTAGCCAGTGCGGTGAAGATTGCCCGATTTCTGGAAGGTCATCCGCACGTCACATCGGTGCACTATTCCGGACTGCCGGATCATCCGCAGCATGAACTGGTGAACCGCTATTTTCCACGTGGCGTTGGTGCGATCTTTGCTTTTGACATCGACGGAACCGAAGCTCAGACAAAGAAAATCTTAGATTCAGTAAAAATCTTCAGTTACTTGCCGAATGTCGGCGATGCGCGTTCGTTGATCGTTAATCCGGGTCGAACCACTCACCGCGAGATTCCTTCCGCCAATCGTCAAAAAAGCGGACTCACCAATACATTGATCCGCCTTTCGATCGGTTTGGAAGATGCGGATGACCTGATCGGTGATCTGGATCAGGCGTTGAACAAGGCATTTGAGTAGGCAACTATAGAATTTGGGGGAAAAGATTATGGATTTAGGCAAAATTGTCAGGGGCGGACCGAGTCAGTATTTGTGTACAGAGGATGCCATCAGCAAACTCGATGAACTTGTTTCGCCCTTTTCATCTGTTCATATTGTCACGGGTGAAAAATCATTTGCGGCTTTTCAAAAGGTCTATAAAAAAGAAGTCAAGTGGCCGGTTCATCGTTATGATGGAACATCGAGTCATGAGGATATGGATCGTCTGACGCGCGAGATCGGTCAGGCGGATTTAGTTATCGGGATCGGTGGCGGACGTGTATTAGATACCGCCAAAGGCGTCAATCACCGGCTGCGCGCACAGTATATCTGCATTCCAACGGTTCTTGGCACCTGTTCCGCGTATACGCCGCTTGCTATCATCTATAATCAGCGGCATGAACATATCGGTCGCGATCATTTTCAAGAATCCGCCTACGCGGTGCTCGTTGATCTATCTTTATTAATTGATTCGCCGAAAGACTATTACGTTGCTGGCATTGGAGATACATTAGCGAAATGGTATGAGGCGGAAGCAATACCGAAGGATGCGTCTCAGCAAATCGATCCCTTTGTAACACTTGGACTCAGCGCGGCGCTGCAAACGAAAAAGCTGCTGCTTCAGTATTCAGAGGAAGCGGTGGCAAGTCTGGAACGCCATCAGCTCAGTCCAGCCTTCCGTATTGTATCTGATGTGATTGTCGGACTTTCCGGAACAGTAGGCAGCTTTGCCCGCGATTACGGACGCGCTTCCGGTGCCCATGCTGTTCATAATGCGATGAGCAAGATTCCGGAGACGAGCCGCTATCAACATGGAATAAAGGTTGCGTATGGTTTACTCGTACTGCTTGTCACCTTGGGTCAGGATGCTGAAGTGCGGAGGCTGCTGCCCTTTTACAAGCGAGTTGGTCTGAGCTATTCGCTGAGCCAATTCAGTCTTCAGGATGCAGAGAAGGCTAAAAAAATTCTCGCCAGAGAGTGTCAAACGGAGCTCGGCTTTCGTTTTGTCTTTAAAACCTTTGATGAGGCGTTTATTCTGAATGCATTGAATCAAGTGGAAACGTTGGTAACAGAAAGCGACAGTGAAGGGCAGGCAATCGGAAAATATGGCTACAAGGCAGATGAACAGCAAGTATGAGCAGACTTGTCAATGATGAAACAGCTTATCAATCCATTTTTGAGGAACTGCACCAACACCCGGAACTGTCACTGCATGAATATGAGACAACGGCAAAAATCAGAGACTGGCTGCAGGAACAATCGATTACGTTGCGAGAGACCAGCTTGCCAACCGGCGTTTTTGCTGAAATCTCAGGTGACCCGAACGGACCTGCTGTAGGACTTCGCGCGGATATCGACGCATTGCCGATCCATGAACAAACCGACTTGCCCTATAAATCACGAAATGAAGGCGTGATGCATGCTTGCGGTCACGATTTTCATACGACCGCTTTACTCTGGGCCGCCGCTTTGTTAAAACAAAATCAGGCAAATCTTCCAGGCACTGTCCGTCTGATCTTTCAACCTGCCGAAGAAACCGGCCATGGGGGACTCAAAGTGGTCAAAGACGGTCAGCTCAAAGGACTGGACACAGTGATCGGCATTCACAACAAACCCGATTTGCCGGTAGGAACCATTGGTGTTAAGACCGGACCACTTATGGCGGCTTGTGACAAATTTAAAATCACGTTTCATGGAATCGGCGGACATGCAGCGATTCCCGAACGGACCCGCGATCCGATTGTGGCAGCCTCGTCATTCGTTCAGACAGCGCAAACGATCGTCAGCCGAAACATTTCGCCCAAGCATGAAGCGGTTGTGAGTATTACCAGTATTCACGGTGGCGACGTGTGGAATGTGTTGCCTGGGGAGGTCGAACTGCTCGGCACGGTACGCACCTTTTATGATCAGGACCGTGATTTGATCATTGATCGTTTTGCCGAAATCGCCGATGGACTCCAGAAGGCCTGCAACGTGCAGATTGCTGTTGAATGGGGCCAAGGAACGCCATCCGTATTTAATGATGAAAAAATAACGCGGATTGTTCGCGAAGCAAATGAAAACGAAGTGCAGGTGGTGACACCGGAAGTATCGGTGGCCGGAGATGATTTTTCTTGTTTCCAACGTGAGGTACCTGGCGTGTTTGCATTCGTGGGATCAAACGGACCGGAAGATTGGCATCATCCCGCGTTCCATGTTGATCCTGAAGGAATCCGCATTGCCGCGGAGTTCTATTATCGTTCTGCCGTTGCCGTACTGAAGGCATTAAAGGATTCGAACGTTCATTGATCTGCAGAAATCAGAAATCATTAACATACTAATAAAAGAATAGTCCTAGTCATGCTTATCTAGAGAGGTGGAGGGATTGGCCCTGCGAAGCCTCAGCAACCGGTCGTTACGACACGGTGCTAATTCCAAAAGTAGTATTGCTTGAAGATGAGTTGAGGTCAGTAACCATGAAAAACCTGTTTCCTCTTCTTATTGATGAGAAAGCAGGTTTTTATTTTTGCGGCAAAGACAAAGTGACTCAGGGAAGGTATCGGGAATTTTGCTAAGAAGCTTAAACACCAATAAAGGTTAAGCCATAAAATCTATTAAGGAGATGTCGCACCATGGGCAGCGTTCAAAAAAAATCCATTGAAAACAGACAGGAACGGTTAATCGAACAGCTGATTGCTCATGAAATATATAAAATAAATGGAAAGCATCTTTTTCAATTACCGCTGTCCGAGTTGGAACATGAATATAAGCACGTACGTGACCTGCATTCCACTATGTAGGAGGATTCAGCGATAACACAGAAATGACCCATCAATCCAACAGCCATTTACATTTTTTGGTGCAACTTTCTTTTGATCACTTTTCCATATTTTCCATAAAAGGCCAGAATAGAAAGAACGATGCCCAATGGAAGCAATGCGGCATACTGTGTGAAATGAAGCAGTAACCCTGCTGGAAGCGCCGCGCTCTGCTGAATGCCCAGTCCGGCAAGGCCGATAATGACTCCGTATTCAAACAGACCAACAGAACCGGGCGAGGCAGGTATAAAGCCAACGAGGTTTGTTGTGGCAAAAACGGCGAGCGACATACGAAGAGATGTCACCCAGCTGAAGCCGAACGCGATCAGTCCCATCCACATGGAAAAAAGAAGGAGGATATATGAAAGAAGAACCCAAAGCATCATCTTCAGCATACCAATCGTTAAATAATAGCTACGCAATCGCGGCACAAAATAAATAACAATCAACAGCAACACGATGAGGACAATACATGAAAAGAAAAGAATCCACAGGATAGTTAAGATCTTGGTATCTTTAAATCCAGAAAAAGGTACGGCGAGAAGTGAGATGACGATAATCGCAATCGAGTCAGCGATCGCCGGTATCACCAGTAACTTCGTCCGACGCAGCGCAGTATAATCGTCCGGAAAAAAAGCGAAGCGTAATCCGTCACCGATATGAAGAGGCAAAATCATATTTGCCGCATGCCCGATACCAACGATTTGCAGAGCGCTCAGACGGTTGATATTCGGGTCAATACCTAACGTGTACCCAAGGCTTCGAATATAGTTTGAATAGATATTAAGGACAACCGAACCAAAGACTAAGAACCAATTAATTCTTGAATTGAATACAGTGTTTAGATCCAGGCCACCCAGTGTTTTGAATGAATAGTAGACGACTAAAAGAGTAATGATTATTCCCAATAGTAGCTTGAACTTTATTTTTGTGACCATTCAGATGCTCCTGCTGCACGTTTTTTTGGACTTCAGTCGTTAAAAAGAATTTTCAAGCGGTTGGCAGATCAATAGATGCATTAGTTTCCCTAGCTGTTTGTATGAGCAGCTCAGCAATCTCGCGCGTAGATTCAGGTTTTCTGAATCGATACTGGCTTTGTGCGATCTGCAGGAGCTTCTCGCCGTTATTGGCCAGTAATTCAGAAACCATGTCGTTCAGACGGTTTAGGTTCGTGCAATAAAGACCTAACTTGTGTTTTACGACAAACTGAGGATTCTTCGCCTCTTGACCTCCCAGCGCGCCGGTGATGATGACCGGTTTACATAGGTTGATCGCTTCCATTAATACATTTGGGCTTGCCCGAGTGATCAGAAGATCAGCTTCCATCATACGCGCCTTTATTTCCGTAATAAATCCATAGAGTGTAACTCGCTTCCCAATGTAAGGAGAAAAAGCATTCTCCATCAATTGAATTAATGCTTTGTTATGTCCGGCAATAATTGATAGGTGAATTTTATCATTGTTAAGCAATGTTTTTGCGATTTTCAGAACCTGAGTCGATCCCTGACTCCCGCTAATCAGAAGGATTGAAACAACTTCTTTTGCCGCGTGGCAGTGAGGCTCGGGAAGACTGCGGTCACAGAATGTATCGCGTACGGGGAATCCGGTTAAAAATAATTGCTTATGCGCCATACCTACCCTGAGCATCTTTTGCTGTGCCTCATTTGATGGGCATATAATATACGTTGCTCGTTTATCTGCCCAAAGGCTTGTAACGTTGTCCAGATCTGCAATCAGTGAGATAAACGGGATATCCAAATGTGACTGATCCAAGATGTCTAAAACCGAACCAACGAAAAGATTATGAACGGATACGATTACATCCGGATGAAAGGAATCGATCTGCTTTAATAGAGACTTTTTGATGCTTCGAGCAACAAACCAATTGACAACTGGTTTAAACGGATTACTTAATTGATAGAAAAGCCCCCAAAGCGCAGGGAACTTCACTGCAAACGAGTCATAATTGTGACTGGAAGAGCGCAGAACCCAGCTGCCGAGACCGAATCCATCAATTACAGTAAATTGACTATCAGGAGATAAGAGCAGTAACTGCTTGCTCAATGCTTCAGTGATACTTTTATGACCGTTCCCCGTGTACTCGGATGAAAGAAACAGAATCCTATTCACAGAAAAAACTCTCCTCTAGATATCTTTATGGAGCACGTCCAAATTCAACCTACTCCCTCTAATAGTCATCTTTTTATTGGCAAGAATACTTAAAATTCTTGGACGATTATACCGTTGGATAATAATATATGGAAGATTGCAGAGTACAGCAAAACCAAAAATGAAAAGTGAAATGCCGGTATGATTCCATTTTGTAAAAAGAAGCGAACTGATGATGATGCACCAATGGACTAATTCGGCACGGCATGTCTCCAGAGCGAATCTGCATAAATACTCGGTGCTGTATTGTTTCATTTGTTTCTTTGAAAAAAGGAAGGACAGAAAATCACTGAGTTCCGGCAACCTATTCTTCCATCTTTTCACGCTAAACCAATGCTGATAGAAATATCCGTCTTTTTCCCAAGCTCTCGCCTTAAATAACCAGCTGTCATGGTGAAAGATAGCTATTGGGAGTTTAATCGAAATAATCGTATTAATTATTGAGATGATCATGAAAACAAGTATATTATTGATCAATGCAAGTAATTTCATAAGGATCATCTCTCTTTTGTAAATCAGGTTCCCTTTATATGTGGTCTGAAGTAGGACGTCTGGCCAACCCCAGCATAGAAATGATGTGACTGTTATCTTGGTCGAGAGAAAATACAAAATCTAAATTAATAATAACGCTAAATCCTAGAGAAAAGCAGAGTGTGAAAAAAAAACGAAAGAAATAATTAAAAAATACGGCTTTTCAGATTTCGTGACATTCTCGATTTTCCCTCAGCTCACACCAGTGAATTACCTTTTACAATACCGGCTTACCTCATTGTTCGCCATATAGGTTAACTATTTTTTGCGCCGATTCAATGACTTTTATTTTCAGTCTTTCAGGTTGAACCACTTCTGCTTTTGAGCCGAGAGCGAGTATCTCTCGCAGCGCTTGGTCAAAGGTTTCAAACTGGATATTGATGATCAGCCATTCTTCATTTGGTTCATGATCTTGTATTTCTAAGGTATATCCATTCTTTGAGAGTTCATGAAAACCATCTGGATGAGTGCGAAGCAGCACTGGATAACGGGGACGTGAGTTTTCAAATTCACGGCACCAGGTTGACCAGAATGAAGAAATAGAGAATTGCTCTGGAAAAGTGAATGGCGTATGGGTCACGTTAAGCTCTGTAATCCGAGATGCACGATAAACTCTCAACGTATTGTCATGCTCTGCAATTAAATACCAAACGCTCGTTTTAGCGACAAGACCATAAGGGGCAACTTCTCGAAAAATTAGTTCTCCGTTATCCTTCTGATAGTTGATTTGAATCTGCAAATTGCGCTCCAACGCTTGTTCAATGGTTGGCAATGCGGCAATGGATTTATGATTGCCAAACCAGACTCTGGAATCCAAATAGATGCGCCGGAGAAATTGATTGGTTTCACTCTTATAGGATTCAGGCAGATTCTGTATTATTTTTTTCACAGTCACAGGTCGTGTCAAGATGCCCAAATCTTTGAGAAGCTCCGACGAACGATTAATTAGTAAACTCTTTAATTCAGGCAGTCACTGGGATTGGACTTGGCATGCATCGTGCTGTCTCGCTGCTTTTTCTGTTTATTCTCACTCTCATTGTCCTTGCTCCGCTTTTTATACGATTGGAAAAATGGGTTGAAAATAAATAAATTGATTTGACTACAGATAGGATGCGAGATTTACACGGAAATTATTTTGTCATAAGCTATTTAAGAGAATAAAAAAGATCAACGGCGAAAGTTTCTCCTTTTCTAACGAATGTTTTATTGAGCAGATTAAACGGCGCAATACGATTCAACTATTGAAATGGAACGTCGTTTTATATAGAGATCGTTTGAGAAAGGATTTGAATACAGTGAAGAAACAGTCGGAACTAGCAGGAATGCTGAACAGCTTGCCCAAGGAAGAACTCGTTCGTATTATTCTTCGAATTGCTGAGGAAGACGACAAGATTGGAGCTCAGCTGATCGTAAAATACGGAACAGGAAAGGCTGTTCATCAGCTCAAAGCGCGCAAGAAATTGATCAAGTCCATTATTGATAAATATAGTGGAGATGAAGAATTTGGGTTTATACGGTATGGAGAAGAACGTGCTTTTGCTTTAGATATGCTCAGTATTCTGGAGGACGACATGAATAATGAGACCTTGGCATTGGATACAGCCCTGCTGGTGTTGGAGGAAGGTATCTCCGCATTTCAGTATGCAGATGACTCGGATGGCGATATAGGTATGCTGGTAGAAGAAACAATAGCTGGCATTCAGAAAATAGCAGCAAGAATGAGAGAAGATGTTTTATCTGGAGAGCACTGTTTTCAACGCTTGCTGACGATGAGCAACGGTTCGCTATTTGACGGCTGGAATGATTATAGGATTGATTTGCTTCGTATTTGTGCTGATTTTGCTGATGATGAAAAGCATAGAAAACAACTGAAAAAGGTGATTGAGCAGCGTATAGCTGCCGGTGCAGATAATGAAAGCATGCGCTATACAATTGAATCTTTGTATAAGCTGCTGTTTCAGATTATTTGTGATTATGGTTCAGATGCGGAAGCAGAACGATTTGTCCAAGATCACTTATCAGTCACTTTTTTCCGAGAGTGGTCAATCGAAAAGAGCATGGCAGGCGGCAACTATGCTCATGTTATTGAGCTGGCTGAGGCAGGCGAACAACAGGATCATCACTATGCTGGTTTGTTGTCTAAGTGGAAAGCCTTCAGATACCAGGCGTATAAGAAGCTTTCCTTAAGAAAACAGCAGGAGATGCTTGCAAGAGAACTTTTGCTTGATGGTGACTACAACTATTATCATGATCTGGAGTCTCTTCATGAAGAAGACAAAGAAGCGTTCTATCATGAGATTATTGCCGAACTGAAGACAAGCAAAAACTGGAGAGCGCGCAGCGTCTATGTTGAACTGATCTCAGATAAAAACGATTTGGATGAGTTAATGGCTTATGTACGCACTAATCCATCAGAAGTTGAAAAGTATGGGGATCGATTGCTGGCTCGTTACTCTGCGGATGTGCAACAGATTTGCAGTGACTATGTTTTCAACGCAGCCGGCAAAGCTTCAAATCGAAAAGAGTATCGAGAGATCTGCGGTATCTTAAGAAGCTGCAAAAAAATGCTTGGGACTGCCAACCGGTCAGCGATCATTGCCAAACTAAAAACGGAGTACAGCAGGCGACCTGCTTTTCTGGATGAACTGTCTCATATTAAGTAATTGAACAATGACTATATTGCAGAAAGATCATCGAATGGTTAACGTGACATGCATTATAAAACATAGGGAAGGTTTTTAATTGATGAATAATACAGAAGCGCAGTTTGATTGAGTGGCAGTAGAATACGATTTTGTCACTGAACTTACAGGAAGATGAAGGGACCCCATATGTCTGCGAGATTCTTAAAGTGGTACATAAAAAAGATCATGAGGTGATCAAATGTTCACATTAGTTGAGTTGACGACAGGAATTGAAGATGCTTTTAACGACTATTTGTCAGATTGGAAAGAGTCCGGTGAAGAAATCATTCCAAGCACTTCTGCAAAAGGAAAGAGCACTCTATGAGGGTCTTTCGACCGAACTCAAACAAGGACTAAACTTGATCGGGTTTAGTCCCCTGGAAAAGCAGCATATTGATGGACTTTGCAATTTAAGCATACAAATGGTCAAAATGTTTGGGTGAACATCAGCAATTTAGTGCTGATACAGTTCACTTTGCGAATACGCTGTATTTATCCGTTGTCACAAAATCACAATCCGGCGGCAACGGATTCTCGTTAAGAAGCAGGGCGAACTTATTCAGTAATTGGGAAAGAATCTTGCGTTCATTCTCGTTCATGATAAATTTGAAATCATACTGGAATACCTCCGATTTTAGTTCTTTCGTCCAAACAACCGACCCCAAAAATGTCATCTTTTTCCCAAGAATGTTTGTTTCGACCTTTAAGATCAGGGATGAATCAATGCCAAAACGCAGGTCGGAAAGGAAGCGCAAGCCACCTAAACCAATATTTTCGATAAGGATGCGTGTGTTGCCTAGTTGCACATGTTGCTCATGAAATTGAACAAGGGTTATCATGGCACTTAGCGGATAATCAAGATCCACTCTGAAGTGTTTTCTTCGATTTTCATAGACTTCACGTCTTCTTGAGATCGGTTCAACAGGAGCTTTCACTCTTTCCTTTCGCAACAGCTCGGTGAATGTATCGGCCGGAACGGGTTTGGAGAAAAGGTAGCCTTGTATCAGATTGCAGTGAAAATCCTGTAACAGCTGCAGTTGTTCTTGAGCTTCCACTCCTTCAGCTACCACCTTCATTTTTAAATGATGCGCGAGTTCAATGATTGATTTGATGATGTATTTAGAACTCTCATCGTCGGTGTCACTAAGCGCGTCAATGAATGACTTATCAATTTTTAACGTATTGATTCGGCCTTTGAACCGCTTGAGGTAGGAAAGTGATGAATAGCCGGTTCCGAAGTCATCCAGATTGATTCCAATCCCATTCTGCCTGAGACTATCGAGAATCGTAAAAACAGTTTTCTCATTCTCAAGGAGAGCTGTTTCAACGATTTCGACCTCTAAGTATTTCGGGTCCAAATGAGTCTGTCCAAGCACGTCCAAGAGATTAGCAGTCAGATCATGATCCAAAAAACGGGTTGCGGACAGATTGATTGAGATCGGAATCGCAGGCAGGTCTTTATCTTGCCATGCTTTGTTTTGGAGACAAGCGGTATATTCGATCCATCTGTCGATTTGACGCATCATACCGATTTCTTCTGCCAAAGGGATAAATTCTGCCGGTGATACAAGTCCCCATTCCGGATGGTTCCATCGAATCAGTGCTTCGGCGCCTATAATACGCTGGGTAGCGATGTCTACCTTTGGTTGATAGTATAATTCAAATTGACTCAATTCCAGTGAATTTTGTAAATCGGATGCTAAAGTAAAGCGTTTGTAGCCAACGATATTCATTTTATGTGTGTACATCTGATAGTTACTTTGTTTGTTTTCTTTCGTTTGATGCAGCGCAGCATCGGCATGCTTGATTAAGCTCGTCGAATCTTCGCCATCTCTCGGAAAGACACTAATCCCGATACTGAGTGAAATCGGCAAGCGATAATCTTTAACAATGAAGGGAGCATCAAATGCATTGATGATTTTCTCAGCCTGTTGGGTGACTGTGTGCCGAAAAACATTCGGGCAGAGTATAAGAAATTCGTCGGCACCGATTCGCGCTGCAAATTGATGATGATCCAGTATTTTTGTCAGCTTATCAGCAAACTGCTTCAGAAATTCATCACCGATTGGATGACCCAATGTATCATTAATGTATTTAAACCGATCTAAGTCCACATACATCACGGCCAATTTTTGATTTAACGTTTTGCTGACGACAATTTCCTGTTCTAATTTTTCACGGAAAAATCTGCTGTTTGGAAGTCCGGTTAATTCATCATGATCGGCAAGAAATTTTGTTAGCAATTGTGCTTTTTTATATTTCGTGACCTCTTGAACGGAACCCACAACGGTTGCTTGGTTTTGATACATGATTTTTTTAATGTGACATTCATAATAATGCGTGCCGTCCTCTTTAATTGTTCTAAACGGAACGTCTTTCCCAATTCCGCCAACAGTCAATTCGTTTATATTTGATTGAATCGTTGAATGATCATCTGGGTGCAAGGCATCCAAGAGACATTCATTATTTATCAAGTATGGTCCCATAAACGTGTGGAATTTCGGATTTCCATAAATGAGCTGATTACCTTGAAAAATGAAAATGCCAAAGGATGCTTCATCTGCAAAACTTCTAAATTTTAATTCAGATTCGATTAAGGATTTTTTTAATAGGTTCTTGTTTGTTAGATCTTGGACAAGTCCAAATGCACCAATAATGTGATCCTGTGATCGTGCTGGCATTAGGGTTAATTGACACTCGATTTGAGTACCGTTTTTGTGTATAAGTACAGTATTGATGTACTGGTTTTTTCCAATCATTACATTTTTTAATGCTTCTTTGTAGGATAAGGCTTCCTTATCCGGCAAGAATGTATCAAATTTATTTAAAATGATCTCGTCATTCGTGTAGTCAAGGCATTCCGAAAAGTGTTTGTTTGGTAAAGCAATCACCCCGTTAACATCCATATAAAAAGCTATGTTCGGATTACCCTCAAACAAGGATCGGAAAAATAGATCAGGATATTCGATTGCGTGGTCCGTTGAGAGATTTGTATTTTTTTTACGCTTGTTATCAAACATTATTTATGCCTCCGTGGTTCAAACTGGGACAAGCGAGCCATGTGCTCTAAGATATCTTTGTGATATAAATAATAGAACATTCGTATGACTTTGACTATATATACATTGAGTAAATGCGCAAGATTCAATCTATGTTAGAAAATCACAAACTATTAAAAATATACGGGCTTCATTTGACGCTCATTGTGCTAAGATAGAATTGGATGTACGTAGTCAAATTCATTATGAGGGTGGAGACAGATAGATGAGAAAATATGCGATTATTGGCCTTGGCCACGTGGGTGCGGCGGTTGCGTTCCAGCTTGTATCCAAGGGGATTGCCGATGAACTGATTTTAATCGACACGAACGAAGGACTGGCACGCGCAGAACAGCTTGATTTACAGGACATGCAAGGACGGATTGAAACCCGCACGATCATTAAAATCAATGATTACAGCGAGCTTGCCGATACGGACATCTTGTTCATTACTGCCGGCAATATTCTTGCGTATGCGGAAAAAGATGCAGCAGGTAACCGTTGGGCTGAATTCAAATACACGAAGAATATTGTGCAGGATATTGCGCCTAAGGTTAAAGCGTCCGGTTTCCACGGCGTTGCCATCGATACGATGAACCCATGTGATGCGATTACGCAGTATTTCCAGGAAAATACCAGACTCAGCCGGCAGCAAGTTTTTGCTACGGGCACGTTCCTTGACACGGCTCGGATGCAGAAAGTGGTTTCGGATCAATTTGAATGTGATCCGAAAAATGTTTCCGGTTATGTTTATGGTGAACATGGGGAATCTCAATTCAGCGCATGGTCAACCGTTCGCGTGAATGGGCTGGACATCACTGAGCTCGCGAAAGAACGGAATCTGAATCTGGATGATCTTGAAGAAGCAGCTCGCCGCGGCGGCTGGGAAGTTTATTCCGGCAAGGGCTATACAAGCTGGGCGATCTCTACTTGTGCTGTCAAGCTCAGTCAGGCAGTTCTTTCGGATGCCAAGGCCGCATACATCTGCTCTTGTTATAACGAAAAGTACGGCACCTATGTGGGTCAACCGGCAATCATCGGTAAGGACGGAATAGAAGAAGTTATCACTCTGCCGTTAACTGCTGAAGAGGAAGCAAAATTCAAACACTCTGCGGATACAATTAAGGAAAAATTTCAAGCTTTTGATAAGCAGCCTAACTGATTAATCAGGCAAAACTAGGCTATTTGTAATAGGCTCGGTGGTTAAAATCCGATTCACTCGGACTTCGGCCGCCGAGTTTTTCATGAAATCCAAAAAAGGGGTCAAATTAATGACAACCGAAAAAGAAAAAATGATCAACGGTGAGTTGTATGACGCGTTGGATTCGATATTAATAAGCGATCGATTGAATGCGCGGAGGCTGACACGATTATATAATGGAACGCTCGAAACAGAGCGAGATAAGAGAAGGGGATTATTAAAACAGCTCTTCGGGTCGACCGGAGAAAAGTTATACATTGAGCCAACGTTTCATTGTGATTATGGCTACAACATCCATGTCGGCGACCATTTTTATGCGAATTTTGATTGTGTCTTTTTAGATATATGCGAGATTCGCATTGGAGATAACTGCATGTGTGCTCCGGGTGTTCATATTTATACTGCGGCGCACCCGCTTAATGCGAAACTGCGTACATCGGGTGTGGAATTTGGGAAGCCGGTAACAATTGGCGATAATGTTTGGATCGGCGGGCGGGCCGTGATTAATCCTGGGGTTACGATTGGTAATAATGTCGTTGTCGGATCAGGTTCAGTCGTCACCAAGGACGTGCCGGATAATGTAGTTGTCGCCGGCAATCCAGCGAGAATTATAAAGAAAATCGAAGAATAAAAGGAATGCTTCATGCATGAACATTTGATCAAATTGCTCAACTCGATAAACGCTCGATAAAGATCTCAAAGTGCTCGATAAATCGTTGGAAACGCTCGATAAAATGCTGAAAACGCTCGATAAACAATTTAAAGTGCTCGATAAATTTGTAGAGTACACATCACGTCACACATGGTGCCGTAATGCGTGCATCAGAACGCGTTCAAAAGTGAGCGGGTTCTTTTTTTGCTTGATTTTTTTGAAAGCTGAATGACGGTAAGGAGTCATGTGAGCATACTCATTTATTAACGGAACTTTTCTAGTGTGATGATAATCACAAATAAGTCTTGTTTTTTGGTACATTATGCCTTAAAATCATAAGAGATAATGATAATCATTATCACTTGAATTGTGGAGAGGTGATTTCTTTGGTCAAGCACAGAGTTAGGAGTGATCGAATCGGCTATTTTTATTTTCCGATTATATTGTTCCTACTCTTTTTGATTGCCCTATCAGCAGTATATTCCGTATCAATTGGACAAGTACATATTCCATTCAGGCAATCGATGAATATCCTACTGCACGTGCTTACAAATGGCAGGTTGGGTTCTCCGGATGCAGTAGGAAACGAATCTTATTTCAACATCATCTATCAGATCCGAATGCCGCGCGTGATTTTTGCTTTGCTGATCGGTATGGGCCTTTCTCTATGCGGGACCGTGATGCAGGCTGTTGTGCAGAACCCGCTTGCGGATCCATATATTATCGGCATCTCTTCCGGGGCTTCTCTTGGCGCAACGATCGCAATTTTGATTGGTTTCGGAGCCAGCGCATTCTTCGCCAACTTCGGGGTAGCTTTCGGCGCATTTGTCGGCGCGGTTATCACATCTGCCGCAGTGCTTCTACTCTCGAGTATTGGTGGGAAAGCGACCTCGGTGAAGCTTGTACTCTCGGGCGTCGTCGTCGGTGCCTTTTGCAGCTCGCTCTCAAGTCTTGTGATTTTTTTCGCCAACAATGCGGAGGGTGTGCAGCAGGTTGCCTTCTGGTCAATGGGGAGTCTTGCTCCGTCAAGCTGGGACAAGGTGCCGATTTTAACAATCGTCGTGCTGCTTGGGTGCGGCATTTTTCTCTTCCAGCACCGCGTTCTGAACACGATGCTGCTCGGTGATGAATCAGCGGTGACGCTTGGGATTAATCTAAGCGCGTTTCGTAAGATTTACATGGTGCTCGCAGCGTTGATCACGGGAACAATGGTCGCTTATTCCGGAACAATTGGCTTTGTCGGACTCATTGTTCCGCACATTTGCCGCGGGCTCTTCGGCGCGGACCATAAACGTTTGATGCCGGCGACGCTGCTCTTAGGCGGTCTCTTTCTCATCTGGGCAGACATCTTGTCCCGGACGCTGGTTCCCAATGTTGACCTTCCGATCGGGATCATCACCTCAGTGATCGGTTCACCGCTCTTCATCTATATGATTGTGAAAAAAGGCTATAACTTCGGAGGCTGAGGAATGGAACTTACGGCAAAAGAACTGCACGTGCGAATGGGCAAAAAAGAAATTATTAAAAATGCCTCGGTCTTTGTGAAAAACAAGCAGTTTGTCGGACTGATTGGACCGAACGGCTGCGGGAAGTCGACACTGCTTAAAAGTATCTATAAGAGCTTGACTCCCCAGAGCGGAAGCGTTTTTTTAGGCGACCTTAATGTCTTAAAGAGTTCGGAGAAAAAGGTGTCGCAGCACTTGGGCGTTGTCGGACAGTTCAATGAAATGAGCTTTGATTTAACTGTTGAGCAAATGGTGCTTCTTGGACGTACGCCGCACAAGAAATTGCTGGAATCCGATCAAGCGGATGATTATGAGATTGTCGAAGAAGCATTGAGGCGGACGCGATTGCAAGACTATCGAACGCGCAGCTACCTGTCGCTGTCCGGCGGTGAGAAGCAACGGGTTATTCTTGCGCGCACCATTGTCCAGCAGCCGCAATTGATGATTCTTGATGAACCAACGAACCATCTGGACATCCGCTATCAGTTTGAAATTCTATCTTGCGTGAAGCAGCTCGGAATCAGCGTACTTGCGGCACTCCATGATTTAGAGCTGGCCGTGATGTACTGCGACTATCTGTATGCGGTTAAAGACGGCGAGATTTATGCGCACGGGAGACCGGAAGAAGTACTGACGCCTGAAACTGTTGAAGCACTCTATCAAATCAAATGCCAGACTTATATAAATCCAGTAACCAAACGATTAGGCTTTGCCTACGGAGTATGAGGAGGATCATCATGAAAAAGAAAAAATTACTTGCCTGCGGATTGACAGCGCTCTTGCTGCTTGCCGGCTGTGGGAATTCAGCAACAAATGACGGATCGGACAAGGCTGCAAAGAGCAGCAAATCGCACTATCCGCTGACTATTCATAACTATACGAAGGCAGAAGGCGGAAAGGATTGGAAGAAGAAGGATCAAGTAGTGAAGAAGGAACCGAAGCGTGTGATGGCGACAACACGTACGGTAGCCGAACTGCTTCTTCATCTTGGCTTGAAAGACAGGATTGTCGGGGTCGGCGGCAACTTTGGCGCTGCGGACACATCGGTTGAGAAACAGTATAATTCGTTGAAGAAACTTGGCAGTTCTTATGTTGGCAAAGAAGTGGCGATCGGAACCAATCCGGACATTATTGTCAGCCGCGGCGATTTGTTTGACAATGCCGACTGGGGAGTTGGTACGGTCGATTCGTTGAATTCTATGGGCGTCACTACTTACGCGCTTAAGTCCTCGATTCGCGGCGGTACGTATGATGACATTTACAAAGACATTGATAATCTCGGGAAAATTTTCAACGTCCAAGATAAAGCCAAGGCATTTTCCAATAAACTAAAGACACATCAGAAAAAGATTACGGCACAATTATCGAAAATTAAAAAGCCGCAAACCTTTGCTTACCTGCATATGTCCGATCCAAAAGAAGTTTACGTCTATTCTGCCTATGGTGAGACCTTCTTCAATAACGCATTCAAGATGGTCAAACTGAGTAATGTCTTCCAAAATATAAATGGCAACGTCAGCGTTGAAACGCTGGTGAAAACCAACCCGGATGTGCTGATTGTTCTGGATTGGGGAGCGGACGGAAGTAAGATGAAAAAGGCTCTTTACACAAATCCAAAGCTGTCCAGTATGAAAGCCATCAAAAACAAAAAAATATATAGCATGGACTACAATTATCTGTTCAGCTACAGCTACAACACGCTCGATGGCCTGGATACACTAGCGAAAGAAATGTACCCGGATTTATACAAATAATTGAATCAGGGCTCCATTGACTGTGGACGTCGTTCAAGAAATTTTTCAGTAAAGGAGCTTACTCATGTCCGATCTATATGACGTAACCATCATCGGCGGAGGGCCTGCCGGTCTCTATACAGCCTTCTACAGTGGTATGCGTGCTTTAAAGACGAAAATCATCGAAGCGAAAAATGAATTAGGCGGCGTCATTACTCATTTCTATCCGGAAAAAACGATCTATGACGTTGGTGGTGTAGTCACCATTACAGGTGAGGCGTTAGTTGAGCAGTTAACCCGTCAAGCGGAAACATTCCAGCCAAAGATTGTAACCAATCAGGTCATCGACCGCTTGGAGAAACGAGAGGACGGCACATTTAACCTGATCAGTACGAATGGTGATGTGCATCATACACGCAAAATCATCCTAGCAGTTGGGTGCGGAACCTTTGATGTCAATAAGCTGCAGCTTGAAGGGGCTGAGCGATTTGAAGGCAGCGGTCTCTTTTATGCCGTGCGCCACTTGAAACAGTTTTCCGGTAAGGACGTGGTCATCTCCGGCGGCGGTGACGGAGCACTCGACTGGGCGGCGGAACTTGCGCCGATTTGTCGGAAAGTAACTATTGTCTACAGAGGTGAGCAATTTACTCGTGCGCTCGAGCATCAGGTTGAACGGCTGAAGAGCCATTCAGTTGATGTATTGCTTGATTCCGAGATTGTCGCGCTGTCAGGTTCAGAGAAGCTGGAATCTGTTACGGTGCGCGCTGCGGATAAAGCAGAGAAGATCCGGGCCGACGCGCTTATTGTGAATCATGGCTTCCAATATGGGCTTGGAGGAATTGAGCGATGGGGACTGTCTCTGGAGAATAACGGTATTGTCGTTGATTCACGAATGGAGTCCTTAATTAAAGGTATTTTCGCGATTGGTAACGCCGCATCATACGCGCAAAAGGTTTACTTAATCGCCGCCGGCTTTGTTGAAGGACCGATTGCCGTGAACAGCATCAAACAGGACTTGGATCCCGAGGCACCGTCCCAGGCGATGGTCAGTACCCATCATGAACGATGGCGTGAACAACTAGACTAAATGCAAGAGCTGTCTGATCAGTCATTTTGACTTTGAGGCAGCTCTTTTTTTGCGCCATAGAATTCCCGTAGGCTTGTGCTCATTTGCAGTAGTTAAGATAGTCTTTGAACAAATAGATGTTCATTTTTCGTATGCTCCATAATGGGATTGCCGCTATAATTTAACTAATGATAACACCAGTAGCTTTTTTAAATCGAAACGAGGTGCTTGGCGGTGATTAACGATGAGTCGAAGAAAAGAAAATACTATCAAGCACTGGTTAATCGAGATTCAACCTTTGATGGCATTTTTTTTGCCGCCATTAAAACAACCGGGGTATTCTGTCATGCAACTTGCCCCGCAAGAAAGCCGAACTATGAAAATTGCTTGTTTTTTGAGACTGCAGAGGAAGCACTTTTAGCAGGTTTCCGCCCATGCAAGCGATGCAAGCCCTTATCATTTCCTCAGGGCCAATCACCGCTCGTTCAAAAAATGGTTGCGCTTGTTGAAGAAAATCCTGAAAAGAGATGGAAGGATTCTGATTTTAGCGAACTGGGTGTCCATGCTGCGACTGCACGAAGACAGTTCAAGAAGAATTACAACATGACTTTTGTACAGTATGCCAGAGCAAGAAGAATGGGGATTGCAATGAAATCAATACGCACGGGAGAAAAAATCATTAATACACAAATTGAGTTGGGCTATACTTCTTCAAGCGGATTTCATGATGCTTTTTCTAAAATTATGGGCAGAACACCGAATATGTCTAAAAAGATGATAACACTTTACGCAAGTTGGATTGATACGCCTTTAGGTCCCATGGTGAGTATTGTTGACGAAAATTTTCTCTATTTACTCGAATTTGCCGATAGACGGGGATTGGAGAGAGAAATTGAACGTTTAAGAAATCGACTAAATGCCTCTATAATACCAGGGACGACTGATCGATCAAATCAAATTGAAAGTGAGCTCAATCACTATTTTGATAAAGGTTTAACCCTATTTAAAACACCAATTATGCTCCTGGGTTCCGATTTTCAGAAAAGTGTTTGGAAACAATTATTGACTATTAGGACGGGTGAGACCGCAACGTACAAAGATATAGCCGGATTAATCGGGAATCCGAAGGCAGTTCGCGCAATTGGAAATGCGAATGGTGCCAATCAACTCGCCATCATTGTTCCCTGTCACCGAGTGATTCAATCGGATGGTACTCTTGGCGGATACGGCGGTGGAGTTGAAAGGAAGAAATGGCTGCTGACTCATGAAAAGACCGCAGCACAATGCCTGCTTAAATAGGTCAGGCGCGTATCTAAAAGGGAATCATCCTTATTTATTGTCGCCTCTCACTTCCTTTGTTAAAATTACATTAATGGTAAAAGAACTCGGAGGTTTTCCCTTTGACAGCATACATGAGATTTCGCTAATTAAATACGTTTGAGAGCTCTGGCTGTGCTCAGAGTAGGGTGGGATTGGTCTGTCTGTTTTCAGGGAACCTTATCAAAAAGGTGATGAAAAAGAGGGGAGAGTTCTTCCCTCTTTTTTGATGCCTGAATCAGGCGAATCACGCTGCTGATTTAAAAATAAAAATGGAAATGAGTGATTCACCGTGAATAAAATAAATTCTCCTCTGAAGGAGCATTGGTTAAAGAATATTATCCTCTTTTTGAGCAGTCAGACGATATCGCTCTTTGGATCGTCATTGGTTCAATACGCGATGATGTGGTATGTCACGCTGCGAACAGGATCCGGGTTGATGATGACGGTATACATCATTTGCGGGTTTATTCCGACCTTTCTGTTGTCTCCCGTCGCGGGGGTTTGGGCGGATCGATTTAACAGAAAAAACATCATTATGTTGTCAGATGGGTTGGTCGCCACGGCGACACTCATTCTAGCCATTTTCTTTCTAGCCGGATTTGATTCGATTTGGCTGCTCTTTCTTATGGCGGCGATTCGCGCCTTTGGAACGGGGATCCAGACACCAGCAGTCGGCGCAGTTCTGCCGCAAATAGTACCCAAGGATCAATTGACGAAAGTGAACGGCACGAACGGCAGCATCCAAGCGGTGATCATGTTCGTCTCGCCGATCGTCAGTGCCGCTCTGCTGACCATGGCGTCCATTGAAGTGATTTTCTTTATTGATGTCGTTACGGCAGCGATCGCAATCAGCACAATGCTTGCCTTTGTCAAGATAGCTGTTCATGAAAAAGCATTGAAGAAGCAGACGACAAGCTACTTCAACGACTTTAAAGAAGGTCTGCGTTATGTTAATAATCATGACTTTCTGAAGATTTTCTTCTTGTACTTTGCTGTCTTCTTTGTATTGATGGCACCAGCAGCTTTTCTGACTCCACTGCAGGTCACGCGTACGTTTGGTGACGACGTGTGGCGTTTGACAGCGGTTGAAATCGCCTTTTCCGTCGGCATGATGGCAGGTGGCGGGATCATCGCATCATGGGGAGGCTTTCAAAATAAAATGAAGACAATGGCCTTTTCAGCCGTGTTGATGGGGCTATGTACCTTTGCGTTAGGAGCGATCGTTTTCAACTTCTGGGTCTACCTTGCTTTTATGGCTCTATTCGGTGTGGCCATGCCGATCTTAAATACGCCGACGACTGTACTCCTGCAGGAGAAAGTCGAAGAAGACTATTTGGGTCGTGTTTTCGGGGTGATGGGGATGATTTCCACATCAATGATGCCAATAGGGATGCTGATCTTTGGGCCGATTGCAGATGTCATCCGAATTGAATGGCTGCTCCTCGGAACAGGTGCAATTATGCTAATACTGGCTCTGTTCATGGGTAGAAATAAGGTATTGATTGAGGCTGGCAAGCCTGCCAAAGTTGAAAATGGATGATGTTCAGAAAACGATGTCATTAATAAAGAGGCTGTCCCAAAAGCCTCTAAAAAAATGCATTAACCGAAGATCTTAATGAGACGGAAGCACGCACAGCTCGCAGACCTGCAGCTAAAATCTTAGGAACTTCTGCATCCTCAAATGAATGATTCAGTAAGGCAAAAAGTAAAGTGAGCATTGACTATGCAAAAGAGCGCCTAACCTTTATTTCGGTTGGGCGCTTTTTTGCATGCTTATTTTAGAGAGTTCATGTACCGTCTAAGTACCTCATAGAAGTTTTCACGGGAACCGAAAAGAATGACTAACACGTCATTTCCTTCTTTATCTTGTTCGATCGAATAAGCGAGTTCATAATTTGTCTTTTGATAATAGATATCAAGAGAACGCACACCTGCTAAATTATAGTTTTTTTCATCACCAATAGCCGGATCACGCCTTATTTCCAAAATAGCGTCAGAAACCAGTCGATAAAGCGGTTTGTTTTGTTTCCACAGCTTTTTTATACAAAAAGAACGTATAAAAGATTAGAGATTAGCGGTATCTAGTATAAGAAAAGCTAAGGCTCCGCCTGCGTCAAGGCCTTGGCCTCGCCAAGTTTTTCTTTAAAATTCTCAGTGCCTGAGGGGTATAATGGTCATTTAACATTTTTTCCTCTAAGTTCTTCGGTATCATCTGGAAGAGTGTCCAAGAAGTCATCAAGCGACATGTTCCCCGGTTTTTCTGGTGTCTTGTGCGCCCCTTCGATTTCATCGGCAAGCATTTGTTTCATCGCACTTGGTACTTCTCGCTTTGCCTTCTGGAAGGCATGCAATAGTTCTTTCCCTTGCAGTCCTTTTTCAATCAGGTCACGTAAAATATCTTCAGAAAAATCTAATTTAACCTTATTTATATTTTTTGACTATTGTCAATAGAAAACATTTAGAAATGATCTTTTGAAAGTGTCTAAAAAGCCCATCCACAAAAAGCATATGCTTTTCATGAATGAGCCCTTAATTATCTCTTAACTTTATTGATTTTTTGCTAGCTTCTCCAACTTCCAGTAGTTCGGCTTGCCGCTGCCAAGGAGCGGGATTTCGTCTACGATTTCGATGCTGGCCGGCATGTAGAGCATCGACATTTTCTTACTCTTGATGAACTTTTTCAGATCTCGCGACGAAACCTTGGACTTCGTAGTGAACATGACGATTTGTTCACCTTTGCGCTTGTCAGGAATACACACAGCATAAAATTTCGATTCGCCAAAGCACTCAAGCGCCAATTCCTCGACTTTATTCAGTGAGATCATCTCGCCGGCTATTTTCGCAAACCGCTTTAATCGGCCGATGATATGAATAAAGCCATCCTCATCAATCTCGGCGATATCTCCGGTGTTGTACCATTCCCCGGAAGGAACGAATCCTTGTCCATGAATCAAATAACCCTTCATTACATTCGGACCTTTGAGCATCAGGTTTCCGCCTTCTTGAACGCCTTCCACCTTAGCAATCTTCGCTTCCATTAAGGGTATTAGTTTTCCAACTGTCCCCACCTTATAGAACTGGTGCGTATTCAGTGAAATAATCGGCGAGGTTTCCGTAGCCCCATAACCGTCTAATATGGTAATCCCAAATTTATCATGATAGGTTTTTCTGACGTCATTTTGCAGTTTCTCTGCCCCTGCAACCACAATTCGTAACGTCTGAAATTGTTCCTTCGTCGCAAATTTAGCGTAATTCTCGAAAAAGGTGTTCGTCGCGACAAAGATCGTGCTCTTATCCTTATGGATGGCCTTCGGAATTTCTCTGAAGGCGAGCGGCGAGGGAAACAGGTATGTTTTCGTACCCGTAACAAAAGGCAGGATTGATCCAACCGTCATACCGAACGAATGGAATAACGGCAGCGGATTAAAAATCCGATCGTTCTCCTGAATCTCAATATGCGCGAAGACTTGCATGATGTTCGCATAAATATTTCGATGGGTTAGCACAACCCCTTTTGGCTTTGACTCCGTGCCGGATGTGAATAGAATCACCTCGCCAGGTGCCTTTTTCTTTAATCTGGATGTCCTTGTTTCGATCAGACCGGTAATTTTATTAAAAGTGGTAATCCCGCGCGCCAGATCTTCGAGATAAATCACTTTAACCTGCTTTTCCATCTCTTCAACAACGAAACCGAGATCGGCTTTTTTTACAAATTCTCTTGATGTAATCACGGTTCCGAGTGAAGCGGTCTCGATACAGTCGATGATGTTCGTTGTGCCCATCGTAAAGTTTAAAAGGCAAGGCGTCTGTTCATTTTTAAACAAACCGAAGAGCACGATGACCTGACCCACCACGTTGGGCAGATAGAGACCGACTCTCTTGTCATTCCCAATTGTCTGTTCCAGTTTCTTGCTCATGATCGTAACAGCAATGAGAAACTTGCTGTAGGTGTATGAACTGCTTGTATCCTCAATAACTACTTTCTTCGGATGCGCTTTCGCCTGTTTAACCAGCTCATCGTATAGATTTACATCTTCAGGTATTTGCAACGTCAAAACGTTCACTCCCATGTAAAAAGCATTCAGCTTTAGTTTACAACATTGATAGTTACGAAAGGCAAGGCAGAATGTTTCAAATCGTCGCCCTTACCTTACCCATATTATAGGCATATTTACTACTATATTAAAACTAATGCACTTTGAAAAGAACGATTGGTAGTGAGGGAATGGCTGAGAGGGATGGGATATGAGTAGTAACGTTAATTGATTTGTTACAATAGATGGTTCATTTGATTATATATCAATATAACGCTAAAATATGCATATAATAAAAATGGAGGTGTGATGATGCCTAAGATACGACCAAGTTCTGATTTGCGAAATAAGTACAATGAAATTTCACAGTTTTGCCATGAGTACTCTGAGCCTGTTTATCTTACGAAGAACGGCAAGGGAGATCTGGTGGTTATGAGTATTGACACTTATGAACAGCTGGTTGGGAAGTTCGAACTTTACAATTTATTGGCCAAAGGCGGTGAGTCTATAAAAAAAGGTGAAGCCATACCTGCCGATGAAGCGTTTAAGCGAATTGAAGATGGTCTGAGTAAATGAGCACCTATAAATTAATGATGAGTATACCGGCAGTGAATGATCTGCAGGAAATCTCCAGATATATCGCCAGAGAATTGCGCGAACCGGAAACGGCTCAAAAGCTCGTTGCCAAAATTAAAAGAAACGTGATGCGTTTATCTGAATTGCCTACTCGTTATCCTTGCACGGCTGATCCGTATCTAGCTTCTCGTGGAATTCGACGAATAGCTGTTGATCATTATCTTGTTTTTTATCTAATTCATGAAGAGGAGCGCACAGTTTCGATTATCCGAATCCTTTCTGGCAAGCGAAACTGGGAGCAATTGCTTTAATGTTGTGCAGCTTTTTTAATCTTCTCAGCGCAGGGCATAGGGAAGCTATTCATCAAATTACAATTGTTTTTTCTTCGTTCCTTTTTCTCAACAAATCTACGTTCGTCGTTTGAGATCACCTCAATAATTTCATCACCAGTCATGTACACATGATGTTGCCAATAATGGTAAACACAACTCGTGCCTAGACGTTACTTTGTATCACAGGCTCATGGCTATGATCTGTTATAATATTTATTAAAGTCAGTAAAGGAACAGATCATAGCCCAATACATACAGCAGCGAAAAAATTACTTGAGGACGTGGAAACAATGACCGCAAATGAACAGCCAAACACAACAAAACGACTCGATGTACCTTTAATCAAACAAAGGCCGGAGCTGCCGACCGGATGTGAAGGCGTTGCTTTAACAATGGCGCTTCACTACTACGGCATAAACGTCGACAAGCAAACGATCGTTGACCAAATGCCGCGCGACACAACACCAGATACAAGAAACGGAGACGGTTCGATTAAAACATGGGGAGATCCGGAAGACGGTTTTGTCGGCGATCCCCGCGGTGACGGCATTACCATTAATCCCAACCCATTAAAACAAGTGCTTGACCAATACCGCAGCGGCGGCATTGCGTTATATGGAAAAGACTTTAGCGTCGTTCAGAATTATGTGGCGGACGGGAACCCCGTCCTCGTCTGGTTCACCATTACCCATGAAATGCCCATCCTTAGGTACTGGCATACGCCGGCAGGCAAAGAAATTTTCGCCCCGAGACCGTTGCACTGTATCGTCGTCACCGGTGTTGATGAGCACTACGTTTATTTTAATGACTGTGAATCTACCGAACTGAGCGGGAAAGATGTGTTGGTGGAGAAGAATAAGTTCATCAAAATCTATGATGCGATGGGGAGACGTGCGCTGGTTGTGGGATGAATAAAAATTCGGCGACTGACCTAGAAAGCTTTTATTGAATGTTAATGAAGGAAAAATTTATTATGCTGTTTGCACTAGGTCTTCAAGCGAAGATTATCCATTGAGGTGAAGCATTGTGAAAAAACCGATCGGTGTTAACTTAATAAACAGCTTTTACATTGTGGGCTCACTTGTCCTATCATTCACTTCAATTTTTTATGACGCTGATGCGAACCCAATAAATATAGCGATGCGATTTGCGTTGCCAAGTTCATACGATCGTCCATTCAGAGTAGTGCTTGCTCTTGCCACACTGGTCATGCTCTATGGATATATGAAGCTTAGAAAATGGGGCTTCTGGGCGATGATCAGCTATTCGTTCCTGTTCGGATCAATAAGTCTGACCCTGTCATTGGTACATCATCAACAACCCTTTATTGGCAATATATTGTGGTCACTAATTGTGTTACTCTATACCATTCGCGTTAAAGTTTGCTTTGAAAATAAAGCTTCGGTCATCTAAAAAGTTGATTAGGGAGATGAATGAACAATGCTCGAAAAAGACAAAGAGCCCTTCAACGATGTCATGGATCATTTTGACAAAACTACCGGCAGGCCGGAGAAAATCGAAATGAAAACATACCCGAAACCGATTCGGATTCTTGGCTATGTTCTTTTTACCTGCGTTGTGGTAGGTACGCTGCTGGCCCTTGTTTTGAGTTTATTGAGTGATTAATAGTGGTCAAAAGAATAGGACAATGAACAAATCACTTTCTGATATGGAGGTGATTTATTTAATTATGTATTTTTGTTAATTATTTGTTCTAGCCTTTCTAGTAATGATGGCAGGGAATTTCCTGCACTATTAAAATGTAGTTGCATTTCAAGGAAAATAGTATAAGTGCAACTAAGGTTCGGTCGGCGCCTAAAAGCTTGGCCTCACCAAGTTTTCTTTATCGAATGATGTCGACAACCTACTTGTCAGTAAAATTCCATTGCTTTCTTAGGAATTTCGACCGTGTTCATCAAATGGTCAGCTTTTGTACACTAAGGTTAAGTAAAAAATGATTCATTCATCGCATGTTCCTTCATCGAGTTCCATCACATTTCTTCCTTATTATGTTATGAGTGCCTATTCAGCGAATCATTGCTGCTTGATGAGCCGGACATCGTCCAAAGAGTAATGCCTTTAGTTGCCGACCAATTTCGACCATTTCGGGTGAACATCGACAGTCTCAGTCTTTACGGGAGAGGTTACTCAATGACAACGATCTATTTTGTACGTCATGCTAAGTCGGATTTCCGGATTCATAACGATCGGTTGCGTCCATTAACGGAAAAGGGAATAGAGGACCGAGAACTGGTGACGAATTATCTGTGTAATCAGCATGTCGACCAGGTTTTATCCAGTCCCTATCTAAGGGCGGTAGACACCGTGAAGCAGCTCGCGGATCTGAAGAAACTTCCTATAGATAGGATTGAAGATTTCCGTGAGCGGAATGTAGGTCAGTGGGTCCATGATTTCCATACATACACCAAACAGCAGTGGAACGATTTTCGCTTTAAGTTGACAGGTGGCGAAAGTCTTGGTGAGGTTCAGACACGCGTGATCCGCGTATTGAACCAGATTCTAAATGAACAGGATCATCACGTATTGGTGATTGGCAGTCATGGCACCGCACTCAGTACGATCATCAATTATTATGATCCCCCCTACGGATTTACTGATTTTGAGCGGATGAAGCAGCTCATGCCATGGATGGTGAAAATGACGTTTGATCATCAACTGTGCAAACAAATTGAAACAATTGATCTTTTTCAGAATAAGAGTGATGTACGGTGGGTTTGCAGCCCCGCCGAATGATGATGTCTGAGTTCTCTCCTGCTTCTTTTCTTGATTGTTGTACTTGTTTGATCCGAAAACTTAACGATTTATCAATAAATTGATGTTTGCCATCATTCTTTTTCGACGGGCAATACCGTGCTTTGAATAACTAACTGTTGATGAATTATGCTCTTGATGTTGAGGATGCGTACGTGAAAAAAGTGAATCAAACGATGAATGGCCAGGTGGGATGATGCCTGGTTTTTTCTTATGGCGCAAGTTTGCTGCAAACTAACTGTAAAAAGAATCAGCCTAAGTCTTAAGGATGAATACCCGTTATGTGCAACGGAAAATGAAGAGACTATTCGCTGGGCGAGTGCGAAGCGAACGGCCATGCGCAGCTGATGAACTGTGAGCTGGAACGGTTCAACGAAATCATTGAGGTCCTTCTTGTTTTTGTTCGTTACAAGAACGCGTGCACCATTGCCGGCCCTGAAACCATTGCGGCACAGATGGACGAAAAGCCATAAGAGAAACATTTGAACGTTAGGTTTCGTACAAAATTGATTGTTCACTTAAAACCCTCCTTGTTTTAATCATAATAAAAAGCCGCTCATCCGATTGTGGATGGGCGGCTTTGCCTGAACCCATCCAACGCGAAGCTGGGTCCAAGCATTCGTTAAGTTGTCAACGGATGCCGGGACCCTAGCTAATAATAATAATGGCTTTAACCATGCGTTGTAATGGGCGATTCATAGCAAATTGCTCCTTACCTGAATTGTCGAATTTTTTAGTACCGCAACTATAGCACTGCTGGAAATCGGTGTCAATAATAAATTTGCGCGAATTATTGATTACCTGGTCACATGCAGGTTTGCTTGCTGATCAAAAAAATTTTTTGAGTCATTTTCTTCCATAAGAGCGCCCAAAAACCTTGAGGTAAAATTCGAAAAAGGGGGTTGACTGAATTTTTTTAAGTGATTAACATTTGTGCCAACCCCAAAAAATGCCACTTACGGATTTGAAAATCCGTTGAGGTACGAAGGGGATTCGAGGCGAAAAATAGAGAAGGATGAAGCGTCTCAGAAACAAAGGCTGATACAGAAAAAGAGAGGAGGAACCTTCAGTGACCGAAAGAACGGAACAGCGCACAGAAACAGGTGCTGACTTATTGATTCGGTTGATCCGGCAATCGGGAACGGACGTGCTTTTCGGTTATCCGGGGGGCGCGGTGCTGCCGCTCTATGATGCGGTTTATCGCCACCACATGCGCCATGTGCTTGCTCGTCATGAACAGGGTGCGGTGCACGCCGCCGAAGGTTACGCCCGTGTTTCGGGAAAACCAGGTGTTGTCCTTGCGACAAGCGGTCCGGGTGCGACAAATCTGGTCACAGGATTGATGGATGCGTTGATTGATTCGTTGCCGCTTGTTGTTTTTACCGGACAGGTGACGCGGCAGGCAATTAACACCGATGCGTTTCAAGAAGCAGATGTCATCGGAATTACCGGATCGGCAACAAAGCACAATTTTCGCGTCCGACAGACGAGCGAGCTTCCCGATGTGGTTGCCAAAGCATTTTTCTTGGCGGCAAGCGGGCGTCCGGGACCAGTTTTGGTTGATCTGCCGAAGGATATTTGCGCGGGACGGCTGGAAAACATGCCGGATCTGGCATTTGATCTCCGGCTCCCCGGCTATCATGTACCGAACAAGGCAAATATCCGCATGGTGCGTCAACTTGTTGAAGCGTTGAAGACAGCTGAACGGCCGGTGCTGCTTTCAGGAGCAGGTGTGCTTCATGCGCATGCAGCGAGAAAATTGCAGAAATTTGCTGAAACCTGTCATTTGCCGGTGGTAACCACGTTTCTTGGCCTTGGCAGTATTCCGGCATCGCACCCGCTATTTCTCGGAATGGGCGGAATGCATGGAACGTTTGCAGCCAATATGGCACTTTCCGAATGTGACTTGCTGCTCAATATCGGTTCACGCTTTGATGACCGGCTGACCGGGAATGTTGAAAAATTCGCCCCTAATGCCCAAGTGGCACATGTCGATATTGATGCTTCAGAAATTGGAAAAGTAGTGCACACCGACTATGGTTTGGTTGGTGATGCTGGTGCGGTTCTTGATCAATTGCAGAATGCTTTGAACGAGCTGATGGCAGATCACCGCGACTGGCTGAATCATTTGCACAGCTACGCGGATAGCCATCCGCTCCATTATGTTCAAGCCAGTCGGGAATTGTTACCGCAATACGTGATTGAACAGATTTGTCGTTTTGCAGGACCGGATGCCATCATAGCGACGGACGTCGGACAGCACCAAATGTGGGCGGCTCAATATTACCGCTTCGAATATCCCGACTGTTTTGTCAGCTCGGGAGGACTCGGAACCATGGGCTTCGGCCTTCCGGCTGCCATCGGTGCCCAGATTGCATGTCCGCAGAAAAATGTTGTGGCCATTCTCGGCGACGGCGGCTTTCAGATGACGCTTCAGGAGCTTGCGGTCATTGCGGAACACAAGCTGCCAGTGAAAATTTTTATCCTGAACAATCATACGCTGGGGATGGTTCGGCAATGGCAAGAATCTTTTTATGGAGAACGCTATGCGGAATCAATTCCTGAAATGCAGCCTGATTTTGTCCGGCTTGCGGAAAGCTATGGAATTTCGGCTCACCGGCTGACCGATCCATCTGCTGCAGCGGCAACGATTGAATCTGTGCTTGCGACCGATGCCCCGGCACTTGTTGATTGTGCTGTGAAGCAGATGGAAAATGTTGCGCCGATGGTTCCTCCCGGCGAAGGCCTAATGGAAATGACGGGGGTGTAAATCAATGAGACAGACTGTATCGGTAGAAACAGCGGCGAGTCCTGATGTGTTGGCGCGTGTGACCATGCTGCTTGCGCGCGGTAACTTGTCGGTCGCTGATTTACATGCTGAGCGAGAAGGTGTTCGGTTTCAGATGACGATGACACTGGCCGCGGAAAGCGAGCGTCAGTTGAATCGTTTTATCAGGCAAGCAGAAAGGCTGATCGATGTGTATTCGGTTGCTCCGTGCAGCGAGAAAGGATGCACGGCTGGACAAGACTAACCATAAATATTTCACTATTGGAAATAAAACAAAAACAGACAAGGGGATACGAAAATGACAGCAAAAGTTTACTATGACAAGGATATCAATGAAAATGTATTGCGCGGAAAGAAAATAGCAGTTCTCGGTTACGGTTCCCAAGGACATTCACAAGCGCAAAACCTGCGCGACAGCGGCTTTTCTGTAACAATCGGCGTGAGGCCGGGTAAGTCTTGGGACAAGGCACAGCGCGACGGTTTTCCTGTAAAAAGTGTCAAGGAGGCAGCTGCCGAGGCAGATGTTGTGATGATGCTGCTTCCCGATGAACGTCAGCCGGAAGTCTATTACAGTGAAGTTCAAGAAGGACTTGAACCAGGTAATGCACTCGCTTTCTCACATGGTTTCAATATCCATTTCACGCAAATCCTTCCACCAAAGGATGTCGATGTATTCATGGTCGCTCCAAAAGGTCCCGGCCACTTCTGCCGCCGCGAATATCTGAATGGCGGCGGTGTTCCGGCTTTTTACGCTGTTGAACAAAATCCGTCCGGCGAGGCAGAGGAACTTGCACTTGCTTGGGCAAAAGGTCTTGGCGCGGCTCGTGCGGGTGTCCTGAAAACCACATTCAAAGAAGAGACGGAAACCGATCTGTTTGGTGAACAAGCGGTGCTGATGGGCGGTCTGACCCACTTGATCGAAGCCGCATTCGAGACACTCGTTGAAGCCGGCTATCAACCGGAAAATGCCTATTTTGAAACCTGTCACGAGATGAAAATGCTCACTGATCTGATCTATGAAAACGGTCTGACCGGCATGCGTTACTCTTGCTCAGATACGTCCAAATTTGGCGACTTCACCGTCGGCCGCTATGTTATTGATGATGGGGTGAAAGCCCGTATGAAAAAAGTCCTCGAAAATATCCAATCTGGCAGATTTGCCCGCGACTGGGTACTTGAAAACAAAGTCGGCCGTCCAATGTTCAACGCGCTTCAGCAAAAGGAAAACAATTCGGAACTCGAACGTGTCGGCCGCGAGCTGCGTAAGCTGATGCCGTTCGTTAAGGAAGGCAAGCAGGACAGCGAAGATATCACGGCAAATGTCGCACAATAAATCACTGGTGCAATACGAATCGCAACAGATGAGGGGTGAAGACCATTGGGGATTATGTGTCAGCAGCGGATATCGCGGAGGCGCACGAAACATTGACGCCTGTTGTTCATCGGACACCGATGCTTGAGTCGGCAACCTTGAACCGCATCAGCGGAGCGCATCTGCATTTGAAACTAGAAAACATGCAGCGAACCGGGTCATTTAAGCTCCGTGGGGCGTTTAATAAAATTGCTCATCTGTCAGCTAGAGAGTTAAATCGTGGTATTGTGACCGCCTCTGCGGGAAACCATGCCCAAGGGATTGCTTACGCAGCAGCAAAACGCGGGGCAACGGCAAAAATTTTTATGCCGGAGCGCACGCCACAGGCGAAAATCCAAGCGACCGCTGCTTATGGCGCAGAGGTTGTGCTTGCTGGTGCATCCTATCAGGAAGCCTATGAGGCGGCACATGCCGAATGCCAAGCCAATCAATCTGTTTTTGTCCATGCTTTCGATGATAATCAGGTGATTGCCGGCCAGGGAACAGTTGCCGCAGAGATGTTCGCGCAATGTCCGGAGCTTGACACAGTGCTTGTACCAGTAGGCGGCGGGGGACTTGCTGCCGGAACGGTCTGCTATTTGAAAAGTGTTAAGCCCGGCATCCGTGTTATCGGCGTTCAATCCGATCACGCACCGGCGGCATATAATCTTTTTCATCATGATCAGAAACAGGCAAATCGTGAATCGCCGGGCATAGCCGAAGGGATTCTCGTCGATAAACCAGGCGAGCGCACCATTCCTGTTTTGAGACATTATCTTGATGATCTGGTAATCGTTACGGACTCGGAAATTGCCCAGGCAATGCTTCTAATGCTCGAACGCAGCAAGATGCTTGTCGAAGGTGCCGGTGCTGCTTCGCTGGCTGCTGTGCTTTCCGGTCAAGTACCGGCGAACGGAAGGCACATTGGCTTAATTGTCAGTGGCGGCAACGCGGATACGGAAGAGCTCGCTCTGCTCAAACAAATGGCTTTGGACGTGAGCCGAAATGTCTGCAAACTGTGAAGGGGGAACAAGGTATGATCATTGATGCGCGAAAGATTAGTTGGGTGCGTTCGGATCACACGGTTCTCAAGAATGTGGACTGGCAGGTTCGCCAAGGTGAACACTGGTCGCTTGTCGGGCTGAATGGCTCAGGGAAAACAACCTTGCTGAAGATGATCAACGGATATATTTGGCCGACGAGCGGCAAGCTGACCGTATTGAATCGGCCATTCGGAACCTGCGACCTGCGCGAACTGCGCAAGAAAATCGGCTGGGTCAGTTCAGCCCTCTCTGAGAAAATCAGACCGGGTGAACGTCCGGAAGCGATTGTGCTCAGCGGCAAATTTGCCTCGATTGGTTTATACGAGCAACCATCACCCGCCGAGCGCGCGATGGCGTATGAATTATTACACAAACTCGGCTGCAAGTCATTTGAAAATCGGCCGTTTGGGCTCTTGTCTCAAGGCGAAAAGCAGCGTGTGCTGATTGCCCGAGCGTTAATGGCAGATCCCGAGCTGCTGATACTGGATGAACCCTGTAACGGGCTCGATCTGTTCGCAAGAGAACAGATGCTGTCAATTATTGCCGAACTGGCAAATTCGCCTGAGACGCCGTCAATGATTTTCGTGACGCACCATGTCGAAGAACTGCTGCCATGTTTTGAACACACACTCTTGCTTAAAGCCGGTACCGTCTTTAAATCCGGACCTACAGGCGAGGTCATGACGCCTGAAATCATGACGGCATTCTATGATCACCGCGTTTCAGTGCAACGGCAAGGCAGACGGCTTTCCGTCGCATTGAATGATGACGCGGCTATGGAATCAAAATTTTAAATCTGCTTTTCATTCTTTTAAACTCCACTAATAGATCTTTGCTTTTCTGCTCTCTCAGCAGTAGAAGAACAAATAAAAATTAATGGGTTTCTCAGAAATCTCGACCACACTATCGCTCTTCATCAAACTAAGATTGAAAAGCTAAAAAAGCATACTTATAAAAAATGTTTATTTAAAAAGGCACATGATGTGCCTTTTTTAACTTACATTAACAGAGATAAATGTCGCATGATTTTGTCATTATCTTGGTTTTCTAATTCGAATGAGAAACGATTGGATCATCTGATGGCGAATTCAGACCTTGCGCTCTATCAAGCGAAAAGAGACGGACGAAATCGCGTGGTTTCATTTATTTGAACCCTCGCGTGATCGGAAACGTGTTTATCGTGTAGGATGCGTTGCGAACACTTTGTCGTTATTGCAGGGGAACTTCCCCTTCTTCGTTGAACTGATCATAAAGCGTTTGGAATAATTTTCCATGCACAAGGAAAACATCGGTGATGACCGGATCGAAATGTAGTCCTCGTTCTTGTTTTATAATTTCCACAGCTTTTTCATGAGAATAACCGGGTTTATAGGGACGTTTTGAACGCAGAGCGTCATAGACGTCGGTAAGTGCGACAATACGAGCCGAGAGCGGGATGGCATCTCCTGCAATTCCGTCGGGATAACCGCTACCGTCCCATTTTTCATGATGCGAGCGGGTGA
Source organism: Sporolactobacillus nakayamae (assembly GCF_900113325.1). Classification (GTDB taxonomy): domain Bacteria; phylum Bacillota; class Bacilli; order Bacillales; family Sporolactobacillaceae; genus Sporolactobacillus; species Sporolactobacillus nakayamae. The sequence continues at coordinate 159,974 of NZ_FOOY01000005.1, read as the reverse complement.
GTGCAATTCCCATTTGTAAAAATTTATTTCCCGGATATTTATGCTGGATTTTCAACAATGTTTCGGCACCAATCACGGTGTGCTTCTTCATCACTTCAAATTCCTCATCAGTCAATTTTCCCGGCTTGAGCAGAATGTCGTCGGGGATGCCGACCTTCCCAATATCATGAAGCGGGCAGGCTTCATAAAGATTTTCGATATAGGCGCTGTCCACCTGTTTTTGAAAATTCGGCAGGCGTTGAAGTTCTTCAGCGAGCAGCTTGCACGATGAGGAAACGCGTTCGACATGAGCGCCTGAGGTCACATCTCTGGATTCAAGAAGCTTTACAAGCGAGAATAGGGTGGCGCTCTGCGCTTTTTGAAGCATGCGTTCACGGCGAAGATTCTGTTCAAAATTTGCCTTGTAGTAATCGGCGAGATAACCAATCACAAAAGCAACCATGACATAAATGGCGAGGCGCATCAGCCAATTTCCCGGATATTGGGTGACTTGCAACGTATGATTTAAAGGCATGAATGGGCCGATCATCAATCCGCTTACACAGGCATGGATCATTCCGTGAATTTTGCCGCGAGTCACTGCAACCAGCGTAATTGGCAAATACATCAGGTTGGTATAGGCATAGTCTGTTCCGCCGGCTAAATAGATGATCAGTGCAATAATCGCCGAGCAGATGTAGCAGCAGACAAGAAGGAACAGGTGAGTACATGCAGAATGTTGTGTGATGCGCTTGGTCCGGGTTTTCACAGCTAATCTCCTTTGTCTCGTTGTTTCGATAGGATGTTGTTTTTACTAATATAGCAATTTTTTCATCAATTGGATATAAATTTATAGAATAGTGTTTGTGTTCAATTTTTTCAAAATAAATAGGTGGGACCTCGTTTATCTTTTCTTTTTAATTGCTTCTTCATTGATATTGCGCGGTGCAACGTGTTTGAGCTGTTTCAGCCGATTCGTCCCCCATTCGAACATCAGATCGATAATCGGAAGGAGCGTTTGACCAAGTGCTGTAATCTCATAGTCGACGCGAACCGGCACTTCAGGATACAGAGTGCGTGTGATCAATTCGTCTTCTTCAAGCTCCCGCAGCTGCTGGGTCAGCACTTTGTTAGAGGCGTGTGGCAACAGTTTTTTTAATTCACCGAAACGATAGATGCCATCCTTTCCTAAATGATATAAAATAACGATTTTCCATTTGCCACTGAACATCGACAGGGTAAGTTCTTTGGCGCAGCCATAATCTCCCGACAACAATTTCTTTTGGACGTCTTTGCGTACGACATCGGTCATTGCAATCCCTCATTTCTTTGCTTGGTTACTTTCTGGTTACTGGATAACAAAAAAGTGCGTACTTTAAAAATTAATATACCTAGTATACCATATAGTTGTTGGTATCAAAAAGAACCTTAGGAGGAATTAAGATATGAGCAAAGTAGCCGTTCTTGTAACAAATGATGTTGAAGACAGTGAATTTACGTCACCGAAAGAAGCTTTGGAGGCTGCCGGCCATAAAATCACGGTGATTGAGAAAGAGGAAGGTACCGTATTAACCGGCAAACACGGCACGAAGATTCCTGTGGATAAAGGGATTGATGATGTAAAGCCGGAAGATTTTGATGCGCTGCTCATTCCAGGTGGCTTCTCGCCCGACCAGCTGCGTGTTGATCCACGTTTTGTTGCATTCACGAAATATTTCTTGGGTTATAATAAACCGCTGTTTTCGATCTGCCATGGTCCGCAGCTCTTCATTCAAACCGGTTTGGTTAAGGGGCGCACACTAACAGCTTACGCATCCATTCAGCCGGATTTGTATTATGCAGGAGCGATTGTAGAGAATGAACCGGTTGTGATTGACCATGCGCTGATTACCAGCCGTGTTCCCGATGATCTGCCTGCATTTAACAAAGCGATTGTTGATGCACTGGCCTAATTGAACTTGCATGAGTGAGCATGCGACTTAAATCTACGGTGTATCATGCCTTAAGCGGAGTGAGCGAAACAGCTGCTTCGCCTAAGGCATTTTTTTGTACGCACAACAAATAAAAACGGCTGCCGAGAGAAGTAGCCGTTGAACTGAAATGAGCGAAGCAAAATGCATCCGCTTTTTTTCGACAGTCATTTCACTTGCTTGCGCGCGTTAAAGAAGCCGCGGTAGGCGAGGGAGCAAGCAATGAATGAAGCGATTGCCGTTGTCGACAGCAGCATGAAGGTGACCATCAGCTGGTATTTGATCGCCTCAAGCGGCGAGGCGCCGGCAAGGATTAAGCCGGTCATCATCCCGGGTAGGGATACGATCCCCAGCGTTTTAGCAGAATCAATCGTCGGCAGCATTCCGGTTTTTATTGAATCGCGGATGATGTCAATCGAGGAGGCGTGAATGTCTGCACCGAGCGCCAGCTTGGTTTCGACTTCCTCACGTTTCGTCTTGAAGTCAGCGGTCAGCTGTTTATAGCACAGCCCGAGCGCAACCATGGCGTTGCTGATAATCATGCCGCCAATCGGAATCATTTGGTAAGGTTCGTAGCGAATCGTTTTTGAGAGCAGAAGCACTGTCAAGGTTACGAGTGCGCCGATCAAAATGGAAAAAAATGAGATCGCGAGTCCATGTCTTATCGTGCGGCCGCGTTTTGCTGCATTATACGCGGCATTAAACGTCATGAAGAGCAGCAAAAAGGTTGTAAATAAGGGATTTTTCACCCCGAATACATAATTCAGAACATAGCCGACCGCAATAAGCTGGATGACGGCACGAATCACGCTGATCAGCGTTTCTTTTTCAAGCTTCAGCTTCTGCCAATACGAAAAAAAGAGCGTGACAAGTACCAGCGAAGAAGCAATCAAGAGCGAGCTGGTTTGAATCGCTGCTGAGCCGTTCATCGAATCGCCTCCAATGAGCGGATTTCTCCCGTATCAATGGTCAGGATCTTATTCGCGTACTTGCGGCTCTGCTCCGGATTATGGGTGATCCACAGAATGGTTATACCCGCTTGATTCAGCGCCTCAATGACTTTTTCAACGATTTGCGTGTTTGCTACATCGAGCGCCGAGGTCACTTCGTCCAGCAACAAAATTTCCGGCTGAAAGACAATACTGCGCATCAGGGCAATTCGCTGTTTTTCCCCGCCGGAGAGATGCTGAATCTCCTTTTCCAAATTGCTCGTCGACATTTGAAAAGCCGCGAATAATTCCTCAAGCCGGTCCGGATCGACGGGCTTGTTTCTCAGCGAAAACGGATATTCCAGATTGTTGCGCACCGTGTCCCCGAACAGGTAGGGCATCTGAAAGCAATAACTGATCTGCTTGCGCAGTTCCATTGGATTGAAGCGCATCAGATCTTGCCCGTGAAAGCGAATTGTTCCTTCAGTGGGACTGATGAGGTGGCAGCACAGCCTGAGCAATGTGCTCTTTCCGCTTCCGGATGGACCGACAATTGACAGAAAATCCCCTGCTTCAATGGATAATGAGAGATCATTAACAAGAGCTCTGTTTTCTCTAGTAAACGAGACATGGGAAAACTCAAGTAAAGACACAAAAGCACCGCCGTTTCCTTTTTCTGCAAAAGAATTATTCTTATTAGTTAGTGTAGACTATTTTCCCGTTTTAACAACATTTTTGCGAGAAGCTAAGCGGTAAGATGAATCGCTTTCTTTAGTGTCTCGTTACCATTGACAATAGTCATGATTGATTAGAACGAATCGATCCCAATAAAAATTGGCGAGACTGCAGTAATCTTGAAAAGCAACGCCTCAAAGTGACGAAGCTTTATGCGAAAGTGAATAATCGCAAAACCGACTTCTTACACAAACGTTCAACCGAGCTGGTCAAAAGCCACGACCTGCTCGTTGTTGAAGACTTACCGGTCAAGAGTTTAGTAAAAAACCACCATTTAGCAAAGTCCATTCATGACGTCAGTTGGAGCCCTTTACTGACATGCTGAAGTACAAATCCAGATGGTACGTGAAAGCGTTCATTAAAATCGATCGTTTCTTTGCATCCAGTCAAATTTGCTCCGCTTGCGGGCACAAAGAAGGCAAGAAAGCATTAGCGATCCGGAAATGGGATTGCCCGCAGTGCGGGATCCACCACGACCGCGATATCAACGCAGCGATCAATATCCTGAACGAAGGACTCAAAAGGGCCGCAGCGTCTAAGACATAAAAAAAACCGCCGGGACGGCGGGGATAGCCTGCTCAGATAATTTGGCCGCTACCAGTCGTGTGTACGTGACTGGCAATCCTTGTGTTCGCAGGAAGCTCCCACTTCAAACGTTCTAAAGCGTTAAGTGGGAGTAGTTCACGCATTTGATAAATTCGAATGGGTACGAAAAAATAGGATTCAGCGGCCGCGTGAGTGAAGTCAATGTTCGGCAGCCATGGCGTCGGCTTTTGTTTCGTGAACCGTTCCGTGTGGATGTTGTGGCGGCGCATAGATCGAGTACAGTTTGATCGGTCGATTGCCTGTATTGATTAAGTTGTGCCATTTTCCAGCAGGGATGATAAAGGCAAAGTCATCGGATACCGGTCTCTGAAACGTGAGCTGATCTTGTCGATCACCCATCATTACAAGCCCTTGCCCCTCCTCGATACGGATAAATTGATCCAGATGCGGATGAGCTTCAAGCCCAATATCTCCGCCAACCGGGATACTCATCAACGTCAGCTGCAGATGACTCCCCGTCCATAATGCGCGTCGATAGGCGTTATTCCGCTTGGTTACTTCTTCTATATTAAAAGCAATCGGAGCCGGCCCGTAATCGTTCCGGTTCATGACAGCCGGTCGAAACTCCGGTTCATAAACCGGTCCATGCGCGTAAGCGGGGTCAGGATAATAAGCGGGTATTTGCCGGACAGGATTCTGTGGATACGGCGAAAATGTAGCACGGCCAGCATTCCCAGGAGTCCGCCAATTATAGGGGATCGGGTACATTTGATTCGAATACATTGGATTCATCCTTTCGTTCCTATTGTTTAACACACTGTATGTTAGGGCGTTTGAAACGGTGCGTGACGATTCAAAGCTTCTGAGCATAACCTTCCATCGTTCTGCATGGTTGATTTGGCCTATGAAAGTGATCAGCAGGAGCGAATAGTCAGCGCGGATAAGCATTGCTGTGCCATTAATCTATCAAAAGTTAGAATTGAGAAATTATATTGAAAATAGTCATACCGACTCTATTCTCTTTGTTTCTATCGGCTTATGTTAGAAATTAAGAGATTATTTATTGCGCTCTTTTCACTCGCAATAAATAATAGTGGGGAGGCATCCTAATGAAAAAAGGACTCAAATCTGCATTGGCGATTGTTTTGGTATGTTTGATTGCCGGCATTCCGGTACAAACCTTTGCACGGCATGCCAAAACATCAGGGAAAGAAAGTGATCATACGTACATCATCAGTTCAGCAAAGGAATTTTCAACGGGAACACTCCAGAATGTGACGATTCACCAGCGTCCCGGCGATGGTGCGCTAACTTTAAAAAAATTGCACGGGGGCTATGCGCGCGACGGTATGTTTGTATCCCCGGAAATTTCAACCGATCCATTCGAGTATCTTATCGCCTCTTGGAACAGCGACACGCCGGTTGGAACCCATGTTGAAATTCAAGTGCGCGCTTTAGTTCAGCATTATAATGCGGATAATGAGCAGGTAAAAGACTGGTCGACATGGCGAACCTGGGGCAAGTGGGGGACGAACATCAAACGATCGAGCGTTAGCGACAAATCGGATCCGCTTGCTTATGTTGATGTGGATACATTCACGGTACGTGGCAGCCGCGGCGAAACGGCGGATAAATTCCAGATCCGAGCGCTTTTGCATACCGATAATCCACAGGCGACGCCGACCGTTCGGCTGCTTTCAGCATCCACTGAGCTGGGCTGGGGCACGATGAGCCAGCATCCGACGACAATCAAACTGAATAAAGATATTGAAACACCGGCTTACTCACAAATGATCCGCGATCCGAAAATCGCTCATTCGATCTGCAGTCCAACGACCATTACAATGGCACTGAATCGTATGGGCGAACAGTTACTTTTAGAAGAAGCGGCGCTGCGCAATTATGACTTTGACTATGAAGGCTTTGGAAACTGGGCATTCAGCGCTGCGCTTGCAGGCAGCTATGGCTATAAATCCTATTCTATTTTTACCGATCTTGACGGTCTGAAGCGCGAGATTAAAGCGGGTTATCCGGTCGCTGTCAGCGTTCGCTATACGAATGACCCGTTGAATACACGCTATCCATATGTGGAAGGCGCACCGGGTACGACACCGGGGCATCTGATTCTTGTGCGCGGTTTCGAGACAATTGATGGACAGGATTATGTGATTGTTAATGATTCGTTCGCGCCGTCCGACGATACCGCAGTGCGAAAGTATAAGGTTGATCAATTCCAAAAGGCGTGGTCGAACGGCGTTGCTTATAGTGTTCACAGCAAAGAAAAAGGTGGCGCGGGTGATTCAGCTGCAAAGCGTATCCATGCAGATCTGCGGCCGACAAGCAGTGAAAATGAATATGGGCTTTATGTTGGCAAGAAAAAAATTGAGATTCCGGCAAACTTTACTGCAGATGTCAGCCCACTTACCGAGCAATCCGGTACCTTGGCATACACCATTTCCGACGGCAAAAAATACGCCACGGACGCGCACAAGAAATTTTACTATACACATGAAACCTCAGACGGCAATATTTCGCTTAATGTGAACCAGCTGGAATTGGATTTGAATGGCAAAAGCGCAAAACTAACGCTTTATGTGCTGAGCACTACCGGTGACAACTATGTTGCGACACTTGAATTGAACAAAAAGCATAATAGTCATTAAAACAGGTACAAACAAAAATGTACTGAACCTCCCAGGTTAACTTGCTGGGAGGTTTTTTTCAGTGATGAATTTGAGGCGAGATGCCGCTAAAATAATGAATACACAATTATGTGGCTAGTCAACTCATTCAAATGCTTTATTAGATGTAGCAGTAAGTGAAACAAAAGGGAAGGAGTTGTGAAAATTGAAATGGGTGCAAATTTGTGAACATTATCGGTCATAGCAAACTTCTCCGAATCCACTTTGGCATGGAAAACATACAAAAAACTACATTTAGCCGACCCTTCACAAGAGTATTATATTTTCCGTACAGACCATAAAACAATTGAGGTTAAAGAACAGAAATTTATTGGAATTAGGAAACAGTTCCAATGAATATTCTTATCAAAGATGGGCTGCCAATCGTATCTGTGTCACTTTGTGGGTATCATTTATTTTAATTATGAATTTAAACAATTTACAAAACGCGTAGCACTTTAAAATCATAGGATTGATTGTTTACGCTCAAACAAAAAAACAGGTGCTATAATGAAACAAATTGAATTCATCCTCAAGGCTTGGGAATGACTTTTGTACATAAATAGTTGAGAGAGGGAATTACGTTGGCGGAATCGATACAGGAACACGCGAAACGATTGCATGAGCAGTATATTGCGCTTGATGCGCATTTTGATCTCTTAATGGAAGTAGATCTGCGTCGGAAATTCGGCTATCGAAAAGTAATCGAAACAGAGTTTCTGCCGATTCTTCGCGCAGGCGGGGTCAGTGCACTGGTCTGCTCGCTGTTTATTGAAAGTGAGTATTTGCCGGAGATGGGGCTGAAAATGGCGCTCGATCAGGTGAGCGCGCTATATTCGGAAATTGAAGAATCCCCGGATAAGCTCCAGCTCTGTACAACCTATGACGAAATTATTGATGCCCATGCGCATCATAAACTCGCAATTTTGCTTTCTCTCGAAGGTGTGGATCCATTAACGAATGATCTCGGACTCTTGCAGATTTTTTATCAACTAGGTGTCCGTTTTGTCGGGTTGACTTGGAGCAGACGTAATTTTGCGGCTGACGGAAGTCATTTCCACGCTGTAGATGAGGGACATCAAGGCGGTTTGACAGAGTTCGGTGTTCAGCTGGTTAAAGAAGCGGAGAAGCTGAATATGATCATTGACGTCAGTCATTTGAACGATGTTGGCTTGGCCGATGTACTCGAGCGGACGAATGGTCCCATTATTGCCTCACATTCCAATGCGCGTTCCATTGCCTCATCGATGCGCAACTTAACCGATGAACAACTATGCGAGCTGGCTGCTAGGGGCGGAGTGATCGGCATGAACGGATTTAACGCGTTTGTATCCGATAGTTATGAGGACGGCGATGTCAGTCATTTGATGGATCACCTCGACTACATTGTAAATCTTGCAGGGATTGAGCATGTCGGGATCGGTCTGGATATTTGCAACTTTCTGAGCGAGATTCCCCTTAAGCCTGCGGGACACACGAGGGATTCGTATGACGTGATCTCCAGTCATAGGGAACTGCCGCTTTTCACGGAAGAATTGATTCGCCGTGGTTACAGCGATGAAGAAATCGGCTTGATTATCGGCGGCAATTTCTTGAACGTGTATAAAAAGATACTTAAATAAGGCTTAGTCGGCAATGGGGACAATTCTCGTTCCATGTACTTCTTGGACGTTTAAGTTTTTTGAAACGGAAGCCGCATTCTGTGAGGAAATGCCTCCGCCCGGCAAAAGGATTAATTGGCCCGCCGCATATTGAATGAGCCGCTGTAAATAGCCAAAATGGCGCTCTATCGGCTCGTTCATCGATCCTCCATGGGTCAGGATCCGTTTTACATGATGCTCTGCCAGCCAGTCAATGGCAGAAAGCTGATTCTCCGGGGATAGCTGATCAAAGGCCATATGAAAGGTGATTTCCAGATCGGTAGCTGCTTCAATTAATTTAGCCGTTGCGGCAGTATTGAGCTGATTTTGTTCGGTCAGGCATCCGACGACAATACCATCGGCTTTTAGCAGACGTGCTTGCTTGATGTCTGCGCGCATCATTTGAATTTCGAAGTCTTTATAGACAAAATTTCCGCCGCGCGGTCGGATCATCACCATGACCGGCACGTTGCGGGAATGACAGTACTGAACGGAATGCGCCATCACGCCATAACTGACGGTGGTGCCGCCAACAGCCAGATTATCGCAAAGTTCAACTCGATTTGCGCCATGGTTGATGGCATTCGGAATTTGCGTGAAATTTTCTGCGCAGAACTCTCTTATAAGCATCACTTGCACCTCATTCTCTTATGAAAATAGAGTACCATGAATGAGGGCGTTTTGCTTATCATTAAAAGTGAGTAAGGAGATGGCAGTTTGGATAGTAATTGGTCTGATTATGTGCAAACCTCTGAGGAACTTTACCGATCCAGAGCATTGCGCTTTCATGATGAAAATAAAAAGAATTGGCTGAACCTGATACGAATTCAAGATGGCATGTCCGTGCTTGAAGTTGGGTGCGGCAGCGGTTTGTTCGCTCATCGGGTCAAAACCTATTTACCACACGCGACAGTCACCGGACTTGATTTTGACCTTGGACATATCGCGTTTGCCAAAGCGAAATCGCATGAACTTGGACTGGATTGCACATTTGTTAACGGCGATGCTACTGCCATGCCTTTCGCTGATCAAACCTTTGATTTGTGCTATTCATTCACGGTGATGGAACATATTGAACCCAATGCTTTTTTAAGAGAGCAGTATCGCGTTCTTAAAACTGGTGGGACAATTGCCGTGCTCACCGTATTACCTGGACTGAATTTGAATGGTGAAAATTGGCGCCCGTCTACGGGTGAGGAACAGGACTTGTTTGACAAGGCATTCCAAGCTGCGCCGGATGCACCGGTCCACGTGCGGAAGTACCCATTGTCAGCATCTGAATATGCGCCGATTATGGAAAAAAACGGATTCACCGATGTTAATGTCGAGGTTCTATCAATCATTAGTTATGCTCCTGACAACGCAGATATTTCGGACGAAACAGCAATCGAATCAATCAATGTCAACCGCCTTTTCGCGTTGAACAGCGTAGAAAAAGTGCTGAAACTGAATCCGGCTGCGCTGACTGATTCGGAGCACATCCATCTAAATGATTTAATCAATCAGCGATTTGATGAACGAATTGATTGCTACAAAATCGGAGAAAAGCTATGGGATATTGCGACGAGTAATGTCGTAGCGATTACAGGCAGTAAAAGGTAAGCGTTTGTCTTAAATGGAGTATCTAATAATGAAAGGCGCGATTACATGCTTGAAATCATAAAAGCCACCTTGAATCATTCTGATGATCTGGGGTATGTGCATGCGACATCATGGAAACAGGCGTATCAGGCGATCGTTCCGCAAATGGTTCTTGATCAGCTAACTCCCGAGGCTCGTACAGCTTTTTTCAAAAAAGCGATCCCTATAAGCAAGCATGAATTTTACATAGCTTATTTAAATGATCAGCCTGTCGGCATGATGTCAATCGGCAAGTCACGGGACAAAGATTTAGATGATCACGCGGCGGAAGTTAGCTCTATTTATTGTATTTCCGATGTTTGGGGCAAAGACTGTGGCAGACAGTTGATGGATTTTGCCATGCGCCAATTAAAGAGGCAATCGTTCGAAACGGTCAGCCTTTGGGTGTTCGAACAGAATGCACGCGCCAGAAGATTCTATGAAAAATACGGGTTTGTCTTTGATGGAAAAAAGGAAAAATCAGAGATTGGCGGGAAGCTGCTGACGGAAATGCGTTACATTTATAGGATCGTTTAAAGAAAAATTGCAACTCAGGTGCGCGTATGAAAAATTTTTTCTGCGACTAGCGATTAGTAGAAGTCGTTGATTACTGATGCAGCAGCCGTTTCATGCTCAACGAAAATTTTCATCAAAAAAATAGTACTTGTTGTTAGTTGACGGCAGATGCGCAACAAGATGCTCAATAAAAGGAAAAGAAGAAGTTAGACCGAACGCTGGAAAAATGAGGTCGAATCTATAAAAGGTTAAACCGAAGATAGCCAAAGTTAGACCGAATCCTCGGAAAGTTCCCCCGAAACCGAAGTCGAACCGAACACGACCAAAGTTGAACCCAAGAGAGGAGAAGTCGAACCGAAGACCCGAAGTTGAACCTAAGAGAGGAAAAGTTCAACCGAAGAACAAAAGTTCAACCTAAAGAGTAAAAAGCTGAACCGAACACGTGGAAAGTTCAGCCGAAGAGGGGAGAAGTTGAGCGCTGATTCTTTTGCCTGAGCGCTGATTCTTTTGCCTGAACGCTGATAATTTTGCCTGAACGCTGATTCTTTTGCCTGAGCGCTGATTCTTTTGCCTGAGCGCTGATAATTTTGCCTGAACGCTGATTCTTTTGCCTGAACGCTGATTCTTTTCTCTGAGCGCTGATAATTTTGCCTGAACGCTGATTGTTTTCTCTGAACGCTGATTCTTTTGCCTGAGCGCTGATATTTTTGCTTGAACAATGCAAAATTGATGATCTCTTTTACTCATGCATTTTTGCTGCGCACTTCGTGTTTCACTGCGCAACGAAACCATCCTTCTTCAGATAAAACTATTCATCTAGCAGACCTTAGAAACTTGAGTGGTTCAAACTTCCACACCTGCATGCCAGACAAAGTCCGTGTTTTTTCCAGGAGAATTTTTTGCTTTGTATAAAGCCTTATCTGCGGCGGCAAAGAATTCATGGGTCCCTAAAAAGAAATCTGGGTTGAATTCACAGATACCGGCGCTGACTGTCAGTGTTACCGGCAACGATAAACTGAGGCTTCTTTCTTCAAATTCAGCTCGGATTTTTTGAGCTAAGTGCTCAGACTCGGAAGCATTACGATGTGTGAGAACGGTAAATTCCTCTCCGCCGTACCTAAAGGCTTCGTCATTCTCGTCGATACAGTTGATCAGGGCATAAACAAAACAGAGAAGCGCATGGTCGCCGATTGCGTGACCAAATTGATCATTAATTTGCTTAAAGTTATCAATATCCCAAATGATTAGTGAAAACTCCTCATTCTTTCTGTTATGGTTTTGGATAAACAGATTCAATTGCTCATAAAAGGAAGCATGATTCAGTAGTTTCGTGAAGGAATCCTGCTTGACTTCGATAGTTTTCATGATGATATGATCGACCAGATCTGAGAGACCTGCGAGAACAATACGAGCTAGGATGGAGAGTACTCCCAGTAATGCAACCATACTTGTAATTTCCATGTATCCTTGATTCGCTTGCGCCGCTTTTGGCTTTAGCGGAAGAATAAAGAAACAAAAACATAGATAGCTGATCAGACTTGAAGCGGCAGCAAAGAATAGCGGCTTCTTGTCAACGTATAAGAGTGATATTAAGATTGGAATACAGAAGACAGCATAAATGGTACTGACTACATAATGTACAAAGACAAGATTTATACAAATGATCAAAGTTGCGATAAGCAGGATCAGTGCCTGCATTGCCGGTTTTTCTTTCGTGATGAAATGTTCAATTAACAGAGAAGCCGCGCATAGAACGAGATTATTAATGATTGTCGGTCTGATCACATAGATGAGGAGATAATTGGTCAGAGGCAGTTCGCTCTGAGAAAAGCCGGTAATGAATGATTTAATGAAAAAGATGCTTAATTCGGTTAGGAGAATGGCAGCAAGACAGATCCATAAATAGTTACATAAAACGCGGCTCCAATTCGATAAATTGATGGCACGTTCATATTTCAAACGGAACACTAATAACTCTCCCCTTATAATTGGCCGGGTGTTATTGTCAGGTGCTGACTTTCTATGAGAAGATCAGATTGAAACATAACGTTTACTCGAATGAATGGCAAATAGTCAATCTTTACAAGACTGATACTAAATAATATCAAGTAACCAAATAGCCAATTTTCAATATCAATGCGTTTCCACTCAACTATGCTTTGTTGCTTTACATATACACAATTGAGTGCGTTATCTTTACTATATTATCGTTAAATAAGAGGATTTTTCTGTGACATACGTATCGAATTACGACTTTTATACTGTTTTTTCATTTTTTCAGGGTCAAGTTAGATATAAAAAACGTTCACAAGTGAGAGGGGATGCTACCGATGAACTATTATGAATTGACGACAGAACATCTGGATGATATGGCGCGTCTCTATGTCGATGCTTTCAACGCACCGCCATGGAATGATGAATGGACAGTGGAAACAGCGCGAAAAAGGCTCCATCAAATGATCCATTGTGAAGGTTCATTTGGACTAGTCGCCTATCAAAATGGGAAGCTGTCCGGTCTTATTTTGGGTGGCAAAGAACAATTCTATGATGGCGTGATGTTCACGATTAAGGAGTTCTGCGTAGATCAGGCATTGCACCACACTGGAATCGGGACAAGCTTGCTCAATGCGTGCGAGAAGCGTTTAAATGAAAAGGGAATAAAGACTATAATATTGGTTACATCCAGAAATGATGGAACAGAAGGTTTTTACCGACGCAGGGGCTTTCATTCCATTGACGGTATGGTCATGATGGGAAAAGAACTGTGTGATTGAAAATAATTAATAGAAAGGGGGTTGCGCGTATGCTGAATTTAATCAAACCACCTATGCTTAAGCCTGGCGACACAGTGGCGACGGTCAGCTCATCGTGGGGAGGCGCGGGTGACGAAGAAATTAACTGGCGCTACTTTCAAGGGAAAGAACGATTGGAGAAGGTTTTCGGTTTAAAGGTTGTGGAAATGCCAAACACTTTAAAAGGCACGGATTACGTCTATAACCATCCGGAGAGGCGAGCAGAGGATTTAATGCAGGCTTTTGCCGATCCATCGATTAAAGGGATCATCTCCTGCATTGGCGGAAGCGACAGCATTAGACTGCTCCCTTATATTAATTTTGATGTGATTCGGAACAATCCGAAAGTCGTGACCGGTTATTCGGACAGTACGGTCACTCATTTCTTCTGCCTGAAGGCTGGTATTTCTAGTTTCTACGGGCTCTCCCTGCTCAATGATTTTGCTGAAAACATCAAAATGTCGGATTACACGGAGCAATGGGCGAGAAAAGTACTTTTCAGCGGTGCGCCAATTGGTGAGATTCCGGTTTCCAAGGAATATACGGCGCAGCGCCTTGAATGGAAAATTGAGAACAAAAATGTGGCAAGAAAATTTGAAGCAAATACGGACTATGAACTTTTGCAGGGCAGAGAAACAGTGACCGGACGACTGATTGGCGGCTGCCTGGAGGTCATGGACATGATCAAAGGTACTTCACTTTTCCCGGAATTAAGTGACTTCGATGATGCCATACTTTTTCTTGAAACATCGGAAGAAATGCCTCCGGTTTGGCTGCTTGAGGACAGCCTGCGAAGCTATGGTATGATGGGCATTTTTAATCGAATTAACGGTCTGATTTTCGGCAAACCGTACAAAGGCAAGTTTTATGAGGAGTATAAGTCGGTCATTCGCTTGATTTTAGCGGAATTCGGCAAGGAAAATCTGCCTGTTCTGTATAATGCCAGCTTTGGTCACAATGAACCAAAATGCCTCCTGCCTTATGGCGCGATGGCGGAAATCAGCTGCGAGAAACCCGGATTCGCCATTTTAGAATCGGGTGTTGAGGTGTTCTCATGATCATTAGGAAAATGAATGCGAACGATTTGCCACAGCTTGCTGCTCTGTACCGGCAGTTTTGGAATGAAGAATCTAATGTTGATAAAATGCGCGCTCAATTTGAGAAAGTAAATCGGCAAAAGACGCATATTTTATTGAGTGCGATAGCGGATCATCGGTTAGTTGGGTCTGTTATGGGCGTGGTATGTGCTGAGCTGTATGGTGACTGCCGACCTTTCCTTGTTGTTGAGAACATGGTTGTCGATCAGGCAACGCGACGAATGGGTGTCGGCACACATCTGCTTGGTGAGTTGGAGAAACAAGCCCGGGTAAGAAAATGTACGCAAATGATTCTTGTGACAGAAACAGATCGCAGCGATGCTTGCCATTTTTACGAGACCTATGGCTTTTCACGAGACACCAAAGGGTATAAGAAAAAGCTTTGATTTTTTCAGGTATTCATTTTGAAGGCAGGAGATATCATTTTGAAGCACGTCCCGAATATACTCACGGTAAGCCGTGTCATTTTCACGATTCTGATGCTTCTTTTTTACAAAGATGGTTGGGTGTTTGCTGGACTTTATAGTGCGGCGGTGGTTAGTGATCTTCTTGATGGTTTTATCGCTCGCAGAACAAACAACCAGAGCAGATTCGGCGCACGGCTGGATTCATTCGCGGATATGCTGATGTATCTCACTCTAATGGTGCTGGTCTTTTATTGGGCGGGTGAACTGCTCGTGCCACTTATCCCATGGATTGTGCTTATCGCAATGATTCGAATCGGAAACTTTCTAATTGCCGCGTACAAGTACCATGCGTTTGCCGGCTTGCACACATTGGCGAACAAATTGACCGGAGCGCTTTTGGTCCTCACCCCGATCGTATATTTCACGTTCAAGAATGGTGGCTTTTTCTGGATCGTCTGTATGATCGCGCTATGCTCTGCGGTTGAGGAAACACTCATTCATTTAACCAGTTCGACACTGAATGAGAATCGGCGCAGTATTTTTTTTGAACGATAATGATTATGCTGAAAGTAGTGCAGCTATCAATCCGTTGACAGTATCGGATGAACGGCATAGACTTTTACTATGTTATAAAACGGTTGCAAATCGTTCGTTTTGGATTGGGTGTACCCATGAAGGAGGAATGTATGATGTTTGAATTCTTAGCTAACCTATTCTCGTCAATTGCAGGTGTTTTTTGGTTCAATCGTTCAAAAGAAAAACAGAAGCAGTCAAAAAAATGAGCCTACCTTCATCATATATAGAGGGAACACAAACTTTTTTAGTTAAGTTTGTGTTCTTTTTTCGTTACGATCAACTTAATCTTACTGTATTTGGTTGACTGCAAAGAATTGAAAAGAGGACAGTGTATGATCTATATCGCCTTATTGCGCGGCATTAATGTCGGATGGAAAAATAAGATAAAAATGGCAGATCTGCGAGAAAAATTGAGTTCCCATTGCACAACACGAAATTGGAAAACAATTGACAAACTCCTTGCACTCTCAAATCAATCTGAGTGATTATAATAGAATTGATGATCACTAAAGATACCAATCGGAGGGATTCAAGCAATGGAAAGCTATGATGCCGTACTCGCCTTTTTTGAAAAGGCTGATGAACCTGCAAATGCGGGAAAAGTGGCCGAATCAACCGGATTAGATAAGAAAGAAGTCAACAAGGTGATGACCAAGTTGAAAAAAGAAGAGAAAATTGTCTCACCAAAAAGATGCTATTGGGAACTTAAAAAATAATTTTTAGAGCTGCCTTTGTGCCGGGGAAAGTGGTTCGCCACTCGCTTCGGTTTTTTACAAGTTAAGAACGTTTAGCGTTTTGGCTTGCCGGTACGACGATAAGGTCATAAGAGGCGGTTGGGCGATCAGGTAAGCCCAATCTGAGAAATAAGCGGAAAAATTCCGCTTATTTACAAAATGAACGAAAAAAAAGCTTAAATAGACGGAGAAATTCCGCTTATCGAATCGAAAAACGTGAAAATGGAGTATTTTTCTGTGCATAGGCGGAAAAATTACCCTTATTTACCTGTGAAACAAACGCCATGATGCATATAAGCGGAAAATCTCCGCTTATTTTATTCCGGCCGCCTTACTTCATTAAGAATCCAAATGATTTGTTAGAAGACTTGCCAATTGGCAAGCCTTGGCGCAGACAGAGGCGCCGTCACGACGGCCATGGACGGCCTAGTGTCCTGTGCACAACGTTGGAATCATCACATCCTGTGGAAAGTACGCTCGGGTAGCTCAAAACTGCGCTTTCTTGATCTTCGACGCTCAGGACGGCCTAGTGTCCTGTGCACAACGTGCGACGTGGCGTTCTGCCTGGCCTCCTCCTTTTTGAACAGGCTCTTATACGTATAACTTTCCTCTCCAATCACCATCCTAAGTGTATTAAACTACTGGATGGTGATTTTCAAATGGAGACGGTGAGTGAATTTTTGAAACACTTAGAGTATCTTAACCGTTTTAATAAAAATCAAAAAATGTGGCTGCGGGCGATGGTTTCTTTTATACGCGGCAATTTTCCAGAATGGGAAGAAACAACCTTTTGCCGGATGCCCACGTATTACTGGGGTCACAAATACATAACCTTTTCAGCAACAAAGGATTGTTTTTACTTTCATACCAATGATGAGACGCAGATACTGCTCTTGAAAAGGCAGCTCATGAATGTCAGCTATGGCAAGCGATGCATTCGTGTCCCTCTGAGTGATACAACGACAATGCAAACGTTCTTCGAGGTGTTTCGCAGCGTCTCCCGCCGAATACATGAACGTGAAAATCTGCGCGAAATTCAGGCGAGATCAACTAATAGTTTGAATAATGATTCTGTTGCCAAAAAATTATTACAGTGATATAATTTTTATTAAGCAAGAGGTCGAAATAAGTCGAATTACATAAAAAAGTGAAACCATATAAGTCTGCAAATAAGGTGTGGAAGTTTCTACGCGGCAACCGTAAATTGCCTGCGCTATGGTGTTCTTTTTCCGGTGACCCGGGTATGGCATCTGCTATTGGAATTTTCCATGCGCAGGACAGCTTTTATTTGCCATGGTCATTGGGAACTCGTCGTAAGGCAGAGGACACCGGTTCCCTGCTTTTTTACTGTTTGACTAACCATAACTATTGAAGGAAATCAGGTGAACCGAAAATGGATGAATTTGTGCTCAAGGTTGCGGGAGTCCAGCGAAAGCTTCCCGTTGTCCGGATCGCGGATAATATTAAGATCGCAAGCTTTGTTATTTTGGGGGATACGGAGTTAGTATCCGCCGCAGCCGCGACATTGAAGGAGCGCATTCCGGAAGCGGATTATTTTATTACAGCAGAAGCGAAAGGAATACCGCTGATTCATGAACTGGCGAGACTATGCGGGAAGAAACGCTATTTTGTTGCGCGTAAGAGTATTAAGCCATACATGAGCGAACCGTTTGCCACTGAAGTTTACTCGATTACGACTCAGAGAAAGCAGCTGCTTTGCATTGAAAAAGAAGAGAGCGAAATGATTAAGGGCAAACGCATTCTGATTGTAGACGATGTGATCAGTACCGGCGAATCGGTACACGCACTTGAAAAATTGATCACAAGAGCCGGCGGCGTGCTCGTTGGTAAAGCGGCGATTCTTGCCGAGGGTGAAGATGCGATCAAGCGTGATGATATCATTTATCTTGAAAAGTTACCGTTGTTCCCGATCGATTCGTCCGATGCCATCCAATAAAGCAGGGAGACTATAACGTTGAGCTTTAAAATTGAGAATATAGGCTATAAATATAGCGCAGACACGCCGCAAATCTTAAAAAATATTAATATGGAAATAAAAGAAGCTGAAGTGACCGCAATTGTCGGACCAAGCGGATGCGGCAAGTCCACGCTCGTCAGCATTCTTAGCGGTGTCATTCCGGTCTTAATGAATAAAGGCGAACTGACAGGCTCTTTTCAGACCGGGGATGATCTAGTGATCTCGGTGGTCAGCCAGACACCGGAGAATCAGCTGTTCGGCTATGGCGTAGAAGACGCACTCGCATTCGGTGTGGAAAACATGGGACTCAGCAATCAGGAGATTCATGAACGTGTCGAGTATGTCCTTGATTTGCTCCATATTCAGCATCTGAGGAAGCGTGCGGTGTCAACACTTTCCGGTGGACAAAGGCAGGCGGTTTGCATTGCCTCCGTCCTCGCCATGCGTCCGGATATGGTGATCATGGACGAGCCGGTCAGTTCGCTTGATCCCCAGGGCAAACAGTTGATCCAATCCGTGTTGAATCAACTGAGAGCCTCCGGACAGACAACGGTCATTGTTGACAATAATTTGGATTGGTTTTCAGACATTGTCGACCATGTCGTTGGCCTCGATGGCGGCGAAGTTGTGTTCGATGGGAACAGGGATGAATTCTTCGCTCAGTTTGAAGTTCAGCAGCGGCTTGGGGTGATCATTCCTCAAGAAGTCGAGATCTATCGCGAACTTTCGAAAAAAGTGAGTGGATTAAGCTCTTTTTCCTCACTCGATGGCGCTTATGAAGTGCTCCATGATCGGGTGAAGCAGACGGAAACGGCTGCAGCATTGGAAAAGATGGAAAATCATTCTGAGGAAGTTCTAAAGGTAACCCATCTCAGCAAGAACTTCCAAGATGGATTTCAGGCGCTGAAAAACATCAACGCCGGATTCTCGAAAGGAAAGATCATTTCCATACTCGGCCAAAATGGTTCCGGCAAGACGACTTTGGTTAAGCATCTGAACGGTCTTTACCAGCCAACCGAGGGTGAGGTGACGTATCAAGGTGCGGGAACAGCGGGTAAATCGGTAGCTGAAATCAGTCGTGATGTTATTCTGGTGTTTCAGCATCCGGAGCACATGCTGTTTGAAGAAAATGTCTACCGGGAATTGACATTCTGCGCGCGCGCTCAAGGTGTTCCGTTCAGTGAAGAAGAAGCACTCGCAGTCCTTGAAAAATATGATTTGTTAGCAGATAAAGATGAGCTTCCGGTTAACCTTTCCATGGGCAAGAAGCACTTATTGACCATTTTATCCGTCCTCTTTTCAAGTGCTGAAGTGATCATTCTCGACGAACCGACCTTAGGCATGGATTTGCATTTGAGAAATCATTTGGAAGGCATTATCAGGCATCTGAAGGAAAAAGGAAAGACGGTCATCCTGATCAGTCATGAGATTCCGCTTGTCTTTAAATTATCCGACGAGCTTTTGGTTCTCGACCATGCGTCAATGCTGAAAGAAGGCAGCGCGCAGCAGCTTGCGGGTGACGAAGCGTTGTTCGAGAAGATTCACATTGACTTGCCGCCGGTGGTCCAATTGTCCAAGAAACTTGGAATCAAGCCGCTGGCATGCAACGTGGAGGACTTCACCGATGCGATTGCCGAACAGGTGAAGATTGGAGGTGCAGATCGTGGGTGATTTCTTACAATACGTCGAATTAAATTCGTTTCTGCATCGCCTCGACCCGCGCACGAAATTTGTCTTTTTCATTATCATGTCTGTTCTGACATCCTTTGTGAAAAGCGGCGTCGCGCTCCTATTCCTTTTTCTCGTCTTTTTGGCGATCTGGCTCATTGGCCATATCGGCAAATACATGCTTGTGCTTCTGAACAAAGTCAAGGTGCTGCTGCTTTTCATTTTTCTGCTGTGGCTTGTGCTCGGCGCATTCACGATCAATGAGGGGCCGACGATTTACCGGGCAGCATTTTCGGTAATTGGTAATCACTATGTATTCAGTTTAGATTGGTTTGATTTCTATAAAGGCGCCGTGTACGCCCTGCGCATTTTCTTGATGATTTCGGCCTTTTATACTGTGATTCTGACAACGAATTTCAGCCAGATTATTCTTGGTCTCCAGTCCTGGCGCGTTCCGTATGCCGTTGCCTTTGGTGTCGGACTCGTTTTCCAGATCATCCCGATGATCGTACAGGAATTTGCGACGATTATGGAAGCGCAGAAATCACGCGGGCTTGAAGTGGATAAATGCAGCGCATTTGCAAAAATGAAAAACTATGTGATTGTTTCTTTGCCACTGTTGTTCCGAGTGCTGAGCAAAGGGCATTCCATCTCGCTTTCCATGCATTATTATAAATTGAATTTTAAAGTCAAACGAACATCGTACCAAATGATCAGAGCAACGTATTCCGATGCACTCTTTGCGTCAGTAACCATCATTGCAACAGTGGTGACCATTTTCTTGCAGATCAACTATTACATCCAGATTTAGTTGGGGATTCTGAATGTATCCCCACTGATCGTGTTAATGTTTGAAAATTTTGAAGAAAGTTGGGGTTTATGAAATGATTTCAAAATGGGAGAACTTGACCCGCGACGAATTAGCGGCCATTGATAAGGATTCGGCAATTGTATTCCTGCCAACGGCGGCAACTGAACAGCATGGCCCGCATCTGCCGGTCGGTACCGACGCTATAATCTTATCTTCGCTGATCGACCATTTTATCGCGACACAACAATTCGATGAAGGATCACTGATCTTTGCTCCGCTGCTGAATGTTGGCAAGAGCAATGAGCACATGGGTTTCGCCGGAACGATCACTTATGGCACGCAGACTTATTATTCCGTGCTGCACGATATCGCCGGTGCTATCGCCAAGAGTGGATTTAAGAAGCTTGTGCTTTTTAACAGTCATGGCGGCAATACAGACATGCTCAACATGATCAGCCGAGACCTGAGAATTGATTTCGGCATGGATGTCTTTGTCTTCGATTGGTGGTTCACCTCATTCTGGGACAAGGGACTAAAAGGCTTGAAGCAGTCAGGAAAATACGGCGTTTTCCATGCGTGCGAGTTGGAAACTTCACTGATGCTGCACGCGGCGCCGGAGACGGTGCACATGGAACTCGCGGTCGACGAAGATCCGGTTGAGGCGTTACGCGATAATGACTTTGTAACGCTGTTCGGTCCGTACAATGCGGGCTGGAAAACTGCAGATGTCAGCAAAAGCGGCGTGATTGGCGCGCCGACCTATGCTACTGCTGAAAAAGGCAAAAGGCTGTTTGACTACGCGGTCAAAGAGCTTAATGATATCATATCTACTTTTGCAAAAACAAATTATTGAGGAGGCGTTACGTAGTGAAAAACTTCACCGTCAAGTTTACCTTTGTCAACATTATTTTCTTTGTCATCTTCGGTGTGTTTACCGGCGTACTTTGGGCTTACGGCAGTCCGATTCCGCTTATCCCGGGTGCTGTTCATTTCAGAACTTTTGCGTTTATTATTCCTGCTATTGGATTTCTTTTTGGCCCGGTATCCGGATTTTTCGCCGGCTACATCGGCACATTGGTTTGGTCACTGCTCGGCGGCTATTTCATCGCGCCACATACATTGATCGCCGATGGAATCACCGTAGCGCTCAGCGCCGCGCTTCCGGCATATGTTATGACACGGAGAAAGTCGCTTGACGAATTGCTTGTAAACAAAACTTCGTTTATTTGGAAATCATTGTTTTGGTCGATTCTGTTCGGCTGCTTAATGATCCTTGCGACCAGCCTTTCGCTTTCATACTTCACTGGCCTTGGCTACTGGTACTGCGTAATTTGGATTGGTATTGCGGACGTTGTGCCGATCGCGCTGACACCATTTGTGGTTGTCCTACTCGCACCGCGTCTCAAACGGATTCAGACGATTATTCCACGTGTATAATACTAAAGCAAACAAACCGCAGGCGAGTGCTTGCGGTTTGTTTTGTTATAATTGGAGCAATTAAATTGTTTTCCGGTTCATAGTAAGAGTGGATTTTTAAAATCATTTAACGTCATGTCATTATTTATTGAAAGTATTGGCTTCCACTTGGCTGATAAAATTCGTGATAAATTTAAAATAAGGTTCAGGATCGTCCCACATGGAAAAGTGACTGCCATTTTCGCAAATACCTACGGCAGCATTAGGAATCTCTTTACCCATTTTTTCAATCACTTTCGGTGGCATACTGTCATGAGTCGCTGTCAATAAAAGGGTCGGATTTGAAATTTTTTTAAGGTCGTCACGCCGATCCCAATCTTTAAAATTGCCACTAATAATAAACTCATTTGGCCCTTGAATAGTCAGATAAACCTGCTCGTTCAGATGCTGGAAGGTACGATTGACAGCATCCGGCCATGGATCAAGCCGACACATACATTTCTGATAGAGCTGCATGCAGTATTCTTGATATTCAGAAGCCCCAAAATCTTCATTCGCTTCATAAGCCTTCATTTTTTCCACGATTTCCTTAGGAAGCTGTTCACGAAGCTCATTAACATGATCAACATAGGACTGAACATCAGCGATCATGTTTGAGACAATGAGACCTTTAAGCGCTTTGCCATATTTCAGAGCATATTCAATCGCAAGAAGGCCGCCCCAAGATTGGCCAAGAAGATAGAAATTGTCTAATCCGAGTTTTGTCCGAACCTCTTCTAGTTCATCGACGAAACGATCAATATGCCATAGGCTGGGATCATCCGGTTGATCGGAAAAATAAGAGCCGAGCTGATCGTAAAAATAAATCTCAATACCTTTTGGCGGCAGCTGTTCTTCAAAGCATTCCAGATATTCATGTGTCATTCCAGGTCCGCCATGGACAAGCAATAATTTAATCGGGCTGTCACCCACCTTCCGCGTCCATACATGGTAACCGCCATTTATTGTTAAAATGTGTGAGCCTTCATTCATGAATAAATCCATCCCTTCTCCAATCATTTCTATTACAGTTCACGAGAAATTGTAGTGTCCTTGCGGAAAACCTTTAGGAAAATCAGATAAATGATGCCAATCGCAATCCAAATAAATCCCATTTCTTTAGCTAATGGATCGAGCTCCCACCAAACAAAACCAATGACTAGCATCCCAATTAAAGGCATCACTAAATGTTGAAAATACTGTTTGCTTTTTTTCTTAAATAAAAAGTAATTGATGACTGCCAAATGAATGATAATGAATGAAGATAATGCACCAAAATTAACAACTGAAGCGAGTTTGCCTAGCTGCTCAGAGAAAATTGTTGTGACAATAAGCGAAATGAGAGCCACAAGAAATGTACTGACATAAGGTGTTTTGTACTTCGGGTGTATTTTCACTAAGAAGTGTGGTAATTTCTTGTCACGAGCCATGCTATAGAGAATACGCGATATGGCAGCCTGAGAGACCAGAGCGGCTGCGATTCCCCAAGAAATGACTGTTGTCATGATCGTGAGTACCTTTAACCACGTACCGCCAATCATTGAGGCAATTTCATAAAAAATGGTGTCTGGGTTCTTGATTGCAGTGAAATCAGGAAAGATTAGGGCAGCGACCCAAGTCTGTATGACAAACAATATACCAACAACGAGCAGTGAACCGATTGTTGCCTTGCCGACTGCTTTTTTTCCGCCTTGTGACTCCTCAGAAAGCGTTGATATTGCATCAAATCCAAGGAAACTCAGAACGGCTATTGAAACAGAACCCATAACAGTATGGATTGAAAAATGATCTGGATCATAGAATGGCTGAATGGTAAACTGTGCACCATTTACATGTTGGACAATAGCAATAAGGCCAACAACGGTGAAGATTGCAAGAACAGCAATTTGAAATATAAGAATGATTTTATTTGTCTTCGCTGTCATTTCAATTCCACGGACATTGATAAATGTATTGATTGCAATAAACAAAACAAGCCATACAAAGATAGGGACCGATGGCAGGATAGCTTGCATGGCTACTGCACTGCCAATATACAAAAATGCAGGAACGAGAATATAGTCGAGCAGAATGAGCCAACCTGCAATGAAACCCACATAGTCATTAATACCATGCTGCGCATAAGAGTAAACTGATCCTGCAATGGGAATCGCGCTCGACATTTGCGAATAGCTATAAGCAGTGAACACCATTCCAAACATGCCCACGACATAAGCTAAGGAAATCATGCCATGAGCGGTTGTGACGATTGAGCCATAGAGACCGAATGGAGCAACAGGAACCATAAAGATTAATCCGTAGATAAATAAATCGCCTAAGCTCAGTGCACGTTTTAATTCTTGTTTGTAACCGTAGTTTGTTGTTTGCTCAATTGATTGTTCCAAATGATGTCCCTCCTATGATGTATCCATAGTCAACGCCAGTGGGCCCATACTTTTGTTAACTTGTTAGAAATAGTATAAATCATTAGAAAAATGATTATTTGCATAAAATTATCTTATATTTGCAAAAATATAACTTTTTCATTAGAGTAGCTTTTTATTAATGATGCTACCAAGTTGGATTATAAAATATGTGAGGAGCGTTGCAGATATCGTTCCGGTAAACATGATGACAGTATCTGAAAAAAAAGCGGCACAGAGTGCGGCTGTTGAAAGGCCGACTGGAATGGGTAATAAATCTGCCCATTGAATACGACGAGATGAGAAAGCTAAACGCGAAAAAGTAGGAATTGATGCGAGGCTCAAACAAATAAAAATGAAAAGCATCCGTTCACGTATTGAGGCAGCAAGTAAGAATAGTAAAATGATAACGCCAAAAAGTGCCATTATATATGTGTATTGTTTCAATGTTATCTTTTGATCCATATTTTTCTGCCCAACGAAGAGATAGATCGCGTCATGCAGAGATTTTAGGCTGACTAATGAAGAAATCCAACCTATGGCTAGCAATGAAGTCGAAATGAGAAAGGAAAGAATAGAAGATGTTCTGATAAGAATTGATAGATTCATTCCATTTGTATACAGAGTGGATATCGCAAAGATAATTAAAGCGATCGCAAAAATCTGTGATGATGTACAGAAGGCGGCAATACGAATGATCAATTTTCTTCGCTTTTGCTGTAATAAAAATTGTATATTCCAAAGTGATAAATTTGATAAAAGATAGCCCCAATAGGCTAATAAGACAAATATAATCGTGAATGTTATCTGATTTGGCTGTTGGTAGTCACGAGTGATCAGGTGATTATAAAGGTTAAAAATTCCTTGAGTCATATATATATATAGCAACAGGCAGATCATAATAAAAGAGGTGGTCATCAGTAAAAAGCGACTTGTTGTCTCAATCCCCTTTAAACTACCGAGAACACTGTAGCAAAATGAAAGGAAACTTAACGCAATGAATACGATCATAAAAGGAAATCCATAAAGCGATACCAACCACTCGCTCATCCATTGTATTTCTGTAACAAAAGCAGCTAATGCAAAAGCTGCCATATAGCCGAGCACTGGAAAAAAGGTAGATTTGTTTGTCGTGTCTTTTATAAAATCAATTCCAGTGTAACGCGCTTTATTTGTATATTTAACGATCTTTTTTTCACTGAAAAACTGAAACAACAGAATCATTCCAAACATCGTGATGCAAAAACAAACAATTGAAACGAAAGAAATACGGGCAAATAGATTGATGAGCGGAAAGAGTAATGTACCTATCATGAACTGGGCACAGACTAGAATTGTACCGCTACTCATGCCGAGCCTTTTCCTGGGCTGGATAAACGTTCGATAAGTCAATCCCTCGTTAAGATAGGGAAGACATAAAAAAAGCAGGATGAGATAGCAGATAATAATCGGATTAGGATTAAGCATGATAGCCTCTCTCCTCATTTTTAAATTGCGTTGGCGTTTGTGCCTCATATTTTTTAAATGAATTTGTAAAATGATTCTGACTATAAAATCCTACTTGATTTGCGATCATCTGAATTGAATAGTCAGGACATTCGAGTAAAAGTTTTTTTGCGGCGTTAATGCGTGCTTTTATTAGGTACTCTTTATATGACACATGCAATTCATTCTGAAACTTCTTACTTAAATAATTGGGTGTGACATGTACATACTCTGCTACATCATTTAAATGAATGTTTTCTCGAAAATTAAGGTCTATGTAATGAATAGCTTCTTTAAGGATTGATGAAAGATATGACGGGTGGGATTGATTTTTATTAGCAATTTTGTCTATAGATGCATAAAATTCACTTTCAATAACGGGCTTAACTATATAATCAATGGCACGCATTTGAAGTGCGCGTTTGGCAAATTTGAAGTTCTGATAAGCACTGACAATCAAAATAGACATGCTTGGATGTATATTAAGCAATTCATCGGCCAGATCAAGTCCGGATTCTCCTGAAAGCGCAATGTCCAGTATAGCGAGATCAAGTGTGTGCGATGATGCAATCTGTATTGAGTTTGCAATATCTTCCGAACGAAACACTGTCCACGCTGAATAGCGTTTATTTATAAGATGGCACAGTTGATCAATTTCCAGATATTCATCGTCAACGATTAAGATTTGCATCAGGATCGCTCCTCCTTAACATAAATCAGATTTTATTCTGCAAAAATTGTATATGGCCATATGATGACAGCTTCGGTCTCATTTTGAGCTGTTCTGCGAACGGTTGCATCAGTGTAAAGATCAAACAGAAGACTAAGTCTTTTTCTGATATTTTGCAGTCCAATACCTGAAGAAATTGACTTTGCAAGTGGTTTTTGCCCATTATCTTTAACGATTAATTCGATCCAGTTGCCAGTTCGTGAGATGTTGATAGACAATTTTTTCTCACCTTTTTTTTCATCAAGTGCATGTTTAAATGCATTTTCTACAAGTATTTGCACTGTATATGGAGGAATTGCCGCACCTAGAATTGAGTGGTCCACATTGAATTGAACAAATAGACGTTTTCCAAATCGAATTTTCTGAATACCAATGTACTTCTCTGTTTGCTCAAGTTCGATAGACAGAGGGATCAATGCTTTTTTATCCGTGTATTTGTAACGCAGATAGGATGAAAAGTTTTCAAGTCCTTTGATCAGTTCTTTTTGTCTGTTTAATCGTGCAAGTGATAAGAATACGTTAAATGTATTAAACATAAAGTGAGGTTGTATTTGTCTGCTTAACTGCAGTCGCTCACTCTCGTTCAGTCGATTTAAAAGGTGAATCTGCGTATTCTCCAATTCCAGCATGTCCACTTCTTTTTCCATAAATGGGAGAAGAGCGAGAAAAAAGAATGTTAATGCCGACGTAAGTACACAAAGGAATACGACACCCTCAAATACTATTAAATACAGATGACTCACCTCAGATCAAATATATTTTTAATTAATAGAATTTTATCACAGTATTAAACTAAATGTTCAAACAGAATAAAGCATTATCGTTTTACCATTTGCTACTCGCTTCGAGATGATATAGGAAAATCTATTAGTTTAGGATCATTTTTTAGTTAACTACAAAACCAATCATAACAGCACGGTTCACTAAGTCGCCGCGAACGGATAGCATGAATCCGTTCAATTTGATCTGTGACGAGTGAGTGAACAGCATGAATGAAGAAAAAAACACAATTGTATGCGCCCTTTCATTCATAAAATAATTGACAGCTATATCGTTTGCCGATACAAGCGCTGTATCGGTAAACGATATAACACATAACGGTATAAGGAGCTGTTAACATTGCCGGAAAGCAGCGAGCGAGGCGCATTAACTGTGGCCGTGTTCTATATTTTACTTTCTCTTTAATCGCCAATGCATGGATATGGGATCATGCAAAATGTCAGTGTGTTAAGCGGAGGACGTGTCGAACTGGGCGCAGGTACGCTTTATGGCGCAATTAACACACTTTTAAAAAAGAGATGGATCATGCCGTGGGAAACAAATAAATCGTCGAGAAAAAAGGAGTACGTCATCACCGATTTAGGCAAGGGAACGGTCGATCGAGAAATGAAGCGATTAACCGAACTGCTGGAGAATAGTAAAAAAATTGTAGGTGGGGAGACGCATGCAGAAAAAAGTGTTTAAGCTGTTTTATGATTTTGAGAAAGAAGAGCAGTGGTTAAGTCAAATGGAGAAGGAAGGCTGGGCATTCACAAAATATGTCCCTGGTTTTTACACATTTGAATCATGTGATAAGGGTCAGTATCGTTACCGTATGGAATTCTTAAAGCACGGACCCAAACATGAGGAGACGAAGGATTATCTCCAGTTTCTTGAGGAGACAGGCATTACATGCGTATCTAGCTTTGCGAGTTGGGTCTATTTGAGAAAAGCCGCTGAAGAAGGACCGTTCAACTTGTTTTCAGACATCGATTCGAGAATTCAGCATAATAAGCGAATTAAAAACCTATGGATCTTTTTAACGCTCATTGAATTTGTTGGTGTAGTGAACAATTTATTTCTTGCAGGCGTTACAGACGAAAGAAACTGGACTAATGTGTTATGTGGATTAATTCTGCTGCCCATTTGCGTTGTGTTTGCTCGGATGGTCATTCGTTTAATAAAAAAATTAATCAATTGGAAACCGATCGTTTGATCAGAGAGTAGTACCCGTGGATTATAGAAGTGCAGTCAAGATGACCGAATATAAACACAAGGCAATTTAGGTGCGCGAGAAAGGATCGAACAGTGGAGATTCTTTACTTACAACCTATTCTTATTAGGTGATTAACAATGATGATATATTATAATAGAGTGTGGCAAATATGTGAACACAAACTGGGAAGGGAAGTCTATCGAATGGACCAAAAAGCTAGAAAAGCAGCACTACGCGGCATTACGTACGGATTGTATCTGGTAGGCACTAAGGATGAAAGCGGTGTGAATGCGTTTGCAGGCAACTTTTTAACGCAGACCTCTTTTGAACCGCCGCTTGTCACGCTTGCCGTTAAAGCGGGTACGCGTTCGCAGCAGCAAATCGCGTCAAGCAGTGTGTTCAGTGTAAATGTATTGGAAAGCGGACAAAAGGATATGGTAACGGCATTTTTCCGACCGCTTGAAGTTGAAGAAAATAAACTCGCGGGTTATGAATTTTACGCAGAGGAAACCGGCTGCCCGATTTTTAAGGATGCGCTTAGCTTCTTTGAATGCAGCGTTGTTGACCGGCTTGAAATTGGTGATCACTTTATTTATGTCGGTGAAGTGATCAATGCGGGCGTGCATAAAACTGGCGATCCGTTGACCATGAAAGAAACCGGTTTCTATTATGGCGGTTAATGGAAATGGGTTCCGCTTACTTTCGGACTGTGCTATAGTCCAATTAGATGCACATAGATTTGAAAAATCAGACAGCTGAGGTGAGAAGTCGCAATGTACAGCTTTAAGAATGATTATAGTGAAGGCGCGCATCCGCAAATTCTAAACGCGTTGGTGGAGACCAATCTCGTTCAGGAAGAAGGCTATGGCGAAGATCAGTATTCGCTGCAGGCGGCCGAGTTGATTAAGAAAAAGATGAATGACCACAATGCCGCTATTCATTTTTTGACTGGAGGTACGCAAACAAATATGACGGCCATCGCCGCATTTCTGCGTCCTCATGAGGCGGCCGTCGCTGCGGCAACCGGACATATCAATGTTCACGAAACCGGGGCGATCGAAGCGACTGGTCACAAGGTGCTGGCGGTGCCTTCAGGCAAAGACGGTAAGTTGACGCCGGCGGGTATTCAATCGATGCTGGATGCTCATCCGGATGAACATATGGTGAAGCCGAAGCTGGTGTACATATCCGACACGACCGAGAACGGCGCGGTTTATACGAAAAGTGAATTGAAGGCAATTAGTGCTTTTTGTAAGAGGAAAAATCTCTATCTCTATTTAGACGGCGCGCGACTGGGATCAGCGCTCACCTCGAAGGCGAACGATCTGGAACTAAGCGATCTGCCGAAGCTTGTTGATGCGTTCTATGTCGGAGGCACGAAAAACGGCGCGCTGCTCGGCGAAGCGCTCGTGATCTGCAATAATGCCTTGAAAGACGATTTCCGCTATCTGATGAAGCAAAAAGGTGCGATGCTTGCTAAGGGTCGGCTGACCGGTATTCAGTTTCTTGAATTATTCCGGGACAACCTGTTCTTTGATCTCGCGGCACACGCTAATACGATGGCGATGAAAATCAGCGGTGCTATACAAGCCGCCGGCTACACGTTCTTAACGCCGCCAGTTTCTAATCAGATTTTTCCGATCCTGCCGAACGATTTGCTTGAAGAACTTCACCAACAGTTTAATTTCTTTGACTGGGAAAAAGTTGACGAAAATCATTCAGCTGCACGCCTTGTGACTTCATGGTCAACCAAAGAAGAAGCCGTTGATGCGTTTATTGCGAGCTTAAAAGAAAAAGTAACTAGATAGAAGATGAGCATTTTGTAGAGCCGGGGAATGATCTCCGGCTCTTTAATATAAAAGCTGTGATGAGGAAGTCATCTTTATTCCCTTCCTGAACAATTGAAGAAAGGTGCGCAGCAGCCAGTTCACACAGTTCCGCGTCACTATTTTTCTGTCCACTCCTTTTACTGTACATTTGATGTAATATTAGTGAGACAGGAAGAGGGGAGATGCTGAAATGGGCGACCATAAACTAGTTATTCGAGAAGCGAAAAACTCGGATGCGGAGGCGGTGATTGATTACCTCAACCAAATTGCAGGCGAATCCGATTTTCTAACCTTTGGCTCTGCTGAAGAACTGCATCTGACTGTAGAAAAAGAAGAAGTGACACTCAAAGATTATGCAAAACGAGAAAACGCACTGTATCTAGTCGCCGTATACAACGGACAAATCGCCGGAACCCTCGATTTTTTCGGCGGAACGAAAAAGAGGACGGCACACACCGGCGAATTCGGCATCAGTGTCCGTCGGGATTACTGGAACAAGGGAATTGGCAGGGCACTTATTGCTCGGATGATCGAATGGAGCAAAGCAACCGGGATCATCCGCAAGATTAATCTGCGCGTGCGTTCGGATAACCAACGGGCGATGCACCTGTATAAGTCATTTGGATTTGAAGAAGAGGGCGTAATAAGACGCGATTTTTTCATAAATGATGAGTTCTATGATTCCGTGCACATGGGCCGATTCATTGATGGACAGAAATAAAGGAGTGAACACACATGGCTGCTTTTCTTGGTATACCGGGATCATCGAACTGGGAACAGCTGCATCTGCTCAATGGAGGCTGGTCGCATGATCAAAAGTACACGTTTCGGTCAAAAAACCGGAAGTACCTGCTGCGTCTCTCGGATGTATCAATCTATGAACGCAGAAAAAAAGAGTTCGAGATTCTGAACGCGTTTCGTGATTTAGAGGTTACGATTACCAAACCGGTCTCTTTTGGCTTATGTGAGGATGGGCAGAGTTGTTATACGATCATGACCTGGGTGGACGGGAGGGATGCAGCAAAAATCCTGCCGACACTCACGAGTGACGAGCGGTATCGACTTGGGTGTGAGGCGGGACGGATCTTAAAGAAGATTCATGCTGTCCCCGCGCTAGAGGGACGACCTTCATGGTCCGTATTTTTCAATCGTAAAATTGATCGGAAGCTTGATGCCTATAAGAAATGCGGAATTGATGTCGATGGAGCAGATCAGATTCTTGCGTTTATTCAAGAGCATCGCAAGCTTCTCGATGATCGTCCGCAATCACTTCAGCATGGCGACTACCATTGCGGCAATATGGTGATCACACATAAAAAAGAGATCGGAGTCATCGATTTTGACCGCATGGACTACGGCGATCCCTGGGAAGAATTCAACCGGATTACCTGGTGTGCCGGTGTCAGCCCGGCTTTTGCAGCCGGACGAATTAACGGATATTTTGAAAACGAGATCCCCAACACATTTTTTCCATTAATGGCACTGTATATTGCTGTCAATATGATCAGTTCTATTCCATGGGCAGTGGACTATGGGGAGCAGCAAATCAACGTCATGAAGCGGGAAATCAATCGAACAATGGTTTCGTATGACAACTTTCAGACAGTCGTTCCGAACTGGTATCAATTGTAAAGAAGTACAGATCATTCATTCACTGATGGCGTAATCGCTTTCTGCTCTACAGGTGAAGACAGAACAATTAGCGTTGTTGGCTTACCGTACTCGAGACAGGCGTTAATATGATCCTCTAAGGTATGAACAGATTCGGTAACAACTTTTGTTAAGTAGCTGTACATACCCGCAATTCGATGGCATTCCACAATGTCAGGCTGTTCTTTCGTAAACT
This sequence comes from Sporolactobacillus nakayamae, assembly GCF_900113325.1. Classification (GTDB taxonomy): domain Bacteria; phylum Bacillota; class Bacilli; order Bacillales; family Sporolactobacillaceae; genus Sporolactobacillus; species Sporolactobacillus nakayamae. The sequence goes on along the minus strand of NZ_FOOY01000005.1, from coordinate 127,573 downwards.
GAACGTATTTCATACAATCTTTCGGTTCCATTAAAATAAATGCGGTAACCCGTTTATTTAGTTTTTCCGGTGCAACGAGAGCGCCGTATTTTTTTATAACACCTTGGTCCTCCAATCTCCTGACGCGTTCCGTCACGGAAGGAGAGGTCAACCCCACTTTTTTGCCAAGTTCGATCATTGTTTGACGCGAATTCTCCTGTAATTGTGTAAGAATACTCCAGTCGATTTCATCCATAATATCTCCTCCTTAATTATTAAAATAGATACAGATTAATTCCTTTATTTTTGTTGACAAAGGTCATTTTTAAATAAAGTATACCATGTGTTTCTTTTGTATCACTATATATAATTGTGAAAAAGAACATGGGGGCAGAGCATTTTGAGTAAACAATCATTAAAACGATCAATCACTTGGGTACAGGGAACCGCGCTTACCATCGGTGCAGTATTGGGCTGCGGGATACTTGTCCTGCCATCAATCACAGCGAATAATGCCGGACCTGCTTCGCTATTATCCTGGGCGATTATGTCTTTACTCGCTTTTCCGATCGTTTTAACCATCGCCGATCTTGCGAAAATAATTCCGAGTGCCGGGGGCGTCATGGCGTATGTCGCTCATGCCTTTGGAACGAGGACGAGCACAATGTTAAGTTGGATTATGCTGGGATCTATACCGGTTGGCGTGCCGACGATAGCATTGACAGGTGCCTATTATCTCAACAATCTTGTACCGACAAATCGATGGGGGACCGTGAGTATCGCCGCGCTCATCTTGGTCACGTCTTTGCTTTTGCATGTAAGGGGAATTGATCTATCAGCAAAGGTAAGCGTAGCGGTTATCTGTGTCATCTTCACTTTGCTAGTAACTGCTGTTATTGTCGCTTTTCCCCATGTCCAATCATCTTCATTTATACCGTTTGTTCCGCACGGTTGGTTTTCGGTAGGCTCAGCTTCCGTGGTGATCTTTTTTTCGTTTGTTGGATGGGAAATGATTACCCCGCTGGCAGAAGAATTTAAAAGACCTGAGCGGGATATAACGATCAGTTTAGTAATCGGCGCAATCGTCGTTTCCATTATATACCTGTCCATTTCCTTTGTGACTGTCGGTACTCAGGCTTATGGCGCGAATAAAGGCATTAGCTCACTTAGTCTTCTTATTTCAAAAGGATGGGGCCATTCGGGAATCATTGTCACAACGGTATTAGCTCTGTTCATTACGTTTAGTACGGTTCATGCGAACATCGCAGGTTTTTCACGAATGGTGTATGCACAGGCAAGAGCAGGCTGTTTTCCAGCTCAATTAGCGCATCTGCATCCTAAATATCAAACGCCGGCACGCGTGTTGGCTGCACTTGGAGGGGCTTTCACTCTTGTTTTAGTTCTCTATGGAACGATTGCTCCGGATTTGGGAACTCTTTTGAAAGGCCCAAGCGTCGTTTTTATCACGTCCTACATTTTCACAATGCTAGCGGCTCTAAAAATACTAAAACCGCTGACCATTGGCTGGTTCATGGCGCTTATCTCACTAGTGATCACGGTTATCATCCTCTTGTTCAGTGGAGGGGCAATCGTGTATCCCATAGCATTAGCCGTAGTTGGTGCGGTATTTCTTCATTTTAAAAAAGACGAGATGAACAAATGAATGAGTAAAACTGCACTATGGAGCTGCTCGTATGCTACACTATTGAAAAAAGGTACATAAGATTTAAGCTTTGGAGTGAACAATCATGAGCGAATTATGGAAAGTAAAAAGATTCGATCAGCTTAGTGGAAAAGAAGTTTATGAGATTATGAGGGCGCGCGTCGATGTCTTTGTGGTTGAGCAGGAATGCCCTTACCATGAAGTCGATCCTTATGACTTATTCAGTCTGCATGTCTATACGACGGACGTGGACGGATCAATCATCGCCTATGCCCGTATTTTTGAGATGGATGACGGAATATCGTTTGGTCGGGTGCTTGTCCGCGAAGACTGCCGCGGTAAGGGCCTTGCCCAATTGCTCGTTGCCAAAGTACTGCGTGTGATTAAGAAACGTTTTGCGGGTATGCCGGTTGCGATTGAGGCACAAGAATATGTTCAGTCGTTGTATATTCCTTTCGGCTTTGAACCGGCATCCGAAATTTTCATGCTTGACGGCATTCCGCATGTCCGCATGGAAAAAAGGTAATTCCGGCGAAGAGGAGGATCGTGGAGGATGGAACCGATTAAAATGATTGTCAGCGATCTTGATCATACCTTATTAAACAATCAAGAAATGATTTCTGATCATATGGCACATGTTTTGAATCAATGCCAGCAAAAAGGAATTAGGGTTGCTTTTGCCACGGCTCGTCCTGAGCGGGCAACTCGATTATTTCAGAAAAAAATACAACCCGATTATATTATTGCAAATAACGGAGCGACGATTGTGAACAACCGTCAGAGCATTTACAATTGCCTCATTCCCAATGAACTAAAAAACAAATTGATATCAGAGTTGATTTCTTTAGAAACGGTTACTTGTATCAGCATTGAAGCGGGTGACTGTCTGTACACAAATTACAGAGGAGAGCCTTGGGATATTGAGTGGAACGCGGTGTACACAGACTTTAAGAAAAAATTGACCGTCGATACGCCTAAGCTTTCCGTAGAATGTACAGACACTGCGGCAATGAAACCACTGATGAAAAAGTACCCCAATCTCAATTTTTATGCGAACAGTGGAGAAAAATGGTATCAGATCATGCGCAGGGATGTAACGAAAATGAACGGTATTTCGTTCGTTGCCGAGCGGTTAAACGTAAATGCTGCGAATATCGCTGCATTTGGTGATGATCATAACGATCTTGAAATGCTAGGGAAATGCGGGGTAGGGGTGGCCGTATCCAATGGGATTGAGAAGGTTAAGAAGGCGGCTGACTTTGTCTGTGAGAAAAATGAACATGACGGAGTTGCACGATGGCTTGAAGCCCATGTACTTTAACAGCCATTAGGATCAGCATTTTTTCTTTGGGGGATAAAATCGATGAAAATAGCGGTCATCACGGATATTCACGGGAACGCTCCGGCTTTACTCGCTGCGCTTGCTGAAATTGATCAAGCGCATGTCTCGCGTATTTATTGCCTTGGCGACATGATCGGGATCGGACCGGATTCTAATGAAGTGCTTGGCATCCTTTTTAATCGAAAAGATGTCTCACTGATAACCGGCAATCATGACGAGGGGGTACTTGCGCTCATTCATGGACAGCCTTATCCGAAAAGTCATGAAGATACACGCAACCATCATCAATGGATAGCGGATCGGCTGGATCCAACCTTTGTTGCACGGCTTGATTCACTGCCACGGGTCATCGATACGATGCTCATGGGGCATTCTATTCTTTTTACGCACTATCATATCGAGCAAGAAAAGCTGTCGGCAACCTTTTATGAAGATCCATTCAGCCCGATTGTTCAGCCCACACTCGAGAATATGGAACGTCTCTATGGGGACTGCCATCAGGAATTAATCTGCTTCGGTCATCACCATCCGACACACTTTTTTACCGGAAAACATTCCACATATCTCAATCCCGGTTCACTCGGATGCACACCCGGGCCATATGCAAGGTATGCAAGCGTAACAGTGACTCAAGAAAAAATAGAAATTGAACTGAGAAAAGTTGCGTATGACAACACCGCATTCTTAGCCGCTTATGAAAAGCTGAACGTGCCGGATCGGCAGTTTATTTTGAAGGTGTTTCATGGGAATCAGCTCAAGGAATAAGCAATTTTGTCGCAACTTCATCTGCCTTATGATTCATTCGTGAAAAGTCCGGTGCCGAATGACCAATAAACAAACATTATCGTTTAACATTACTTTCTTTTAAACTACGCGTCTGCTGTGGTGATCGACCACGAAGCTTCTTGAATACACGACTAAAATAGTTCGCGTCATTGAAGCCAACCGAGAATGCGATTTCCGTGATGGTTAACGGTGTAGTTCGCAGTAATTCTTCTGCTTTGTTGACACGCAGTTCATTCATATGGGCGATTGCGGATCGTCCATATAATCTTTTAAAAGTGCGGCAAAAATGGGCTTCGCTCATGTGCGCGCGTGCTGCCAGATGATGAACGGTAATGGCTTCTTCATAATGGTCATTCAAATAGGAGAAGGCTGATTTTAATTGGTTCAGATTGTTCAGCTTCAAGCCAAGACGTTTCTTCGTGTACACTTGTTGAATGTGACTGCGGATTAAAATGAGCAAAATTTGAAGCATATCCGACTTCATGGATAATTCGAATCCCGAAAGACGAGCCCTATGCTCGTGGATTAACCGGCGCAATAATGGTGTAATCGGTTCGTTTTCATTAATACAACGATTGAATACGATACGCTGTTGCATAAGCGGTTCAACGTAGGCTGCCTGGCGCAAATCGGGCATATCTTGAAACATGGCTGCCAGATCAATGCGAATGGAATAGAAGGTTAATTGCTCGCACAGGCTCTCGATCACGTGCAGTTCATTACAGTTGATGAGAAGCGTTTCACCTGTATGTAAATCAAATACGTCCGATTCACAGCGGATCCGTCCTTGGCCGCTTACCACATAGTAAAACTGCATTTCCTCATGCCAATTTTCTTGATATCTCCAACCATACCCCATTCCTTTTCTTAAAATTATATCTAAGTAGGCATGCCGGTCAGAATTTCGCTTCGGTGAATAGTTCGTTTCATTTTTCATAGAGAAATCCCTTTCAGTCAAAATCGTGCTAAAGGTGAGCAAGATATTGCATGCTTTATTGCCGGTTACTTGTTAGTCTAAGAGTGTTCGAAAAAAATGTAAATGATTTTGCAGCAAGGAGGATTAACGCAATGAATCTTGCATTAAAAAATGAGAAACAGGCTGTCAAACCAAAGCTTGCAGCGAGGCGGGAACTGTTCAGTCTCAGTGGCGTCCATTTTATCAATGATTTAATGACAACCGGACTTGTACCTGCACTTTTGCCTTTATACAAAGAAGCTTTTAATCTGAACTACTTTCAGGCCGGTATTATTTTGTTCGTATCGATGCTGACATCATCGGTGGCGCAGCCTATATTCGGCATTATCACCGATAGAAATCCGAAAACGTGGTTTATGCCGGTGGGTATCTGTCTGACGGGATTTGGTCTCACGGCTTCAGGCTATGCCCCTGCCTATTGGGTACTCCTTCTTTTAGTCGGATTATCGGGAATCGGTTCGGGAATTTTTCATCCGGAAGCAATGCGTGGTGCTTACATGGCGGCAGGTACCGCGAGAGGAACCGCACAGGCAATCATTCAGGTCGGCGGCAATTTCGGCCAGGCAGTGGGACCGCTCCTTCTTCCGGTATTCCTGATTGCCACTGGACTGCACGGACTTGGCTGGTTTGCATTGGCTGCAATTGCCGGCTTAACACTTGTGCTCTCCGTCATGCCGTGGTACCGGCGCAGTCTTGCAGAAAATAAAGCGCGACAGAAAAAAATTATAGGCCGTAATCATGTTGCCGGACTGTGTTTGCTGACAGCTGTTGTGATCCTGCGTTCTTGGACACAGATCGGCGTTGCCGGATTTTTACCCTTTCTTTATCTTCACCAGGGAATTGCGCTCAAATATGGTGATCTGTTAACCTTCCTGTTTCTTGGCGCCGGTGCACTCGGAACTTTCATCGGTGGCCGTGTTTCCGACCGGATCAGCCGTAAATGGCTGCTGTTTAGTTCCATGGCCGTAACGGTTCCCTTTGCATGGCTGCTGCCACATGTTCACGGCGTATTATCGGTCATTGTTCTATTTCTTTTCGGTTTCTTCGTCCTCTCATCGTTTGCCGTTACGGTTGTATATGGTCAAATGATGTTTCCGAAAAATATCGGACTGGTTTCGGGGCTGATGGTTGGTTTTGGAATTGGTGCCGGCGGAATCGGTGCGACGATGATCGGCTGGTTGTCTGATCTCTACGGTGTCACTGCCATTTTTGGTTTTCTTTCGTTGCTGCCGCTGGCGGCCGCCTTGCTATCATTGTTGTTGCCCAGCGAGCGGAGCCTTCTTTCTTCTAGTAATGAAACGTAAAAGGTTAACGGAGGAACATTCGTTTAACCCTTTATCTTTATATGAAAGCCCCCTGAAAAGTAAAGCTTTCAGGGGGCTTTCGTGGTTATTATTCTTCAGTTGATTTTTCTTTGCTGATCAATTCTTTCTTCTTTTTCGCGTTGTTTCTGCCGAGAATTCCGGTCATTACAAGTGCGGAAACCGATAGAATTAAAGTGAGTATGTGAACGGCGAGGCTCAGCGGGTTGGATTGTGCGCTCATTCCACCTGATGGCCGAGCGCCGCCCCGTGAACCCCCACTGCCGAAATGAGGTTCACCGTTCGTTCCAGATGGTGCGTTTCCAAAAGCATTCCCATTACTGGAATTCGGCATACTTTGTGAAAAATTTTTTTGAATCGATTGTGCCTGCTGTTTCGTGTGAACAAAATGATAAATGCCATATGCGGATTGCAGCAGCAGTGCGATTGCGACGACAATGCCGATCCAATAATTAATTTTAAGGACACGATCCATAGAAATTCCTCCGTTTACTGTTTCGTTGTAATAGAATTAGTTTAAGAGAGTTTTCTTAAAAAAAGCTTAATGGTTCGGGCATTTTTTATATTTTCTGGGGGAAAGCTTATGAAAATAAAAGCAGCATGTATTGATCACGATGGAACAATCGGTGGAACAGGAAGAGGTAATCATAATGGATCAATATAAAATAAAATTGATGAACGATCATGATGCGCGCATCATCGCGAAATGGGCGTATGAAGCGCCTTACGATTTTTATAATATGGAAAATGATCCTGAGGATTTGGAAGAACTATTGGATTCGGAAGCAAGAAAAGATGCCTATTACTCTGTCTTTGACGAGCAGAATAGGCTGATCGGATTTTTTTGCTTTGACGAACAGATCGAGACAGTTGAGATCGGTTTAGGGATGCGGCCGGATTTGACAGGAAAAGGAGCGGGTGAAGCGTTCTTGAACGCAGGCTTATCTTTTGCTCAGGAAAAATTTAAAAAACCGCATTTTTCATTAGCTGTTGCGACCTTTAACAAAAGGGCACTGAAAGTCTATGAACGTGCGGGATTTGAAATAGAAGAAACGGTGATGGTCAAGACAAATGGTGGCGTCTACCCCTTTTATTCAATGGTGTTAACAGAGGAAAAGGCTTGATGATAAGGTACGAATAGATTATTGCGAACACGTACGGACTACAAGATTCATGGTGAAAAATATGGTTCTTTACACAAAACTAAATACGTTCTCCTGACGGAAGATGCGGAGAACCTAATAAGTGGAAAGTCGAACCGAACGCGACCAAAGTTGAAACCAAGAGAGGAGAAGTCGAACCGAAGACCCGAAGTTGAACCGAACCATC
>NZ_FOOY01000005.1:0-118883 GCF_900113325.1 Sporolactobacillus nakayamae | reverse complement strand
CTTTTGCTTGAACGCTGATTCTTTTCTCTGAACGCTGATACTTTTGCTTGAACGCTGATTCTTTTCTCTGAACGCTGATACTTTTGCCTGAGCGCTGATTCTTTTGCCTGAACGCTGATTCATTTTCCTGAACGCTGATTCATTTTCCTGAACGCTGATTTTTTTCTCTGAACGCTGATAAATTTGCCTGAACGTGATTTTTTTCTCTGAACGCTGATTTTTTTCTCTGAACGCTGATTCTTTTGCTTGAACGCTGATTCTTTTGTCTGAACGCTGATAATTTCGCCTGAACGCTGATTCTTTTGCTTGAACGCTGATTCTTTTGCTTGAGCGCTGATTCATTTGCCTGAACGCTGATACTTTTGTCTGAACGCTGATACTTTTGTCTGAACGCTGATACTTTTGTCTGAACGCTGATACTTTTGCTTGAACGCTGATTTATTTGTCTGAACACTGATTTATTTGTCTGAACGCTGATAATTTCGCCTGAGCGCTGATATTTTTGCTTGAACAATGCAAAATTGGTCTCTTTTACTCATGCATTTTTACTGTGCAGTCCGTCTTCACTGCGCAGTAAAAACTTTATTGAAACGATACAGATGAGGCATATGAAAGGACGGCAGTGCCGTCCTCAGATTGATGTTGGTGCGTTGGCCTTTTTTTGTGCAATTATATTAAATGGACTTTAATCGAGCAGTGCTTCAAAATTCAACGCTAGCCACACTGGGTTCGCTGGAACACGGATTAGATCTGCTCATGACTCATTCAGTTCGGATAATGCGTGGTCATAAGCGCGTTTCGTTCCATCGTCAAAGCATACCATTTGAACCTGTTCCACGACTTTAGCGCTTCGTAAGAAATCCTGAATCACTCGAATCGCAAGTGGCGCTGCTTGGTCAAGTGGAAAATGGTAGACGCCTGTGCTGATCGATGGGAACGCCACGATTTGGCATCTATATGTCTCCGCAAGCTTAAGACTGTTCATATAACTGTTGCGCAATAATTCCCGCTCGTGATGATTGCCGCCTTGCCAAATGGGACCGGGCGTATGGATGACGTACTTGGCTGGTAAACGGTAGCCTTTGGTTATCTTTGCTTCGCCGGTGCGGCAGCCGTTCAGCGTTCGACACTCAGCCAAAAGTTGGGGACCCGCGGCACGATGAATCGCACCATCCACGCCTCCGCCGCCAAGCAGGGAGGTGTTTGCCGCGTTGACAATGGCATCGACGTTCACCTGTGTAATGTCGCCAAGCGTGAGCGTAATTTTATTCATAAAAAAACCTCCAGTCCCAGATGAGGTCACTGAAAAACTTACGTTTTTCTACGGTAGGTAGTTAATGCTGACAAAAATGGCCGCTTATCATCTGTTTTTTTGATGATAAGCGGCCATTTTTCCTGTTCTTTTTTATTCTTTTTCGCTTAGGAGCTTCAAAATTCGCTTGAGATTAACTGCGAATATCGCCGTTGCCCCTTGAATTTCCATGCCAAACAAACCCGCCGATGATGCTGTATCATACCCGTGTCTGTGTTTTAATTCACTGTTTTTAGCTTCTATTTTATAACGTTCTTTTGCTTTTTCTTTAAAGTAGTCGGTTTTCTGAAATTCCATTTGTTTCGAATGTTCATCGGATTTAATACTGATCGAATAGGTCTTGCTCTTTGCTCCTTCTTTATAGCACCCCTCTCGAAAAGGACAATGGTGACATTTAGTGATGTCAAAATAATAAGTGTCTACTTGATTCTTTCCCACACCTTTTTTCCCTTGTCTCGCTTTCCGAATGGCCATGTGTCCAGCCTTGCACACATACATACCGGCATCTTTATTAAATTGAAATTCATCTTCTTTTTTTCGGTTTCCTTGGGTCACCATGGGGTTCAATTTTGAGACCAATTCCATCTCGTTTTCTTGAGTATAGCTAATATTGCTTTTTTCGGAGTAGGCGGCATCACCTATGATTGTTTTGACATCCATTCCTGCTTGAACACTCTTGTTAATTAACGTTTCGAGTTGCTTGCCATCATTCTTTTCTCCCGTTGTAATCGTAGCCGCTGTAATAATACGTTCATCACTCATCGCAAGATGTGTTTTATAACCGAAGAAAGAAGAATCTTTTGTTTTGTGGCCAATCCGTGCATCAGGATCAACCGAATGATTCATATGTTCTTTAAAATCATCGACGCTCTCTTTTAGTACATTTAACTTTTCTTTAACAGCAGGAATCGCAGTGATTTGTGGTTCTTGTTCAATGACAGAAATGAGTTGATGACAATAATTTAATTCATCATTTACTTCGTTAGATGTATTTTTTTGCGGGAAGTTCTCTTTCATTGATCCATTTATTTGATAAACTGCTTTTCGAACATTTTTAGCTTTTTCTTGTAAAAATTCGATCGGTGATTTTTGGTTATAACGCGCTTTTGTATGGGTGGCGTCGACAATCAAGGTTTTACTTTTAATAATTCCTTTCTCCAGCGCAATCGCAACAGTTTTCCCAATAAGCATGTCTAATAAGTTAACATCTTGAAGACGTTGTCTTCGAAATTTGGTTAAACAACTTGGATCAATGACTTCCTCCTCAGGTGCCATATTGAGGAAATATTTAAACGACATATCGTATCGAGAACGTTCGACTAAATCGCTATCTGATAAGTCATGAATCGTTTTTAATAATAAATATTTGAACATTCGAATCGGAGAAATCGCCTTGCGACCATTATCAAGGCAATATTTTGTTTTTAATTCATCGTAGATGAACGAAAAATCGACGAGTTCATTGATTTGACGAAGCATATTATCTTTTGGAACCACGAGGTCATAGATTGCTGCATAGGGACTGAGAATGAGCGTTCCTTGATTAGAGATCATTGAGCTACCACCTACATACGTTGATAGTTCCATTATAAAGGAAAAGGGCAGTTGAATGTTTGATTGATCAAACATTCAACTGCCCTATGAAAATAATGGACTTTATCAGTGGCCTCGTCCCAGATCAATGTCTCTATTATAACGCGAATACGAGCATTGATCACAACGTTGAAGGTTATCCTGACCTTACATTTTCCGGTCTAACAGCGACTTTGTCAGCCTTTCAAGGGTTGTTTTGTACACGCCGTCTGGTAGTAAGCTCAGTTCTTTGAGCGCTTTTTGTGTGTACATGCGTGCGAGATTGACTGATTGAGAGATTCCGTCGTGTTTCTGAATACAGTCAAAGATCGCGGCTAAGTCACCGTCGCTTAGATTGCCACGTTTTTTCAAAAGTGGACGGAGCGCACTAGGGTCGGCTTTGATCGCGTAAATCAGTGGGAGCGTGTAGACGCCTTGCCGGATGTCGCTCATGACTGGCTTTCCCAAAGTCTTACGCGTGCCTTGATAGTCTAATAGATCATCGACAATTTGGAACGCCATGCCCGTGTAATGGCCCATTCGCCACGCGTGCATGGCAACTTTTTGATCAGCCCTGCTCGCCAGCGCGCCGGAGTAGCAGCTGATCGCGAAAAGCTGCGCCGTTTTTCCGGAAATTTGCGAGAGGTAGCGTTTGACTGAGACTTTTTCTTGATATTGTCCATGCAATTGTTCCAGTTCGCCGGCCAGAATTTTATCTGCTTCAAACCCGTAAAAATTAACGCGAGGAGCGGAATCGGCATACTTGGAGAGAATGGAAAAAGCCAAGGTGAGCAGATAGTCTCCTGTGTAAATAGCGAGCCTGTTGCCATAATCCTTATGCAACGTCGTTTGTCCATGGCGCGCGTCCGCCTTATCAATGACGTCATCATGGACGAGCGTTGCCATGTGCAGGCATTCGAGCGCGGCGGCCACCGCTTTCGGACGGTCCCGATCCGGATCCGGTCCGATATGCGCGCATAAGAGTAAATACGCCGGACGAAGCATTTTGCCTCCCGATCGAATCATTTCCTTAATTCTGTTCTCTATTTCCGCATCCCGTACGCGAATATAGGAGTCGATTAATTGGAGAACATCCGAAAGCTCTTCTTTAAGCCCCGGATACGCATCCCACATTCTGTGTACACCCATCATAGTCACCACCCATGCACCTACTCATTTGTTTCACGCAAATAGCGATAACGTTGCAGTTTCTCTACATGATTCAGCAAGTAATTAGCCACGATGCCGATAGCAATTCCAGCCAGAATACCGGCAAAAGAGAGTACCGGCAGATACAAAAGTACCGACCACGTTTGCGCGACCCAGCTCGCGACAATAAGTTGTCCGACGTTATGCAAAATGGCTCCAGTCGCGCTCACGCCAATAAGGCTGACACGCTCAGGGCCTAATTTTTTGACCAGCCACATTCCTAAAAAGCTCAGGACAATGCCGGCAGCGCTGTACATAAATGTTGAGATTGTGCCGCCGAGCAAGGTTGCGAGGATTAAACGGATCGTGACCACTTTTACTGTATCCTTTGTTGAAAGTGTGTAAAGCGCCATGCACGTGATTATATTAGCGAGCCCAAGCTTTGCGCCCGGCGCTACGGCAAAAGGAAAGGGAATCGCGTTTTCAAATAGGCTGATGATCACCGCTTGAGCGGCAAGCAGCGCGATATAAGCATTCAGCTGATTCTTGGTCATTCGCTATCAAATCCTTCTGCCGTCTTATGAACTTACAATAATATCCTGAGTTGCCTCCGTATCACTCTTAACCTCAATAACTAAATGGTGCGGCAGGCAGACAATTGTTTCTCCGGGCTTGGAGATATACCCAACCAGCACGCAGTTTTGATCGGGACAATTTGCGCTTTTAATTCGAATTTGATTCTTTCGAACTTCAATCACATTTTCATCACCGTCACCGCTGTGCACGGTGAATTGGAAGGTGCGTGTGTTGCCCGTAAGCTTTATTTTTCTAATTTGCTTGTTGTCCAAGGTAACAGTTGCCACACGATTTTTTACATCACTAGTTGTGGTTTTCGCCTGTACAGCGCTGAAAATCGCAAAGGGAAGAAAAGAGATAAGAATAAGCAATGCCACAATAATAATATCCCAGCGCTTGATCATTTTAAAGTAGCTGCTCATCACTTAGTTCCCCTCTTTAAAAAGATTTATTGATTTAGATTTTTGTTTTCCGATGCACGTGTCAGCGCAGGACTGCTGTTTTCCTCAGCATCGTTATAGATCGCCTGCTCCTTGCCGTACCACCAGCGGCTGAGTGTCTTTTGAAGAAATGGAACGACCCAGTAATCTAACCCGACGCTTCGTCCTGATCCGTTCATCAAAGCGATCGAAGCGGGGAGTGCCCATAATTTATCCCATCCGAGCATTGCGCTCAAGGTAAATACGACGAGAAATCCTGCGCTCGCGCCGCTGCTGATCCAAGTAAATAGGCCGGCAAGAATAGCGAGCCCGATTGCGAGTTCAACAAATACCATGGTTCGCTGCATGAATATCGCCATGTCGGCGTTCGGGAGCATGAGCTTCATGATCCATTCAAACCAGAACGGCATTTTACTGAAAATCGGTGTCGCCCATTGAGTTGCCGTGTCACCCGCGCCGCTTCCGGCTGCCTGACTTGCACCTGTCGTCGCGGTTTGCAGCCATTCAAATGGCATCTTCACAGCTGATCCGGTCAGCCAGGAGTCCTTGCCTAGTCCGTTAAACAAGAGATGCACATTCGACCAGCTTGATGTTGCTTTGTTCCAAGTGCTCTCGCCCCATAGCTTTGCGAACGCTTCGACGAGCCAGAATCCGCCGACAAACACGCGCAATGGAAGGCTCCAAAGGACATTACCGTACCGAGTAGACAGGTTGCGGAAAATGTTCCGTTTATCTTTCGTTTGAAAAAATTCATGCATGATGTAGTGGAACATATAATGCGCACTGCGAATGCCAAAGAAGTAGTACAGGTTCACCATGTGCTTCATGAAATTAGCGAAGAAGCCGCTTAAGTGCAGACTTCCTAAATGAGCGACTCCGTACCGAGCGCCAATAGACACCATCACGCCGTGATAATTGCCTTTGAACGCTGCTTTTTCTCCACCGTTTATATCTGCTATGATGTTTTTCACTGCAGTTCCTGCCGTTTGTTCGGCCGCTTCAACAATTTGAGGCGTCGGCTTTCCGCCATCTTCAAAATAGGCGAGGTCGCCGACAACGTATACATGATCAAAGCCCTCAGCTTCCATATACTTGTTGACCGTCAGGCGACCGGCACGCGCTGATTTCATGCCGAAGCTGCTTGCTTGCGTATTTGCTTTTACTCCGGCAGTCCAAATCAGGGTGTGTGTTGGAACTTCTTCGCCTGATTTCAGAATGATGCGGTCTGCTTTTACGTCAACAATCGGGGAACTGGTTAAGATTTGGACGCCTTTTTTACGCATGTATTTTTCTGCTTTGCCGGCATCTTTTCGATCAAGCATATTTAAAATCGTTGGTACCGCTTCCACTAAATACAAAGAAATATCCTTTTCATCGAGTTTATTAATCTTTGCCAATCGAGCTTTCCATTCAATCAGCTCGCCAATCATTTCGACTCCAGTAAAACCGGAGCCGCAGATGGCGAAGTTCAGCATTGCCCGGCGTTTTTCTGCATCATGTTCCGTTGCTGCTTTACGAACGATCTGTTCAATATGCTCACGCAGCTTTACCGCGTCTTCCCAAGACATCAGTGTAAAGCCGTGTTCACGAACACCAGGTGTTCCGAAATCGTTCGGTTCGCCGCCCATGCCCAAAATCAAATAGTCATAGGCGTACGTGCCGCGCTCTGTTGTGACTGTCTTTTTTTCATGATCAACTTGTGTGACGTGATCAGTAACAAGGTTGACTTTTGAATGCTTAAATAGTTTACGTAGGTCAAATTTGATCGCTTCAGGCTCGACACGGTGTGCGGCGACTTCATGAAGCTCGGTCATCATTGTATGGTATGAATGCTGATCAATCAATGTAATGGTGACCGACGTATCTTTCTTAAACTTTTTAGCTAATTTTTTTGCCGCGTGAACGCCTGCGTATCCGGCACCAATAACAATAATGCTCTTATTGCTCATACTATCTTCCCCTTCCGCAAAACTTTATTAAAGCGCTATCATAAAAATGAGAAATGATTTGTGAAAAAAAGAACAATTGCCTAAATTAATTTTACTCTCTGGATATCTATGTGTCTACAACTGAGACTTGACGAACATTTTAAAAATTTGAAAGCGTTCACAAAAAGGGTATAGCCATTTATCCAATGTGATGGTATTATAAGTGAGTAAGGAATGTGATGAAATTCACAATTTGTCATATTAAGGGGGTAAATGTTGATTATGAGTATTAAAAAACTACTGTTGCCGTTAGGTCTTTTAATCATCATGATGTTAGCTGCGTGCGGCTCAAATGAAAACGCTACCAAATCAAACACAGAGAAAAAGGCTTCCGGATCGAGTGAACCCGCCACATCCAAATTGATTGCAGGAGCACCTTTAAAGGATGGCACTTATTCATTGAAAGAAAAGGAGCTTGATAGTCACGGCTGGAAAGCGACTATGTCGATTACAGTTAAAGACGGTAAAATTACGAAATCTGATTACAATTATGTCAATAAGGATGGGAAGCTGAAGTCGGAGGACGCGGGCTACGAAAAAGCAATGAAAGCGAAATCCGGAGTTGGTCCTAAAGAATACATTCCACAACTAAATAAAGCGCTTGTTGCCAGCCAAGATGCGCAGCAGGTAGAAGTTGTTTCCGGTGCGACAGAGTCATCTGATCACTTCATTAACTATGCGCAGCAATTAATCCAAGCCGCGCAAAAAGGCGATACGACGCCAATTGAAGTGGACGCACAGGCGAAATTAAAAGACGGCGTGTACAAATTAGCAGAAAAGAACTTGGCGACCACGGGTTGGAAAGCATTCATCAACATGACAGTTAAGGATGGGAAGATTACAAAAGTTGATTATAACTTCAAGAATAAAGACGGCAAACTGAAAACGAATGACGCCGGCTACGAAAAAGCGATGAAAGCAAAATCCGGCACAGGTCCGAAAGAATATATTCCAGCGCTTAGTAAAGCTTTGATCGACAAACAAAACGCTGAAGAAGTAGATGTCGTGTCTGGTGCGACACACTCCAGCCATTCGTTCCGTGTCTATGCGGCGCAGCTGATTAACGCCGCTCAGAAAGGCGACACAGCACCGATTGAAGTCGACAATCTTGTATTCCAAGAAAAATAAGAACGGTTACATTATTGCCATAAAAGACTTTAGAGCGCAGAATAGCTCTAAAGTCTTTTACACTAATTAACTATGATCGACGTGGAAGGAATGAGACCGATGAAGAAAACAGGCATTGTTTTTTTTTAATCATGTCCTTGCTGATTGCGACGGGATGCAGCAATAAGGCGCAAACAAAAAAAGTAGAGCTTCTCAGCAATCCCTACAGCAGGACGGAATTCCTAATGGGAACGGTTGTGACTGTGAAGATTTACGATAAGGGAAAGGCTCATGTACTTAAGCCGGTGTTCAAACGAATTGAAGAACTGGCGCATGCAACAACCGTAGAGGACAAAAATGACCGGTCTGAGATTGATGAGGTGAATGACCAAGCGGGAATTAAGCCGGTAAAGGTTTCTAAAGACATCTATCGCATGGTTAAGATTGGCAAAAAGTACAGTGGGCGTTCCCATGGGAGCTTCGATCTGACCATCGGGCCATTGACGAAATTATGGCATATCGGTTTTTCTGATGCCCGTAAACCGGCGCAAAGCGAAATTGATCACGTACTTCCACTGATTGGCTATAAACGAATGATTCTGAGCGATCAAAAACAAACCATTTTTCTCAAGGACAAAGGCATGCGCCTTGATCTCGGAGCGATTGCCAAGGGTTTTATCACTGATGAAGCAGTCACGGTACTTAAGAACTATCATGTTCAGTCAGCAATTGTGGATCTAGGCGGTAATATTTTTGTAATGGGAAACAATGCTTCCGGAGAAAAGTGGACGGTGGGGATTCAGAACCCTTACTCACCGCGTGGAGAAATTGTCGGAAAAATTAAAGAATCCAATCAATCAATTGTTACATCAGGAATCTATGAACGTTTTATCAAAGTCCACGGGAAAATTTATCATCACCTGCTCAATCCTGCCGACGGCTATCCGTTTACTAATGACATTGCCGGCGTTTCTGTGATTACGGATGCATCAACCGATGGCGACGCACTTTCCACCGTCCTGTTTGCCGAAGGGGTTAAAGGCGGACTGGCGTATGCCAAGAAGTGGGGGATCAAGGCAGTGTTTGTCACACGGGATAAGGAAGTCTATGTAACACCGAATCTGAAAAATAAATTCTTGCTGACAGATAAAACATTTAATCTGGTCAAATGACGAACGTTGGGTTTGGATAAATGATTTATACCCGGAATGTGAGTCCGAGTGCAAAAGCGATACCGCCCATAACAATGAGTAGATGAAGAACAAAGGAGTGAAAAAGATGTCTCTGCGCGCATTTCTTAAGCTTGTTGAGATTCAAACCAAACTGGCCAGTCTCTTCCCTTTTCTCGTCGGCTGCTTGTTTGTTTCGTACCGCTTCCATCAATTGAATCCAATCAATACATTGATTTTCTTTAGTTCCATGCTGCTTTTCGATATGACGGCGACGGCGATTAATAATTATATGGATTACAGAAAGGCAACCAATGACGAATACCGCAGAAAAGAGAATATTGTCGGACAGGCGAACATTCCGGAAAGACGTGTTATTTTCACGATCATCAGTCTGCTGGTTTTAGCGACAGGATTAGGTTTGGTACTTGTGGTACGAACCGATCTCATTGTTTTGCTGATTGGAATGGTATGCTTTGCCATTGGCATCTTATATTCCTTTGGTCCGATTCCGTTCTCCAGAATGCCGATTGGTGAAATCTTTTCAGGAGTCACGATGGGGTTCGGTATTTTGTTTCTGACCGTCTATGTTAACGCGTATAATCAGGGAATCGCGAATATTATATGGGAAGGGCGAATGATTACACTTCACGCGGATATTCTTCTGCTCTTCGAAATTGTATTGGTTTCATTCCCTTGTATTTTTACGATCGCGAATATCATGCTTGCAAATAATATATGTGATCTTGACGATGACATCAAGAATCATCGGTTTACCTTACCATACTATATCGGCAAAAAGTATGCGATTTGGCTGTTTAACGGTCTCTATGCTGCAACCTTTGCCGCAATCATTGCTGCTGTTATTCTTGGAATTCTTCCTTTGATTATGCTGCTTGCATTGCTCGCAATTATTCCTGTGTACAAACAGGTCAAACAGTTCAATCAGGTGCAGGTTAAATCGAAAACATTCGTTGTTGCAGTGAAAAACTTGATTCTAGTGAATGGAACGTTCGCGTTATTGCTTATGGTCGCTGTTTTCCTGTAAAGAGAGGTTGAGTCCAATGAAGGATCTGATGATTGACGTTGAAAATGTAACATTCAGATATGATCGTCGTGAACAAACAGATGCACTTTCATCAGTATCGTTCAAGGCGGAAAAAGGTAAGTGGCTGTCTGTCATTGGCAACAACGGCGCCGGCAAGTCTACTTTAGCAGCGCTGTTGATCGGGCTGATCCAGCCGAGTCAAGGGACAATCCGCATTAACGGCGTGGCGCTTGATGAAGAGTCCAAGTGGACCATTCGGCGTAGCGCTGGTATTGTCTTTCAAAATCCGGACAATCAGTTCATCGGTGCGACGGTTCAGGACGATGTCGCATTTGGATTGGAGAATCTGAATGTACCCGCTGACCAGATGCGATTGCGCGTGACAGAAGCTTTGGAAACGGTCGGCATGCTGAATTACCGGACCGCCGATCCGACGCAATTGTCCGGTGGGCAGAAGCAGCGCGTAGCCATCGCCGGCGTGCTCGCATTGCGTCCTGATTTGCTGATTTTGGATGAAGCCTTTGTCATGCTTGATCCGCGAAGCAGACGCGAGCTGCTCGCAACATTGAAGCGGTTGAAGACAGAACGAGATTTGACTATTCTCTCGATCACGCATGATATGAACGAGGCAGCAGCGAGTGATCGAATCCTTGTTTTAAAACAAGGACATGTCGCAAGAAGCGATACCCCTGCTCATATTTTCAGCGAAGAGACGGAACTCGCGGCACCTTTCAGCGAGCGTTTGCGGCGGCTGTTGCTGAAAAAAGGCCGCAGGGCGCCGGAATCCTATCGGACGGAAAGTGAAATGGTTCAATGGCTATGCGACTAAGATTGGATCACGTGACGGCAGACTATCAGATTGGTCCGGTGCGAAGCCCTCGGGTGCTGCGGGAAGTGAGTATGTCCTTGCAACCCGGCACATTTACAGCAGTGGTTGGCCCGACCGGAGCAGGTAAATCCAGCCTGCTAAAGGTGTTGAACGGACTTTTGCTCCCTCAGTCAGGACAAGCGGAAATCGGAGACATCACCATCGACGGCAAATCGAGCAAACGTTTACTGAAGGCGGTTCGGAAACGTGTCGGGTTGGTGTTTCAATTTCCTGAGTCCCAGCTGTTCGCTGAAACCGTGGAACAAGACATCAGCTTCGGACCCTTGAATTTCGGCGCGCATCCCCGTAACGTACATGCATTGGCAGAAAAAGTGATCGCTCAAGTCGGCCTGGATGAATCCATACTTTACCGATCACCGTTCTCATTGTCGGGTGGTCAAAAAAGGAGAGTCGCGATTGCCGGTGTCTTAGCCCTGGAGCCTGAGGTGCTTGCGTTAGATGAACCAACTGCCGGCTTAGATCCGACAGGAAAAGAGGAGCTGCTCTCACTTCTCAAGCAATGGAACAAGCAGAACGGATTAACCATTCTTATGGTCACCCATGATATGGAAAGCGTGGCACGCTATGCGGATGATGTGGTGGTGATGGAAAAAGGAAGAGCTGTTTTTCACGATTCAATGCGCAAATTATTCGAGGATACGGAACGCCTGGAAAAATGGCAGCTTGATGTTCCGGATGCCAGACGTTTCCAACTGGAATTCGAGGTGCGTTCAGGTACGCGCTTGCCACGCGTCTGTCTGACTGAAGATGAACTTGCGGATGCACTGATTGAGGTGGGACGCGTATGAACAAGTTAATTCTCGGACGCTATTTCCCGGGTGATTCACTCATCCACAGATTGGATCCACGTGCCAAATTGATCTCCGGAATTGCTTTCATTTTCATATCTTTTTTGGCAAAGAATAGTCAGGGTCTATTTTTGCTTTGGCTCTTCACCTTTTTCGTCATGAGTACAACGAGAGTTGGTTTTCGTGCCTTTTTTCGCGGTGTTCGTCCATTAATTTGGCTGATCTTGTTCACCGTGTTTCTTCAGATTTTATTTACCGCCGGCGGAACCATCTATTTCAACTGGGGCCCAATAAAAATTTCAGAATATGGATTGGCTAACGCACTGTTTATCTTCTCGCGTTTCGTGACGATTATAGTCGTCACAACGGCTGTGACTTTAACAACAAAACCAATGGAACTTACAGATGGCTTGACCTTTTTGATGCGGCCGCTGCGTATTTTGCGGGTTCCGGTCGACGAATTGTCAATGATGCTGTCGATTGCCCTGCGTTTTATCCCGAATTTGCTCGATGAGATGCAGCGCATTATGGATGCTCAAAAAGCGCGAGGAGCGGTTTTTGGCGAGGGTTCGCTTTTTCATCAGATGAAAGCGTTGGTGCCCATTTTTCTGCCGCTTTTTTCAAGCTCGCTCAATCGCGGCGAGGAGCTGGCCAATGTAATGGACGTGCGCGGGTATCGATCCGAGTTGCCGCGTTCTTCCTTTCGCCGGTTGATTTGGAAAATAAAAGATACGGTCTGCATGCTTGTCATTTTGCTGCTTATCGCTGCTTTTGCGGTTCTGAATCTTATTTAGTGATTAATGATGGTGCATTCTCATTGGAGAGTGGATTTTTTTGGCTGCAAAAGGTACTGTAACGATAAGTTGGGTCGAATACTATTTTAATGAAAATAGTTTTTTTGCTGTGCGGAGGAAACATGAATGAGTGTTTTAAGTCAATTACTGAATGAATATGGGTACCTCACACTCTTTTGCGCGTTAATGCTTGAATTGATTTGTATCCCGATTCCCAATGAAGCCCTCTTGAGTTATGTCGGCATCTTGTCCTTTCACGGGAAGATGAATCTGATTCTTTCTTTGTTATCGGCAGGGTCCGGTGGAATTCTAGGAGCGACACTCTCTTACTGGATCGGTTATACGCTTGGTGTTCCATTTTTTCGCAAGTTCGGTAGCTATATTCATATGGGACCGGAGAAAATGGAGCGAATTTCAAAATGGTATGGAAAATATGGAAAGGTGCTTTTAGTCTTTTCTTTTTTCATACCCGGTATCAGGCATATTGCAAGCATTATTTCCGGAGTGATTCGTCTTCCGTTTCGATCATTCTGCCTCTTTGCTTATAGTGGCGTCTTTCTCTGGACAGGCACATTTCTATCACTCGGTTATGTATTGGGTCCGCAGTGGGATAAGTATCAAGGAGAAATTCAAAAATGGCTGGTACTGGCCAGTATTTTCTTCGGTATTGTTTTGCTGTGTTCCCTTGTGATCAAAGCGAATCGAAGGTATATCAAGGAGTCACTTTTCCTGCTTTTTCAGGCGACTTTTAAGCGGTATCGAAGTTTTTTGAAAATCAAATTATTTATTTTTTTGATTCTGGCCGCATTTATTTCTTTTATTACTTTGATGGTGGGAATGATTCAAAATTTCATTAGCAATGAATTCACGCCGTTCGATAAGATCTCCAGAGCGGTTATCTCCTTTGTCGCCGATTCTCGGTTATGGTCCACGATGCAGCATATATCAGCCTTGTCTTCATGGACTGTATTAAGTATTATTCTGATTTTTACAATCGGTACGATCCTTGTTAATAACAGAGACAAATGGCTTGAGCTGCTGTTTCTTGGCCTGACTCTGACCGGGGGCTTTCTTTTTTCAAACGGCGTTCGCTGGCTCTTTCGTTTTATGCTGACCGGCAGCTATACAAGTGCGGATTTTCCGAATGAGCGATCGATGATGGTTCTTATAATAATTGGCTATTTTTTGATGATGCTGGTGCGCCATCAAAAGAATTATCTGATCAGCATGATCGAATTAGTTGTGCTCCTTTTCATCTTGCTGGCTTATTCCGTCAGCGCAGTCAGCATTTTCCGTATTACTCCGAGTGATCTGCTGGCGGGCTATGTTTTTGGAGCGGTTTGGGTGAGTGGTCTGATGCTTACACTTGAACTATTCCGATTTCTGTCACTCATAAAGAAAGGATTAAACCATTAAGGGATTCATTCATCTGAGGCGTAGCGTGACAGGTGAAGTGGGTGATGATCGTTCGAAGGGTGGATTGATCTGTTTAAGAAAAAGTTCCAATTAAAAAAGGCCGGGCACAATGCTCGGCCATCAAAATTTTATTACGGCAGTTTGTTGCCCGCCGCCTGGTAAATATCGTACCATTCCTCACGGGTGAGCGTAACGTCCGCACCTTTAGCAGATTTAGCAATTCGGCTCACGTTTGTTGTACCGAGAATGACCTGCATCTCAGCCGGATGACGAAGGATCCACGCGACAGCAATTGCGTTATTGCTGACTCCGTATTTCGCCGCAATTTCATCAATTTTCTTGTTTAATTCAGGAAACTTCGGGTTATCTAGGAAAACCCCTTCGAAAAATCCATATTGGAATGGCGACCATGCCTGAATCGTTACATCGTTCAGACGGCAATAGTCAAGAATGCTGCCGTCACGATCTGATGCGCCGTCGACAGTCATGTTTACATTGATTCCTGCATCAATCATTCCGGTAAACTTGATGCTGAGCTGGAGCTGATTGATTTCCAAGGGCTGCTGCACTGACTTTTTCAGAAGTTCGATCTGGAACGGATTCTGATTGCTGACACCAAAGTGAAGCACCTTGCCCTCGGAATGCAGCTGATCAAATGCAGCGGCCACTTCTTCAGGTTCAACCAAAGCGTCCGGACGGTGCAGCAGCAGATAATCCACATGATCCGTCTGCAAACGTGTCAAGCTTGCGTTGACTGTTTCAAGCAAATGTTCTTTCGAAAAATCAAATGCTTTATTATGTTCGCCGTTGCCGCGCACAATGCCGCATTTTGTCTGCAATGTGATTTTATCACGCAAGCCGGGCTGTTTTGCAAGCACTTTACCAAACAGGGCCTCACATGCACCGTCACTATAGACATCCGCGTGATCAAAAAAGGTAACGCCATTTTCTAAATCGGTTTTGATTAGCCGATCCACCGCTTCCTCAGACATGTCCGAAATGCGCATACATCCTTGAACAACTGCCGACCCTAATTTCTTTTCAGGTCCAATTGCGATTTGTTTCAAGACTAAATCCCTCCACTGTATCAATAGTTGAAAGCCTTTTCGTAATTAATATTAGAACGTACACATACAAAATTAAAGCAAAAAGGCTTAATTAAGTAGTTAAAGTGCTTAGAATGATAAATAAAATTGACAATAGTGTGTGATACACAGTATATTAATGCTGTGGAGTTGATGAAATGGCTGAAGAAAATGAACTCATAGACAGCTTAACGCAGGAATTGAGACGTGGCACAATCGTGCTCAGCGCGCTGAGCCAGCTTTATGGGCCGCAATATGGCTACTCCCTTGTGAAGGTACTTGAAGAAAAAGGTGTTTCTGTCGATGCGAATACGCTTTATCCGTTATTGCGTAGGTTGGAAAAGCAAGGACTTCTAGAGAGTCACTGGGATACACGCGAAACACGACCTCGTAAATATTACCAAATCAGCAAAACGGGTGAGAACGTGTACGTACGTTTGTGCAAGGAATGGCGGAAGATGGTTAAGAGCATGAACAATTTGCTTGCAGATCAGGAGGAACAGTAAATGGGACTAATTGATCGATATATTTATGCGCTGATCCGAAGAATTCCCTTGAAGCAAAGAGCGGATAGTGAAAAAGAGGTGCGCAGCCTGATTGAGGATATGCTTGACCGGCGTGCCTATGGGAGAGAGGCAACCTCGGAAGACATTGAGGTGATTTTGACAGAACTTGGCGATCCAAATAAGCTCGCTGAACAATACCGAGGATATAATCGCTTTCTAATCGGTCCTGATGCATTTGACACTTACTGGACGGTGCTCAAAATCGTTCTCGCAGTTACGGAAATCGCGGTTGGCGTCACATTCGCCATTCAAGTTCTTGTCTCTCCGACCAATCTATTAAAAGAGTTTGTCGATGCTTTGATTTCCGGCGTTTCTTCAGGGATGAATGGATTTGCGATCGTCACGATCATCTTTGCACTCTATGAGTTTTCACAACGAGATAACAGTGGCCGTGCTGGGGGGAAAAAGAAGAACTGGAGTCCGAAGAGTTTGCCGGATATTCCCGATTCAAAGAAAGAAATCAAACGTAGCGAGTCAATCATCGGCATTGTTTTTTCGATTCTGTTGATGGTTCTATTCGTTTATTCGTCCCATCTGATTGGGATTTATCATTTGGCAGACGGCCGCATCACGCAGGTTCCAATTTTCAATGATGAAACAATTCGGGCAATGCTTCCACTCGTTTTCGCGTTGGTTAGTATAGGTATCCTGAAGGAGTGTCTGAAGCTGGTGACCAGATGCTGGACTAAGAAACTGGCTGCTTATCTTTTCGTGATCAATGTCGTGTCCTTCGCTATAATCGCAGCTATCTTTACAAATCCGGCACTGTGGAATCCGAACTTTTTGAGCGACATGGTCCATGCAGGAATTGTGTCTGGAGATGGTGATGATTATCAGACAATAAAAACGATCTGGGAGATCGTGACCGGCAGAATGGTCTTGCTCATCGCTCTCGGTTATCTGATCGACACCTGCGAGCTGTTCTACAAGGGATTTCGAAAATAGACAAGAAAAAACAATTCGTGAATAGCCTAACGCAGCGGATCAAAAATTCAGTGCAAGGTTAGATAGGCGATCAGAACAAACAGCAGCCAATACGGAAACCAAAGTACTGCATACAAAGCGATACCCAATGCGGCTTTCCAATCACGCGGTCTCTGCTTAGCGAAGTGATTCGTAAACATCATGTAGACTGCCGCGGCCAGAATAGCGACCCAAAAGAATCTGATGAACTTAGTGATCATTATACACGGTGTAAATTGCAAATTATTTCTCGGGAAATATGTCGTACTTTATCAAATAGAGTGAACAATGGATGAATAAGTGGGGGAGGTCTCATCATAAACGAGGATGTGGGTCCATTTTTATAGCAATACTGTCATTTATAGAAAGAAAATGATCCGCCTCATATGCCATCGCAGTGGCTGAAGTGGATCAATTTTCAGTGTAATAAATTCACTTACGCACTACTGTCCGCTCAATGCGGATGTTGCCATACACGCCATCAGTGTTAGCAGCACTGATGACATTACTCGTATTATACATTTTATGTATGGACATGAGAAGAAAAGTAAAACCTTTATCACAAAACTTTTTACCCTTAATTAGATATGTAAGTTATAATAATAAGAATAATCCAAATGATCAAGAGGTGACCTAATGACTCAATTGTATCTGTATTATGCACTGATTACCTTAGCAATTGTAACGGTGATTGCCGCATCATTCTTCATCATTTATACCTATCAAAATATAAGGTATAAGAATACACAATACTACCGAATGACACACCGCCCTTATCTGAAAACCCTCCGATCTGTTGGCAGCCATGGAGAATATTTGACCTATAAACAGCTGCGTCCAATCGAAAGGCAAGGGCGCTTCCTCTTCAATGTTTACCTGCCTAAGGATGATGGCAAAACCACCGAACTCGATGTGCTGCTGATTCACAAAAGTGGAATTTACGTGTTCGAATCGAAAAATTACAGCGGCTGGATTTTCGGCACCGAAAGTCAGCGGACATGGACTCAGTCCTTACGCGCAGGACGAAGGAGTATCAAAAACCACTTTTACAATCCAATCATGCAAAATGCGTCACATATGAAATACCTGAAGCAATGCCTCTCAGATTATCCACACATCGTTTATCATTCCCTTATTCTTTTCAGTGATCGCTGCGAACTAAAGAAAATTACATTAGATCAAGGCAGTGCTCAAGTTATGAACCGACACCGTGTACTAAATCATGTGAAACGCATAATCAGCCAGACAGGTGCAATTTTAACGGCTGATGAAATTGAAGCAATCTATCAGAAGCTAGTTCCCTACTCGCAGGTGAGTGAAGAAGTGAAACAAACGCATATAGAAAACATTCAAGCGAGATACCCTAAGAAAAAGAAATCGTTGAAGGAGACATCCATAAGAAACGAATTGGAGAATAGCAACGCGGCTAGCGAGACTGCAGCAACGCAAGAAGTCACAAACCCACCAGAGCAGTCGGAAGACTCAACGTCAAAAGATACAATTCAGAGTTCTGCTATTCTGGGAGAAGAAACTGATCAGATCGAAAACCGAGTCGTCGTTGACGAATCCGTGACCGCTGCACCTGAAAAAATCTGCCCGAGATGCGGAAAACCAATGACCAGACGTGAAGCGAAGCGCGGCAAGCACATCGGCGACCACTTCTGGGGTTGCTCCGGATTTCCAAAATGCAGATACATAGAAAAAGAAGCTGGTGAGGGATGAAAAACAAAATTGTATCGTGAATTAATAAGTGAGCAGCTATACAATTAATGGATATAATAAATAGAAAGTTCTAGGAGACACTACGCGTAGCGGCAGCAGCGATTGTGATGAAGGCGGCATAGGAGAAAGAAAATGGAAAATCGACGCTTAAGAAAAATGATTGATTTAGAAAACAACCAAGAATTTCAACGATTGCATCAGAAACGATCCAAGTTTAATGCCTTTAAAGTGTTGAAAGTTGATAAGTTTGAGATCCGACATTCAAATGTACTTGCCTGGTTAATGGATCCTAATGCAAACCACACAATGAGTGACTATTTTTTACAAAAGATCCTTACATCTATCTTTTTAAATATAGAGCCGGATCATGATTCAAAAGAAAAACATCTTAACCAATTGTTCCAAAGAAAGGACTCATTTCTAGATGCAAAAGTCTTTCGAGAAGTGAGAATTGATAATGGAAGGTTTATCGACCTCTTAGCAGTTTCCGAGAAAGCAAAACTTGTGGTACTGATAGAAAACAAATATTACTCATCAGAATCAGAGAATCAACTTAAAGATTATTTGGCATTTGTAAAAAGTAAGTTTGATGAAACCTATTGTATTATCCCAATCTATTTAACATTATCGGGTTCGACACCATCCAATTCACACTATTATTCAATGAGTTATAACGACGTACGCATGATTCTTGAATCCCATCTCAATCTTTTTGGCTCGCGCTTACCTGCAGATGTCTTTCACTTCATTAATGATTATTTAGCGATTCTACAGGATGAGCTACATACAGACCAAAATGACTATGAACTTGCCCATTTGATCTATCGGGAAAACCAGGAGATCATTCAACTTGCATTTGAACAAGGACAATCTGCAGATTTACGTCTCACCGATTGGAATTTCACACCTAACCCACTAAGAGACTTTTATGACAAGTACGCGGATACCATTGAATTCGTACATAATGTTGGACAAAACATCCTTGGTGAAGCATTTAAAGTATTCACGAGAAAGATTCATTTGGATCAACTTTTTAACCCTCATTTTCGTTTACCATCTTTCATTCCATCAAAATGGCATAAAAAAATTGATCAATTAGGTGTTCCATTGTCTAATTATTGGCTCGGAAAAGGACTTGTTTGCTGGTTTGAGGAAAACACGGATGGGCGATTAAAAATAACAACGGAGTTAGGCCCGATCGACCCAGATACGAGAATTAAGTTTCTGACCGATCTTAAGAAGAGACAGGTCACGATTCGTGAATCCGCAATGGAACCTTCACGGAAATTTTCAAAATTGTACACGGACTTAACAGATATAAATAACTGGTTTGACAAGAATGAGTTAGTTGCCGGAATGACTGAACTTTATGAATCAGCAGCTTTCCAATCATTAGTCGCAACTGTACAAAATGTGCTTGAACATAAACCAATTATTGAACTTCAGCAAATGAAACAATCAGTGATCGACATTTCTGAAAACCACTTTTCTAATGAAGAATTATTTGGTCAAGCGTTCAAGAAATTTTGTGAAACTGAAAACATTAATAGAGACAGCTATCGAATTACTGGAAAGCATACGTCATTCTTATTACCACTTTTTAATGAGGTGGAGGAGGTTTTTGGAGAAACACGTGAAAAATGGTGGTGGCATAATGGACCGTTTCTTTACTGGTTTGAATTGAATGACCAAGAATTACTTCTAGTGCTTGAACTTGGGCCAATTGAGGCAACGAAAAGAATTGAATTAATAGAACATCTGGAGGAGCAAGGACAGAAAGTCAGAGTAAGTGCTAAAAAACAAGAGGCAAAATATACACGTCTTTACTCCAAACATACAACGATTAACCAATGGGGCAATACTGACGAAGTCAGCCATGCAATGGTGGACCTATTTAACACATCACAAAATAAAGAAGTGTTGGAGAGAATTAAGGGGTTAACTGGAGAAACTCACAAACGATAATAGCGCTTGGTAAAATGGTTTAAAATACAAGCGGACAATGCTAGGTCTTTACTGTGAGCAGATATCCGTTCATTTGATTTATTGTGACTAAATCAATAGATCATATTGCGAACGCACGATCTTATCAGGTATACTCTAGTTATGGCAATAAGGCATATGAGCGGACGGCAGTGACACCTCCAAGATTGGAGGTGCTGTCCATGACAGTGTATCAAGCACTAATGCTCGCAATTTCTTTTGCGGGACTTATTATAGCTATACTGTCGTTCAAAGAAAGAAAATGATCCGCCTCATATGCCATAGCAGTGGCTAAAGTGGATCATTTTTCATCAATATTGATTTACTTATCATGCACTGCTGTCCGCTCAATGCGGACGTTGTCATGCTTGCCATCAGTGTTAGCAGCACTGATGGCTTTTATTAGTGTATGCCAAAGAGCACAATACTTAACCATTTAATTACATTATACAATGCAGTCAATTTTATGTCTATTTCCTGGTATAATGTTGCCAAGACAGTATAATGGTTGTAAGGAAAATAGTCAATGACACCAAAACTCATCACCAACTCAAACGGACAAACCTTTTTATATGAACTGCAGCAGGCGTTTTCGACCTGCGAAGAGTTCTACTTTAGTGTTGCCTTTATTAATTATAGCGGATTGCAGCTACTGCTTGATAACTTGAAAGAGCTACGTGATCGTGGTGTCCAAGGGAAGATCATGACATCCACTTATTTGAATTTTACAGAACCTAAAGCACTCAAGAAGATTAAAGCCTTCAATAATATCGACTTAAGAGTTTTTGAGACTGATAAAGTAAGAGGTTTCCACAGCAAGGTTTATATTTTCAAGAATAAAGATACATATACGGTTATGATCGGATCTTCGAATATTACGCAAAGTGCTTTGAAGAGCAATGTTGAGTGGAATGTGTCGACAGTGTCCACGAGACAGAACCCATTTCTGGAAAAAGCCATTAAGGAATACAAAGAGCTGTGGGCGCAGTGCACCGTTGCAGATGATCTGTTCTTGCAGAAATACGAGAAGTTTATTGAAGCATTAAGGGCACAGGTGGCGGTTGCTCGTGAGCCGTCCTTCAGCAGCTATGGCAATGCTGAGATGCAGCGCATTGTGCCGAATAAGATGCAGCAGCAGGCAATTGATAGTCTTGAGCGGTTAAGAGCACATGGCGAAATGCGAGCGCTCGTTATTTCTGCGACTGGTACAGGAAAAACGTACATGTCAGCGTTTGATGTGCAAAAGGTTCAACCCAAGACAATGCTATTCATTGTACATCGAGAAGAAATTCTGACAAAAGCAAAAGAGACGTTTATTCGCTTACTTGGCCATAGTAATCAAATGGGCATGTTCACGGGTAGTAGCAAAGACTACCAAGGGAAAAACTATATTTTCACAACCATCCAAACCATTAAGGATCATTATGACGAGTTCACGACCAATTATTTCGATTATATCATTATCGACGAGGCGCACCATGCAACAGCTTCAACCTATACACGCGTATTGGGTTATTTTGAACCGAAATTTTTACTCGGAATGACGGCTACTCCTGAGCGCTGTGACCGTGGCGACATCTTCGGATTATTTGATAACAATATTGCGCTTGAAGTTCGACTCAATGAAGCATTAGAAGAAGATCTGGTGCTGCCTTTCCATTACTTCGGCATCACAGATGTGGACGGTGTGGATCTTTCCGATGTCTCCATTGATGATGTCGCTGAAGTTGCAAAGCGACTCAAAGTGAATGAACGCGTCGATTTTATTATCGACAAAATGAATTTCTACAGCTATGACGGAGAAAAGTGTAAATGTCTGGGATATTGCGTGACCAAGGACCATGCTCAGTATATGGCTGATGAGTTCAATAAACGCGGCATTGTCAGTGCCTGCTTGACTGGGGACGACAAGCAGGCAAAGCGCCAAGAAATGATTCGCAGACTTGAGGATGATGACGATCTGCTGCAAGTCATTTTTACGGTTGATATTTTCAATGAGGGTGTGGATATTCCGTCCGTAAATTTAGTTTTGATGTTGCGCCCGACGAACTCACCGATCATCTTCATGCAACAGCTTGGACGCGGCTTGCGAAAATACGAAGGACAATCCTTTTTAACGGTGCTCGATTTTATTGGCAATCATAGCAAGACATTCCTTATAGCCATAGCGTTGAGCGGCAAACGGTTCTACGATAAGGAAGGTTTGAAAGTCGCGGTAAAGAGAGGCTTCCCTGACTTACCTGGTGCAACGCATATCCAGATGGACAAGATTTCGCAGCAGCAGATCATCAGGCAGCTGGATATGGAAAATTTTCGGTCCATGAAATATTTAAAGGAAGAGTATCTCGAGTTCAAAAAGGAATATGTTAGAGCAACAAAACGTGACATTCCTTATTATTTGATGGACTATGTAAAATTTGAAAGCGCGCCGAATCCTGTGAAGTTCATTGATAATAAAAAGAGTTATCTGGCATTTTTAGCCGCAGTGGAAAAAACTGAGGGGCTGAAACGGTTAGCTAAGACGGAGCCGTTTTGTAAGTTACTGCCACAGCTCTCAGCATTTTTACCGATTAAGCGGCCGCATGAATTTATCATTCTACGCTATTTGGTCACGCATGAACGGGTCTCGTGGGATGAGGCAGAAAACGAACTCCTGAAAATCATAGATTCCGTTACCAAGGAGACGTTGTTCCACGCTTTTGAACGCTTAAATCAGACCTATGACGATCATGCGCAAATCGACCGCGATCTGAAACTATGTTTCTATGACCGGAAACATCATCAGTTGAATCGAACGCAAATTTATGGGGAGATCTGTGCGAATGAACAACAGAAATCCTATATTCTGGACGTGTTGAATTACGGGCTTTATAGATATAGCCGGCAATTTGACACAAAAAATTATGGCGTACCGTTCCTGAAACTGTATGAACACTATACGACAAGGGATCTGGGGCCACTGATTAATTTCCAAAAAAAGTTGAGTGCTTTCCGTGGTTCAACGATTCCTAATGGAAATGACTATTATTTGTTTGTTGATTTGAACAAGGGTGCGGACCTGAAGGAAAGCCTTAAATATAAAGATAAATTTATTAATCCAAAAGTCTTTCAATGGGAAACGCCGCATCCGACCCGACAAGAGACGAAACAAGGACAGAGGCTGATTCATAATCAAGAGTATGGAATTAATCTCTATCTATTTGTTCGGAAATTTAAGGTGATTGATAACACTACTGAGCCTTACGTCTATCTTGGAAAGGGCGATGTCACGTCTTATTATGGCGATAAACCAATCACGACCGAGATTACGTTGCATCATGAAGTGCCAATGTCTCTGTATCAGGAACTTACGACAAAGGTATAGCTCTTAGGGCTTGATAGCAGCAACGGATGGTGATACCGAGGTTGGCAGCAGCACAGATGAAAAGTTTGACTGATCAATTCTCTTTTCTGCCAAATGATTATCTGATATAATTAACTGAGACGAATGTACGTTTGGTATCGAGCTTCAGAAAGTTATCATGGGATAGGTTCATTGTGATCGGTGAAATGAAGTTCTTTCTGATCTATTTTTCAGGCGGGAGTGATGACCATGAAGTGGACAGAAGTTCGAAAATTATTTCCGAATCAGTTTGTACTGATTTCGATTCTTCACGCTCATCGGGAGGGTAACAAGAAAATCATTGATGAAGTTGCCCCAATTCGCTCAGTCCCTGATGAAGAGGCGAATCGATTATTCTTTCAGGCTAAGCCGGGAGCAATTGTTTATCATACATCTAATGAAAAATGCGTAATTAATATTCGAGAAGATTCACTGATTAGGATGAGACGAATCCCGTGACTATCATTGTTCATAGACAACACTATGGGTTCCTCGCACCTTTATTTTCAAATCAAAAGATCCGTTTCTTAATTGAAACGGATCATCCCCAATTGATTCAAAGATAGTTATAACTGTTCTTTAATCAGTTGTTCCACTGTTGCGACATCGGCCGGTGCCCATTTTAGCGAATCAAGATTTTCTCTTTTTAACCAAATGAGCTTGGAATGTTCCTGTGCGGTTGGGAACCCCTCTACAAGCTTGCATCTAATGGCAGTCAAATCAATGGAGAACGTATCGTAGTCGTGATGACTGGTGAGAAAAATTTCGTTAGCCTCGATAGAGCATTTCAGTTCTTCTCTGATTTCGCGTTCAATAGCTTCTGCAGGTGTTTCGCCATCTTGGATCTTGCCGCCGGGAAATTCCCAGTGGTTAGGGATCGACATTTTTGGCGAACGCAGAGCACACAGAATTTCCTTATTCTCGTTTTCTAGTATTGCGGCAACAACAGATAAAGTCTTGCGCATCAAATCACCTCAAATTAAATGATACACGATTTTTCATCATAAAAAAATGGTGCAGCGAAAATCACAGCGCTGCTGACCCCGATGAAATGGCATATTTTTCATTGAACAGACGCACCAATGCTTTTCAAAATAGTGTGGACGATTTCGGACGGCTCTTTATGATCGGTACTCAACCGAATTGTTGCCGATTGCTCATAGGCGTTTTCACGCTCATGCAGAAGTTGCGTCAATTTCTTCTTGTCCAATGTTTGAAAGATCGGTCTGCTTTGATCCCCATGCAGCCGATTGATGATCACTTCCGGAGATGCCTTTAAATAGACGACCGGGATGCCGGAATTTATTAATAAACGGCGATTGCTAGGGCGGACAGGTGTGCCTCCGCCGGTGGACAGAATGCCCTCGCGTTTGAACGCACCGGCAAGCATTTCCGCTTCCAATGAACGAAAGTATGCTTCGCCATGTTCCGCAAAAATTTGATTAATCGATTTTCCAACACGCGCGACAATGAGCGCGTCTAAATCGAGGTGGGGGCAGTTCAGACGTTCCGCCAAGAGTTGTCCGACGGTTGTTTTGCCGCTTCCCATAAAACCGACGAGTATACTGTGTACCATTAGTTATTCACCTCGTATTACGGACAGTCCATGCTGCTTGAGTGCGCACGTCGCATCCGCAAGATCATTTTGGTTGGAAAAGGACAATTGAAGAACGCCATTAATTTCTTCTCTGATTTCCAATATATGAATGTTGATTAAGTTAATTTTTGCGTCTGCCAAAACGCGCGTCACCTCGGCGACTGAACCTACTCGGTCGGGAATATTGACAAATAAATCATAGAAATTAGGAGCATGACTGGAAGCTTGAGCGTTGATGCTGTCTCGGGTAATTTTGGCACGCTGAAAATAGTTGCGAATGGCAGGGCGATCTGATGCATGGAGCGCCTCTTTGACGTGCTCCAACAGATCGCCGAACGTGTCGATTTTGTCAATCAGTGTCTGACGGTTGCTTAAAAGAATGTCCGTCCACATGTCCGGATCAGAGGAGGCGATTCGGGTGATGCTTCGAAAACCGCCGGCAGCTAGTTTCAAAGATAAAGTCGATCCGCTGAATTCGTTCTGCGCCATGTTGACTAGTCCGGATGCGATAATATGCGGCAAGTGGCTGATCTGAGCAACAATTTGGTCATGCTGCAACGCCGAAACGAGCTGCCATTTGACGTTCAAGCCGGATAGTAATGCCTGCAGTTCATCTGCTGCCTTTTGGGCCCGCTGATCGTTTAGCGTATCGGAAATTAAGAAGTAGTAAGCACTCTGAAAAAGATCAGCCCTCGATGCCGTAATGGTTGTTTTATGCGAACCGGCCATTGGGTGGCCGCCGATAAAATGAATACCCCGATCGACAAATACGGATGCTTTAGTCATGATTTGCCTTTTGGTACTGCCAACATCAGTAATGATGATCTCCGGCTTCAGCTGCATCTGTGCCAGCTGCTCCATATGTTCCATAATGATGGAGACCGGTGCTGCTAAAAGAATAATGTCGGCTTTTTCGGCATAGCTTTGCAGTTGTGTAAATCCGTTATCAATGATCCCTCTTTCCTTTGCGTACGTCAATGATTGATGATTAATATCGACACCGATGATTTTGTGCTCGGGCCACTGTTGCCGGATCGCTAAAGCGATAGAGCCGCCGATGAGTCCTAAACCGTCGATGACAATTGTTTTCGTCATAGAGCAGCCCTTCTTGCCGGAATGAGTCGATTCAGATCAGCGAAAAAATCGGGATACGAGATATTGATTGCTGATGCATTGGCTAATGCCAGTTCGCTTTTGACAAGCAAGGCAGCTACAGCCAGCATCATGCCAATCCGATGATCTCCGTGCGAGTCCACCTGATCGGTTTCTTGCGGCGCAAGTAATGTTCCGCCTTGAATGATCATCCCATCAGGAAGCTCTGTAATTTCTGAGCCAAGCCTTCGCAGTTCAGCAGCTACAACGGTGATGCGATCTGTTTCTTTGACACGCAGTTCTTCAGCGCCGGTAATTTTCGTTGTTCCTTCAGCCTGAGTCGCCAAGAGAGCGATCAGAGGCAGTTCATCAATGACGCTCGGAATGTCGTCGCTTGTAAGCTCAATCGCATGCAGAGGCGCACTTCGTATGAGCAGATCACCTGAAGGCTCCGCATGATCATAACGGTTCTGAACGGTAATGTCTGCACCCATTCGTTTCAAGACACGAAGAAAACCGGTACGGGTTGGGTTCAGTCCAACATTATGGAGCGTAATTGCACTGCGCGGCACGAGGGTGGCTGCAGCGATGAAAAATGCGGCTGATGACAGGTCTCCCGGTACCCGTATAGGTTGACCGATAAGCTTCGGCTGTCCAGCTACCTTTAGTGTCAGCCCTTGCTTCTCGATTTCTCCGCCGAACGCGCGCAGCATGAGTTCGGTGTGATCGCGGGTCTGCTGTTTTTCAATAATGGTTGATGTTCCGTTTGAACATAGTCCTGCTAAGATCAGCGCACTTTTTACCTGAGCGCTGGCGACCGGCAGTCGGTAGTCAACGGGATTGAGTTCCTGCGAGCCGTAAACCGTGATTGGCAGTCGTCCGTCCCCGGTCACTTTGAAACGCGCGCCTAATTGGCTGAGCGGTTCGGTGACACGCTTCATTGGCCGCCTGCTTAGTGACTGATCGCCAAATAATTCTGTGGTGAAGGGCTGCCCGCTCAATAATCCGAGCATCAGCCGCGTTGTGGTTCCTGAGTTGCCCATATTCAACGCATGTTTTGGTTGACGAAGTCCATTCAATCCGACGCCATGCACGAGAACGCGATCTTTCGTCCGTTCAATCGATACACCCATATCCTCAAATGCCTGCATGGTTCTCAGGCAGTCCTCTGAAGAAAGAAAATGAGTGATTTCCGTGTCACCGTTGCTGATCGCACCCAAAATAATACTTCGATGGGAAATACTTTTATCTCCCGGTACCTCAAGTGCGCCTTGAAGACCTTGCCGCTGATTTGTTCTTAGGGTTTTCATGTGATCACCTGTTTTTCAAAATTTGATAGAGACACCAGACCATGTCCGGCGTGTAGGTGCGCTCAACTTTTTCATTGTTGCCTAATTGAACATTTTTTTGATTGGTAATAACATAACGTGCATTGGCTGCCTTGTAGTTTTGATACGCCAAATATTTGCTGTCGGTATAATGAATCACAGACTGATCTTGGATGGAGCGTAAATAGTTCTTCAACAAGGCGACGGTCGACGGATGCGTATAGGCGGCATCCATAGTTGCTCCTAGGCGCCGAACCAGCACGAGCGGATCAAGTGCATAGCAAAAGCAAGTGACAAGCTTCAATTGATCCAAGTGGGTATAGTGAATGTCCGCCCAATCAAGATGTTCATGACATGATTTAAAAGCAGCAGGGATCATAAAATAATCGCCCTGATAGTCATCAAAATGCTCGATAATACCTTCAAAACAGTCATGAAGCACGATCCGGATGTCACCGGGATGCGCGCTTTGATAATACCGTGCGGCACGATAGCTGTCCGTCGCTTCAGGTCCCAGAGTATGAATGATCACCGGCAGGCTCTCCTTAATAGGTTTTCAACTCATCACAATAATCGCGATACTGTTTTTTCAGGCGATCCATGTTTGCGCAATCAAAGGTGTCTAAAATGGCTTTGCACAGCTCGATTGCGACGACGGCCTCAATAACAAGCGATGCCGGTACGATCGCCGTAACATCTGAGCGTTCGATACTGGCTTTATGTTCCTCTTTTGTATCAATAGCAACACTATGCAACGGCTTGTAAAGGGTAGGGATCGGCTTCATGGCCGCGTTAATAATCAGTGGCATTCCATTTGTCATGCCGCCTTCAAATCCGCCGAGATGATCGCTGCTCCGGTACCAGCCTTGGTCTTGATCCCAATAGATAGGATCCATTACTTGACTGCCTGGTTTTGTACCCAAGTCAAAGCCATCGCCAAAACTCACACCTTTGAATGCATTAATACCGATGACTGCCGCCGCAATTTTGGCATCCAGTTTCTCGTTCCATGAAGTATAGCTCCCCAATCCGGCCGGGACATTTTTGGCAATGACACGGACGATTCCTCCCAACGTGTCTCCTGCCTTTTTGGTTTGATCAATAAACGCATGAATCGGCTCAACCTTATCTTGATCGACGATACGAAGATCATTGCGGCTGATTTCCTGTTCAATTTGATCAGGAGTTAAAAGCTGGTCACTATCAGCTTCAATGGGACCAATTTGTCGAACATAACCGGCGATTTGGATGCCCAGCTCATTCAGAAGCTGCGTGCAGACAGCGCCAATGGCAACGCGCATCGCTGTTTCGCGGGCGGATGAGCGCTCAAGCACATTGCGCAGATCCCGGTGCCCGTATTTCATGCCGCCAACCAGATCAGCATGACCGGGACGCGGGTTTTTCACTTCACGCAGGTTCGTTTCCGGATCGGGCTTATTGATCGGATCCATAATTTCACTCCAGTGTTTGTGATCAATGTTGGTTATGGTTAATGTGATCGGTGAACCCAAGGTGATACTGTGGCGCACGCCGGAGGTGATCTTGACTTGGTCTTTTTCGATCTTCTGGCGATAACCGCGCCCGTAGCCTTTTTGCCGTTCACTTAGTTTCTGATTGATCTTTTCAATGGACAAGTGGAGTCCGGCTGGGAACCCTTCAATAATGCCGGTTAATTGCGGACCATGCGACTCTCCTGCTGTAAAATAAATCATTTAACTCTTCCTTTCTCCTGCAAGTTCGTTTGACATTGCTTTGAATTTGTTAAGATGGTTTGGAAAATTTCCTGGTAATGGTCACGATTCTCATGATCTTTTACGCGCTGATCAATCCTCGAGATAATTTCTTTTTCCCGAAAAGGATCTAAGACTTGCTGGCCTTGATTCATCTTTTTCATTCCGATTGATTTGGCAAGTTTGAATCGCCATTGAAGTAGTTTAAGAATCCAGTAATCGATAAAATTGATTTGGCTGCGCTCCGTCTCATAACCTGTTTGGTCATTTGAAAGAGAGAGCAGTCGATGACCGATGATCCAGAGAACGAACGAAAATGACGCGATCACAAGGTCGCTGCGCAAGGCGTATGCTGTTCCACTAGTAGACAGCAGGCCGGTAAAAATGGGTACCGTGAATGACGCGATGCTTCCGAAAGAAAAAAAGATTGCCGTAACCCGTCCCTTAGCGTGAGGAAACATGGAACTGAAAATAGTCAAACCGACCTGCATGATGCCTCCCGCTGCCGTGACACCGAAGAAGAAGGATGCGACGGTGACCGATAGATGGTTGGATGAAAAACAAACGGTTAAAAGAAAGAGAAGCGAGAGACCGTTCATAATGACCATTAATGTGCCCTCTTTGACCAGTGCACTTTTTAAAATAGTGAAGACGATCAAAACGCCGACAATTGATCCGACGCTGTAAAGCGACAGGAGAAAATGCGCCTGCATATTGCTCATATGCAATACATCAATTCCGTAGAGTGTGATCCATTGGGTAAAGAGAATCATCACGGCCATTGATGTATAGCCATATAAAGACAAAATGGCGACTAAACCGACCTTTGTTTTTGACAGCTTCCCTTTAGTAAATAAGCGATGCTGCTCGGTTTTCTCAGGTTTTACCTGCAATGGAAATTGCGATCGGCTGATCAGTGCGGCATTGATCAATAGGAGCGCAGCCGCAAAAATAAAGCTTAGCCCGTACCAGCCGCCTAGATTTTCATTCAGGCCGATGTAGAGAGGCAGGACAAATTCTCCAATCGACATCGCGGCTTTGATGAGAATACTCGCCGCGCCATTATTGCGATTCATCTCCAAAAAGGTAGGGTAGGTCCCCGAATCAAGTGCTGAGTTCGCGACCCCGGCAAGAATCGCAAGCAGGTAAGCGACTTTAAAATCCTTGGTTAAAAGGATTCCGATGAAAAAGATAGAGTAGCTGATCATCCCGAAGAGAATAATCTTTTTACGACCAATGCGATCAGACAGGCTGCCAAGAAGATAGTAGGCGAGCAATCGGCCAATGCCGACGCCGGAAATAACGTAGGAAACAGTTGCGATCGATGTACCCCATTCGCTGCTGAGCGGCCTCATATTTTGTGTCAAAATTAATAGTCCGATACCATGAACGAAGTAGTTCAGGTATAAAGAAATACTTAGTCTGATTTTGTTTGCTTTCGTCATTACGTTCATATGTCATTTCCTCCCGAAAAAAGTGAAAAAAATAACCAGTCAGATGATTAATCTAACTGGTTACGTGTTTCCGTCAGGAAAATAAAAAGATCCGGATTGTCATGGCAACCAATTAGATTTAATCTTACGCATCTAGTTGGTCAGACCAAAATAGCTTCCCAACTCTAGATACTTACGCGTTTGCGTTCGTATCCAGAGCGGATACGAACTATCTAAAGTAATAGAAGCCATAATAGTATGTTTGAGCCATTTGCAACTTTTTCATTTTATTATTCCTCTCGATTAGGTTATGTTCCATTTAATCACTGTCATCTGCTTTTGTCAATTACAGTTTTTAATTTCTAAATTTTTTCTGCCGATTTTCTATTTTTTGAACGAAGAGTAGTGGACCGTGATTTGTATCGCTTTCTTCTCTGTAATGCTGAAGCAATTAGAAAGAGAAGGCTGATCATTTAGCGAATTACGGCTTGCTCGAATGCTGGACTTCGTTCTCCTGCTTGATCTCCTTTGGCAAGTGCGTGGATGCGTTCGGCACTTTGCGTGGGGCAACATTGATCATATCGGAAGAGTACAATGCAAACGAGATGCTGCCGCCGTATTTATGCGCCCGGATTAGAATCGGTTGGTTGGAGGTGTTCTGAAACCGGAAGTCCGGTCCGTACCAGCTGACCGTGGCATCGCGTCCCTCGGGCACATATGGGACACGTCTGCTATGGGAGTAGCGTTCCACAATCTTCAACCCGGCGCGGTCAACCGCATTAAAAAGTGTAGACGATACTTGGCAGATCCCGCCGCCCACCCCTTCGGAAAATTCTCCTCGGACGATGATCGGTGCGGAGAGATAGCCCTTTTTTTTCGTCCGCATTCCAACAGCTTTGTTAAATGAAAAGGTTTCATTTGGGAATACAACTTGGCTGTCCAGTGCCTTTGCGGCCAGGTCAATGTTATGTGCTCGGCTTTTGTTTCCGGAATTAAAGAACGTGACGTACTGACCAATACGCTGATCACGAATTTGGGAAAGCAGTTCGGCATCGACTCTTGGGTATACTTTGATTAAAGGTGCGCGCAGTTTACCGGTACCTTGACCGAAATAATAACTGTAAAATTTGTTCTGAAACACGCTGCGGTAAAGTTTGTGTCCTGTTTTTCCAGAAACGATGGCTCCTTGTCCGTTGATTCTGGCGTCTACCGGCGCCTGATATACCTTGCGATCAAGCTGGTTAATCAAAAGTTGATATTTTTCTTGATCCAAAAGGGATGCAAAAGGATATGTAAAATGGGAACGATGAATCTTAGCAATAGTATGGTCATGGTACGTGATGGTTAGAGTGCCTGAAAGTGATTGTGGCTGGGCGAAAAGCAGGATACCTGCCAACATCAGTAGTCGCATAAGGCCTTGCACCTCCCGACGTTAGTATGAACCGTTTTTTCGAAATTAGCCTTCGTCATGGCATGTATATGACGACTGCCGCACTGCCTGGATAAAACGCAACACGCCTTCGCTAATATTATTATTCGTTGTACAAGCATAGCTGAGACGAACAAATCTAGGGTGCGCGCCATACACGGTACCTGGAACAAAAAGCACACTGCGTTCAATCCCGGATTCAAGCAGCTTGGCGTCGGAAACAGGGGAGGTCAATCGGCACCAAAGATGGTATCCGCCTTTCGGAGTCATAAAACTGATGTCATCCCCGCAGTTTGCGGAGAGTGTGGCAATCATCAATCTCCTTCGTTCTTCGAGGCGGTATCGTACTGTATCCATATGTTTTTCCCAAATGCCGGAGCGTAAATAGTGCTCGGCGATTTGCTGCGTGACGATGCTCGAGCCATGATCCATCTGATATTTGGCGTCGCGAAGTCGGCTTAACACGGGTTCAGGAGCGACGATCCATCCGACACGTAAACCGGGAGCGACAGTCTTTGAGAGGCTACCGATATAAATGACCTGTTCATTGGAATGATCAAGGGAGAACAAGGTCTGTGGACTAGGAAATTCGTCACCTAGATCAAGCGATCGGTAGGCATCATCCTCAACAATCGGCACCTGCCATTTTTCACAGATTTCGAGCACTTCTCTTCTCCGCGGTTCGGTCAACGTACTTCCTGTTGGATTTTGATAGGTCGGATTTAGGAAGAGCATCTTGATCGTCCGCTTGTGTAGCAAACGCTCGAGCTCAGCAGGAATTATCCCATCTTTGTCCATAGGTACTCCATACATACGCAGACCAGCCGAATGAAACAATGGCAACGCGTAAAAATAGGAGGGACTTTCAATGGCGATTGCATCCCCAGGATTTAATAGGCACTGGGTGATAAGCAGCAGTGCTTGCTGCGCGCCGGAAGTAACTAAAATAGTGTCTGCGCAGGCGGTCATTTTGAAATTTGATCTCATAAATTGACTGAGGGCCGCTCTCAGCGGTTCGTACCCTTTTGGATCGGGATAACCAAGTGAATAATTGAGCGGCAGGGTTCTGATGATCTGTTGAAGCTCTGCAATTGGATAGTCTTCCTGAGTCAATTCACTTGTTGACAAGTCAATACATGTGTTGAGCTGACGCACTTCGGCAAGGCGCCGCGAGATGGGAAGCGTCGGTAGAAATGAACCACCATTGGCGTAGGCTTGCCAGTTCGGAAGGCGGAGGGGACGAACGCCCCACTGCTCTTGAGCGACTCGAGTACCGCTCCCTCTTGCAGATTGAATAACCCCCGCTGAACGTAAAAGATCATAGGCGTGTACAACGGTTGTACGATTGACCCCTAACTGTTCCGCAAGTTTACGCTCCGGCGGCAGTTTTTCTCCTGGTCGAAGGGTACCTTCCATAATTTGCTGTTCAAAATGTCGGGCGATCTGTTCGTATACAGGCATCCGTTCTTTGTCCACTTTATTCATGTGCATCGTGCGCGCCCTCCATTATTGCAATTGGATGATCTTTTGATCGACCAATTGGATGTTTTCAACAGAAT
Organism: Sporolactobacillus nakayamae; assembly: GCF_900113325.1. Lineage (GTDB taxonomy): Bacteria > Bacillota > Bacilli > Bacillales > Sporolactobacillaceae > Sporolactobacillus > Sporolactobacillus nakayamae. The sequence continues at coordinate 84,766 of NZ_FOOY01000005.1, read as the reverse complement.
AGCATAGTTCTATTCTTTCTGTAAGAGGTGAGCACTTATGTATCGTCCCAAACAATTTAACATGACTGATGAAAATGCGATGTTCGCAGTCATCGAAGAAAACAGTTTTGCCACAGTCTTTTCCCAACATGAAGGAATGCCGTATGCTACGCATTTACCGCTGATTTTGGATCGGGAGCATGGTTTGTTGTACGGACATTTTGCGCGTGCGAATGGGCAGTGGAAGGATAGTGCCGATCAGGAAGTGTTGGCTGTATTTCAGGGCCCGCATTGCTATATTTCCCCGACTTGGTATGAGACTAATCAGGCGGTACCGACCTGGAACTATGTCTCTGTTCATGTATACGGGAAAGTAGAGATGTTGCGTGATCCTGATGAGATCATGGATGTAATGAAAAAAATGATCACTAACTACGAAGGTGTGCATGAGAAGTATCAAATGGATGAACTCCCCACCCAAATGATTGATGGACTGTTGAAAGGAATTGTTGCGTTCCAAATGCGTATTGACCGAATGGAAGGTGCATGTAAATTGAGTCAGCACAATTCTTCAGAGCGGCGGGCACGGATTATCGCTCATTTAAATCAGAGCGAACATGAAGCGGAGCAGCAAATCGCAAAAATAATGGAGAAAGATCTCCATTGAGCTTCTTGAACCAACAAAGATTTCGTAAATATTATTTCAAAATTTTTAATTATAAAATAATAAATTTATACTGAAATAGATGTGCTTCTTCCGACCAACAAACGCAAAAGGTGGATGCGTATCAGGCGGTTAGACGGATAGTACAGGCATTCGCTTCGATCTAAAATAGAGATATTATGGAAATAGACGATTGAGTTATTTCTGATTTCCTATTACTGGGGTGACCCACTGACAAAGAGATTGCGCTGTTCAAATAAAATTATCCGTGAAGAGGAGAAGCCAATGGAAACGAGTTCAGAAAGTCCTATTTTGACCGATTTGGAAACTGATGATGCTTCAAAACTTACAATTTCACTACAGGTTCCTAGCGAATTGACAAGTCGGAGATTGAGGCGCCATCGCGTGATCAGCATTCAACTTTTTCAAGAGCCAGGTACACGTCCCTTACGCGCAGCGAAACAATCGGAACGTGCGGATTTTTGCAATGACGAAGGAGAGCTCGATTTTACAATGCCGCTCCGGCAGAATAAGATGATTGTTGCTATTCCGTACTCGGCAATGCCGCAGTTTAACTATGGTGATTTAATTACTGCAAGAATCAGCTTGGAAGACACGGTGACCGGTGAAGTGCTGAGTTATGAAACAATGAGTTTTATGGCGAACCGAGAAGGTACACTGGAATTCTTTTCACATCAGCACATGCATGATTATCTAAAAACGGAATCCTCAGATGAAACACAATTGACAAAAGCAGCCTACTGGATCAATCAGAACCCGGAAAACAGTAAAGTACTGAGTATGGGGATCGCATTGCTTCAAAAGCTTGCGGAAAAGGGTCACCTGGAAGCTGTGAAAAAGTTACAGGATGTGTACAGTGATCAACGGTATATCGTGGCTGATAAAAACGAAGCGGCAAAATGGCAGAATTGTCTGGATAACAAAGCAGCGAGGAATCTTGGTAAAGAACTACAATCTGAGAAACGCTCTGAAGTTCCATCTAAAATAACTGATGAATCTTCACTGAAAAAGTGTGAAGAGATCGCTGCGAACGGCAGTGCTGAGGCGCGTTACATGCTTTATGTATACAGCTGTACTTCTGAAGGTGCCTCGTATCATGGCGCAGATGTTTTTTCTTACTTAAAGTCTGCTGCTGAAGATGGATTGGAGGCGGCTGTTCGTGCTTTGGCAGAGGCCTATGAGAAAAAAATGATCTTTATATCAGGTGAGCAGGCCGTAGAATATAGTTTGATCCTTAAGAAGGCTGCAGAGAAAAAATTACCGCTTGCAGAATATTTATTGTTCCAGATTTCGTATAATGGAACCAGTCTCAGCCAACCGGTCCGCGGGGACAAAAAAGAGGCATATGCTTGGCTCCTCGCCTCCGCTGAACACGGCGGTGCTGAGGCGGCGTATGATTTGTGGCACTATTTTGAGCATGGAAATGAGTTTTTAATGGAACAGGAAAGTGCTTTGAAATGGCTGATTTATGCTGCGGACCATGGCTTTGCTAAGGCGAAAACACGCCTCGGAGATTTGTACATAGACGGCAAGTTTTTAAAGAAGGATGATCAGAAAGGTCTTGCGTATCTGGGACAAGCCGCTGAGCAAATGGATTGGGATGCTCAGATTAAGCAGTTTGAGAGCTATTACGAAGGACGCTATAAAGATATACTTTTTGAAAAGAATAGGGCTAAGGCTTTTGAACTATTAAAATCCTTTGCCGCATCCGGGAACCCAAGAGCGTGTGATTTGATAATGAATCAATATGAGCATGGAAATGAGATGATGATGGAGCATCGAGAGGCTTTGCGTTATCTGGTATCCGCGGCTGAAAGCGGCGATGCTCCGACCATGTACCGATTTGCGAATGTTCTGCTTGACGGTATCTATGTGTCAGCTGATCTTGATAAGGCGAAGCATCTCATTGAAGCTGCAGCGGCGCAGGGCTATCCTGAAGCACAGTTTGCGCTCTATTACTATTACCTTTCCGGATACAAAACGTTGAAAAATGAACGAATAAATAAGGAACGCGCTTATCAGTGGCTAGTAAAGGCTGCACGCACGCTCCCGTCTGCACAATATGAGGTTTGGTCCTTAAGCAAAAAAGACGCAACCATCGACTGGAGCATCACTGGTAAAGACGCGATTGACTACCTTTTCCGCAGTGCTGCACAGAAATACAGTCCTGCCCTTTACAAAGTAGGCATGGCGTTTGGTACAGGAACAGACATTGAAAAAAATCCGGAGCGCGGGTTGAAATTGATTGAAGAGGCAGCCTCACTGCATCATCCTGAAGCGATTTATGAGCTGTCACAAATCAGGTTCAGTGGTACGTTTGGCGGACAAGAGGTCACGAAAGATGAAGAAGATGGTCTACATCTACTCTTCTTAGCTGCGGAGCTTCATTATCCACGCGCCTGTCAGCAGGTCGGCGAATGGTATGCGAAGGGCCTGTTGCCTGATGAATCTGAAATATGGGTGAGCCGGATCGTTACAGTTGCCATTGAGGCGGGTCTCAAAGTGAATGAACAACTATCGCCGCAGCTGAAACAAGAAGCAGCAAGTTCGAGTTCAGATCAGAACTAAATCGCATTTGAACCAATTGTGAGGGCGTCCCAAAAGTCCGTTTTTGACTTTGAGACGCCCTTTTTAGAGGAACAAAATTCTGAATCAAGGCTCAGGTGCCGGACTCTTGCGGAGATCTCTGCTGATCGTAAGCAATCAGAGCGCAGTATAGGTGTTTTGCACAGAATTGATAAGGAGGATAGGCTTTATTCTGGTTCTATGGACCTATAAATTATTTGTTAACTAGTCATCCGATATTAGCGGGTGATTTTTTTGCAAGTAAAGAAAGAGAATAGCGTTTTGCCTTGCCGGTACGACGATAAGGCCATAAGATTCGGTTGGGCGATCAGGTAAGCGCCCAATCTGAGAAATAAACGGAAAAATTCCGCCTAATTACAAAATTAATGAAAAAATTGCTTAAATAGACGGAGAAATTCCGCTTATCGAATCGAAAAATGTGAAAATGGAGGGTTTTTTTGTGAATAAGCGGAAAAATTACCCTTATTTACCTGTAAAACAAGCATCATGATGCAAATAACCGGAAAATCTCCGCTTATTTTATTCCGGCCGCGATACCGAATTAAGGACCAAAATGATTTATTAGAAAACTTGGCTTCGCCAAACCCCTGGCGAAGGCGAAGACTTAGTTGCGACGGCCATGGACGGCCTAGTGTCCGATGAGCCGCAGGACGCGGCGTTTTTTCGGACCGCTTACACTCGTTTCCTTTAAATGTTTTCTTATACTTTCCTACCAGTATGAAACAGAAATATCTGTTCACGCACAAGGTTGATGATTCAAAACGGCATTTGGAGCAAAGGGGCTTTCATATGTAAGGAACTTTCGCTTACTACGCGTATGTCCTGTATGCAACGCGAAAGTCACCACATCCTGCGGAAGTAAAGGCCGGGTGCACCCCGTTTTTTTTTGCAAAAAATTTAGCGATTTATATGAGAAATCGACACGATTTGATAAAATAGATGGACAATCTTGCTTTTTTTTACGAATAAGATGATCGGTCGTGAATCTATTGTTTGATATGAAAATGTTTTTATCTTTTCTTGTAACCGGGAATTTAGTCACAGTTATTCTGATTGGCGCATATTTGCGGCGACAACGAAATGATGACACATTAACTACATTCTTTTATGGAAAATTATTCCAAACTATTTCTTGGATCCTTGCGTTTTTTCGCAACGGATCCTTCGATGTCGTTGCGGTATCACTAGCGAACAGTATTCTGTTCATCGGCTGCGGGCTGGAGGCCGTCGCCCTGCTCAAATTGTCGCGCGGGTACAGACAATCGACTAGACGCCTCTATATGTGGATCACAACGATTAATGTCATCGGATTCAACGTGATTCTCCTTTTGTACAATTACATGAATATCCGAGTGGCTTTCGCCTCTGTCGGTATGGTAGCGCTGCTTGTCTTACCAGTGATACGGATGACTCGTGGAACGAAGCGTTCATCTTTAATGCGTCTGATGGGTTTTTTATATTTTCTGCTCATCATGATCTTCTTGGGCAGAGCCATTGTCGCTCTGATGTTGTATCATGCCTTCGAACCGGGTGCGATGGAGACCTCTTTCATTTACAGCTTTACGTTTATTACGCTTAGCTTGTCAACGATTTTAAGCGGCACCGGTTTTATTCTCCTGCTCAAAGAGATGACGGATCGAGAGCTGGTTCGACTAGCTAATTATGATGATCTAACGAAAACATTAAATCGCCGCGCTTTTTTCGAACAGACGAAGCAATATCTTGGACAATACGCGAAGAAACAACAAAAAGTTTCTTTCCTGCTGTTTGATGTCGATCAATTTAAATTAATCAATGATACGTACGGACATGATATTGGCGATCGCGTGCTTCGTGATCTTTCGCGTCGCATCTATGCCCAACTTGAAGCGGACAATTTGTTCAGCAGATTTGGAGGGGACGAATTCGCAATTTTGATGCCAGGCCTTGATGAGGAACAATCCACTGTGTCTGCTGAACGGATCAGGGCTGAAATCGCACACGCCAAGATTCATCTGCCTAATGAATCTCTGCATTACACAATCAGTATTGGCCTTTTAACACTCAAACCGGATCGCTATACAGATATAGAAAATCTGTATATTTCATGTGACAATGCACTGTATGGGGCAAAGAAAAGCGGAAAAAACAGTGTCTTCCGTGGAAACTATAAGAAGGAATTATAGTAGTCTTTTAGTCCTGAAAAAGATGTCTCATGTATGAAAAAACACGTGACCCCTATACTAATCGTAAAAAGTTACTAGTAGAAGGAGTCTTTGCTTTATGTCTTTAATCTTTGGTAGGCTGGATATGAAAGCTGAAGGTGTATGGTATCCCATTTCGCTCGCAGCTTTACTGATTCTTTTTATCCTATTCATGAAGAAAAGGCAGTTAACCTGGCTGCAGATTTATACAACATTCGGTGTGGTTTGTTCCTTAACTTGGTTTATGGATATCTCTTCTGCCATCTATTTCGACGCCTTTCGTTACGGAAGCGATCATGGTATTGGCCTGGCTGACTTATTGTCGATCAGTTTTATTCCATCCGGGCTTGCGATTATTTACCTAAACTATCGGACAGCGTCGAACAAGTGGTTCATGTTGCTTTTGTTTTCTTTGCTATCTCTTGCTATCGAACTGGCCGCCATTCACATCGAATACTTTCATCTGAAGTACTGGAAATTATATTATTCAGGGATTATGTACCTCGTCATTTACGGCTTGCTGCTCCCACTGCATAAGCGTGTAATGGAAGCTGGTGCTTCGCAGACCTCATTTTAATTTTTTCGTTTCCTAATCCAGTAGACGATTAGCGCAGCGAAGGCGATAGCAATCAACGCATAGGTAATATGTGAATAAAGATCCATCCACTCGAGCACTTTAACCCATGACTTTCCAAGAGAGGCGCCGAGTAAAACTAAAAGGGTATTCCAAATAAGTGTCCCTGCTGTTGTATAGAGCAGAAAAAATAGAAAATTCATCTTAGCCATGCCGGCGGGGATGGAGATCAAACTGCGAATCAACGGGATCATCCTGCAGAAAAAGATTGCGCGGTAACCGTAGCGTTCGAACCACACACTTGCCTTTGAAAGATCCCCGGGCTTAAGACGAAGTATACGGCCCCAGCGTTTAACGGCTCGTTCCAGTTTATCCACACTGAATAGATGTCCTGCCGCATAAAGTGCAGATGCTCCGGCGACAGAGCCGGCAGTAGCGCAGAGTATCACGAGTGGGGTGGTTAGCCGAGAATGAGTGGTCATAAATCCGCCAAAGGTTAAAATAACTTCCGAAGGGATCGGCGGAAACACATTCTCCAAGAAAATCATCAAGAAAATGCCCGCGTAGCCATGGTTTTCCATGAATTGTACAATCCAATCCTGCATGAATGGCCCTCACTTTCACTGATTCGGTAGTGCGAAGATAATAGAAACCTGTCCAACACTATACCCTAAATTAGGCGGATGCATACCGATTAAGATCGCTTCTGGATAGAGACTCTGTTGGTCAAAAATATAGGTTAATTATCGCTTGCTTATTCGTTATTATGATAACATGTTGACTAGGAAAATTTAAATGGATGCGAGGTAACCAATGAACCCTAGAGAATTAAACTACAAAATGCCCGCAGAATGGCAACCCCATGAACGTACATTTCTTTCATGGCCAGTACGCGCGTCAATGTGTTATCCGGAGGATTATGCGCGTGTGTGCCACGGTTATGCAAATTTTGCCAACGCGATTTCGGAATTTGAACCGGTGACTCTGCTTGTGAATCCGGGTGATCAGGAAATCATAGAAGAGCTAATGAACCCGATGAATGAAGCGATCGATTTCAGATGTGTGCCGCATAATGACTCTTGGCTGCGCGATAATGGGCCGACCTTTCTTAAGAATCAGTACGCTCAACTGGCAGGCATCAACTGGCGCTTTAATGCATGGGGCGAGAAATATAAACCTTGGGATTTAGACGATGCGGTAGCGCCAACGCTTCTCGATCAATTGCATGTTCAACGTCTTGACGCGCCTCTTGTTATGGAAGGCGGCTCCTTTCATGTGGATGGTGAGGGCAGCTTGCTGGCGACAGAGCAATGTCTGCTGAATCCGAATCGGAATCCGAACATGAATCGCGGGCAGATTGAAGAAAAACTTAGAAGTTACTTGAACATAGACAAAGTGATCTGGTTAAAGGATGGTTTGTCCGGGGATGAAACGGATGGTCATGTCGACAATATCGCTTGTTTTGCCGCACCGGGGAAGGTGCTCATTCAATCTTGTGATGACCCTGCGGATGACAACTTTTCAATCACTGAAGAAAATATCGCTCGTCTAGAGCAAGCGGTAGACGCGAAAGGAAGAAAGCTTAAAATCATTCGTGTGCCTCAGCCGCCGAAGCGCTACTATCAAGGTTCAAGGCTGACATTAAGCTATCTTAATTTCTATTTTGTAAATCATGGCGTTATTCTGCCCGTATTTGGCGGAGACGCTGAAGAAACGGACAAACAGGCTTCGGATATTCTTGCTAAATTGTTTCCGGACCGCAGAATTCGAACCGTTGACGGTATGGCGATTATACGGGAAGGCGGCAATATCCATTGCGCGACGCAACAAATGCCGGTTCAAACTGAGAAAAGGAGTCAAGTGTCATGAGAAAAGTAAAAGTGGCGGCCACACAAATGAGCTGTTCGTGGACGATTGATGAGAACCTTCGCAAAGCGGAAGCCTTGGTGCGTGAGGCGGCGGCAAAAGGCGCGCAAATCATTTTGCTCCAAGAGTTGTTTGAAACCCCCTATTTCTGTCAAAAAGAAAAAACAGAATACTACACGTTGGCCCATTCTATAGAGGAGAGCCGTGCTGTCGCTCATTTTAAAAAGCTAGCTGGTGAATTAGGCGTTGTTCTGCCGATTAGTTTCTATGAACGGAAAAATAACGCGCTTTATAATGCCATGGCGATGATTGACGCGGATGGTACAGTGCTTGGCATTTATCGGAAAAGCCATATTCCGGATGGCCCCGGATATGAAGAAAAATTTTATTTTAACCCGGGTGATACCGGATTCAAGGTGTGGCGCACTCGTTTTGGTAAAATCGGTGTGGGCATATGCTGGGACCAGTGGTTTCCTGAATCCGCGCGCTGCATGACGTTAATGGGAGCTGAATTGCTCTTCTACCCGACGGCAATTGGCACAGAACCGTATGATACCTCGATTGATTCAAAAGATCACTGGCAGGCCTGTATGCTTGGGCATGCCGCGTCAAATTTGATTCCGGTCATTGCGTCGAATCGTGTTGGCACTGAAACAGATGAAGATTCACAGATTACCTTCTATGGTTCATCGTTTATTGCAGGTCCGCAGGGAAATAAACGTTGTGAAGCAGATCGAACAAGTGAAACAGTCTTGGTCGCTGAATTTGACCTGGACAAGCTTCAGGAACAGCGCTTCGAGTGGGGCATTTTTCGTGATCGCAGACCGGAGCTGTACCGGATTTTGACATCGAATGACGGAGAACATAGAATCTAATGGAGATGAAAAGACAAACGGGGAGTGGTCCGAATGGCAGACATACTCTATATAAAAGGCTTTCGTATCGATCATCATGCACCGGAATATAAAGACAGCTACCTATCGACTATTACATCCTTGTGCCATCTTTATGACTTTTCTTTTCATCGCCAGGTGACTTTTTTTGTTGGAGAAAACGGCACCGGAAAATCGACGATATTAGAAGCATTGGCTGTCAATGCGGGATTTAATCCTGAAGGCGGATCAAAAAATTTCAATTTTGCGACCCATAATACACACTCCAATTTATACAGCGCGACAAGAGTCATCAAAGGAGCGGATTATCCCAAGGACGGTTTTTTCTTGAGAGCGGAGAGTTTTTACAATCTTGCATCAAACATTGACGAAATAGGTGATCCGATTTTTTTAGAACAGTACGGTGGGAAATCGTTACATGAACAATCTCATGGGGAGAGTTTCCTTTCTTTGATGCTGAATCGTTTTCGCGGCAATGGTCTTTATATTTTGGATGAACCCGAGGCAGCCTTGTCTCCTTCGAAGCTCATGACGATGCTCGTACGCATCAATGAACTAGTACATCAGAACTCACAGTTTATTATTGCAACACACTCACCGATGCTTATGGCTTATCCTGACGCTGATATCTACCTATTATCTGATGATGAAGTGAAAAAAACATGTTATGAAGATACGGAACACTATATTGTGATGCGGCATTTCTTAGAAAATCCTCAGAAAATGCTGCATTATTTGTTTCATGAATAACTGTTTTTCGTGATGCTGAATAGGTGTATCATGGGCTGCACTTAAAGATTCAACAGCCCTTTTTTTATTGCATTGACAACGGCGCCAACTCGAGAATCGGCGCCTAATTTTTGAATTATGGACGAAATATGGTATTCAACAGTCCGCTTGCTCAGAGCTAATGCTTCGCTGATCTCATTCGTAGTCATGTCGTTGGCAATTAATTTGAGAATGTCGCGTTCTCTCAAGGTTAATGTTTCACTAGGGAGCTCCGGTTGAAGGTTGGGAAATACCTTTTCACCTTCGCAGACCTGTCGGATTACGTTCGCCAATTTCGCAGTAGTCTCTTCTTTTGTAACATAGGCATCAGCGCCTGCCTGTTTGGATGCCTCAATATATTCGTCATAGTGATATCCGGAAAGTATGATAATCTTTAGCTGAAATTCCTTCTGTCTGATTCGCTTTGTAAGCTCGATACCGTTCGTATTCTTGAGTCGGACGTCAAGCACAAGAATGTCAGGTTGATGCGAGTTAATGATTTTTTCCAGATTTTCAGGATCAGGCATTGCAGCCACCACATGAAAATCAGCTTCTTTTTCAAGCAGTTCTTTTAAACCCATGAGCATGAGCAGGTGATCATCAATTAAGATGATATTGATTGTCACGTTCATCATTCCAATCTAGTGGCAAGGTGATGTGAATCGTTGTTCCATTACCGGGTGATGTATTCATTTCACAAAGACCATTCATCAAATCAACAGACTTCTGCACCGAAAGTAATCCGATGTGACCGGAAGTCGCGTTTAACGCGCTCGACAGGTCGAATCCCTTCCCATGATCACTAACTATAATGATCAAATAACAATCCACACACTTCAATGAAACGGCGACGAGGGGAGCGGACGCGTGTTTGATCGAATTATACAGCAATTCTTTAATGATGCGAAAGGCAGCAAGTTCAATAGTTTTGGGAATAATCTTCATACCTAATTTATAATCCGTATCGACAATGACATTATAGTTCGTTTGCAATCTCTTTTTTATTGCTTGGACACTCTGTTCCAGTCCGAGATCTTCCACAATAAAGGGATGCAGTTCACGAGATTTCTCTCTGATTTCATAGATAGTATTCATAAGTGATTCCTTGACTTCATGATAAGCGGAATCATCCATTTTATGCGAACTGTGCAAACTGTCGATTCTATTTTCCAATAGTATAACATTTTGAAGTACTTCATCGTGCAGATAAATCGATAAATTTCGCTTATTTTCGTCAAGAGTATTCATTAATAGGCGATTAAAATGTTCATGTGAGTAGGATTGGTTGCGTGTCTTTTCTAGTTCACTGCCCATTTGGGAGAGAACTACCGAGCTCTTTAATAAATCAAGTGCATCGGAACAGATCCCTTCAATTAGTGTCCGTTCGTTTTTGTCAAAGCGTGCTCCATTCTTTTTCTGACCAAGGAAGATCCAGCCTTTGATAGTCCCCTGATCGGAAAAAGGGAGGATAACTACGCTCAACCTTTTTTGAATTTGCTCTCTCTGTTCGTAATTGATGCGATTTAGAATTTCGTGAGTCAGCACATCATTTGTGAAAATACCCGTAGAAAAATAAATTTTCGGGATTTGTTTTTGTTTCCACACGAGGCACGCACCGTTAATCTCAGTGGTTTGATGGATGAGGTTGATAATTAACCGTGAGCAAGATTTCAGATGCTGTCCATTGAAAACTTGCTGCATAATCAGATGTTTCTCTCTTTTGATTTCTTGAGCTTTATTGATCATGCGTCGATTGGACCATGAAGTGAAAAGCCGACTGAAAATATGAAATAAAACAATACCGGTGATTATTAGCAGATTAATGCGATAAAACGGGTTTAGGTGATTCTGAAACCACACGAAAAACAGCGCATTTGTCAAAATCAATGAAAGAAGCCCTGTTCCCATTTTTGAAATGATCGGTATGACTTTCAAACGTACGTCAATAATATCCTGACGAGTCAACATGTAGGTTACAGAAAAAGGAAAGATAATGACGCTTATGATACTGTAGTAAAAAGGAATGTGATTTTGTGAATCAAAGAATATGTATGGAATTAAGCTGAAACAAATGACCGGAAAAAAAGATAGGAAGAAAGAGCTGATCAGAATATATAGCTGATTTTTGACCATAGAAGAATTGGATTTGAGCAGCAAAATGATCAAAATGAAACAAAGAGTTAATGCAAAGATGATGAAAATAATTATAAAGTATCGGAGCAATTCGGCTAATGGATTATAGATGTTTCTAAAAATGATAATAGACAGAAGATAGGCCGAAGCGACAAAAAGAATCAAGCATCTTAAAAAGACATAGGTATGTTTAAAAAAATTCGGTTTTGTGGTAACTGGAAAATGTAAGAAAAAGTGAAACAAGAACAGGGTCGTTAGAAGTGCCACAACGATCTCTAAAGGTCTCCCAACTACGTTTTCTATGCCAGATGGAATGGCTGAGCTGATCGTGAGTCCTGCTGCAAACATCAGGTAAAAATAACGCTCTGTTATTATGGAATGTGGTTTTACTATGTAGCAATAAATCCCGTTGCAAACAAATAAGAAACCGATTGCGGAAAGGATGATCAGCTGATGCAATTGGGGCATCGGGTCAGCATCTAATTTACTGAAATCAGTTCCGTACAGAAACGCATATGTATAATAGATGTTTAGTAGAACAAAGAAGAAAAGTAATAGAAGAGAAATCAGTTTGAGTTTAATTGTCATCATCTCCAAGAAACGCGATTAGATTTGAGCAACCTTCTTTATATACGCTCGTTTCTTGATATCGCTTCAATAGTTGAATGGACTTATTTAAATAGATTTCGGCAAGAATCTCACAATACTTAATAGCTCCGGTTCTTTTTATGTACTCGCGAATGGTCATTAATTCATCATGGTTGATTCCTAAGTCAGAAGAAATCAGCTGATTCAGCAGCCACCCGCCATCTTTTGCTTGGCTTGCTTCAATCGCTTTAATTAATGGAAGCGTTGCTTTTTTGTCCCTAAGATCATTCTTTGTGTCATCAAATACATCTCTAGCATCGTTGCCAATCTGTCCCGAATATCCAATATAGGTGGCAATTTCATTCCAGAGTGGGATCTCCTCAACGGGTGCGTTCAAATGAAAAACGAGTCGAGTCAGTGACGACGATTTGCGGTCAATATGCTTAAAGTATTCCTGTTCGGTTGGAATGTGATTATGGCTGATTTTAAAGGATAAATCATCTGCTTGTCCATAGGCAGCCGCACGTAATTGTCGAACCACTGCTTGAAGCGAGTGAGGACTTTTGTATTTGCCTATTATATGAAAGCTCTCCATTAATAAAATACTGGACAGACTTACGGCTTGAGGATAAGTCAATTTCGACAAAATTTCACCTTGATTATCTTCATCAGTGAGATCATCAAGAATATCGGTCGCAAGCACAAGAAGTTCAATAGCTGAAGAACAGGCAACATGGGACACCTGCTGCTCATCTGAAGATTCGAAGATCAAGCTGGAATAATAATAGAATTCAGCCCATGTAAAGACTGATTCGTCATTAAAAATCTTCCCTTTTAGACACAAAAGAGAAGAAATGAAACTTTTCATTTCGCTGTTAAGCTGACAGCGAACTAGGTAATTTTTTAAGTAATTCCTAATTTGTTCTCTTTGAATCATCGGTAGTCAGGCCCACTCGATTGGAGCGTTAACTACATCACCTTTGCTCATGTGCTTGTTAAAGACTGAAGATACTTCCGAGTCCAAATTAGCGCCTGCAACTGCCAGTTCTGCTGTTCCAATTTGTGATTTGTCTGCTAATTCCTGAATCAATTCCCACAATTTCTGATTCATGTTCTCCGCCTCCTAGTGTTTGACAATTTATGACACAATATGGAATTTCAACATAGTGAAAACCAATTCCTCCTTGTTTTCAAAAAAAATTAATTCAAAATTGCGGGAAATACGGATTTCAAAATTTAACGGATCGAGTATATTGGTTGTAGGGGAGTAGTACATGATGAAGAGTGTGACCTGAAAATGAACAAAAGGGTAAAAATAATCATATAGGTAAATATAAAAGAGTTAGCAGTCATGAAAAAGATAATGAAAACGGTAATGAAAATGAGTGGAGGATAAAGTGATGAGCTCATACGATCAGTATTCGGTAACTTATCTATCAGAACTGTACTATGCAATCGAAAGAAATATTGAAAACGGATTCTTATCTAGCGCTATGCGACAAGAACTGAGGCTTATTGCTCACGCTGTAGGAAAGCAAGGCGTTACGATTCTAGACGAAAAACGGTTTTTGGAATATGAACAGACATGTGATCAAAAATAATAGAATGGGCAACTTAACTATACATTAGTACGGTAGCGATGACATTGTTCATTGCTTTTTTGTTTTGATTACGCCTAACAAAACAGATGAAAATGGAGCTGGGATATTGCACGAGGAGGCTTAGGATGAATACTGAATGGATTGACGCTTATTGTTTAGAAAAAAAAGGAGTGGAACGCGACTACAAAGAGGAGTGGCAAGCAACGCGATACATGATCCGAGGAAAGATATTCGCGATGCGTGGCGGAGATAAAAATGGTCTTCCAATAATCACCGTTAAATTGTTACCTGACTTCGGTGCAAGACTAAGAGAAGAGTATGAAGCGATTGTTCCCGGATATTACATGAACAAGACCCATTGGAATTCGCTATACTTGGATAAGGATGTTTCCGAAGAGGTGTTACGTATTATGCTAGATCAAGGCTATTTAATTGTGCTGCGTTCATTAAGTAAAAAAGTGCAGGAAGAGATTGGTAACTTAATCCAATAAAGTTTGGAGAGAAAACGGGAAGCGGACACCTCGTGCTTCATGGCCTGACAGACCCTGAATTCTGAAAATAAATAAATAAATAAACGAAATTAACTCGGTTTATTCATGCTTTTGCTACTTTTGTCGTCAAAGATAGGAAAATGACGGATAATTGATCATTATTATTCTTGTCTTTTCCCTACTTCCATTTATAATTATAATTAGAACTAATGTGATTTTTGACTTTTTCAAAGGTGAAAAGGCCTAGTCGAATATTACCTGTTTATAAATGCGATGATCGAAGACGGTAACTGCGAAAGGGTGGTATTTGTTGACTAAAGTGCTTATTGTGGATGATTCGAAATTTTCGCAGAAAATTACATATTCCTTCCTTAACCAATATTCAGAGGAAATAGAGTTTATTTTTGCTAGTGATGGACAAGAAGGACTGGAAAAATTCCTAGAAGCTCATCCTGATTTTATGATTGTGGATTTATTAATGCCAAAGTTGCGTGGTCAAGACTTAATTGAAAAAGCGAAACAAGTGGATCAAGAAGCAAAGGTCATTGTTTTATCTGCCGATGTTCAGAATCGAGTACGTGACGTTGTCGAAAAAATGGGTGTCCTATCTTTCATAAATAAGCCGCTGGACGACAAGAAGGCTAAGATGATATGTGACATCATAGGGAATGGTGCTCGTGGCCGATAAAATAAGTAGAGAAGATATTCTCACGGAGTTGTTTAATATCGGTGTGGGTCAGGCGGCTAGTACCCTCTCCGATATAATTGATAAAAGGATTGGCCTCACCATTCCCAATGTCAGAATTCTAGATGCCGCTACAGGAAAAATTGAACTTGATAAGTATTTGTTGCAGGTCGCTGAGGGAGCGGTAATGGTTTCCTCTATTTCATTTGATAGTCAGTTAGAAGGGAAGGTCAGCCTGCTCTTTCCTGCGGATAAGATGCATCATTTTATTGATCTTTGTCTCCACGAAAATCGTGACGATTTGGTAGATAATTTGGAATTTACGGATATTGATTTTGATACGATTAAGGAAATTGGCAACATTGTTATTAATTCAATAATCGGCGAATTGAGCAATACCGTAAACATACCGGTAGAATATACGTTGCCTGAAATTGATGTTCTCAATAATGCAAGCGCTGATCATTTTGTCAATTGTGAAGATTGTCGGCTTGTGCTCATGATGTTTCTTGCTTTTAATATAGAAGGTACCGAGATTGCCGGCGCAGTCGTGATCAACATGACCTTGAAATCGCTTGATGAAATACTAAATGAGATTGACAGACTGTATAACGGAAGATGAGTGAGCATGGATTCTATTTTACCTGGCGTACTAAACTGCATAAATGAGGGGATCGTCATTATCACAGAAGACCTCGAGATTACCTATTGGAATCCGTTTATGGAGAAATTGTCGGGTAAATGGAGCGGCGAGGTTCTCGGTCAAAAAGTGGATCAGATTCTGCCCTCACTTTGTCGTCCATTCTTTTATAGTGCAGTGAAACGACTCGCCACAGTCGGAAATCCTGTCTTTTTCTCAGCCGCTATGCATCGGAAATTGGTTAGCCAGGATCATCGTGTGAATCTGAAAATGAACCGGGTGTCGGTTGACGGCAAGGTAGCTTTGTTACTTGAATTCATTGATGTGACGAATCAATTTCAAAGAATTAGTCAGCTGAGAGACTACGTGAGCCAACTCTCCCATCTGAATAGTCAGCTGAAACAAAAAGAAAAGGTCATTGAAAAACTTGCTTATTATGACAAACTGACTGGCGTTGCGAATCGAGCGTTATTTGATAAGTTCGCCGATAAATATTTAAGTATCGCGAAACAGCGCGGCACAATGCTTGGTTTTATGTTTGTCGACGTTAACGAATTTAAGCTGATAAATGATACATATGGTCACAATACAGGAGATAAAGTCATGACACGCGTGGCGAGCTTGCTTACAGAGTCAACGCGAAAGAACGATATCGTCTGCCGATATGGCGGCGATGAATTTCTGGTTTTGCTCCCGGATATTCGTACATACAAGGACTATCAGGCGATTGCTGAGCGTATCGAAACGAATAAAAAGCAATGTATCGTTCAAGACGGCTATAACATCTGCCTGTCGCTCAGCATTGGAATCAGTTTTTATCCGGATGATGGCGCGACGCTTGATGACTTGATTGCGAAGGCCGATGAATACATGTACGTGAACAAGCATGAGTCTAGAGAACGACAAGACAATATGTAAACAAATTTAAAGATCGGGCAGACGAGTTGCTAGTCTGTCCGATTTTTTAACATAAAAAGATCAGATACGGTTGACATACTTGCCCTTCAATGGCATAAATAATAAAGCAGGAAGCTGGCGAAAAAGCCAAGAAGGAATGGTACGTACAATGAACAAAAAGGAAACATGCTTTGATTTGCTTAAGATTGTTTCAAGCGAAGAACAGGTAAAAATAGATGAAAACTTGAGTACATATACCTTTACAAAGACAGGAGGGAAAGCGGATCTATTCGTTACTCCGAGCACGTATACGGAAGTCGGGCAGGTCGTCGCTTATGCACGTGGCCATCACTTGCCGATAACCATTCTTGGAAAGGGTTCTAATTTGATTGTCAGAGACGGCGGGATCAGAGGTATTGTAATTCACTGTGGTCAAATGGATCATGTAAGGTGTGAAGGTGAAACGATTGTCGCGCAGAGCGGCGCATCGATTATTGATGTATCTCGATTCGCACTGGCTCATGAATTGACTGGTTTGGAATTTGCGTGCGGGATTCCAGGCTCTGTTGGCGGTGCGCTGTATATGAACGCCGGCGCGTATGGGGGGGAGACATCCGATGTCCTCAGAGGCGCGGTCATTGCCGATGCGAACGGCTCAATTCTGAACTTAGACTTTGATGAACTCGATATGGGCTATCGCCATAGTGCTATATCACAAAAAGGCTACTTGGCGCTCGAGGGCACCTTTGTACTTGAGAAGGGTGATCCACAAAAAATTAAAGAAGAGATGAATCGTTTGACCGCGCTCCGAGAGTTGAAACAGCCGCTTGAGTATCCGTCATGCGGCAGTGTTTTCAAACGTCCCCCAGGCTATTTCGCAGGCAAACTAATTCAGGACAGCGGTCTGCAAGGAACGCGTATTGGCGGAGTGGAAGTGTCGACAAAGCACGCGGGGTTCATGGTCAATGTCGATCATGGTACCGCTTCAGATTATATACACCTTATTAGGCACGTTCAGGATACAGTCAAAAAGAAATTTGGCGTGGATTTGGAAACGGAAGTTAAAATTATTGGTGAAGAGCCAAAAGATTGATCAAACACGGCAGACTGCGCGATGAGCAGCCTGCCGTGTTTTGTTTGCTTTGTGATTATTGAATAGAAGAATAGGCAATATTTTTTCCGGTCTGCTGCGCAGTAAAGACGAACGACGCAGCAAATTCGTTACGACTTTGCTGCGTCGTTCGACACGAATTAGGGAATTCGCTACAACTTTCTGTGAGTTCGCTACGATTTTGAGCTCATTCGTTACGATTTTCCTTCGGTTCGATACGAGTCTGGGAATTCGCTACAACTTTCTGTGAGTTCGCTACGATTTTCCTTCGGTTCGATACGATTTTGGGAATTCGCTACAACTTTCTCTCTCTTAGGTTGAATTTCCAAGGATTGGGTTTAACTTTTCACTCGTTAGGTTCGACTTTGGTCTTCGGCGGTTCTCACTTCTCCGCTCTTGGGTTCAACTTCGATCGTGTTCGGTTCGACTTTCCAATGGTTCGGTTCAACTTCTATTCTACGGAGAGAACTTTCCATGGAAATTGGGTTTAACTTCTGTTCTTGGGTTTAACTTCTGTTCTTGGGTTCAACTTTTCACTCGTTAGGTTGAACTTCAATAGTCGGTCTAACTCCTTCTCTTCGGCCCAGCTTTCCTAGTTTTATCACTTTTTCCATCGTTTTGCGATTCAGATCGTCCATTCGCAAATTTTTGGGAGCCGTTTACTGCGCTTCTTCCGTCAATCGTGCAGCTTTCACTTAAATCGGTACTTAGATGCTGAGCCGCTTATCGGTTTGAAATTCTTTTGCCCATGATTACAAGATCGCGTTCGACCCCATCTAGTTCGGCAACCTTAGGACAAGTTCCCCACCGCTCGAAGCCGAAGCGCTCAAAGAGGTGAAGGCTTGGTGTATTCTGGCCGAAAATAAATGCCAATATCGTTTTAATTTCGAACTCATGAGAATGCTCAAGAGCATAGCGGACAAGAAAGGATCCGATTCCATGTCCGCGATACTGTTCATCAAGATAGATGCTGATCTCGGTAGTTGCGTTATAGGCTGGTCGGCCATAAAAGCTGCTGAGACTAAGCCAGCCACAAACCGCTCCGTCATATTCCGCCACCCAGAGCGGTCGATTTGGATCTGCTTGATGCTCTTCAAACCATGGCCGGCGATCATCGATGCTGACCGGTTCAGTATCTGCCGTAACCATTCGGCCGGGGATGGTTGAATTGTAAATGGAAACGATGGCAGCGAGATCTGCCTCAATGGCGTCACGTACGACTAGTTTGTTGTGCATAAGTTCACCTGGTTTCTCGTTAATGATTTGTCTCACAGTGCTACAGATTTAATCCGATAATAGATTAACGATTGCGTGCGCATCCGCTGATAGGCTGTTTCTTACTTTTTCAGGAGCGGTAGCCTTATAGATAAACGAATTGATCAGTTGGACATACGACTGCATGTAGTAGACGGAAGATGACAGATTTCCGTTCAAATAAGCAATCTGCGCTTGGTTCAGCGCATTGGACAGTGACGCCGTCTCTACTTCAGTCAGATTTTTCAATTCAAATTGATGAATGATTTCCTGACGCATCGTGTCAAATCCATCGCGTATTCCCGAATAGCCGAGCAGCTGAACTTCACTCATCGCTAGAGGCTGGCGGTTGCTCCCCTTGGTTACAGTCAACTTGTAATAAGAATAGGCCTTTGGATTCTTGATCGAGAACGCGCGGGTCATTGACCGCCATTTGAATTTCTGATTTGTTCTTCGGTCGATCATATCCCAGTTCATCCCATCATTTGACCCCCACAGTGACCAGTCTTTTGGATCACTTGTATTCCGTCCACTTGAAGAGGTCAAGGTGTACATCTTGATCCGACGGTTTTCCGATTCAAAATGGACGCTTATCGATGGGTGCGCCTTTTGAAATCTAACGACTGTCTCTGAGCTGTTGTCGACCAAATGGGTTAAGGAATCTTCTCCGTTTAACGGAATGATCATCGCGCTTGTGGTCAGATCGTTTAGCGGCTTGGGAAAGAATGAGGATCCATTTGTCGATTGAGCAGTAAGTGAGTGAGGCAAATCATCAGTGGATGTTCCCCAACTCGATGGTTCAGACCCCATACCAAAGGACAATGTCCCACCGGCAGCCAGATCGTCTGCTGAGAGTGTTGCCGTGTTCACCGGTCTGCCATTAAAAGATACAGACTGAATATATTTGTTTTTATTACTTACCGTCGGCGCGCTGATAATTAGGTCCTTTCCACTTTCCAAATGCAGCGTCATTTTTTTAAAGTAAGATGCGCTGATCGCAAAATCCTGCGTGCCCTTCTGCAATGGGTAGAGGCCGAGTGCGCCAAACAGGTAATATCCTGAAAGCATCGCGCCAGTGTCCGCTCCTAAGTAGCCTTGACCGATTGATCCGCCGGTGTAGAAACGATTCAGAAGGGCGCGGGTCATACTTTGCGTTTTCCATGGGGCGGAAGCGAACAAGTACATATAGGCTGCAGAAGGCGATGAAGGACTGTCAAGAGTGAACATCCCCATGTTCCCGCTTGAGGCGAGACGAGCCTTAGCAACCTTTTCTACTGCTTCTGTGGAAGGCTGCACGCTGAGAAATTGATCAAGCTTGCCAATCAGCGCTTCTTTTCCTCCATATAAATTAGCCAAGCCTTGCCCATCCTGAGGGGTGTTGAATGCGTTCGCCCAATTTGCTACAGTCTTGTTGCTCACTTGACTGCTCGATGAATCATCATCTGCCCATTTTCCATCCTTAGTTCGCGGCGTGAAAAAATTGAGTGAATCGTTGAAAATGTTCGTGAAATTTTGAGAGCGATGCAAATAGTAGCTGCTGTCATCAGCGTACGAAGAATTATTCGGATGACTTTTCGCCAGATAAGCACCGAGGTTGCCTAAGGCATAGTCTGTTACTGCCTGGGATAACGTCCGTTCAACACTATTTTTCTGATCAGAAGGGATATAGCCAATTAAAGACTGCTCTTGGCCATTTTCCGGTACGGATGCGGCATGCAGCATGGCTTGATAGAGTACGGATGTATGGATGCCAGGTGTTCCTTTTACCACAGCGTCCGCGAAGGCTGGACCGGCGTCCGGATCGAAGCGGCCGCCGTTTTGATAGACGGTTAAAAATCCGTTGATCAGGTTGCCGGTCAACTTAGGCTCGAGCAGAGCGTATGCCGGCCATACGGTTTGCCCGCTGTACGCGAATGCACTGTTAACGTATACTTGTCCTTTTTTAATAGGTGCACCCGTGTGATCAGACGTATTCGCGGTCGCAGCAGGTACACTGAGATCAGCATAGCGGTAGCTAGGTTTTTTCTTCGTACCGGTATTTTCAGATCCGTTACTTGGTGATAAATAGAGCCGGTAGAGATTCGAGTAAAGTGTTGTTTGCTGCTCGCTACTCGCCCCTTGAACAGAGACGCGAGACAATCGCTGATTCCATTGCTTTTTTGCCTTTTTTTCAACATCTTTAAGTGAAGTTTTTTTACCAATCTCTTGATTTAAGTTCTTTTTTGCTTGTTCGATGCTGATTAATGAACTGCCGATCCTTAAAGTAACAGTTTTATTCTTTGATGTATCGAATTTATAAAATGAAGTGACTTGATCACGTTTTTCACCCGATAGGCGGTTAGCATTGATCACCGGCTGATCAACTTCAGCATAGTAAAACATTCGGTTCATGTTGCCGGTTGCAGTATCCTTGATATCCGAATAGCCGTCAAATGACTGCTCCGCCGGATTCAGTGTCAGTCGTCCATGACCGTCTAGATTGTCGAAGAGCAAATTGCCTTGATTACCGACAAAGGAGTAACGCATGATTACGGCATGACTTGTGGCGGAAAGTTCAGCACGCATGCCATCTGTAAATGTGACAGCGTACCGATACGGGCTGGCGGACTCGTCTGAACGATTAAAAGCTTTTCCGCGCCCAAGGCGATTCGCACTCGGAGTGCCGACAAAACTTGAAGGCATCACTTGCAAGGTCTGGCGAATACCATTCTGATCATTGGCTGATTGGCTCAAAGAGAAGGACTGGATTTCCGGTAAATTGTTTGGATCATTATTCTCATTGTACGGGTACAGGAGTTTCTTTGCGCTGCTGTTAATCGCCGGAGACCAATAACTAAATCCGTTAGGCACACCAATCGCCGGAGCCGTGTTTCCTCGAGCGAAGGATGAACCGGACGCGGTACCACGAAGTATGTTCACTTTATCAACGGGTGTTTTGTTTGCAACTGATGTCACAGATGAGGAACCAATCCGCAAATCATCAATGGATCCTTTAAAGGTACTTTCGGCCTTTGGTGATTCGTAAGCGACAAGAATGCGGACAATGGTTTTGCCTTTTGCCGCTTTACCGAGGGAGACCATTTTCTTATTCCACTGGTTCATGATCAAGGTACCGGATTTTCCCTGCGCAGAAGGTGTCATTTTCACTCCGTCTTGATCTTTAACATTTAATTGGTGCAGATAGCTTCCATCGGAGAAGGCAAGGTCTACAGACACATAGCTTGCAACCTGTGCCCGCGCGTCCTTTTTCGTCGATTCAGGCGCGACAAAATAGGAAAGCTCAGTATCCGTCGACACAGGAATACGCACACTATAAAGCTTATTGTAAGCATAACGATTTTTTTTATTGGTTGTTGATCCCGCATAGGTAAGCACATGACTGCCTGTCCAACCTAATTTTTTTGGCGCGTTATACAATTGACTCGAACCGGTGGAAACATAGGTGGCCATTGTTTGACCGTTGCCGCTCAATGGTTTGATTCCATTGGTTAACTTTTTTCCATCTTTCGAGCGTTCAGGTGTGTTCTTCCATGTGAGCGAAGGATCACTTTTTTCAAAGGAAGAGGAAAAGAGATTCGGGTTGGTTCGCGCCTTTGCCCTTTGAGTTGCCTGACCAGGCAAATAGAACGTGATCAAGCTCAGACAAATGCAACTAATCATTATTTTTGAAAAAAGTCGTGAAGCCATCATGCTGCCCCTCTTCGTTTTGTGCGGTATCCTCTGTAATTCGATGGTTGTAATGCAACTTCATTATTTACCGTTCACCTAAATCATTATAACGGAATAGATGCGGTCTATAAAGAATTGCCTTGAACTCATTTACTCATCTTTGAGAACAAAAAAATATGCGACGAGAATGCCGGTCAGCATCTCATCGCAAACGAGTAAATGATGGTTTCCTAAATCAAGATCAAACATCTCAACTTAAGGTTAACTGCAACAGAAGGTGTGTTAAAGCTTACTTGATCATAATAGCACCAATGAGCAGATTTTTTATAATTTATGTCATATAATCTAACATGACTTTTTTGCTCTATTAAGCACTAGGCGCTTTATACCCGTTGCTTGTTGCAAGATCTGACAAAACCATTATGCAAATGGCGCACTCATTTCTTTGGCACGAACAATGGCATGATGGACGCAGTCGATTACGGCTTGCTTCACCGACTGGTTGTCCAGTGTGTCGATGCCGGCTTGTGTGGTTCCTCCAGGTGTCGCTACAGCTTTCAACAGATCAGATGCTGATTTACCCGACTGATTCAGCAGGTGCGAGGCGCCAAGCAAGGTTTGTAATACAAGCTGAGCAGCAGATTCTTCAGAAATGCCTTCGCGAACGCCTGCCTCTTGCATCGCTTGAGCCAGATAGTATAAATAAGCAGGACCACTTCCTGCCAATCCCGCGATGACGTCAATTTCATTTTCCTGAACAATCGTAACGGTGCCGACCGTTTCAAATAATTGCTTGGCTAATTCAAGCTGCGCGCCTGATACGGACGCACCTGCGGCTAATCCTGTTGCCGATAATCCGATGGATGCAGATGTATTCGGCATGGCACGGACAACCGCAAGGTCAATGCCTGACGCAGATTGAATAAATGCAGTCGGCACGCCGACCATCAATGAAATAATAAGCTGATCCGGACGCAGGAATGCTTTCATTTCCTCAACGGCATTACGAGTATCTGCAGGCCTGAATGCGAAGATGACGATATCCGCATTTTTCAAAGCCAATTCTTTGCTTTGTGTCGTATGAACATGAAATTCATGTTCCAATTGAGCGAGACGTTCCTTGTTTGAATGATTGTTCATCCAGACATGATCCGCAGAAATAAATTTTTTATCCAAAAAGCCCTTTAATAAGGATTCCGCAAGTTCGCCGGAACCGATAAACGCGATTTTTTCAACCAATGGTTTGCTCATCCTCTCAAGCAGTCCGTCTCTTTTATTGAGAGCTGCTGCAGAAAATATCCACGGTTATCATATCATTAATAGATCTTACCTGCCAGAGATGCCTTTAGATGTCTGAAGCATTGCCGGTTTACTCTGACGCTTCTTCTTAAACCGTAGTTTGGTGTTCAGAAACTGTTTCATCACCTTATGCAGTCTTGTGAATTGAACCATGCGTGCGGTGTACCTGGACCAATAAGTGAGAAGCACAAGAACAATAATCATCACTTGAGGTGAGGACAAGGTGAAATCCATAATGCCATAAAGAATGATTGTCGGCAGTGAAAAAAGAAACAGTGTTGCAGAATAATTTGTTTTTGCGCTTATTCTTTGTGATGTATAGAGATGATAGGCGCTGATCAGTATGACAGCAATAAAGAACAGACCGCAAAAGATGCCGGACGATGAGAGAATTGACAGAAACAGATCGTGAGCATGCGGTATCATTTCACCATTAAGTGCGGCGTAATCCCTGCCGAAACCCAATGTTGTTGCGCCGAAGAACGGATTCTGCTGAAAAATATGCCAGCTGTTCCCCCAAATTTCAATACGCTTCGCCATCGATGATTCCGTACCTCCGGATCGCGGCATGAACTGGTAAATAAATGGAGCACTGATTAGTGTCATCGCTGCGATTGGAATGAAGATGCGCATACTCAGTTTGTAAAGGAACAGCAGGTGGAGCATCAGCATAATCATAAAGCCGGCACGTGACCCTGTTTCATAGATTCCGATGTCAAGCATAGGCATAATCAAAAGAGACAGTACAATGAGTTGTTTATTCTTTACTTGTATCGCGCGCAGGAGTTCAACAGATAGGAATGCAAGCGCGAGAATCAAGAGATAACACGCGTAATTCGGATTAAATGTTGATCCGAACAGGCGTGGTATACCCTTATAGCCAAATAAGAAGTGGCCGGTCATAAAGGATGCTGCCGTACCGACCATTGAATCATTAGGAATCAGGTTGAGCAGCTTTTCCGAGAAAAAGATATAGACACCACCCCAAATGGTGATCCAAACAAATTGTCTTATATGAAGATGTTCAGGATGACGAAGCCAAAAAAGATAGATTCCAAGATATCCGGTCAAAATAAGCGTGGACAGAAGGTCGGTTATTTGCCAATTGATCAGAACGGATCCAATGGACGCCATAGCCATTAAAGCGAGCAGCGGACTAATGAGATCAGTAGGCAGCGCGAGTTTTTTCATAATCTGAGCACGCCATTCCATGACGGCACAACCGATAAACCAGGCCATTCCGATTGGGGGGAGCACATATAACAAAATAAAACCTAGAATCATGGGTTGTTGTTTGACTTTATCAAGTCCGTTCATCATAAATTCGTCCTCCGAATTGTGTTTTCGTTTTCTCTGCCTCATTACTTATACTTTAAATGAGGCACGTATATGAAGTTTGTGGGGAAATTTATATATTTGTGAGATAATCATGTAAGGGCTATCAAAAATCTTCATGGATCAGTATAATGAGGATATTTAAAGAATGAGTAGGAGGGAAACAATGAAACTCGCGACAATAGGAACAAGCAAGATCACACAGCAATTCTTGAAATCGGTTAAAAAGACAGGGAAATTTGATTATATTGGCGCCTATTCCAGAACAAAAGAAAAAGCAAGACAGTTCTCTGAGGAGTACGGGGGAACGCTTTGGTTTTCCTCATTAGAAGAGCTCGCCGGCAGCAAAGAGGTGGATGTCGTGTATTGCGCCTCTCCGAACGGTTTGCATTTTAAACAGGTGCTCATTTTACTTCAAGGCGGCAAGCATGTCATTTGTGAAAAACCGATATTTGCCACGATCAAAGAGTTTGACACGGCTGTTAAAGTCGCTGATGAGCATCATGCCTATTTATTTGAAGCCATTCGAAATATCCAGACGCCTGTATTTAAAAAATTGAAGCAAGAGCTTCCACGGGCGGGACAACTCCGATCCGCTGAGCTGAAACTCATTCAGTATTCCTCTCGCTATGACAAGTTCTTGGAAGGTGAGATTACCAATATATTCTCGCCAAAATTTGCTGCGGGGGCTCTGCAAGATATTGGTGTTTATCCAACCTATGTGGCTATCGCTTTGTTTGGCGAGCCGGAGCAAGCCGTCTATTATCCGGTGAAACTGTCTAACGGTATTGACGGCAGCGGGACCTTGGTTTTCACCTATCCGGGTTTTGTCTGCACCATACTCTGTTCCAAGATCGCACATTCGGACGCGCCATCTGAAATTCACGGTGAAAAGGGAACGTTCCGAATCAATAATTCATCAGATATTGCTCGACTCGAATGGATCGACGCTCACGAAAAGGTCGTTCATCCGATTGCTGAGCATTTTGAAGAGGACGATAAAATATATGAAATAAGTAATTTTGCGGATATACTGGAGCAGGATGACAAGGCAGAGTACCTGCGTCTGCGCGCGCTCAGTCGACTAGTTGTGAAAACGATGGAAATGGCAAGGGTCAGAAGCGGCATTTTATTTCCAAACGATCACGAGTGAATCCGTTCTTCAGTCCGGAGTTGATTCAGCCTTAAGACTGATCCCACCAATCCAAGCAACTAATAAACTAGATATATAATGAAGCGGTTGTTTCGGAAGGCGGGATGAAGATGCAACATGTAATGGAAAAAACAATTGATATGGATGGAATTAACCGACTGATTTTAAACACAACCTCATCAGATGTTGAACTGATCCAGACTGAAGAGACAGTCTTGAAAGTGCAGGTATGGACGCTTTGGAAGGTTGATGGGATTGAACCGATTGATCTGGAAATAAACAGAAATAATGACATGTTGGAAATACAAATTGTTCAAAGACGCCAAGACTGGTTAACCAGTCTCAAGGCACTCGGTTCTTGGAATGTGAAGGTCGTCTTTGAACTGCCGACACGGCTTTACAATGAAATTATTGTTGATGGCCGTTCGAGTGACATCAGCGCATGCCAATTGCTGACCAATCGGTTGAGCGTGTCATGTCATTCCGGTGATAGTGAACTCGAAACCTGCGCGGTGAAGCAAGAATTGAATGTAACGACATCCAGTGGAGATCTGAAAATAAACGATACGCTTGTCAAAGGGATGTTGAACGCACATGCAACGAGCGGAGACATTCGCCTGAACCAGCTGACTGCTAATGAGATGAGGATACAGTCACATTCCGGCGACATTACGATAAACAATTTTCGCGGGGAGCTCGAGGCCTCGGCAAGTTCCGGCGACATCGAATTGACCAGTGACAAACTTGCCGGGAATGTGAGTCTGGAATCCAGCAGCGGAGACATCACTGTCTCATTCCGAGATGAGCAGGATTCCATTACTATGGATTACCAGGGTTCTTCAGGCGACGGATCGGTGCGTATTAAGGATATGCTCTATGAAGATAAAAGCGACCACCGAATCATCGGAAAAAAAGGAGACGGCAGATACACCGTCAGAGTACGGACAAGTTCCGGAGACTTTAAATTCCGATAAATGCGTAAGAAAATGATTCGACAAGCGCTCCTATGCGCAGTTGGATCATTTTTTACAAGTAAAGAAACATTCATGACCCGTTTGAGAGGCACGGGACACCGCTAGAATGAAAATATAAAATGCCCTATTTACGTACAGCGTTTTGGTTTGTCGGTTCGACGGTATGGTCACAAGATTCGGTTGGGCGATCAGGTAAGCGCCCAATCTGAGAAATAAACGGAGAAATTCCGCTTATTTAGAAAATTAATGAAAAAATAGCTTAAATAGACGGAAAAATTCCGCTTATCGCATCGAAAAACGTGAAAATAGAGGGTTTTTCCGTGTATAAGCGGAAAAATTACCCTTATTTACCTGTAAAACAAGCATCATATAACCGGAAAATCTCCGCTTATTTTATTCCGGCCACGTTACTATTAAGGATCAAAATGATTTATAAGAAAAACCGGGCGCTTTTTGCCCGGTTTTTCTTATAAATAAATAGTCAATAAAAAGTGAAAAAAAAAAGAGTCGACTATATTGCATTAATCAGTAGTGTGTATTATTCTATACATAAGGAATGAATGAGCAGATCACACTATATTTTGCATATCTATTAGACAATAATCAGTAGTGATCAATGAATAGATCTTGATGGGAAAGGATGAATCACGTGAATGTTCAGTTCAAAAAAGGTGTTCTGGAACTTTGTGTGCTTGTGCTTATCGATACCAAAGACCAATATGGTTACGAGCTTGCTCAGAACATTTCGAAGAAAATTGAAGTGGCTGAAGGTACACTTTATCCGCTGCTTCGGCGTCTGACGAAAGAAGGCTATTTGTCAACGTACCTTGGCGAGTCAACCGAAGGACCGCCAAGAAAATATTACTCCATTACGGCAGAAGGGGAGCAGTATATGAATGCATTAATTAACGAGTGGAAACAATTTTCCAAAGCGGTTGATCAGTTTATTAAGGAGGGAGCGGGACATGGTGAAGAATGAATTTTTTCGTAAACTGAACCATTTGCTGAGAGAACTCCCCAAAAAAGAGCGTGATGAAATTCTAGCGGATTTTGAAGAACATTTCACGATTGGATTTAATGAAGGAAAAACAGAAGAAGAAATCATTCAAGAACTCGGAGATCCAAAAGATATTGCTAATGCGGAACTAGCCGATTATGATGCCACAAACCCGGCGAGGCAGGGTGGGGCAACATCAGCAACGCGTTCGCTGCTCCTCGCTATAGTCCTGATTTTTTTTAATTTAGTTGTGGTTGCAGGACCGGCTTTTGGTATTTTCTTCGGATTTATTGGTCTATGGTTTGGTGCCATTTGTATGGTGATCAGCCCGCTGCTTTCGCTTTTATCCTATTTTCAGTCGGGTTTTGATGCTTTTTTATTCACCTTCTTCGTATCGCTTGCTTGCTGCGGCGTAGGTTTACTGCTCAGTATCGCATTAATCTACATCGGAAAATTTCTTTGGTATGTATGTGCCGGTTATATCCGTTTTACTATAGATCTCATTACAGGGAGGAAGCGATCATGAAAAAAACTATCTATGTTGCCCTGGCACTCATTTTTATCGGCGCAATTGGAGGATTGATTGTTTTTCAAACAACAGATCTTTTCCAAACGAGTAAAGCTGATACACAAACAAGAACCGCATCGGTCAATGGAATAAAGAAAATAAATGTTGACGTATCTTCGCTGGATGTTGAAATAAAGAAAACAAATCGTGATCAATTGTCCGCCGAGGTGAAGGGCTGGGGCAATAAGCAGATGATCCAAGGGGTTAAGCTTGCGATCAATAAGGAAGGCGATACGCTTCATGTGACTGCAGAGCGAAATCAATCGTTTTTCACCTTCACGATTGGTTGGTCTAAGCTGGTCATCGAGGTTCCGGAGCAGGACTATAATCGAATTACTGTTGATGTGGGCTCGGGGGATCTTTCTATTGAAGGCCAACAGGCAGGACACATGTCTTTAACTTCCGGTTCCGGAGATGTCACTGCTAAAAATAATAAGTCCAGAGGGGATTTTATTGTTCAGACATCCAGTGGTGATATTGATATGCAGCATAATCAAGTCCAGAATGAAGCCCATGTCTCTGCAAACAGTGGAGATCTTGACTTGTCCGATTTGACTGCCAAGTCCACGCGACTTGAAACAGCCTCCGGAGATATTGATGTTCAAAGGTACAGCGGATCACTGATTGCACAAGCTAATTCGGGTGACATAGACATTGAAAGTAACCAGTTGTCCGGAGATATTGATGCGCAAGCAGCGAGCGGTGATATCGATATTAATTTTGCGCAGGATCCAGATTCATTGTCCGTTGATTATCGTGGCGGTTCCGGAGAAGGCACAGTTAATCTGGACGGATTCCTCTATAAAGATAAAACAGATCACCTCATCATCGGACAAAAAGGCGAAGGAAGATACAAAATCAGAGTGCGAACAAATTCCGGAGACTTTCGTTTGCAATGATTGATGATTGATAGAAAATAAAAAAACGATTCGCTCTGAGTGAAACTCGGGCGGATCGTTTTTCTTTACAGCTAAGGTGCATAGTTTTTTCAACATAGGAGACACTGTCCTTTGAGGGTTATGTATGGGTTAACAGTTTAGGCAAACAAAAGGTGGATGATCCGCATGGAGCAGCAAAACACGAATTTATCAGAGAATACTTCATCTTTGTGGCATGACACCGTTCATCTGCCAACGTTTCAATCCCTGCAAGAAAGTGGTACAACAAACACGCTGGTGGTCGGTGCCGGGATTACGGGAATCACAACAGCGTATATGCTGGCAAAAAGCGGCATTCCGGTCATGTTGATGGATGCGAGCACAATTGCGAGCGGCACGAGCGGTTATACGACGGCGAAAATTACAGCTCAGCATGGATTGATCTACGACCATTTGATTCGTACACTTGGCGCGGAAAAAGCCGCACTCTATTATCAGGCGAATAAAGAGGCGCTTCACTGGATGGGGAGCCATGTGCAGGAGCATGATCTGCAGTGCGACTACGAAATTCAGCCGGCAGTTGTCTACGCGACAACGGATCAAGAAGCGAAAAACATCGAGAAAGAGAAACTGGCCTATGATCATTTAGGCATTTTGGGGAACCTGACCCATTCAATTGAGTTGCCTATTGAAGTTAAGAATGCGCTTATTATGCCTGGTCAAGCGCAATTTCACCCATTAATGTATTTGCACGAACTGCTTGCAGATCTTGTAAAAATGAAGGTACCGATTTTTGAAGAAACACTTGCAGTAGATATAAAAGACAAAGAGTCTGAACCGCTCGTGATGACAAAACAGGGCTTTGACGTCCGTTGTCAGCATGTGCTGATCTGCTCCCACTTTCCTTTTTATGACAACCGCTTCTACTTTTCCAGAATGTTTCCCGAGCGTTCCTATTT
This sequence comes from Sporolactobacillus nakayamae, assembly GCF_900113325.1. Lineage (GTDB taxonomy): Bacteria > Bacillota > Bacilli > Bacillales > Sporolactobacillaceae > Sporolactobacillus > Sporolactobacillus nakayamae. The sequence goes on along the minus strand of NZ_FOOY01000005.1, from coordinate 54,000 downwards.
AATTGCTTGTGAAACAGAGGGCAAAGTTCCGGATGGTATGTACCTCAGTGCAGGTGCGCCGAAACGCTCTATTCGCGGATTGCGGCTCAATCACAAGAACTACCTTTTAATTGGTGGTGAAAATCATAAAACCGGGCGCGGTGAACCGATGGATGTTCACTATCAGAAGCTCGTTGACTTCGCGCGTGAGCAATTTGGCGAAGAGAAAATTAAGGCACATTGGTCAGCGCAGGATTTTACGACATTGGATCAGGTTCCTTATATAGGAAGGCTTGCGAATAACAATCCACATGTTTTGGTTGCCGCCGGATTTCATAAGTGGGGAATGACCACCGGAACGCTTGCCGCACAACTATTAACTGATCTAGTCCTTGAGCGCGCAAATCCTTATGTAGACTTGTTCAGTCCCGCGCGCTTTGAGGCGGGACCTATGCTTGCCAGCTTTCTCGTCGAAAATATGAAAACGGCGGGCAATCTGATTAAAGGAAAAATAAGCAAGCCCGAGCCATTAGATGAACACCTGCAAAACGACCATGGCGTAATTGCGTCGCTTCATGGACGCAAAGTCGGTGCTTATCGTAATGAGGACGGACATTTGACTGTGGTTGATGCCACTTGCCCGCACATGGGGTGCGAAGTAAACTGGAATCAAGGCGAGCGGACATGGGATTGCCCCTGCCACGGCTCACGCTTCACAGCCAATGGAGATGTGCTCGACGGTCCGGCAAAGGAATCTTTGTCACTGATTTTTTCAGAGTCTGATCATCAAAATAAGGAACATCAAACGTCAACTAAACGGGAGTGTTAACGATGGGCATTATTGAAATTATGGCAGAAGAAAAAATACAGGAAGGTCTAAAAGCCGGCGCATTTGATCATCTTCCGGGCAAAGGCAAGCCGCTTGTTCTTGAAGATCTGTCGTCAGTACCTAAAGAACTGCGTACAGGTTACAAAATGATGAAAAATGCAGGCATGCTGCCTGAAGAGCTGCAGATAAAAAAAGACATCGTTACGTTGAATGATTTGCTTAATTGCTGCGAAAATGAACAAGAGCGCGCACGGCTAACGAAGCAACTGCGATTTAAACAATTGAAATTTAATCAGTTAGTGGAAAAACGTTCAATCGTGCACACATCGACCTTTCAAAGTTATCGTTCGCGCATTTTCAATCGACTCCATCTTTTCTAATTCGCTATCTGTTTTTCCAAATGTTGAGAAGCGGTCCCTGATTTCCGTATACCGGATCTTGCTTCGGTTTGCCAACATGGCTAATAGTATCTTTTAAAGCCTTCGTTTCCTTTGTTTGAATATCGTAGTCTTGTCCATTGGGATACCCGCCGGCAATAGAGAAATCGCTGCTTGATGATAAGCGCTTATGCCCGGTTCCCGCCGGTAGCACGACAACGTCGCCTGCAGACACTTTGAAATCGCTGCCTTTCTGTCCGCCAAGCCTAAGTGTCGCATGTCCGGAGATAACCCCAAGTACTTCATGAGACGTGCTGTGAAAGTGATGGTAAGAAAAGACACCGTCTACCCAATTATTGCCCCAATTGTTCTTCTCAAATGTTTTCACAATCTGCCCGGTCCGTCCTTTGAACGCTCCAGGATAAATCAGAACCTGGAAATAGGGATTGTTCGGAATTATTCCGTCATCTTTAAAGGTAACTGTTTGTACCTTAACGAATTTTTTGTTGTTTAGTGATTCTTGTTTGGATGTTTGAGTGATTGATGTTTTCTGAGTTTCATTTGATGAATGATTGTCTGATGCGGCCTGTCCGCTGCAAGCCGCAAGTACGACAAGCGGTGCGACACTCACTGCTTGAAACCACCTTCGCAAGTGAATCTCCTCCTTAAATTGAATTTATTAATTAGTATAGTACCCAGAATATTTTGATGATAGTAATTTGCTTATCTGCTTATTTTCGGTGCAGATATTGAAGGTTTATAGAGCTTTGATCGGTTCTATTAATAAAATCGTTTTACAGCCGATATATAATTTGTGGAAAACACGCAGCTTTTGTAAAAACATGTGGGCTGTTGTATAGTTGACTTAACTTAATACTTTAGAGAGAAATCTTTTTTCTAAAGGGCAAAACTACTGAAAAGTAGTGACGCAAAGTCACAGATCTAAAGCGAGTAATCGCTAGGATGGCTGGACCGCCGTATTTGATAGTCAAACGTAAATGAGGGGAGATTTTTTATTATGCGTATTTTCAAGCATTTGTTAGTAGGTTTATTGATTGTTGTCCTGTCCCTGTCCACAGCCTCAATATCAGCTGCTGATCAATCGAAATCGGCCGCCGGTTCAAATAAACAATCCCAACCGATCGTTCAACAGAATGAGAAGATTACGAGCGGTGTTGAAGCGAAATCGGTGAAGAAGCACGCGAAGAAAAAAGCGAAAAAGCCTGTAGTTAAGAAGCGTATAAAAAAGAGTGTTAAGAAAAAAGCGGTAAAGAAAGCAAAAAAATCGGTTAAGAAGAAAAAGGCAGTTAAAAAGGTTAAAAAAGCAGTCAAAAAGGCTAAAGTAGTCAAAAAGAAAGCTGTACATAAAGCCGTTAAAAAAACTCCTGTTAAAGCTCCTGCAAAAGCTCCTGCAAAAGCTCCTGCAAAAGCTCCTGCAAAAGCTCCTGTTAAAGCACAGACACCAGCACCACAACCCGCAGTTTCCGGTCAGTATAATGGATCCGTAGAACAGCAGATTGTGAATCTAGTAAATAATGTACGTGCGCAGAACGGATTGAGGGCACTTCAAGTCAAGCCGGAACTTCAGAATTTTGCACGGCAATGGAGTCAGCAGCAATTTAGCAATGGCGCAATGAGCCACGGAATGATGAATTTTTCGCGGAACACGGTAGCCGGACAAAATGTAGCTTATGCTAAAGGCGATGTAAACTATTTCGGATGGGATCAGATTTGGAGCGCCCAGGCGACGATGGACGGCTGGATGAATTCCCCGGGGCATCGAGCGAATATACTGAAGCCTGAGTATAAATATATTGGTGTCGGTGTCGTTTACGGTCAAAAGAATGGCAGTTCAGACGGTTGGGCATTCTTCACGCAAGACTTCTCAGACTAACTCTATGAAACTAGATAAGAGGTGCGGATACTAGATGGTATCCACACCTCTTTTTCAATCAATTTACACATTTGCTGTGTAAATTTTTACGGCATCACGAAGCATTTTTGCCGCGCCTTTAGCGACTTTGCTCTCATAATAACTTGTGAATCGTGGGTCATCCACATACATCTGCGCGAGACCGGCATGTGCTTCTTTGGAATACGTTCCCTTTGGCCAGAAATAGCATAGCCATTGACGGTGCAAGTCTGCCGCTTTCTGAGCAGGAGTGCTTGCGGGATCGTTAAGATTGAGCGCTTCTTGCAGGTTCTGGAACATCTCATTCTGAATAGCCATGGATGCTTCATAGTCATCCTTACTCAGATTGGCAAATTGTTTGTTTGATTTTTCTACTACATCTTCGCCATATTTTTTACGGATCTCTTTGCCATACCTTTTCTCATTCTGAGCTAATTTCTCCTTTTTGAAGCCTTCGAATTTCTCGTGATCAGTCATGATTGTCTCTCCTTTTTGTGAAGCAAGCGTTTTTTCAACGGTCGCGATCAGCCGTTCAAGGCGCTCTTTCTCCGCATTTAATTTCTTGTGTTGTTCAGTGAGCGCGCCCAAAAGGTTGAAATCCGGCGAGGACAGCATCTCATGAATTTCCTTTAAACTGAACCTGAGTTCTCGAAAAAAGAGAATCTGTTGAAGCAGGTCAACCTGCTTCGCTCCGTATACTCGGTAGCCGGACGCATTGATAAAATCAGGTTTAAGCAAGTCGATTTTGTCGTAGTAACGCAGCGTGCGCGTGCTTACACCTGCTAAGTCACTGAGCATTTTTATTGAATAATTCATTGAACTCCCTCCTGATATTTTCTACTTTACACCGTGACGTTGCGTCAATCACAAGGGATTTTTAAGAAAACCTTTGCAGCTAATTATTGAGTGATGAACCGTATAAATTTAATCATAGTTTTGTCAGCATGGGCATGAGGTGGTAGACTAGGAGAAGTTTTAATGACAGCGTCAGTATTGCGACCGTTGCATGATTTTACAAGCGCAAATTGAGTTGATATTCCGTATACGTTCATCTGTTTATTTGATCGGAGTGGTTGGTTTGTTCAGCAATTCGTTTCTGCAATTAAATACAATTTTTATTAGTATTATTATCGAAGCGGTCCCTTTTATCATTATTGGTGTGTTTATTTCAGCAATTATTCAAATGTTTGTTACCGATACGCTCGTTGCTCGAATTGTGCCCAAGAATCGGGTGGGGTCCGTGATGTTCGGCACATGTATGGGTGCTCTATTTCCCGCATGTGAATGCGGCATTGTGCCGATTACCGAACGCTTGGTCAAAAAGAACGTACCCTTGCATGCGGCGATCGCGTTTATGCTGGCGGGACCGATCATAAATCCGGTTGTGCTTTTTGCTACATATATAGCCTTTGGCAGCAGCTGGCAGATGGTGTTTTATCGTGCGGGACTCGCCATCGCCGTATCCATCACCGTAGGCATCCTGGTTTCTTATCTATTTCCAGAAAACCAATTGAGAGAATTTGTGAATAAGAAAGTGGCGCATTACCATAATCATCACCATGAAAACAATGGCGAACCGAACTCCATCACCTTTTTGGACAAGTTCAAAGGGACGATGGATCACGCGATTGATGAATTTTTTTCCGTCGGCAAATACCTTGTCTTTGGCGCGTTTATCGCGGCTGCGATGCAGACCTATATTAAGCAAAGCGTGCTGCTTTCATTCGCCAATACACCGTTTACCGCTATTCTTGTCATGATGCTTCTCGCTTTCATTATGTCACTATGCTCGGAAGCCGATGCGTTTGTTGCCTCATCGTTTCGCAGTACCTTTCCGCCGGGACCACTGACCGCATTTCTCGTCTTTGGTGCGATGGTTGATATTAAGAATCTGATTATGATGCTCTCAACATTTAAAAAGAAATTTGTCGCCGGGTTAATCGCACTTATTTTTATCTGCGTATTTGCCGGGGCACTGTTGATTTAAGGAGGGGTCAGCCATGCTTCGCTTTTTAATCTTATTTGGATTCGCTTATCTTTTTCTGCATCTGCACCTTACCGGTGACATCAGTAAATACATTAATATGCGCTATGGTTATCTATCCTTTGCAATGATTTTTGTGATTGGTTTTATGGCCATCTATCAGCTTGTGAAATGGAATGTTGAAGGCAATAAGGCACATGTCGATGTGGAACAAGAGATTTTTGGGCATGATCATAGTCATGAGAACAATACGTGGTGGAAAAAAATAGTCACTTATACATTGGTCATTTTTCCACTTGTCACTGGATTGTTCCTGCCAATTGCGACACTTGATTCAACGATTGTGCGTGCAAAGGGGTTTCATTTTGCTGAAATTGACAATGACAAGGATCAGTACGCAAACCACCAGATCCTGAAACCAGATACAAGCCAATATTACGAGAGCAGCACCTATAAAGAAATGTTGAAATCGGATATGGAGAAATACAGCAAACCGGATCGACTGTATCTCAACGACGACAATTTTCTGCGCGCGCTTGAGGCTGTGTACAATTATCCGGGGAATTTCTCAAATAAACAAATCTCCATCATGGGTTTTGTCTATCATGGTGATTCACTCGAAAAAAATCAATTATTCTTATTTCGATTCGGCATCATTCACTGTATTGCCGATGCCGGGGTTTTTGGCTTGATGGTTCAATTCCCAAAGAATGTCGATTATAAGGACGATACATGGGTCCGTGCCGAGGGGAAACTGGCCGAAACGTATTATCAACCTTTTAAGCAGACCATTCCGGTGGTGAAGGTAACCAAATGGCACCAGGTTGAGAAACCAAAATCTCCCTATGCTTACCGCAAGTATTGACCGAATCATGGAGTAAAGCAGATTATTTGATCATGCGGCACATGAATGCCTATAATAATACCTGTGAACTTGGAATTGCTTGTTCATTTGTTTACTTGCTGTATCAATTTTTGTGAATCGGACAAGTTAATTTCGAAATAATAGTGAGGAGGATTTACATGGCAAAGACTATTGCTGCAGTACTTGCAGATGATTTCGAGGATGTTGAATTCACGGGTCCGGCTAAGGCATATGAGGAAGCAGGTCACACGGTCACTGTTATCGGAAAAACAAAAGGTGCTGTAATCAATGGCAAACATGGAACAAAAGTGACGGCGGATGCATCGATCGACGACGTAAAGCCAAGTGATTTTGACGCACTGCTCATAGCCGGCGGTTATTCACCAGATAATTTGCGAGACGATGACCGGTTCGTCGCTTTTACCAAAACATTCATGGATGATGATAAAGGTGTTTTCGCAATCTGTCACGGTCCTCAACTGCTGATTACAGCGGAGGCAATCAAAGATCGCAACATTACCGGTTACAAATCAATTGCCGTTGATTTGAAAAACGCCGGCGCAAAGTATAAAGATGAGGAAGTCGTCGTTTGCCACAATCTCGTGACAAGCAGAACTCCTGATGATATTCCTGCATTTAATCGGGAAAGCTTAAAAGTATTGGCATAAAATTACAGTAAAAAGCGCTGTTTCTTCAGATAATCGGAGAAGCAGTGTTTTTTTTTACAAGTAAAAAAAAGTTTATGATCCGCTTGAGGGGCACGGGACACCGCTTGAATGAAAATATAAAATGCCCTATTTACGTCCAAAATTAATCGTTTTTCCTTGCTGGTACGACGATAAGGTCATAAGATTCGGATAGGCGATCAGGTAAGCGCCCAATCTGAGGAATAAGCGGAAAAATTCCGCTTATCGAATCAAAAAACGTGAAAATGGAGGCTTTTTCTGTGCATAAGCGGAAAAATTACCCTTATTTACCTGTGAAACAAGCACCAGGATGCAAATAAGCGGAAAATCTCCGCTTATTTTATTCCGGCCGCGTTACTTAATTAAGGATCAAAATGATTTATTAGAAAACTTGGCTTCGCCAAGCCTCTGGCGAAGGCGAAGACTTAGTTGCGACGGTCATGGACGGCCTAGTGTCCGGTGAGCCGCAGGACGCGGCGTTTTTTCGGACCGCTTACACGTTTCCTTTAAATATTTTCTTATACTTTCCTACCAGTGTGAAATAGAACTGTCTGTTCAAGACAAGCTTGATGATTCAAAACCGTATTTGGAACAAAGGAGCTTTCGCTAAGCGCGCATACGTCCTGTATGCAACGCGAAAGCCACCGCATCCTGCGGAAGTACGTCCTGTATGCAACGCGAAAGTCATCACATCCTGCGGAAGTAAGGACTGAGCGCTCTTTGCCCGGTTTTTCTAATTTAAATCGCTTATTAAACGACATGTTTCGTGAACTGATCACCTTTTTTATTCGTTACGCTGGTCTGTTTTAAAAAGGCTTGCGCAATCAGGAGATTACTCTTTTCGTTTTTGCGAATCCAAAGACGCGTTTGCTGATCAAACTGTTCGTGAGGCCGAATAGGCCACTCACCGCAGACATCAAGTCCCTCGACTTTTTTCTTATCAATGATTTTTTCAATGAACGCAACGAGATTCATCACTGAAACATTTCCTTGATCCCAGTTTGTTTTCGCATCCTGTTCGGTGAGCAAGTCTTTGTCAACACTGATATACACATGCTCAGTAGGAACAGCATCGAGAATCCGGGCAGCAGAAGGAAGATTTTTTTCGGGGAAAATCGTCACTTGCCGGCGTCCGCCTATTTGGATTATCGGTGCTTTTGTCGGATCGGGACCGATGGTAATTACTTTTTTTAGATTTACAAGGTCGTTGACTGCGTGACGAACCCACGAGCCGCAAGACAATAATGAGCCGATCCGCCCTTCTTTTAAGTCTGTATGATGATCAAAGAGAATCAGAGAAAAAGGGCGGTCAATACGCTTTAATCGTGCAAGCGTCGCGTAATGATAGTTGCCGCTGCCCCAAAAAGTCAGCCCATTTTCAGGCAACAGATTTAATTGACCGGAGATGTTCGCGAATGCTTCTTGCGAACAATACAAACTTGTGCCGCGGAGTTGCGTGAAATCAATCCAATGGTGAGGGACGGATGCAAGTAATTGAGTTTGAGATTCATAGGTTCTGTCAAAATTACAGAATGTGATATCATGATGCAACAAAGTCATGCTCAGACACTCCTTTTTTGAATCGATCGACCACAATGCTATTAACCGTTTTCAATTCTATTTTAGTGCACTATCAGACAAAATGAAACGATAAAGCGATGATCATGCGGTGCTGAGTCGGTAAGTCAACGTGAATGCTCAAAACAGTAGTTTGTTTGATGTCGGATACTTTGTGCGTCGGTCGTACATCTGAATATGAGCAGCCACAGCACGATCGCAGCAATTATCATAAAATTGGGAGGATTTGGAAGAATTAAAGTAAAGGCCATTAGTACACGGAAGAACAAATTGATCGAAATACTTTCATTCTTTTACTAATTGATTTATTATAGCAGATACGGGTCATAATGGCCCGGTTAAGAAAGCGCATTGTGCCTAGATTTAGGAACAAGCGGCTCTTTTATGTCTCACTTTACAGTCACGATTGCTGATCTTCATCCTTATGCGATGCTGATCGGGATAGTGGCTGTTCTTTTGTATTAAGAGAAAGCGTTCAAAGAGATGAATGTGGACGCTCTATTAGAAAAGAAGCGGCGTCACTTACTCTGCCAGTACGGGAGTGTGTCGCATCTGCATTGGTTGAAGTAACCTGCAGTGCCTCTATGGCCGCGAGTTCTCACTTTAATTAAAAGAAAGCGACAAACCAATAGGCAGACAATGGGCATCTTCTCCATGACCGAGCTGCTCGGTTTTCGCTACTGGTAATTGATAGCGTTCTGTGATCTCAAGAACGAGTTGTTCGATTGAAGGCTCCATCTTTTTAGCCTGCATCGCAGAGAATGTGCCGAGCAAAACACCGGAACATTTTGCGAAAACTGACAATTGATCGAGCTGAGCGAGGAGGGAGGCCATGCGTGCCGGACCGCCGCCAAGCGCTTCAAGAAAGATAATTTTATTGCTGGGATCGGGAAAACAGCTTGTTCCTGCAAGCTTTAAAAAGCAGCGAATATTCCCGCCGATGACGATTCCGTTCATTTGTTTGCCGCGCAGCCACCGAATCTTGAAAGTAGGAACCGGCGCGTCCTTCATGAACATTCGTGCGAAGAGCTCTGTTTGCTGCTCTGCAAATGATCCGGCTAGATTTTTGATCCGATAGTGGTAGGATGGAATGCCGGCGCGGGTGAAAATCGCATTATTTAGCACCGATAAATCACTGATTCCGACAAATGGAACACCTGCATTGCGGATCGCATCAAAGTCGAGAAAGGGAAGAATTTGATTGGCGCTGTCTCCGCCTGAAACGTCAAAGACCGCTCGAATATCAGGATAATGGAACAACCGAGTCAATTCGGAAGCGCGTTCTTGTGGTGAACCGCTGAATGGCGAATGTACATCACGAAAAATTGTTTTTGCTGTGACTGTTTTTAGACCGAGTCGTGTCAGTCGTCGTTCTATTTCGATTAGGCTTGTGTGATCTTCAGCTCGGAGACCATCGGAGCATGAAATCAATCCGACCGTATCTCCACTAGTTAATAAGGGCATAATGCTCAACTCCATGTCTGATCTTATTTTATTCCTCTGCGACGCAGCCCTTTTGGGTAGGAATTTTTCAAGATACCGCCGCTTGCTTTGCCCCAACCGAGTGGGAATCCGTCAATTGTGACCACAGTCCAACCCTTTAAGGCATTATCGAGCGGCAGTGTTTCGCCATGCAAATAGCGATTCCAATCCTCACCGGAAGAAACGAGGGGACACTGATATTGAAATGCGTCGGCCGGCAGTGCGAGCGCAAGCGAGTGGTTAGGCTCAAAACGATTTTTTTTCTGCTCGCCTAAATGCAAGCCTGCGCGGACGATTTTTAAACGTCCCAAGTCCGGACAATCATCCGGAAGCAGGAAGAGCTGATTACCGATGAAATGAAAAATACCGTTCAATGGTCTTTGAAGCGCCTGTTGTTCAAACATGCGGTAGTCCTTCAGCAGGTTTTCTTTAACAGATGGCGCGGCAGTTTGTTTACGTACCGATGCTGAGCCATGCTTGACGATTTTTGCGGCAAAATGCCCTTCTCCAAGCAGTCGATGCGGCCACAGTCGCGCCGTTTTGGAGAGATCAGGATTTTCACTCTCCGACCATTGTGGACGTCCGTTCGAAACCCCCGCCTTTTTTTCAATTGGCAAGAGTTCAAGGTCCGGATGCTTCTCCAGAAAAGAGTCAATCATTCGCTCATCTTCCTCAGGCGAAAATGTGCAGGTTGAATAAACAAGAATACCTTCGGAACGCAGCATGACATACGCCTGTTCCAAAATTTGCGCCTGCAGGGCAGCGCATTCCGCGACATGCTCCGGGCTCCAATAGTGCATCGCTTCCGGATCTTTTCGGAACATGCCTTCACCGGAGCAAGGCGCGTCTACGAGAATTTTGTCAAAATAGCCCGGGAAATAATGAGCCAACCGCTCGGGCATTTCATTCGTAACCACTGTATTTTTTAGCCCCATACGTTCAACGTTCTCGGAAAGTGCCCGCGCTCGTTTCGGGTAAGGTTCATTCGAGATAAGCAAGCCTGTGTTGCCCATCGTTGCGGCTAATTGTGTCGATTTTCCGCCGGGTGCCGCACATAGGTCGAGCACACACTCGCCGGGCTTTGGATCCAAAGCTTTTGCGACGAACATCGCACTCGGTTCTTGAATGTAATAAAGTCCTGCCTGATGGTATGGATGTTGCCCAGGCGCATCTGAATTCTGATAGTAAAAACCCTCCTGACAAAACGGAATAGGTTCCAGATGAAATGGCGCGCATTCCAAAAGTTTAGCGGGGGACAGCTTTAAGCTGTTGACACGTAACCCGAATGCTCTGTCCTGATTATAGGTTTCAAAAAAAGCGCCCGCTTCTTCACTGCCCATGAGCGCAATCATTTTGTTTCTAAAAGCTTCCGGCAACTCAAACAAGAAAAATCCTCCTCAAGAAAATACGTTCGTTAATCTGCAGAAACAGAGATATGTTTAAAAGCACGTACGTCAAATAGGCCGGTATCCGTCAGTTTCAAATCCGGGATAACAGGCAGGCTTAGGAACGATAAGGTTAGAAACGGATTAAAGGATTCGGAGACGCCTAGCGAGGACGCTGCCTCTCGCAATTTTTTTAACGCTTCAGCTACTTGTTTTGCCGGCGTGTCAGTCATCAGACCCGCGATCGGCAGCGCAAGCTCTGCAAGTATCTTTCCATTATTGACGACAATCATTCCACCATCAATTTCCTTCAAACGTTCAGCGGCAGCCATGATATCTTGATCACTGCAGCCCGTCACAACTAAATTATGAGAATCATGAGCGATCGTTGTCGCTAGTGCACCTGACTTCATCCCAAACCCTTTTACAATTGCCAGACCAATGGTGCCCAAACCTTTATGCCGTTCAATAACAGCTAGCTTCAAATAGTCATTATCCTTTGAAAAAGTGAATTGTCCATTTTGTGTCGGCACCTGTTCGACAAGATCACGGGTTACGAGACTATTTGGAATAATTCCAATCACATGCGCTTTTCGCTCTGAACCTAATGAAATCGTGAACTGTTCTTGTGAAAGTTCCGACCATATCAGCGGATGTTCTTCGGCTTTTATTGAAGAATCAGTATGAGCAAGAACTGTTTTCCCGTTCTCAGCGACGAGTTGTCCATGCGCGTAGACTTGATGGATTGAGAAATGATCCAAGTCGTCAAGAAGCAGGAAATTGGCCTCATATCCTGGAGCGATGGCCCCTTTTTCACGGAACCCATAGCACTCAGCCGCATTAAGTGACGCCATTTTAATGCAAGTGATCGGATCAAGTCCGCTTTCTATTGCCAGACGCACATTATGATCAACGCTGCCTTCGCGGATCAGATCGTCCGGATACTTGTCATCGGTACAGAAGAGGAAGCGGCGGCTATTGGTTTCATTGACTAGAGAGATCAGCTGTGGCAGATCTTTGGCAACCGTGCCTTGGCGAATCATGACATAGAGACCGCGTGATAAACGGTCCTGAGCTTCATCGCTATTCACACATTCATGGTCTGTGCGAATGCCGGCGGCTTTATACACGTTTACACCGCGAGCGTCCAGTCCCGCCGCATGACCGTCAATACGCCAGCTATGCTTTTGTGTCATTGCCAGCTTATCAACCATCTTTGGATCTGCGTTCAACACAGCGGGAAAATCCATGACCTCCGCAAGACCGAGAACGTTCTCATACTGGAATAGAGGCTCTAAATCAGCCGCATCCAGTGTTGCACCGTTATGTTCAAACGAAGTTGCCGGTACTGATGAAGGCAGCATGACGTAGAGATCAATGCTGCTTTCTTTTGCACGTTCCAGCATGAAACGAATGCCATCCGCACCAAGCACATTGGCGATTTCATGCGGATCGGTGATTGCAGCTGTTACCCCATGGGCGGCAAGTACATCGGAAAATGCGCCAGGCGTCAGCATTGACGATTCAATATGCACATGAGCGTCAATTAGAGAGGGACTAATTATTTTCCCTCTCGCATCAATCATTTTTTTTCCCTCATAGTTACCAAGCCCGACGATCATACCGTCCGCAATGGCAACGTCTGTTTGCAGAAGTTCTCCGCTGAATACATCAATGATTTTACCGTTCTTTATAACTAAATCCGCCGACTCTTTTTTTGAAGCCGTACGGATACGCCGAATCAGTAGTTGTCTGTTGCTTTCCACTTTGCGTTCCCCTCTCCAGGCCTGAAGTCTTCTCCCTTATCTTCAATTGATGAATAACGGGATCCGATTAATCTATAGACCATTATAACTGAAAAATTCTGAATGGGGGAAACACAATCCATGTTTCGCTTACCTTGTTTAAGTCGTAACAGATCAGGAAAATCTCTTATACAAGGTTGCCGACTGTGTAGGTGATGGCCATTGTCAATGCCCCGACCAGGACGTTTCTGATAATCGCCGGGCGTTTCGGAGCGCCTCCTAATTTTGCACTGACAAACCCGGTCATGGCTAATGCGATGAGAACGGTAATAAAAGTGAATAAGACGCGTTCAGATTCAGGAAAAAGCAGAATGGACAGAAAGGGAAGGATTGCGCCAATTGTGAAAGAGATCATCGATGACAAAGCCGCGTACCACGGATTGACATATTCGTTCGGGTTTACGCCTAGTTCAGCAGTGGCATGAGCGCCGAGTGCATCCTTGTTCATTAATTCGACAGCCACTTTTCTCGATAATTCTTCGGACAGACCGTTTTTGATGTAGATCTGAGCCAGTTCTTGGACTTCGCCATCATAGTCGTCTCTAAGCCTGATTTTTTCTGCCTCGACAACGGCTTTTTCGGTATCTTTTTGGGTGCTGACGGAGACAAACTCTCCACCGCCCATAGACAGCGCTCCTGCGACAAGGCCGGCCAATCCGGAAATTAACAAGGTCGTTGTATTCGTTGTTGCTCCTGCGACGCCGATAACGATGCCCGCTGTTGATACAATGCCGTCATTCGCGCCGAGAACACCTGCGCGAAGCACATTCAATCTTTGATTCATTCTGTTTGCCGCATGTTCCATAATCATAGACCTCTCTTTACAAGTTAAAGTGAAAAAATGATGTGCAAATGAGAATAGTAATCATCTTCATAACCCTTAAAATGGGACATGCTGCCGTCCGATTGGATGGCAGCATGAAAAATAAATTAAAATTATTATTATTTGTTATTAATTTCATTGTACATAGAAAATGTTTCATTATCTATGATTGAGTCCTTTATCGGCGGTATTCGTTCATTTCCCTTTTACTTCGTCAGTTCTAAGAATTCATCAACGTCGCGCATCAGATAGTCCAGTGCTGAGGACCAAAAATCAGGCTTTGTCAAATCAACACCGAGATGCTGCTGGGCGAGCTGTTCCGTCGTCATGCGGCCGGTATCACGCAACAGCGCATTATATTTTTCAGCGAACGCGGGACCTTCTTGAAGTGCCTGAACATAAATCCCTGTACTAAACAAGAAGCCAAATGTGTAGGGAAAATTGTAAAACGGCCAATTGGTGATGTAAAAGTGAAGCTTAGACGCCCAAAACGTGGGATGGTAAACATCTAAAGTGTCGAGATAAGCTTCACGTTCTGCATCGGTCATCAGCTGATTCAAACGTTCAACACCGACCACGCCTTGCTTGCGCTCTTCATAAAAACGGGTTTCAAATAGGAAACGGGCATGAATATTCATAAGCAAGGCCACGCACCGCTCTAATTTATCGGATAAGAACGCAATCCGTTCTTCTTTTGTTTTGGCGGCTGATTTTGCTGCGTCACTGACAATCATTTCAGAGAAAGTGGACGCTGTTTCCGCAACATTCATCGCGTAGTTTTGTGAAAGGTAAGGCAGCCTGTTCATGAGTGATTGATGGTACGCATGACCCAGTTCATGGGCAAGTGTCGACCGGTTTGAGGCAGTGCCGCTAAATGTCATGAAAATTCGTGACTGTTCGGAGATTGGAAAATTCGTGCAGAAGCCGCCTGGCCGCTTGTTTGCCCGATTTTCTGCTTCAATCCAGCGTTTTTCCAAAGCTTGCTTGGCAAACGACGCCATGCTTGGATTGAACGAGCCAAAATGCTGCATGATGAATTCCGCGGCGTCTTCATACGTTAATTTTTCACTGCTTTGCGTAAGCGGGGCATCAACATCAAACCATGAGAGCTTCTCTAGCTTGAGCAACTCTGCTTTGCGCTTCATAAACGTCGCAAGCTTCGGTTTATAGTGATCAACTGCGGCCCACATGGTTGTCAAAGTCTGTTCCGACATTCGATTGTAATCCAAAGGTTCATCGATTATATTGTCCCAACCGCGCGCTTTATAAACCGCAATCCGGAATCCCGCAATGTGGTTCAATGTAGCTGCGAACAGATCTGCATTCTCGGACCAGGCGGATTCTAAGGCATCGAAGGCCGTGCGGCGAACAGAGCGATCGGAGTCATCAATCAAGTTGTTTGCCTGGCTGACGGATATCTTCTCTTTCTTTCCATTGCGATCAATCGTGATTTCCATTTTTCCGATCAAGCTGTAATAAAGGTCTTCCCAAGCATGATAGCCGTCAACCGCGAGTCCGCTAATCAGCTGTTCCTGGTCGGATCCGAGTTTCTTCCGCGAAAGTTCTCTTTTTTCACGAAGCGCGAATTGCACCTCTTTTAAATCACCGTTTTGAAGCAAACCGTTCCAGTTGGAATCTGAAATTTGTCGCAGCATATTCTCAAACAAACTCGTGCAGGCGTCTAATTCGGCACTGAGTCTCTGAGTCCGATTATTAGCCAATGAGGCATTCGGATCTTTGATGTTTTGTGCGGATAAACACTCGACAAAAGCGCCGGCTTCGTTTAGTTGTTTGTTCAAAGCTTCATAAGTCATGACGATCTGAGTAAATGCCTCGGCATCATGGACAGTAAATGGAGCTGTAATGGTTTCCAATTTTCGATTAAATTGGCCGATTTCTTGCTGCAGTTCATCTAAAAAAGTGCGAAATGTGCTTGATGTGGAACCTCCTTGAAAAATGGAGTCGAGCTCCCACTGCTTATTCAATGTCTTCATTGTTCCCCTTCTTTCTGCATCTGTAAGTATTGTAGCATAGTCAATGAACCGTTAGATTTTGTTGTTCCTGAATTTATTGTTATGATGTACGTAGGATTTCATTAAGGAGAGAATATGATGCGCGTGCTTTTTGTTTGTCTTGGAAATATTTGCCGATCGCCTATGGCCGAAGCTGTGATGCGAATGAAGGTAGCTAAGGCGGGACTTTCCGATAAGATTAGTGTGGACTCCGCAGGAACCGGCGATTGGCATATCGGTGATCCGCCGCATCGCGGAACACAAAAGAGGCTCACGGCATCCGGCATCTCTTTTGACCAGATTAAGGCGCGGCAATTGAAACCAATTGATTTTGAAAAATTCGATCGTATCATCGCGATGGATCAACAGAATGAGCAGGATCTGCTCAAGATGGCCGGAGCGCGTTACAAGGAGAAGATCAGCCGATTTATGGCATTGCTTCATGATCGGCCGCAAGCAGATGTTCCGGATCCTTATTACACAGGAAACTTTGATGAAGTATATGACCTGATTGACCGCGGGACTGAGCAATTACTTGAACAGATTTCGGCTGGAGAACACTAAATCCACCACTATTTAGCAACTGCCTCTTCTACTGATTGCCTCATATTAATGATCGGGTGTGCGCAGACTATCCGTGTGATCCTTTTAAGGATTACGCTACTGCGAGGGGGCAGAATCTGATGAGTGTTTATGGCAAAAGCCAGATGGGCAAATTCATGCTGATCGGCGGCATGGTTGGCTGCGGTCTGTCACTGATGAGCCGCGAGACACGATCGGTATGGGGTCATCATCTGTCGACAGCGGCAAGTAATGGCGGGAAAATGATGCGTACGGTGTATCAGCATCCGGATCAAGTTGGCAAATACATGCAGGTCACCGGTACTCGCCTTAAAGGGCTTGCGCGCGAAGTGTCGGATGACTTTCAACAAATGATCGACCGTGTTGAAAAAGCGCGAACAAGCACGAGCGACACGTATCAGTACGTTATGGAAGTTGGAAGTGAGCTTGCCGAGATGGCTGGAAAAATCAAGCAATCCGGGAAAAACATTGCCAATTACCAAGAACCAGTATTGATCGATACTGAGGCAGACGCGCTCCACAGGTTGGAGAATGAGACATCGGTGCCTAATCCGGGTACGATGCCGCGCTCAGTTAACCAGAAGCATATTCATTCGGCTTCTAGTACGGAGCAACAAAATAAGAACGGAATTAAAAAACATTCCGTTCATCATTCGTAATAAGTTTCTTTAAGTACAGAGAGACCGGGGATGGGGAAAAATGGGGAAAATTAAGTTAAAAAACATTCTTCTCTTCGCGAGACTTCTGGGCAAACGATTTATTGAAGACCATACAGCGGATTTGGCGGCAACATTGGCTTACTATTTTTTGTTGTCGCTTTTTCCGCTGTTTGTTTTTTTATTTGCGATCATTCCTTATTTAGGACTCGATCAAACGCAGCTGATCTCGCTCATTGGTGCTTACCTTCCAAAAGAAGTGCTCACACTCATCCATCAAAATCTGGATAGCGTCTTTACGAAACGCGGCAGCCTGCTTTCGCTTGGTGTGATCGCGACTTTGTGGCCGGCATCAAGTGCCATCAACGCACTCATGCGTACACTGAATCGCGCATATCAAGTTAAAGAATCACGCTCTTTTTTTCTCACACGTTTGCTGGCTATGTGCTTCACTGTCGCCATGATTTTCGCCATTGCCATGACATTGGCAGTCAATGTGATTTCAGCAGGGCTGGCAAGAATTTTATTTGACCATATTGGTCTTTCACATACTTTCGCAGATATGTGGTCGGTCATCAGCACACTGGTTACCTTCTGCGTGATCATTATCATCTTCGCCTTTCTCTATCGACTCGGCCCCAATATGAAGTTGAAGATGGATGAGGTGATGGTCGGTGCTGTGATTGCAGGTACCAGCTGGCAAGTTGTATCCTATGGTTTTTCATTTTATGTTCGCTATTTCGGTAACTATGCTTCTACATACGGCACGCTTGGAGGAATCATTGTACTGATGCTCTGGTTCTATCTGACTGCGATCACAATCATTATCGGAGGTCAGATCAACGCGATTATACATCAACTCAAAAACGAGCCCATTAAATGATAGGGGCTCGTTTTCGTTAATAAGTTTTATCCACGCAACAATCTTAATCCATTCAGAATGACTAAGATTGTGCTTCCTTCGTGACCAACGACGCCAAACGGCATGGTTAGAAATTGAAGAAAGTTGACGGCGATGAGAAATGCGATCATGGCCATGGCAAAGAAAATATTTGTTTTAACGATTCGACTCATTTTCCTTGAAAGATGAACCGCGTCTGCTATTTTTGTCAGATCATTTTTCATCAGGATGATGTCTGCGGTTTCTAGAGCTGCATCGTTTCCGGCACCCATAGCCAGACCAACTGAAGCTTGTGCCAGTGCCGGGGTATCGTTGATTCCGTCACCGCACATGGCGACATGCCCATAGTTCTTATTTAATCGTTTGATTTCAATTGCTTTGTTTTCAGGAAGGCAATTGGCAATGTAACTGCTGACGCCTGATTCCTTTTGTACGGCGGCTGCGGTGCGCTCGTTATCACCGGTAATCATGACGGTCTTAATGCCGTAGCTCTTAAGTGACTTAATGGCGGCAACAGCGGAATCTCTAATTTGGTCTTTCAAGGCAAAGGCACCGATAACTTTCTCTCCAGACGCTATATAAACTAAAGTTTCGCTTGCATCGGATCCAAAGGATTGATTTGCATCATTAAATTGCTGCATTGCTACAGGATCCATCATTTCTGTTTTACCTATTTTATAATCCACATTGTCAACACGTCCCGCAACGCCATATCCCGGTTGCACTTTAATGCTTTCTACTGGAGGCAATGTCATGTCGTTTGATGCTTTTTCTGCATAAGCTACGATTGCTTTTCCGAGTGGGTGAGAGGATTGGTTTTCGATCGCGGCGATGTGATTGAGAAATAGTAAGTCATCCTTATCGCTCATATTAATGAATCGCGTGACTTCGGGTGTCCCCTTAGTTATGGTTCCGGTTTTATCAAAGGCAATCACTTTAATCATCGCCAGTTGTTCCAAATGAATCCCGCCTTTGATAAGAATGCCGCGCCGAGCGCCGTAAGCAACGGCGGAAAGAACAGCCGGCGTGGTTGAGGCAACGAGCGCACATGGTGAGGCGACTACAAGCAGAACCATAGCCCGGTAGATGGTCTCACTCCATGACCAGCCAAATAAAAAATGTGGTGCGAACAACATGAATGCGGTGGTTATAAGAACAATTTTTACATAGGTTTTCTCGAAACGATCAATAAATAGCTGCGTTGGCGCTTTCTCTTTTTGTGCTGATTGAACGAGTTCCAGAATCTTGCTGAATAAGGAATCGCTGTTTCGTTGGGTCACACGTGCATAGACACTTCCGTCCAGATTCATCGTTCCAGCCATTAATTTTTCTCCGCTTTTTTTATAGACAGGCACTGACTCGCCGGTCATGGTTGCCTCATTAACTGTCGTTTCACCGTTAATGATCACGCCATCAGCAGGAATACGTTCACCTGGTTTAATGAGAACGATGTCGCTGGGTTGTATCTTAGTTACTGAGACCATTGTCTCATTGCCATTCGCGACGAGACGTGCGACTTCAGGCTGCAAATTCATTAGCGCGGATAAGGCATTTGTGCTCTTGGCAGTCGAGTAGGTTTCGAGTGCACCGCTAAGTGCAAAAATGAAAATTAGGATTGCCCCTTCAAGCCAGTGATTAATGCATGCGGCTCCAATAGCAGCTGTGATCATTAGCAGCTCCACATTTAACTGACGGGTTCGGATCGTATCCGAAATTCCCTGCCTCGTTTTAAAATAGCCGCCGATAAGATAGGCTGCAGGATACAGAACCCAGTTGTAGGAAACATTCATCAGTCCCAGCAAGTAGGCAACAAGTGTCAAACCACCACCGGTCAATGCGGCGATTAATTCGCCGTGTTTTTTCCAAAGATCTTTTATACGCTGATAAGGATTATGTCCGTTAGGTATCTGGGTGAGTGTCGATTCTTGCATCATAATAAATCCAACCTTTCTTTTATTAAATATAATAATTATCAAATGATAACAATTATATTTTAATATAAAGTTTTTCTTTTTCAATGGGAAAATGACATTTAATTTTTTTAATTGAGAATAATAATCATCATCGAAACCCTTAAAAGCACTCAATGCTGCCGCTAAAGTTAGCGACAGCATTGAAAGTAAAGATTATAATTATTTTAAATTATCCTCAATTTCATTGTAGTACAGTTTCATTCTCTTTGTCTAGCAATCTAAAAAAATTGTTTCTCTTCGTACAAGCATTCATCATTCTCAAGGAACCACATAACTATTAAGAAAGGAGGAAAGCGGCCATGAGGAATAACGTACATAAAAAAAGGAACATCGTAATCATTTGTTTTTTGTGTTACATGACGATTCTCGTTTTCGTTACGCTGTTTACGCACAATTATTATACTTATGGCCGTTCAAGCAATTTGCTTATTTTTAGCAGCATTAGGCTTATGCTGCGGAGCGGAAGCAGTGCGTTAATCATGAAGAATATTTTCGGCAATGTGCTGCTTTTTCTTCCGCTTGGTTTTTTCCTGCCCATGATCATTCGATTCAAGCATGGCCTTGTCTGGCAATTACTGTTTGGTTGTAGCGTTAGCTTGATTATTGAATCCTGCCAATATTTATTTGCGGCAAGGATTTTTGATATTGATGATATTGTATTGAATACAATCGGTACAGTGATCGGTTGTTTGGTCTATGTGATGATTCGGTTTTTTAAACGGAAATTAATCATCTTTTATACACATTAGTTCAACAGCCGATCAGTGGTTTTATAGATACGCAGCGCTCCACGTTCGCCCATATGATACTCAATGAGGCTTCCGTCCGGAGCAAACAGGTAGTACGCGGGGACGAAACGATTTCCAAACGCATCGGCGAGTCGATGCGTATTGTCGATGAGAATGGGTTCGGTGATCGAATGCATCGCAGCTGTGCGCGCTACTTCATTGACGTCCAAATCCGCTTCAGATAAAGGCATGTGGATCGCCACAACGTTTAAAATTCCTCTGTGTTTTTCACGAATGGATTGGACGACCGGGAGTGCCTGCTTGCATTTGGGGCAGCTAACGGACCAAAAATGAATGAGCGTGGGATTGCCAAGAAGCGTCTCGCGTGTGACTTTCTGATTCATCCAGTGAGTCGCCACGTTCAGGTCGGGCATCATTAACTTTTTTTTCATGAGCGATTCCCCCTAAAAGGAGGCCTTCAACGCGATTGAAGGTCCCGTTGCTCTGTTAGGATATGCAATGGAGGGGTGAGAGGTTCTTGCTGGAATAAAGAAAAGAACAAGTGCCTCAACGATTCGAGACGCTTGTTCTGGTTAATGAATGCTCAAGCGGCGATTTTTGCTTTTTCGATGTCTGCTGAATGAAGCAGCTAAGCGCGGCAAGTAAGATGAGAAAAGCGATTCCGTAAAATAGTCCGCCTTTGGGAGTAAGACTGATCAGCGTGTTGCCGGACACAGGTCCGATCATGCATCCCGCACTGTAGCATACGGTCATGAGTATATTTCCAAGCGGAATCTGCTCCTTATCAAGCAAGTCGCTGACATAGCCCATACTCATCGAATAAAGCGATCCGATCAGCAATCCAGAACCTAATAGCGTAAGATAGATACCATAGAAATGAGCGGAAAGCACTCCGGTGAGCGCCATAAACACTGAGCCGAACAAACAAATAAATGGGAGAAGCCGCGCGCGGCCGAATCGATCACCAATCATGCCAAGAGGTACCTGCGTGAGCAAGCCTCCTGTAACGAAAGCGGGAAGAAGAATCGAGATCGCGTTTAGATTATAGCCCTGACGCAGCGCGAAGATTGGAAAGCTGTTAGTTAAAGAAGTCTCCAGATAACCAAAAGCGAAGGTGACCACTAATCCTGACCAGGTAGCGGCAATGACCTTTTTATAACGAATGAAAAATTGACGCGCGGATGAATCGTTCGTGCCGCTCAGTTCAGGATATTCGTTATTCAGCAGCAGCAACAGAAGCAGCACGATGAAACAGAACACGCCGCTAGTGATAAATGGAACGGGCACGCCAAAGCTGACGAGTCGGACGAGCATTGGACCGACGGCGATACCAAGACCGAACGCCAGGCCATAAAAGGCTATGTTCCGCCCGCGCCGGTTCAATGGGCTGTCCATGGTGATCCAGGTTTGCGCGGCAAAGTGGAGCATGCTGTCTCCAAAGCCGACAAATAACCTAAGGACAAACCAGAACCAGAGATTCATCCATACCGGAAAAAGAAACAAAGGCAAGGTGATGAGTGCGAGTCCGGCAATGAGAAAACGCTTGTATCCGAGCTTGCACATCGGCTTCTCCATGAGCGGCACGGAGACAAGCATGCCGATGTAAAGCGAAGTAGACCCAAGGCCATTTAAAATGGCGGATACACCGTTTGTTTCTAGAAGTGAAGCGATCAGCGGAAGCAGCATGCCTTCTGCAGCGCCGCAAATAAAAACAGAACCGATTAATAATGAAAACTGAAAACGCTGGTATGCTGTGTTCATCTCAGTAGCCCTTTCTCTCTCAGTTACTAAACTCCGTACAAAGCTCAGCAAAAACAAGTATACCTGTTTTTGCTGAATTCGTCCCTGATTATTTTTACATTGGTTAGCAAGATTCCTTTACAAATAAGCGTTTATCCTTGAAAATATAGATACTGTTAGAATCAGTCTTTTCAATACCTTTAAAAAATTTAATCAGAGACATGGAAGTGGAATTGGATGGTTTATTTTGCTAAATCAGATGCACTTAATCGCTTGCCAAAACAATTTTTTGCAGACCTTGTCGTAAAGACGAATGCGGCCATTGCCAAGGGCTATGACGTCATTAACTTGGGACAAGGCAACCCTGATCAACCGACCCCGCCGCATATTGTCAAGTCGTTGCAGGAAGCGGCCGCGAATCCGCTCTATCATAAGTACTCACCGTTCAGAGGTTATGATTTTCTGAAAGAGGCGATTGCGACCTTCTATAAACGGGAATACGATGTGGATCTTGATCCGAAAACTGAAGTTGCCATTTTGTTCGGATCGAAGACCGGACTTGTTGAGATTGGCGAGTGCCTATTGAACAGCGGTGATACTGTGCTCATGCCGGATCCGGGCTATCCGGATTACCTGTCCGGCTTTGCACTCGCAAATCTGAATATGGAATTGATGCCGCTTCGAGAAGAGAATGCGTTTCTTCCTGATTACGGATCGATGCCTGAAAGCCTTCTCGATAAGGCGAAATTGATGTTCTTGAATTATCCGAACAACCCTACTTCAGCTACGGCTCCGGCGGATTTCTTTGAGGAAACGGTGAAGACGGCGGAACAGCACAATATTTGCGTACTGCACGACTTCGCTTACGGCGCGCTTGGCTTTGATGGCGAAAAACCGCGCAGTTTTCTCCAAACACCCGGCGCAAAGGAAGTTGGCATTGAGACCTACACATTGTCCAAAACCTATAACATGGCAGGCTGGCGCGTTGGTTTCGCGCTCGGTAACAAGAGTGTCATCGAAGCGATCGAACTGTTCCAAGATCATTACTTTGTCAGCCTTTTTGGTGGTATCCAGGAAGCGAGTGCAAAAGCGCTGCTTGGCCCGCAGGATTGTGTTCATGAACTTGTGCAGCGTTATGAAACGCGTCGAAATGCCTTTTTTGATGCTGCGAAGAAAATCGGCTGGAACGCTGTGCCGTCCAAGGGTTCATTTTTCGGCTGGCTGCCTGTTCCTAAAGGCTACTCATCCGAATCGTTCTTTGAGTATGTCTTGGAAAAGGCGCATGTTGTGCTTGCTCCGGGAGTCGGTTTTGGCGCTGGCGGAGAAAACTATGTGCGGATCGGGCTTCTGAGCGAACCGGATCGTTTGACAGAAGCTGTTGAACGGATCGGCAAGCTGCATCTGTTCGATTGAACGTCAGATTATCCCAGAGAACCAGAAGCGGCGCAGTTTGCTGCCTCTGGTTTTTTTCGTTGTCTAGGAAATTATAAACTATCGACTTATGGATAACTAAATCTTTGGTTAACTCGTTATAGACCTTCTGCAGAAACGGAACCTGGCTATATGAAGCAGTGGCATCCTCAATAACCACTTTGGTTGATTCAGGTAACCCGTATCTTGAGCGGGTGAACGAATAACTTGGCAGATGATTGAAAACTTCATCATAAAAGGCAACCCTTCAGCAGTTAAGCGGCAGCAACTTTAACAGGTGAACTGATCGCAGGTCGCCTTTATGAATGGTTCGAGTGCAGTACCTATGCTTGAAGACGCAATCGATTTCAAGTTTCCATCATGTTTACCGTGGACTGTTCGCTCCAAAGTAATTGACACAATTTTTCAAAATAAGGTATACTTATGAAAATACGATTGTTTGTTCTCTTCTCGATTCGCTTCACGTCATATATTCCTCTCCCATGACCGAAACATACCTCGCAAGGAGGCTTCCTATGTCTATAGACCACGATCGACGCTTTAAAGTCCTGCTTCACGAGTTTTTTGATGAATTTCTCGAAGCCTTCTTCCCAAAAATTTACCAGGCGCTTGATCTTTCCGAGAAAAAATTTCTTTCCGAGGAACTGTTCGCAGATATGGTCGAAGGCGACAAAAAACGGGCAGATGTTATCGCGGAAACGAAGCTGAAATCAAAAAAAGACGTCATCCTGATTGTTCATCTTGAAGCACAGAATTATTACCAAGAAGATTTTTCTGAACGGATGTATCTCTATTATTGCATGATCTATCTGAAATTTCGAAAACCTGTTTTACCCATCGCCATTTTCAGTTATGATGGAGTTAGAGATGAATCGGACGAATTCGTGGTAAAAGTACCTCATCTGATGGTTGTTAGCGTGTTCCATTTTTTGAAACTCGAACTTTCCAGAATGAACTGGCGAAAATTTATGAACAGCAATAATCCTGCTGCCGCCGCGCTGATGAGCAGGATGAACTACTCGAAAAGAGAACGTGTGCAGGTACGACTCGCTTTTATCAGGCAAATGATCAACATGCATCTTGGAGAAGCGCGTGAGAGCATGATCAATGGATTTTTCGAGACTTATCTTCAATTAGACAAGGAAGAGGTGGATCAATTGACGAATCAAGCTAAAAAGCTTCCGGAAGAAATCCAAGAAGAAGTGCTCAAGTGGCCCAATTCCACTTATGATCGCGGAAAACAGGAGGGAATTGAACAGGGAGAACGAAAAGCAAAAGAACAGGTTGCCCGGAAGCTGCTGCAAAAAGGAATGAGTCATGCTGAAATCAGCGAACTAACCGGATTGAGTGAAGCAGCGATTAAATCGATCGCAATCGCCGGTGAATGAGCCAATTATAGAGTTCACCCAATGAATGATCACCTGCCGTATTTGCTAGTACAGGGGAAGATGAACCCTCATGTTCCAAAAAATTGTTTTGGAATGTGAGGGTTCAATTTTTTTGTCTAAGAAATTATAAATGTCGATTGACGGATAACTGTCGGTAGAACCCAAAGGAGCTTGATCTGTGGCTAGACGAGATAGCAGTATGGTCCAACAGAACCTTATTAGGTTTAGGTGAACTTTTCATGATTTCGTTACGACTTCTGATCGATTGGTTACTACTGCTCCTATTTAGGATACAACTCGCTTTTTCTTATTTGCTCACGAGCGCTTTGTCGCGTGACCATAACGCATCCGCATTTAATTGACTATGCCTTCGTTGGATAATTTTGCAGGTGCCTACAGAAGATAAGGCAAAAAGGAGTTCTCTGCCTTGAAAAAATTCATGACCTTAATTCTGTGCGTCACGCTCCTCTTCAGCATATCCTCAATAGCCGGTGCGAAAAGCGCGGTACCGACGAAACTGCCCGATTCAGTGATCGACATCTCTAAAGAAAATACGTACCCGAATCCAACTCATGATGCCTCAGAGCTTGTCCCAAGCGCGCGCACGAAGACATTGCTCAAGACCGCGAATGTTCCGATTGAGAATCCGGTATTGATCAAATTGCTAAATGAGTCGGCAATTCATCCATCGAAATGGTCGATCGGCTATTCTGCGCGCATCTATTTAGGCGAATGGCCGCTCAATTATATGTCGAAGGAAACCTCGGTGAACTGGGAATTCAAAAAAATTAATGATAATGCAGCGGACGCGCGCGGCAGCAAGAGCGCTCAACAAATCGGCTACGTGCAGAAAATACAGGCGAAAGTGAGCGGCGGTTTAACGTCGGATATTCCGAAAAAAGAGGAAGCCAGCCAGTTGATCATGTCAAAAACAACACAAAAGACTCATTTACCTATCTCTTTTTCAACCATTATCGGAGCCGGTACAAAAATTGATCGCCCATATCAGGTACAATCAAAACAAATCGGCCACCTATACGGCTATGTGCCGGCGGTCAATGAACGAGGGAAAATTACCTACGGTGAAGTGTTTCTGATCCTAAAAGGCGGCAAAGCGCGGATCGAGGTTAGGAATATTATGCAGCAAGGTATTGGTGCATGGATGCCGATTCAAGATCATCTATCGCTTCGCTATATGGCTCGGTAATCCGAGTCCGTAATTCGTCTGCCAAACCATTCTGCCTTTTCTATGCTAAAGTTAGTGGAGAAGCTATAGTGGAGGTGCTGAAATTGGGGAGAGCGACGCATTCAAAAGCGCATCAAGTGAGTTATCTTAAAAATAGGTTCGTCCTTCTTTCGCAGGTTGTTGGCGCGTTTGATGCAGAAACGGTCAATCAAAAGGATTTGGAAAACGTCCTGGAGATGATGGATAACCTCGAAGTGAAAATCCGCAGATTTCGCGATGACTGGGTGGAAGGTCTAACGGAAAAATAACCACACATAAATCGTGCGCAAACGGTTAACCCTAAACGTGGAGGGGATCGTGTGAGAAAAATCGCGCTTGTGCTCTTGGTCGCACTTTGTGGGTTAATTATCCACCCTTTTTCAACATACGGGAAGGATTGGTATTTCAAGCCTGCAAAAAACAATCAACCGGCGACCACAGAGCCTGAATATGCAGCACTGCTAAAAAAATACAATGGTGTATTTATCGGTGACACGGCGAAAAAAGAACTGTTTCTAACGTTTGATAATGGATATGAGGCAGGGTACACTGCGCGAATTCTTGACACGTTGAAGAAGGAACAGGTGCCGGCCACATTTTTCATTACCGGACACTATATTTCCGACCAGCCGAATTTAGTCAAACGAATGGTCAGAGAAGGCCATATCATTGGCAATCATTCTTGGAGCCATCCTGATTTATCGAAAATCAGCGATGTTAAATACAAGAAAGAACTGGCTAAATTAAAGACGAGGTACACACAATTGACGGGTGATCGACAAATGACCTACCTGCGTCCTCCTAGAGGAACGTTTAGTGAACGATCGCTGAAGCTTGGTTACGATGCGGGATATATTAACGTTTTTTGGTCCGCCGCGTACCGAGATTGGCTTAGAGATGAACAGCATGGTGCTGATTACGCCTACGACCACATTATGAATCGTGTTCATCCAGGAGCAGTGATTCTGCTCCACACCGTGTCGAAGGATAACGCTCAAGCATTAGAACGCGTTATTCACGATTTGAAGAAGCAAGGCTATCATTTCCGCAGTCTTGATGATCTGATGGCAGAGCGCATCCTTCCGACTGAATTTTGGTGAACGAGCAAAAGATCCCCCGATCCGATTTTGGATTGAGGGATTCTTTTTACAAGTTAAGAAAGTAGCGTTTTGCCTTGCCGATACGACGATAAAGTCATTGGGCGATCAGGTAAGTGCTCAATCTGAGAAATAAACGGAAAAATTCCGCTTAATTCGAAAATGAATGAAAAAATCGCTTGAATAGACGGAAAAATTCCGCTTATCGAATCGAAAAACGTGAAAATGGAGGTTTTTTCTGTGCATAAGCGGAGAAATTACCCTTATATACCTGTGAAACCAGCGCCATGATGCATATAAGCGGAAAATCTCCGCTTATTTTATTCCGTCCGCATTACCTAAACTTGGCTTCGCCAAGCCTCTGGCGAAGACTTAGTTGCGACGGCCATGGACGGCCTAGTGTCCGGTGAGCCGCAGGACGCGGCGTTTTTCCGGACCGCTTACACTCGTTTCCTTTAAATGTTTTCTTATAATTTCCTACCAATGTGGAATAGAAATGTCTGTTCAAGACAAGGGTGATGATTCAAAACTGCATTTGGAGCAAAGGAACTTTCGTATGTAAGGAACTTTCGCTAATTACGCATACGTCCTGTATGCAACGCAAAAGCCATCACTGTGAGAGTACGTCCTGTATGCAACGCGAAAGCTACCACACCCTGCGGAAGTAAGGACCGGGCGCTTTTTGCCCGGTTTTTTAGAAAAAATGTCGAAAAATGTTATGAACAGTATGCACAGCTTTATCCACAGACTTGACACTGTAAAAGTCGGATGAATGAGCACTTATACACTGATATCCACATAATCCACAATTTGATTTATATTTATTAACAAAAAAATGCACATTTTTACAGCGTATTAATAAAGGCTTTACAGAAGTTATCCACTTATCCACAGAGTTATTGACATTTTCATAATCCTCGTTCTAACAAATTCAGAAAAGTAGAATTTTCATCAGCCCCAATTCGACAAAAATTCAGCATATTTTCCTTCAGCTGATTGTTATTTTTCACAAAACATTTATAATGAATTTGTTTTACTAAACTTAGTGTATATAAATAGTAAACAAACGAAAGTGGGGACTATCGGTGTTGATCGGCAGAAAAATCAAGAATCTGCGCCTTAAGAGCGGCTTGACACAGGAAGAACTGGCAGAGCGGACGGATCTGACGAAAGGCTACATATCACAAATTGAGCGTGATCTGAGCTCGCCCTCTATTGAAACTTTTTTTGAGTTGTTGGCAGTCTTGGGCAGTGATCCGAAATCATTTTTCGATGATCAGACATTCGATCAGAAAGTGGTTTACCAGGAACCGGATCAGTCTGAGTTCTCCGATGAACAGCTTGGTTATCAGGTTCACTGGCTTGTCCCGGAGTCAAATGAAAAGCAGATGGAGCCCATTCGCTTGACGCTTGGGATTCGAGGCGCATTTAAAACGTTCGAGCCTTCTCCATCTGAGACCTTCGTCTATGTTCTCTCTGGCGCCATCGCCGTACGCCTCGGAAAGAAGTTTTATCACGCGAGCACAGGTGACGCCATTTATTATCACGCTACTGAGGAGCATCAGTTGATTAATAAAGGCGACATGCCTGCGGAAATGATCCTCGTCGCAACAGAGTCTTACCTATAAGCGAAAAAAGATTCAGAAGAAAGGATGTGACATCCCGGGCCGTCGCTTGTCGAGGGTGCCGGAACATGAGATGGCAGAAAAAATGATGATTCAATTTGATCATGTCACCAAGAAGTTCGACGGAGAGACTATATTGCGTGACATCAGCTTTGATATTGAGCGTGGCAAATTCTACACGTTGCTTGGGCCGTCGGGTTGCGGAAAGACAACGATTCTACGTTTGATCGCCGGATTTTTAGAACCTACCGAAGGAACACTAACATTCGACGGGCAATTGGTTAATAAAATTCCACCGAACAAACGGCAAGTCAACACCGTTTTTCAAGACTACGCGCTTTTTCCTCATCTGAACGTCTTTGAAAACGTGGCGTTCGGTCTACGTATAAATAAATTGGCAAGTAAGGAAATCGCGCCAAGGGTTAAAGAAGCATTGCACTTTGTTAATTTGGATGGTTATCAGAACCGTGAAATTTCTGACTTGTCAGGTGGTCAGAAACAGCGCGTGGCGATCGCGCGTGCCATCGTCAATCGCCCTCAAGTACTACTGCTGGATGAACCTTTATCCGCATTAGATTTAAAATTGCGCACGGCCATGCAGTTCGAGCTTCGTCAGTTGCAGCGCAGGCTTGGCATTACATTCATCTTTGTAACGCATGATCAGGAAGAAGCATTGGCGATGTCTGATGAAATTTTTGTCCTGAATCAAGGGAAGATTGAGCAAAGCGGTTCACCGCGATCCATTTATGATGAACCGATCAATCGCTTTGTCGCTGACTTTATTGGCGAATCAAATATTATCCCAGGCAAAATGCCGCAGGATCGTGTGGTTTCGTTTGCGGGGAAAACGTTCAATTGTGTCGATCAAGGCTTTAATAAGAATGAATCTGTAGAAGTCGTCATCCGTCCGGAAGATCTGGAGTTGAAGCAGCGCGGGGAAGGGCTTCTTCAGGTTCGCGTGGAATCGCAACTGTTCCGCGGCGTGCACTATGAGATCATTGGCAAGGATGAGGCTGGTAACTCGTGGATGATCCATTCCACTAAAAGTGCGAAAATCAATGATGAAATCGGTCTGTACTTTGAACCTGAAGCGATTCATATTATGCGTCATGGTGAGTCGGAAGAAGACTTTGATCGGCGGCTCGAAAGCTATGAGGGCGCAGACCATGACTAAGAAACTGACAAACATTTATCTTATTCCCTATGCGCTTTGGATCGGACTATTTGTTCTTGCACCCTTGGCGATGGTCTTATACTATTCTTTTTTCACGATCCAAGGGCATTTTTCATTTGTGAATTATTTACGGTTCTTCACACCTATTTATTTGAAAATGGCTGTTAGTTCCATTGGCTACGCCTTTTTGATCACACTGTTTACTTTATTGATCGCATATCCGACCGCGTACTTACTGACACGGCTTAAAAACAGAAGACTCTGGCTGCTGTTGATTATTTTGCCGACATGGATTAACGTGCTCTTAAAGGCTTATGCCTTTATCGGCTTGCTTGGAACCTATGGTCTGGCGAATTCGCTAGCCGCATTGATCGGCATCGGACGTCAGCAGATTCTGTTCACAGGCTTCAGTTTTGTTTTTGTCTCGGTCTATTTATTTATTCCGTTTATGATCCTGCCTATATACAACAGTCTGGAAAAATTGAACAGCAGTTATGTCGACGCGGCGCATGACCTTGGCGCGTCCGCAGGGGCGACGTTTCGTCGTGTTATTTTTCCGCTGACACTTGAGGGCGTAAAATCCGGATGCCAAGCTGTGTTCATTCCTGCCTTATCCTTATTTATGCTAACCCGATTGATTGCCGGAAATCGCGTCATTACGCTAGGAACAGCGATTGAGGAACATTTTCTTGTTACGCAGGACTGGGGGATGGGCGCAACCATTGCCGTCTTCCTGATTCTTGCTATGGTGATAGTGATGGCGCTAATGGGCAAAGGAGGGCTGAAACGATGGTGAAAAAAAGGACATGGGCTTCCATTTACCTCTTTTGCGTCTTTGTCGTGCTCTATCTGCCCATTTTCTATCTGATGTTCTATTCATTTAACAAAGCGGGAACTATGACTCATTTTACCGGATTTACTTTGGACTGGTACAAGGAAGTGTTTTCAGATAAGCGATTGATCGTCATTGTGATTGACACTGTGATTGTGGCACTTCTGTCTTCAGTCATTTCAACGGCACTTGGCGTTGTCGGCGCACTGGCGGTCTATAGTACGAAAAGACGAAGCGCAAAAAACGCTCTGCTTTCTTTGAACAATATTTTGATGGTGAGCCCGGACGTGATCATTGGTGCTTCGTTCCTAATCCTTTTCACGCTGATTGGCATTAAGCTCGGCTTTGTTTCGGTTTTGCTCGCTCATATCGCTTTTAGTGTGCCCATTGTTGTTCTGATGGTCTTGCCAAAGCTGCAAGAAATGAGTCCGACGTTTATAGATGCGGCGCGCGATCTCGGCGCAAGGAGGCGTGATGTGCTGCTAAAGGTAGTTCTGCCATTTATAACGCCGGGGATTTTCGCCGGGTTTTTCATGGCGCTTACCTATTCCCTTGACGATTTCGCGGTTACGTTCTTTGTCACCGGCAATGGATTTTCGACACTCTCCGTTGAAATTTATTCACGGGCGCGTCAAGGAATTTCCATGTCGGTGAATGCACTCTCAACGCTTATCTTTCTAATAACGCTGGCTATTGTGCTTGTCTACTACTTCTTTAGCAATGGCATCGGGAAAGCAAAGAGTTATTCGGGAGGTCGGCGCGTATGAAAAAAATTAGTGTCATGCTTGTCGCCGTTTTGATCCTTGTCCTTGTTCTGGCCTTTGTTGCAGCAAAACTGACGGGATCGACGACGAGAGCAGGTGCCAAGACCTTGACGATCTATAATTGGGGCGACTATATCGATCCAACGCTCATCACGAAATTTGAAAAAAAGTATGGCTACCGTGTGGTGTATCAGACTTTTGATTCGAATGAAGCGATGCTGACCAAAATTCAACAAGGCGGCACTTCGTTTGATCTCATCGTTCCATCGGATTATATGATCAGCAAAATGCGTGATGAACATTTGCTGCTCCCAATCAACATGAAAAATGTGCCTAATTTAAAAAATGTGGATTCTCGATTTATGAACTTGTCTTTCGATCCGAATAATCGCTATTCAGTACCATATTTCTGGGGGACCGTGGGCATTGTTTATAATCCGAAGATGCTGGGCGGGGATAAGATCACCAGTTGGAACGACTTGTGGGATAAGAACTACAAAAATCAAATTCTGCTTGTCGATAGTGCGCGCGAGATCATTGGCATGGGTCTGAACAGTCTGCACTATTCCGTCAATGATACTAATGAAAAGCACCTCGATCAGACATTACGGAAATTGAAACGATTGACACCGAATATTAAAGCGATCGTCGGGGATGAGAACAAGCTCCTGCTCCCAAGACGAGAAGCGGCAATCGGTGTCCTTTGGTCAGGTGATGCAGTAGAAATTATGGATGAAAATCCGGAATTGACGTACGTGATTCCCAAAGAAGGATCAAATGTCTGGTTCGACAATATGGCGATACCGAAAGGCGCGACGAATAAGAAAGGTGCCGAGGAATTTATCAACTTTATGCTCGATCCGAGAAATGCGGCAAAAAACGCGGAATACGTCGGTTACGCGACACCAGATAAAGCGGCGATGCGCTATCTTCCGAAGAAAATTAAGAATGACAAACGCTTCTACCCGGATAAAAAATTGACAGATCGTCTTGAGGTGTATGATAACTTCAGCAAACCGATGAACGCGAAATTTAACGAGTTGTTTCTCGAGTTTAAAATGAGTCATCATTAAGTTTTAGGAGAGAAATTTTTCTCTCCTTTTATTTTGCTTCATTTAATTGACCACAGGCGATTAGTGTATGGCTTCCGCGGACAATCCTGCCAATGCGCAACTTTCTGCGACGAATTCATATTTCTCCAAACGAATACACTAGTTTATGATATGATATGGATAAAAGTGCTGGAGGATTGATCGATGGCGGTTATCACCAGGATACGGATGAATGAAAAAGAACGTGGTTTTTTCATCGTGGATGTTTCTGAGGAGGACGGAAGCGAGGAAAGTCTGAATGTACACGAAGACATTCTCGTTCGGGAGGAATTGCGCAAAGGATTAGAAGTGCTTCCGGAACAATTGGAGCGTCTGCGCAATGAAGCTTCAGGCATTCTCGCCTATAATGCGGGCTTGCGTTATCTTTCCTACCGCATGCACAGTGTTCTTGAAATGAAGGAATACTTAGAGAAAAAGCGGTTTGGCACAGTTCAGATTGACTACGCAATTCAGCGATTGACGCGTGAGAAGCTGCTTGATGATGAGGTGTTTGCTACATCATTTATACGCACGCGCATCCAAACGTCGACAAAGGGACCGCAGCTCATCTACCGGGAACTGCTTCAAGCAGGGGTTGCACAAGAAATCGCCTCGCAAGCAGAGGAACTCTTTCCTGTTGAAAAGCAGGTGGACCATGCACGTAAATACTTAGCCAAACAGACATCATCGGTTAAAAATAAAAAGTCCAGATCAGAAGCAAGACTTGTACTCGCAAGGCTGTTGATGCAGCGAGGCTATTCACGTGAGATCAGTGATCAGGTACTAAGTGAAATCACGGAATTCCTTGAGGAAAATGAAAAGAATGCGTTAGCACATCAGGCGGAAAAAGCGATGCAAAAATATAAAAAGTTCTCAGGACGAGACTTTGTACAGAAAGTGAAAAACTATCTTTTTCACAAAGGATTTCCAATTGACGCAATCAATTCATTTCTGCGCGAACGTGTGAGTGAAATTAACGAATAACTAAGGCGAACAACATTCAATTAATAAAAAAGGGTATCCCGCAAGAGCGGATACCCTTTTTTATTCTGTTCATAGGTGGCATAATCAGGAATGCATACGAGCCAGAACAAGCTTCTTGCGCAATTTACGCTCGCTGAATACCCAGCCTGTATACGAACTCTGCACATGCAGGTTTTTATCAAGCCAGACCGTCGCGGTAAACGGATAAGTACCTTTTGAGTAATATCTGAGGTCAGTAAACTGGATCACATTTCTGCCATTGCGCTGCGCAATCGACCAATGAAAGATCGGCGAGAACGACAGGAACGCGCGCACATTTTTGTCTTGTGCAGCCGCCTGAATCATTTTATTATCAAAGTTAATCGGTGTGCGGTCGAATCGATCAATCATGTACAGTTTCCGACCATTTACTTTCCCTACGTAAAAGTATTTTTCACTTTCAGCCGCCAGATGATAATGGGACCAGCGGATGGTTGGTGATAAATAAACTTTTGTCAGCTCAGGAATTTGACTTCTAATATATTTGATTGTGTTCCTATGATAAATGCCGCGCAGGACGTAATAAACAGCAATGATCGCATAAATCAAAATGAAGGTAACGCCCGGATGCCCAATGGTCTGCCAAATAGCGAAGCCAATGAGATGCATGATGAAAATAAACGGATCAAAAATATTTATCGTTCCGAGCGCGACCCACTTTTCTGTTAAGGGACGGACTGCCTGCGTTCCATAGGCGTTGAAAATATCGACAAAGACATGGATGCAAACGGCCGCAAGTGTCCAAAATACCAACTGACCGGCGTTTGCTCCAGGAACAAGGGCTAAGATTATTGCCGCGAGAATAAACGGCCAAAGCGCCGTCGCCGGAAGCGAATGCGTCATTCCACGATGATTGCGAATGTAGGTCGCATTGTCTTTTAATTTCAAAACTGTGTCAATGTCGGGGATCACTGAACCTGCAACCACGCCGATCATTACCGCCTGATAGGTTAGCGGACTTTGCGCGACAGTGGGATCCAAAGTTGCTAAACCGGCCAAACCAAACCCCATAACAATATGAGTCGCTGTATCCATGAAAAACAATGTCCTCCCTTTTCAAAACATGCTGTTTCTTCAATGGCATCAGGATCAAGTTACTCTGCTTTTATTGTCACACAAATTCAAGGATAATGGAAGGGTTATATATGTCAATTCATGTGGAAAATGAAACTAAGAAAGGTTGACTAAAATGGATGCGCAACAAATCAAACAGTTTAACCATGACTTATTGGATTGGTTTCACACGAAGGGAAGACAATTGCCTTGGCGTGAAACCAATAATCCTTATTATATTTGGATTTCAGAAGTTATGCTGCAACAAACACAAGTGAATACGGTCATCCCATATTATAACCACTTTATCAGCAGGTTCCCGACACCGGAAGCACTTGCAAATGCGCCGGAGCAGGAAGTGCTGAAATGTTGGGAAGGCCTCGGTTATTATTCGCGCGCCCGCAATCTTCAGCATGGCGTTCGTGAAATGGTGGAGAATTATGATGGGCGATTACCGGACAATAAAGGCGATCTATTATCTATTACAGGCATCGGCCCGTACACAGCGGCGGCTTTGCTCAGTTTCGCATACGATGAACCTGAGCCCGCTATCGATGGCAACCTAATGCGTGTTCTTTCGCGCGTGTTCCTGATTGATGATGATATATCAAAACAGAAAACGAGAAAAAAATTCGAGAACTTGGCAAGTGATTTGATCGCCCGAACGGAACCAGGTGCATTCAATCAAGCGCTAATGGATCTAGGAGCGATGACTTGCCGTCCGAAAAAGACGGATTGTCTGCAATGTCCTGTCCATGCTTATTGTCTTGCCTACGATGAGGGCGTTCAGCTTGAATATCCAGTGAAGAGCGGAAAAGTAAAGCTGCGGTCACTGAATTATGCCGTATTGCTGATTCAAGATGAGCAGGGCCGGTACCTCATTGAGCAGCGTCCGGAAAAAGGATTGCTTGCCGGACTTTGGCAATTTCCAATGATGTCGCTCGATGAATACGAAGAGCAGAGTCAAAGAGCAGACTATGTTCGCGACCGATATGGATGCGCGGTTGCACCTGTGCGCAAGCCTTTCTCCTACACACATCGTTTTTCACATCTAATATGGAGGCTGACTCTTCTCGAAGGCAGGGGCACAACGAAGAAACCATTGAAAACAAGACAATGCTGGACAGCAAAGGATGAGTTCGAGCGCTATCCTTTTCCGGTATCACATCAAAAGATTATTGAGTGGATTAAAAATAATCGACAAGATCATACATAATATTTATCCTTTTTGGCTAGATTATGGTGGTGGAGGTGATACTCAATGGCTAAGAACACAAATGTGGGCACAGACGCGGAACAAGTAAAGAAACAAAATGCCCAGTCCAAGAACGAACAGTACAGCGGTGAATTTGGTAGTGAAACCAATGCACAGGAAATTCGTCAACAAAATCAGAAGTCGCAGCAAAATAAGCAGTAATCACCTAAAGTACGGAAAAAACACCTTGTCCAGATCATGGACAAGGTGTTTTGTTTGTGTGCGCCCGTCGAGAAGGCGTGGCTGGTTTTTCTTTGACTTTTCCAACAGATGAAGAGTATACGTTCGATTGAGTGCTATCACGTGAATAAATTTTCCAATACAATAGTAACCTGAATTATTCATAAAGCATAATTTCACCGCTTTTTAAGGGGTGATTATTTGAAGAATCGAGTGATTTGTCGTTTAACGCTTTTTAATTTGAGTCAATGATCGGACGTTCTGATGATCTAAGGGAAAATACACCTACTCAAGAACGGTTAGACAGCCATTTGCCTGTTTCGCAGACAGACTGATCCCGTATTTCTGTAAAACAGGGACTTAAATTCGATTTTCTTACGGCATTACACCCGTGCGGGTAATTGGCGGATCTGTTCGAGTATCTGCCAAAACTCTTTTTGATAGAGACAGTGACTGCAGAGTCGAAAGATCAAGTAGCGACCGGAGTGAATCAACCTCCCGGCAATCTTGACGAGTCGAAGGCGAACCGTGTCCATGCGCAGCACTTTCTTCTTCATTGTCTTGGGTAGGCAAAGTAAATGGAAGCCGACTTGAAAATTATTAGCGAGCACCCGGATCTGCAGTTTGGTTGCGTTCGCTTCAAAACGCGTGCTGCTCAGCTGGTCAAAGGCAAAGCCCTGCTTGCCTTCCTTGATCAAGTTCTCCATTGTGCCCCGGTTCTGATAGAACTTGACCACACGTTTAGCCGGAAGACTCATGTTCGTGACAATAAATGTTGGCTGAAAAAACAGTTCCCCTTCGGGGCGCTCCAGTTTCACCACCACCCGACGGGAGGTGGCCCAGGAAGCGGCCTGATAAGAAAACTCAGTGTAAAATACGACGGAGGTACCGACGGGACAATGCTTCTTTTCTTGAAGTTTTTCTGCCAAGTTCTGCGCCTTTTCATTCAGTCTGTGATTAGCTTTCAGACGAATCGCATAAAAAACATCTTTTTCCTCACACAGGGTATACAGTCCGGGAACGGCGAATCCGCTGTCGCCACGGAGTGCCAGATCCTGTCCGGGGACAAGCGACCGATAATGCTCCAGCACAGGTCGGATAAAGTCCACCACGCCGCGAGAAGTATAGACATTACCAGAGCGCAGGTCAGCTTTTAGGCACGCACCCGTCAATGAGTCAAACAGGAATAGAGGGTGGAATCCGTTGTCCTGGTAATGGGCATTGTAGGCAGATCCCTCTTGTTTCCCAGCTGTTTCGAAATTAGCTGAATCGACGTCAAGCACCATCTGCTGGCCGTGTCGTAAAGAAAAAAGCCCATCCAGATAAGCTTGATTGATGCTTTTCAGTGACTCAACCGTTTGCTCATCCACTTTTTGATTGACTCGGGAAAGAGTCGGTTGAGAAGCGAGACGATCTTTCCCAAGAAGTGTCGTAAAAACAGGCTCGGTACCGAGTTCATCGGCTTGATCATCCGTGTGATAGCCGGCTAAATGTTGGTAGATTTTTTGAATAACCGCATCCGCATTGGTATGACGTGTGTGTGAAACGGAATCGTTAATGTTCAGTTGCTCATGAATCAGCTGACTGAGGCCCATTTTTCCATCAAATTCGCGGTAGAGAAGCAAGCCTGAGTCGGAAGAAAGAGCGCCACCCGAAAAGCTAATTTTGATTTTTTTATTGAACTGCAGCGATGTTTCTTTTACACTAATCATATGAGGAGTCCCCTTACCTTGTATGTTTTATTGTCGCAAATTAATCATACCAAGGAGGGGCTCCTTTTTCATTTATTTTTTTCACTTAATGGGTGAACAGCAAGGTTGCAAGTCACCCTTGTGCTCTCAGCGTTTATCGCCTCTCAGGTGTAGTGCTGTGAATAATTCAGGTAGTAAAAAAGTTTACATTTAAAAAAGAAAAAAATGCATGCAGTGTCCAAGATGGTATAATAACCAAAAAGGAGGTGAGTATTCAGAATGGATGAAACACTTTTAAAAGTAGAAGGATTGCAAACATCCTTTTTTACTGATGACGGAGAAGTGCCGGCGGTTGATGGAATTGATTTCTCGGTTCACGAGGGAGAAATTCTTGGAATTGTCGGCGAATCTGGCTGCGGCAAGAGTGTGACGTCCCTTTCAATAATGGGTCTGCTTCCTTCGCCCCCAGGAAAGATTGTCGGAGGTCATATCTATTACAAGGGCGAAGACATTAGCCGAGCCAAAGAGTCGAGAATGAGAAAATTACGCGGAAATGATATTGCTATGATTTTTCAAGAGCCTATGACCTCGCTTAATCCGGTTTTCACAATCGGTGAACAATTAATGGAAGCCATAAGACTACATAATCATCTTTCCAAAAAAGAACAAGTTGAGCGTTCAATAGAGTTGTTAAAATTAGTTGGACTCCCGAGAGCTAAGGAATTATTGGCAGAGTATCCTCATGAACTGTCCGGAGGCATGCGGCAGCGCGTGATGATCGCGATGGCTATGTCCTGCAACCCGAAGGTTCTGATCGCTGACGAACCGACAACCGCACTTGACGTGACCATTCAAGCCCAGATCCTTGACCTGATGGTGAAACTTAATAAGGAAACACATACCGCTATTATTATGATCACTCATGATTTGGGTGTTGTCGCCCAGATGTGCCATCGAGTTGTCGTCATGTATGCGGGAAAAATCGTTGAAGAAGGGCCGGTTAAGGAGATTTTCAGTCATCCTAACCACCCGTACACAGAGGGATTGATCAAATCAATTCCTGATCTGCATGGGAAAAAAGACAATCTCTATACGATAAAAGGCAGTGTTCCGAGACCCGGATCCATCGCCAAGGGGTGTCTGTTTGCGCCGCGATGTGAATTTGTTATGGACAAATGCCGAGTAAATGCCCCCGAACTATCGGGCAGTGTTCATAAATCGCGTTGCTTTCTTCATCAGGAGCAAGGCAGAAAGGAAGTCCATACATGAGCGAACCGCTTTTGCAAGTTGAGAATCTCAAAAAATACTACCCAATCAACGGCGGAAAGTTCGGCAGTGTATCAGAAACTGTTCGCGCTGTTGATGGCGTGAGTTTTACGGTCAACGAAGGGGAGACCTTGGGAATCGTTGGTGAATCGGGTTGCGGGAAATCGACAACCGGACGAATGATTATGCGTTTGATTGAGCCGACTGAAGGTAAAATAATTTTCCAAAACCGAAATATTATGGAGCTCACGAAGCGTGAGATGCGAAAAGCGCGCAAAGATATCCAAATGATTTTTCAGGATCCGTTCGCCTCGCTTAACCCTCGCCACACTGTTGGTCACATTATTGAAGAACCTATGATCGTTCATCACATGGGTGACAAAAGGCAGCGTCAGAAACGCGTCGAAGAGCTTTTGGAGCTTGTCGGACTCAGCAGCTATCATGCGAAGCGCTATCCGCATCAATTCAGCGGCGGTCAACGTCAGCGCATCGGCATTGCTCGAGCACTAGCCGTGCGTCCCAAAGTCATCATTGCCGACGAACCGGTTTCCGCTTTGGATGTATCAGTTCAGTCACAGGTGCTCAACCTTCTCAAGGATTTGCAGAAGAAATTCAATTTGACTTTTATCTTTATTGCCCATGACTTGAGTGTTGTTCGTCACATCAGTGACCGAGTCGGTGTGATGTATCTTGGAAAAGTTGTCGAACTTTCCGAGAGCGAGAATCTTTACAATGATCCGAAGCATCCGTATACGAAGGCATTACTATCTGCGGTTCCGATTCCAGATCCGGATATTAAGACCGAGCGCATCATCCTTGAGGGTGATGTGCCAAGTCCTGCCCATCCGCCTGCAGGGTGCGCGTTCCACGATCGCTGCCCGGTCGCAATGGATATCTGTTCGATTGAACAACCGCATCTTAAGACTTTGGACGACGGTCGATTGGTTTCCTGTCATTTATACAATTAAATATCTGAATTATTTATTTCACTGATAAAAAAGTGTAAAAAATAAAGAATTTAAGGAAACGAGTGTAAGCGCCCCGGCAAAACGCCGCATCCTGCGGGATCAGCGAGCCAGGGGAGACCCCACAGGCATTATGGCCTGAGCCGAGGAGGCTCCCGGATCGCCCGCCGCAAGCGAGCAATCGGAGCGTACACAACAATCAAGATGTTTTTTTATGTAACCGCGAAAAGCACACCATTACTTAATGGGTGTCATAAGAGAGGTGAAATCTCATGTTCTACTACTCGATAAAACGATTACTCATGCTCATACCTGTTCTGCTTGGGATGACCTTAATCGTGTTCGCCATCATCCACGCGATTCCCGGTAATCCTGCACTGACGATTCTCGGGACGAAAGCAACCCCGGAAGCTATTCACAGCCTTAACCGATCACTCGGGCTGGACAATCCCTGGTATGTGCAGTATTTCTCCTATTTAAAGGATATATTGAGCGGTAATCTTGGAACGTCTATTCAAACTCATGCGCCGATCGCCAGTGAAATTTGGCCGCACTTAGCGGCGACGATCGAGCTTTCATTTATAGCGATGATCATTGCCGTGTTCGTTGGCATCAACGCTGGAATAATCAGTGCGTGGAAGCAAAATTCATTTCTCGATTATACAGCGATGATCCTTGCTTTAATTGGTGTGTCAATGCCTGTATTCTGGCTTGGTTTGCTTGAACAATGGGGCTTCTCCATTAAACTGCAATGGCTGCCGTCAATCGGACGGGATGATATCCGAAATGGTGTTGATCCGATTACCAATCTTTATCTGATTGATACATTGCTGCGCGGTCGATTGGATCAATTTTGGATGGTCATAAGGCATCTGATTCTTCCGGCCATTGCACTTGCGACCATTCCGACTGCGATTATTGCCCGTATGACTCGATCAAGTATGCTTGAAGTGTTGAAATCGGACTATATTCGAACGGCCAAAGCAAAAGGACAACGGATGGTTTGGATTGTGTACAAGTATGCCTTAAAGAATGCATTTATTCCGATTTTAACCGTTATCGGATTACAGACCGGTCTGCTTCTCGGCGGGGCAATCCTTACGGAAACAATCTTTGGGTGGCCGGGCGTCGGTCTCTATATTTACAACGCGATCCAATATCGTGATTATCCGGTCATTCAGTCAGGAATTCTGATCATTGCCTTCATTTTTGTCATGGTCAATTTTATAGTTGATCTTCTTTATGGGCTTTTTGATCCGCGGATTAAATATCGATAAAAGAAGATGTTTAAAAATTTGGGCGGGTAGTTTTATTTAGCTGAAGGGCTAAGTAATTCTTTTCACCCTCCTTCTGAGCGATTTTTCGCATCATAATATAGGAAAGAAGGTGTGTAGAATGTCACAAACTTCCCAAGCAACGGCTGATCCGACTGTGATCGAAGACAAGAGTTCGTTCATCATTGCAATCAGCGAATTTTGGAAGTCTTATCGAAAAAATAAGCCTGCCATTGTTGGAACAATCATCGTCCTTTTCTTCATTCTTCTTGCGATCTTCGCGAACTTTATTGCTCCTCAAGGGATTAATGATCAAAATATAGCAAATAGACTCCAACCGCCGTCTCCAGCTCATTGGTTTGGTACGGATGACTTCGGTCGTGATATATTCAGCCGTATTCTATTTGGTGCAAGGCTTTCGCTCCGTGTTGGCTTTTTATCGGTGATCGGATCGATCATTGTCGGTACACTGCTTGGCGTTCTTGCCGGCTATTTTGGTAAGGCTCTCGACGTGGTCATTTCACGTGTCTTTGATATATTGCTTGCATTTCCAAGTATTCTCTTATCCATTGCCATTGTGGCGATTCTCGGACCGTCACTGAACAACGCTCTTGTCGCAATCGCGATCGTCAACGTACCCGTGTTCGGACGCTTGGTTCGCTCACGAGTGCTAACGGTTAAAGAAGAAGAGTATGTCATGGCTGCACGCTCCATTGGAATGGGTGATATGCGTA
Source organism: Sporolactobacillus nakayamae (assembly GCF_900113325.1). GTDB lineage: Bacteria > Bacillota > Bacilli > Bacillales > Sporolactobacillaceae > Sporolactobacillus > Sporolactobacillus nakayamae. The sequence goes on along the minus strand of NZ_FOOY01000005.1, from coordinate 11,614 downwards.
TTATTTTTCATCATGTGCTCCCGAACAGCATTGCTCCGATTATTGTTCAGGGCACACTGAATATTGCGACAGCGATACTCGATGCTGCCGGATTAGGATTTCTTGGTATGGGTGCGCAGGCGCCACTGCCGGAATGGGGCAAGATGCTGTCCGATTCAAGGGAATATATTCAGAATGCGCCATGGACGGTGCTCTTTCCCGGGCTCGCAATTGTCTTAGTCGTTGTCGGTTTTAACCTGATTGGGGACGGGCTTCGCGACGCACTCGATCCGCGCATGAAGAATTAAAAATATAGTATTCTAAACCTTCACTATAGTATGTTGTATCAATGCATAATAAGAGTTACAATGTTTAAGATTTATATACTAGATATGAGATTTCTAAGGGGGATTATCATGAAGAAGAAGTATTTCAGCTTGACGCTCATCCTCGTATTGGCACTGACCATGGTGCTTACGGGTTGCGGCAACAGCTCATCAAGCAGTTCGAATGACAGCAACAAAACGCTCGTCTTTGGACGCGGCGCCGACACGACATCGCTGGACCCGGCTGTTGTCACCGATGGCGAATCATTCCGTGTCACACAAAATATGTATGATACGCTGGTTGCTTATGATTACAAGAACCAGACAACCGAAGTAAAACCTAGTCTTGCAGAAAGCTGGAAGATTAGTGACGCCGGAAAAACGTATACGTTCAAACTTCGCAAAGATGTTAAATTCTCCGATGGAACTGCCTTCAATGCTGAAGCTGTTGTTTACAACTTTGATCGTTGGATGAACGGCAAAGCATCTGGTAAATTCGCTTATTTCCCATCGATGTTCGGCGGATACAAAGGTGACGCCAGCCTCGTGATTAAAAGCGTCACTGCACCGGATAAAAATACGGTCGTATTTAACTTGAAAAGATCTTCCGCACCATTCCTGCAAAATTTGGCTATGTCGCCATTCGCAATTTCAAGCCCTGCCGCGATTAAGAAATATGGCAGCAAATATGGTACAACGGCTGGTGTAGGTACCGGTGCTTATGTATTTAAGAACTGGAAAAAGAACAACACGATTACTTTAGTTAAGAATAAACATTACTGGAAGAAAGGTCTTCCTAAACTCGATTCTATTGTCTTTAAAGTTATCCCGGACAACAGTTCCCGTCTCAACGCATTGAAGAACGGTGAAATCGACATTATGGACGGATTGAATCCAAGTGATATTAACGGCGTTAAGGATAACAAGGATTTCCATATTTCTTATCGTCCGCCGATGAATGTTGCTTATCTTGGTTTCAACGTAACGATCAAACCATTTGATAATAAGAAAGTTCGCCAGGCATTGAACATGGCTGTTGACAAAGAAGCTTTGAATAAGGCATTCTACAACGGTCAGGCACAACCTGCAAAGAACCCAATGCCACCGGTTCTGCTTGGATTTGCTAAGGATCTCAAGGATTATCCTTATGACATCAAAGCAGCTAAGAAACTGCTTGCTGAAGCAGGTTACCCACATGGCTTCTCAACGACCCTATACACGATGTCCAACCCTCGTGACTATATGCCGCAACCTGCAAAGACAGCTGAAGCGATTCAGTCAACCTTTGGAAAAATCGGCGTCAAGGTTAAGATCGAGAACGTTGAATGGTCCTCATACATTGAGAAACTGCAAAAGGGCGGCGCGCCAATGTATCTGATGGGCTGGATTGGCGATAACGGAGATCCGGACAACTTCCTTTACACGCTGCTTGATAAAGACAGCGCCGGCACGAACAACTTGTCCTTCTATAAGAGTGAGAAACTGCACAAAGTGCTTATTGACGCTCAAACGGAAACCAATGTATCAAAACGTGCTGCACTGTACGAAAAAGCGCAACAGATTATTCACGAAGACGCCCCTTGGGTACCTCTTGAATATGCAAAAGCCGCGATCATTGGCAAGAGCACCATCTCTGGTTATGCTCCAAGCCCGACCGGCAGCGAACCATTGGAAAATGTAACGATAAAATAAGTGAAATTCTTGAATTCGAACTAGAAAACCCGCACTCGTTATGAGTGCGGGTTTTCTAATTTCGATATATCATTCACACAACTTATGTTGAAAAGCGTAAATCACCGCTTGCGTTCGATCCTGTACTTCCAACTTGCTGAGAATATTGCTGACATGCACTTTGACCGTTTTCAAAGCAATAAAGAGCTCATCGGCAATTTCCTGGTTGCTTTTGCCACGTGCCATGAGCAGCAGAACTTCCATTTCACGGTTGGTCAGATCATCATGGAGTGCTTTGTTCTGCCTGTTTTTCATCCGAGACATGACTTTTTCCGTGACTTCGGGCTCGAGCACAGATTGGCCATCATAGGTTGAACGGATCGCCTTGGCAATATCGCTTGCTTTGGATGTCTTGAGCAGGTAACTGGTCGCTCCTGCTTCAATTGCCGGATAGACTTTATCGTCATCAAGAAAGCTTGTGACGATAATAATTTTGGCGTCGGGCCATTTTTCAATAATATGTTTCGTGGCTTCGATTCCGTCCATCTCTTCCATTACCAGATCCATCAGCACAATATCCGGCTTTAATTTTAATACCAAATCAATGGCGTCACGCCCGTTATCGGCTTCGCCAACAACATTGATGTCAGCCTGTGCGGATAGATAAGCGGACACACCAATGCGCACCATTTCATGATCATCCACAAAAACAACGTTAATCATTGTTTTCATCCCTTTCGAGTATAGGCACTTTAATTTCCAAGCTTGTTCCTTTGCCCGGCAAACTCACGAGTTTGATCTGACCGCCGATTTGCGCGGCGCGTTCCTTCATATTCTGCAGTCCATAGGATCCGGGTTTAGCCGCCTGCATTTTAAACCCGACACCGTCATCCGTAACACGCAAAATAACAAAATGTTCACGCTTGATCAGTAAGACATCCAAGTTTTGCGCTTTGGCATGACGCAAGGTGTTCGAAACCGATTCCTGCAAAATGCGAAAGAGCTGGTCTTCAATACCGCGTTCTAACTTGATTGGCTCGATCATCGCGTTAATCGTAAGCGGTACCTTTTGTTTGAGCTCAAGCAGAAGTTCTTCCATTCCTTGTTTAAGTGCTTTGCCATGAAGCTGCACAGGTCTCAGATGGAGGAAGAGCGCTCTCATTTCAAGCTGAGATTGGTGAATCGTCTGTTCTACCAGCTTCAGTTGCCTGCTCTCTAAGTCTTCTGAAACGGGGCGAAGTTCATTAATTGTCGACATCAGCATCGAGGCGGCGAACAGTTGCTGGCTGACCGAGTCATGCAGCTCACGCGCAAGTCGGTTGCGTTCTTCAGAGACGATCTTTTGGATCGCTTTCTCTTCGATCTCTGATTTGTCATTTGCCGTATGCTGTGCGAGCTGTGTCAATTGATTTATTTTAGTGCTGATCTTCTGCGCGTGTTCCATAATCTGTTGTAAGTCGCATGAATAGCTGTAATCAGCAACTGCGTCCTTGCCTTGTCCAACCTTGTCCAAAGTATCGCTGATCAGGAAAAATTGCCTACGTATATAAAGTCCGGAAATCAGACCGACGATGCCCCCAATAAAGAGAGAAAGAATCGGTACAATAAAAACAAAGGGAAGGTGCCAGATTTGCTGTTCCCAGAGCATGGACCAATGCGCTGGCGGAAAGGCGAAAAGAAAAAGAGAAGCAAACAGAACCAAGCAAACGAGTGCGAAGAAGATGCTGACGATGACTTGCCGTTTCACCGCTGTCATACGCGCAGCACCTCCAAATTCCCGACAATCGCAGAGATCATGATTTTTATTTTCTGATCTTCTTGATCGTAGCTGCTGGTCTGCATGATTCTGGATTCGTGAATTAATTGGTTTTCATGGTGATCAAAGAAGTCTATTTGGCCCAGTACTACAGAGTAGTGAAGAGAGACTTCGACACCATATGGAACGAGAATGCGTACTCTTCCAGCGAGCTGCCGAATAAAGATAACCGATTCTTTTTTTGGCAAAATGGTATGGCTGAGGTCGATGATGGTGTCACCGGCACCGGTTTGGATATTAATATCCTGCCATGCATAATCCTGCCCGGGAGTCTCCTGATGACCAAACCACTTATTATTGAGCAGTGCCGAAAGAATAGTCACATCTCCTTCGTTCTCTGTCGGATGATCAAAGTCGGGTGTGATTCGCTTCGGATTCTTTTTTCTCTGAATAAAATCAATCACAAAGCAGATAAACAGAGCGATGATAATGAATTTAAAAACGAGCATGTTGAGAATAGTGAATCCAAGTCCGATCAGACCAATCCAAAACAAAACTTTTCCTTTTCTTATGTGTCTATTGTTGCGACCATAATAAACCATGGCGCCAAATAGGGCGATTGGGAATAAGAAGCCCCATCCGTCAAATATGGTTTGGAGGATAATGAGAAACAGGCAGACAATAATGAGCCAGCTGTATTTATCATTTTTCAGTTGCTCAAGCATAACCTTCATCTGCCTTTCTCGCTGCGCTTCAGCTGATTTATGTAGGTAAAAAAGGCGCGCTCGGCACACCTTTTTCCATTTTATCATCCTTATGTGAGACAGGCTAGACCGTGATTTGACTGTTAGTTGGTTTTACCCTTCTCAAGCTCGCGTTCAATTTCTCGTATGCGTGCGTCAATGGTATTCTGGTGATAATTCGTAGTGATTTTTTGCTCCAGTTGTTCCAGATACATTTCACTTTCCTCGAACTTGGAAAACGATTGACCGAATGCCCGCTCCGGCTGAATCACACTGTTCATTCGATGATTCGCGTTTGCAATATTTTCCCGACTCATCAATTCCATCCGCTTCAGATGCATATCTTTTAATTTACGTTTCATTTCAGCGTACTTCTGCTCGAGTTGATCCAATTGGTTCACGGACGTATCATAGGCATTCTTTAGACGTTCGGCTTTTTGCGTGTAGTCTTCATGTTCTTTTAGCGCGAATGTGTAGAGCTCCGTTTCTGATGCGCGCTCGGCAATTTCGGCTTGGCGCTGCCTTTTCGCAGCCATCTCGGACGATTCATGAAACTCTTTGATAAATTGATCTTTAAGCAGATATTGACGGTCGATCAATTCGCGTACGCGTCTGACTTCCTTCTCGCAGCGGCGCAGATGCTGATTCAACATCGCGATCGGGTTCTTTTGCTCCTTCTGGTCCAGCATGTCGTTCAAATCAGCGGAGATGGAGTCCTTCAAACGGGTAAATAGATTGCTCATTGTAATCTGCTCCTTTTATTATGTGTTTTATTTGTGGCTGAACTCTTTCCATTCTTTCTCAAAGTGGTCGAATGGGTCGCTTGGCTGGCGGACGGCGGCTTTTTCATTGTTCCATGCTTTGTACACAAAGTAGAGACCTACCAGTGCGACAATGCCGATGATCGCGGGAACATTGCTGATGGAGAAGCAAAGGGCGATGATCCCCACGATTGCCCAAAGAACTTTGCCTCCGGTTGAATCGGCACGATTGAACCGTTTAAACGCGAAGTAGAGAATGGCAAGGCTGACGATTAATCCGATCAATGATCCCACCTGGGTGAGCAGGACGATCAGGCTGACGGCTCCGAGTAGAAACAGGGCAATTTTTTTCATATGTGTGATCCTCCTTTCTAGATGGTGTTCGAAAAGTCCGGGAAAAGACAATGTGGATCTTCTGCTAACGACGTGCACGAAGTCACCGCATCCTGTAATGCTATCCCTTTGTCCTCCTTTTCGAACGACTCTTTCTATGTCTTAATCATATAAAAAAGGCGGGACCCGGATAATGAGCCAAAGCTGTATCTTGTGGTAAGCCTTTGGACTTAGGTTCAGGTCAACGGATGGGATGACAAAACCCGTGTCTCAAAAAGACACGGGTCGTCGATCATTTAATGCGGTTTGCTTTCTTATGGAACGCCTGATAGCTGGTGACCAGCCGATCGAGGTGTTCGATATGCTGGCTGTAGTCGATAATCGTTGAAATAAGCGGTAAGACATCCAGCCAGTCGTCACGTTTAGTTTGCGAGAAAAAGGAGAAAAAAGTGTTTGCGAGCTCTGATCGGTGTTGATAGTCTTTTCTTGCCTGCTCTTCATGGCGTTTTCGTCTGATTTTGCCATCAAATTTAAGAAGGACGCGTTCATGAAATGTCATGAGTCCGCTGAGCTGAAGGCTAAGCGTTTCTCGGAAGTCGGCTGGAAGAAGCCGGTATGCATTTTCATTACGGTCCAGTTCGTTCAAAGCCTGATGAAGCAGCCTCGTTGCCGTAATCATCTCACGAAAGATCACGGTGCGTCTTAGTTTTACCGGCTTTGCTTTTTTACTGAAAACGCGCTCCTCTTTATACCAATGGTAGTAGTTCTCGATTTTCAGTTTTCTGCTGTCGAAGGCCGCCATCTCGTTCTTGATCTTTGTATTATCCGAAGCACCGCCGCTGAGCAGACGCGTCCATTTGAAAAGCAACGTGGTTTGCGTGAGGATTTGTTCATAGAGCGTTTTTTCATAATGCGGTGGGAAAATCAGCATATTGACGAGCGTCGCTGATACAACGCCGATACAAATCATTGAGAATCTGCGAATTCCTTCAAAAAGAAATTGAACATTATCGTTCATGCCGCTCGACATAATGAAGATAACGGTCACCATGGTTAGTGTAAGCGTCCGATGCAGACCGAGTTTGAGATGCAGGGCGATCACGAAGACGACAGTAAGACCAACAATAATAGAGGTGTCGCCAAAGATAATCACGGCCGCAACTGCGATCAGTGCACCGATTAGGTTGCCATAAATGTTTTGAATCATGGCGCGAAACGAGCGTTGGACGGACGGCCGCGTGGTCATTGCTGCCGCGACGCCCGCCATGATTGGCGGCGTCATGCCAAGCGCAAGTGCGGTCATTAAAGCGATCGTTACAGCAACTCCTGTTTTCAGACTGCGCGCACCTACATGCATAACCGTTATCCTCCTTTTCATTAGAAACCTTGGCTTCGCCAACTACTAAGTTTATTTATACATTAATCATAATGCAAAAAAAAGAGAGCGGCTAGACCCGCTCTCTTCCCCAAAAAGCCATCAAGATTTAGCGAGCTGAGAAAAAGCGTAGTCTACAGCTTCGAGTGTTTCATCAATATCCTTCTCGGTATGCTCAGTAGTCAGGAACCACGCTTCATATTTTGAAGGTGCGAGGTTGACGCCTTTTTCAAGCATGTATTTGAAGAAACGTCCGAACATTTTGCTGTCTGTCGCTTTTGCTTCTTCATAGTTTGTGATTTCATGATCAGAAAAATACAGAGTCATTGCTCCACCGATGCGGTTGATGGCAATGGGCAGGTGGTATTTTTCGTTGACGGCGTGCATTCCATCCTCAAGCTTCTTGCCAAGACGATCCATTCGTTCATAGATCCCCGGTGTTTGCAGCACCTCGAGACAAGCGATGCCACTGGCCATTGAGAGCGGATTGCCCGCCATGGTTCCTGCCTGGTAAGCCGGACCAAGCGGCGCAACCTCGTCCATAATTTCTTTCTTGCCGCCATAGGCACCGATCGGCAGTCCTCCGCCGATCACTTTTCCCATTGCAGTTAAATCCGGAGTCACGCCTAGATAGTTTTGCGCGCCGCCGTACATGAATCGGAAGTTCGTGATGACTTCATCATAGATAACAACGGATCCCGCTTGATGGGCGATTTCATTAATCGCTTCAAGAAAGCCGGGTTGAGGCATGACCATACCAAAATTGCCGACTATAGGTTCAACAAGCACGCCGGCAATATCTGCGCCCCATTTTTCGAATGCGTGTTGAAGCGTGTCTACATTGTTAAAAGGCACGGTAATGACCTCTTGCGCCGTACTTTCTGTTACACCGGCAGAATCAGGAGATCCGAGTGTTGACGGTCCGGAACCTGCAGCGACAAGAACAAGGTCAAAATGACCATGGTAGCTTCCTGCAAACTTCAATAGTTTCTTTCTTCCGGTAAAGGCACGAGCGACACGTACCGTCGTCATGACCGATTCTGTTCCGGAGTTGGTAAAGCGAACTTTATCTAATGAAGGAATCGCCTTTTTTAGCATCACAGCCAAATCTGTTTCGAGTGTCGTTGGTGTTCCGTAGAGTACACCAAGTTCAGCTTGTTTTTTAATGGCCTCAGTGATGTGCGGATGGGCGAATCCGGTAATAATCGGACCGTAAGCGGCTAAATAGTCTATGTAACGGTTGCCGTCTTCATCCCAGAAGTACGCGCCTTTTCCTTTTTTCATGAAAACCGCTGCGCCACCGCCGACCGCGGCATAAGAGCGCGACGGACTGTTAACGCCGCCGACAATATGCTCGAGTGCCTCCGCATAGAGTTTCTCAGAAGTCTGTATAGTCATGTGATCAATCTCCCCTTAAACCAATCTTGTGATATTTCTCACTTAAGTATCCAATACATGCCAATAAATGACAAGCAATGAACCTTGGCAGAGGATTAATCAAACATGCGATGGTTCATTAAGAAAACGAAATGTTCAAGAATACGTGCCGTTAAACCCCAAATCGTTTTCCCTTTATATTCGTAAAAAGGTTCGGTGATTTGCAGATTACGGAATGCGTAGTTCTTTCCGGAAACAATGCGTTCGAAAGGAAAGTCCGCATTTCGATCCACCGAGAAAGTCAACGCGTGTTTCTCCGGAATCTGTTTCATCAGCCATGGGAGAGGAATTGTAAATGTTTCCTGGACCTCTTCCGAGTTGGGATTGAGCGGTTCGGATGCATCAACCACACCAACAAAAGGATAAATGAATAAATCGGAAGTTGCGATACATGTTCCCATTTGCCCAATCACATTAATGGCTTCTTTCCTGATTCCCAGTTCTTCGCACGTTTCCCGAACGGCTGTCTCACGCATAGAGCCATCAATTTTCTCGCTCCGCCCACCGGGAAAGCAACTGTCTCCGGGCTGCCGCTTTAGATGCGCCGCGCGAACTTCCAATAATATAGACCATGTATTGTCTTTTAGAATCAATGGGAGAAACACCGCCGATTTCTTCGCGGTATCCTCCCCAATAATTGACCCGTCGTTTTCAATTCGTCGCATAATACTTTTAATATCCATATGATCACCTACAGTCAGACGATTTATCACTTCTAGTTTACCATTATTAGCGATTGGACGCCTGTTAGAGCATAAATTGAATGCGCATTAATTCACATAGCCACGTGTGCAGGTTATGATATAGGAAAGAAGCTACGAGAACGAGCTGTATGAGGATAGTTTCGTTTGATGATATCGTAATTCAACTGATAAATTACATGGAAAAGAAGGAGTAAACATTATGCTAGAGGCGGGCACGAAAGCACCTGATTTTACACTTAAAGAGACAGAAGGAACTGAAGTCACTTTATCTGACTATAAAGGAAAGAACGTTATCCTTTATTTTTATCCGAAAGATATGACACCCGGATGCACTACAGAAGCTTGTGATTTTCGCGACCAGAATAGTCGTTTTGAAGAACTGAATACTGTTGTCCTCGGAATCAGTCCCGATCCGATCGAAAAGCATCGAAAATTTACCGAGAAGCATACATTGCCGTTCACACTCTTGTCAGATCCTGATCACAAGATCGCAGAAGCGTACGGAAGCTGGCAAATGAAAAACATGTTTGGGAAAAAAGCGATGGGTATTGTTCGTTCTACTTTTATTATTGATAAAGAAGGAACGATTGCCCATACTTGGCCAAAGGTTAAAGTGACCGGACATGTTGATGCTGTTTATCAATACATTCAGGAGCATCTTGCCTGACTTAGCTCCATTAAATTCATTATCAAACAACATAGTAATTGAAAACGTCAGGACGCAGAGTATGTCCTGATTTTTCATTTTTGTCTATGCACTGTTAATTATCAATGTGTGTGAATGCACGCGTACAAAAGTGGCAAAATAAGACGGGAGCTCATCACTTTCTCGTTAAAAGTTTTTAGAGACAAGTGCTGAACATTGACAGGACAAGCTTCAACCATGTAAACTTAAAATGTAATTGTAACGATTGTAATCTAATAATTGATTTTGATAATCACTATTGCTGAAAGCGAGGTGCATGACGGTGAGCGACAATATGTTAAAAGTAGATCATGCGATTGAGATGCTAAAGAGCTCCGGTGTTCGCATTACACCGCAGCGTCATGCGATTCTGGAATATTTGGTTATTTCCGATTCACATCCGACGGCAGATGATATCTATAAAGCGCTTGAACATAAATTTCCAAATATGAGTGTTGCGACTGTATACAATAACTTACGCGTATTTAAAAAAACGGGATTAGTTAAAGAATTAACCTATGGGGATGCGTCGAGTCGATTTGATTTCTCGACCAAACGTCACTATCATGTGATCTGCAGCAACTGCGGTAAGATCGTTGATTTCTTTTATCCTGCTCTTGATGAGGTAGAGGCATTGGCGGCTCAGGTTACCGGTTTTAAAGTGGATCACCACCGCCTTGAAATATACGGCGTCTGTCCTGAATGTCAGGAAAAGGAAAGCGCCAATCCGCCAAAACCGGAACATGAAACGACAATTGGTTGATGCTTCGCTCCTTGATAAAACTTAACTAATCTACCTTTGGGTACCGCAATATAACGTGGTGCCTTTTTATTTTGGAACAGATGTATTTGATGAACTTAAAACATTTATAGAGGGTGTTCAAAAAGTCCGGGAAAAATTGCTGTCGAATCTCTGTGTCAGCTTGTTTCTCCGCTCCTCACGTATCAACAGGGGAACTTCAACTAATACCGTGCACGTCCTGTGCACAACGTTGAAGTCATCACGTCCTGTGAAAGTACGCGCAGGTAGCTCGAAACTGCGCTTCCTTGATCTTCTCGGCTCTTTTTGTCCTCCTTTTTGAACAGACTCTTATAGTAGTATAGAAACAATTTGTTAGAAATGGACAGCGCGTTAGGGTTACAAGACTCAATCTGTTATTCAATTTACACGAAACAAAGGCGTTTGGGTAAGTTTTACGTTCATTTTTTCGTATTATGTCTAAATAGGTATTGACGTTTTAAGTCATACATGATAAATTAATTGACGTTGTCTTTTACGACATCTTGTATAATCATGTCGGATCTTGTGTTGATAATTCATTTACTAAGTGAAAATCTATTGACACGTTACGATATCACATGTTATGATACTTCTTGTCTTTTTAATAAACTTAATTATTTTGCTCAGTAATTGAAACAAATTGCTGAATCATCTCGAAAAAAAGTTATTGACAATGATTGATTAAAGATGATATAATAATTGAGTTGCTGTTTGAAATGTTCCTTGAAAACTAAACAAAAGCCAAGCGTGATTTAAAAAGGGTTTAACCCCTGATAAATTCAAATTGCTATGGATCTTATGAACGAGCTTCCACAGGATGTGGTGACTTCCGCGTTATGCACAGGACGTGCATGACTTTAGCGGAAGATCCGCTCCTTTGGAACTGAAACAAAACTGTGTTATAAAGCAAGACACTTTTTGGAGAGTTTGATCCTGGCTCAGGACGAACGCTGGCGGCGTGCCTAATACATGCAAGTCGAGCGCATTGAAGGGAGCTTGCTCCCGGATGTGAGCGGCGGATGGGTGAGTAACACGTGGGTAACCTGCCTGTCAGATTGGGATA
>NZ_FOOY01000004.1:97115-235318 GCF_900113325.1 Sporolactobacillus nakayamae | reverse complement strand
GCCTGAACGCTGATTTCTTCGCCTGAACGCTGATTTCTTCGCCTGAACGCTGATTTCTTCGCCTGAACGCTGATTTCTTCGCCTGAACGCTGATTCATCCTGTTGGCTACAGCCAAACAGGATGAATCAGCGGAATCAAAAAGCACCCATCCGATTTTATGGGTGCTTTCAATCAATCTTTCTATTCTTCTAGTAAATAACCACCGGTTCGTTTTGTTCAAGATTATCATAAACGGTTTTCATTACAGACGGAGGCGTGTTCACACAACCGCCTGATCCCTGTGTTAAGTACGCATCCTTTTTCCAATTTCTTCTCCAGCTAGCATCATGGAAGCCGCAGCCGCTCATAGTAAACGGTGCCCAATAGTCAACCTTCACTGAATAGTGGGCATTGCCGGCTTCGCTTCCTTCCAACGTAGATGGAGATTCTTTGTACATCACGTACCAAAGACCTTTTGGTGTATCCTCATTTGTGTCGTGGCGGCCGGTGACGACATCTGTAGAAATGACGAGTTTGCCATTTTTATAGATCCATATCTTTTGTTCGGCAATAGATACTTCTGCGTAACTCGTTCCAATTCCGTTGTTTGTCGTGTTGTGATAGCCAATACCGTACGTACTGTACCCAACACCATACACATTATAAGCTTTCAAAGATTCTTTGCCGGTTTCCAATGCTTTTTTGATGCGTGTTGTTTCTTTGCTGACGTTCAGCGCCCATCCATAGGACTGCCCCTGAATAGAAAGTGTTCTCCCCGAATGCGTCTTAAAATTGAATCTTTTATTTAACGTTGACTGATTTTTATTGATTTCAGCGACTTTGTTTTTTAACTCACTTGAATCGACTGTGATCTTCATATTAGCTGACACGTTTGCTTTTTTAATCAATTCACTCGCTTTAAAGTCATAGCTTTTGTCCTGAACCTTATAGCTCACCTGTCGAGTCATGAGTTTTTTCAACGCGCTTGTTTCATCTTTTACAATTTTACTGTCTGCCTTAATTGGAATGAGTAGCTGAACCGGTAAATAAATTTCACTGTTGTACTCTTGCTTATCATAGACACGCATGAGTTTTTTCACATCATATTGTTTGCCGGCTTCACTTTTAGATACCTTCAGATCACCATTTTCTATGTAGGCATAGGCATCTTTTGGCGCTTTTAATTTTTTATTTAACTGGTTTAGCCGAGCTTCCAGTTGCTTTTTTAATGTGTCTGATCGATAGTCGTCATTCGTCGCTGGCTTGAGCGCATAGTTGCGTGTTTTGAACGATGGCCACCATGTCCGTTGTTTGTTAAATACTTGATTTATAGACTTAAGATCCCGCTGCGAGAATTTCGCCATGGTGTTTTTACCATTGATAATCTGCTCATTTCCAATAAAAACATCGTTTTTTAGAATCTGTGCGGTTAATTTTTTCAATGCCTGTTCAGGCTTCATATGACTTACCTTAATCCCGTTAATCGCTACATTCGCGTTAAAATGGGTCGCCTGATAGTAGCTCATAATTCCAAAAACTAATGCCGCGATAATCACGACACTGCTGCTTATAATAATGACATTACGCTTCTGAATAATCGCTCACCTCAAAAAGTATCGATTTATTAATTAACGTTCCATGTTATGTGTTCGTTTCACAGGATATTCGTTATCTATAAGATATATGAGTGAACGCAATTTAACAAGAATTTATTAATAGAGATAATTCCGACAAATGATCCTAATTTTCAGTTCCTATTGAATTAAAGGTTTTGCGCGACTTATTCCTCACCAATATGGCATAATAGAACAGGTGTTAGTGAAGAAAAGAGAGGCGAATCGATAATGAAGTGCAAAATTAACCGAAATGCAGCAAAAGTAATGAAAACAATGCTTGAAAATGAGGACGCAGAGGGACAAATGCTGCGGGTGATCGTGACTGAAAATCACGGCGATCATGCCCACTACGCGTTGACCTACGGGGTACCGACTGAGCACGATGAAATTGTTACCACAGACAAAGGAATTGATGTTCTTTTGGATAAACGTGAAGCGCTCCTTGACGGGGTTTGGATCCAATTCTTTTATGTCCCTGAACCAGGATTTGAAATCATTAATCCCTCAAAAGGAGATCACAACCATTTCTAAAGAGATGGTTTAATCGAATGACTCTACTGTAAAAAAGCGCATACCATACAAATCCGGTCCATTGTTCACCAACTCATTCCTTATACATGAAAATTCTTCGCCATCTCCCGCAGTACATTTTTTCCCTCAAACAAAATGAGCGCGGTAAGTGACAACACACTTAGAGAAATGCAAATAACAGATGGAATGATAAATCCGACTTGCCCGGTTAAATAGAGGATAAGCGGTACAATTCCGAATAGAATGTCGATGATAAAATAGACGATGTAATCCTCAGCCGGCATTTTTGTGACCTTAGCAATAATCGCAAGTGAAATCATCGCAACACTGCAGCCGATAGGAATTACATAATTCAGCGACCATCCTCGCCAATCGGTAATCCAGTCCCATCCGATGCTTAATAGGGATAGAATAAAGACCTGAGCAGTAATATTATTTGGGATATTGCCTTTTTTTTGCAATGCATAGATTAAGCTGATCCAAAAGCACGCGATTCCCACGACGACAAACAGAGACCAATAACCGCTATCAGGAAGTATAAGGTTGACAGCAACGCATAGGACACCAATCGTTATGGTCGAGAAAATCAGCAGTTTAAAAAACAACTCGTATTGTCTGTAAATTGTGGGAACAAAGGGATAAAGCTCTTCCTCATCAGTCCCTGAAAGTCTGTTTTGGCACAATGGGCAATTTGTGTCTTTTCCACGGATGCTTACTTTACATTTTTCGCAATACTTCATGCTTAGGTCCTCCTTCCTTTACGTCACCGGTTGGGCTCGCTGTGATCTCAACCTCAGCGCCAAGACTCGTTAAGGTTCGGAAAAATCGTCTCTGAATCTCCGAACTGACAAAGGGTGATGAAAAACTGATACTCAGGCGATCTTGAAAGGAGCACATGCATACTTGAAGTTGATTGCTCCCGTAACAAATGTCGAATGATCGAATAAAAGATTCCAACTCCTGCGGCATGGAAACAATGCCAAGGTTTGAAAAGCCAGCCGTCTTCCTGCGTGCTGCATAACGATAGGCCACTTTTAATGCAGGATCTTTAATGATAAGCGGTGTGATACGTGCAAAAATATTATGCTCCACCGCCGAATACGTTTCAATCACCTGAGTAAGTTTCTCTTTGGATAACCCAGCGCGCAAATCATCACTGATCTTCTTCACAACATCCTCAAACGTTCCGTCATGGTGCCAGTAATCGTATCCGATTAACAAGACACTGAAAAAATTTCGTGCTGAAGCGGAAGGAAAATGGCTACGCAGATTAACAGGAATGTCGAGAACAATCGGCCTTTTCTTTGTCCGTTCGTGAACCGTTTCGCTAATGGCGTTCATCAGGCAGGCGGCAAGAAAGACAGTAAGTGTCGTGTGATGGCGGTGTGCCGCATCAAGCAATGGTTGAATTTTGATCAAGCCGGTCATAATTTTTAACCGGTCTTCAGGGTATTTGTGACCGCGCAGACGACAAGCAAACGCGCGTCTTGTTTGTTTCTTTCTTGAAGAACCTCGATAGTATTTACGGAAACTATCGTCACTCATCTGCGTTGCTGAGGCATCAAAATCCAGATTTGGTTCATCAATTTGATGGTGCAGAGACAAATACTTGGTCATCAGCGTCCGAAGAAAGTGCACCGCTCCCGTACCATCCGCAAGTACGTGGTAAACCTCCAGATTGATCCGATTTTTAAAGTAGCTCACATCAAAAAGCAGGTTTTTGCTATTCTTTCGATACAGCGTCGCACAGGGCTGCGTGTTTTCCTCATGAACAACCGGCTTCCTATCCGTACTTTCAAGATAATACCAAAAGAAGCCGCGTTTCAATACGGACTGATAGACATGAAAAATTTGAATGGTCTGATCAAGCGCGCTCTGCAAAATCACCGGATCAATTTTTTCGTACAATTCGCAGGAGATTCGGAATACCTGCGTGTCCGCTTTTTGTGCGGCGGCCGGGAAAATAAGTGCTGCATTGTCCAGACTGCTCCAATTATGATCCGTGTTCATTCACTCCTTAAGAAATATGTTGATCAATTGATAGCACTGCTTTACTTGAGCGGCTTGCAGTGAAAAAGAAAAAAAGCCGTGCAGAGCCTCTTTTATTCGATAAACGGCAACATCATTGCCAAATTTTTTTAACTTCTCTCCATAAGCTTCACCTTCGTCCCGAAGCGGATCCAACTCAGCAGTAATTATTAACGTCTTCGGCTGACCTTCCAGATGATCAGATATCAGCGGTGCGAAATACGGGCTGTTCCGATCTTCCTTATTCTGGACATACAGATCTTGATAATCCTGTATCTTTTTGGATGTCAGTAAATAATCCGTTCCATTTGTTGTAATAGAACGAAACGGAGATGCCTCACTGTGATCATTATAAGTGGACGGATAAAGCAATATTTGCTTCTCCACCCGAAATTCCCCTCGATCAGCCGCCATGAGACTGACCGCCGCAGCTAGCGACGCACCGGCACTGTCACCCATCAGAACGACCTGTTCACGGGATGCTTCAAGCGGCTTGTCGTATAAAAAAAGTTCACGGGCAGCCTGATAGCAATCCTCGACAGCGTAAGGAAAAGGGTACTCAGGCGCGCGGCGGTAATCCACCGAGAGTACCCGCCGACCTGTCCTTTTTGCAATATGGGCACAAATTTTCGTATAGCTGTCTATCGTTCCGCTAACCCATCCGCCTCCATGAAAAAACAGGATCACTTCCTCGGTCTGAGATACTTTGGGGGCAAAAAGTCTAACTGGTAAATCATAGCCATCAATCATTATTTTATGATCCCACATTTTAAACCGTGGTTTAAACGATACATGCAAGAGATTATTAATCATCCGGTCAACCCGGTAATATTTTTTTACATTGATCTCTGCGCGAGAAATCAATCGTAGCATAGCTCGCAGCAATGGATTGATTGCGATCCGAAACAGCACCTTTCAAATGCTCAGATATTGACATTGTATCATCCAGCCCGTTCGTTTGATAGGAGGTCTTCAACTAAGCGCTTTGTTAGACTAGGTAAATTGAGGATGCTAAACTATAAATACTGAAGGAGGAGAAGGATTAATGACAACTATTCCACAGAAAATACTTAATGATGGATTGCTGTTGCCTGCTGTTGGGTTCGGTACATACAAACTGAACGGCGCATCAGGCATTAACACCATTTTAAGCGCGATTGACACAGGCTATCGATTGCTTGATTCAGCTTTCAATTACGAAAATGAAGGCGCACTTGGTGAAGCTGTACGGCGCAGCTCCGTTCCACGTGAAGAATTGATCATTACCTCCAAATTGCCCGGACGTCATCATAACTATAAGGAAGCAATAACGACAATCCAAGAATCCCTTTTTCGAGCAGGTTTGGACTATTACGATCTGTATCTGATCCATTGGCCGAACCCAAGCAAGGATTTGTATGTGGAAGCATGGCAGGCATTAATTGATGCACAGAAATGGGGCTTGATTCGATCAATCGGTGTCTGCAACTTCCTGCCGGAACACTTGGACCGCCTGATTAAAGAAACCGGAGTTACTCCGAGCGTCAATCAAGTAGAACTGCATCCCTACTTTTCACAGGAACAGCAAAGAGCTTACGACAAGGAGCATGGTATTGTTACCGAATCTTGGAGCCCATTGGGACGTGCAAATAAACTGCTTCAAGACTCAACCATTAAGGCGATTGCGGAAGCGCACGAAAAATCCGTACCTCAGATTATCTTGAGATGGCATGTGCAGCTCGGTGCAGTGCCATTACCAAAATCCTCTTCACCATCTAGGCAACTCGAGAATCTTTCTTTATTTGACTTCACACTCAGCGAGGAAGAAATGCAAACCATTGGCAAACTAAGCCATCCGGATGGGCGGACCTTTGATCAAGATCCCGCACGCTATGAAGAATTCTAATGAAAGAAAAAAACGACCGATTGAGCTTCATGCTCGTTCAGTCGTTTTTTATATCAACTGAAAACTTCATCACCGCTCTTAAATCCAAGTCCGGGATGATGATCAAATCGAACCACCCCAACGGATGCCTTCCCCTTTACAGCAGCGGCAACCCTGCCGATACCTTCATTGCCAAATCCGCCGCAAAGTTCAATTGCCTGAACTCCTGTATCCGCGAGCTCAACCGCCGCTTTTACCGCTTCATCATATGTTTTTACGCCGACAACGTTCAGTTTGATAATAGGCGTATCAACCTGTGCTCGCGCTTTGGCAGTGTCAATTTCCGGACCGATAAAGATAAATGCCGCCTTAACTTCCATGATTCGTCCCCATCCTTTCATGCAAGACTCATTTTATAAAGTAAGTATGCCATTTATGTAACCGTTTCCAAAATGACATTATTCTCATACGGAACATTTTGAACAAACGTTTTGTATTTCGTCACACTTTTTTAGTCCTGAAAAAAAGGAATATGTCGAATGATGCAGAATATATTATTCATTGTCCTTTTTCCCGCCACTAGTGAATCTTCACAAGGGAGGTGGTGCACAGCCAAGTTCCGTATCTCTGTCTCAATTTTACCATCCATCGGTCAATCTCCAAGTTTGTTGTTCTTTTTAATTCCCGGCTTTCATTCTCCACGTAACATGTATCAGCACAGAAACGCTTTAAACTAAACCCTTTTCCTTGATTCCGGACACCTGTTAATCACCCCATTACAAAGGAGTTCTTCGAATGCATAAAACGCTACGCAAGTTGATTTTCGCCTCAGAACGCGGATTTACTCTAATCGAAATGATGATCGTTTTGTTCATTATCAGTATCCTGCTTCTCATCGCTGTACCAAACATGACTAAATCGAACACAGTTGTTATGGGCAAAAGCACCGAAGCGACCGTCAAGCTTGTCCAGAGTCAAGTCGCTGCCTATCAGATGGATAACAACGGAGCACTTCCGGAGAGCCTAGAGGATCTTCAACCTGCCTATGTGAACAGCATTAAAACCTCAGATGGAAAAACCTTAAGTTATGACAAAGACACCGGTGAAGTAAGTGCACCGTAAGAGTAAGAGTAACGGCGCAGATGAGCTTGGATTTACCTTGCTTGAGGTCCTAATTACCTTGTCGATTGCGTGTATTATCGCCCCGCTTTCATTTCTCGCCGTATCCCATTTAGCCGATGAAATCACGATCCGGCACTTTGTCGAGGATCTTAATGAGACAGTCCGTGACGCGCAAATGGAGGCGATCACCCAAGCACAGCTCGCGCGCATTGTTTTCAACAATCCCGAGCACTTTTACTATGTGTCCATCAATAATAGGATCGAAAGAACAGAAATCAATAAGCGTATCCTGATCTATGGCGGTCAGGAAAATGTGATCTCTATTAATCAACTGGGACATTTTTCCCGTATCACCACCTTCACCATTTCACTTGATAAAATTCGCTATAAATTTGTCTTGCTTCTTGGACAAGGAAGGTGTTACTTTGAAAAAACTTCGGGATGATCGCGGGATTTTTCTCACCGAGGCAATGGTCGCAATATCGATACTCACTCTGTTAATGCTCGTTGCAATGCCCATACTCATGCAGACCTACCGCGAACGACAGATGTTAAAACAGAAAAATGAAGCACTGAGTTTACTTCGCTATCACCTGTTGTCTTGGAAAACCGAGTCGCCTCTATTATCTGAACCAGCGACACGAACCCCCTTTCAAATTGAATGGATTGAACGAGACGATCATTCGGCTTATCTCAGCGTAGCTTGGGACTATGGAGGACGCGTGCATCAATTATTCGGGGAAGCAAGAAAATGAACGATCAAAACGGCTTTACTCTATTATCCATGATGCTTGCGCTCTCAACACTGCTCGTCATTATCAGCCTCATTGTATCAATTACGCAGTTCATGACTCACCGATTTCAACCACGTCTAGACACGCAAAAAGAGACACAGATTTTTTTCACTCAAACGGCTACAGAAATTCATCTCTCCCACTCTGTCTCCAGTTCAAGTGATCAACGAACATTAACCTTAAAAAAAGGTACAGATTTCGTCAGCTATGCCTTTGAATCGCCTGGCCGAATCGTTCGCAAAGTGAATGGAGACGGTTATGAAATTGTATTGCAGCAGGTTAAAAAGGTAACTTTTCAAACAAACGGTGAATTCGTATCTATTCGCGTGACGGATAAAGCAGATCGCGCTTATTATTGGGATGATTTTCTCTATGTTAAGGATGATGCCGGTGATTCACAACAACACTAATCAAAAAGGATTCATTCTTCCACTTACCATGATTCTGTCCCTCATGCTGCTCGCCTTTGTTTTTCACGCGCTTCTCCTGTTAACTAGTGATCGCCAATTTTTTCGGCAATCCTATTCCCAATTCCAGCTTCAACAATTGCGCGAGTGCACCCTCACTGATCTAAAACGGGAAATGAAGCAAAAAACGCTGCCCAATAAGGGAACGTTCCTCTATCATAAAGGAACAGTTCAATTTATTGTCACAGAAAATGATGATTCGGTAACAATAAAATTCACAATTTTAGGTGGTGAAAGTCAGGAAATTGACCAGATCATCTATTCAAAAGAAAGCGGAAAGCCAGTAAACTGGCTTGAGCGGTTAAATCGTTGATAAAATAACTTAAAGGGAGAACTATTGTCTTCTACATTGCAATGATTGTTGGTGAATACTGCTTGCTTCTGAATCAACCCCGAGTGGATTGGGCAGACTGTTGTTAAAAATGCGAAGGAGATCATCGACATGAAGTCCGATGAATACGTGCGTTTCTTAACGGAACAGTTTGTACGCTACATGGAAACCCCGCGTGAAGAACGACAAAAGGTGCGGCTGCAGCAGAAGGAAAACCGTCCACCGATCCGAAATTTGCTTTTCGGACAAATTCCGGATGCAATTGAAAGCTATACGTCAACTATCCGTGAACGAATTAAAAAGCGTAGAAAATAAACCCGGCTTTTCGTCTGCCGAGTTTATTTTCTATTTATTCAGTTCAGGTTTAGTCATCGTGAATACGCGATAAGTCAGCACATTTTGGTACACTTGCATGGTTTGTAGGTGCTCCAGCCACACTTCAAGCGCTTCCTCATCGATCTGACTCGTTAAATTGTAGGTAGGTAAGATATCCTTAGATTGCTTCAGCAACTTATTTGCATGAAGTGCCTCTACATTGATGAATCCGGCGCTTTTCCAAATAGTCAGCCACTCGGTTTCAGTATGAACATCATCTACACCATACACGGATTCAATGGCACGTTTATTTTCTTCATCAAGAGGTTTCTCAATCGTCATCTCAACGGCTGCGAGTGATCCGCCTGGCCGTAAAACCCTAAAATACTCGGGAACCGAATAAGAAACATCTGTAAATGCGGTTACGGATTCCGAGATCAGGTAATCAAAACGGTTCGTTTGAAAGGGCAACTGTTCAGCAGATGCCTGAATAATCTTAGGTGATAGCCGACTCTCTTTAGCACGTGCCTTCGCTCGTTCAACCATCACCGGGTGCAAATCAATGCCCGTTACATCAGCCTGAACTTTTTCAGAAAGGAAGACCGCGGTTGCCCCTGTGCCGCACCCTACGTCCAAAATATCACTTTTCTGTCGCATTGAAAGCCGGTCAACAATTGCCTCTGTGAGACCATGTCCCCCAGGATGTGCGTTATCTACCGCCAATTTAGCCAGAAAGTCAATATAACGATGTTTCTTCACTCCCCGCACGTCCCTTCGCTGTTCATCACTGTATCTTATGACAAACGACCAGTTACGTGCGCCGTGAATTTTTTCTATATCAAGAATGGATTAGTATCAGCCTCTTCACCAATCGTTGTTTGCAGGCCATGACCGGGACAGACAATCGTATCACCTGGAAGCGTCAACAATTGGTCATGAATGCTCGTCAGTAATTGATCCTGATCGCCGCCATACTGGTCGGTTCGTCCAATGCTGCCATGAAAGAGCGCATCTCCGCAAAAGACCGTACGTTCATCTTCAAAATAGAATGAAACGCCGCCAGGCGAATGTCCGGGTGTGTGCAAAACTAAACATGAAAAAGGTCCAAGCAGCAATTTATCATGATCCGAAAGCATATGTTCCGCTTTTCGAGCAACAACAGGCCGGATCATTGAGAAATGAGCTGACCCGTTTTTCATCGGATTCTGTAACCAATCCGATTCTTCCGAATGCAGATAGACAGGAATAGTCCATTGATCACGCGCTTTATCTAGGGCGCCAATATGATCAAAGTGGGCATGCGTCAGCAGGATAGCAACGGGATTAAATTTTTCACGATCAATGATCGCTTTAATTTTTTCAAAAGCTGCACCAGGATCAATAATCAGGCATTCATCGGTTGTTTGATCATGCAACAGGTAACAATTCGCTTGAATAGGGCCAACAGGACACGTGATCCATTCCATTCAATCCGCTCCTCTGTCCATTTAGTTCACAGCAAGTTTACTAGTTTTCAGCTAATCGTAGTCTGATTGACTTTCTGCATGCAGAGCCACGCCGCGCCAATCACACCGGCATCATTGCCTAATTTGGCAATGTCAATCGTACATGCCTCAAACACTCTTGGCAAAGAAAATTGTTTAAAATACTTAGTCAGCGGGTCAATTAGCGTATCACCTGCATGAGACACGCCGCCGCCAATAACGATTTTTTCAGGATTAATGGTTACGGCCAGCGCGCCGAGTGCAAAGCCAAGGTAATAAGCGGCCTTCTCGGCCACCGTGGACGATAACGGATCTTTTTTCGCCGCACAATTAAAGACATCCTCAGCAGTGATGTCTCCTTTACTTTCAAAGAGATCGCGTAGAATACTCACCGAATCATTATAATCGAGAGCGTCTAAAGCCATTCGTCGAATTCCGGTCGCTGAAGATACAGTCTCAAGGCAACCCGTCTTTCCGCAATTACAGGCAGCTCCGTCATTAGGTATGACCGTAATATGACCAATTTCTCCTGCCATGCCGCTGACACCATGCAGGATCTCACCGTCGCAGATGATACCTCCGCCCACGCCGGTTCCAAGTGTTACACAAATTAAATTCTTTGCGCCAAGACCGGCACCAAGCCACATTTCGCCGAGTGCTGCCACATTTGCGTCATTATCAAGAACAACAGGCAGTCCAATCAATGATTCCAGTTCATCCTTAAACGGGTAATCTTTCCAACCAATATTAACCGCCTGATAGATAAAACCGGTATCCATATTAATAAATCCCGGAGCTCCTACTCCGATCCCTCTTACTGTCGATCGTTCCAGATTAAACTGCTGCATTTTTTTTAATATGCTGGAACTGATTTCAGATGCAATATGCTTACCGTTATCAATCGTATTCGTGACAATTGCCCACTTATCGATCATTTTTCCTTCATCATCAATAAGTGCCATTTTAATTGTCGTTCCGCCTAGATCTACACCAATATTAATCATTAAATTCCACCGCCTATCAGAGTAAGTTCATCACTTCATTTTCGCTCAATTATCGCTGTTTGAAAATAGCAACTTGTTAACGTTTATAGAAATAACGACGAATTAAATTTTGTGGGGGACCAGAAAAGCTTGCCGTCATGATTTGTCAGCCACAAGAATAGGATAGAGTATCGAGTCTTGTCCGGAGGTTGTCCGTTTATGCGCAAAAAAAAAGTCCAAGTTCTCACCTTACTCATTGCGGCAGTCACTATTTTCACCCTGTTTATCTTTCCATGCCTATTGATGGATCGTCCAACCATCACTTATTTTCCTGAAAACCCGCGCATCCGCTTTGTTAAGGCTGAAACAAACCTGAACATCCGGCCCGAAGACAAGATTATGCGCTTACACGTCTCATCTGAGACAAATGAAGCGAATGATCTGATGCAGAATTTTTCTTTATTGTACCGTAATAATCGTCTGGTTTCCATCCTTAATCGCTGGCAAAAAAACACGCGCCAACTGTCCTCGATAAAAGAACTGGAACTGTCATCCGGTTTTTTTACTGCCTTGTCCGTTCATCAGGCTGAACGCCATATTGATCAATCCATTTACGGAAAAGAGCAGCTCTCACAAGATTTTCTCATGGTTGTTCCATCGAACGGTTCCTTTCGCGCATTTCGCGAACCAAAATCGACAGTTGAGGCAAATCTATTGAGCAGTTACACACGCGAATTGGATACTGGCAGACAAGAATTGTTACGCAAAGCCGCCAAACGCTATGGATTTCGACTGTCTGATTATCGCGTCGTCCCTCTAGACGCGCTGACCGGTGAATCGGTCTCCCGAATTTTCCCTTTTGGAGAAAAAAAGTCAGAACGAATCACCGGTCAATTATGGGAAGGGATTTATAAAAATTATGTACGCGGCATTCAGCTGACTCAAGGTCAACGTGTACAGGCACTTGGCAGTACAATGCCGCTCCTGCTCATTGCCCAGGATCACATGCTGATTATTATTGAAACGGAATCGCACCAAATCGTTCTGCTCAGGCAAAATTTTTCATAGTGCTTAGGGTGATTGATCAGGTGGATGATTTTCCTTCAGCCTTCGAAACATGATCAAGTGTCCCAGAATCAAAGTAACAAGTTCAAGGAGTACACGTCGTCGTTTCATCAGAAAGCATGTTGTCAGCAACAGTAGTATCGTCTCGATAATCGCATTCCTTTTCGCCACAGTAAGTCCCCCACTCTCAGTTATCACTGCTTAGTGTGGCTTAGTGGCTCTGCTTTCATTCTGCATCTTCACTTGCTTTAAAACACCGTTGCTCTGTGACCAGCCAATCCACGTGCTGATCATGCGCTTCAACCGGTATCTCATGGATCAGTTGATTTTCAAGCAGCAGTGAAATGGTTGTTCCTTTGTAATAAGTCAAGAAGCGGTCATAATAACCGCCACCATATCCAATCCGGAAACCCCGCTCATCAAAAACGACTCCGGGAACAATGAGCAGATCAAGCATGTCCGGTTTGACCTCTTGAGTCTTTAAAATATTCGGTTCCATTAATTCGTAAAATCCGGATTCAAGCTGGCTAAAGCTCTCCAATTCATAAAAAGAAAGGCTATGATTTTGCGGGTTGCATTTTGGTACGGCGACATGTTTCTGCTCTGTCCAAGCTTTGGTTATAATTGCCATTGTTTCCACTTCCCGCCCAACCGACAAGGTAACCCCAATCGTAAGCGCCTCACGCCATAACGCGGTCGCAAATAATTGATTTCTAATTTTCTTGCATTTTTCTGTAAACACATAATCATCTGTTTTTTCCATTTCATGGAGTATTTGGTTGCGTAATTTTCTTTTTTCTAAGCTCATTCTATCCTCCATACTTGAAATGATGATGAATTTACTAATTATGGTGCCATATAAAAAGCCGCAAAAAACCCAATAGAGGTCTTTCGCGGCTCTTTATTCAGGTCAACTTACTTTGTTTCGCGATAAGTCACATATTTTCTCAGTTTCGGGCTGTATTTTCTCAGCTCAAGACGTTCTGGGTTCTTTTGTTTGTTCTTAGACGTGATGTAATCGCGATCACCGGTTTCAGTATTTTCCAAAATAACCTTAACTCGCATATCTATCCCTCCATTACCTTATAATCAGCGTGTTCGAAAACATACACTTTATCTTAACAAAAAAAGTTGAATGCTTCAACCTTTATTCAATTTAACTTTTTATTCACGTATAGCCGCTCTTCTTATTTTCCCCCAATTTTTGCTATTTATTTTACATTCTTCTTTCTTTTTCGCCATAATTCTTCCGTAACCATAGGAGATATGTTATAAATAATTATGGTGATTGTCATGTGATCGTTACATCGCATGAACCTCAGACAATGGTGAGGGGGGTAATGAATTGGGGTTTGTCATCTTGATACTCATAATTGTTGGGTTGACCACGCTTGCTGTCTCTTACTATAAGCAGGACAGCATTAAGCAAGTAGAAGGTCAGCTTGAGGAAAATTCCATAACAATGATGCAAGAATTGTACAAGGTTAAGAAAAAAATCCGTGTGCTCGAAGAAGAAATTATGCTCGAGGACCAAGATCATACTAAAGGGTGAACGCAGTGACAAAAAATGAACTACGCGGGTTCGCCACAGGTATTTTGCTGACATGTGCCGTTTTCGCTTTCTTTTATTATTTGGTTTTTAATCAAGGAGAGCAGAAACCTGCTAAGAATGTAGTCAAGCAAACGCCTTTGACAGAAGCGACCGTTACTCAATATCTTGCCGGCCATCACCGTAAAGCGATTGATCTGGACGCCTATAACCAATGGCAGAATGACACAAAGAAAGCAACGGAACAAGCCGGTAAAGAAAAGACAACAACGGACAACGACAGCAAGAAGAAAGAAAAAACTCCGGAAAAATCAACGAAGAAAACAACGTACAAGCTGCATATTAAGAGCGGCATGACTCCTGGAGATATTTCGAGCGAACTTGTGAGCGCTAAGATTCTTAAATCGAGCCAAAAGCACAGCTTCGATTCATATCTTCAAAAAAACAAGCTGGAGAAATACGTTCAGCTCGGTACCTTTAGCGTTTCGAGCGATATGTCCATTCCAAAGCTCGCTCAAGTCATTACGAAAAACCACAGTAACTAATTGAAGAAACAGCAAAAGGCAGGTTGATCATTCACTGATTCAACCTGCTTTTTTGCGTTGATTTGTGAAAATGAGGGATCAGTTACATAAAGGGAGATAACTCTGATGTTCAGCTCAGAATTATCCCCCATTTTATTCATGCAACGATTATTTACTCGTATAATGATAAAACTTGTCATACTCCTTATACATCTCAAGAGCAATTTGCTGATTTTGGTGTCCCGCTCTTACTTTAGGAACAACAACAGAAATAGCAACTTGTGGATCGTCATAAGGTGCATAGGAAACGAGCGTTTCATTGTAAAGACTTAAATCCTTCTCATCGATCTGCGCAGTACCTGTTTTAGCAGCTACTTTATATTTTTGGCCCTGCTCCCTAAATACACTTCCCGTCCCTCTTGCGCCATGTGTCACAAGGTACAATCCATGCTGCACTCGTGCAAGATCATGCTTGCTATTACCAATGGTGCCCAATACTTTCGGTTCAAATTGATAAACCGTATTTCCTAGATTCTCTCCGTCACTTTCCGGTTCGTGAACAGATTCAAGTAAATGCGGCTGCATTCTGTATCCACCGTTAGCGATCGTCGAAATGTATTGAGCCATTTCCAGCGGAGTATACGTGTCAAACTGACCGATTGCATACTGGTGAATGACCCCGGGAGTATCAGGCATACCACCGTTATATCCCGTTCCTTCTGTCGGAAGATCAATCCCAGTCTTGACACCAAGTCCGAATTGGCTGTATCCGTTTCGCAAATCATTAATCGCCTTAATAAATTTAGGATTCGTTACATAAGGAGTTCTAGCGATGTACTCCCCCCCAGACGGGATCAAAGAAATTCCTGCCATGTTAGAAACGATCTTCGCCATAAAAACATTAGATGAAAATTGCAATGCCGTTTCAGGTGTTAATGTACCTAAACCGCTGACTTCCCATGATTTGAAATATTTTTTTGTTCCTCGATAGTTGATTGGCATATCATGAAATTGAGAAGGCACCGCATTATGCTGAAACCCGATCAATTCCGTCGCACCCTTAACCGCAGATCCCATTTCAAATTGTGAGGTAATCGAGTCACTGGATACATCCGTGAACTTGCCATTTTCATATTTCTTTCCACCAATTGCCAGAATGGCTCCTGTCTTCGGATTCATCATCACTGCGTATGCGCTGTTATTTTGTCCATTTCCCTCTGAACGCGCGGACAATATATTCTGTTCCAATACTTGGTCGAGCTTCTTTTGCAGCCTGATATCAACAGTAAGCTGCAAGTCGTCTCCGCGTGTTCCATCCTTTACTGTTGGATTTCCAACGGGAAGTCCTTTTTCCGTATCATAAGTAAGAGTCATTGGAACCCCGCGTAAATAGGATTCATATTGATCCTCTAGATAACTGATTCCAACATCAGTATTGCGGCTATAACCCTGAGCCAGATACCCCGTAATTTTGTCTTCAGGAATAGGCCCCATTTTCCCAACGTAGAATGGTTTATTTTTAATGTATGTTCGTGAAGAAACATCTGCGGTTTGAATAGCCCCGTTAAAATCGCTTAGATGATCAACGACGTTAATGTATTCCTTGTCGCTGACCTTCAATCCTCTCTTAATAATATAAGGGCTCAAATTGGACGCTTGATTAAACGCATGCTGGATCGCCATGATCTGCACATCTTTTTTTGAATAACCCTTTAGTTCTGATTTTGGTACTCGAGATAAAAGCAGCTTGTAGGCCTTGCTCTGCTTCTTTGCATATTTTTTCTGTTCAGCCGGGCTTAGGTATTTATCATATGCACTACTCAATTTCTTAAATTTTGTCAGAATGTAGTATTCGCGTTTATCATGATCAGAGACCTTTTTAATCACATCAGCATCAACAGTTAAAAAGTTGGCTAATTTCCGGGCGTACCCCAGGCTCTCTTGTGCACTGATTCCAGCATTTCGAATAAAGACAATAGCGAGCTCGGCTTTATTATCCGCGAGCGTGACATGGTTCGTATCGACAATTCGCCCACGTGCCGACTCAATACGCGCTGACTGCGTTTTGCTTGCATTCGCAAGTCCTTTATAATAATCGCCTTTGACAATTTGGACATAGCCAAGCCGTAAAATCAGCCCGGCGAACGCTAAAAACACAACAAGAAAAAGTATATTCAGCCTTAGCGGCAGATTGTTCTTTTTTCTTTTGTTCTTTGCTGTTTCCTGGACCACTTTTTCCCCTCCTAAGCGCAGTTCATCAATTAATTCTATCTATTTATTCGTGCTTCTCCCGCAGTTTAAGAACAATCAACAATAATCTATTGGTAAGAAATTTCTCAGCATTCTACCTATAAGCATATCCTCATTTTAAAGTTGCATTGATCTTCTGTCAAAAATCATTTGCAGTGCAAAATTAATGCAAAATGTTTTGATATTCTTTGCTTTTCGTTGACGATCAAAAAATAATAAAACACCCGGAAGTGCCTTTAAACGGCTACTTCCGGGTGTTTGCGTATGGGTATTAAATATGTATCAACGGAGGAAGAGGGATTCATACTCCATTGGAAAAAGGTGATAAGGTCAAGGATATTCGACTGTAGCGAAAATCTCGCGCAAAATATGCGCAAAACAAGATGGATTTAGTTCTTGTCAGATCATACATAACGTCTTAATTTACTATTGAGTTTTAAGATTTAAAACTCACAAAAAATATTTTTAATTTGCCTCACCATTTTTATACATACCCTCCTATCTATTAAATATACGAGGAGGCGATTCGAATGAAAATTTATAACATCGAACAAGTGCTTGATGAAGGTCTAGTGACAGAATGGGAAATCCAACATTTATCGGACGGTCTAAAATCAAAGGTTTATGAATCCAGAAATAAAGTTGGCATGACATGGATCTCCGGGCAATGGTGGGATGTCTTTAAAATTACCGATCCTGTTTTAGATTTTATCTGTGTTTGCATGGAAACTCGGCTTCAACTTATTGAATCAGCTTCAAACAATTAAACAATGACTATTATCCTTACTATGTATACCCGGCCTTTGCCGGGTTTTTTATTATATCAAAACTTGATCTTCTGACCTGGATAAATTTTATTCGGATCCTTGATTCCGTTTTTCTTTGCGAGTGCAGCCGTTGTTGTATCATGTTTTGCTGCGATCTCACTTAGTATGTCGCCAGGCTTAACTGTATACGGATCTTTCTTAGCTATTTTCTTGCTCAACGCTTTTTTCAATACCGCACGAGTTTGATCCCCCACAATACCGTCGATAGCGACTTTGTAGACACGCTGCAGGTCCTCGACCGCTTTCTCCGTATCCTCGCCAAAGATTCCATCGGCACCAGCCTTTCCGCATGAATAACCGGCTTTGATCAGATCGTGTTGCAGCTCCTTAACTGATTCTCCTTTGTCTCCATGACGAAGTAGTTTGCTCACCTTGGCTGTCTTCTGGGCTTTGGGCTTGTCCACCTTTGCCGCGGATCCGCCCCACTCACCAATCGCTTTCTTCACTTCATCGAAGTCAGCGGTCACCCCAGCAAGACTTTGTCCGTTTTTATACTGATAGAGGTTAGCGTAGATAGATTGACGACCACCAGACCAGGCATAGGTCTGAAAAAAGTAATCGACATAGCTGGTTGCACTCAGCGTTTCGATCACATCATAGCTGCCATATGCACCAATCTTATATTCGGAACGTGTTTCAGCAACGGCTTTGAAGTATGCCTTGATCTCATCAAAATTGGCTTTTTGAGCATCATAATCGACCGTGAAATAAATGGCTGTTCCCTCAGGTTGTCCAACGGCACGTGCCCATTTAAAGGCTTCACGAGCATCTTCTTTCCCCTGCTCTACTGAAAAATAGGAACGCTTAGTAGGCGCCGTTTCCCAAATACTGATGATCTTCAGTCCTGCAGATTTTAGTGTGCTGACTTCTGCAGGTTCGAGTGTTTTCCACCGAGATGGGTCACCGAGATACCGCCCGACATAAAGAACGCCTGCCTGTTTCAGACCGGTCGCCATCGTACTGTTTAATTTTGTTGCGCAATCAATCGCTTTTACACTCATTGCTTTTTACCCCCTTTTAAAATGTCCACCATTTTCGTAACCTGTTCCGGAACTGGCAACCCAGTTTTCCCGGCATTCTCAAGAATGCTTAGCAACTCATTGGCCAGATAAAAAAAGATCACTGCATCCCGCGCAATATGTTCAGTTCCCATAGCAGTGTCCGCGAGGTGTGCAGCGGCAACCACAACAATGATCATCGCTTTTTTCGCAATTCCGTGAAAACCAATGCTTGATGATAGCTTTCCGAGATAAGCTGCAGCCAGAACACCAGATACGTAATCGATAACGATAAATGCGAGCAAGATACTGACCAGCATGGACCAACCTCCAAACAGATACCCAA
Organism: Sporolactobacillus nakayamae; assembly: GCF_900113325.1. GTDB lineage: Bacteria > Bacillota > Bacilli > Bacillales > Sporolactobacillaceae > Sporolactobacillus > Sporolactobacillus nakayamae. The sequence continues at coordinate 216,244 of NZ_FOOY01000004.1, read as the reverse complement.
CAGCTGCACCAAGCAGGATAGCAGCGGAACGATAAAGAAATTCAAACGAATTCATTTTGACGCCTCCTTCAAAATTTGAGCATAAAAAATAGACCCGAAATGGGTCTGAAATAAAAGGATCAACTCCCTTATTGAGGTATGAAAAAAGAGCCCCAAGGGAACTCCTTCTTCCAATTTAAAGAATAAATTTAAACGGAAATCGTTTTCAGTGTTTAACCCAAAAATTCATTCCTTGATCTTTTTAATTTTTTCAATGTATGAATAGGTGTTTTTAAATAATAATGAAAATAACTCTTCATTACTCATATTCCTATCCAAATCAAATTTCTCTGCATTTTTTTTAGCTAGTTCTAACGAATATTTTTGATGAACAATATAATTTCTCAAGGCAACCAAGTTTTTATTATTAACAGACTTTCCGAATTCAATAAAGTTTCCTAACTTTTTCTCAAGTGTTTCTATTACATGACCATTCCCATCGAATTCTTCTTCGTAATATTTTTGATAGATATCCTTTAACAATTGCTCGACAATAGCATTTAGTTCAATCGTAAATGATGCATACTTTCGTTCTTTTCTTTGACAATTAAAATAACGATTTTCTTCTTCAGAAAAATTGGTTATACCTATATTCAAATCATAGCTAAGTGATTTATTCAGTCGATCATAATCATTTTCTAACAGATTAACATTTTTTAATGCTGCTCTTTTTAATTTTTTCAACTTCATAAAAAATCCCCTCTCAAGAATGACTATTGCGCAGTAGCGCCCTTATCTCACATAAGTATTAATATATTTTTTCCAATGTAAGTAGCCTTTTCCATTTAAATGGACACCATCAATCGTAAAATTTTTACTCAGTTGCCCATCATCATTTTTAAATTTCGTATATAGATCAATATAATGATGTTTTTTTTCTTTTGCTAAAATACTAATTTTTTGATTAAATTGAACGATTTCCTCATTAGTCGCTTTTGTATGTTTCAAATTTGTATTTATTGGTAACACACTTTCAATAAAAATAGCTGTATCTGGCGATCTATTTTCAATCTCATTAATAATTTTTTTATAATTAGTAAACGTATCGGATACTGATCTTCCACTAGCTAGATCATTAATCCCAATCATCAAAAATATTTTGTCAGGTTTTCCTCTCGTGATATTGTCCATATCGTCTAGCATAAATTTCGTTGTTTCCCCTTGAATGCCTCTATTAATAATTGTGTTGTCTTTAAATAACTCATTCCAGTTACAAAAATTTGTTATGCTATCTCCTGCAAAAACTATTGATGATGAAGATACTGGAAGAATAGAGAAAGCACTTTTGCTTATTTCGTGAAAAGGTGTTCCATTATATATGTTTGGTTTAATTTTTTGTTCTATATAAGAAATCCCACCTTTCTTAATGATAATTACTGATCCCAACGAAAGGCATAACAAATTTATTAAAATGGACAGAACAAGCAATATTTTAAATTTTTTCTTCATAACAAAATTCCTACGTTTCAATTATTTTTAAATATTATAACATTAAATTATGGGTTGAATAACTTTAATTCCGCTTATTAATGCTCGCGCCAACATTTTTTTTCCATTTTCCTTGTATGGGTGAAAACCATCAGAAATATATAAGTTCCTGTTAAACGGATTAATTCCAACCGTTCCATAAATATCTATAATTGGGATCGAAAACATGTGAGCAATTTCTTTAGATGCATTTGCATAATCTTCCATGCTTAGACCAAGACTATTAACATCAAAATCTGTAGCATTCGATCCATCAGAATGACTATTCTGACTGTTTCCGCTTAGTGGTGTGGTTAAAACAATTATTGTATTTGGACACCAACGCTGTAGCTTCATAATCATGCTAGCGATAGCACCTTTGTATGTGGAAATATCAAAATCTCCACCATTATAATATTCTGAGTTTACCCAGTCATTGTCCGCTATATTTGATGGCGACCACTGTGGTTTATCCCCGATGGGAACATTTTCGGCCATATCGTTTGTGCCACCCTCTATCAAAATCAAGTTAACAGACTGTTTTATCATTGTTTTGATTCTTTCCCACGAACAAAATGCCCCCTTATGTTCTGTTGTTCCTTCAGGAGGATTTCCACCGCCATCCCTTGAATTATATGTTCCGTCTTCATTTGCGTAAAATGTATCGGTATTCCACGCAATGCTCTGACCACCAACTCCCATGCCATAGTGTTTCGCAAAGTGAAAATAAGAATTAACATAAGCTTGCCAACCAAGTGTTAAAGAGATACCGTTACCAATTGCAGTAATAGAGTCACCATAAGAACACCATTCTTTATTGTACCAATCGTTATTCAAAACCTTTGCTTTATCAAACTTATTATATAGGGGCAACATTGGTACATTTCTGTGTAGCAATTGCTTATAAGGAATAAATTCATTGGGGTTTGTACCGTCAAAATTTTCTATAGCCATGTGCCTGTACAGTCTCTGATCTTCACTAACTCTTGTATTGTTAAATCCGTTGTAAATATTAAAGCAAATATAAACACAGTTAGCCTCAGTAGTGATGTCTAGCGTCGTTCCGTTCTGATAAAATGCTAACACATTGCCGTCTTTATCGAGCGTTATTAATCTTCTGTCATTCAATAGTGTTACGATGTCATTTTTAACGTCATATTTAAATAGCCCATATCGAGTATTAGGTTTTACTGGTATATATTCAGATACTTCAACATATTCTTGATTTACAGATGAAACAGGGATTCCAGAACTGATAACCATTCCTGAGACAGTATTATTATCGTCAAAAATATTTTTGGTTAATTCTTCTGCAATATGAACACTAGATAGATCTAGTGTTTTCGTACCTTCATACAGTCTCCTTGAATTGTTTAAAAATGGATTAAGACCTTCAATAATAACATACTCATCTAATTCCGAATTACCGACATTTACTCTTACAAAATGAGCATTTGCAACTGCTTGAAAATATGCTGATGGAGACGCTATAGAAAGAAATGTTCTATTTATATCATAAAAGGCAATTCTGGTAACTGAAAATTTATTTCTTGAATACCAGTTTCCTTCAGTTACTGGAATAAAATCTGATGCATAACAGCCTACTAACGGAACCTCATCGCCATAAGAATTTATTGACATTCCTGATTTTGCTTTGTTTTTGCTGAATAAATTTTGACTTGGGATTGAAAATGTTACATGTTCCAGATTAATACTACCGTCAGCAATTTTTGACGACTGGTAAACACCGCCAGGCAGCCAATCATTAACCATACTATTCCAGTAATACCATTTGCCATCTTCAAGTACAAGCATGACCCCGTCAGTCCCATTCGGATAAGCAGCTTTTAAAGAAGATAGTGTTGCATAAGTACCTTTGGGAGCACCGCTAATAATGGCAGCGAATTGACTATCCACAAAAGATTGATCAGCTTTTCTTATATTCAAATCAATATCAGCATTTGTTCTTTGTGTCGACTCTTCCGCCAACTGCGAAGCAGTGTCCTGGTTAATTTCCGCCTGCGCTGCCTCTGTTTTAGCAAGCTCTCCTAGCACCATATCCCTTGCAACCGGATAGGTTTGGCTGTCTCTGCCCAGGTGCATGTCAACAACCTCAGATGGCTGCTCAGCCCCATTGATGAGGTTATCAACTCGTGTCTTCTGCTCCTGCATGTCTGCGCCGATGTCTCCAAAGATCTTGTTTAATAGATTGCGAAATGCGCGTGTCGTCAAAACGCCAATGTTTTCGTATGGCCATTTCATCATTCGCCAGCTCCTTCCTCATATGGTTCTGTGCTCAAGTTTCCATCATCATCCACGACCAAAGTAAATTTACTGCCGCCAGGTGAAACCAGAATCGCGTCTTGTTTGTCCGTAATCTTCCCAACTTCCGCTTTGTCATCGTCCGTGTAGTCGTTTTTTGATAATCCCTTGCCATCGACTTTGCTGACTTTGCCGGTCAGTTTGTCGTCAATTTCATCATCTGTGTATGTCCCAACGTCTGCAGCGTTCAGCTCCACATTACCGGTTTTCCCGTTAACTTTTGTAACTGGATAATTGAGATCACCTACAGCTTCGCCAATCTCTTCAGCCAGTCCATCAACCGCCTGAGCATGCGTTTTCGGATAAAATGGTGCGCCGTTTGGATAATTCAATTGGACAATGTCAGTCATTGACTTCACCTACTTTGCTGCTGATGATTCGGTCATTGTACGCGGTGTTCGCAACGGTTACAGCATCATCAAGCCGGATGGTCAGCGTTGAGATCGTGCGAGAAGCTCGCGTTATTCCGCTGATTACCTGCGTGGCCGTGCGCCGCAGCTCCCCAAGTGTGAACTTAGGAGATTCTTTTTCGTTTGAGTAATCCTCAATGGCCATTACGCGAATCCTCGTTTTAATGCCGAATGGTTCGATGATGCACCAAACGTAGTCGCCAAAATCAATGTCCTGAATGCCGAGCTCCTGCAACTCGATATACGTCAGTGTTATTGAGACACTGATTGTATCCGTCAGCTGCGCTTTACAGTACGCTAACAGAGTTTCATTGTTTGTAAAGCGATCATCGCGCACCGGCTTGGCATGCCGGATGCCGATGCCAGGAACGCTCGCCAAAGGGCTTGTATACTCGACTTGCGCCACGTAGGAACCGTCCTCATTTTGTTTGCCATAGCCCCGGATGTAGGTCTTGAGCGATGAGGTGTCGATTGATTTTTCCGGGTCGCTGATGTTGAATCGGTAGCGCAGCTGTTCATCGGTTGTTCTGCCGATCTCTTTGGCCACAAACAGATCCTTACCGACCGGCATGTATTCCGAGCCGAATTTGTCCATCGCGCTTTTTAACAATGAAAATGAATCATCATCGCCAAAATTTTCAACAAGGACAGAATGTGGCAAACCATCGGAAACTAACTCGAAAGAGATCCCACTTCCCGCAAGCAAAAAAGTAATCAGTGCTTGCAACGTAAATGTCCCGCTGATCGTGTCGTAAATATAGTTGTCTGAGAGCTGATCATAGATTTTGTGCGTCGCAGTCAATGCAATAGCAACCGTTTTTCCAATGGTTCTCTCTTTCAGCAGCTTGATGATGTACGGCTCGTGCTCATAGTCCAGCTCGCACTCGTTGGCAATCATTGGGTAGGAATGCGCGTTTCGCTCGGTTTTAGAAACGATCACATCAATGGACTTCTCCGCATTGACCGTGCGTTTTCGTGTCACTGAGTAATCGGCCAGCCGTTCGATTTTCCCTTCAAGATTCTTGATGAATAAATCTCTCATCCGCATTGCCACTCCTCACAAATACAGAAACCGAAAATCAAGTTGAATCGTGAACGCGCCTGATGCTCCGGAAATTTCAATATCATTCCAACCAGGCAGCAACCGAATCAGTGCAAAATTGGTTTCACTAAAAATGCTTGCACCATTTTTCAATGCTTTGACGCCATCAAGAACAATCTGGTCGCCGCTGCTGCTTGAGCCGCTATACTTCCAAATGTCGCCAGTTGTTTGATTTCGAATCGTCAGCCCATCGGATGCGCCGCTAAAGCGAATGACCAACATACTTTCCCTAGGATCTACAGTGCGGCTGCCGCCGTTCCAAATTCGAAATGAAGGGTCGTGATGCTCGTACAGCAGATCATCTTCCATCGTCAAACCCGCGCCGATTGCTTGCCAGTTTTCACTGTCCAGGTTCACTGGTTCAGCGCAGGTGCTCACAACCGATTCTGCGTAGGGATAGAAGGCAATTAAATCAATTTCAAACTGGCCGATTAGATGTGATTGATCAATGGCATAATCGCCATCCACTTTGACTTTCCACCGCTTGCCGGGCTGCCTGTTTTCGGTAATAAAAAAAGACTCTTTGCTGTCAAAGAGCTGAAAAATTTCATCGCGCAGTAAGGTGAAGTCTGCCCGATCGATTGACTTGAACGAGAAGGAACAGTGTATTTTCCGCGGACCATACGTTGTTCCAAGATCTTGCATACCATCTCTTCCGCTGACTTCAGCGGTTTGATGCTGTGGTGTCGGCGCGCTGACATTAAAATCGCGTAGCTTGATTCCTGCATCAGACAAAATAATCTGTGTTCCGTTCATCTTTGTAATCATGGCATCTAATTTAATTGTCTTGCCGTATCCAGTCTCCATTGCAAAAGGCATCACTGAACGCCCCCTGACATGATCGCATCAATCGTGATCTTATCCGCATTGGCAATATCTAGTAACGGTTGCAAGATTCGCGCCAGTTCATGACCGTCCAGGTTGACTATGTTTTCCAACTGCAGTAATTTAGGGCCGCTTGGTTCATCCGTACCGGATCCGGTATGATCGATCATCGAAGCGATCGCCTGGGCGAATGGCAGCATCTTGGACTTATTGGATAACGGAACAATCGCCTCATCTCCCGCTTCACCGGCACCAATGAGGCTTCCTCCTGGCGTACCTTTAATCACACCGCCTGTTTTGAACCATTTGATGTTCAGCTTCGGCACGCTTGGCGGCGCCAGGCTGAACTTGCCATCGATGCTGAAATGCGGCATTTTTATTTTCGGCAGGCTGAGATGCATGCCGGTGAAAAAGCCCTTGATCGCATTCACAATGCCGGCAATCTTATCCTTGGCTGCACTGATTGGGGAAACAATGGCGTTCTTAATTCCGTTCCATACGGACGATGTGACAGACTTTATTCCATTCCAAACACTTGAAACAACTGACGATACAGTATTGACAGCACTTGACACGCCGCTTTTTATTCCTGTCCATAAGTTACTTAAAAAGTTAGATATTGAACCCCAAATTTGGATTGTCCACTTTTTGACTGTATTCCAGTTTGCAATAATTAGTGCAACAAGCGCAATGACCGCTGCCGATACCCATCCGATTGGGCCAAGTGCAACAAACCAAGCAGCGGCCATAATAGCAGCTTGAGCCATAGCACCTGCTGCCATCATGATCCATCGAGCTATAAAAACAGCAGCAGTAGCTATAATAGAAGCGACTGCTTTGGCCATCGCGGCACCAGTCGATAACGCCCATGCAGCTGCAACTTTTACCGCATTGATCGTTGCTTGAATACCTATGAATGCCCATTGAGCACCGTACAATATTGCTACTCCAATAAACTTTGCGGCGCTTACCGCAGCGCTTGCAGTAATTCTTGCCATTGATGCGATGAATTGAGCGCTTGCTACTGCTGCAGATGCTATCATTTTCCCTGACCAAACAACTACAGAAACAATACTTTTTCCTAGATCAGCAATCCATTGCCATAATCCTTTCGTCATCAACCCAAATGCTCCACGCACACCCATTCCTGCCGGAAGGAACGCGCCGACCATTTTAGCGGCTGTACCCATAACACTTATACCCAAAACAGTACACGCTGCTGAAAGCTGCCCGAATACGATGACCATTGTTCCTATAACAGCAATCACTGGTCCAATCGCCGCGACAATCATACCTAGGACGACAATGAACGTCTGTGTTGACGGAGATAAAGATTGAAAAGCGCTCGATAAGGTGCTTACCGCATTCTGAATCACCGGGAACACCTGGTTGGCCATGTTCAGCAATACTTCACCAATTGGCTCAAGCGCTTCTCCAAGGCTTCTCATGGTTTGTTGAAATTTATCACCCAGACTGTTATAAGCGGACTCGCCGGCACGTTTAGCCGCACCATCTACTTCGCCCAGCTTATTAACAGCTGGATCCATGGCCTTGATCACTTTGCCACGGACATCTTCCCATTGCGTCCCAAACAGGGCAACGCCTGCCTGGTTCTGTTTCATTGGATCCTTCATCTTTGCGAGTGCGGCAACTGTGGCCATGAATGCTTTTCGCCCATCTTCACCGCCTTTAGCAATCGCGGTACCCATTTGATTTGCATTCAGTCCGATCATTTTGAATCCATCATTCGTTGTTTTCGATCCGTCTTGAGCGCGAATGTTAAATTCTTTGACGGCATCACCGACTTTATCTAGGTTAAAAGCTCCGTTTTGTGCACCTTGGATAAAGATATTGAACATGTCTTCCGCAGACATACCCATGGATGAAAACTGAACTGAGTATTCAGAGATCGTGTCCAACAGTTCTCCGGAGTAGTCGCCGCCTTTTTGCGCACCAACTGTAATGAGATCCATTGCCTTGGTACCGGACACACCAAAGTTATCCATCAGCGCTTTGCCGGCACGCGTAGATTCATTCAAATCGAATCCGAACACATCACTGAGCATAAATGCGGACTTGGTCACTCCATTGATCTCTTTGTTGCTCATGCCTTTCATGTTCTGATTGACCATGGTCACGCCATCAGCTGCTGCTTGAACATTTTCACCGAATCCGTTTTTCCAAACGTCTCGAGCGATGGATTCTAATTCTTTGGCTCGTCCTGAGGTTTCGCCCAGGCGCGCCTGCATCATACCCTGCGACTTTTGAAAGTCGTCCGCAGTCTTTATCGATGCAGCACCTACTGCAGCCAGGGGAAGGGTTAGCCCGGCTGTCAGCTTGCCGCCAATATCCTGAAGATGGCCGCCGACATTATTCACATCTTTGGTCAGCTTTCTCATTTGTTTATCAAAGTCATTTAGATTTGCGCCGATCTTGACGATAAGAGCCATGCCGTTTCCCCCTTCCCCGAAGCATAAAAAAAGAACCGTCAGGTCAGATCATGTCTGCCAAACAATTCATGTCGTTCTTGAATAATTTCTTCTGCTGTCAATTTATTTTCCTCTTCAAAAAGAGGTAAGAACCGCGCGTTTTTCTTTCGGAACGCATTAATGATTGCGTTCAGTACGACATTCCGCTGCATTTCCAGCCCATTTCGCTCTTGCAAATTATGACGCGTCATGAGCGTATTATATTCCTTGTACGTCAGCTCGCCGACTTCATCAGGCGATAATCCAAACGCCAGGACTCCTTCAGCGATGATCTCGGTGTAGTCGCTCAGCCCTTTTTTTTAAAGCCTTGGTTGCGTTTGTAATTGTCGTTGTTTTGCTTGTTGAACGATCTTTGAACCGCTTCACTGATCTTGGTTGAGAAGAATTCCATTCCTTTTTCTTCAATGATTTGTTCCATGATGTTTCCTGCCTGGTCCATCGTAACCGGACGGCCGCCATGCTTCAGTCCAACATATAAAAGCGTTCGCATTGTTGAAATGCCGGCATTGTCGCCCAACTGGGTAATCGGAATGCCTAGAATCTCCTCAGCCTCGCAGTGCGCATTGATTGTAAACCGTAAAAAATAAGTATCATTTCTTGTCTGAATGATTGTTTTTTCCATCGCTTACACCGCCGGAGTCTTAGTTAACGGACCATCGCCCGTAAATGATGAAGAATAAGTGGCCATATCGTCATATGGCATTTCAATTGGAAAATCATTTAGAACTGCCTTGCCCTTATATTTGGATCCGTTCTGCATAATAATGACCACATCTACCTTCTCTGAGTTGTTGAACTTTTCTTCAAGCGTATCGTAGGCCGCATCAGATTCGACCAGCAGTCCATCTGCATCAATTGACCATTCCTTAAACGCAGCTTCGTTCTCTTTCCAGCCGCCTTCGCTGTCCTTAGCAGTCGTTTCAATGGTGTCAGTGCTTCGGTTCAGTGTTGCGTTACGCTGGCCGGCAAGAATCGTTGGATTTTCCGGATCACTATCAACCACATAAAGCTTGCAATTCACGCCTTTTACTTTTGCCAATGCCCTCACTCCTTGTCCAAAATAAATTCATAAACCAATGTGCCGTGAAACAAATCATTGATTTCTTCCAAAACTTCGAGACTTTTAATCTCTTGGGAAAAAATATCCGCGTGTTCAAGAGATAGATCTTCCTCCAGCGCTGCACCGATCAAATTGACAAGATCAATCGTTTCTTTCTTGCCGTTATCCCCACTCCAAATGTCCAGAGTCAGTTCAATGCGCTCGCCATCCGTGCTTTTGGTTCGGTACGGCGTTCCATAACACCGGCCGAACACCACATAGGGGAATTGTTCATTCTCCGGCACTTTGTCAAAAATTCCGGTGACCGCTGACGATAAACCAGGATCGTTGGCCAACCGTTGAAAAACGGCATCCTGCACATTCAGAATTTCGGTTTCATACGGTCTCGTCACGGTCAACAACCCCTTTCACTTTCGCATTGTACGCTGCATCTTCCTCACGTTCTGCAGGTCCCATGAACGGCATTCTCGGCATAGCACCTCGATTTGCACCTTTCTTGGTGCGACGACTAACGGTACCGTATTCCACCAAGTGCCGGTGCGAGCCCTTAGGCTTTCTCGGAACGACAGTTGCTGATAAGCCGCCATCAAAGTATTTGGGACGGATGGATTTTCTTAAATCTCCACGTTTCCCTTTTCCTTTTGTTATGGTCGTTTTGGCGATCGGTGCTTTTGCCATGGCATTTTTCTGAAGATTAACAGCAGAAGCCTTCACAATATCAATTAACTTTGCTTTTGTATCCATGTCGAACAGTTTGATTGCTTTTAAAGTGACTTCTACCCCGTCAATGGATACATCAATCGATTTTGTCATGACAGCACCTCATCCAAACCGCCCAAACGCTTCTGACAGGTTAAATAAACAAAGTCACCTTTCTCATAATCGCGAATGATGGAATAGCACGCTCCCTCATTAAGAAGCGTGCGCTCATCCTGGTAATCCATGATCCGGATCTTGAAAACTTTCTCAACCTGCAGATCCGCTTGAGCAGCCATATAAAATTCTGTGCGCCCGGCGCTTTGCTTGCCTGCAAAAACATCACGCTGCGCATCAATGACCTCTTTAAAACCGCCGCCTTTGGTTCGTTCACGCCTCGTTTTGATCAGCGTTACCACATCTTTAAACATCAGCATCACCAACCGGCAAGTAATCCTGACTCAGGGACAGATCATTGCGCAGCATTGCATAGGACCGCTGATACTTATCCGAATCCTCATTATCAAGGCCAAAATTCGCTTTCACATACGTGGTGATCGCTTGTTTGATCAAGGGATCAACCGTCTCAGCATTCACCATGTCTGCCAAAAGACCGGTACGGATTAAGTCCCCACGCGCCGCGGCAATCAGACCTTCAATTTCCGAATCCATAGCAGTATGCGAGATACGCAAGGCCATTTTTACATCCGGCAGTAAAACATCAGGCATCGCTAATCACCCCTTTGGTGATGGATTACTTTCACCTGCAGGTGATTTTTCTTTTTCAGTGATCGGCTCAACAAACTCAAGCTCAATCAATTCATCAAGTCTTTTCTTGGAGCCGGCTTTGTATTCATCACCGACGGCATAAATATTTCTGGTGTTCTTATCCATAAAACGCTGAATGACTTTACCTTTTACCATGAATTTCACCTCAAATTATAAAAAATAAGCCCGCCGAAGCGGACTAAATCAACCAGCAAGTACCTTTTTCACGCGCAGGAAACCATTTTTGGACGTAACGTTACCACCGGAGAAAATATCGCCGCGATGCGCGCAAATACCTTGCTTGAACTTATAATCAGTCGAACGCTGAACATCAAGATTACTGAAGATCGCCAATGAATAGTTAGATAGCGGACCATAAGCCATCAAATATTGACCTGCAGTTGTTGCCGGATCACTGACTGCTTTGCATGCACTGTTGATGATGAATGGAACACCATCAATCGTTCCCGTATTGCCATGGTTAACAATGGTATAAAATTTATTGCCGTTGTTGTCACGTACTTTGGAGAAAGCCTTCAGATCCTGCTTGTTAAGGATTAGAACTGAAGCATCTTCAACGTCTTCATCGCCACCAAAGCTGTAGATGATTTCATCCAGTGTTGTATTATCGATCGCCGAGATCTCTTTGTCTTTCGCTGCGTCGATCGCCGCTGCCGCCGCAGAAAAGATACCGACAAGATGACCTGTTGAGCCATCGCCAACGAGAATTTCACGGGTAATCTTCTTACGAATAGCCGTGTTGACGCCACCAATGATCTGTCCTTCATAATCAGCGTTCGGCAGCTTAATCAGTTCTTCAGAGCATTCCGTATAGGCCGTCACTTTTGTCTTGGCAATCTCTGCGTAGCCGAATGACGGATCCGTTTCATTGTAGTCCGCACCCTCTGCCGTATAGTCACCTGTACCGTAATCTTTCACATAAGGCTGCCGAAATGATTCGCCGCCTACAAGTGGAACTTGTTTCACACGATCGATCAGACTTGAAACCTGATTAAAAGTCGGGTTGATCGTATTTGAGTCTGTTCTCGGCAAAATGATATTGGATGAAGAAACGGTGACGGAACGGTTTTCTTTTAGCAGCTTGCCGCGTTCCTCGCGCTGTTCCAGTGTCTCCGTTTGAGGCGTTTCCACGGTTTCTGTTTCACGTTGTTCCGGTGGTTTGTTATTGAACGTTTCGATCGTTCGCGTTTCACCTGCAGGCGGTGTTCCGTTATTAATTGCCTCTGCTTCTTTGAGCAAGCGTTGGCGCTTTTCAATGGCCAATTGCTGATCATTCAGATCCCGAAGTTCCTTTTCAAGAGCTTCGAGATCAACTGTATCCTCGCCCTCAAGCAGGCTGCGGATTTCGGTCTTTCGTTTATTGATTTCTTCTAGTGTCTTCGCACCAAAATACTGCAGGTTCAAATTAAGTCTGTAATCAGTGTTTTTCTTTGCCATGCGTCAAACATCTCCTTTTTTGTCATAAATAAGTTTCAAGTATGAGCCGCTTTCGAAGCTCACCTTTCTTGCGCTGATTCACATAATCCTTGTATGGATCCTTGCTTCTCGCTGCGACCTGGCTGTCCGGGTAAGCAGGAAAAGCAACCGGGCTGATTTCAATCAGCTTCGCCTGGGAAACGGTGCGGACGATATTATCCGGATCCGATTCATCCCATTCCTCGACCTGCATCATGAATCCGAAGCTGACGCCGTCCACGTCACCGCGCTTGATCGTTTCATAGGCATCGCTGCCCAACTGCGTTGCCGGCAAGTCCAGTTCAAAACGTAAACCAACATCATCCTCATACAGCCGAAGCGTATCGTTCTTGGTTCGCCCCAGAACCTTTGAAGTATCGTGACTCCATAACGCGCGCTGATCCTCTTCAACCAACGAGCTGGCAAACGCGCCTTTCTTGAATTGCTCTCTGAACCGGTTCCAGTACCCCATCCGCTCAGACTTCATGCTCCATTTGACCGCATAGCCGGTAATCTGTTTGACACCATTCTCAGCTTCCCGAATCTCCATTTTCTCCGTCGTTATTGATCGGGTCTCCGCCTTCTCCGTCATCATCATCACCCCCTTTAGTGACCGGCGCTGTATCAAGCCGGCGAATCGGTTTGTCCCCGCCATCAATCGGCGTCAAGTTAAAGACAGCGCGCCATTCATTCGGCGTCAATGCACCGCGATCCACCATCTGCAGCAGGTTCAGCTTGGTTTTCATGGATGCATGCTGCAGGTTTGACGCTTCAAAAATAATCTGATTGCCGAATCCGCGCTCACGCCTGGTAAATAACCTGCGCGTATATTCCCCGGACAGCTGCATCGCCACCGGCTCAATCTCGCTCTCAAAATAAGCGTTCCATTCATCTTCGTTGTAGTCGCTTTGAATGATCTTCTGATTGGTATTAAAAAAGCTATGGATCCGCAACGTGGTTTCTTTCATCTGTTCCGCGTTGGGGACATAGCTTTCGGGCTTCACTTGTTCGAGTGTATAGCGTGGATCAGCCGGAGCGGCCACGCGATTTTTTTCGATGTTCAAATAGTTATTTGTAAAATCATCAACCTGCTTCTTAATATCATCCGGTTTCAAAACACTGCTGAAGTGCATAATCCAGCGAATCATCGCACTATTCCTGATCGCCTGAACGATTCCCTGATCCGTAGTCGTGACCACTTTCATCAATGGCGCGAGCGCTTCACCAGGACTGTCCCCGAAAAAATCATCCTGATTGAAATCCTTCCGGAGATGAATGACATCTGTATAAGGAACCGTCATTTGCTTGCCATTACCAAAATAGAACTTCAAGAAGATATCGCCCAAAGCCCCTTCAACAACATCAACAGTCGTGCAAGGAATCGGGTAAATATCCGTGGCAATGCCCAGGTCATTCCGCTTGATATAAGCAAACGCATTATTGTTCAGCTCCAGCTGTGTAGTCAGCTTCTCCTGCATGATCTGACCGGTCATCAAGGGGTTGGGTTCCTCGAGTAAAAATCGGATGTTTGTATCCGGATTGACTTTGAAATCTGCAGCATTATTCCGAATGTGTTTGGCCACCAACTTACCAACCGCTTTTGCCTTTGGTCGAATGCAAGATCGGACAATGTCGCTTTGATAAAGATTGCCATTCCACTGATAAAAGCCCTTGCCAACATCATTAATCATTTCAAAACGCCGAGTCGTTCCGCTGCCTTGCGGCGTTCGCTTACCAAATATTTTTTCAAACAGCCCCAATCAACCACCCCCTTTCCTGCTGTCAGATCATGTTCAAATAATCGTTCATCTTGTCCTGAAGAACGACATACGCATCAAGCAGCGATGCGGTACCGTCGATTCTCCGCCGCTGATTCTGCGTTTTGCACGGCTGAATGTTCAGGTTCTTATCGATCTCAATCGCAGTATTCGATAAACACCATTTGTCGATTGGGTTATTGTTGTAGACAACGATCTTTTTCTCAAGATCCGCACCGAGCAACTTCATCGGGCTAGACAACGTCTTCTTGCCCTGGATTACCGGTACCATAGCTTCCTTGCCGAAATAGCCTTGCATATCCTCAACCCAGTACTTAGCGCTCCAGGAATCATAGCCGATCCATGGGAGATAGATGCCAAAATCATCGCGCACTTCGAGAAACCATTCCGTCACATATTTTTGATGGACACTGTTTCCCGGTGTTGTCCGCAGAAAGCCTTGCTGTTCCCACAGATCATAAGGAATCTTGTCCTCTTTGGCTCTCTGTTCAAGCAGATCTTCAGGAAGCCAGTACATCTGCAATACGTAAATGTGCGGATCATTGGCAACCATGAAAATGACTTTCGCCGACGTAAGGTCGGTCGTGCTCGACAAGTCGGTACCGCCAATCCCATAGCTTGGTTTCAACAGCTTGATGTCGAACGTTTGCGGATTGTTCAGCTGCTCGAAGGTCAGCCAGGCTTCGCTCGAAGTCTCACGAATATCAAAATCCTTGCACAGAAGATTTTTGACAAGAATCGGATTCGCCTTTGCTTTATTGACTTTGCTTCGCAGCGTGTCCAATTTCTTAATCGTGCCCAGTCCAGGATTGGCTTTCTTCCAGGTCTTTGGATCCGTCCATTCCGCCCGGTTGTCGAGTTCATAGATGATTGGGAGAAATCGGTCATCCTTATAGCCATTGGGATCATCGAAACCATTGAGCACCATCTCTCCTTCATCATATTTGATGTCGTAAACCGATTCGCGAACCGTTCCTGCCGTTGAAATCATGAGAATCATCGGCTGTTCACGTGACGAAGTACCGTCAACAATGACGTCATACAGATTCTTGTCTTTCCAAGCGTGAATTTCGTCAAGCGATGCGCCGTGGACGTTCAATCCGTCCAGTTTGTCGCTGTCACTGCCCAGCGGTTCAAACGTGCTGTCATTGAAATCCGCACGCAGCTCTTTAACGAGTGGTGTGATCCGTTTACGAAGCACCGGCGACTTCTTGACCATCTTCTTGGATTCAGACCAAACGATCTTCGCTTGTTTCTCCTTTGTGGCAACCGCGTAAACTTCCGCACCGCCTTCACCATCCGCAACCTGAAGATAAAGACATATGCCAGATGATAGAGTGGACTTTCCATTCTTACGGGCAACGATCAGCAGCACTTCACGATATTTTCGCGTGCCGTCGATCTTATGAATGAATCCGAAACTCGCAGCGAGAAAAGCTTTCTGCCAAAGTTCCAAATCAATCGGCTGCCCCGCCCACTTGCCTTTCGATTGCCGGCAATAATTCTCGATGAATTCAATAATGTGATTGGCGCGTTTGGGTGAATATTCATAAACCGACTTTTGATCATAAACATCAGCAGCCAATTTTTTATAAACGCGTCGGACTTTGTTGCCGACAACTTCCTTACCACTTTCAATCTGTTCCCAGTAGTCGAGAATCGGATTATAGGCTAGCGGATATTGTTTTCTCGCACTCATCGGCTGTTCACGAATTCATCGAATCCATCATCCTCATCGCCATCATCTTTAGGCAGGAGATTGATAAGCTTGTCCATTGCCGCGGTATAACGATTGATCATTGCGTTGTACGACTTCTGCGCCGGGTTCTCAATCAGCATCCGCTGACTCCCCTGGACCAGCAAATAAGTCGGACCCTTTGTTTTGATCGTGTCCTCAAGGATTTCAAGCGTAATCGTCATAAAAGCGACCCGCTCAATTAAGCGCTGGGCCGCTTTCTTTTTATCCTCTGCGATATCCTTGTAAATCTCGGTAAGTCGCTCAATCTCGGAACTGATCAATTCATCTTGTTTTTTCTTGCTCAATTTCGCCATAAAATGTGACCCCCCCTCATGTGGGACGACCCGTGTATCATTCTAATCTGGGGCTAACGGTTACGGTGACATAGGAAGAAAATAGAAAATGGGGGGGCTATAGCATCGGCATAGATACATTACAGCGAAATTCTTTATGGTATTTTTCCTCTGCTTTTGCTCTTGCTACTGTTGCTTCATGTAATGTTGCATAATAGCCCAGCCAAATGGATTTCCCTCTGACAGTTATCGTTGCTATAAATGGTTTTCTCAAATTTCTTTTTAACTTTGATACTCCATGATTTACACTGAATCTATTCCAACAGTTCTGCTCGTGTGTACAGAATCTTAAATTCTTTTTTCTATTGTCAAGCTTATTTAAATTGATATGATCTATCTCATCGCCACTTTTTGCAGCAGTTAATAACCTATGCAGGTAGACCGTTTTACCCTTGATTACAGTTCTTACATAGCCGTTGTCTTTTAATGACCACTTGTATTTAGACACAAGACGAATGTCCTCAATATCAATCAATGCTTTGGCAACCACATTGCCATCATTATTTCTTAGTATGAGATCTGCAACATCATCGTGAAATTCTATTTGATTCTTGTTATGAGCATTGCGTTCATTAAGAACCTTTCCATATTTCCTGATCTGATCATAATGACGGCGACAATATCCACTGCCGCTTGGATGCGACTTGTTATCGCACCATGTAACAATGCACATGATTCCTCACCTCTTCGATTAAGAAGTACTATGACTGCACCAATTCACCATATTCATTGAAGTGAACACCGTTCATGGTCACCCCGTACTTAGCATTATGAAAAATGTTATGGCACTCCTGGCAAAGCAATTCAAAATGAATGTCATTCAATGTGATCATTGGATCATTGATGTTCACTGGATCAAGAACGATCTTATGATGAACAATCTTGCCAGGCTTGCCACATCGTTCACAGATGCCATGCCTCTTCTTGAAGTATGCATTCCTGCACCTTCTCCATTGCGTCGATGCATAGAACTTCTCTGCCCATGGTTGCATTAGCTCTCACTACTATCGTGATTAATTACTTCCTCAATCGCATTACACATAACCTTGATCCGTTCTAACACGCTGTTATTAGTACTCGCTAAAGTAATGCCTTGTTCATGCATACGGATCAATCGATCTAGGTAAGCTAACAATTCAGCTAATTCGCTCTGACTGGATCTCTGCATTGCGCCAAGATACATATTGAGTGCTTCATCAGGAAGCTCACTTTTGGCGATGTACCCACGTTTGTAAAATCCCATCTCTAACTGGCCTCCTAAAAAAGAACCTCTCACTAATACTGCAATTCGTATGACGAGTTCACCTCAATACCTATTCTGTTCAACTCGCAGAATCGCTGAATCCCTTGATCTATCAGGCTTAAAAAATATTTTTGATATGAGTTCACGCTAATAGTAATTGTGGTGAAGTGAGTAGAAAGCTAGATTAATTTGACCTTGTCCACAGACCGATCAATCTGGTCTTGTGTGATGCCGATGTATCGTAATGTGATCTCTGGCTTCGAGTGATTGAACAGTTCCTGCAGTATGGCCACATCATGATTGACCTTGTAATGATGGTAGCCAAACGTCTTCCGCAGCGTGTGCGTGCCAATCTCTTGCAGGTGACATGCCTTGGCTGCATCATTGAGAATCTTGTACGCTGTTGATCTGCAGATCGGTTTGTTCTTGCCCTGCCGACTTTTAAAGATAAAGTCCCCATCGTTCAACTGATCAGCAAACGGCACCACATACTTCTTGATGTAGCCAGGAATCTTGAAGCGCTTGGTCTTCTTTGTTTTCTTCTCAATGATCGTGATGTGCGGTTTGTAAAGATCCTCTTTCTTCAGCCGCAATAAATCAGATATTCGCAGTCCAACACAGATGCCAAGCAAGAAGATCATAAAGTCACGTTCGGATCTGCTTCTCAAATGCTCATACATTTTATTGATTTTATCCTGGTCCCGGATCGGCTGCACAACGTTCATGATCTGCCTCCTATCGCCTTATTGATTTTCTTTTGCGCCCGTCTGATTGTTGTAGCGACTGTGCTTTTCTTGACACCCAGCAGCTCCGCTATCTCATCCAATGGCAACATTTCAGCATGATGCATGACATAAATATCTGTCTCGCGTTCTGTCAGTTTTGAGAGTGCAATCTTTATGTCTATTCGTTCCATATCGCTTAACTCTCGTGCATCTTGCGGTTTTGATTCCAACTCAATCGCATCCATCAAATCCGGATCCATGAACTGAACTTCTGATCTGCGATAAGCTCCGCACTTATGATAAGGATTGAATCCGCAATGGATCCATGCCAGGGCAAAGTGCATGTCACTCAACATTTCTGAAATGATCGTTCTTTCTATGCTATTCGGATCTTCTTTAATCGGAGCCGAAGCATAAGCTTTCTTTGCAAGCCTTATAGAACGCCTATATTCGTAAACCATTGTTCGTACACTCAAATTACACACCTCACTTCTGTTTGAATGCTCCACCTTTGACGCGCTTGTATGTCGGATCATGAATACCCATCAAGTTCTCAATCACGTGCTGCGGCATTTTTTCAGAACGACACCCCCGTTTTCGTGAACGATTGCTGTCTGAACTGATACTTTTCTTGAGATTTTCGGAACGATTCATGAAGA
The DNA here is from genome assembly GCF_900113325.1 of Sporolactobacillus nakayamae. Lineage (GTDB taxonomy): Bacteria > Bacillota > Bacilli > Bacillales > Sporolactobacillaceae > Sporolactobacillus > Sporolactobacillus nakayamae. The sequence continues at coordinate 197,094 of NZ_FOOY01000004.1, read as the reverse complement.
ACACTCCTTTTTTGATAAATAAAAAAGGACACAGAATAACGGCTTTTAACCGTATTCCGTGTCCTCCAGTTGGCTGGTAGAACGATTTATATACTATTTTTTAAATACATTCTCAAAAAGAGAAGACACAAGATTTCCTTTTTGAAGCTCTTTGGTGATTATTTCAAGATACATTTTAAGGCATACAATGTCTCTAATAAGTGACAAAGCGAATTGATCAATACTGCTCTGAAACTGCTCCATGCTTTTATTATACTTTATGTAGAAATCAATAGTTTTTATAAAATATTCTTTATCACAAACTATCGTGCTCACGACATAATCATTACCAATATTTTTTGCGGAAAACGAATTGAATTTTGAATCTAGCAAATAACAAACATAATTTTTCTTAACTTTAAGAAATGGAAATTTCAATTTATGTCCAAGATTCTCTTTCACTATTTCTTTTAGTTCATCAAGATTCTTTACATCATTGAGCAATCCTTTCAACTGATTATAGTTTTTTTCAAATAAATTGTTCTTAGTAAATGAATTGATGAGAATGTTTCTATAACCCATAAAATGATCTATGTTCGACATTGAAAATATTAATGAATCCAAAACGGCATTACTAAATTCCTTATTAAACATCATACATTCATCAAAATCAGAACTTTTGATTTTTATTTTTGTTCTAATAAACCTTCCGTGTTTACTTGAATATACTACAGTGATAAATATCGCAATCAAAGACAAAAATGTGGGAAAATAATTATTCCATTTCAAAATAAAATTAAATGCAAAATCAATCCAAGTTAGTATAAATTGATATCCGAAAATTAAATATACAGACAACAAAATTATGACTATATTAAAAATACGAAATGGGTTTAGCCTATAACAAATTAACTTGAATCCTTCATAAAAAGAATTGTAGCTCACCAATGATTCAGCGACTGACCTAACATCATAATCTGCTCTTCTTATGTTTCCCAGTGGACTATAAAAACGTGAGGTGAAATTTTCAAATCTATATTCAAAGCGAATACTTTTAACAAGTTTAGAATAGTTATTAGACAAAAGATAATCTAGTTGTTTGTTGTTTATTTCTGATTGAAAGCTTGCATTTATATTTGAAATAAGAACAAAAAACAATTCCAAAATAAAAATCCATATAATATTTAATGTAATATAATATGTTACTAGCCCACATATATTCATATTAAAGCATCCTTTTTAATTGATTGTTCGCTTACCATTCATCACCGTCCTCAGACTTCACGCGTTTGATTCTTCCTTGATGCATTACGACAGTTTGTCCACCATGCTCAGGTAAATCATAGAGTTTCGCTTTTCCGTCACCAACAACGACAATAAATGGTTTATTTCCCCTGATTATATCAATATCAAGTCCTAGTTTCATAGTCCTTGGATCAATTTTTATTTCTTTAAAAGGAAGCATCATAATCCCTCCGTATGGTAGAATTAACTTGTCAAAGTCGCTCGGAGGGATCCGAGCCTTTTTTATGTAGCACAGATGCATTAGAATTTGCATCTCAATACATCTGCGTTTTTGTGTCAACTACGTCATTACCACTTCTTGAAAAAATCATCATCAAATGCTTTGTCAATCTTTCTTTTTGTCCGACCAAAAATTAAACCAAAAACACCAAACCAAATGATATAAATTGCAACGGCAATGATTTCTGGCAACAGAACTATCCACCAACTCCAACTTAATACTCCGATCAACTTACAAATAACAAAAATTATCGTTAAAACTTCTAAAAAGCCCATTAATATCTCTCCTTCAATCAGATTCACCTGCGCTTTCGCTCTTGCATCTTGCTGAACAAATCAGCAAGCACGATCCCGGTCCTGGTCAACTCAGCGTCATTCTGAATAAGTCCTTTTCTGTTTAAAACGGCCAGCTGCTTGTCCGTCACCAAAATTAAATTATTGAGATCGACATTCCGACGATCGCCATCGCCGAAAATGATTTTATGTCCTTTCGGTACCGGGCCGTTTACGTGTTCCCAAAGCAGCAAATGCTTTTGTCTCCATTTTCCTGGATCCGCAATCTTAACCCAAATGTAACCGTCGCTTTTCACACATTCGGTGCCGATCGGCATGTAGTTGTGTGGCCGACATCCTTTTTTGAATTGAGTCGGTTCCCAACCGCCGTTATGTGTGCCTTTATTTGCAGGTACATGACCTTTTTTAAAGTAGCCTTTCAAACCGCTGCTAAGACCATGGTTGCGTTTGTAGACCTTCACTTGTTTCCGGGTAAGCGACAAGCCAAACTTTTCATTTAGCATCGTAGCAAGTTCAGCGTTCCCTATGCCTTTAACATGGTTTTTGAGGAACTGGTCTTGTTCCGGGGTAAATAAGCGTGCCATATCATCCCTCCAGCATTTTTGGCAACTGAGAATCTGCATGGAAACTGTCTTCCGTTGCCTTTTTCGCTTCCAATACCAGCGCGCCGTTTGCAATAATTTGAGAAGCAACGCCAGTAATCGACTTCGCACGTTTCATTTCCTCTTCCAGTTCTTCACTGGTTAAGTTTTCATCGCTCAAACGTTCGAGCTGCGCGAACAGGTGATTGTTCAGATCGCCTAATGTGTTTCTCATTTCAATCATCCTTTCACTAGGTTTTCGCTTATGGTTGCACTCGCCAATTTTGGTGAGTCCCAATCCTGAATGAATTTCATTGCAAAATCAAAGTCCAAACTGTTAATGTCCCGATAGGATTCCACACCGCATTTTGCTTTCAGCTGTTGGTAAATTCTTGCGTAATACTTTCTCCTGGCGTTGTCACGAACGGATGGATAAAGCAGCATGATTCTTGTTCGGACTGCATCCTTTATTGCATTCTGCTGTTTTGAAACGAGCGTCAACCGGTGCTCTTTTCGGCTCTCCAAAATCGTGCGCATCCTCTGAAATTCGTTGATGTACTGCTCTTTAAAAGCCATTGCCTTGTCACCGGTATATCCCATGGCAAGGATATAAAATCCATTTTCCTTGATGATATAAAGCGGCATTTTTCGACCTTGTTTATTGAAATAAGACGACTCTCCAAAATTGAGCACTTTGAATTGCTCAGAACATGATAGGTTCTTGATATCGCGCAGAACCTTGTCATGGCGCTTCTGAAACACTTTGGCAATCGTCAATGAATCAGTTACGATCGCCGAATTCTTTTGATAGACCAGACTGTCCATCGCTCTCTCCCTCCTCACTGAATGACCTTTTCCCACGCAGTTTCCTCTTTGCCAGAATCGACCCGCAAATTAAGACTGCGATCGCCATCATTCCATTTGCCAGCATCATAAACACCAAGAGGCACAATGCTATTAAGAAAATCATCTGCTCACATCCGTTTCGCCTTTGGCAACTTCCCAGCCATCACGCATTCTCTCGCGCGTTTGCTTCCATGTGAGATACTCGAATGTGAAGACCAATGCGCCTTCATCCTTTTTCTGCAAGTACACCAGGTCACGTTTTTTCATTCACTCACCGCCTTCAGAAAGGCAGCATTCTTCATAGTTCTTCTGAAGAAGCTTGTCCGGCTGCTTTTCCCAAAACTCACGTGTGCAGCCTTCGGCCAGGATTAGAAAATCAATCATCAACGTTCGGTCTTGCTTGCTGAGCATGAGCTGCCACCGCCTTTCGATCGATGTTTACGAACTTTGCATACTCTTTGATAAATGCTGCTTCCACGGTCCCCACTGGGCCATTGCGCTGTTTTCCCATGATGATTTCAACAATGTTCTGCTTATCGGATTCGCGGTTATAGTAGTCATCGCGATATAAAAACAAGATCAGATCCGCATCCTGCTCGATGTTCCCGGATTCGCGCAAGTCGCTGAGCATCGGCCGCTTATCTTGCCGAGATTCAACGCCACGTGACAGCTGAGCGAGAAGAATGATCGGCAGATGGTAGCGTCTGGCAAGCTGTTTCAAACCGCCTGTGACAGCTCCAATAGCCAAATCTCTGCGTTCATACTTTCCGGTGATCTTGATAAAACTCAAATAGTCGATGATGGCCAAGTGTTTTTTATCCGGATGCTTCTTAATCGACTTGCGAATGGTTGCGCGCATACTGGCAATAGTCTGTGACGGCCGGTCATGTATTGCTAGCGACCATTGTTCATAGATGCCCATGCCTTTGATCACACTTTCTACATCACCGGCATTCATGAACCGTTCCGGATTGCGCCATTTTCCTGCATCGATGTTCCCGATCGCGGACAACAGCCGTTGCTGAATTTTCGTTTTCGGCATTTCAAGGCTGAACAGATCGACCACCACATCATCCGCAGCTGAGCTCTTGGCAATATTCAAGGCGAAGGCCGTCTTGCCCATGGATGGCCTGCCGGCGACGATGATCAGATCATCATCCTGCAGACCGCTTGTCATGCGATCTAAGTCAGTGATGCCAGTCGGCACACCTGAAATGTCGCCGCGTTTCTCAAAGAGAGAATCATAGATATTCATCATGCTTTCGCGATCGGTCATCTCATCATCGATCGGACGCGTATCAACGATTTCATCAAGCGACTTTGCTAATTCTTCAATGCCCTCGGTACTTGGCGCGTTCACAAATTGATTCACTTTTGTCCTGGCTTCACGCAGCTTGCGTGCATCGTTCAGGATCCGTTCGTAAAACTCAAAATTCGCAGTCGTTGCGATTCCGTTGACCAGCTCGGCCAAATAACCAATGCCGCCTGTTTGTTGCAGCTTGTCCCCAAGCTCTTTTGCCAGTGTCACCGGATCAATCGGTAATTCCTTGAGATTCAATGCTTCGAATCCGGAGAAGATCACCTTGTGCGCTGCCTTTGAAAAATGATTTGCAGTCAGCCAACACATGTCCATCAGCTGATTGTCATACAATATTGATCCAAGAACCGCTTGCTCTGCTTCGATCGTCGCATGTTCCTCAATCATTTGTGAACACCTCCAAATGCGGCAAGCTGCTCTTATCTACCGGATGCGCCTTTGCTTCCGCTTCCCATTGCCGCATTTTCTCGGTCTCCTGAAACAGCCCAGAATCGCGTCCATTGACGACAAGATCAGCAGGCAATGGAACAGCATGACGGCTTTTAGGATCGCTGACGTAGCGGTAGAAGCGCTCCATCGTTGCTTCGAAATCCGCGTGCTTTGTCGTCGCAAGCCAGATGTTCATGTATGTATCATCTGCGACCACATACGGATACATTTTCACAATGCACTTAACCAGATGCGCTACTTGCGACTGATTCACTCTGTCTCAACCACCTTTCAATTGCCGCGTCGTTTTGTTGAGCGCGATTCGCAGGAAAACCTCTGCTCTGTTTCTGCTTGCTCTCTTGCCGACAACGGGCAACCATTTTGTCAAAACCTTTTCTTAGGCTGTTCGGAGATAAAATGACCGTGCTCCAAAAATCATCTCTTTGGGACCAACGAATTAAATACTCAACCTGCTCTTTCGTGCGCTTATCTCGTTCCATCATCAAGCGAATATCATTTGCCCATTTCTCTAACTTTGACGGAGCTTTGTAATTCGGGTTATTGGCTTGAATCAAAGAGAGTAATAGATTCGCCATTTCCAGGTGCTCGTCGGAAAACTTCGTTTTGCGACAAGAAGTCTTTTCTTTTTCTTGTTCTTCTTCTTTTTCTTCTTCTTGTCCACCTGTCGTTGACGAGTCGTTAGACGTATCGTTAGCGACACGTAAGAATCGCTCTACAATCGTATTGTTAGGAATGTGATCAATGATTAAAGTAAGTAGGGACACATCTTTGACAGATGCCAATTCTTTATCGATGCAATCAAGCACCGGTTTACCTGTCTTATTAAGGTTGTATTTGCCCCATTTTATAATGGCAATCTCTCGCGTCTCCTGGTTGTATTTAATTAGCCGATGATGCGTTTCAAATCGATTAATCAAGCTGTTGACCGTTTCAAGTGAGTAGCCAAGGTCAAAAGCCATTTGTTTTTTGGTAATCTGATAAATACCTATTTGAGACGTCAAGGGATTGGTTAATAAGTAAAGATAGAAATAACGATCCTCAGGAGTCATTTCCTCCATCACTTTCGGATCCGACCAAAAGTTCACATGAACTTGCCTGAATTTAGCCAATGCCCTTCACCTGCCGTTCCTGCTTCGCCATGCGATAATACCTACATTTGTTCTCCTTGGCATAGGCAACGACATGAGACTTGTCCTGAACGATCATGTTTACTTCCAGCGTGGCGAAGAACCCATACCAGTCTTTGTTTGTCTTGAGTGCCAAACCATCGTCTCCTTTCTATCGGTGTTCCTGCCCGCTGCAGGAGCAACGCTTGGCGTCACCCCTGCGCCGGGCAGGAACCGTCCGGCTTTTTATTTCAAGCAATGATGATGACTTTGTCTTGTTCAATGAGCTCGTCCAATGTTCCAGCCAAGAACTCTTTGATATTTTTCATGGCTTGCAGCTCCCAAGCACCTCCATCTGCTTCAAAGAGTGCGCAAGTAGGTCCTGTTCGCATGCGGAAGATGAAATCAGAGAAAGGTTGATCGACTTCGGTGAACGTCCGGAATGGTGCAAGGTTAACCGGATTAGGGACCTCAGCCTTATTTAACGTAGCAACACCAGTTTTCACGACTACGGTCTGAGTCACCCCATCATCACCAGTATTCGCAACATTTTCTTCTTGAAGATTGCCAACCACTTGAAGTAATACATCGCGGTCCAGCGATTTGAGAAAAGCGGATTGGAGCTTTACATTGAACTCTTCCGTTCCATAGAAGCGATCGAAAGAGAATGAAGGTAAATTTGCTTCTGCTCGAATAAACCGGCTACGTTTCTGATCAAAATTCAATTGAGAGAATGCAACAACCGTTACCGGATCAATGACATGAACCATGAGCCGACCAGAGCCTGTAACGAATTCATCGAAATTAGAAATGATGTAATCGGCAAGACCTGAAAGACTTTGAACCTTGATTTCTTCAGGTGTTGGTTCTTTTACAAGGTACAAAGGTTGCGTTGAAAATTGTTGATCCCCCACTTGTTCCACTCGGGTATTACCGAGATTGACAAGATATTCAAGTGCTTCTTTAATCACTTTGAATCACTCCCTGTTTTTGATTTGCTTGTTTCAAACTTAACCACTTTTTCACCGTTATCACTGGCTATGTCGCCATCCTGATCGATGAATGTTTGACCAGGAATACCAGACACGAGCTCCTTGGCGACAACGTGACCGTTCTGATCCTGACCAAGCATGAACGAAGTCTCGATCTCTTTTGCCGGTACGAGCCCCTTCTTTGCCAAAACCGAAATATTGGCAAGTGATCGATCTTCCTTAGGTGCGAAGGTTACGGTAATGGTCAGCTTCCGTTTCTTTTTCGCATCGGTATTCGGATCCGCAATGTTGTTTAACACTTGCTGCAGCTCTCTGTTGAAGCGTTCCGCGACGGCACCACCGGCTAATGTTTGCAGATTAATGTCTGCCATGTTCTCCATCTCCTTAACTTGTAATCTGACAGGCTATCTCGTCAGGAGTGAGGCACCGCCCACACTCGACAGGAGATCAGACTCCTGTTTCGAATCGTCACCCTAACCGCCGAACTTTGCACTCTTCCTGAACAAAAATATCTCTGAAATGGAGTTTGAGAAACTGCTCCATTTTATCCGCGATGAAGCACCACTTATCCCCTTGCGATTCTGGAAAATGCGTGAACGTCTCCAGCTCTTTTCTGAACCGAGGCTGATACAGAATGTTGTCCTTCAGCCAGTTCTGGCTTTTCCCGGTCTTCGCTCTCAGATCGTCCATGTGCCACCACACCATTTCCGCACGGATCAGCTTTTGAACCTCGGCCTGCAAAAACTTCTCATTTAAAATGATCTGAACATTCTCCATGGTCGCTCCCTCCTGTTACTCAATGCTGTCTTCCGGCTTCAATCCCAACTCGTTCATGACAATCGCACGACTGAGTTCAAGACCAAGTAGCTTCCCGTCATTGATCGTATACAGCCAATTCCTAGATGAAATGCCTGAGTCTAAATAGCACCTAAGTTCCTTCTTCTTTGCGTCAATCAAGCAATCAAATTGCTTCACAACACCAACCAGATCGCTTTTCACTTCCAAGTGCCTACCTCCCTTGTCCACTACAGCACTGCATGTTAAAATGGACACATATCCTATTTGATTGATGAAGCATTTCAACAGGTCTCCGTTGCCGCGGAGGCTTTTTTCATGCGCTTTAACGCTACTTTCATTTCTGCAAGCTCTGCCATCACCCAACATTCGCTCCAAACACATCCAAGTTTCTTCAAACCGCTGTGGATCTTTTCCAGCTCGCTGATCCGTTCCATGACTTCATTCATGCTTTTTCACCTCGATCAATTGAATTCCGTTCAACTGCTCCAAACGATCATGCTCTTGCACAAAATGAGTAAACTCAGTGCTACTCATTCTGCATGCCATTTCGTCAAACAAGATTGCTAGATTGCTAAGCTCGCGTACTGCTCGGACGTTCTTGTTCATTTCCGCATCCTTCTCGCTTTCAAAGTAACTTCCAAACTCTGAAAAGTTGCGCGATAGGAAAGCCCATACTCATGGCAATTGACACGTACCAAGTTGACCATAGAACAGGCAGCTTCAAGTACCTCCTCGTTAATGCTTCTGACCGTCTGCTTGTCCCTTTCCGTCGCATGTTCTGGCGGCTTATAAAGCTGCGCATCGGCCAGCTTGTCCATCGCTTCCTGCGTCTCTTTCTGCACCAAATCAATCATGGCAAGCGTATCCTGACGAATATAATCACCATCCAAAGGCGGCAGCGACACGCCATCTGTTGCCAGCACTCCGATTTCCATGAACAGATCCGGATCGTCAAATTTGTTGCTCAGCTTTGGCAGCACATCACCAGGAACACGCCGTCTCCCATTCGCCCATGCGCTGACCGCCTGCCGGGAGTAATGAACATCCACCGCCAGATCAGCTTCTTTCACCGCATTCATCTTCATTGCATTTTTTAACTTTGCACCGATTGACACACATCCACGCCCCTTTTTATTCCGGATAATAACCATTCAGATAATCGGTTAATGCTCTTTTGCAGTTTTCATACACTCTTAATTCCGTTTGAGCTTCAACAACTGCTGTTTCAAATCCAAGATCACTGTATTTCTTCAAGTTTCTCTTGCTCATTTCAATGGACGCCTCAACATATTTTAAAAAGACATCACAGGCTTCCTTCGGCTTCAATGGTGGATAATAAAGTCGCTTTTCCAACACGCTTCCCCCTTTCCAATAGGTCAGTTCAGGCCATTTTATTTGGTATAATATTCCTATCTGATAGAGATAGGAGGTGGAATACATGAGTGAACATGCATCAAATGATGAAATTGCTAGAGACATAACCATTGCTTGGCTCGGTCAACCGAGCTCAAGTCACTTCGTCACAGATAAACAAGCTGCTGAAGCGTACAAATTGTTTTTGAAAGCCGTCCAAAACCCATACGAATCTGAAGGTAATGACTAATTCTGCTTTGACAACTCTGCAATGGCTGCCACCATTTGCGGAGTTATTTTTTCGATGTTAGCAATTCTCAATTCTCGGCATAGAAAAGTAACAGTTTTTGCAATTTCTTTATTTTTTTCAAGAATCACTGCCTCTGTATCAATACGAAGTTGACTTAACTCTTTATAATCCACCGTCACACTCGCCCCCTCTCATTTGTGTCATCCTTACCCGCTGCTCCACACTCATAACTGCTATGTTTAATTAAAGGAGCGCTACATACTGAAGACATTTGAAGAAAATCGGGAAGTTCATTTTTTGGTTCATACGGTTGGCTGCCTTCCATTAATTCAATCAACCGATCCATTTTGTTATTGAGCTGAACCAAGAGCAGCTCCGTGTTCGTCAGCATTGATCCGCCTCCTTAAAGTTAGTTAAGAACACATATTGTGCGGATTGTCGTCAAAAAAAATATCTTGAACACTGACTTGATAGTATTTAGCCAAACGAACCTTAATTTCATCTTTAGGAATTCTTTGACCATTCTCATACATTTGTAATGCACTAATACTTATATTGTTTGCAACCGATACCTCTTCTCGGGACTTTTTAGCACGTAGAGTAATAAGTCTTTTTGCAATAAGTAGCTTATTCATTTCTTCACCACCATTCCGCACGTATTGTGTTTATGAATTTAATATAAACCACACTTTACGTGTTGTCAACACGTTTAGTGCGTTTTCTTATAAGTATATTAAATATACACACATATCGTGTTATTATCTTAGTAGGTGATATTATGGAAGAGTTTAAAAACAGGTTAAAATCGCTCCGAATTGAAAAAGGCATTACTCAAAAGGATTTAGGCGATCGGCTTAAATTAAGTGAGAGTGCAATTGGAATGTATGAACGTGGAGAAAGGCAGCCTTCTATTGATTTATTAAAGAAAATTGCCGACTTCTTTGATGTTTCTAGGCCCTACCTTCTAGGTGATAGCGACATTCGTACTTCTAGCGATAAGAATGAAATGTACTTCTTCGATAAGGACAAGTGGTCTGATGAAGAAATAGAAGAAGCACGCACCTTTATTAAAGTGCGCCGGCAGATGAAAAAGAATAAAAAGTAAATGACTATAATAAGACATTCAGCCGTTTTGTTTTTTTGAAACAAAAGCACTCCTATCACTGATCAGCAAGTAAGACAAGATCCTCGAAGTCCTGGCAATGCGCTCTCCGAACAAGAAATATACATCATAGAAGTTAAGAAAATGAAAAATCACATTAATGAATGTTGAGAGTTACAGATTATTACTTCATGAATTTCATCATACTCTCCCAAAAAATAATTTAATTATACGGAGGTAAAATTATGAAGGAAATCGTTTATTTAGATATAAACCTCATAAACTCTGTCTTGGCACAGTTAAATGGAAGTGTACCAACTACTGTCGCTAGTGAAGTTGCCACTGCAAAAGAAGTTGGACAAGCAACATCCTCACAGAAAGTCAAAAACTCTGAGATCAATGCACAAATGGTTGTCGGGGCAAAGCTTGCAAGACAAACCGTTGAGGGAGAAACTACTGACGAGAAAATACTTGATAGTCAGAAAGATATAATGAATAAAATTTTTCACGATCATCTTCTTGATGTTCTAATTGATAACTTACAGGGGAAGATTAGGCAAGATAATACAAATACTGACTTTAGAGAAGGAGATTTTCTATTTACAGAATCCGCCTATAATTTTTACGACTTTGAGATGATTAACAAACTAACGAATATGAACTCAATGTCAGGGATTTTTAACTTTGGAAAAAGTGTTGAAGAAGAGGAAGAAGAAGATCAGATACGGAAACTGGCTGCGCAGAAAATTACTAATAACCAAGCAAAAAATCAACGGGTTTTTGAAGCAAGACAAGCCGTAAAAAACTTGGATGCCGGAATAAACAACATTAATCTTCTGCACAACATTTCTTCGTATTTTGCTGAAGCATTCAGAAATAAAGCAATTATACAATATTTTGGTAATGTTGGAATTATCGACAAACAATTTTTGAGAGAACCACCTGAATCAATCGTTTTGAGAACGGATCAAAACAGAAAAGTAAAAGTGCTTTCTAGACTGATTGGTCTTAAGGAGCATATTACACAAGAAGACGAACTTCAAAAACTATTTAATGGTGCATCATTTGAAATCAATCGGATTCCAAGCATCTTTTTTGATCTTTTTTTGAGTCCCTGGGGAATTATTCACGAAGGTGATCGTTTAGTAACACCAATTGCTATTTTTTATGAATGATATTAATTTCTTTTTGCCTTTCTTCAAATTCCGCGTCAAATTTTTCTGACTTTTTTTGAAGTAATTCCTTGATTTTCTTGGAGCGTGCGACATTTAATTTTTGTAGTTGATCATACTCTTCATTTTGTTGTTTGATTTCATCAGATACCTGACGAAACAATGACCCAAAACGTAAGCGATCCATTTCTGCCCACCTCCTTATGCAATTTAATTATATAGTTTTTAAATAATGAAGGTCAACGTTAGTAAATACTTAGTCATTATTATTACCAGCCAGGACAAGTTCCTCGAAGCCTTGGCCATGCGCTTTCTCGAACAAGAAACCGACATCAAAGATCTCATACGGATTAAATAAAATCAAATATATGCCGATATTAATAATACAAAATACCCACTACGCCTAAGATCGACGCAGACTTTTCTCCCAGATTGGTGTAGTGGGTTTTTTATTGTCACTTAAATATGTTTTGGGAGGATTTAATTTGAAAAATCGAAAATTCATCGCTGAAAAAATAAACGTTCACGAAAATATTTTCAGCCAGGATCTTGACAATATTATCTCATACCATATTCCTAGAGCTATACAAGAAATGCCAACAATTAGACATAACTCTTGGAATTGTTCATTTACAGATGTAAGTAAAAGAGTAATTAATAATATACCCATATTGTTTGGGAACTTGACAAAATCTAAGCAGATGAAGCAGAAAATCAAAGAAGAATCAATAACTAGGGAAAAAGTTACTGAAGATGAACTTGCACAAACTGCCCTTTTTATTTATGAACCTGGTTCAGAGATTTTAGTCCACGAAGTTAACAGCCAAATTGATGCAGAAGAGTTCAAAAAAATATTTGAAAAAATACTTAGTAAGGATCTACATGTTGGCGATGTTATAATAATGCCAATACCAGTTCCTCAAAAAATTCGTTATGAACTAAGTTTAATCGAAAAAATCACTAAGATTAAATTTGAATTTATTCATCCAAATCCAGGAAGCAAAGAATATAACATTTATTCATCTCTAATTGCCATAAACAATGCAAAAAAATTTAAATTAGAATATATGAACAAAGATGGAATAAAAATTAGTGGCGCAAAAAAAATAAAAATCAAGAAAAAGACAGTCAGTGAAGAAGAAGATCTTCTTAAAGCACTTTCTGAAATGAATCAAAAGGAAATAGATAATACTAGCACCGCAGAGACCGATAAATCTTCATCAAAGCAACCAATAGAACTAAATTCAACTTCTTCTGTAATTGAAGATCAACAAGATGAAACTGATAAACCATTTAATAAGTCAATCGAAGATGGTATAGAACTTGTAGAATCAGGGTATGGAACAGTATCTGCAACTGGCTATACAAGTACATATGTTCAGAGTCAAAACAAACGAAAGAAGCATAATAAAAAAAGATCCTTTTCGTCTTCAAATAGTATTCAACAAATTAATACGGATGAACATGATATCGATAAACTATTATCAAAAATCCATAATTTTATCGCACGTGTAAAGTCCAAACATTAAGGTGGTGAAAAATGTGACTAAGAATGATGCTCAATTGGAATATAAGGACACAACCTTTGTCGGTTTACTTATTACTGATAAATTCAGTTCGAGTAAAAATTGGTCAATCGTTTGGTCTCTTCTAATGACGGCTATCACTACTTACTTTGTTTACCAACAAAAGCATCCTGATAAGTTGTTGGAATCAATATCGCATAGTCTTTCGAACACTCTTCTCGGTGCTTCAGCTGGAATATTTGGTATTGTAATCGCTGCATTAACATTGGTAATATCCCTTTTTCACCATAATTTATTACTTAGCATGCTCAAAGAAAAAATACTTCAAAAGTTTCTTTTTCCGTTTTGGAAAGCAGTTCTTCTTTGGTGCATTAGTATCGTTTTAAGTCTTTATTTAATGATTTTGGAAGCTATACCCTTAAACTTTTTAATTAACAAAATAATAATCGCAGAACTATTTATTTTTTTATATGCAACCTTCTATACAGTTAATTTAACAGGATTAGTCATACGATTGGCTTTACAACGTGCAATGATTAAGGACTAAATTAATTCCAGAGTCAATGTCCTATGATAGGGCTTTATTTTATGACCGCAATCAGAACATACGTTTCTTTATGAGCTTTTCAATTTTAATTAATCATTGTATAATAGCAACCAACAATATGACCGGTACTTCCGGCCATTTATTTTCACTATTTAATCGAACATATATTCGCATTGGAGCTGATGACATGCCTCGACCTTACTTCCCTTCCCCACTTGAATCCTGGGTTTCGCAGAAATTCATTGATCACGGCATCATAAAGCCTGAAGATCTTGTGCTGAAAGATATCGCTCGCGTGTTCGGCATTGAATATTCAATCTGGCATGGTCATCCTTTCGCCTATCGGCTCTCAGAGGATTCCGCAGCTTACATTGTTGAAAACGACCAGGCAGCGGAATATGAGCAGCGTGAACACTTCTTTCATGAGCTGGGTCACATCCTGCGGCATTGTGGTGATCAATGTGATCTGTCCGTGCCATTTCGTAAGATGCAGGAAGCAGAAGCTCGTCAATTTGCTCTTTATGCAGCCATCCCCTACCACATGATCGATTTCAACCATAATCACTCTTTGGAAAGTATCATGCAGGAGTTTCATGTCACCCGAATCCTGGCTTACACTCGGATTGACGGAATGTGTCAACAAATCATTGTGCAGCAGAACGGATCCTTTGACGAAAAGAGGTGTGAGTGAATGGCCAGTATTTCAAGACGGAACGGTGCCTGGCAGTACCGCGTCAGCTACAAAGATGGAACCACTTACCGGAATAAGACACGCGGTGGATTCAATACGAAGCGTGCAGCACAATTGGCAGCTGCGGATATAGAAACGAAGCTTGGTCGTGGGGCTAATCTGATGGCTTCTGAGCGCCTTTTCTGCGAACTTTTTAGAGAATGGTATGAAACATTCATCGAAGGTAAATACAGCCCTGACAATCAGCGTCTGGTGGAACGTATTGTTCGTTTCTCGGAGCGCGTATTCCCCGGTATGAGAATCAGAGAAGTTGATCGGACCATCTATCAGCAAGCTCTTAATAAATTTGGCGAAACACATGCTACGGAAACTGTGAGAAAGTACAACATTTACATGCGCGCATTCATTCGCTATGAAATTGAAGAAGGCGCCATTTTTAGGGATCCAACCTATAAAGCCAAAGCAATTGGCAATGTGCCTGAAAAAAAGGAAAGCCTAAAGTACATTAATTTTTCGGATACACAAAAACTGATCACTGAAGTCAGAAAAGACATGCGGCCAAAATATGTCTCGCGGTATATGATCTTGTTCCAGCTTGCTACCGGCTGCCGCTTGGAGGAAGTGCTTGGCATGACTTGGGACTGCATCAACTTTAAGAAAAGAACGATAAAGATTAATAAATCCTGGGATTATAAAGATACGCTTGATTTTGGCGGATTGAAAAATAAAGCCTCTTATCGTACCATAACGATCGATAAGAAAACGTTGCAAATCATTAAGAAGCTAAAAGCGCATCAATCAGAAGTTCATTTGGCCACTGGACTCGAAAATGCCAAAAACTTGGTTTTCGCGAACGATCAAATGCAGCTGATATCTCCGGAGGCTTTGAACAAAGTGCTCAAAAAGCTGTGCAAGCGTCTGGAACTGATTGAATTAACCTCGCATGGTCTAAGACATACCCATGCCTCTATTCTGCTCCTACACAAGCGTGTGACGCTGAAATACTTGTCCCGGCGTCTGGGACATGAGAACATCATCACAACACTCCAAACGTATGCCCATGTGCTCGATGAACTCGAGCAGCTTGAAGATCGATCGGTTGATGATACCATGGAAGATCTCTATCAGGAGTCGCCGAACTCCTGATTTTTTCTGCGCAAAATCTGCGCAAAATGATTTGATTTTCTTTGCTTTTCTTTGACAATCGGAAAATAATAAAACACCCGGAAATGCCTTTAAATGGCTACTTCCGGGTGTTTGCAAGGTAATACTTATGTATAACCAACGGAGGAAGAGGGATTCGAACCCCCGCGAGCCGTGAAGCCCCTGTCGGTTTTCAAGACCGATCCCTTCAGCCAAACTTGGGTATTCCTCCATGAAAAGTGGTGGACCCTGTAGGACTCGAACCTACAACCGGACGGTTATGAGCCGTCAGCTCTAACCAATTGAGCTAAGGGTCCACGGGCGGTTAATGGGGATCGAACCCACGCATGCCGGAACCACAATCCGGTGTGTTAACCACTTCACCATAACCGCCATGGTTAGTGAAATAAAACAAAAAAATAGCGGCGGGGGGGATCGAACCCTCGACCTCACGGGTATGAACCGTACGCTCTAGCCAGCTGAGCTACACCGCCATGGCTCCACAGGTAGGATTCGAACCTACGACCGATCGGTTAACAGCCGATTGCTCTACCACTGAGCTACTGTGGAACAAAATCAGAACATGAATTAATTTATCACAAGCGCCAAGGCTTGTCAACAAAATCTTTTCAAACGTTATTGCCTGTCCTAAGGACAAGAAATAATATACCATATCTGGTTGGATATGACAATATCTTTTTTTCATAAATTCATTTTAAATTAATTACCGCCGCACATCCGCTTATTCGCCTGCATTCAATTGATCGATGAAGATCCGCGTACCGTCGACAGAGATCACCTTAACAGGTACATCCTTATCCAGAAAAACGCCATCAGTAATCGCGCTATAGTTTTTCCCATCGATTTTCACTGTGCCAATTGGATGGAACGGTGTCATCGTCTTTCCTTCCTTGCCAATCAGCTCGTGGTAATCACTGTTTATGGAATTATAGCCTTTGTCGCTGGAAAGCTTGTCATGCAACATCAATTTATCAAGATAATCGCGTTGCGGCAGTATTTTTCGAAAGAAAAGCGAACCGCAGGACCCAATTACGAAGGCAATACCAACCAGCATGCCATAGAGCAGAGACGGCGTCGGCAGTGCGCAACCAAGAATCATGAGAATAAAACCGAACACACCGATAATTCCGGTTGTGAACAGTTTGCCGTCAATAATAATTAGCAGCAATCCGCCTACAAGCAGTAAGAAAATCCACGGCGACGCTTGATCCGTAAGGAAATGCAAGAAATAATAGATAAAAAGTCCGCTGCCTGTCAGAGCAAGTAATCCCTTCGCTTTGACAAGAAGCTCCGCGAATAAAAAGCAAGACGCGAGTAAAATAATGATAAATCCGCCTGCAGGGTAAGAGAGTAATTCCATTTTGTTCCTCCTCTTTATATAAACGAATCTTTTTCTATCTTTATATTAGACTATGATGATTCTCCAAAAACTTCTCTTCAATTAATTAAACCATACCTGAAGCATCAGGGAAAGTTCATCCGAAAAATCGTTTATTTTTTTCTGAAAAACAAGCATATTATTGGGTTTCCCGGCATATACATGTTAATAGCGCCTTAATAGGCAAAAATTGCGTCTTGAACGGAGAAGCTGAGCGATGAAAAAACGATTTTTCACAATCCTTTTTATTGTGGCTTGCTGGACAAGTTATGTTGATCTGTCTTCAGGATCACTTCCTGCAGGACAAGCAGCACAACCTGTGACACCAGCAGTATCTGAAAAAGCCGCAGTCTCTTATCAACGAGTTACAATAGCTCCGGGTGATACCCTGCTCTCAATTACCGAACGTATTAATGAGAAACAACCATCAATTGAAAAGGCACTCAAAGATTTTGCGATTCTGAATCCTTCGGTCAATCCAAATCATCTTCAAATCGGGAAAACGTACGCCTTCCCACGCTATGACAAGTCGTCCGATTCATCAACAACCGGAACTCCTTAAGAACCATTGAATCTCTTGCGTCTGTCTTGCCTTTCATAGACGCATTAATTCAGGCAAGTGAGTCGAATTCATGTTATACTGACCATATCTGAAAGATTCACAAATCATTCACTTATTTACGAAGGAGCGAATCGCTCGTGTCTGAAATTACACACCGCACGAAAACGAGAAAAGTCAAGGTTGGCAATCTAACCATTGGCGGATCCAATGAAGTCATTATACAGAGTATGACAACAACGAAAACGAGGGATGTCACAGCAACGGTCGCGCAAATTCATCGTCTTGAGGATGCCGGTTGTCAGATGGTACGCGTCGCATGCCCGACCATGGAGGACGCGCTTGCGATCCCGGAAATTAAGAAACAAATTCATATTCCACTCGTTGTGGACATTCATTTCAACTATAAGTTGGCGTTGAAGGCGATTGAAGGCGGCGCCGATAAAATTAGAATTAATCCCGGCAACATTGGAAAACAAGAGAATGTCGAGGCGGTTGTGCGCGCTGCAAAAGAAAAGCATATACCGATCCGTATCGGTGTGAACGCTGGTTCGCTGGAAAAACATATTCTAGAGAAATACGGCTACCCTACAGCAGATGGAATGGTTGAGAGTGCGCTCCATCATATTAAAATTCTTGAAGATCTCGATTTTCACGACATTATCGTTTCTTTAAAAGCATCAAATATTAATCTGGCTGTCGAAGCCTATGAGAAAGCTTCGCGCACCTTTAATTATCCGCTCCATTTAGGGATTACCGAATCCGGAACGCTTTTCTCAGGAAGCATTAAAAGTGCCGCTGGGCTGGGGATTTTATTAAACAAAGGCATTGGCAATACCATTCGTATTTCACTATCCGCGGACCCTGTTGAAGAAATCAAGGTTTGCCGAGAGTTGTTGAAAACTTTCGGATTGACCAACGCCGCCACTTTGATTTCCTGTCCGACTTGCGGACGAATCCAAATCGACCTAATCAAGATTGCGAATCAAGTGGAACAATATATATCTAAAATTAACGTGCCGATTAAAGTTTCCGTTCTCGGATGCGCGGTTAATGGTCCGGGTGAAGCTCGAGAAGCCGATATCGGTATTGCCGGCGGTCGCGGTGAAGGACTCTTGTTCCGTCATGGCGAGGTGATCCGCAAGGTTCCTGAAGATCGCATGGTTGACGAATTAAAAATTGAAATCGACAAACTGGCCGCGGATTACTTTGCGAAAAAGAAAGCGGAGCAGGAAGAAGTTAACATCTAATTCATTACACAATATGATTCAATTAAAAGAAGCTGCCACACAGTCCGGAATTTCCGTCTGCGCGACAGCTTCTTTTTACGCTTTATACGGACCTCTAAGCTTCCAAAGCTGATTCAGCATCACAGCAAACTCAAAAATGGTGAGAATGGTCAGCAGCACGAACCCTTGCATCAGGTACGGATTAAGCGCTCGCTGAATCGGCGGGCTCGTCAGCATGCCAAAGTTCAACTTAACATAGTATGCGGCGGACACAATGAATAAAAGAAACAAGAAAAAATACAAAAGAGCATGAGAATGCGTCTGGCCGGTTTCCGCACGGTACTGGTTCTCCCAACCGTCTTGTTTGCTGATCCTGAACTTAGCTGCCCATACATTAATATGAATACTGACCGTTATCCACAGATAGATTTCCGGACTGATGAGTAGAGTAGCCAAAAGAACATCCAGAAAGCGGCTATTCGGCGTTTTAAGAGTCAGTACCAAATTGAGCAGTGATGCGGCGATGATCGGCGTAATCCAGATCCAGTTCCAGTAAAATTGGTCTGTGAGCAATGACAAACCAACCAAGATCACAAACATCAGTCGAATGAGCAGATTTAAAAATAGTCCGGACTCCTGAATCCACAATCTTCTGGAGTATTTGGTTTTAAGACCATCCTGAAGCATATAATCCGTTGTACCGGATACCCATTTGTTCCGTTGGCTGGAATAGGTGTGCAGCGTCTTCATACTGTCCACATAACACCGCGCGCTTTCACTGATTAAGCACACCCAACCACATGCCCTCACATACTGAGTCAGTAATAAATCTTCTGTATCCGACTTATCGTCATAGAGACCATTCAATTTATAGCGCTCACGGACTTCTTTCGCAGCTTCCGGGCGAAAAATGCTGCATTGGCCGCCTGCGATTTCAGCAAAGTGGTTGCAATATTTTTGTTTCATCGTCCATTGGGCGAACTCACGATTTTGTTGTGCGACCCACCATCGATTCAACGCATTGCCATATTTTCCTTTCCGAATCAGCCGTTCTCGATTTGGATCGTTTCTTAATGCTCGTCGCGCGCTTTCCGGCATCAAACACGTATAATTTGCAGAAACAGCCCCGATTTTATGATTATGGCTGAGTTCTTTCCATAACGTTCGAATACATTCTTTATCAAGAAAAACATCCGCGTCTACGCCGACAAATGCAACAACGCTGTTTACATAAGCCTTCTGCTGATCCCCGATTTCTTTATGATCCGGGTCATTCGGGTTCCCCCAGAACAATTGATAAAGCTGATTTAGCGCGCCTACCTTCCTCTGTTTATTATTAATCGTATGAAGAAGGAATATTGACAACTGATAGTACTCATTACAAACCGCTATTGATTTTTCTGTATTATCGGTGCAATGATCGAGCGCAATATAGACATCAAGTTCCAATCCTTTAGGAAGTGACTGCTCGGACAAGCTCTTTAAAACATCTGCAATGGAGTCTTCCTCATTATGCGCGGGGATCATAACCACGATTCGTGAGGCGAAAAGTCCCGTCGAGAAAATACGATTGTTCACCGCGTCGTCATAGGTAATAATATGCGTAGTCGTCATATCCCAAATCCCTTCCATTTCACATGTACAAGCATTTGAATCATTACTATGACCTAGTGAATGGATTTATGACATATGGCCCGGTAAAAATGTGTTATTGGCTTAACACGGCAAAAATATCAGAACGGCATTACACGATTAACTGGATAATAAAAACCGGGCACAGCCCGGTCCTTGGCTATCATTCTGCACGCGGCTTTGATCCATCAACCTTGTGACTTGAACGACACTTCAGCTGCTCGCTTGCCGCGGGCGATCCGGGAGCCTCCTCATACATGCTCTTATCTGCGGGGTCTCCCCTGGCTCGCTGGTCCCGCAGGCGTCTCGCGCTTTCGTGTCTGGATATTTTTTCTGGTTCAGCATGCTCAAGATCTTATACTTTCTTTACTTGTAATAAAAACCGGGCAAAAAGCGCCTGGTCCTTATTCCCATAGGATTTGATGGCTTTCGCTAAATGCGGTTTTGAATCATCAAGCTTGTCTTGAACAAACAGTTCTAGTTCACACTGGCAGGAAAGTATAAGAAAACATCTAAAGGAAACGAGTGTAAGCGGTCCGAAAAAACGCCGCGTCCTGCGGCTCACCGGACACTAGGCCGTCCATGGCCGTCGCAACTAAGTCTTCGCCTTCGCCAGAGGCTTGGCGAAGCCAAGTTTTCTAACAAATCATTTTGATCCTTGATTAAGTAACGTGGCCGGAATAAAATAAGCGGAGATTTTCCGGTTATATGCATCCTGGCGCTTGTTCTACAGGTAAATAAGGGTAATTTTTCCGCTTATGTACGGAAAAATCCTCCATTTTCACGTTTTTCGCTTCGATAAGCGGAATTTCTCCGTCTATTTAAGCAATTTTTTCATTCAACTTCTAATTAAGCGGAATTTTTCCGTTTATTTCTCAGATTGGGCGCTAACCTGATTACCCAATCGAATCTTAATCTTACCTTATCGCCGTACTTGCAAAAAAGACCGGAGAATATCCGGTCTTGAACTGATTATTCATCTATTTTCCGAAATGATTAAGCGTCTACCCATTCGGTGACCTCGGCTACGGATTTGCGTTCAGGAACTTTCGGTGTGGTCCCTTCCGCTTGATAGCCAACATAAATAAAGCCTAGCACTCTGCCCTTATCACTAACACCAAATTGTTTTTTTGCTTCTTCAGTATAGGCGGCGCCGCCCGTACGCCACATTGTGCCTAGCCCGAGTGCGTGAGCGGCAAGCATCAAGTTTTGAGTCGCACAAGCAGTAGCTTCGATGTCTTCAACTTCAATAGCGCGTGGATTGTCACTTGGTTCCATGGTCACAACAATGATGACTGGCGCACGTTTGGCACTTGCCAGCCCTTTGTCATAGGCAGCATTAAGATTTTCTTGGCTCTCACCTTCAAGACCTTTCTGGTTGATCTTTCCGTATACTTCACCAAGCTTGTTCCTGCCTTCACCTGTTAGCACGATAAAATGCCATGGTTCCGTATTCATATGATTTGGCGCGCGTCTTGCTGCATCCAGAATTTGTTCAATCAGTTCTTTAGAAGGTTTTTGATCCGATACCTTACGCACCGATCGCCTTGTTTTTATCGCTTCAATCGTATCCATAGCACTCATTCCCTTTTATAAAGTTCAAATAATTACGTTTTAAGTGTAACATGCATCACATACATCATTCTACAAATATGCTTATGCAAATAAAAGAACCCTTATTTTTTGTAAGGGTTCTTTTATTTGTTACCAAAATAGTGGTGAAAGCAACTGAATCAGCACAGCTAAACAGCCAATACCGATCGCCCATCCTCCAAGAGTTCGCGCGCCTTCCCTGAGCGCAATATAGCCGATAATGATACCGGCAATGCCCAGGACAATCGGCAAAAAGAACAAAGCAATCACGGAGAAAACAAGCGCGAGCCAGCCAACACCTTTTCCGCCTTCAAGAACACGTCGATGATCCGAATGGTCATCGTCCGCTCGAGATCCTCCCGCTTCCGGATCATATTGATCGGCAGCCAATTCCCTCGCATACTCCTCATTATGATAGGCACTCTGCTTATCGTACAATGAGTCTTCATTGTGAAAATGATCCTTATCAGCCACAATGACCCCTCGCTTTCATTTTAGGATCAGCTATAGTGTGACTCAGAATGATCATTTTCACAGATGTACATTATGGAAATAATGATTATGGCGATACAAACGGAAGAAAAAAGCTGACAGTCGTGCCTTTTCCATTAACACTGCTGATACAAAAAGTACCCTGATGGTCGGCAATAATTTTCTTGCACAAGGATAAGCCAATACCTGTTCCCTTTGCCTTTGTTGTGAATAAAGGTTTGCCCAAATTGTTCAGCACATCAGTTTCCATACCCGGTCCGTTGTCAATTAATGAAAAGCGATAGCCATTATCCTCAACACTGCCGCGAAACATGATCTTTTTTTCACCGGTATGCTCGTCAAAAGCCTCCAATGCATTACGCAGTAAGTTAATCATGACTTGCTTAATTTTATCAAGATCAATTTTGCATACGCTCTCAGAATAAGCGATATCATAATCAAGTCTAACCTTATTAACAACGCATTCCGCCGATAATAATGAAATAAGCGATTTGCATACCTCATCAGGATTCATACGTTGGCACTTGCTTTTTCTTAACGACAATGTCAAGAAATTCTCTAAAATCGTATACATACGATCAATTTCCGATAAGATTACCGGTTGGTATTTGTCATATTCTTTTGTATAGCCGCATAACTGAATAAATCCTTTAATGACAGTTAACGGATTTCGTAATTCATGGACGATTTCGCCTGCAAGATGAGTAAACATTTGGGTCCGGTAGCCAACCAAAATAATTTTCCCATCCTTCGAAATGCCATTATATAAAGTGCCAAGATCTCGATCACTTAATTTATCACAAAGCAAGGCGGAGACGATATCATCACTTTTCATGATCGCGTCCAAATAATCTTTCGCCTCACATGCGGTATGGTCCGGAAAAAAATGAAGAAAATACGGCCCATATCGTTCTACTAATGCTTGTCCCTTTTTATTGCACTCTAAAATATAGCCGTCAGAATTTATGCAAAAACGTATTTCCACAGATAATTGTTCTTCAAATTGATCTTTTTCTGAAACAGAAAGAAAGGACTCTCGGTAAATAATGATGATCACTCCTCTGTATTAGTAACAACCCTCACCATTCCCCAAAAATAAAACATACCTACCTGTGCCGATTTCCTATTTTATTTGCGCAGAAGCTTTAGGTACTTTTTCTCTTTTTATGTCGCTCTTATTTTCCTTAATTATACTTTAATCATCGACTCTATGGCACTTTTTAATGGCAATTATTGTTAGACAAGTTCCGACATTTTTCAGAAAAATCAATCGTTCAAAAGCTGACATCATTTTATTTGCGCAGTCATAGTCTATTCAATGAATGCATTCTAAATGGATTGGGGTGACGCTTTTGAATCCAATTATTGAGCAGCTAGTGATTCAGAAAATGAATCAAATAACACCTGCAGAGCTCTATCAATATGCGCGACAATACTCTATTCCGGTTACAAAACAACAAGCAGAAAATGTTGCTATGCGTGTGCAGAACAAAAATATAAACGTGTTTCAACCTGCGGGGCAAAAGCAGCTTCGACTCATTCTTGATGAGGAAATTGGTCCTGAACTTGCTGAAAGCTTGCAAAAACAGTTTGAGCAATTAGCCAAAGGATTTTGAACCTAAATAAAGTAAAAATGAAAACCGGAGTCCTGCATAGGGACTCCGGTTTTCACCACTCCAAAGATCTTAGCCTTATCCGGCTTCAATATCTTGAATCAGCTTTTCATTATATTTTTGCTCTTTAAACATGTCGATTTCGTACTTATATGGCGGCTTCTTACTTTTCTTGTCCGCACCGACGTATGGTGTTTCCAAAATTTTTGGAAGAGCTTCAAGCTGCGGATGATGCACAATATAATTTAACGCGTTGAAACCGATTGTACCAAGCCCGATATTTTCATGGCGGTCTTTGCGCGCGCCTTGCGCATTTTTACTGTCATTCACATGAATCACTTTAATATGTTCGACACCGACAATATGATCGAATTCATTAAGCACGCCATCAAAGTCCTCGGCCACTGAATAACCTGCGTCATTTGTATGGCACGTATCGAAGCAGATTGACAGTTTTTCATTCAAATTCACTCCATAGATAATTTGCGCGAGATGCTCAAATTGAAAGCCGCATTCACTGCCTTTTCCTGCCATCGTCTCAAGCGCAATCTGAACCTTGTCCCTTTCTTCAAGGACCTCATTCAGTCCTTCAATAATTTTATTTATACCTGCGTCAACACCTGCGCCAACATGTGCGCCCGGATGAAGAACGATTTGTTTTGCGCCAATGGCCTCCGCTCGGTCAATTTCTTTACGAAGGAATGAGACACCTAATGCAAAAGTCTCTGGTTTTACCGTATTGGCTATATTAATAATATATGGAGCATGAACGACTAGTTCCTCAACACCGTTCTCCTTCATATGTTTATGGCCGGCCTCAATATTTAACTTTTCAATCGGTTTTCTGACGGTATTTTGTGGCGCTCCTGTATAAATCATCATTACATTTTCTCCGAATGACACTGCCTCTTCACTGGCGCCAAGAAGCATCTTGGTACCGGACATATGGACATGAGACCCGATTCTAAGCATGGACAACTCCTCCTCTACCTTTGCTATTTTACCATAGACACCGTGCAAGCGCCTTATCAGTGATTGTCACGGATTAGGCACGATGGCATACACTAACTATCAGCAAGTACCCCGTATCCTTTTAGAATATTTTTAAGAAAGGAATGATGAAACATGCCACCGTTTGAGCATGGGCCAGAGCAGCCATTTTTCCGGAATCCGCCTCAATCCTATACGCCGCCCATGACTCCGACACGCGGCTTTCCGTCCATTTTTCCCGAAAGGACCCCTCAAGTTCCTCCAATTTCCGACCCGCAGGCTCAATCAAGAGGCGGAATCGGCGGACTTATTTCATCGTTTCTTTCACCTGGTTCGACTGGCGCAGCAGGAAACTTGGACTTTGTTGGAATGATTATGAATGCGCAGAAAGCGATTCAAACGGCTCAATCCGTGCTTCCTATGATTCAACAATTTGGGCCACTGGTTAAGAACGCTCCGGCCATTCTCGGCGCATTGAAAGGACTTCAGGGCAATTCATCAACAGAGAAAAGCGAACAGACCGAACCTGAGGAAAAAGGTGATATACCAACGAAAACCAAAAAAAAAGATGATATGCCGAAGAAAGCCAAGAAAAAAAAAGCTGAGTCAGTCAAAGCTACCAGCCATTCAGCAACAGCTTCAAAAACGGTGAAAGGCACCACAAAACAGCACAAAGCACATGTCGCCGCATCGCTGATGAATAGCGAGGATTTGCCGACACATCCCTCCGTTCCACGAATGTATATCTAGTGACTGCTGATTCATTGTGTTCCCTCTCTGCCTCATTTATAATGATTGATGGAACTAATTTATGCAGGAACTGCAGAACGGGGAGATTTACATGAACGTAATTAAAGTCTCACCGCGAGGCTATTGCTACGGTGTTGTCGACGCACTGGTCATCGCCAGACAAGCAGCCATGAATCCGGACCTGCCAAGGCCGATTTATATATTAGGAATGATCGTCCATAACCTTCATGTCACAGAGGCTTTGAAAGATGACGGTATCATTACGCTTGATGTTCGCGGAAAAAAAAGGATTGACCTTCTTGATGACATTGATCAAGGAACGGTTATCTTTACTGCACATGGTGTCTCGCCTGAAGTGCGGCGTATCGCCAAAGAAAAAGGGTTGACTGCGATCGACGCGACTTGTCCTGATGTTACAAAAACCCACAATCTGATTCAGGAAAAGAAAAAGGAAGGCTATCACGTCATTTATATTGGCAAGAAAGGGCATCCGGAACCAGAAGGTGCGATCGGCGTTGCTCCTGAAATTGTCCATCTTGTCGAGACCATCGCGGATGTTGATCAGCTTCAATTGGAAACGGACAAGATTCTAATTACCAATCAAACGACCATGAGCCAGTGGGACGTTATGGATATTATGAATTATATTAAATCTAAATATCCGCAAGCGGAGAATTTCAATGAGATCTGCCGAGCAACTCAGACACGTCAAGAAGCAGTTGCCTCTCAAGCCAAGGATGCCGATTTGCTTATCGTTGTCGGCGATCCGCGCAGCAATAATTCAAACCGGCTCGCACAGGTATCCAAGGAAATCGCGCATACACGCTCTTATCGTATCGCAGATCTCTCAGAGCTTAAGCTTGAGTGGCTTGACGGTGTCCAGAAGGTGGCCGTGACAGCGGGCGCCTCGACACCCACACAGCTCACCAAGGAAGTCATCATATTTCTCGATCAATATGATCCGCAAAATCCCGAAACTTGGTCAACAGACAGTCAAGCGGCGAAGAACAAAAATATCCTGCCAAAAGTGAAAGTAAAAATAAGGAAAAGTTAAGTAAACGTATCTGCTTTGTTTGCAAATCATGCGCTCATCCGGATCTCCCTTTTCATAGAGGGCGAGCCATATGAGCGTATTTATTTGCGCATATCCACTCATTTAATTTGCAGACAATTCATTCAGTACCTGTTTCAAAAATTTCAATTCAATCTGACCGGGAGCAGAGGCTTGATCTACGCTACCGAACGTAACCGCCGATCCTGTAATTGCGCCACTGATTCTTGACAATTTGCCCAAAGTCCCCATGGACATTGAGACAATTGGCACCGTCATTGTTTCACTCGCTTTTAAGGTTGCATTCATTAAAGCCAGCACATCCGCCGGCGAGCAGGGCATTACCGCGATTTTTGCGATATCCGCGTGTTCGGCCTCCATCTTTTTCAAGGTCGAAATGATCACAGACTCGGACGGAGTACATGAAAAATGGTGCGCGCTGAAGACGACCTTACTTCCCATCTCATGTAACCGTTTCACTAAACGCATTCGGGTCTCAGCCGGACGAGACAGTTCCAAATCGAATGCGTCTGCAAGTTTCTGCTTCGCCAATGTGGCGTAAAGTTGGAAATAGTCCTCTTCCCCGATTGATTGTTTTCCTCCTTCATCTACGCTTCTGAATGTGGCGAGCAGAGGAATTTGACCCAACACGGCTTGAAGCTGATCTGCGGTATCCAAAATAGTGATCAAAGAACTGTTTTTCATATAATCAATACGCCATTCAATAAAATCAACCGGACCTTTAAGAATCTGTTCAGCCGAGTTCACTGCTTCTTCAGGCGTACCGGCAGTGATCGGAACACAGATTTTCTGCCGACCGGACCCGATCATTAAATTTTTTAATAAGACAGCACTCATCGTTTTCCTTCTTTTCTGTTTTTTATCGAGAGCGTAGCACGCAATCTGAACTCTGTCAATCCACGGAAGCGATTGACATCGAATGACAATTTTCTTTTTTCAAATTTGTCTTGACATTTATCATACAAATTGTTATTGTATTTCACACCAACTGGTTTAGGAGTTTTTAAAATGATGATAAAACAAAAAAGTTGTTTCCAAAACAATCGATATTATTACTTTGGCTGGTTTAGTTAGTGTTTGTATCTCGCGAGTCACGCAGATGCAAACACATTCCGTTTGCATCCGTGCTGGCCAAAGTTGTTTTTCATGCATTTTAAACAACAAGCCGCATTGATGTTGTCCGATCCAAGGTCAATAAACTGTGCGGCTTTTCCCTATTTCCGGCAAATGATCCGGAAGAGAGTCCCGCGGTTTAATAATAGCCGCGGGACTTTTTTCAGTTCATAAGGTTAGTAAAAAGAGAAACAGGAAGGAGTGAAGGAAGTATGAAAATCGATTCCATCGATCAATTATGTGTCAATGCCGTGCGCGTGCTGAGCTGTGAATGTATCGAGCTAGCGGGGTCGGGACATCCGGGGCTGGCGCTTGGGGCTGCCCCGATGGCTTACGTTTTGTGGCGCAATCATCTGTGCCATAATCCGGAGGATCCAAACTGGTTTAACCGCGACCGATTTGTTCTGTCGGCAGGCCACGGATCAGCCATGTTTTATAGTCTGCTTCACTTGTCAGGATTCAATTTAACGATCAATGATTTAAAACACTTTCGCCAGTTGAACAGCAAAACCCCAGGACATCCCGAATACGGAACGACGTGCGGTGTAGACGCGACAACCGGCCCGCTTGGACAGGGATTGGGAATGGCCGTAGGTATGGCTATGGCGGAAGCTCACCTTTCCTCTATGTATCACACTGACCAAACGGATGTGATTAACCATCGCACGTTCGTATTGTGCGGAGACGGCGATCTAATGGAAGGCGTGTCTCATGAAGCAGCCAGCCTTGCCGGGCACCTGAAGCTTGGCAAATTGACCGTCCTGTACGATTCAAATGAGATCTCACTCGATGGTGCAACTGGGCGTTCTTATTCTGATAATGTCCGTGGACGCTTCGAAAGCTATGGTTGGCACTATGAATGCGTAGAAGACGGTAATGATTTAAACGAAATTGATGCGGCGATTTGCAGGGCAAAAGAGCAGAACTCATGTCCGACTTTGATTGAGGTTCGCACCGTGATCGGGTTCGGCGCACCTGGTCAAGGAACAAACAGTGTTCATGGTACACCGCTTGGCGATTCCGGAATTGCAAATTTGCGCACCAGACTCAATTGGCATTTTCCTGAATTCACGATTCCTAAAGAAGTCTATCAACGTTTTGCGGACTGCGTGGCAAAGCGCGGCAAGCAGGCTGAAGCCGAATGGATCCGCCGTATGAATCAATGGTCAATCGATTTTCCTAAACAAGCGAAGCAATTAAAACAATCACTCAGCAACAAGCCGCCAATCACATGGAAGGAATGTCTTCCGCAATACGCCGCTGGGACAGAGGCATCCGGTCGTGAAATCAGTCACCACATGATCCAAATTTTAGCAGAAAAAATTCCTTACCTATGGGGCGGTTCAGCAGATTTAGCCAGTTCGAACAAAACGGATATTGAAAACAGCGATTTATTCAGTGCCGCAAATCGAGACGGCAGAAACATCGCTTTCGGTGTTCGTGAATTCGCTGAAGGAGCACTATTAAACGGCATGATGCTTCACGGAGGCAGTAGGGTATTCGGAGGAACATTTCTTGTTTTCTCTGATTACATGCGAGGCGCAATCCGTCTATCTGCTTTGCAAAAGCTTCCAGTCATCTATATCTTCACGCACGACTCAATTGCCGTTGGCGAAGACGGACCGACTCACGAGCCGGTCGAACACCTGATGAGTTTGCGAACGATGCCTGGAATTTCACTCATTCGTCCGGCCGACGCGAACGAGACAGTTGCCGCTTGGGAAGCGGCTATGGATACATTAGATCGGCCCACCGTCCTAGCACTTTCTCGGCAGCAACTGCCGGTTTTGCGACACTCGGCGGAACGTGCGCGTGAAGGGGTTCGACGCGGTGGATATGTTCTTTCACCGCAAACAGGTGCAAGTCCCGAAGCGATATTCATCGCGACCGGCTCGGAAGTCCGGCTTGCCGTTGCTGCTCAACAGCTTTTGAAACAGACCGGACATGACGTTTCCGTTGTCTCCTTGCCTTGCTTCGATCGTTTCGAACACCAAAGCGAGGCCTATCGTGAATCGGTGCTCCCATCCTGCGTCCGACGCCGAGTGTCAATCGAAATGGGAGCAACGCTTGGTTGGGAACGCTATGTGGGAGCAGAGGGCATCCGGATTGGCGTGGACACATTCGGATCTAGCGGGCCTGCAACCGAACTCCTGCAAACTTACGGATTCACCGAAAATCATATTGTCGACCAGTATTTGCAACTCATTGATTCTGTATCACCGTCCGTCTGAACAGGAACAATTAATGACGAAGATACCCAAAAACCATTTAAAGTGAGGTAAATTATATGATTATCACGTTTAAACACTCAGTCACACCAGAAATGCAACAGGCGTTTCAATCAAAATTCAGGGAAATGCATAAGCAGGTAGTTATGTCCGGTTTGCGAATGGCGGTTGTCGGCCTTGATCACTGCCAGTTTTCAGACCAAGAATCCGAGGTCATTGAGCAAATTGTTTCGGAAACGCCATCTTATGTTCAAGCAAGCCGCAGCTTTCATCCGGATAACAGCACTGTTCAGCTGCCTCACTCAAAAATCAGTGCCGACACCTTTACAATCATGGCCGGTCCATGTTCCGTTGAATCTGAGGATCATATTCGCCGTATGGCTGAAATTGCCCGCCTTGGCGGTGCATCCGTTCTGCGCGGCGGCGCATTTAAGCCACGGACTTCACCCTACACCTTCCAAGGCCTGGGTGAAAAAGGACTGCGCTACCTGCGCAAAGCTGCGGATGAAAATGGAATGGATGTCATTACCGAGGTAATGGATGAGACCCATGTGGCACTGGTTGCGGAATACACGGATGTGATGCAGATCGGCGCACGAAATATGCAAAACTTTTCTTTATTAAAATCCGTGGGAAAGACCTCTGTTCCGGTTGCGTTGAAGCGCGGGATGGCTGCTTCCATCGATGACCTTCTGAATGCGTCCGAGTATATCGCCAGTGGCGGTAATACCGATATTATTTTAATTGAACGCGGAATCCGGACATTCGATCACAAATACACCAGAAATACGTTTGATGTGGCAGCGGTTCCGGTCCTGCAGAAACTAACGCACTATCCAGTTATCGTTGACCCAAGTCATGCGGTCGGTTTTAGGGATTTGGTTGCTCCCGCCGCATATGCTGGTACTGCCGCTGGTGCCAGTGGTATGATCGTTGAAATTCATGATCATCCGGAAAAAGCAGTGTCCGATGGTCCGCAAGCGCTCAAACCTAATGATTACCTGACCATGACAAAGCGCGCTGCCGCCCTTCGGAAATGCATGGAATCATGGGAGAACTGACTGTGAAAATGTCTGTAGCGTTGCCGCATAAAAAGTACCCACTATTTATTGAACGCGGGATTCTCGAACAGCTGGGTTCGCTGCTTACTGGGATCTGGTCGCCGCGGAAAATAGCCATTATCAGCGACAGCCATGTCGCGCCGCTGTATCAAGAGCGCATCATCCGGCAATTGCAAACAGCTGGATTCCGCGCCGTTACTTTTCAAGTACCCGCCGGTGAATCGGCCAAAAGCTGGGAAAACGCGATCCGGCTATACCGGTCGCTGACAAATAACCAATTCACGCGATCAGACGGTGTACTTGCGCTCGGAGGCGGTGTTGTCGGCGATCTCGCCGGTTTTGTTGCCTCAACGTATATGCGCGGTATTGCTTTCATTCAAATACCCACGTCGCTTTTGGCACAGGTTGACAGCAGCGTCGGCGGAAAAACGGCAATTAACTTAGACACAGCTAAGAACATTGTCGGCACTTTTCACCAGCCCGATGCGGTTTTTATTGATCCTGATACGCTGAAAACACTGCCTCAGCGTTTTATTTGTGAAGGCTATGCCGAGATTGTCAAAATGTCTGCATTAGAAGGCGGAGCATTTTGGCAGATGACCGGTGACGTGCACCATCCGGACGAAATTATCACTCAGGTGGAGCCGCTTATTCGTCAAAGTATCACCTATAAATCAAGGATTGTCTGTCAGGACGAAAAAGAAGCAGGTCTGAGACAGATTCTGAACTTCGGACACACAATCGGTCACGCGATTGAACTTCTTTCCGATGGCGCGCTCGCTCACGGTGAAGCGATCAGCATTGGGATGGCTCGAATAGCACAGTTATTCGAAGATTACGGTCTGACGAAAAACGGCACTTCGGATGGCCTGATTCAGCGTCTCCAGCAAGCGGAGCTCCCGCTAAATTCTCCGTTGATTGGAACCGCAGAATTTTACCGGAAAATTATTAATGATAAAAAAAATCATGGCGGCAAATTGAACCTTGTCTATCTGAAAGCACCTGGCCAACCTGTCATGCACTCGATCCCGATCAGTCAAGCTGAATTGTTTTTCACAGGAAGAAATTCACTTGACAACCAATAAGCAGAATCGGCTCAATACTGCTGCTCATTGTCGGCGTAGCCTTCAATCCGGCACCATCATGAAACAAGCCCTCTCAAACTAAATGAGAGGGCTTGTTGCTATGGCTTCCGTCCATTTTCTAATTAAACGATAAACCGAAATGGATTCGTTACCGACTCTGAAATCAGCACTTCTGTATCAGAATGTTCTTCTTTAATAACCCGGGTTAAATATTGCTTCACGCCTTCTTTCATCACGCGCTCGATATAATGGCCCGCGTCAATAACATTAAGTCCGCAAAGCAACGCATCATGAGCCGTATGATAGTAAATGTCGCCACTGATTAACACATCTGCCCCTCTGTATTTTGCAAAGGGAATCAAACTGTTTCCATCGCCGCCTGAGACCGCCACAGTGCGAATGCGTGCATCTGCCGGCCCAACAGCGCGAAGACCGTCTATACCAAGTTTTTCTTTTACAAGGCGGCAATAACGTTCAAAAGGCATGGCCTCCGGAAGCTTTCCCATTCTGCCAAGTCCGTACGCTTTTCCCTTATTTTGAATGGGGATTGCCTGATAAACGGGTTCCTCATATGGGTGTGCATGAATCATTTTTGCCACCACCGTGCGAAGCAAGTGCTCTGGAACCGTCGCTTCAATCCGCTGTTCATCTGCCTTTTCCATCTTTTCCACTGAGCCAAGATACGGATTGGCACCTGATTGCGGCAGAAAGCGGCCCGATCCTGGAACAGAGAAACTGCAATGACTGTAGTTGCCAATGGAACCTGCCCCTGCATCTCCGATCACCTGACGAAGAGTTTCCGCGTGACTTTGAGGTACATAAACAACAAGTTGATACAGCGGTTCATGATAGGTCGGCTGTAAAATTTGTGTATCCTTCAACCCGAGCTGTGCTGCAAGCATATCATTGACCCCGCCTTCAGCAATATCAAGATTTGTATGGGCTGCATAGACGGCAATGTCATTTTTTACGCATGTTGTAACAATTTTCCCCTGCCCTTCATCAGAGCGGACATTTTTAAGCGGGTGGAAGATGAGCGGGTGGTGGGCAATGATTAAATCAGCCTGCTTATCAGCCGCTTCATCGGCAACATTTTCGAGTACATCCAAAGTCACCATCACGCGTTTCACTTTTTTATGCAGAGTCCCCACTAAAAGGCCGATCTTGTCCTTCTCATAGGCTAACTTTTTCGGCGCCCATTCTTCAAATCGTTGAATTAATCGTTCGCCGGAAATCCAGTTTTCCAATGTGTTCGCTTCCCTTCTTGACGCACTCAGTGGTTATTGAAACATGAACGAATCAATTGCAACTCTTTCTGACTCTCTTTTATTTTTGCCAGTACCTCATCCGAATGCTCTGTATTCCGAAGTGCGTGCAGAATACCGATGAGTCTGCGTTCTCTGCTGTACCATTTTTTGATAAATATCGGATTTCTCTCAGATGAGAGCATCGGTCCCATCAATAGTTCCTGCTCAGATAACGGTTGTGTTCTGCTGCCTTGACGCGCGTGAATGACTTCGTAGACATGATGGCCTTCGTTGACGATGGCTTCATCAGAAATAATCCAGCCGTTTTGATCAAGCCATCTCCGGACACGCGCCTCTCGAATATTCGGCTGCAAAATCAATACCGTATCGGGTCCAATTTTTCCTTTTCCACGTTCCAAAATATCCGCAATCAACTCACCGCCCATTCCTGCAATCGCAATAGCGTTCACTTCGTGGGGTTCACGGATAACGTCAAGTCCGTCACCCATCCGGACATCGATCTTGTCCTGCAGTCCAAGCGACGCGACAGTGCTCACAGACTGATGATAGGGACCCCGTCTGACTTCACCCGCGATCGCAAAATCTATGCGGCCTTCTTGAACCGCTCGACTAGGCAGATGCGCGTGATCCGATCCGATATCGGCCAAACATGCCGATTTTGGAATAAATTGAAGAACAGCATTCAATCTTGGAGATAAATGTATCGTTTCCATAGTCACAATCCTTATTAATCATTCGTATCAACTGCTATCGTAACACAAACACTGCAAAACCCCAATTTAAGAAAAATGTTATGGCTGTCATTTGATAACGTTTTCAAAATATATTAAAATAGAGAAGGAGTTGCAGGAACAAGATCTGTTTTGACTATTTTCATTTCCGGGCGAGTTGCATCTAGTCATCAAACTCTTTAAAATGAAAGTCAAAGGTAATCAAATAAATGAGTCATACCTATCGAAGAGCAAAAAAAAATTGCCCCCCCTTATGGGAGCAACCGTGTTTTCGCTCAGTCAAGAAAATCTTTTAGTTGTTTGCTTCTGCTTGGATGGCGAAGCTTCCGTAGAGCCTTGGCTTCAATTTGCCTAATTCGCTCCCTTGTCACACCGAAGACCTTGCCGACCTCTTCCAATGTTCGTGTCCGTCCGTCATCAAGGCCGAAACGCAAACGTAATACATTTTCTTCGCGGTCCGTCAGTGTATCAAGAACATCTTCCAACTGTTCCTTTAACAATTCATAAGCCGCGGCCTCCGATGGCGCTTTGGCATCCTGGTCTTCAATGAAATCGCCCAAATGTGAGTCGTCTTCTTCACCAATCGGTGTCTCGAGTGAAACAGGCTCCTGCGCGATCTTCAAAATCTCGCGTACTTTTTCCGGTGATAATTCCATTTCTTTGCCGATTTCTTCAGGCGTCGGTTCACGTCCAAGATCCTGAAGCTGTTGTCTCTGAACACGAATAAGCTTGTTGATGGTTTCAACCATGTGCACAGGAATACGAATGGTGCGCGCCTGGTCGGCAATGGCGCGAGTGATGGCTTGACGAATCCACCATGTGGCATAGGTGCTGAACTTAAAGCCTTTCGTATAGTCGAATTTCTCAACAGCTTTCATTAAACCCATGTTGCCTTCCTGAATGAGGTCGAGAAACAACATGCCGCGACCAACATAACGCTTCGCGATACTGACCACAAGGCGAAGGTTGGCTTCGGCAAGTCTGCGTTTTGCGCTCTCGTCGCCATCATTGATTCGTTTTGCGAGTGTGATCTCTTCATCGGCAGACAGCAGATCCACCCGACCGATTTCCTTTAAATACATTCTGACGGGATCGTTAATTTTGACGCCCGGCGGGACACTGAGATCATTCAGATCGAATTCCTCTTCTTTATGCTTAACATCGGAAGCCGGCGCTTCGGATTCATCTGAAACATCAATGCCTTGATCGGCAAGCGTCTCATAAAATTCATCCATCTGTTCCGGTTCCTGATCAAATGGAGCAAGCCGGGTTGATATTTCCTGGTAGGTGAGAGAACCCCGTTTCTTGCCAAGTTCCAACAGATGTTCTTTTTCCTGATCCACCGTTAGTTCCTGATCCGTCTTGCTGACTTTTCCAGCCATTTGACCCCCTCCTTCCAAATACTGATCATGCCTAACTTAAAAATGTCCTAACTGTTTTTTTACGCTGATAATCTCGGATAGCAGCTGCGCCGCCAATTCATAATCCCCGCTTTGCTCAGCTTTCTTTCTCTGCTCTTCCTTATCCGCAATCAGCGATGATTTAGAGTGCCTGATGACTTGTTTCACACAATCTTCAATTTCCCCATCATCTGCCTGATCACTCATAGGCATCAATGATAATTCCGTCACCTTGCGCTGCAGTGCCGGATCTTCGAGTTTCTGAAGAAATAGTCCCTCATCCGGCGGATTACCTTGAGCATAGTATGCGTAAAGATATGCGGCCAAGGCTTGATGGACATCAATCGTAAATGAACCGCCTAATGTGTCCCGGACCTGATCGGAAATTTCCCTGCTTCTCATCATTCGCGCGAGCAGTCTTCGCTCTGCCATCTCATATGCAGGTGGAATCCGATTACTCCGGGCAAGCGGTGCGACGCGGGCTCTTCGCTTATCGCGTCTTTCTGCCGTGACACTCACCTGGTGCAGTTGTTTCTTCAAGGAATCAAGGGAAATTGAAAATTCCTCCGAAAGCAATCTAAGATAGTGATCTCGTTCGACCGCGCGATGCTGTGATGCCAGTTCCCTCAATACATCTTCAATATAGAGGAGTCGATCTCCTTCATCACTTAGATTCCTTTTTCTTCGAAGATAATTCATTTTAAAAGTCATCAATGTTTGGCTTGCCCCTATTACATCACTTTTAAATCGTTCGCCGCCAAATTTACGAATGTAGTCATCGGGGTCAAGACCTTCCGGCATGTTTGCTATTTTTATGACTTTCCCATTTCCCTGCAACAATTCTGCTGCTCGAAAACTTGCTTCTATTCCTGCTGTATCTGAGTCATAGCAGATAATAATCGTGTCGGCCATCCGCGTCAATGCCGCCGCCTGTGCTTCCGTCAACGAGGTTCCCATTGAGGCGACACTGCAGGTTACCCCGGCCTGATGAGCTCGAACAACATCCACATAACCCTCAAGAAGGACTACCTGGCTGCTTTTCCTGATCGCCTGTCTCGCCAAATGAAAGCCATACAGGATGCTGCCTTTATGAAATACATCTGACTCAGGTGAGTTCAAATATTTGGGCTTATCTTCTCCAAGCGTCCGTCCGCCAAAAGCAACCGTTTTTCCGCTCATGTTAAAAATCGGGAAAATGATCCGATTTCTAAACCTGTCAAAGTATTTGTTATCAAACCCGCGTTTCTTAATCAGTCCCGCATGCTCCATGAATTCAAGACTAACGCCTCTTTTCTGAAGCAGATGAGTCACCGCCTCCCAGCTGTCGACCGCGTAACCGATTCGGAATCGTTCAATCATTTCTGAATTAAATCCACGCTCCTCAAGATAACGCATACCAGAAGAACCATATTTTGCGGTTGTCAATAAATAATGATAAAATTTCGTTAAAAGTTCCAATCCCTCAGTAATTTGTTTCCTCTTTTGATCGTTCGGGTCACGATATGCGTTATTCTTTGTAACAGAAGATCCTAAATCTATATTCGCGCGATCAGCCAGAGATTGGGCTGCCTCAATGAAGGACATGCCCTCAATTTCCATCATGAACGTAAATAAATTGCCGCCGGCGCCGCATCCAAAGCAATGATAGAGCTGTTTATCAGGCGAGACGGAGAATGAAGGCGTCCGTTCCGAGTGAAATGGGCAAAGACCAATATAATTTTTTCCTTGCTTCTTTAGCTGCACATAACTGCCGATAACATCAACAATATCCAGTGATTTCCTAATTTCTTCAATAACCTGTTCCTGAAGTTGCAAATGGCCATGCACCACCAGTATTATTACTTATTTATATCCTAATGATCGAGTTGGCATAACAGTTTTATTAAGGCTTCTGAAAAATATTTACGATTTTGGCTTGTAAACGGCTTTGGCCCTCTAACTCGTTCTCCGGCATTAAGTGCGTGATATGATTGATATCGCCGGTCAAGCAATGCTTCCACATTCTTTTCATTAATCAATTGGCCACGTATTGAGAGTACAAAAACATTCCGTTTGGTGAGCAAGCCTGCAAGCCCAATATCCTGTGTGACAACAACGTCATTAGGAGAGACGTGATTGACGATGTAAAGATCGGCCGCCTCTTTTTCCTGATCGACAAAAACCCATGTTCCTTCACGATTCGCTGAATAGCTGGCGTAGGAAGCAACAAAAACGGTATCAAGGTCAAAGGTATGCGCAATAGTTAAGATTTCATTCTTTACGGGACAAGCATCTGCGTCGACAAATAGTGTGATCTTTTTCATCATCTTAAGCATTCTCTATTTCCTTGTAAAAATCCTGCATGTACTTTTATGTTTTTATTTTTCAAATAGTGTCACAAATTGTCGAATCATGTGCAGGACAACAAAATATTATTATAAACTAAATTCTATTATTAAAACAGTAAAACCTATTTTCTTTTTTTAAGATACCGAAATCGTCAAAAAAGCGATGCAATTTCTCAATAAATTGAATCACTCACTATCGCCCTTTTCGGATTCACCTACATTTGCAAGACTTACAAATGCCCTTGTAATATTTGTCTTGGTCATTCGACCAATGACTTCAAAGCCATTCCCTTTTTTCCGTACAACAGGAACCGCGTCAATCTCCTTTGTGATGAGCAATAGGGCAACATCCACGACTGTATCATCATGTTTGCAATAGGCAATATTGGGCATTCGGGACATAATGACACTGACCGGAACCTGATTCATATCCTGAGATCCAATCGCAGTTCGGAGTAAATCCTTTCGTGACAGGACACCGGCGAGCAATCCACTATTGTCGACCACAAACAACGATCCGACATCCTCAACAAACATTTCGCACACGGCTTTGTATGCGGAAGCACTTTCTTCAATAACAACGGGTGACGACAGGAATTCCCCAACCTTCAATTTTCGAACTTCTTCAGATAATATCGTGCCCGATGTTTGTCCTGTATAGAAGTAGCCGACGCGCGGACGAGCTTCTAGAAACCCGGACATCGTCAAGATTGCCAGGTCAGGTCTGAGTGTCGCACGTGTTACGCTTAACTGTTCCGCAATTTGTTCTCCGGTTATCGGCGCCTTTTCTCTAACTATTTGAATAATTTTGTGTTGTCTATCATTAAGATCCAAAGCAATCGCCTCCCCTAATTTTTCTATTAGAAAAACTGCGCATAGCACAGTCCTTAAGCCAGCCTGGTTTTACGCTTCGGTTGCTCACTTTCCGCTGGCGATCCGGGAACCTCCTCGGCTCAGACCATAATGCCTGCGTGGTCTCCCCTGGCTCGCTGATCCCGCAGGAGTCTCGCACCTACGCGTTTGATTCATAACCTTTTGATTTGGCAAAAAATCATATGCTCTCTTTACTTATTAGAAAACCGCGCATAGCACAGGCCTTCGTCGTCACTCTGAATGCGGCTTTCATTCATCAACTATGTCTTGAACGACACTTCAGCTGCGCGCTTCTTGCCGCCGGTGCAAAAGAATTCATTCCAATTCAGTCAATCAATTATTCATTGGTTCGAAATTTGGCTAATTGCTCAATAAAATGCCTGGAACGCAACTTAATTCCGGCATTTCGTTCATAATAAGCATATATTATTGA
The DNA here is from genome assembly GCF_900113325.1 of Sporolactobacillus nakayamae. Taxonomy (GTDB): domain Bacteria; phylum Bacillota; class Bacilli; order Bacillales; family Sporolactobacillaceae; genus Sporolactobacillus; species Sporolactobacillus nakayamae. Next base: position 157,574 of record NZ_FOOY01000004.1, on the reverse strand, counting down.
TTCGATCTCGCCAATCGTTTTTGATTTTAATGATACCTTTCCAAGTCTATCAAGGGGAATGGATCTAATTAGTGGCAGTAATCGTTGAGTTGCTTGGCTTAGAACCAGCGCGTAATCGTCCACTTTCGCGCAGGTGCTGCAAAGAAACCCACCTTCGGACACGGAGAACAAATAATGATCCTTTTTTTCGCCGCAATGAACACAATGTGTCAACTCAGGATCAATTCCCGCCTGAGGCATCATTTTCAGTGCATAGATGGAGGATAAAACCGCCGGGTCAGTCCCTTTTTCCATAAGCAGCAATGTATCACAAAGCAGGTTGTAGATACCCTGAGAAGGTTGGCCGTCCTCAGTCAGTCGGTCAGTTAGTTCAAGAATTAGCGCGGCATAACCCATTTTCTCGATATCTTCGCGAATTGCGCGAAACGCGTTCAATGTCTCTGCCTGATATAACGAACCAAGGCCTCTGCCTTTACTAAAAAGACAGAGACCATAGAACAGAACTTGACTCGCTGCGGAAAGGGGATTTTTTGGTTTTTTGGCTCCTCTCGCCATCAATCCGATTTTGCCAAACTCTTTTGTATATAAAGTCACGATTTTATTGCTTTCTCCATAATCGGTAGTACGAATGATAATGCCTTCAGCTTTGGCCATCATCGGTATCACCTGCTTCCCTAATCGCCGATTATTTTTTACGCCCCGGCATGTTCCTTCAGATCACTCATCTCGCAGCTTTGCTGTTTTTGTTCTTCATCTTTTTCCTTTTCTATTTCTTTGATCAAAAGATAAGAGCCGATTGTTCCTGTCATACTAAATAGCTTCCAACTGAGATCCAACATTTCACTCATCCTCCCATTTTTTCTCCTCACCTATAGCGTTGACGAAAAGAGAAGAAACATGTGAAGAAATGATTGTCAATTCAAGATGTTGCAGGCAGGATATACGACTAAACGATTAATCATTCTGCGACGTGTAACCGAAATTCTTAAGCTCTTCTTCCTTATCACGCCAGTTCTTGTCCACCTTAACCCAAAGTTCGAGGAAAACCTTGGATCCAATTAACGCTTCAATTTCCTTCCGTGCCAGTGTGCCGATTTCCTTCAGCATGCTGCCAGATTTCCCGATGATGATTCCTTTTTGGGAAGTCCGTTCGACCATGATTGTCGCTTGTATCTCTGTTAGATGACGCTTCTCATCCTCTTTCATCTTATCGATCACAACAGCAATTGCATGGGGCACTTCATCTCGCGTCAAATGAAGAATCTTCTCCCGGATTAATTCAGCGACAATGAAACGCTCCGGATGGTCGGTGATTTGGTCGTCGGGATAATACTTTGGTCCTTCAGGAAGGTATTCGCCGATTTGCTCCATAAGTGTAGCTACATTCTGACCCTGGAGTGCCGAAACTGGAATAATTTCCTTAAAGGTATAGAGATTGCGATACCGGTCAATGAGTGGCAACAGTTGATCCGGGTGCACTTTGTCGATCTTATTAACAATGAGGAAGACCGGCGCGTTTGTTTTCTTCAGAAAGTCGATAATGAACTGATCGCCTCGTCCATACCCTTGTTCCGCGTCAATGAGAAATAAAACAAGATCAACCTCATTCAATGTGGCAAGCGCCAGAGAAGTCATCATCTGACCTAGCATATGCTTTGGTTTATGTATTCCCGGTGTATCAATAAAAACGACTTGTTCTGAATCAGTCGTGTATATGCCGTGAATTTTATTGCGCGTTGTTTGCGCTTTATCACTCATGATTGCGATTTTCTGTCCGAGAACGCGATTCAGTAACGTTGATTTACCTACATTCGGCCGTCCGACAATAGCCGCAAAACCCGATTTAAATGGTTTACTCATTGCATATCCTCCGATTCAAAGGCGCCGGGAAGTAATTTGGCAACCGTTGTTATTTCCGAAATCCCCTCGGTATTTGACAAGATCACACGCATTTCTTTCGGACACAGCTCGCTCATGACCTGTCTGCACGAGCCGCATGGTGGAACCGGGCGCTTGCTCGCAGCCATAACAGCAATGGCTTCGTAATCATGTTCTCCTTCTGAGAATGCCTTAAAAATTGCTGTTCGCTCAGCGCAATTACAAACCGAATAGGCCGCGTTTTCGATATTACATCCTGTAAATACTTTGCCCGACTTTGTGAGCAGCGCGGCGCCAACCTGATAATGCGAATAAGGCACATAAGCCATTCGCATTGCTTGACGCGCCAGCTCAATAAGTTTCTTGTCATCCATTTATTTGCACACTCCTATTTTCAATCCATTAAAGTATTCCAAACAATAATTACATAAATAGTAACGGCGATAACTGAAAACCACCAAACTGCGGCAGCAGCCGTGTCCTTTGCCGCTTTAGCCAATGGGTGCTGATTCTGGGTAATCAAGTCAACAAGTCGTTCAATCGCCGTGTTGATCAGTTCAAGACTGATCACACCGCCAATTAAGAGAAACACAATCATCAGCCCAACAACTGACACATGAATAATCAATGAAAAAGCAATAACAATGATCGCGGCAAACATCTGGATATGCAGGTTTCGCTCTTGGACAAACGCCAGCACAAAGCCCGAAATAGCGTCCTTAAAACTGTCAATCAGGTTCTTGTGTCTTCGCGGATGATGTTCGTTCATTTTAGTCCCTGCTTAGGCCAAACGAAGAAAGAATGCTTTCCTGCAAACCGAACATTTCCTTCTCTTGTTCTGCATTCTGATGATCATAGCCGAGCAAATGAAGTAAGCCGTGAATGACGAGGAATCCAAGTTCGCGCTCAAAGGAATGATTATACTCAGCTGCCTGTTCATGTGTCCGTTCGACAGAAATGATGATATCACCGAGAACTCGCGGCTCACCTTCTTCCGGAAGAATTGGCACTTCATTCTCATCCATTTCTTCGAGTGCGAATGAGATAACGTCAGTCGGCCGGTCAATACCGCGATAGTCGCGATTAATTACCTGAATACGCGCGTTGTCAACGAACGTAATGGAACATTCAATTTCACCTTCCAAATCAAGCTGTTCCGCTGCGTAATCAATCAGCTTGATCACACTCTCTTGTATTGCATGATTAATTTCCTTTGTTTCATCGTGCATATCAATTGTCATTGCCATTTTGGATTCACCTTTTTCATTTTAAGGTCTTTAGGATACTCAATGCGGGAATGATAAACACCTCGCAGTGTTTCATCGATCGACTTCTCCACACTTTTCAACTCTTTAAGCGTTATATTGCATTCATCAAACTGACCGTCACTTAATCGATCGTTAAAGATACTTTTAACAAGATTATTCACTTTGACAGGATTCGGCTTTTTCATTGAGCGAACCGCCGCCTCAATACTGTCCGCAAGCTCAACAACTGCCGCTTCTTTCGACTGAACCTTCGGACCTGGATAACGAAATTCACTTTCATCAATTGGCTGCTCGCTTTGCTCCTGAGCCTTCACATAGAAATATTTGAGAAGCGTTGTCCCGTGATGCTGCTCAGCAATGTTGACGATTTCCTTAGGCATACGGTATTGTCGAAGAATATCCGCCCCATCATATGGGTGTGAAATAATGATCGTCCGGCTAAGCTGCGGCGAAATCTTATCATGGGGATTAATCCCGTTCATTTGATTCTCAACGAAAAATTTCGGCCGTTTGGTCTTACCTACATCATGATAATAGGCTGCGACGCGGGCAAGTAAACCATTCGCTCCGATCACCTCACAGGCACGTTCAGCCAAATTGGCGACCATAAGACTATGATGATATGTTCCAGGTGCTTCAATCAATATTTTTCGGAGCAGCGGATGGTTCGGGTTCGACAACTCAATCAACCGGATGGGTGAAAGAATGCTGAATCCCGTCTCGAAAAGCGGCATAAGACCATTGGTTAAAACAACGGATAAGAATCCTGATAAGGCGGCAAATCCAAGACTTAGTCCCGTACTCAAAAGCGAAAATGGTGTGTTTTGGAACATCAGCAGCGAGAGTACGACCAGCACATTCACAAGCGCGATTAGTCCGCCGGTTTGCATAATTTTCGGACGTGCTTGACGTTTTCGCAAAACCAAAGCCCCGGCGAGTGATGAAAAGAATAAAACAATGCCCATGCTTGAGTCAAAGATTGCAGCTTTCGCGCTGATACCGAAGAGTACGCTGCCAACCAATGAGAGCAATAAGCCGGAGACAACAGCGACACGCTCGTTCAAGAGAATACGAATCATTAGCGGCGCCATGGCCAGTGGAACAAGATAGCTGATTCCTGAGATATTCGTGAGCCTTAGATAGCTGCATATTTTAATGATTGCTGCAGCTCCGCAAAAAATGATTGCGTAGATATATAAAAATTTAACAGAATAGTTTGGGTGGTTCTCTTTAAAGCGAAAGTACTCGAACCAGAAAATAAAGGTAATGAAGCTGACGAAAAGAAGCAGGCCAACGAAAGGAATCAAATTGAAGTGCTCGTCTAACAAGCCTACCAATTTAAGCTGTCGAATCATATCATTGGTGACGAGTTCCCCTTTTTTTACAATCACTTCACCTTGATGAATCACGACATTGTCAACATTTCTTGCGGCTTCTTGTTTGTTTTGTTTCGTCGCGTTGGCATCAAAAGAATAGTTTGCGGTAATGTACGCGTGCAGCACTTCATTCAGCGCTCGTCGAATGCTGTCATTCAATACCGATGACGGCAGAGAAGCCGAGGCCTTATCTTGCGCGCGTTCCAGATCATTCCAACCGACTTTAGCATTCATCGCCTCATATATACTCGTGCTTGCGATATCCTCCGCAATTTGAAGATTATGATCTGACGCAGTAATCAAAGCGGTCATGGTGTTGTTGGGAAGGTGCGAATCCGTAGAATCGGACAGACGATCCATAATGATTTTTATCGCCGCATTCACTTGTTCTTGAGTTGAATCGGATGAAATCTTCTCATCGTTCTTTACTTCGGCAATCGTATCAAATAAATCACCGACTTTTTCAACCTGTATAAGTCCAAGATTTTTATTATACGCATAGGCTGATGGTGTCGAACCGATCGCTTCTTGCCGCTTCGCTTGCGTAGCTTGTGTGTCCACTGTGTCGATCGGCGACTGAATATCATTCGTCGCAATTTCGTGCAGCTTGACATTGGGATTCTTTGGCAGAACGCTGCCGATCATCAGTCCATACAAAATAAGACCGACAATCAGCACAATTCCCCAATCAGTCAAATAAACGAGTACAAATTTTTTAATTTTTTGTTTGAACGGGATTGTTGGTGTCATTGCTACGCCTCCGCAACCTATCTCCTTGACCCGGCCCGACATTCATAAATGAAGTGATCGGGACAGGGTAGGCAGAGTCAGTCGCCATATGCTTCGATGATTTTCTGTACAAGCGGATGCCTCACAACATCTGTGCGATTCAAATTAATAAATGAAATCCCATCGACATGTTCTAAAAGTTCTTTCGCCGTCTTAAGTCCGGATTTTTTTCCCTTGGGAAGATCAACCTGTGTCACATCACCGGTAATAATCATCTTTGAACCAAAGCCGAGCCGTGTCAGGAACATTTTCATCTGTTCTTGTGTTGTGTTCTGCGCTTCGTCAAGAATCACGTAGGCATCTTCCAGTGTCCTGCCTCTCATATAAGCGAGCGGCGCCACTTCGATCGTCCCTCTTTCAATCAATCGAAGCGTGTGCTCCGCACCGAGCACATCATGAAGCGCGTCATAGAGAGGGCGAAGATAGGGATCCACTTTTTCCTTCAGATCTCCAGGCAGAAAGCCGAGACTTTCTCCCGCTTCCACAGCAGGTCTTGTCAAAATCAGACGTTTGATCTTCCCCGCTTTCATCGCGGTCACAGCCATAACTACCGCCAAATACGTTTTTCCGGTCCCCGCCGGTCCGATGGAAAACACCATGTCATGTCTTCGGATTGCCTCAACATAACGCTTTTGACCAAGTGTTTTAACGCGGATCGGTTTGCCCTTACTATTGGTTGTAATTTCATTCTCATACAAATCGCCAAAAGCCTCTAGTTGACCGTTGTCTGCCATTTTTAGAGCATAGACAGCGTCACGGCTCGTGATTGCGATACCCTTTTTGATTAGGCTGAGCAGCGCGCTCAGCACTTGTTCCACTTTACGAGCATCCGTCTCGCTTTCGGCAGAGACACTTACCGATCCGCCCCGCGTCACGATCGAAATTCCAAGTGTCTGCTCAATTATTTTCAAATGCGCGTCTCCTGGTCCAAAAAGCATGAGTGCTTCGTTTCCATTTTCACAATCCAGTGTAATTTTATATAAATGGCGTTCTGGCAAGCTCTTTTTGTCCTCCTCAAAAATCAGTAGCGTTTCCATCATTTTACCATATGTTATCGCTTAAATTCCAATTTGATTTGACGCGCGCGCGATCGCGCCCTTGAAAGAATCTGTTTGCACCTTATTCTTCATTCTTCGCTTTCAGTTTTTTCTCCTCTTTTTTTACATCAATCGCACGCGCAGCAGCAATATTTTCATGCACGACTTGATGTGTTCGAATGTACACACTGTTTTTCACTACTTTCTTATAGTCGACGGCGGTATTAATAATTTTCGATTCTTTTGGAAGGCTGTCCAATAGTTTTTTGTCGGATGACTCAACCGCATCAGCAATCGCTTGATTGACCGTTAATTTGCGAGTCGCTATTCTTTTCTGCCGATCGTTTTCTTGAATCCAGACAAATGGCGTCTGCCAAATCAAAAAACGGATCGGTTTGCGCAACGTTTCACGATCATAGTGCTTAAACGGCTCTTTATCGAACCCCCACAAGGGCACTCGCAGGTTCCAAAGCTTTAATTGGTACTTATGATAATCTGCGCCTGAATAAGTCGTATATCGGCTAAGAAGCGGAATCTGAGCCTCTGAACGATACCACGTTTCGCCAATAACCGTTCCTTTTGCGGAGACGAACCGTGAAGACTTTTCATTGCCGATTATTCCACTGACCAGAACCTGTCCGGGTTTCACAAATTGATCATTTTCGACGACAGGTTGTCCTGTTTCCACGAATAAACGCTGGATCACCGCCTGTTTTGTCGCGACAAGATTTCTTGGTCCCGTGACCTCCTTTGGCTTCGGGTATTTTTTTTGAACGACGTTGATTCTATAGGTGGTCCCTTCTCTTGAAACACCAATCCACGTTACCTTTGTTAGTTTGGTGGATAATGCGTTCTCAAGTTTGCTGGTATCCGGGACGAAGAGATCAAGTGAGCCTTCATAGAGATGATTTTGCTTTAAAATACTGCGAATATGCTCCTCCAGCTTCGAATCAGCTCCTTTGATATTGATCGACCACACCATATTAGAGAGAATAAGGAGGAGCATTAAAAAGAATAGAAGACCGGCCACGATGCCTAGTCGCAATTTTATCTTTTTTAAAAGAAAGGGGAAACCTTCTTTTTCAAGAATATGGATCCGGCAATTTGTATCCTTGAGCCTTCTTTTCAAAGTATTCGAATTTGTAAGTTCTATAAAACAAATGAGGGTTGTCTCATTTTTGCGTACAATATGCCATATCTTTACGTGTTCACTCACGCAGAGTCGGATGAATTTTTCAGGATCATCACCTATGATTTCCGCCTTCAGATATCCCTCCGCACGTTGAATTGTATGCCTCAACCGGCTAGCCTCCTCTCATTCATCCACAAATCGAACATCATCTACGCGTCCTTGAAGAACGATTTCTCTTTCTAGAATCGTTTCAAGGACAAAATCATCACCTGCGATATGAAGTTCGCCTTTATTCATAGCAAGCTTCAACTCTGTCTTTGAGAATGCAAGAACGCCACGATAGTTTTCAATGGAGAGTCGAAACTGGCCAATTAAGGTCAATCGAGGCGACCCTAAAACCACATCTTCAGGAATGTCGGACACTTCGGCAAACCATTTTTTTAAATGAGCGCTCCATTTTCTCATGATCTCTCTCCACCTCTTTACAAACTTATGAGTAAAGAATGTCGGCTAGCACAGAAATCGTTTAGATCATCGAGAAAGTACGGAAGAAATTATCGAATCAATTGTAGGAAAGACAGCGGACACGCAAATACTTTGAAGCGGTGGCATGACGTATAGATTTGGTAAATGAGAATTCGGTATGGCAGCAAAAATTGCTCTTAAAGCAAAATGAACGATTCCGATCCATATGCGGTGGCTTTCGCGTTGCATACAGGACGTACTTTCACAGGATGTGATGACTTTCGCATTGCATACAGGACGTATGCGTAATTAGCGAAAGTTCCTTTACAGTTAGCGAAGGCTCCTTACATACGAAAGTTCCCTTGATCCACATGCCATTTTGAATCATCAACTTTGTGCTTGAACAGGCATTTCTGTTTCATTTAAGTAACGCGCAAAATAAGCGGAAATTTTCCGCCTATTTGCATCATAGCGCCTGTTTCACGGGTACATAAGGGTAATTTTTCCGCTTATTCACAGAAAAAACCTCCATTTTCACGTTTTTCGATTCGATAAGCGGAATTTCTCCGTCTATTTAAGCGATTTTTTCATTCATTTTCTAATTAAGCGGAATTTTTCCGTTTATTTCTCAGATTGGGCGCTTACCTGATCGCCCAACCGAATCTTATGTACCAACAAGTCAGAACGCTATATTTTTTAACTGTAAAAAAGCCCGCAACCAATAGAGTCACGGACGACATTCAGATTAAATTAGCGTACCCGGTTCCTGTCAAAAAAGTGATGAGGTTGAACGGCACGAGGTTTTCCAATACATTCTGAGAAAATAAAGGCTTGCCGCAGGGCATCTTGATTGCTCTTCCAACCATTCCCGACGTTTTCCGATCCTGACGCCTTTGCCGGATGCAGTGATCGATCGACTGTTCGTTGGCTCGAAGACTGGTTCATTCGATCCTTAGTTTCATAGTATTTCTTCATCCAGACATTCTCAGCAGTATGTGTATCGGTCGGTGCCTGTTCCATAATCGGTTCAGCGCGTCGGTTCACATCTCGATTCGCTTGAGTAATCTGTCGCTTCGCGCTAGGCATTTGCGGACGTGTATTGGTTCTCCGCCCTAGTTCTTGTCGACGCTTCTGTTCTTGGGCATTCTGTTTTTCAACAGATTTTGCAACATAGAAGATCATCCAGATAACTAAACCAATAATCCAGACAAATGACACTGCCTCACCCTCTCTCATGAATGGTGTTTATTTGTACTCATCTCCGGATGTATTGTCATTGTTGTTCTCTTTGCCAAACGAATGGCGCATTTCTGTATCTGCTTTGATATTGTTGTAGTTCATATAATCCATGACACCTAATTTTCCTGATTTAAGCGCGGCTGCCATTGCGAGCGGAACTTCAGATTCCGCCTCCACAACTTTTGCGCGCATTTCTTCGACGCGAGCACGCATTTCTTGTTCATTAGCGACAGCCATTGCGCGGCGTTCCTCAGCCTTAGCCTGTGCGATGTTCTTGTCTGCCTCAGCTTGTTCCGTTTGCAGGAACGCACCGATGTTCTTGCCAACATCCACATCCGCAATATCAATAGACAAAATTTCAAACGCAGTACCGGCGTCCAACCCTTTATCGAGAACGGTCTTAGAAATCGTATCCGGATTCTTCAGCACATCTTTATGTGTGTGTGACGCACCAATCGTGCTGACTACACCTTCACCAACACGGGCGACAACGGTTTCTTCACCGGCGCCTCCGACTAATCGATCGATGTTCGCGCGAACCGTGATTCTCGCTCTGACTTTAACCTCGATACCGTTAATTGCCACCCCGGCAATATATGGCGATTCAATGACTTTAGGATTGACACTCATTTGGACAGCTTCCAATACATTGCGTCCGGCGAGATCAATCGCCGCCGCACGTTCAAATGTCAAGGCTATATTCGCTCGATGAGCAGCGATCAGTGCGTTAACCACTCGGTCAACGTTTCCTCCTGCAAGGTAATGGCTTTCAAGTTGGTTCGTATGAAGGTCAAGTCCCGCTTTGGTTGCCTTAATCAACGGATCAATGACTCGTCTTGGTACCACCCGTCTCAATCTCATACCAATCAATGTAAAGATACTGATCCGAACGCCGGAAGACAGCGCTGAAATCCACAACATAACCGGTACAAAAGTGAAAAGAATGACAATCACGATAATTAGAAGCGCAGCGATTATGAGAATTCCTACTGTTGAAGCGTCTAATTGCATAGCTCTCATCCCCTACCTATTTATAATCTGGCGTTGCCAGTTGCTCCATTACTCACCTTTGAAGTACTCTGAATGTAAACAAAGCTCTGTTTGTTTTTCCGACAAACAGAGCTTCTCATTTCTTAACTTAATTTACTGCGCACGATTTTATTGATCATGCTTCCATCCGCCCGGCCTTTGACTTTCGGCATGACCGCTTTCATCACTTTGCCGATATCTGCCTTGGAAGCAGCGCCGACTTCCGAAATTGTTTCATCTATAATCGCCGTAACTTTCTCTTCAGAAAGTTGTTCGGGCATATAAGATTGGACAATTGCAATTTCATTGGTGACTTCTTCAACAAGATCCTGTCGCCCTGCGTTCTTAAACTCTTGGAGGGAGTCTTTCCTCTGCTTAAGCTCTCGGGTCAGGACTGCCAGTGCCTCGTCATCGGACAATGGTTGACCTAGCTTGATCGATTCGTTCTGCAGTGATGTTTTAATCATGCGAATAACCGAGAGACGCGCTTTCTCCCTCGCTTTCATCGCTTGTTTCATATCTGTAGTCAAACGATCAACAAGGCTCATTTATAAAACTCCTTCTCAGAATCTGCGGCGTTTCTTACGCGCAGCCTCAGATTTTTTCTTACGCTTAACGCTAGGTTTCTCATAATTTCTCCGCTTCTTAACTTCTGCTAATGTACCGGATTTAGAGACCGACCGTTTAAAGCGTCGCAACGCATCTTCAATCGATTCATTCTTCCGAACTCTTGTCTCGACCATCTTTGTTTCCCTCCCTCCAAAAACGAAAACAACTCAACTGACATCTCTTTTATGTCACTTGCCATTATATACGATAAAAAAAAAATTATCAAATTTAAGAAAGCGTTATTTTTAAACCATCTCTATTTTTTAAGTGCATTTCAAGCAATTACAACATATCGAGAAATTATTTTCATGCATAAATATCTTTTTGTCATGCTCGTACCCACTTGTCCATACAATAGGACGAGGTGAGCGGACGTGGATCAACAGGTAATTATTTTTATCTTATATATCTTACTTTTTTTATTTGGCATGGGCGTCATGACGGGCGGTATGCACGCGCTCGTTGGAGACCGGATGCGCCAAACACTCGAACGTGCCGCTAGCACACCGTTGAAAGGACTGCTGATTGGAACAATCGCGTCCATGCTTCTGCAGAGCAGCTCAGCAGTAACGATCATCACGGTCGGATTGATTGGCGCACGAGCGATGCGCTTCTCACAGAGCGTCGGAATTATTCTCGGTGCGAATATCGGTACCACGATGACCGGAGAGATTGCTGCTTTACCCATCGGATCATTACATTACGTTTTTTTCGGCGCAGGTCTGATCATGATGTGCCTTCCGTTCCGGCGATTCTTTTCATTCGGGACATTTTTGTTCGGCATCGGCTGCCTGTTTGCCTCGATGAATGGATTTAGTTCGCTTGCCGAATCACTCATTCAGTCACCATTTATCCGCGATCTTCTCGTTGACGCCAATGATAGTATGATCTATGCAGTAATTGTCGGAACCTTGTTTTCAGCAATTATCCAGTCAAGTTCCGCCACATTGCTTGTCTGCATGGGATTCTTAGACCACAACATCCTGTCCCTGCCTGCGGCGATCGCCATCATGCTCGGTTCGAATGTCGGTACTTGCCTCACCACTTATATCGCGAGCTTGGGGACCGGCAGAGAGGGCAGATGGACCGCATACACTCATATTCTTTTCAATGTGCTAAGCGTTATTGTCTTTTTCCCTTTCATTCACTACATGGCAGATTATTCGATAATAATCGGGGGAACAGGACGAGCAGCCCTCGCACACGCATCGGTTATCTTTAACCTGATCACCGGTTTAATCGCCGTGCCTCTTGCCGCGCCTTTTGGCCGCTGGGTTGAGCGAACCCGCCTTTAATCAGACACACAGGTCAGATCGTCACGGCAGATTGTCCGTTCTCAGCAAATCGAACGAACACGCCTTCATTCATTGGATAGCCTGTTTTCACAAGTTTGACGCGTGCTAGTTTACCGACAATATCTTTGGACGGATACTTAAATTTCACTTTCAAATAATTATCCGTGAAACCGACAAAATAGCCGTCCGGTTCGCGATGATTCAAAGGTTCTTCCGGAATCACTTCCAAGACCTGATCCTGATAACCGGCTGCATATTCGGCGGACAGCTTGCTTGATAATTCGATCAAGCGATCCACACGTTCATGCTTCACCTTGTCCGGTACCTGATCCGGCATACCTGCGGCAGGTGTGCCCGTTCGTTGTGAATAAGGAAAGACATGCAATTCAGAAAAACGAAGATCACGAATAAAATCGTAGGTTTCTTGAAATTCTTCATCGGTTTCGCCAGGGAAGCCGACAATCACATCGGAAGTTAAAGCGAAATCCGGCAAAGCCTCACGCAGCCGAGCCACTTTCTCAGCAAAATACTCGGTTTTGTACTTGCGATGCATCCGCTCCAAAACGCTATCGGAACCAGCCTGAAGCGGAATATGAAGATGGCGCGCAAGGATTTTCGAACGCCCGACAACGTCAATAACTTCATCGGTAATCTGACTTGCCTCAATAGACGAGATTCTCAATCGTTTCAAACCACGAACATTTTCCTCTATATCGCTAAGTAGATGCGCAAAATTGTAATCGTTCATGTCCTCACCATACCCGGCAGTATGTATTCCGGTGAGCACGATTTCCTTATAGCCGGCATCGACCAGCTGCTGAGCCTGCTTCATCACGTTTCCAGGTTCCCGTGAGCGCAACAGTCCACGTGCCCATGGAATGACACAGAACGTGCAAAAGTTATTGCAACCTTCCTGTATTTTCAGTGATGCACGGGTGCGATCGGTAAATTCAGGAACATCAAGCTCTTCGTATACTTTCGCCTTCATGATGTCACTGACCCCATTGATCGGCTCGCGTTCATTGCGAAACTGATCAATATATCCAAGCAGACGCTCACGATCCTGCGTCCCGACCACAATATCCACACCAGGTATGGACATGACTTCAGCCGGAGAAGTCTGAGCATAACATCCGGTCACGCAAATCACCGCATCCGGGTTATTGCGAATGGCACGGCGAATCGTCTGGCGGCTTTTCTGGTCGCCGGTATTGGTAACCGTGCATGTATTAACAATATAGACATCAGCGTGTTTTTCAAAATCGGCACGTTCATAACCGCCTTTTTTGAAGAGCTGCCATATGGCTTCTGTTTCATAGTGATTGACTTTACATCCTAACGTATGAAAAGCAACTGAAGGCATTTTTATTCACCCACCTCACAATTTAATAATTCAAAATGATAGGAAATTGCCGACAAAAGGTAAACAGACGCCGTCTCTGTCCTTAAAATTCTCGGACCCAATCCACAGAGAATAAATCCATGAGCTTCCAGCTGTCGTGCTTCTTCTGAAGTTAACCCGCCTTCCGGTCCAATAACAGCGAGCAGCTGATCTCCTTTGCCCATTTTACCCAAAAGTGTTGGAAACCCGGCTTGCGCGCCTGCCTTTGCTGTTTCTTCAAATGCGACCATTTTGATTGTGAATGATGCACTGAATGTGATCAACTGGTCGAGATTCATTGGATCGCCAATTTCAGGTATGAAGCGTCGATGCGATTGTTCCGCTGCTTCTTTAGCAATTTTCTCAAGGCGGAGCTTTTTCTTATCTTTCTTGTCCTTTTTCCAAACGGCTACGGAGCGTTCCGCTTGAAATGGGATAAATTGAGCAGCACCGCACTCCGTACCTTTTTGAATAATTGCATCAAACTTATCAGCTTTTGGAATGCCTTGAGCAATTGTGACATCAATAGGAAGCTCCGGGTCCGCAGTTAGTCTGCTCTTAATCGCTGCATGCACCTGATCCTCATCGACATACTCAATTTCGCATAAATAGGCATCACCTTTATTGTTTGCGCAAATAATCGAATCAGAAGGTTTCATGCGCATCACCTTCTGAATATGCCGAGAATCGGCCCCTGTGATCGTGACTCTTTTCTCCGTAAAGTGATCTTCCGGAACAAAATAACGCTGCATCTCAATCCGCCTTCTCAGCAATCAGCGCGACCCAATGCCCTGAGTCCATTTCATCAACGACATGAAGCCCAACTTGAGCAAGTGCCTGCGCGACTTGTTCTTTTTTCGGTTTAATAATCCCCGACACAATCAGCAGCCCGTCTTCTTGCAACAAACTCGCGACACCGCCCTTTGCCAGTCGGATAACCAGTTCCGCAAGTAAATTGGCGACAACGATGGTGTACACACCTTTTATATCATCAGAAAGGTTGTTTTGGCGAACCGCAACAACCTCCTGAACTTTATTTAATTTGATATTAAGTTTTGCGGATTGAACCGCGACCGGATCCAAGTCGACAGCGTTCACTTGACGCGCGCCAAGCTTCGCAGATGCAATTGCCAGGACGCCGGTACCTGTCCCAACATCAAGCACCGTTGCATTCTCAGGCAGGTATTTCTCAAGCGCTTCAATGCACAGTACTGTGGTCGGATGAGTTCCGGTCCCAAACGCCATTCCAGGATCGAGTTCAATCACATGACGCTCATGATCCTCAGGCTGAAATAATTCCCATGTTGGAGCAATATAAAAGTGTTTGCCGACACGCACGGGCTTATAATACTTCTTCCATGCGGTTGCCCATTCTTCTTCATTGTGTTCACTAAGTGTCATGCGGCCATCGCCCAAGTCGATATCATACAAGAGAAGATTATTCAGCGATTGCTTAATTTCTTCGACAGTCTCGCCAAGAAAACTGTTGATCGGCAAATAGGCCTTGACATTCACTCCGTCAAGAGGATAATCTGCAGGATCCAGAGAGTATACCGAGTCTTTATCAGACGCCCGCGTTCTTAGCAAATCCTGTGAATCTTCAATGACTACGCCACCGGCGCCGGCTTCATAGAGAACATTAGTCACCGCTTCAATTGCTTCTTCGGTTGTATGAATACAAATCTCCGACCATCTCATCGCGTTTATGGATTCGCTCCTTAAAAGAAGATGTGTAGAAAAACTGGCGATCATATTAGGTTTAGGGTGAAGACCAGCCGCTCTGTCCTATTAATGATCAATGAAAACGATGATGCGGGAATCAGTCCGCTTTAAATACCTTTTTCTTCATTTTGTCAAAAAAACTCTCGTCATCTTCATTCAGCGCGCTGCCTTCAGTAGCGGCCAATTTCTTAAATACCGCTTTCTGCTCATCAGACAAATGCTTCGGCGTCACAACTTTCACCGTGATATGTTCATCGCCTTGACCGTAGCCTCTGACGTTTTTTATGCCTTTTCCTCTTAATCGGAACTTGGTGCCCGTCTGTGTTCCCGCCGGAATCCTCAGCTTCACTTTTCCGTAAAGAGTCGGAACCTCAATTTCATCACCGAGCGCGACTTGAGCGAAGTTCAACGGTACCTCCAGAAGAACGTCGTCTCCGGCACGCTGATAATATTTATGCGGCTTTACGCTGAAAACAATGTACAGATCACCTGACGGGCCTCCGTTTACTCCTGGTTCGCCTTGACCGGATAGACGAATTTGCTGCCCGTCGTCAATACCCGCGGGAATCTTGACTTCGATCTTTTTATTCACTTTCATTTTACCGGTTCCGGCACATGTCCCGCATGGATTTTTAATCATTTTCCCCGTACCATGGCAATAAGAGCAGACACGGCGGTTAACGATACGTCCAAAAGGTGTGTTCTGCTCCTGATTCAGTTGACCGGTACCATGACAATGCGTACATTGTACCGGCTTTGTTCCCGGTTTAGCACCGCTGCCATGACATGTTGTGCAGGTTTCTTCCTTTGGTATACGAATATCCGTAGTCTTGCCAAAGGCAGCTTCCTCAAATGTGATTGACATTTCATATTGAAGATCCGATCCTTGGCGCGGCGCATTTGGGTCACGCCGTCTGGAAGACCCTCCGTTAAAAATCTGATCAAAAATATCGCCAAATCCACCGAAATCGGCTCCGCTGAAACCTTGGCCGCCGCCAAATCCACCAAATCCGCCTTGATTCGGATCCGCTTCGCCAAATTGATCATACTGTGCCCTTTTTTGCGGATCACTTAAGGTTTCATATGCCTTAGTGGCTTCCTTAAATTTCTCCGGTGCGTCCGAATCCTTATTCACATCGGGATGGTATTTCCGTGCCAATTTTCGAAATGCTTTCTTAATTTCCTCCTTCGACGCGTCTTTGCTTACGCCGAGGATCTCATAATAATCCCGTTTACTCATCAAATCACTCCCGAAATGATTTCACATAAAGTTTATCATATCATTCGCTTCGTTGGTTAAGCAAGAAAAAGCCAAAGCCAGAACCCGCGTCCGACTTCGACTTTCTCACAAAAACTGCTTTCAGGTTTAGAACAACGAGACCCCTGGGCCCCATTGAACAGATCAATAATTAACGTATGAACGATCAGTTCTTTTTGTTCTTGTCTTTATCCTCATCGTTAACTTCTTTGTAATCCGCATCAACGACATCGTCATCCGCTTTTTTGCTGTTATCGGCTGCACCTTGCGCGCCTTGTGCTTGTTGCGCCTGTTGATACAGTTTCACAGAAAGCTGCTGAACAACTTCGTTTAATTCATCTTTTGCGGCTTTAATGGCGTCAAGATCCTTGCCTTCAAGCGCCTTTTTCAGCTTATCCTTAGCAGCTTCAGCTTTTGATTTCTCAGATGCGTCCACTTTGTCGCCAAGGTCTTTGATTGTTTTCTCCGTTGCGAAGATTAATTGATCCGATTCATTGCGAAGATCAACGTCTTCTTTGCGTTTCTTATCTGCATCCGCGTTCGCTTCAGCATCCTTAACCATCTTGTCAATTTCATCGTCGCTCAGACCTGAAGACGATTGAATCGTGATGGATTGTTCCTTATTCGTACCTTTGTCTTTTGCCTTAACGTTTACAATACCGTTCGCATCAATTTCGAACGTCACTTCGATCTGTGGAATACCGCGTGGTGCCGGCGGAATATCGGTCAATTGGAACCGTCCAAGCGTTTTGTTATCCGCGGCCATCTGGCGTTCACCTTGCAGCACGTGAATGTCCACGGCTGTCTGATTGTCAGCAGCCGTCGAGAAGACTTGGGATTTGCTTGTTGGGATCGTTGTGTTGCGATCAATCAATTTCGTGAACACACCGCCCATTGTTTCAATACCAAGGGATAGCGGTGTAACGTCAAGCAGAACGACATCCTTTACATCACCGGTCAATACACCGCCTTGGATTGCGGCACCGACAGCGACCACTTCATCAGGGTTTACACCCTTGCTTGCTTCTTTTCCTGTCAGATTCTTGATTGCAGCCTGAACAGCCGGAATACGCGTCGAACCACCGACAAGAACAATTTTATGGATGTCATCCATAGTCATGTCTGCGTCGGACAACGCACGACGAACCGGACCCATCGTTGATTCAACTAAATCAGCAGTCAATTCATCGAATTTCGCACGTGACAGGTTCGTTTCCAAGTGTTTCGGACCAGACGCATCTGCTGAGATAAACGGAAGTGAGATTTGCGCCTGTGATACACCGGATAATTCCTTTTTCGCTTTTTCAGCGGCATCTTTCAAACGTTGCAATGCCATCTTGTCACCAGAAAGATCAAGACCGGTTTCCTTCTTGAATTCACCGATCAAATACTGGATGATGCGTTCATCGAAGTCGTCACCGCCAAGTTTGTTGTTTCCTGCGGTAGCTTTAACTTCGAAAATGCCGTCGCCAAGTTCGAGGATGGAAACATCGAATGTACCGCCGCCTAAGTCGAATACAAGAATCGTCTGATCTTCACCTTTATCAAGCCCATAAGCAAGTGATGCCGCAGTCGGTTCATTGATAATTCTCAGAACTTCAAGTCCTGCGATTTTACCTGCATCCTTTGTTGCTTGGCGTTGCGCGTCGTTAAAGTAAGCAGGTACCGTAATAACCGCCTTATCAACACTTTCGCCAAGATAAGCTTCAGCGTCTGATTTCAGTTTCTGAAGGATAATTGCTGAGATTTCCTGCGGCGTATATTTTTTACCTTCCGCCTCAACTTTATAGTCCGTGCCCATATGACGTTTGATCGAAAGAATCGTATTCGGGTTGGTGACTGCTTGGCGCTTTGCAACTTCGCCGACTTGACGTTCACCATTTTTGAATGCGACAGCAGAAGGTGTTGTTCTTGCTCCTTCCGGGTTAGGAATAACGACCGGTTCGCCGCCTTCCATAACTGCCACGCAAGAGTTTGTCGTTCCTAAGTCAATACCAATAATTTTGCTCATGTTCATTTCCTCCTAATATTTAAAAAACATTAAGTTTGAACCTTCTAAATCAAGAGCTGACCTTTACCATTGCAGGACGAATCACACGTCCATTCAAAGTATAGCCTGCCTGAAGTACTTGAATCACTGTGCCAGATTCATGCTCAGCGCTCTCCTCCTGCATAACTGCCTGATGCACATTGGGATCAAACGGCTGATGCAGCGATGGAATTTCCTCGACGCCTTCCTTTTTAAGTGCATTTTCCAATTTTGAGAGCAGCATTTCCATTCCCTTTTTTAGGGATTGACCCTCTTCGGAAACCGTCTCAACTGCAAGTGCGCGTTGGAAATTGTCCACAATTTCAAGGATATCCGAGACAAGATCCTGAGCGCGAAACTTACGTGAATCGGCCTTTTCTTTAGTTGTGCGCTTGCGGAAATTATCGAAGTCAGCCTGTGTTCTAAGCAACCGATTATTAAAATCATCCGATTGCTTCTTAAGTGAATCAATTTCAGCTGTCTGTTCGGCGATCTTCTTGAGAAGCGCTTCGCTATCCGGAGCGGCAGTCTTATCTGTTTCCGGTGCTTCTGAGGTGTCGGCAACTGTTTCTGCTGTTTGTGCGTCCTTGATTTCTTCTGTTTCTTCGTTGGTGTTTTTAGTTTCTTTGTTTGCCTGTTCTGTCATAGGCTCACCTCCTGAACTAGTTAAAGAGCTACTCATCTCTTCACTCTTGTTTATTTAGATTTTCAGTTAATAATTTGGAGACCATATCGATCAGTGTAACAACTCTCGGATAAGCCATCCGCTTAGGACCGATCACAGCGACCGTACCCAGGTGTTCACTTCCTACCGAATAAGTAGTCGTGATCAGGCTGCAATCCTCAATGCCATTAAGTTTGTTCTCACGGCCGATACGAATATGCAGCCCTTTCGCCGGCATACTCATTAATTCACGAACGATCTCTTTTCCCTCAAGCACATTTAAAAGTGAAATGATCTTATCGACGTCCTGAAATTCAGGCTGGGACAGCATATTGCTTTTCCCACTGTAGAAAATCTGCTCAGGATCATTGATCGTCAAACTGTCTTTCAGCAGAGTCATCACTCGTTCGTAATCACGGACATGCGCACGAAGCACACTGGCAATCTCGACATTCAGACGACTTTGAAGTTGATAGAGCGGAACCATTTTCAGTTTGTCATTCAAGATATTAACAATCTTCTCAATATCATCCGCTTTTATCGACTCTGGAAACGACACGACACGATTTTCCACATGGCCGGTATCTGTCACGATAATTAATACGCCTTGAGTCTCATTCAGTTTAACCAACTGAATATGTTTCAGTTTCATTTCCAAGAGTTCGGGACCGAGCATAATCGCCGTGTAATTCGTGAACTCGGACAGCACTTGGGCTGTGACCCGAATCAGTTCCTCCGTCTCAGAAAATTTCTTCTGATAGGCGTACCGAATATTTCCCATTTCATCATCGGAGAGAAGCACCGGTGAAAGTAAATGGTCGACATAAAAACGATACCCCTTTTCGGAAGGTACCCGCCCTGAGGAAAGATGTGTTTTCTCAAGATAGCCCATCTCTTCCAAGTCCGCAAGTTCATTTCTGATTGTCGCCGGACTGAAATTGACATCATCGTGTTTCGCAATTGATCGTGAACCGACCGGTTCGGCAGAGACAACATAGTCATTAACGAGAAGCTGCAGCAAAAACAATTGACGATCAGTTAACATCTTGTTGATCACCTCTGTTAGCACTCGATCTAACCGAGTGCTAATTCTACATTAAAATTTACCAACTTCATTCCTATTTGTCAAATGTTTTAGGCCATTCTTACGAAATTAAAAAGGCTTCAAATACATTATTCCCTAAAAAGATTCCTTTTTGGGTCATCGCAAGCCGCCCATCACGCTCAGTGAGCAGCTCTTGTCTCATTAATTGAGCAATTTGCTCACCATAAACATGCTCGATTGATTCTCCAAATTTTTCTTTAAAATTCTTGATGCCGACGCCTTTCATCAGACGAAGGCCAAGAAACATTTCTTCCTCCATTTTTTCTGTGACGGTGACCGGATGTTCGGATACTCTCCCGTTGCCCCGCTCGCGCACACGTTCTATATACTTTTTCACCGGACCAGCATTAGCATATCTCATGCTGTTCCAATAGCCGTGTGCACCCGCGCCAATGCCGTAGTATTCTTCATTGCTCCAGTACATTGAATTATGGACGCCTTCATAACCCGGCTTTGCGAAATTGCTAATTTCATAGTGATGAAGTCCATGTCTCTCCAACTCGAGAATGATCTGACCATACATATCAGCCTCGATATCTTCTCCGGGCAGTCTTAACTTTCCACTCTTCATTCGATTGTAGAAAATCGTTTTCGGCTCCAGCTGAAGCGAATAAATGGAGATGTGCGGCGTCCCCAAACTCAGCGCCTGTTGCAGCGACTCGTGCAGGCTAGCTTCCGTCTGTCCCGGCAAAGCAAACATCAGATCAAGCGTCACATTATCAAAACCGCGGCTTTGCGCGAGTCGGACTGCGTCTGCCGCATCGTCCGCTTTATGTGCTCGCCCGATTTCTTTAAGCAGCCGATCATCAAAGGTTTGAACCCCGATGCTAAGCCTTGTTACACCGAATCGCTTCATGATGTCTAATTTTGCCTCATTTAAGCTTTCCGGGTTGGCTTCAACCGTAAACTCTTTGACGGATGGATTCAGTAAATAGCGTTCAATAGCGGTGAAAAGTCGCTCAAATTGCGTTTCATTAAGCGCAGTCGGTGTCCCGCCGCCAATATAAATGGTTTGGGGACGCCCTTCCTTGCCGTAACCGCGCATCTCCAGGGCAAGTGCGTCTAAATAGTCGTCGACAGGCTGGTTCTTCATAAACACTTTGTTAAAGTCGCAATAATAACAGATGTGATCGCAAAAAGGGATATGGATGTATGCCCCACGTTTAGTCGTCATGACTCATCCGGAAAACGGACATGAATGCCTCCTGCGGTACTTCGACACTGCCGACAGCCTTCATCCGTTTTTTTCCTTCTTTTTGTTTTTCAAGCAACTTACGTTTACGCGACACGTCACCGCCGTAACATTTAGCGAGCACGTTTTTCCGAAGTGCCTTAATTGTTGATCGAGAAATAATCTTTTGACCAATCGCCGCCTGAATCGGCACTTCAAATTGTTGCCGTGGAATCAGTTCTTTCAATTTCTCGACGATCCCTTTTCCGCGATCATAGGCGAATTCTTGGTGAACAACGACCGAAAGCGCATCCACCTTTTCACCATTAAGCAAAATATCCATTTTCACCAAATCGCTCACACGATAGCCGTCCATCTCGTAATCCAGAGAGGCATAGCCTTTCGTGCTTGATTTAAGAATATCAAAAAAGTCATACATGATTTCCGACAAAGGCAAATCATAGATAACATTAGTCCGATTAGCGTCAAGATACTCCATCGTCTGAAATTCGCCGCGCTTCCTTTGGCAAAGCTCCATGATCGCACCAACATAATCATTAGGCGTCATGATCGTCGCTTTAACATAGGGCTCCTCTACCTCGGCGATGTATTTGCGGTCCGGCATCTCAGACGGATTACCCACACGCACTTTCGACCCATCAGTCAAGCGGACACTGTAAATAACGCTTGGTGCGGTCGCGATCAGATCGATATTGAATTCACGCTCCAAACGCTCTTGAACAATATCCATATGAAGCAAACCGAGAAATCCGCATCGGAATCCAAAGCCAAGAGCCTCCGAAGTCTCCGGCTCATATTGAAGCGATGAGTCGTTCAGTTCGAGTCTGCCAAGCGCTTCCCGCAGATCATCATACCGAGCGGTGTCAATAGGATAGAGCCCGCAGTAAACCATCGGATTCATTTTCCGATATCCGGGCAGCGGCTTATCAGCGGGACGTTCCGCATGAGTTATCGTATCGCCGACTTGCGTGTCATGAACCGATTTTATCGATGCGGTCAGGAAACCGACATCCCCGACGGACAGCTCATCGCGATTTTCAATTTTAGGTGTGGAAACGCCAACCTCTAACACCTCGAATGTTTTTCCATTTGCCATCATTTTAATTGTATCGCCGACGCGGACGGTACCTTCAACCACCCGAATATAAACGATGACACCTCGATACGCGTCATAAAGCGAATCAAAAATAAGCGCTTGAAGCGGCGCATCCGGATCGCCTGACGGTGCGGGAATTTTATCAATAATCTGTGCCAGAATTTCATCCGTTCCGATTCCGGTTTTCGCCGATGCCAGCACAGCCTCAGAGGTGTCAAGACCAATCACGTCTTCAATCTCTTGCTTGACGCGATCAGGATCGGCGTTCGGAAGGTCGATTTTATTAATAACCGGAACAATTTCCAGATCGTTCTCTAGGGCAAGGTAGACATTTGCCAAGGTCTGCGCCTCGACCCCCTGAGCGGCATCGACGACGAGCAGTGCTCCTTCACAGGCAGCTAGGCTCCGCGACACCTCATAAGAAAAATCGACATGCCCAGGTGTGTCGATCAAATGAAAAATATACGTTTTTCCATCCGGCGCTTTATAATTCAATTCCACCGCGTTCAATTTTATCGTAATCCCGCGTTCACGTTCAAGATCCATCGCATCCAGCGTTTGTGCCTTCATCTCTCTTTGCGTGAGCGCTTGTGTTGCTTCCAAAATTCGATCGGCTAATGTTGATTTGCCGTGATCGATATGCGCGATGATTGAAAAATTACGGATTCGCGACTGACGTGCGTCTTGCTTCTCTGACATAGTTGTTCCTCCTGCTCGCAAAAAACATCACTTAATCTCGATTATATCAATCGTCAAGTCACGTTTCAATGAGGAACCATGAAAGCATGTGATTGTGAATTGCATGAAATCACTTTTAGCACATGATAAACTCATAAAATAATAAGAAAAAGGCTCCCCCATTAATTGATTGTCATCAAAATGTTCTTTAAGGATTGATTTAATGATGCCGCTGCTTCATTCAGCCACAGATCAAGCTTCTTGGTGTTCCATCGACAATTATCTACAAGTCGATCATTTATCATTTCCTAGACAAAAAAGCAGCCGGAATTCCAGCTGTTTTGTATCAATGCCTTAAGCAAATATTTGGATTAATCCATCCACAAACTCTGCAATGGCGCTGACTCCCCATAAAAATAGGCGCTGCACTCTGTCCGAGAGTGAATAACCATGGCTCTCGGTACCACTATTTGTCGGTGTATTTGTATTTAGCTCCTCTGAATCCGTCGATGATTCATGTTCACTTTTAGGAACCACAATTTTTTGTTCATGAAAAACCGTGCGTGTCGTTTCATTACTGAACTGCGGCTGATGTGCATCCCGAACCGTAACCGCCCCGTAAAGTGCGCACAAGAGAAGTACGAATAGTACCACGAAACACTCAATGACGATACGTTTCATCTCCCGTCGCTCCCTTTCATTCAAGGCTTGTCCCTTGTTCGTAGTTTCATTTTATGCGCGCAAACGAATATTCATGACTTAATGCGTAAAATGACCGACATTCCCTTGGTCGATCTGATGATGCAGTGCTGCGTTTAAGCCTTCAGCGATGACATTGCCCATTTTTTCAATGAAAAAGTCAACTTCCTTAGGTGTGACCATAAGCTGAGTGCCGCTCGCTCCAAGCGCCTCTTGAATTAATTGCGCCTTTTCTACCTCGTTCAATGTACCGACCATACCGAGAAATGCTGCGCGATCCTCCTTGCTAGGCAAATTTAGTTTTTTGTAGTCCACCTTTTCCCCAAATGACATCCATGACGGAGCAAGTGATTTGGAAGGCCTCGTATCTTTCATTTCCCGCTCCAGATGGCGCAGCAGCAAGTCAAGCGAGTCACTCGTAATCGTTACCGCGTCAACAACTGTTGGCACGCCAATAGCAATGACTGGAATTCCCAATGTTTGCTTGCTCAATTCTTTCCGATTGTTTCCAATTCCCGATCCCGGATGAATACCGCTGTCGGCAACCTGAATCGTTGTATTTACACGATCAATCGCGCGTGCCGCCAGCGCGTCAACGGCAATAAGAAAATCCGGTTTCGTTTTCTCGATCACGCCAAGAATGATATCACTCGTCTCAATACCTGTGACTCCCATAACTCCTGGTGTTATGGCGCTGACCGGACGATAACCCGGCTGCACATTCTCCGGCTGAAGGTCAAACAGATGCTTTGTCACAAGCACATTCTCCACCACACTCGGCCCAAGTGCATCCGGCGTCACTTTTAAGTTTCCCAACCCGACAATAAGACAACTCGCGTCATCTGCAATATCCAACTGTTTGAGAAATTGAGAGAAATAATGAGCAAACACCTTTTCTGTTTTTCCTTCGATATCAGTGTCACCGGTACGCAGCTCCTTCGCTTCAAAGGTAAGATACGCTCCTGGCTTCTTGTTCATCGCTTCGGCCGCTTGCTGATTGATAGTCATTGACGTCACTTTAATGCCGGATTCCATTTTCTCCTCAATATGAACACCCTGAATTGTCGGCTGACTTTCATTCGCCTCAATTGCCAGGTCTGTTCGTACCGCATATTGCTTTAAATCCAGATCTCTATTCATGCAAAGTCCTCCTCGTTAATTGACCTTCTTCACTAAGAACGGAATTTCCGCACGCCCATAGCAACTTCATATCTGTTAAAAGGATGTTCATTTACGCTTTTTTCATTCATTCATTGCAAAAGACGGGAGCCTTTGATACAATACAGTTTGTCAGAATGAATCTCTGCTCATAGGAATAGAGGCCTTTTCGGTCTATCGTTTATTTATATAAGAACGTTTTTATTTCGGCAGAGTTAGTATGATGACCGGGAATTCATGATTTGGAGGTGAATCGAATGCCAAATATTAAATCAGCAATTAAACGTGTGAAAACGAGCGAAGCGAACCGTCAGCACAACGTGCAATACAGGTCCGCAATGCGCACAGCGATTAAATCATTCAACGTAAAGGTTGAAGAAAATGATGTTGAAGGCGCAAAGGATGCTTTTCTTACTGCTACGAAGAAAGTCGACAAAGCAGTGACTAAAGGATTAATCCATAAAAATAAAGCAGCACATGAAAAATCAAGGCTGTCCAAGAAAATGAATAGTTTGAACGCTTAATTATGAAAAATGGCTCGCTTCTCAAAGCGAGCCTCTTTTTTTTGCATTTTTTCTCATAGTCAAGCTGCTTTTCCAGATATCTGAACGATCAGAAGCTCAAGTGCAAGCACTTTGTCCGCTTGTCCGGTCTTGATCTGATAATCCGTTTGCGCACATTTCTCCAACGCATTTTGCAACAAAGCAGTGCTGAATAAGCGCGTCTGCTCAAGTGCCAACTTAACCGCATAGGGGTGAACACCGATCTTGCTCGCAATGCTGTTTTGTGTGTAGCCTTCCTTCTGATAGTATCCTGCTTGATACACGATCCGGAATTGACGTTCCAAAAGTGCAAGCAGCTTCAGTGGTTCTTCTTTCATTCGAACAAGTTCATGAAGCAATTGCAGTGCCTGCGCCGTTTTTCTGTGCATCACCTGATTCACAAGCAGAAAAACATTCGTCTCAAGCGATTTTGAACCGATCTCTTCAACCACCTGCGCGTCAATCGCGCGATCCGCATCGCAGTACAGAGCACATTTTCCAACCTCATTGGCAAGTTGACCAAGATGAGGACCAATCGCTGCCAGCAGCTGTTCATGGCCTTCCTTCGTGTATCGCGTGCCATATTGGGCGGCAACGTTCTCAAGAATAGTGAAAAGCGTCGTGTCCGAAAGGTGTGATAATTCATAGACAGCGGCCGATTTTTCAAGCTTTTTGACAATTTTCTTACGTCGATCAAGCTTTTCGTAAGGAGCATTTATAATGAGCACAGCACTCTCTGCCGGATGTTCCATGTATTGTTCCAATCGGTCAATTTTTTGCTCAATTTTCGTCTTCGTTCGTTCAGCTGTCAAAAAGTAAGCATTTTCTATAATGACAACTTTCTTATCACCGAAAAATGGAATCGTTTCCGCATCTTCAATCGCATGCTCAAGCGGAAGTTCCGTCATATCGTATTTGGAAAAATTAAAATCACGTTCTTCATCGTTTAACGCTTCACTCGTGATGTTTTTTTTCATCATTTGGATGAGAAAATCCTGCGTGCCGAAGAGCAGATAGATGGGCGCAAGCGGTTTACTTATCGATAAGTTTGCTGACTTAGGTGCTGCCATTGGTGGTGTTCATCCTTTACCTCGAATTCTTCAAAGCGCCTTACGCGCTCTGTACCTATACCTACTTTACCGTCCCGCCGCCCTAATGACAAGACACCCAGCCGCATTCCCCGGTATTATTGGTCACTCTGGATGCGGCTTGAGAATCTTGTGCCTATGCGACACTTCAGCTGCTCGCTTGCCGCGCGCGTCTCGAACAGACTTATTGATAAAATGCCGTTGAACTCATCAAATTTTTTAGACGTATTATTCTATTCCATGAATCCTTTTGATTCTTGATTAAGTAACGTGGCCGGAAATAAAATAAGCGGAGATTTTCCGGTTATTTGCATCATGGCGCTTGTTTCACAGATAAACAAGGGTAATTTTTCCGCTTATGCACAGAAAAAATCTCCATTTTCACGTTTTTCGATGCGATAAGCGGAATTTCTCCGTCTATTTAAGCAATTTTTTCATTCATTTTCTAAATAAGCGGAATTTCTCCGTTTATTTCTGAGATTGGGCGCTTATCTAATCGCCCAACCAAATCTTGTGACGCTTACCGTCGTACCGGCAAGGCAAAACGCTATACTATCTTGTCTTGCAAAAAAAAGAAAGCGGCTTATCGCCGCTTCCTGTTATATATGAACGCCGACCGGCGAAGCCTAGGACATCGCTGGTCAAACGATATACATTACTCTCTCTATGTTATCCTATGACTTAAAAAAGTATGGGTGACAACTGTTATTTTGCGTTTTATAAATGATGGAAATTATGGGTGATAGAGGTGCTCAAAATCGATAACTCGCTCATTGTCAAACTTAAATTGGATCGCCCCCAATTGATCGGTGCGCAAGCTGCTTATTTGATGCGCGGCAAGCAATTGGACAACCTCTTGATGTGGATGACCATAACGATTTCCTTTGCCACAGGAAATAATCCCGATCGCGGGTTGAAGCTGATTCAGCCATTCTTCCGATGTTGACGTACGGCTGCCATGATGGCCAAGCTTGAGCACGTCGGCAGTTGTTCCCGGATAGCGTTCGAGCAGCGCTTTTTCACCGTTCTGGCTTAAATCACCAGTAAACAGCCACTGTCTGCCGCCTAATTCCGTATGCAGCACGATGGAGTTATCATTGCTCTCCTTCGATCTTGCAGTCGGAGCAAGCACATGAAACTCTGCTTTTCCGAGCCTCAGCGTCATTCCCGAATGAATACGTTTCACCACAGTTCCGTCACGCACCATTTTTCTGAAAAGCGCCTGATCGTTTGCATCCGGATCATGATACGGACTCACGAGCAGCTGATTAATCCGCACTTTACCTACGATCCCTTTCAAACCTCCGACGTGATCGTAATCTCGATGTGTCAGTACAAGCGCGTCGAGATCATTAATACGCAAAGCCGACAATTCGTGAAGCACCACATCTCTCCCGACTTCAAATGGTTTTTTCCGTTCCCTCCACTTTTCACGACCAAACGAAATCGTCCCTCCGGTGTCAATCAGCACCGCGCCTTGTTTGTTAGGGAGCTGAATCAAGATGCTGTCACCTTGACCGACGTTCAGAAACGTCACCGTACCGCGATCATCGAGAAGATCAGCAAGTGACACACTCATAAAAATCAGACCAAAGGGAACCAGCAATACCAAAATCGCTTTTTTATTCCGGAAGTGTTCCCAGAAAAGCAATGAAGCGACAATAAAAAAGACAGAAAGACTTGTTTGCCATCCGGTTAAGGCTCCATAATTCAGTTGAAACGGCGGATGCTGCGCAAGGTAGAGCAGAATACGATGAGGAACAGATAACAAAATATCCAGAACGTAAGAGAAAAAACCGGAAAGGCCAATAAATGTCAAACTGCAGAAATACGCAGCAGTGCATAGTGGAAATATTATGAAGGTGATAAATGGAACGAAGAAAACACTGAGAACAATACCTGCGAGTGAAAGCTGAAAGAAACTTGAGACAATGATTGGGAACGTTGCAAGTTCGCAAATTACTGAGAGGATGATCATTCGCATAACCGGGGATCGATAAGATTTAACTACTGTTGGGCCGGCAATAAGGACAACAAAGGTTACAACGAATGAAAGCTGAAAGCCCAAATCAAACACAACGTTCGGATCATAAACGACCATCAGAAGACAAGCAATACTGATTGGATCCGAAACCGGAATATTCCGCTTTTTCATCAGTGTAAAAATGAGCACGCAACTGGCTGTAATTCCGGAACGCACGATGGACGGCTCAGCACCGGTAAGTACGACATAGGCTGGAATCAATGCAAGTAACAGAAGCGATGCGTGTTCCCGAACCATCCCAACGCGCCTGAGCATATAGAACAAAGTGCCGAACACAACGGCGACATGCATGCCGGAAACAACGAGCAGATGTACCAAACCGAACATCCTGTATGCTGACGTAAGCCCTTCTTCCATTTGATCATCCGACCCAAACAGCAAAGCGTTCATCATTTCCGAAGAAGAAGGTGTGAAGTTTTCGGAAATAAACGTAATCTGATTTTGTCGAACGAGGCGAAGCAGATCGGCAAGTGTCAGTGAAGACTTGGAATAGGCAGGTAATTGGCTCGTCTTCATTTGCCAATAAATATGATGTCGTTCTAAATACAAGCGCTGATTAAACGCGTGAAAATTACCAGGCAGCTCCGGTTTCTCAAGTTTCCCGATCACGCGGCAAACCATGCCGGTTTTCAGTTCACGAATTAACGTATTCTTCTGATCTTCCGTTTGCAAATGCAAATCAACTTGCACCAGTTCGCCCTGTTCTGTCTTCATTCGAAAGCGAAGCAGATCGCCGTCAAAATGAGGAAGATCGGCAATCCGACCGCTTAATGTTTGTTCTTTTCCGGATAAGATTGATTCATTTTCTTGAAAAAATGTGAGATCAATTTTTACGACCAAAAAAACAAGAAAAAGAATTGTAAGCAGCCGAAATTTGCGTTTCGATACAAGGAATAGCCCGTAAGCGACAAGCAGCACGAGCGGAACAAACGAATCGCCGTCTAAAAGGCCCCAAGCTGATAAGCAGCTGCAAAGGGCGACTAGGTGCCACTTACCGGCAAAAGGCATATTGAGCCGTTCTGAAGAGGATTAGTTGATAATCAATACGATCGTTCACATGAAAACCCCTCCTTCATTTAGTTTCTTGTACTCCCGCGAGCTTTAGTTTAATCAGATCATCAAATGGAACCTTTTTTACAGTCACATGTGCCGCTTTGTAGAGCTCACTGGCGTACGGGTGATTTTTGTAATCCTTAGCAAAATAGACACCTTTGATCCCCGCTTGAATGATTGCCTTACAGCACTGCAAGCATGGATAATGAGTGACGTAAATTTCCGCACCTTCTGTCGGCTCTCCGAACTTTGCGCATTGGAGAATCGCGTTCATCTCCGCATGAATGGTGCGCACGCAATGTCCGTCGATCATATAGCAGCCTTCATCCGTACAATGTGGTCCGCCGGCGATTGAGCCATTGTACCCGCCGGCAATAATGCGCTTCTCGCGGACGATGGTTGCGCCGACAACCAGCCTTGTACATGTACTTCGAGACGCGAGCAAATGACTCTGCGCCATAAAATATTGATCCCAAGATAGTCTTTCCATGATCTAACAGCCTCCCGATTTAGCAACCTGTCCCTATTGTATCAGAATCCGCCTCTTATTTTCATTTCTATTATCAGTTGTGCGCTTACTGGAGTGACATATTTGGTTTCATCTTCTCCAAAGACTTCTCACCAATTCCTGAAACATCTGTCAACTCATCCAGGCTATTGAAAGGTCCATGCTCATCTCGATACTGAATAATCGCCTTCGCTTTTGCAGGACCGATTCCGGGCAGATTCTGCATCGCTTGTTCATCCGCCGTATTTACATTCACCATCTCTGTGCTCCCCTGCTGCCCAGACACCGCTCCCGGTGCCCCGCCGGCAGACACCTGCATCTCTTCACCTTTCTCCGGCACATAAATTACCATCTCATCGGCCAATTTCTGGGCCAGATTGATTTTGTCGCGATCCGCTTTTTTGCTGAAACCGCCAGCCTGCTTAATACCATCAATGACACGGTCAGATGCTTGCGCATGATAAATGCCCGGATTTCGTACGGCCCCTTTTACATCGATAACAAGTTCTGAAGGTAAACTATTTTGCTTGCTGATTGGGCTTTCGGATATACCGTTACTTTTCTGTTGCTTCGAAAAGAGCTGATCGGTTTTCCGCACTTCCGCTGATCGCTTGAGATTGTTTTGATGCTGATAAAGCAGCCAAAAGATGAGAAGGGCCGCGACTACGCCGATAATCACCCATACTCTAAATTTATTCAAGCGCTCTCTCAAACCATTGCCTCCTCTTGCATAATTAGTGAAGTCAGGTATTGTCAGACATAATCCATAAGTTTGTGACATAGGTTCAAAAAGGATACTGAAGCGAGATTGAGGTGGAAAATCATGAGAATCGGTGTGATTGGGACCGGAAATATGGGCGCGCTGCTTGTCGACGCATTGGTAAAAAGCAAGGCAGTAAAGCCACGGTTTATTTCTGTAATGAACAGAACAAAGAAAAAAGCATTGGACCTGGCGAAGAAGCATCACCGGTTGTCTGTTTATGAATCGCCGGTTGATATCCTCCGGCACGCAGATATTGTCTTTCTTTGCGTCAAACCCGGCCAATTCTACTCCTTGCTCCAATCGCTACGCGGCGCATGGCATCCCGGACAGATTGCGATCTCCATAACAAGTCCAGTTTCCGTGAGTCAGCTCGAGCAGCTGATTCCTTGCCAGGTCGCACGGGTGATTCCGAGCATTGTCAACCAAGGCCTTTCAGGCAGCACGCTCGTCACATTCGGAACAAGTATGACCGATATTCAGAAAAGCAAACTATGGGCGATTCTCTCCCAGTTTTCTCATCCGATCGAGATCGATGAGGAAAATGTCCGCGTGGCTTCAGACCTCTCCAGCTGCGGTCCCGCATTTATCTCTTTTCTGTTGCGAAAAATGATTGACGGCGCGGTGAATACAACATCGCTCTCAAAAAAACAAGCAACACAGTTAACAACTGAGATGGTCGAGGGCTTGGGCAAGCTGTTTGCGGAGCAGATTTACACGCTCGAAGAATTGCAAAAGAAAGTGACAGTCAAGGGCGGTGTAACAGGGGTTGGTTTAGATATCTTGGAACAGGGATATAACGAAGACTTTGAAAAGCTCTTCTCGGCGACACAGCAAAAGTTTGCCGAAGATCGACAGGCAGTGAACGCTGCCTTTAATCAAGAAGAAGTCTAAAACGGGATCTTTTACTATTTCGACAAATCAACGTGAATCCCTTCTAATCAAATTAAAAAAATGACCCGAACGATTATTCCTTAGTGGAAACATCAGTCAGGATCATTTCTTTTTTATTGTCACATAGCTTGGTAGTTATCGTTGGGGCTGCACCATGTGATCGGAAGCTGTGTAGAATCATGCCTACCATGATGATCAGCATGCCTGTCCAAGAAAGAAGCGAAGGTAACGGAGTGGACAAAAGGACAAGTTCCCCTAACACTGTAAACAAGACTTCCATTGATTGCGTCGCTTCAACGGTCGCCAACTTCTGCATATTGCCCCTCACTTGGTCTGTCGCCGAAAAGAACAGAATGGTCGCAATAACCCCGGAACTAATCGCAACAATAAACGACTGAACCACCTGAGTTCGGCTTGGCATTCCCGCTGTAAAAATGCCGAACACCGCAAGAATAAGCCAGAAAGGCATACTCGCCAGTGTCATTCCGAACACACGTTGATATGTATCCAAACGATCGCCGCATACGTCCATCATTTTTCTATTGCCGAGCGGATAAGCAAAAGCCGCAAACACAACCGGAGCAACCGCAAGTAGTGCATAGCTAAGAGAAAGACTGCTTGCCTGCTCCACCTGAAGGAGTGCGATGCCGATCAAGATGATCAATGAGAACATAAGACCTTTTACAGGGATACGGCCTCTTATCCGCACCACGCCATTTACAGTGTGCGTTGTCTCATAAAAGAGCGGTGACAGTAATGAACCGGCAATAATTGTGAACTGCCATGTACCCGCGATCAGCCAACCAGGCGCGAAACTAGCTGAATAACAGAGCGGCGCATAGAATAATCCAAAACCGACAGAGCTCCATAACACCCAGCGCGGCCAATTGGACCTCATCTCACGCAATAGATCCAGAAAATTTCCACGCATAATAACAATTAAAGCAAGGAAAGGCAGCATAAAAAAATAACGCAATGTGCCGCTCCAGACCCAACTGCCGCCGGATAATTCCATCGAATGATTAAAGATAAAAGCCGCGGCAAAGAAAAACGCTGCTAACACACCGAGCATTATCGCTTTCAAGTCTACACCTCCGCGTTTACACGTAACATCCAATCTCTTCATAATTAAGTAAAAAAATGTGGAGAATGAACAGTCATCTCCACAAATTACTCGCTTTACATATTACATAGGTTTTTTTTCTAACGTATATAATGGGGCGTCTCCCCATAACTTTTCCAATTGATAATAATCACGTTCATCCTTATGAAAGACATGGGCAACGACATCCCCAAAATCAATCAGAACCCAGCGCGCCTGATCATATCCTTCCATCCGATGAATCGTCAGCCCTTTCTCCTCCGCTGCTTTCCGGAGCGCCATGGAGATGGCCTGTACTTGTTTTCCAGAATCACCATGGCAAATGATAAAGTAATCGGCAATAATTGAAATACCTTGCATTTTTAGCATGACAAGATCTTGAGCTTTTTTGTCGTCTGCGGTCTCCGCAAGATATTTGACCCATTCTTCGCTGTTCATTCAGTCACCTCATCGATTTTCTTGTTTTTTTGTTCTCGTACAAGATCATTATATGCTTCAAACGTCTTTGGATAGACGCTTTGTTGCTTGGAGAGAAGATGCGTGATCGTCTTCTGTAATTCCAACAACACAGCCGTATCCAAATTCCGCTTAGCCGCTTCCCTGACTTCATCAACTCCAGGAAAATCACGGCTTGGCTCTATATAATCGGCCAGAAAAATTATTTTTTCAAGAAGAGTCATTTGTTTGCGTCCGGTTGTGTGATAAATCATTGGATTTAGAATATCCAAATCAGCGATACCATACGTTTTTTCAACATAAACCGCCCCGGCAGGAGCATGCCACAATTTATCTGAATACTCTAGGCAGTCACTCCACGTCCCTGGTTTGCTCAAAATCATTGCCTTTAATTCATCATCTGAGAAATATTTGACAATATCATGCAGCATTCCGGCGAGCCTGGCCTTTCTTTCATCTGCGCCATATTTTTTCGCAAGTTTTCCCGCTGTTTCTGAAACACCAACGGAATGTACATACCGTTTTTCAGGTAAAATGTCCTTAATTGCTCGCTGTGCTTCATCAATCTTCATAAAGCCCTCGCTCCTTTATGTAGTTTATGACCGCGTCATTCAAAAAGTAACGGCATGACCGACCCTGTCTCAATCTCCTACGCAAAAAGCTCGAGGATAAATCCACCTTTGGCATATCAATGTAGCGCACATCGGCGAAGTCGGGATGCGTCTCCGGATAGCCCGGCCGTTTGAATGCGATGAATGATGTCAATTTGCTTAACTCAACTACCTGATGCCATGTTGGGAGGTCATCAACCATGTCCGCGCCAAGAATAAAGTAAAAATGATAATTCGGATATTTTTCAGTCAACTCGCGAAAAGTATCCACAGTATAGGACTTGCCCTTACGCTCAATTTCCGCTCGGCAAACAGCAAATCGTTCATTCTCTTTAATCGCCAGATGTACCATATCCGCGCGTTGTTCGGCGCTTGCGCGAGCCGTTTTCCCTTGTACGTGCGGCGGTTGGTAGCTCGGTAGGAACCAAACTTGATCAAGTTCACACGCTTCAAGAGCCTCCTCTGCAATCAGCAGATGCATCAGATGTGGCGGATCAAACGTGCCTCCGAAAACGCCAATTCTCTTATTTATCATGGGTATGCCTACTTTTTCGGAACTTCAATCCGCATATGCTCTTTGGAACGTCTATATAAAACAGCGGTATGACCGATCACCTGAATAAGCTCCGAACCTGTGCGTTCACTAATTTCCGTGCTTGCATCAAACGGATCTTCGAATGTATTTTGTAAAAACTGCACCTTGATTAGCTCACGTTTCTCGAGCACATGATCAATCTCATTAATAAATTGATCATGTACACCGGTTTTGCCAACTTGAAAAACCGGTCTGAGCGGGTGCGCCAATTTTTTTAAATATTTTCTTTGATTATTGCTCAGCATACGTTCTTTAACTCCTCCATAATTAACTCATCAAATACATTTTAATAAGGTGGTTCTCCATTTTTACAGTTTCAGGAAATACTCCCGTCCATTTCTGGAAAGCAAGCGCCCCCTGATAAACCAGCATCGATAGACCATTCATTACAGGATGACCGAGCCGCTCGGCTTCTCGCAGAAACGCAGTTCTTCTTGGACTATAGATCAAATCCGCAAAGAGGGTTCCGGGAAGCGCCCTGTTTAAATGAATAACCGAATGATCTGCATCTGGATTTAAACCAATTGATGTTGTATTAATGACAACCTGATACCGATCCAATTGCCGTTCGGCCTGATCGAATTTTAAAGCATCAGAATCGCTGTACGCACCGCAAGCCGCACTCAACGCCACCGCTTTTGAACAAGTCCGATTGCAAATATCGACGCGCGCCCCCATCGCTCGTGCTAACGTCAACGCTACAGATCGCGCGGCTCCACCTGCTCCAATCACTAGAATGGATGGCCTTTTATTGATAAAACTGGGAAAATTCCTTTGTAACCCCTTAAGAAAACCAATACCATCCGTATTGTACCCAATCAGTCTGCCACCTGTTTGAACAACAGTATTTACAGCTCCAATCACTTCAGCAGCCTCATCAACTTCGTCAAGTAATGACAAAATAGCTGTTTTGTGTGGAAAAGTGACATTAAATCCCTTTACCCTTGCTTCTTTTATACGCGACACTGCTTGGACAAGGTCACACTTTTCCACCGGATAAAGCCGGTAATCACCCGAAATACCATATTCTTCAAACCAAAAATTATGCATGGCCGGTGACAGACTGTGCGCAATGGGCGCGCCAATAAGACCATACTTATCTTCCATTTGTCGTTACCCCTTTATAATCGATGGACGTAGAGAAACCCCTATTCCTTTCGGTGCATAAGCAGAAACCCTAGCCCCTTTTCCTTTGATTGTGATCCAACCCAGCCCGGAAAAAACAACATCCGAGTCCGGTTCATCGGTACGAAAATCATAACGCACCATTGCCGGAAGGCTCGTCCCCTCACTTGGCGGAGCAAGCAGCCGGCCAAGCTGCCTTTCATATAAATCATCCGCCTGTTCCATCTTTGTGCGATGAATAAGCAATGATCCCGCCGCATACACGATCAGAGATCTTTTTGCAGGTCCGATATAGTCAATTCGCGCAAGCCCGCCAAGAAATAACGTTTGGTTTTCGTTGAGCTGAAAAACCTTCGGCTTAACTTCTTTTCCAGGCATAATCTTTTTGTAATCACGCGTTTCCACAAAGTGTGCCACCTGGTGATCATTAACAACCCCGGGCGTATCATAAAGATTACGATCATCATCCAGCGGAATCGCAATGAAATCCAAGGTCGTTCCAGGAAATTTTGATGTCGTAATCACTGAATCTCCGGAGCCAAGCTGCTGAATCAGATGATTAATAAAGGTCGACTTTCCCACATTTGTCGTGCCCACAACGTAGACATCGCGGCCTTTGCGATAGTAATCAATACAAGATGCCACATCATCAAGGCCGTGATTTTTAGCCGCACTCATTAATACAACATCCACCGGTTTTAACCCTTGCTCATGCGCAGAACGACGCATCCAGCTGATCAATTTGTTCGGATTCGTCGATTTTGGAAACAGGTCCTGTTTATTTCCAACAAGAAGCACCGGATTATTACCGACAAAACGCTGCAGACCGGGAACCCAGCTTCCGGCAATATCGAACAGATCAACCAAATAAACGACCAAAGCATCCTTCTCGGAGATCCGAGAAAGCATGTTCAGAAAATCATCTCCGGTCAGTGAGACATCTTGAATTTCATTATAATGTGCCAAACGAAAACAGCGTTGGCAAACCACAGGATCATGCTGCAACGCGCTTGTCGGGGCATAACCAAGTGCATTTGGATCGTTGGTCTGAATCTTTACGCCGCAACCGGCGCAATAAAGTTCATCCATGCATTATTCCTCCCATTTCAGCCATCCTTTGCGCCTCATCTGAGAAAGGATAAAACGTTCCAAATGACGGTTAACTTTGGTCGCCCAACCATCAGTAGAGGCAATAGGTGTTACTAAAATTGTGTGAGCGCCGACTTGATTGGCTCCCCACACATCAGTCAGCAATTGATCGCCGACGACCACCATTTCGTCTTTTCTCACCTTCATGATTCGCATCGCGCGTTTAAAGGCAAAAGGCAGCGGTTTTCGCGCTCGATAAATGTAGGAAACACCGGCGGAATGCGAAAACAGCTTGACCCTTTTCTCACTATTGTTCGACAGAACCATAACCGAGATTCCCGCCTCTTCCAGAGAAGAGAACCAGCCGATCAGTTCCGGTGTTATCTCCTTTTCATTCCAAGCGATAAGTGTATTGTCCAGATCTGTGACCAGCGCTTTTATTCCTCGCTGCTTCAGTTTATCCGGTTGAATATCTAGAATACTTTCTACATGTTCCTCAGGTAAAAATTTTCTCAACACTGAATTCTCCACCTCATATTCTGTTCTCATTTTCCCACATGTTGACGATTTTACCAAGTCCTAAATCATTTTTATCAGACAACGATTCAAAAAAATCTATTGACCCCGTGTAAAAAACATAAACCGACTATTCTATGTGCGACATTGACCATCCAGTTCCTAAATATTTCGACAAAAGTTGACAGCATAATTTTTGTGGATAAATTTGTCCACATCACCATCCAATAGACTTCACTATTTTCGTCAAGTTACCCACATAAAGCGCACAGTTTATCCACCTCCATTGTGGATAAATATCGAATTGTTCCGAAACACGGAACATGGTAAAGTGTATTTATGCAATTTAATTTGTAGATTTGATCACAATAACAACATGGAAACGGTTGACAATTGTACTGAATAAACAACTCGTTAATCATCAAGCAAATTCTAAGATCTCCTATTGATTGCACCACTTTTTCAATATATATCTATGATTTGTGCAAAGATACGTAGTGATTATTAATTCTATAAAAGGAGATGAAAAACCGGTAACGGTTGACAATGGACATTCTTTCAGACGATCTACTCATTGAATCCTATACAAAAGCTAAAGAATACCATTTATGTGAGGATTTTATTAAATTGATTGAAGCAGAAATGGAACGTCGAAGCTTGCGGAATCAAATGCAGCAGACAAGCTAACATTCAATGATCAGTCAAACTCCAAATAACTCGTTGACAAAATAGAACATTAGGACCAAGTGATTCTTTTCAAGCAGGACAGGCACAGGACAGGGCGAGTGCCCATAAACTAAAAGACAGCGAAGGAAAATAGATCTCCCAAAGGAGTGAACGCTCATGCTGTCAATTGTCGGTGGACTCGCCTATTTGTTCAAAAATGTGTGGCTGCTTGTATCTTATGTGAAAAACAACGCTTTTCCCCAGCCCTTGTCAGAGGATGAGGAAGCCAAGTGTTTACAGCTTATGGCTGAAGGCGATGAAGATGCCCGCAATAAGCTCATTGAACACAACTTGCGGCTTGTCGCTCATATTGTGAAGAAGTTTGACAACACAAAAGAAGATACGGATGACCTGATATCCATTGGTTCCATTGGACTTATCAAGGCCATCAACAGCTATTCAACAGGGAAAGGAACGAAACTCGCGACTTACGCTGCGCGTTGTATCGAGAACGAAATCTTAATGCATTTGCGTGGACTAAAGAAATCAAGGAAAGACGTTTCATTAAATGATCCGATTGGGCAAGACAAGGAAGGCAACACCATTTCGCTCATTGATATTCTGAAATCCACGAATAAGGACATTGTCGATGAGATATCTCTAACACTTGAAACAAAAAAAATTTATGGTGCCTTGCATATTCTTGATCCACGCGAACGTGAAGTAATCATCGATCGATTTGGACTAGACAATCAAGATGAGTTGACTCAACGGGAAATCGCGAAAAAGCTATCGATTTCCAGAAGCTATGTCTCACGGATTGAAAAACGTGCGCTGATGAAGCTGTTTCATGAAATCTATCGAAAACCTAATCACTAATCGTAATAAAATCAACAATAGATAAGCATTCTCATACCCTGTCATCTGATTAAATGGTACCATTAATAATAAAGATTCAGAATAAGTATGAGAATCGAGGAATCACTATGGACGAATCGCACAAAAATAGAGGTTTGAACCTGATGGGAGAGCCGGAAGAAATTAAAAGTGTTCACCTAATGGTTAAGGGGAGAGTACAAGCTGTTGGATTCCGCTATTTCACTTGGCAAACAGCAAATGTATATCGCATTTCCGGATGGGTACGCAATCGTGACGATGGCAGTGTCGAAATTGCTGCTGAAGGCGAAAAATCAGATATTCAACAATTTGTGAAAACGATAAAAAAAGGAAGTCCTTTCTCGCGAATCTCTAGCGTTGACCTGTATGAATATACCGAGCCGAAAAATTACATTCAATTTGAAATAAAAAATTCAGATTGATCGAACCAACTCTAAAAAGCAGTAAAGCAAGACCTATGCGTCTTGTTTTACTGCTTTTGGATTTCGCTGTTCCATTTATTCAAGAGGAAAATGACAACTGATACTTCGTCCCTCACGAGTGACGAGCGGCGGTTCCTTTTCCTTGCAAATCTCACGTGCAAACGGACATCTTGTATGAAATCTGCACCCGGAAGGCACATGAATTGGACTAGGAATTTCACCTTTCAACACCAATTTTTTTTGATTTCGGAGATGTGGATCCGGTACCGGAGATGCAGCAAGTAGAAATTTAGTATATGGATGCAACGGATGTTCATACACCTCATGAGTATCCCCTATTTCCATAACTTTTCCAAGGAACATCACACAAACACGATCAGATATATGGCTCACAATATTAAGATCATGAGAAATGAAAAGATAAGTCAGGTCCTTCTGTTCCTGCAAATCCTGAAGCAAGTTAATGACTTGCGACTGAATGGAAACATCCAAAGCGGAGACCGGCTCATCGCACACAATGAACTTTGGATTTAGGGCGATCGCACGAGCAATACCGATTCTTTGTCTCTGCCCGCCACTGAACATATGAGGATATCTCATCATGTATTCTGATCGTAACCCAACCAGTTTCATCAATTCACTGACCCGTTGTTTCTTCTCTTTCTGACTCATGCGGATATGCGTCGTCAATGGTTCGGCAATGATGTCAATAATCCGCATTCTCGGATTCAAGGAAGCAAATGGATCTTGAAAAATGATTTGCATTTCTTTTCTTGTCTTTCTCATTTTTCTATTACTGTATTGTGAAATATCTTCACCTTTATAATAAATATGGCCGGAAGAAGGATCCAGAAGACGAATTAATAATCGTCCAAGCGTACTTTTACCGCATCCGGACTCTCCAACAAGCGCTAATGTTTCATTCTCTTTAATCTCTAAACTCACATCATCCACAGCATGGACAACTTCGCCTTTATCCCCCATAACGCCTGAATCTAAAGCAAAATATTTTTTTATATTTTCCACTTTCACTAATATGTCATTCATTCTGCCACCGCCTATCGCTCGTTGTACTTCCAGCAACTGACGCAATGCTGCTCATTAATCGTCACAACAGTTGGCTCAGTTTTCTTGCATATATCCATAGCTTCACTGCATCTCGGGTGAAATCTACACCCCTGCGGCGGTCTTAACATATTTGGAACCATTCCCTTAATACTATAAAGCTTTCTTCTTTGTTCATCGACATCACTACGGGGCATGGATTTCAAGAGTCCTTTCGTATACGGGTGCTTCGGATGATCAAAAAGTTCGAAGACATCCGAATGTTCAACAACCTTACCGGCATACATGACATAGACATCGTCGCAAACTTCTGCAACAACGCCTAGATTATGTGTAATGATCATAATTGATGTATCAATTTCTTCTTGTAAATCTTTTAATAGCTGCAGAATTTGCGCTTCAATCGTCACATCAAGTGCGGTCGTCGGTTCGTCGGCGATCAACAGTTTCGGCTTACAGATCAACGCCATCGCAATCATGATCCTTTGGCGCAATCCTCCTGATAATTGATGCGGGTACACCTGAAAACGTCTTTTGGCATCCGGGATACCGACAAGTTCAAACATGTTGATCACAGCCTTTTTCGCAGCCTCTTTGCTTAAATGGCTGTTGTGTATCAGCAAAGTCTCCGCAACCTGCTTGCCAACCGGGTACACAGGATTCAATGAGGTCATGGGCTCTTGAAAAATCATAGATATCTCGTTGCCACGAATTGTATACATCTGTTGCTTGGAACTTTTTAGAAGATCCCGACCATCAAATAAAATTTCTCCTCCGACAATCTTTCCCGGTTCTGAAATCAGCTGCATGATTGAAAGAGCTGTGACACTCTTGCCACAACCAGATTCCCCAACCACGCCAACAATTTTCCCTTTATCAATCGTGAGGCTGACGTCATCCGCCCCAGGAACAATCCCTTTTGATGTAAAAAATTGAGTTTTCAAATGTTTTATTTCCAGTAAAGGCTGTATCGTGTCAACCATATTTTTTCTCCCCTCTGCCTCAATGCTTGAGATGCGGATCAAGAACATCACGCAACCCATCCCCAAAGAAATTGAACGCCAGTACAACGATAAGAATGGCGATACCCGGGGAAATCGTCACCCAAGGGGCGTTAAATAAATATTCTTTTCCATTTGATACCATCAGCCCCCAGCTTGAAGCAGGCGGTTGCGCGCCAATACCCAGAAAGCTTAAACTCGCTTCAGAAAGAATAGAGCTCGGAATGTTCAACGTAAACAGAACGATCAATTGCGAAATACAATTAGGCAGGATATGGCGAAACATGATAACGATGTCTCGCACTCCAATAGCCCTCGATGCTTCAACAAATTCTTTGTTCTTCAGCGACATGGTCTGTGCTCTAACCACACGAGAGGTTTGTGCCCAGCCGATTACACTGAGCGCAATAAAAATATTGATTAAGCTCGCGCCTAACGTATACATTACGACCATCGCCAGCAGCAGTGATGGAAAAGATAGGACCATGTCGGAAATCGACATTAAAATAAAATCTATTTTCCCACGGTAATATCCGGCGATCATTCCAATTATTGCTCCAATGACCATGGAGATTAATGTGGGAACAAGACCGATCAGGAGTGATATCCTGGATCCGTAAATAATTCGCGATAGGACATCTCTGCCATACATATCTGTTCCTAATAGAAATTGGGCACTTGGTTCCTGAAACTGCAATTTCAAATTTACTTTATAGGGATCATACGGCGCGATAAAGGGCGCGAACAATGCAGTCGCAATCACAAGAATAATAATAACTCCGCCTATGACAGCCATTTTATTTTGTACGAAATTTAACCCTAGCTCTTTCCATCCGTTTCCCATTTCCACCTCGTAATCTTGATCGGTCCATTCTTCGGTGACCACACCGTTTACATTGGCACTCATATTAAGCCTCCTTCTTGTTGTACTTGATGCGTGGGTCTAAATAAGAGTACAAAATATCTGCAACAAGATTTCCGACAACGACGAGGATGGTTGTCAGAATAACCGACCCTTGCAAAAGAGGCATATCTCTATTTTGAATGGCGTCCACAGCCACGCGCCCGATTCCTGGAATTCCAAAAATGCTCTCAGTAATGACAGCTCCCGATAGCAAACCTGAAACCTGAAGCGCCATCACCGTCACGACTGGAAGCAGGGAGTTCTTTAACGCATGATTGGTTACCACTTTAAGTTCTTTTATCCCTTTTGATCGAGCTGTTCTTATATAATCATTCCGCATAACATCCAACAGATTAGAACGCGTCAGTCTGGCAATTGTTCCAGCAGAACTCCATCCAAGCACGATAGCAGGCATAATCAGATATTCCGGACCATCGAACCCGGAGATTGGAAAAAAGCCAAGTTTTAAGGAAAAAATATACTGAAACAAAAGTCCAGTCCAAAAAACCGGCATAGACACCCCTAACAGAGAAAAACCCATGAAAAAGTTATCCAGAAAAGAATAACGTTTGATTGCGGACAGAATGCCAGCCGGAATACCGATAATCCACGACACCACCGCTGCCGCAACAGCAAGGGCTAACGTATTCGGAAAAGCCTCTAATAAAAGCTCTGAAACAGGTCGATTTAACTTATATGAAATACCAAAGTCTCCGCGCAAGGCATTCCATAAAAAGTGAATAAAACGGAAATACGCCGGATCGTTAAGATGCATTTCAGCGCTGACCCTTTTGACTACATCTGGATTGATATGTTCCTTCATCATTAATGTAATTGGATCTCCCGGAACCACATTGAGAAGAAGGAACGTGATTAAAGCGACCCCAATAATCACCGGAACTGAAACAATCAGCTTTTTGAGAATATATCTCTTCATAAAACCGCTCCTCTAAAACTAAGAATATAAAAACAAATACCGGCCAGCGCACAGTATTTGCTTCGATACATGTTCGTTTTAATTTTATTTGCTCAGTGTGATTCCGTTATAAGGCATGTTGCTCCAACCATTCCAAGAAACTTTAAAGTTCTTCACTTTCGGTTGTACCACAAAGAGGTGCTCCAAAGAGAACAGCGGCACAAAAGCAGCGTCATCCTGAACAATTGTTTTCTCAACATCTTGATAGAGAGCGAGCCGTTTTGACTGATCGGTCATTTCACGTGCTTGATCAAGCTTTTTGAAAACATCCTTGTTCTTGTAATTAAATGAGCGTGCTCCGGTATTCTTTTCCGAGAAGAATGTGTAGATAAAATTGTCCGGATCATTATAATCTGCAGACCAATCGGATTCATAAGCAGGTAGTTTTCCTTCACCACGAGTGCCGAAGTAACTTGCTTCGTCCATTTGCTTTATTTTCACCCGAATACCTACATCTTTCAGCATCGCCTGCACAGCCTCGTTTAGTTTTAATGTTGATGGG
The DNA here is from genome assembly GCF_900113325.1 of Sporolactobacillus nakayamae. GTDB lineage: Bacteria > Bacillota > Bacilli > Bacillales > Sporolactobacillaceae > Sporolactobacillus > Sporolactobacillus nakayamae. The sequence goes on along the minus strand of NZ_FOOY01000004.1, from coordinate 113,659 downwards.
CTGTCAGTAACTTGAGCGATTGTCATATCGAATCCCTTAGCATAGCCCGCTTCTTTCAATAGAGCCTTTGCTTGATCAGGATCGTATTTCATTTCCGGAAGATCTGCATTATAGCCAATCAAACCTTCAGGAAGAATACCGCCTGCGACTTTGCCTTTGCCGTTATAAAGCTTGTCTACCAATGATTTCCGATCAATCGCCAGTTGGAATGCCTTACGCACCTTCACATTATCGAATGGCTTAATGTTTTCATTCAATGCGTAGTAATAGACACCTACTCTTTGCCCACTGACCACATTTTTCTTCCATTTACTGTTCTGTTCAAAGTAAGCAATTTGAGAAGGAGCATCATCCAAATCAAAAACGTCCAACTTACCCGTTTCAAAGAGCATTCTTTTCGTATCCGCATCAGAAACAACGTTAAAATTCACACCGTCCAAAGTCGGTTTCCCACCAAAATAACTTTTGTTTGCGACGAGCAAAATCTTGTCGTTAACTTTCCATGATTTAAGTTTAAAAGGACCGGTTCCAACTGTTTTAGATGGTTCAACACCAAATTTGTCTCCTGCAGCAGTTGTCGCTTTTCTGTTATAAATCGATCCTGCCGGTGTCGCTAAATTTGCGATAAACGGCGCAAAAGGCTTTTCTAAAGTAATTTGGATCGTATTGTCATCAATAATTTTTAAGCCACTAACACTTGATGCTTTACCATCAAGGCGAGCAGTCGCGCCTTTGATCATGTTTAAAAAATCGGTATTTAATGCTTTTGTTTTCGGGTTGAGCATACGATCAAAAGTAAAGAGTACATCATCTGCTTTGAATGTTGCACCGTTTGAAAATTTGACACCTTTTCTCAGATGAAAAGTATACACCAATCCGTTTGATGAAACGTCCCAACTCTTCGCTAGACCCGGCACCTGGGTCGGTTTTCCATCAACCGTTTTTGTCTCTACTAATCGATCAAAAATATTTAACGGAATCGCGTAGTCATCCGTCGTTTTCTGGACATCAGCTGTCCCCGGGTCTTGTCCAAAAGCGACATTCAGATAATTGCTACTTTCACTCTTTTTATTTCCGCCACCACATCCTGTCAGCGAACTAAGAATTAAAACAACAATTGCCAGAACACTGATGATCACTTTGTTTTTTCTTTTCGTCAATAAATTCTCCCCCCATTTCTAGATGGATAACCTTTCTTGAAGATAATTTTTCAAAATTATGTAACATTTTCGAAATAATAATAAATATTTAGTACTATCAAAATATATCATTGTTTTTCGATAATAACAATAACTTCGGAAGGGAAAATGTGTCAATTCTAAATCGATCGGTCAAAGATATTGGCATTTTTCTGTTGAGCAAAAAAAGAAACAATTAAAGGAAGAGCGAATGCTCGCATTGCCGATCCAAGATTGTTTCATGAGCTTTTTTTATAAGTTGGTTGCGTCTCACTCTCGACGCGCGATCAATGTATCTAGGCTTCCACTGTAGGGTTACGGTCAGTTTTTGAATATGGAAACAGATCATTTTTGTATGCCTCCTACGTATTATTCATCTTGTATACCGTCATTTTACATTCCACCTTAATCTGTTTCGACGGGCTGTTGGATGGTTTCTGCCTCCTGCCGAAGTCTGAATTTTTCTCAGTCTGAGAAGAAGAAAAATCAGGCAAATATACCTGATCGGTTCTAATTTAATGGGCTTCGTGCGCAGTAAGGACGAACTATGCAAAACGAAGGTTATTGGAAATTAATCCGGGAAATTGTTCATTTAATCTGGGAAAAACCCAAAATTCCGGAGAAATGGCGGCTTATCCAAGAATCGGCACAAAACTCAGACTTTATCCCGGCTAGTTAGGGATTAATCCAGGAAAATAATCATTTAATCTGGGAAAAACCCAAAACAATCCCTGGAAATTGGTTCCCTATCGGGAATTGGTGCGGCACTCGGGTAATTTTCGTGCATTGAGATTAAGCTTTCATGCATGGACTCTGCTCGAGATCTTATTTATGCATGGACTCTCTGGTTTTTGTGCATTGATCCCTAGTTTTCGTGCATTTTTTCTTTCAAAAAAAAAAAAAAAAACCGCCAAACGATCTTAATCGATCGTTCGACGGTTTGTCGTGCATCTATCATAGTTTTTCCTTCAGTTTCGATGTTCTCCAGTATAAAAAGAATGAAAAGATTAGGAATATGAGGCTGGATGCGGATAGAATCCCAAGCTTCCATTGAACCTCGGCGTATTTAGGAATCAAAGTGCCGCTATAGAGAAACGAGCTGATAAACAGGCATAACATGCCGATTCTTTGGTAGTCGATGATTTTATCTAGAATCATTTTTTGTTGTTCTTCCAAGTCCATCCCTCCGTCACTTGATTACTATAACACGAGATGAATAAGAGAAGATCAGGTAGTTTCTGACAAAATGAAACTCAGATTGATTCCACATCTTAATCGACAAACCGTATTAAATCAACTTAATGCTTGTTCCAAGTCTTCAATTAAGTCCTCCGCGTCTTCAATGCCGACGGACAAGCGAATGAGACCATCAGTAATACCCAGTTCATCTCTACGAGGCTTTGGAATTGATGCGTGCGTCATCTTCGCCGGAACCGAAATCAAACTCTCTACAGCGCCAAGGCTCTCAGCAAGTGTGAAAAAATGAGTCTTTGAAAGGATTTGATTCACAGTCTTCTCATCTCCAACATCAAAAGAGATCATGCCGCCGAACCCTGATGCCTGCTTTGCGGCAAGATTGTGCCCAGGATGACTCTCAAGCCCCGGATAATAAACCTTCTTCACTTTTGGATGTGCCTCGAGAAATTTTGCGATCTGATTTGCGTTCTTCTCGACCTGCTCCATACGCAGGCCGAGTGTTTTGATTCCGCGGACGAGAAGCCAAGCATCTTGGGGACCTGGCACCGCGCCAACTGAATTTTGAACAAAATAGAGCCGTTCAGCTAACTCATTAGAAGCAACGGCGACAAGTCCCGCCACTACGTCACTGTGTCCGCCAATATATTTGGTCGCGCTATGGAGAACAATGTCCGCGCCTAAGTCGAGCGGATGCTGCCAGTATGGTGTTGCAAATGTGTTGTCAACAATCAACAACAGTCCATGCTGATGCGCGATTTTAGATGCTTCACGAATGTCCGTCACTTTCAGCAAAGGATTTGTCGGTGTTTCCAGATAAAGCGCTTTTGTCTTGGCAGTGATCGCCTTTTCAATGTTTTCCGGAGCACTTGTATCGACAAAGGTCGCAGAAATGCCCAACCGTTTAAACACTTTATCAATAACGCGGAACGTTCCGCCATAGACATCATCAGTAATGACCAAGTGATCGCCGCTATTAAGCAGCATGAGAACCGAAGAAATAGCGGCCATACCGGATCCAAACGCAAATCCCGCTTTTCCATGTTCAAGCTCTTGGATCAACACTTCAAGTGCGTGACGCGTCGGATTGCCTGAACGCGAATAATCATAACCTTTCGTTTTGCCTACTGCTTCTTGTTTATAAGTACTTGTCTGATAAATCGGCACAGACACACTGCCTGTGAACTCATCCCCAAAAATTCCTGCGTGAATAACTTGTGTCTTTGGTCTCATGTATGACTCCTCCAGTTTTTTCAGTAAATTCTTTTACTCATAGATATGTTCACCGAGGTAACGTTCGCTCGAGTCAGGAAAAATGACGACAATAGTGGTTCCCGGTTCTGATTTTTCCGCCTCAAGCAAGGCCGCGTGCAGCGCGGATCCTGATGAGCTGCCGATCAACAGTCCTTCATATTTTGCTGCCTCTTTCAACCGCCGAAAAGCATCTTGGTCTTCAATTGTATAAATTTCATCAAAATACTTGGTTTTAACGAAAGAAGGAATAAATTCCATTCCAATTCCCTCAGTGCGGTGCGCTGCGGGCTTCCCTCCGTTTAGAATTGAACCCACAGGCTCGACAACCACCGTTTTCACATCCGGATTTTTCATTTTAAGATATTCCGCCGTACCTGTGAATGTGCCGCCAGTACCTGCACCCGCGATCAGCACATCCACTTTCCCATCCAAGTCGTCCCAGATCTCAGGTCCTAGTGTTTCAAAATAAGTCCTCGGGTTATCAGAATTTGCAAATTGATTCGGGCAGTAGCCGCCCTCTATCGTCCGCTCCAGTTGCCGCGCTTTCGCTACCGCTCCGGACATACCTTGATCGGTCGGCGTGGTAACGACACGAGCACCGAGCGCTTTCATTAAGACTTGCTTCTCCGCGCTGAATTTCTCAGGGACGCAGAAAATGACATTAATGCCCTTCCCCACTGCCGCAAGTGCCAACCCGATCCCTGTGTTTCCAGCTGTCGGCTCAATTAAGGTGCCGCCCGGCTTAAGTTTTCCAGACTGCATCGCCTCACGGATCAGCTTTTCTCCCAGCCGATCTTTCACGCTGCCTCCAGGGTTGAAATATTCGCATTTCGCATAGATTCGCACACCCTCGGGCAGTGGAAATGCGTGCAAAGCGACAAGCGGCGTCTTGCCCACAAGTTCATGAACACTTTCGTAAACTGCCATAACCCTCTCTCCCTATCTTTTGGGCACAAGGTCAAGCTCAGGCATAGATTTCTCTCCACTCGGCTTTGTGCGCCAACATTTTTTCCGCAACTTTCTTTGCACCGGCAAGATCATGGCTTGCCGCCCAGCCGCACTGATAACAGTTTGCAGCTGGAACTTCGGTTGCGTTCACTACGTCAATAAGTGTACGTTCAATTGCTTGAAGAATAGCGTCGTAGCTGCTGTTGTCAACGATTGACACGTAAAAGCCGGTCTGACAGCCCATCGGACCGACATCGAATATATTATCAATATGATTGCGAATGTTTTCTGCCATTAAATGTTCTAGAGAATGGAGTGCCGGCATTTCCATATGCTCTTCATTTGGCTGGCAAAAACGAACGTCATATTTATAGATTTCATCTCCACGCGGCGCCTTAGTCACCCCGACCAGCCGCACATAAGGCGCCTTCACTTTGGTGTGATCCAGATTAAAGCTTTCAACGTTCATTTTTGGGCGTTCCGTCAAGTTAAGCCATCTCCTTAATGATTGAGAGAATGAATTCAGCCGAATGTTTCGCGGCGGTCTTTAAAAATTGATCAAAAGATATAGTTGAATCCTTACCGGCGATGTCTGATAAGGAACGGATGATCAGAAACGGCACATTGAACTGGTGACAGACTTGCGCGATTGCCGCTGCCTCCATTTCCACTGCCTTTAACTCAGGAAATGTATTTTTAACATTTTGAATGCGTTCCGGATCAGACATAAACGAATCTCCCGAACCGATCATTCCCTCAACAATTTGATGCTCAGATCTTGCAGCTTCAGAAGCGAAAATCGCCGTCTCAACCAACTTGCGGTCCGGAAGAAAAACAGGAGGCATACCTGGAACCTGCCCTGGCGCATAGCCAAAGGCGGTCGCATCGGCATCGTGATGAATGACGGATGACGAAATCACAACATCACCAATATTAAGTGCCGCATCTGTACCACCCGCCGATCCGGTGTTAATGACGGCAGACGGATGGTAATGGTCGATCAGAAGCGTCGTTCCAACCGCCGCGCTCACTTTTCCAATTCCTGATTGGAGCAGAACAACCTCAGTACCCTCAAGTATTCCTTTATAAAAATGGCAGCCGGCAATTTCTTTTTCCTCGACTCCGCTCATATGTTCTTTCAACAATGCAACTTCTTCTTCCATTGCTCCGATCATTCCTAATGTCACAACTGGGTCCTCCTGAAGATCATTTAATTTTTTTCGGCGACAATCAGCCACGCGAATCGATTCAACTGCTTAAAATACGGCACAAAGTGCTTCTTGCGAAATGCCGTATATAGATTGCTTCGCAGTGGATAGTATTCTGTATTTAAATCCTTCAACAAATGAGCATACCCATTCGCGCGTGCCCACCGATGCACCTTTTTCTTTTCTAGTTCGCTGTCAAACAGTGTATCTGCAAACACTATTCTACCATTAATCGGCAATAGGCGACTATATTTCTCGATCGCTTGTTCCTTCTCTTCATCCGTTAGGTGGTGAAAGGCGAAAGAACTGACAATAGAATCGACCGGATGATCGGGCAGTGGAAAGTCGAGAAAGTCGCCATCCACTAGTTGTAAATTAGGAAGCTTGGTTTGAGCTTTCTCCCGCATTTTTCCCGATGGTTCAATACCCACGACATCCAGTCCCCGGTCAATCAATTTCTGTGTCAGGTTGCCGGTACCGACCCCAAATTCGAGGACAGCCCCGCGTGCATGCTTGGCTACTTCTTCAAGGATCAAATCATAATTTTTAAAAACTTCCTTATATTCTCTGTCCCCACCAAAGACAGAGTGATCATAATGATCGGCCCATTGCTCAAATGTATGAATAAATTCGCGTCCCATTTATTTTTCCTCCCATACTAGTCGAAAATCATTAATTTCATATAATATTAGTATGGATTATTGAATTCAATGTCACTAAATTAGCACACATTATAAAAAACTACAACAAAAAACTTTTCTACATCTCTACCGAAAGCTGGAAAAAAACGCACCCGTTTTCTTATGAATCGTCAGCAATAAAGCAGAATCTAAAAAACAGCCGCACTCGGCGGCTGTTGGATGGTAAAGACTGGTTCACGGTTTCTTGACATTATCTGCTTGCCATTTCCCATCTTGATAGATCAAATGAACAACATAGATAGCGTTTTGATTATTTTTCGGTGCAACGCGTGCAAGAGAGCTGTTCGGCGTTCCACCGTTTCCCAGCCAGCGAATCGTCATGTTGGCCACGTCAATCCCTGTAGCCTCGGAAATAGCGCTAACCTGAGCGTTCCAGTCTGCAGACCCCATCTCGTATGAGGCTTGGTGGTTCTCATCAGACTCCGTAGCTGAACTCGATGATTCAGAGCTGCTTTCATCATCATTTGATGCCTGACTGGAATCAGATGATGACTGATCGGAACTATTTTCTTGAGAATTGCTGCTTTCGCTGGATTGTGCCTGCGAATGCGATGATGCAGCTTTATTCGATGATGGCGATGTGTGAAAAACTGAAATGAGAATGATGCAGCCCACTGCTAGAATGAGCAATGAGACAATGCCAATTGTCCAGCTCAGCAAACGATCTCCTTTACTTTTGCGCTGCTCAACTCGAGACGATGAATCACCATTCCCTCTCTGACTTCTCATAGGACATCCTCCTTTTTACCGACAACACTAACTGATTATATACGGGACAGCTTTAAAAGTATATTATTATTTGATTTAAGTGGCCCGCAATAGTTAACAAACTACTTCATTATGAATACTTTGTCTATAATACATGTGACCCCAAAACCTGTATAAAGGAATTCGAAGGAGTCGGGCTCGTCATGACTGTCCCTTTTAAGCCTGCCATAAATATACACTGTACAACTTATGCGCCTGTCTCAAAACTATTCCCGTCTGATCCTTTTCACATATGATGCCTTAGTGAACACCTATATAGAAAAAAAGCGCAAAACTGCTGGACTCATCACATCCGAACAGATTTGCGCTGTTTTCTTTTTCTCATTTATTCGACCTTTAAAATCTTGACGCGGATGTCGCCGCCCGGTGTGCTCACACTAACCTCTTCACCGACCGACAGACCGATCAAGCCCTTGGCCATCGGAGAATCGTTTGAAATCTTTCCCTTAAACGGATCGGATTCGGCGCTGCCGACAATCTGATACGTTTCTTCATCGCCATCCGGCAATTCGCGGAACGTTACTGATTTACCGATTTTTACAACATCAGTCGTTTCATCATCTTCAATGATGACCGAATTACGGATCATGACTTCCAGCTGTTGGATGCGTGCTTCAACAAACGCTTGTTCATCCTTTGCCGCGTCATATTCAGAGTTTTCGGAAAGGTCACCGAATCCACGAGCGATCTTAATTCGTTCAACAACTTCTTTTCGTTTCTCAGTCTTCAAATAATTGAGTTCATGTTCAAGTTTCGCTTTACCTTCAGCGGTCATATAGTGAAGTTTTTCTGCCATAGTCTGCCACACTCCTGAGTTAATTTATGATCAACTGCTCTAGTCTGCAATTCGGATGTCCATCAACAAGAGCGAATTGAGATTAGGATTTTCACGTTCAAGTCATGTTGTCACATTGCCCTTGCCTTCCAGAATGGTGCGAATTTTCGTGGCCATCAAATCAATCGCTACCGTATTTTTCCCGCCCTCAGGAATAATAATATCTGCATACCGTTTCGTTGGTTCGACAAACTGCAGATGCATCGGGCGAACATCGGTTAGGTATTGATTGATGACCGATTCAACACTTCTGCCCCGCTCCGCGGTGTCGCGGAGCAGTCGGCGAATAATACGGAGATCTGAATCCGTATCCACAAAAACCTTAATGTCCATCAGATCGCGAAGCCGTTCATCTTCAAGAATAAGAATGCCTTCGATTATGATCACATCTTTTGGCTCGACGGGTACAATTTTAGCAGATCTTGTATGTACTGTATAGTCATACACCGGTTTTTTTATCGGGTGGAATTGAAGCAGCTCGTGAATATGTGAAATTAACAAGTCCGTATCGAATGCAAATGGATGATCGTAGTTTGTCAGAAGCCTCTTTTCAAAAGGCTTGTCGTCTTGAGCCTTGTAATAAGAATCATGCTGGATAACTGCGATTGATTTGTCGGGGAAACTGCGGTAAATTTCCCGAGTAACCGTCGTTTTGCCGGATCCCGAACCTCCGGCAACTCCAATAACAATGGGCTTGTTTCTTTTCATATCAGCGTTCCCCCTCGTGCGCGGTAAATGTTTTCTTTGTGCTTACGGCCATTCCGTCGCCAATCGTGAGAAATAGGGTATCGAAATCGGGCTGCTCTGAAAGGAAGTGATTGTATTCATCGACTTTTTTGACGAGCCTGTTCAGCTGCCTTTTCTTAACAGCGTCAATATCGCAAACAAGGCCGTGGAAAAAGACATTGTCTGTAACGATAATGCCTTTATCAGACAAAAGGCCGGCACACTTCTGAAAAAGATGTTCATATTGGGCTTTTGCGGCGTCAATTAAGATCAGATCGTACGGGGCGGAAGCATGTACTTCCGGCAAATCTTCAGTCGCATCCCCATCCACAATTTGTATCGAGTCTTGAAGATTGAGTGCTTTAATATTCTGAGTTGCTTCTTCGATCATCGCCGGATCCCGCTCAACCGTAATGATTTTTGTACCACCACCGGTGACGAGTGCCATTCGAATGGATGAATAACCAATCGCGGTGCCAAGTTCAAGAATTCTTTGCGCGTTTGTCCAACGGATCAATTGCTGCAGAAAAGCCATCGCTGAAGGCTGCATGATGGGAATATAAATATCCGCAGCTTTCTTTTCCATTTTGTGAAGCAGCTCATTCTCCGAGCACGTGAAAGCGGCCGCATACGCCGACAGCTCTTTAAAATCGATCAACCCTATCTTCCTTTCTCTAATTCATTGAATCCGATATTTATTTACGATTTCTCAGACCATTCATGACGATATTTAGCGACAATCGCGAGATGCTCTTTATAGGTTTTCGAATAATAAATTTTCCCATTCGGTCTCGCATAGAAAAACAGATATTTCGAAGGTGTCGATTTCAGAACTGACTCGATCGCGTCTTTTGCTGGAGCACCGATCGGTCCGACCGGCAAACCAGTTCTCGTGTACGTATTGTACGGCGTATCCTTGCGAATATCTTTAATCGTATAGTCTCGACTTCTTTTTTGTCTGCTGTAGATAACCGTAGTATCTGATTCAAGTCTTTTTCCCTGATCAAGCCGATTGTAAAAGACGCCCGCTATAAGACGACGATCCTTATCTTTTGGGGCCTCTTGCTCAACAAGTGAAGCCATCGCCAAAATGTCATGAAATGAATGAAGCTTATTTTTCTTAATTTGGGATAAATAGTCCTTATAAGTATTCCCCGTATTCTCAAGCATCTGATCAACCATTCGATCAAGAGTTATAGGATCCTTCTTCGTCACTTTAAAGCGATAGTTGCCCGGAGCAAGATAACCTTCCAATGGATAGTTAATTCCCTTAGAAAAGATCTCATTAGTGAGAAATGAGTACTTCTTTGCATAGTGTTCTTTTACGTAGGCATGATCACTCAGTTTCCGGAGTATATCTTTCTTATCCAGCTTGGACACTTCGGCCATTTGACCGGCGACTTCACTGACCCACATGCCTTGACGGACATCCACAAGCAAAATCAGCCCGTGATGTTCCCCTTTCTTCAAATCATTCATCAATGTGCCAACCGACATCGTCTGATTAAACGTATAAGTTCCTGAATGGTAGGTGTTCAGATGATTCCATCGTACATAGAATTCAAATGCCCAAGCCTTGCGAATTAAGCGCTTCTTCTCAAGAATATGCCCGATTTCACGGACGGACTCACCGGACGGGATGGTTACCGAGACCGGTTGCTTATTTTGGCGATTGACCGGCGTCAACTGGTTTATATAGTATCGGTTAAAACCCCAAGCCGCTCCCGCAATCATCACGAAAAAAATAATAATGATGATAGCAATCATGCGCCAGTGTTTTTTTATCATAGAAATGAGCCGCTCCTTTCAAGAGTACCCCATCAATTATACACTAATTAACAGCAAAATTTTTTCATAAATTGACACGATTCGTTTCGATTTTTACCAGTTCATTTGGCATAGAAAAAGCCCCTATTGCCGGGGCTCAATCATTCTTCGCCTTCATCGCTGAATGTGTTGATCATCTCTTCAACAATATCCCATTCTTCATCCGTTTCGATTGGGAACAGTTTAAAATCTTCGTCATCGCCTTCATAGCGGAAAGCGAATACTTCCTGCTCTTCATCATCATCCGTATCCTGTTCGGCAGGTACAACCACAACATAAGACTTGTCTGTTTCCGGAACATCAAAATAAAAGAGAACGTCAAAGAGATTTTCGTCTCCATTTTCTTCAGGGATGACAATACGTTCTTTTTCCTCGGAATCCGGCAGGAAAATCGGGTAATGATTGTGCTCGTGTTCACTCATCTTTTTTTTGCTCCATTCGTTTTTTATCAAGAAAACTTTGCAGTATGAGTACCGCCGCTTCCTTATCAATCACTTGTTTGCGTTTCTTGCGGCTGACATCAGCTTCAATTAGAATGCGTTCGGCAGCCATCGTGGTCAGTCGCTCATCCCAGAGTTCCACCGGAATCTTGAACTTGCGTCGGACGCTTTTGGCAAACCCGCGCGAAGCAAGCGCACGCTCGCTTTCCGTGCCGATTAGATCCTTTGGAAGACCAACCACGACAGATTCAATTTCATAGTGTTCGATTAATTCACCAATTCGGTCAAAAAGCAGATTTTTCTTATGTTCGACATAACGTACCGTTTCAATACCTTGAGCAGTCAGCCCAAGTGGATCGCTAATCGCGACCCCGCACGTCACCGAACCGAAATCCAAGCCCATAATTCTCATTCTTTGTCCCATTTCTCTTTAAGGTATGAAGTGACCAGCGCTTCAATGAGCTCATCACGTTCGAGTCTGCGAATTAATTTCCGCGCATCCTTGTGTCTCGGGATGTAGGCGGGATCTCCGGATAGCAGGTAACCAACAATTTGATTGATTGGATTATACCCCTTTTCATCAAGCGCATCATAGACTTGAAACAAGACTTCACGTGGATTGTGATCCTTTTGATCGCCAAAACTGAATTTCATTGTCTTATCCATGATACTCATCTCCCAAACAGGAATTGTGTATTGCCCGTTGACACCGAATTAGCGAACAGCCGCTTTTTCAATCAGGTCGGAAACCGCGTCTAATGCCACACGCACTTTTTCCGGACGCTTGCCGCCGGCTTGAGCCATATCCGGTCGTCCTCCGCCTCCGCCTCCGCAAATCGTCGCAACCTCTTTGACAATTTTGCCGGCATGGAAGCCCTTTTGAATCAGATCCTTGGTCACACCGGCGACAAGATGAACCTTTCCGTCTTCGACTGATGCAAGCACAACAATGATTGATTGAAGTTTATTCTTCAAATCATCAGCCATCGAACGGAGTTGATTCATGTCCATGGCATCGACCTTAGCCGCGATGTACGTGACATCTCCGCTTTGTTTCGCGGATTGTTCAAGTTCCCCTGTCTTCGCGCTGCCAAGCTTATTCATCAGTGCCGCGTTCTCTTTCTCCAAGCTCTTAATCTGCTGCTGCAGTGCGTCAATACGTTCCGCAAGTTGATCCGGAGCCGCCTTCAGTGACGCGGCAATGTTCTTCATCTGAAGCTTGACTTGATTCAACTTTTCAAAAGCCTTTTCTCCGGTCAGCGCTTCGATTCGACGCGTACCGGCACCAATACCACTTTCACCGACAAGTGTGAACAAGCCTAATTCCGAAGTATTGGAGACATGGCAACCGCCGCAGAGTTCCATGCTGTAATCGCCGGCACTGACAACGCGCACGATTTTACCATACTTTTCACCGAAGAGCGCAATGGCGCCTAGCTTTTTCGCTTCGTCAATCGGCATTTCTTTGGTTGTCACCGGCAATTGTTCCCAAATTTTCTCATTAACGATTTTTTCAACTTCCCGCAGTTCGTCTTCTGTCACCTGACCATAGTGAGAGAAGTCGAATCTGAGCCTATCGGCTGAGACATAGGAACCGGCCTGGCCGACATGGGTACCTAGTACATCCTTGAGTGCCTGATCAAGCAAGTGTGTCGCCGTATGATTCTTCTGAATGGCAAGGCGCGCTTTCCCATCAATCGCAGCCTTCAGATGGTCACCAACTGCCACTTCACCGCTCTTAACAACGCAGGTATGCAGGTTCTGACCATTTGGCGCGGTCTGAACGTCAGTAACATTAAGTCCGGCCTTCTCATTGGACAATGTACCTTGATCAGCCACTTGACCGCCCATTTCCGCATAGAACGGGGTGCGATCCAGAATCACTTGAACCTTTTCTCCCTCAGAAGCATGGTCTACAGCAGCATTATCCTTCACAAGTGCGAGTACCTTGACATCATCAACGGTGAATTGATCATAACCGATGAATTCGCTGGCTTCTGTAATATTGCGCAAGGTACCACTCTGAACCTGCATCGACTTCTGATCCTTGCGGGCAGAGCGCGCGCGATCTCTTTGCGCGTCAAGCTCCTTCTCAAAGCCCGTTCGATCAATAGTCAAGCCTTCCTGGTTCGCATATTCCTCAGTTAATTCAACAGGGAAGCCAAAGGTGTCATAGAGCTTGAACACATTCGCCCCAGAGAGTTCGTTCTTGCCTTGTGCCTTCGCTTCTTCAATTTGCTGTTTCAGAATCGAGACACCTTCGTGAATCGTCTCCTGGAATCGTTCTTCCTCGCCGCGAATCACTTTCTGAACAAAAGCCGCCTTTTCGGAGACTTCTTTGTAGTAGTCTTTCATTATATCGGCAACAATCGGAACTAATTCAAACAGGAACGGCTTGTCGATCCCAAGATCCATGGCGTAACGAACCGCGCGGCGAATCAATCGGCGCAGAACATAGCCGCGGCCTTCATTCGAAGGAAGTGCCCCATCGGCAATCGCAAAAGTAACCGTACGCGCATGATCGGCAATAACCTTGAACGCTGTGTTCTTCTTGCCGATCTGATACTTCGCGCCGGAGAGTTCTTCAATTCGATGAATGATTGGCAAGAACAAGTCGGTATCGAAGTTTGTCTCAGCATTCTGAATCACGCTGACCATTCGTTCCAAGCCCATTCCGGTATCAATATTCTTCTTTGGAAGCGGAGTATGGCTGCCGTCAGGGTTGTGATTGAATTGCGAGAACACGAGATTCCATACTTCCAAATAACGCTCGTTCTCACCGCCCGGATAGAGTTCGGGGTCCTTCGGATCATTGCCGAAGGCTTCACCGCGATCATAGAAGATCTCCGTGTTCGGTCCACTTGGTCCTTCGCCGATATCCCAGAAATTATGCTCTAACTTAATAATCCGGTTTTCCGGAAGACCAATCTTTTCATGCCAAAGCTTATAGGCGTCTTCATCCTCAGGATAGATGGTCACCGACAGCTTGTCCGGATCAAAATCAATCCATTCCGGGCTGGTCAAGAATTCCCACGCCCAAGTGATGGCTTCTTCTTTAAAATAATCGCCGACCGAAAAGTTCCCCAGCATCTCGAAGAACGTATGATGCCGCGCTGTAAACCCGACATTCTCAATATCGTTCGTTCTTATCGCCTTCTGAGCATTACAGATGCGCGGATTTTTCGGCACGACACGCCCGTCAAAATACTTCTTCAGTGTTGCCACACCGCTGTTGATCCAGAGCAAGGACGGATCATCTACAGGAACCAATGACGCACTGGGTTCGACCGTATGCCCCTTACCTTTGAAAAAGTCCAAAAACATTTGCCTGACTTCCGATGAACTAAGCTGTTTCATCACAAGAACCTCCACTCAAGTTTGCTGCAACTATCATTATGTAAAACATGAGGACGCCAAGCGAAAAAAGCTCTCATCCCATTCACCAGAAAGGACGAAAGCTTTCAAGCTTTATCTGCGCCGCAAATGAAAAGAAAACTACGCGGCATATGTATAACAGCACTCGGCGCCTCAGTCCGCCGAAGGCTTCCTTCAGGCGCACCGCCGCAAACGCTAAAATAAACTACAGAAAAGCCGTTCCCGCAATTTAAAATGGTTCAGGCGGTCAATTGGCTGCTCGCGCTGTCGCTATTCTTTTCGTCTCGTTTTCATTATTCTGCCGCTATTATAGATGAAATTCCCCTTATTTGTCAATGATTCGAAACCGTTCGTTCAAATGGCGCAGGCAGGTGCGGATGATGATAAAACAAGGAATGGCAAGGAGCATACCGACAATGCCCGCAAGCTCGCCGCCTACACCGACAGCAAGCATAATATAGAGCGGATGAATTTCCGCGCTCTTGCCGACAACGAGCGGTTCGATCACGCTTCCCTCAAGGAACTGGATTAGTATAATCATCAGAACAACGCCCGTCATCGAATAGAATGACTTTGTCGCGGCAACCAGAACTGCCGGGGCGGCACCAATAAACGGACCGAAGTACGGAATCAGATCCGTTGATCCAATAAACAGTCCGAATACAATAGGATAAGGAACTTTAAGAATCCACAGTCCGATTGTCGCCATCACCGCCAGAATCGCGCAAACGGTCAATTGACCTCGAATATAGTTGCCAATCGATTGATCCATTTCCGAAAACAGGTCTGCCGTCTGCTTGCGCCACTTTCTCGGGACGATCAGCAACGCATGTTTCTTAATTGAACCTGCATCCTTTAATATATAAAAAGAAAGAAACGGAATAATTAACAACGTAAAGAACGATTGGACAACCCCGGAGCACCAGTCCATCGCTCGATCGGCAGTATGCGCCAAGCTGTTGCGGATTCGCAGCAACGCATCATTAACTTGGTCATGCACGGCTTCCGGCGTCGATCCATATAAGTGATCTAAATTGGTTTGATACATTTTTTCATAATTAGATATATCATCATCAAGCCCTCTGAGCTCATGCAGCAGCACCGGGCCGCCTTTATAGATTGTAAAGCCGACCACGCCAAAGAAAAGCGCGTAAATTGCAAGAATCGCCACTGTCCGCGGCAAACCCATGCGCTGAACGCGTCCCACGAGCGGATGAAGCAAATAGGCGATAATAGCCGCCGCAATGAATGGAACAGCCACTTTGGTGAGAAATTGCAGCACAATACCGATTAATGGCAGTAACCGATAAAAAAGATACCCGTTAAGAAAAATCAGCAGTGCGATAGATAGGCCCTTCATCCACTGCAAGGCAGTCCATTTCCGCATCATCATCCCTCCACGCTTAGCTTTGCCCAATCATAAGCAAATCATGAGCGGCAAGATCGGAAGATGTGAACGAATTCGATCAGAATCCGTTCGCTTTCGCCTCCAGCTCTGAAGATTGAAACAAATCATCCAGACCGGTTAAACTCCCATCCTCTTCAACCTGACTCAATGATAATTTCCCATCCTCAAGTGACAATTCAATAAAGCAGTTCCAACAGTAATATTGATTGACACCGATTTTACCGATATTCTTACTTGAACAATTTGGACATTTCATCTGCGTTCACCTCAAGTTTCATTAGAGCGTTTGCTCAAATCTTGTTATGTGCATCAATGTCCAAATTTCTAGAAAAGTATACATACGTTGAAAAAGTGAAGAGAAAAAAATCACCTTTGAAAAATATTGTCTATTTGGATGATTGTACTTTTCAAAAGCAAGAATGAACTATCGTTGAGGAATGAGCGTGAAATGACTCACAGTAAAGACGGAGTGCGCAGTTAAAATGCGTGAGTAAGAGATCATCAAATTTGCATTGTTTAAGCAAAAGTATCAGCGTCCAGGCGAAATTATCAGCGCTCAGAGAAAAGAATCAGCGTTCAAGCAAAAGTATCAGCGTTCAGGCAAAAAAATCAGCGTTCAGAGAAAAGAATCAGCGCTCAAGCAAAATTATCAGCGCTCAGGCAAAAGAATCAGCGTTCAGGC
>NZ_FOOY01000004.1:0-96332 GCF_900113325.1 Sporolactobacillus nakayamae | reverse complement strand
AAATTATCAGCGCTCAGGCAAAAGAATCAGCGTTCAGGCGAAATTATCAGCGCTCAGAGAAAAGTATCAGCGCTCAGGCAAAAGAATCAGCGCTCAGGCAAAAGTATCAGCGTTTAGGCGGAATTATCAGCGTTCAGGCAAAAGAATCAGCGTTCAGGCGAAATTATCAGCGTTCAGACAAATTTATCAGCGCTCAAGCAAATTAATCAGCGTTCAGGCGAATTTATCAGCGCTCAGAGAAAAGAATCAGCGCTCAGGCAAAAGAATCAGCGCTCAGGCAAAAGAATCAGCGTTTAGGCGGAATTATCAGCGTTCAGAGAAAAGAATCAGCGTTCAAGTGAAATTATCAGCGCTCAAGCAAAAGTATCAGCGCTCAAGCAAAAGAATCAGCGTTCAAGCAAAAGAATCAGCGCTCAGGCAAAATTATCAGCGCTCAGGCAAAAAAATCAGCGCTCAGACAAATTTATCAGCGTTCAGAGCAAAGTATCAGCGCTCAAGCGAAATTATCAGCGCTCAGAGAAAAGAATCAGCGCTCAAGCAAAATTATCAGCGCTCAGGCAAAAGAATCAGCGCTCAGGCAAAAAAATCAGCGCTCAGGCAAAAGAATCAGCGTTTAGGCGGAATTATCAGCGTTCAAGCGAAATTATCAGCGCTCAAGCAAAAGAATCAGCGTTCAAGCAAAAGAATCAGCGTTCAGGCGAAATTATCAGCGCTCAGAGAAAAGAATCAGCGTTCAGGCAAAAGTATCAGCGTTCAAGCGAAATTATCAGCGCTCAGGCAAAAAAATCAGCGTTCAGGCGAAAGTATCAGCGCTCAGGCGAAAGTATCAGCGCTCAGGCGAAATTATCAGCGCTCAGGCAAAAGAATCAGCGTTCAGGCAAAAGTATCAGCGTTTAGGCGGAATTATCAGCGTTCAGAGAAAAGAATCAGCGCTCAAGCAAAAGAATCAGCGTTCAGAGAAAAGAATCAGCGTTCAAGCGAAATTATCAGCGCTCAGAGAAAAGTATCAGCGTTCAAGCGAAATTATCAGCGTTCAGGCAAAAGAATCAGCGTTCAGGCGAAATTATCAGCGTTCAGAGAAAAGAATCAGCGTTCAAGCGAAATTATCAGCGCTCAGAGAAAAGAATCAGCGTTCAAGCAAAAGAATCAGCGCTCATGCACTTTTGTTCTCTTAGGTTAAACTTCCCACGGGTTCGGTTCAACTTTCCACTCGTTAGGTTGAACTTTTGTTCTTCGGTTGAACTTTTCCTCTCTTCGGTCTAACTTTCCACGGGTTCGGTCTAACCTCAAACTCGGCTGCTGTCCTGATTTAGCAGGTGACCGCCCATCTGTAGTTTTTTCGTACAGGTTGTTGCACATCTCACGTCAATTGATTAACAGATAAAGCCCAAAATTTTATGTACAACAAAACATAGCCGATAAAATTCAATCGGCTATGTTTTCACGTTAAATTCGTTTAATGAGCATGAGAATCGGTATGTGATTTCGGACGTTTGCAAATAAGAATAACGCCCGAAGTGTCAACTTCGGGTTTCATTTCTTACTTTTCCACTTTTTCATCTACAATCGTTTCCTCTTGTACTTCCTCCGTATCATTTGTAGGAACGGCTTCTTCCTCCTCCGGCATGCCGTTCATCAGAATCAGCCGCTCGCGAATCTTGCTGGCAAGACTGGAATTACGCTGATCGACATCGTTGCGGCTGATCGCCTGATTAAAAGCCTGCTCGTCCCCGCATAGAACAAGCGAATCCTTGCTTCTCGTCACCGCTGTGTAAATCAGATTACGCTTCAACATCCGGTGATAACCTTTGACTATCGGCAAAACCACGATTGGAAATTCGCTTCCCTGCGCTTTATGAATGGAACAGCAGTACGCAAGTGTCAGTTGATTCAAATCATGCTTCAAATATTTGACTTCGATCGAGTCGAATGTAACAATGACCGTTTCTTCCTTATCCGTTGTCTCTTTCGCTTTGAAAATGGCGGAAATTTCGCCGATGTCACCATTAAATACATGTTCATCCGGGTTATTGACCAGTTGCAATACTTTATCGTGTACACGGAAGATGTGATCACCATAGGTCAATTCTCGTTTCTGCTCGTCGGCAGGGTTGAACAGCTCTTGAAGTGCCTCATTAATCCGCTCAATTCCGGCATTGCCGCGATAAATCGGCGCGAGTACCTGAATGTCCTTCGGGTGATAGCCTTTTTTTTCGGCGGCAGCTGCCACTTGACAGATGAGATCGACCACCTGATTCTGGTGACATTTAAAGAAACGGCGGTCACTCTTCGGTTCGGTAACGTCGGATAACGCGCCTTCTTTAATTTCGTGAGCAAGCTCAATGATCGAGGATCCTTTTGCTTGCCGGAAAATATCCGTCAAACGAATCACAGGAATCGCGTCAGACTGGATCATGTCACTGAGCACCTGTCCCGGACCAACCGATGGCAGCTGATCCTCATCCCCAACAATGACAACCTTCATCTCTTCAGGAAGTGACTTGAGCAGCTGGTTTGCAAGCCAGATATCCACCATCGACATTTCGTCAACAATCAGCAGCTTGCCCTCAATCTGATTATCCTCATCATGCGCGTAGCCTGCGCCGCCGTTCCATCCCAGCAGACGATGGATCGTTACAGCCGGCAAACCTGTCGACTCCTTCATCCGCTTCGCAGCGCGACCGGTCGGTGCCACAAGCAGAACCGGATAGGGATGATCATCGTCATAATCCTTAGGCTCGAGCGAGTAGCTGTTCAATTCCGCATAGACTTCGACAATGCCGCGGATAACCGTTGTTTTCCCGGTTCCGGGGCCGCCCGTTAAAATCATAACCGGTGATTGAATCGCCTCACGAATCGCGCGCTGCTGACTGTCCGCATATTGCATCGACAGCTTGTCCTCCACTTTTCCCAAAGCTTTAAGAAATTCACTCTCGGAGAATTCTTCCTCAGACTCCTGCTCCACTAATTTCTGGATCCCGGTCACGATTCCTTTTTCCGCATAATAAAGTTGTGGAAGATAGAGATGATCCCCATCACGTACCATTTTTCCATCTTCCTCAAGAACGTCCAATTCGCGCGCCAAATCGTCTTCGTCAATTTCATCCTTGGCAGATAATAGTTTTTGCACCTCGGCAACGGTTTCCTGCTCGGGCATGAACACATCACCGTCATTCATCGCCCGCTCGTTCAGCCAATACAAAAAAGCGGCTTGAATGCGGTCCGGATGATTCCCGGAAATCCCCAGACTCGCCGCAAGTTCATCGGCTCGCTGAAAACCAATTCCTTCAATATCTTGAATCAATTGATAGGGATTTTCCTGAATCACATCTAAACTCTCATTACCATAGGCTTGATAGATTTTCATCGCAATCTGCGACCCGAAACCAAAGTCTGAGAGTCCGATCAAAATCTTCTCAAGGCCCTCGTTTTTCAGCAGGATGTCTGAGATCATCGAACTTTTCTCCTCATCCAATTTAGGCACTCGGTTTAGGCAGGACGGATCATTTAATATCTCGGAAATCGCGTTTTCCCCGAGCTCGCCAACAATCGCTTCCGCTGTCTTCTTGCCGATGCCCGGGAACAGATCGCCAGACAGATAGTTCACGACACCTGATCGTGACTTAGGCAGCTGTTTGCGATAATTCTCCACCACATACTGTTGTCCATATTTCGGATGTGTTTTCAGTTTGCCCGCAAATTGATAGGTTTCATAGAGATGGACAGCGGGAAAGTAGCCGACCATTGTAATCTCTTTTTCACTGATTGGTTCATTGGTTTCATCAATTTTTACGATCATCACCGTATAACCGTTCTCACTGTTCTGAAAAACAATCCGGATCGGCTCGCCTTTAATCGAAGTCGTGTGATCTGGAAAAAGATCCATGGTCGCCTGTTCCATCTTTTCCGCCGTCCTTTCTCTCTTTTTTGCACATTCAGCAATTAGTTCGATTGCGCATCTATTGCGCGCAGTCCGTTAGCCGCAAGCATGTGACCCGGATTCAGCTCAAGCGCCTTTTTGAACGACTCGCGCGCTTTATCCTTATTATCTCTGAAAGCAGCGATGACGCCAAGGTTATAATAAGCATCCGCGTGGGACGGTTGAGCCTTTATAACGGTTAAAAATTGCGTTTCAGCCGTATTCAGATCGCCAAGCTTCGCTAATGCGAGCGCATATTGAAAATGCGCCTCCAAATCATTGCCGTTCAATTCAACCGCACGCTGAAAAGCTGCGAGCGCCTGGCCGCTATGACCGAGTTCAAGTGCGGATCGGCCGATCATATAGAATAAATCTCCATTGTTTACACCGTTGTTTTGGGCATCCGCAAAGCGATCCATCGCCTCTTTATATCGTCCGAGTTCAAACAACGCGTTGCCATAGCCAAATGCCGC
Source organism: Sporolactobacillus nakayamae (assembly GCF_900113325.1). Lineage (GTDB taxonomy): Bacteria > Bacillota > Bacilli > Bacillales > Sporolactobacillaceae > Sporolactobacillus > Sporolactobacillus nakayamae. The sequence goes on along the minus strand of NZ_FOOY01000004.1, from coordinate 91,940 downwards.
AGATCCATATGCATGATTGAGAGAGAGCGCCTTTTCGAAAAAAGCGAGCGCTCGAGAACTCTCGCCCATCGCAATGAGCAGATTGCCGAAATTGGTGTAGCCCTTCGGATCTTTCGGATGCTCTGAAATCGATTGGTCCAAAGCTGCCGCCGCCTGCTCATATTTTTTTTCTGCGATCAAATGTTGGATTTCTTCCATTGTGTGTGCCACGGTTATCATCACCAAATCTTTCTAAGTGGAAAAAGACTCGGGCTTCAGAGCGAAGCCGAGTCTGTAAAATCGAGTGCCGTATCCGTACCTTGATTCAAAATGGTCGCGATGGTTCCGCCGCCAAGACATGCATCATAATCATAGAGAACAACCGATTGTCCCGGCGTTACTGCCCACTCCAGTTCATCAAAAACAATCTCAAGCCGGCCATCATCAAGCACATGAACCGTAACCGGACGATCCTTCTGACGGTAGCGGAACTTCGCCGTGCAGTGGAAAACACGCTGCGAGGGTTCCCCGGAAATCCAATTGACATGGTCTGCAATCAATCCTTGTGAGTACAGCGCGGGATGGTCGGCGCCAGGTGCCACATACAGGATGTTGCGCTTCAAGTCCTTGCCGCAGACAAACCATGGCCCGCCCGGACCGCCGATGCCAAGGCCTTGACGCTGCCCATTGGTATAATACATGAGCCCGTCATGATAGCCTTTCCGTTCACCGTCAATTGTCCGAATCTCACCGCGATTTGCGGGAAGATAGGTGCTCAGAAACTGCTTGAAGTTCCGTTCGCCGATGAAACAAATGCCGGTGCTGTCTTTCTTTTCCGCCGTCGCCAGGTGATGCTCGCGCGCGATCTCGCGCACCTCCGGCTTTTCCAGATCGCCGAGCGGGAACATCACCTTAGAGATCTGCTCTTGAGACAACTGATTCAGAAAATACGTCTGATCCTTATTTTGATCAACGGCGCGTATCATCACCGCTTTCCCGTCACGCCTCTCCACGCGCGCGTAATGCCCTGTTGCCACATAATCAGCGCCGAGCGCCATGGCATGATCAAGAAAAGCCTTGAATTTGATTTCTTTGTTGCACATCACATCAGGGTTTGGTGTGCGGCCTAATTTATATTCATCCAGGAAATACGTAAAAACGCGATCCCAGTACTGCTTCTCAAAATTCACTGCGTAGTAAGGAATACCGATTTGATTAGAGACACGGACGACATCTTCATAATCCTCTGTCGCCGTGCAGATCCCATTTTCATCAGTATCGTCCCAATTTTTCATGAAGATGCCGACAACATCATAGCCTTGCTGCTTTAAAAGCAAAGCAGCGACTGTCGAATCCACGCCTCCGGACATACCCACAACAACCCTGGTCTGACTGGGGGATTTCGTTGTCACAGCGATTCACCAGCCTTTCCCGCAGACGTAAGCGCGCGAACCGATTCCGCGATAATCTTACCTGCTTCTCGTAATCGATCTTCTTTCATGCCTTCACCGAAACTAACGCGGATCGAGCTGCCCGTCTCCGGCGCGTTTTTTCCAAACATCGCCGTTAACACATGGGACGGTTCAACAGAGCCCGCCGTGCAAGCCGAGCCGCTTGAAACCGCCACGCCTTCCAAATCAAGTCTGGTCAGCAATGTTTCCACACGCGTGCCCGGAAAATAAAGATTCAGTACTTGCGGTAAAAAGTGTTCCGGATTCCCATTGACCTGATAAGTTACGTTCTGACCGTCGAGTGTCTCAAGGATAATCTGACGAGAGCGCAGACTTTCCTGAATCCGTTCATGAAGATGTTCGCCAACCTTCTCAACCGCGCGGGCAAGACCCGCGATTGCCGGCACGTTCTCAGTCCCTGCACGCCGCTTACGTTCCTGATCGCCGCCGTGTGTGTATGCCTGAAGCGAAAGTCCGTCACGAACAAAGATGAAGCCAATTCCCTTCGGCCCGCCGATCTTGTGTCCGGCCATCGACAGCAGATCAATCGGTGTGTCTTTTACATCCATATCTGCAGTACCGAATGCCTGCACCACATCGGTGTGGAAATAGGCTTGATGATTCGCCAATAGATGAGCGATTTCACGGATCGGCTGAATGGTGCCCACTTCATTATTGCCGAACATGATCGTCACAAGGATCGTATCGTCTCTCAACTTAGCTTTTAATTCATCAATGGATATTCTGCCTGTACGGTCGACGTCGAGATAGTCAATGTCAAAACCCTGGCTTTCCAAATAAGCGCACGTCTTGAGTACACCATGATGCTCGACTTTCGATGTAATAATATGCTTTCCTCTATGACTGTTCGCAAACGCCGTGCCGAGAATCGCGATGTTGTCGCCTTCCGTGCCGCCGCTCGTAAATACAATTTCACGGCTGCGCGCGCCGATGTACTTGGCAATCGTGTGACGCGAGTCGTCAACAATCTTGCGCGCTTGTCTCCCGAACGAGTGGATACTCGACGGATTACCTACTACATTCTGATATGTTTCCACCATAATTTGCAAAACTTCCGGATCAATCGGTGTTGTCGCGGCATGATCAAGATAAATCGGATCCACGCCCTATCACTCCTTTAATATTCCTAAAAAAACAGGGTTCATTTAACCCTATTCACGTGTCAATTAAATATAGAACATATCCGGATCCTGAACTTGCGGATCGGAATCGTAATGAATCAGATCGTCCAGCGTCGTTCCTTGAAGAACGTCACGTACCGCGTCTCTGATTTTCACCCACAGCTCGCGTTTGGCCGGATCATCGTCTTCCATGACTTCAACCGGTTGGATCGGACCTTCCAGAACGCGGATTACATCCGCCGCCGTAATTTCGCTTGGCATTTTCGACAGCACATAGCCGCCGTATGCCCCGCGGATACTGCTTACAAGGCCCGCATTTCGAAGCGGCGCAATCAGCTGTTCGAGATAGTGTTCCGAAAGGTCATGTTCATTTGCGATCGCCTTCAGCGAAAGCGGACCGCGACCTTTATTTTTTGCCAGCGCCATCATGATTGTTAGACCGTAGCGACCTTTTGTTGAGATTTTCATATCATTCACACCTTTTCAGTTATCCTATAGCATCTAACTAGTTGTTAATCGTTTTATATTCATTCATTGTATCCTTGTTCACGCACTTGCCTATTATGACTGTCCATGATCCCATAAACAGCTGCAAAATGCGAACATAGTATCCAAACTATGGTAAACTATGTTCAGACCTTAAATCATTATAGACGAAAATGCTTGGAGTTGCACGTAATCAATAAGGATTCGCACAAATACTGATAGATGAGAGGATGATCGGAATGGATCTCTTCGATCTTCCAACCGATGACCAATCCAATTTAAACGGACGCCCCTTGGCAGACCGAATGCGCCCGCAGACTCTGGACGAATTTGTCGGGCAAGAACAGATTGTCGGAAAAGGACGGCTGCTGCGCCGCGCCATTCAGGCGGACAAACTCACACCGATGATCTTCTTCGGTCCTCCGGGAACCGGCAAGACGACACTCGCTCATATCATTGCCCGCACGACATCTGCCTACTATGAACAACTGAACGCCGTAACTTCAGGTGTCGGCGATCTGCGCAAAATTATTGCCGCAGCTGAAGAACGGCTTAAATTTGACCATCAAAATACAATTCTGTTCATTGATGAAATCCATCGATTTAATAAAGGACAGCAGGACGCGCTCCTCCCTTCTGTTGAAAAAGGGACCATCATTCTGATCGGCGCGACGACCGAGAGCCCAATGTTTGAAATCAACGCCGCGCTGCTGTCACGTTCCCGTCTGTTTCGCTTCGAGCCCTTGTCCGATGACGCGATTCGCGAAATTCTCGCGCACGCGCTGACGGATAAAAAGAGAGGCTATGGTGACGTAGCCATAAAAGTCGATGATGAGGCTTTTGATCATTTGGTTCGTGTTGCGAACGGCGACAGCCGCACCGCACTGCATGCGCTCGAACTCGCTGCGCTGACGACCGACCCTGACAAGGACGGTGTCATTCACATTGACCGGAGTGTCGCTGAGGAATCCATACAGGAAAAAGTACTGCAATACGACAAAAACGGGGACAACCATTACGACACAGTTTCTGCCTTCATTAAAAGCATGCGCGGTTCCGATCCGGACGCTACCCTCTATTGGCTGGCGAAAATGATTGCCGCAGGCGAGGATCCGAAATTCATTGCCCGGCGCATTTTCATCCATGCAGCTGAGGATGTCGGTTTGGCCGATCCGAACGCCATTCTCGTCGCCAACGCCGCCGTCACCGCGGTAACCTTTATCGGCTTGCCCGAAGCGCGCATCCCGCTCGCCGAAGCTGCGCTCTACGTCGCTACCGCGCCAAAGAGCAACGCCGCAGTTATTGGCATCGACCAAGCGCTTGCCATGGTGAAAAATGAAAAAACCGGCGAAGTTCCGATCCATTTGCGTGACGCCCATTATAAAGGTGCAGCCAAGCTCGGTCACGGTAAAGACTATCTTTATCCTCACGATTTCGAAGGGGGCTATGTGACTCAAGATTACCTGCCTGAGCATTTACGCAACAAGACCTTCTATCATCCGGCACCGCGCGGCTATGAACGAACCGTCCAGAAACGGCTCGACTACTTCGCCAAGCGAGATCAGGAGAAAAGATAGAAAACAATTTTAATTTAGCTTCAACCAATCCGGATTTTTCTTGAAAATCGATCGTGTATAAAAGTCTCGCAAAATGTCAATCCTTTTTACCAATCAACAAGAATGCAAGAAGGAGCCTATACCATGACAAAAGTGAGACAAGATGCATGGTCGCATGAAGACGATCTTATGCTTGCAGAAACCGTCCTGCGCCATATAAGAGAAGGAAGCACACAGCTCGACGCCTTTGAAGAAGTGGGCGATCGTCTGAATCGAACCGGGGCAGCGTGTGGATTTCGTTGGAACGCAATCGTACGCAGAAAATATGAACAAGCGATTGAAATAGCAAAAAAACAACGCAAGCAAAAAAAACGCGCCGAGCAACGCGGGCGGGCCGTTCATCCGATGACGGCCGCGTTTCCCGTTATGGAGACTTCTACGATTCTGGATCCCCACGAAATCACTGCCGAGACGCAAAGCTTCCAGCCGGCAGCCACAGCACAGCCTAGTTCCGCTCCTGCTGAGAAGCGCCCGAACGATCTAGCCGATGTCATTCAGTATCTGCAGAACCTGCAAAGCGGCAGCGCGACGAGCGATCGAATCGACAAAGAAAATACGCATCTCAAGGAAGAAAACAACCGCCTGCAAAAGCGCGTCAAAGAGCTGGAGCAAGAACTAAAGGCATTAACCGTTCGCCAGCAAACCGTAGAAGACGATTATCAAGCGCTCGTCGGCATTATGGACCGAGCACGCCGCATGGTCGCCTTCAAGGATCAAGAAGCAACCTCAGCACCCGCCTTCAAGATGGATCAAAACGGCAACCTGGAGAAAATTGCGAAGTAAACTTCAAATAATTGAAAAGAAGATACATATACCCCCGAGTGAAAGATGGCCCGGGGGTGTATTATGTTTACACGACAATTATCATGTTGATAATTCATCAGAAGCACCATGGTATGATAAAGAATATAGTCGTTGAAGTCTGAAAACAACTGAATGAGATTGGATTTGAATTTAGTTGTTAAATGGATTTTTTCAAAATTTAGACAAACATTTCTGAACTATTTCATTTTCAAACAGTCGTGATTATATTAAACTTTAATTAATATGTTAATCTTCATCCCACCCTCTAAGAATAATCAGCATTATCTTCATCATTTTCTACATCAGTGAGAGAAGGCAAATTATGACCACTATTACCAGTATTTATGTAACCGTAATCGGAACTATTTTTGGCTCTTTTTTTAATGTTGTTGGATATCGCATCGTCAATAATGAGTCTATTATATTTCCACGATCTCATTGCCCTTATTGTGGACAAAACATTCGTACTCTTGATTTAATCCCCATCTTTTCTTATCTATTTCTTAAAGGTCGATGCCGTAATTGTCATTGTAAGATTTCACCACTTTCCCCAATTATTGAAGGACTCACAGGTCTTATGTTTCTTTGTGCCTTTTTGAAATTCACTAACTTTCATGAATTATCTACGAGTTTACTACTCATATCATTTGTCACAATTACGATCGTAACTGATCTTTCAACAATGCTGATACCCAACAAGATTATTGTTTCTTTTTTCATCATTTATTCTGGGTATCGAATTATATTTCCAATGAATCCGTGGTGGGATCCTATTCTTGGTTGCAGTCTAATTTTTCTGTTATTAGCTCTCATTGCATTCTTAAGCAATGGAGGAATTGGCGGAGGAGATGTTAAACTTTTCGCTGTTGCAGGAATTCTTATTGGTACTAAGCTTGTTTTCATCGGACTAATTTTAGCCCTATTTTCAGGTACAGTAATTTGCACCATTGCCAGTATGCTCAAACTTATACAACGGAAACAACCAATTCCTTTCGCACCATTCATTGCTATCGGCATGATTGCATCACTTTTTTGGGGAGACTATCTGTTTGGCTTATATCAGAAATATATATTATAATCTTTCTTTTTTTACTTGTCTGTACTATTAGGAATGAGTGTTCTGAGCATTTGTTTATCCCAGCTGTTATTTTGAGCATCGTAAACACCAAATAAAGAAGCGAATTCCCAGTAACCCCAACTAAACCCATACTTTTCTGCTTGTTCACGAACCTCTCTAGTCCAACGCACTCTAGACTCATAAGGCGCTTCTTTGTTAGCACCAAATTCACCCAAATATATTGAGACATCGTGTTCATCGGCCCATTTTCTCACCTTTGAAAATTTGTTCTTTATTGTATCTACTTCATCTGAGGACCCATTCCATTGCACATCATGATATTTTTGGAAGCCTAAGTATGGACTTTTTTGAAAAGTAAAAGTAGTAGGCTCGTAATAATGGAACGAGACAACTAAATGATCATCCTTTGGAATTTTCAAGGCATTAAGTCGATAAAGAGAATAGTAATTATCAGGACCTACGATGATTGTTCTGGTCGGATTTGATTTTCTAATAATCTTAATCGCCTCCGCCATGTACTTATTCCATAAATTTCCTTCAAGATTCTCTTGAGGTTCATTCAAAACTTCAAATATTAGACCGGAAGGATAATTCTTGTACCTCTCAGAAAGCTGTTGCCAAATACGCAAGAAACATCTATGATACTTATCAGGATTTTTCATTATTTCTTGGAAGTGGTGTAAGTCCAAAATAATCGTTAACTTCTGAGAGAGGGCTTCTTTGATATATCCATCAACTTGCTTCATAAACACTTCATCTAAAACATTATTAGGGTTATCCTTGGCATAATCTGAAAAACGCACAGGCAATCGAACAGAATTGAAACCTGCCTTTTTAATAATTTTAAAGTAATCCGAATTCATCTTGACATCCCATGGCTGATTACGCGGAGCATCTAATGCGTTACCAATATTCATTGAACGTAATTCCAATGGACGTTTTTCCCCCGTTTTATTCCGTATGAACCAAGTTAGAGAAACAGTTGTTAAAAGAAGTACGCATATGAGAAACATGATAATCATCAATCGGACTTTATTAACCTTCATTAGTCATGGACACCCCCCATTCCAACAAATATGATCAAAGGCTACTAAAAAGGAAAAAATTCATTTGTTAAGTTTTGCGGGTAGACAGACATAAATACGTAATCCAATTTATTTTCTTTGTTAATTAAATTTGGAATACTGTCATGATAGTATCTTGGATCTACTAAATAGACATTTGAACATACATTTGCCAAAAATGCAGCTAAAGGAACTGATAGAGAATCCTTAATGAATAACACCTTTGGACCATTTGGATTTTGTTTATTAGTTATGTGCACCAGTCCGTGGTTTCCATAGAGGTAAGAAAAATACTGATTAGATTCAAGAGCGAATAACTGATCGCTACCCTTTTGATAAAAAGGTCTTGCATTAATTAAAGCTTCTTCAAAACGCCCTTGTGTATGAATCTTATAATCCTTATCATTGATACGGAAATCAAAATCAGTTTTAAATTTCGGGTAAATAAGCGTAAAATCATCAATTCCTGCATAGAGAGGGCCTGCTTTTGTCCCCATTGATCCTAAATAAGAATGTTTATATGTTATCTGATTATAATTTTTTAAATTAGTATAATATTTATGTTGATCCAATTTTGCATTATTTTCGTGATTCAAATAACCTACTAGTTGTTGATAAGCCCAAAATGCCGTTTGAATTTTCCAGTGATGATCTGTTTTGTAAAATAATTGATCAGCCGGAATACCGCTTTTCAACAAATTTTTTCTAAAGTCAAAAGTTTTTATTTCATGTTTTCTTACAGACTTAAGGTAATTGTCCGCGGTTTCATTCGCATATGAGTAAGGTATCCCTTTTGGAAACTTAGTGTAACCCCTTATATATTTATCAGGTGGCATAAGCGCGATTACTTGAGTTTTTTTATTATCAATTTCGTTCTTTAATCGTGCAAGACGATCTGCTAGATCGTTCACTTTATTAGCTCCTGTAGCGAAATAAGTATAATGTAAACTACCTTCCGTATCTTTCACTACTTCGAAATTTGACTCTTCATTTTTATCCATTAGTTTTTGCAAATAGCCAAAACCATCAATCATCTTATATTTTCCCACTATATTATCATCTATTATTGAATTTATAGCATTAATATTCGATTTTAAAGATGTAAGCTTCATGTTAACAATGGTATTTTTTAGTGGTTTAAGAGCAAATGAAAAATTAATGACAGCGTATGAAAATAAAATAATTAGAAAGAGTATTGATGTTATTAACCGTACAATAAAATATCTTTTCATAACGCTGCTCCTTAAAATTGAAAATAAATAAAGGGATTATAATTTCCTTTTACTAGATAGGTGACGGACACGACAAATAATCCAAGAACGACAAGTGGATACATTATCCCAACAGTCGTGCTAATTACAGGATATTTTTGATCCACAATTATTCGATTTACACGTTTAGCTATTGGTGCACACAGAATCAAAGCGATAATAAAAAACACAAAATATTCCTTAACAAACATAAAGGCCATATCGCTCCAAAAACCTCCATGTCCAAACATTGAACCCAGATAATTGCCTGCTGCTTTCAAATTCTCAGCGCGGAAGATGACCCAACCGATAATAATGATGAAAAGCGCATATATATGTTTCACAAAATTATTTTTTACTAATTCATCAAAGCGGAATAGTTTCTCAAAAGCGATACATATAAAGTTAAGAAGCCCCCAAAAAACAAATGTCCATTCTGCGCCATGCCAAATCCCTGTTAAGGTCCATACTATGAATAAATTTCTCACTAGTTTATCCGTACTGTCTACACGTGAACCGCCAAGTGGAAAATAAACGTAATCTCTAAACCACGTGCCGAGTGAGATATGCCATCTTCTCCAGAATTCAGAAATAGATCTAGAAAGATATGGATAATTAAAGTTTTCCTCGAACTCAAATCCAAACATTAGCCCTAAACCAATAGCCATATCGGAATAAGCAGAGAAGTCAAAGAAAATTTGAAAAGTATACGCAATGGCTCCAAGCCATGCAAGGGTGACAGGTATTGACGAATGCGCACTCAATGTAAATATGTGATCTGCAACTATTGCCATGTTATTTGCAATAAGGACTTTTTTTGCCAGCCCCGTCAAGAATCTACAACAACCAACAGAAAATTTTCTCCAAGTTTCTGTTCTATTAACAAACTGGTCCGCAATAGTATTGTAGCGAACGATCGGTCCAGCAATTAATGCTGGAAAAATAACAATATAAAGGGCAAGGTAAATTATATTCTTTTGAACGTTGACTGTCCCTCTGTATACATCAATTATGTATGACAAAGCATGGAATGTATAAAAAGATATTCCAAGCGGTAATACAATTTCAGGAATAGGAATGTTTAAATGTGCTCCCAAATTAATATTGCGAAGTACAAAATCCAAATATTTAAAGACAAAGAGTGTGCTAAGATTTCCTGCAATAGTTACTATTAATAATGTTCGAGACCAAGATCTGCTTTTTTTTGAAAGATTAATGAAAACGCCAAAAAGATAATTAAATAAAATTGATGCAATCATTACAATGACAAAACGTGGTTCTCCCCATGCATAGAAAAACAAACTAGCAAACAAGAGCACAATATTTTGTAATGTCTTTGAAAAACTACTAACAAAATATAAAACTAAAACGGCTGGAAGAAAATAGAAAATGAAAATAATACTTGAAAAAAGCATAACAATCCTCCATAAACCTCACTGTACTTTTGAATGACTTTTCTGCACCTTTATAGCTTGCTTTGTTAATTATGATATCTCTTTATTGTCATTCTTCTGCACCAAAAATAAATGAGTGTAAGTATGATCATGGTTGAAACAATAGCAACTCGCATCCAATGCATGAATCGATTATTAACAAGGAAGCTGTCCACATGCATTGGTGATTTAACCTGATTTACATTGGGAATCTTATATGGAACTCCATCGCTTGCTTTCCTATGGGCAGTCCATGACTCATATAAATGAATAGCCTTTGATGATCGCGATCCATCAGGTGACAAAGCCAGAATTCGTATTGTTTGTGGTTTTATTGGTTTACTGATGCTTAGCGTGCCCCGTTTACTTATACTAACACCACTTAAATCGCTAGCCATTTTAAATACTGGCTTTGGTTGTCCTTTATACGCAGAACGAATTGTATACTCTGCTATTGAACTTTGGGCAACCGGGATCTGAACAAAATCATCACCAATAATTAATTGATCAAGAATCTTATTTGCTTTAAAAGAAAATCTTTTATTCACTAAAGAAAAATCCCCAAAAATAACGCGTCGTTGTTGATTAGCATTAAGAGTAAAGCTGACTCCCCAAGATTTAATATTTGATAAATTTAACTTGTTTTGTTCTTTATTCAAACTCGAAAATGGAATATAGATTTGTCCATCAAATCCCTTTGGTATTGAAATTGCACCATACTCAGCCTGAGAAGATTCCCAATATTTATCTTTTTTTTCTTTAAAAGCTACAAATTGTTGATTTCCCACTTTCCAAATTTTTTTACTCCCGTCATTTAATGAAAAATTAAATCGGATTGTACTTTTATTTGGGTTCGAAAAGTTTAAAATCATCCCTCCGAATGAAGTCATATTTCTTGTACGATTCTCATAAAACGATGCCGTATAATACTTTTTTTTATTTTTTTGTTCAGTAGTACCTAGATTAGCAACATAGTGCGTTGGCCCCCACTCTTTTTGATTAACATCCACTCCATTTGTGTAGACCTTTAATATTGTTGGAGAAAAAACAGTTGATTTTATTGATAGAGCGTAAGTTGCATTCACAATCGCAAAAGAAACCATGGTAACTGCAACTAGTGAAATGACAACTTTCAAAAACGAATGAGAACTGTTCATGATAAATAATTCCTTTCATAGAACTCATCGGCATGTTGCGTATCTTTTGATCGGCGTTCTTCTTCACGAATTTGTTCCATTTTTTTAGCTCTCGCTTCTTGAATCCAAGCCATCATTTCTTCTTTAAATTCCTTGCTACCAACAATATCTTCAACATTAGTGACTAGGAATAGATAAACAAATGGATTTCTTCGTCTTGATTTGCTCTTATCTTTCGTACGTTTAATAATATATTGTCTTTTTAATACAGCTTTTATTTTACAATTGTCGGATACATGTAATGTAAGCGTCTGATGATTATTGAGCTGATGCCTAGATGATACAAGCATGTATTCATAGTTAAAATCATTAATTACAACCGGACCTGACTGTTCGGAATTCAATGTTTTATCAAGAGGCACACGGGCTAACTTACGATTATAACCCATCGGCTGCTTCATACGTCTAAAAAGGTTGATGGTTAGATCATCAAAAAAACTTATGCTGTTTCCAAGCTTAATCGGTAACGATGGTTGACGATCATAAACAAGACTGTAAAGATTGTCTTTTTCAGAATCATCAATTCTCGTAATAGTAAACGCATATTTCCAATTATCACCAAATTGCATAACATTAACAAGTTCACCAACACAAGTACACTGGTACAATTCAGAACATAAATGGATATGAATCCCTGGGCGATCTGGAATATAATCTGGATAGTCTAATAGTAAAGAAAGACCATTTTCCGATATATCAAATGTTTTATAATTCACAATCTTTCCATCCCAAGACAGTGAGCAATCAATGTTTGCCCTAAACCGTTCAGCTTTTCTCACCATTGGACGACCCATCATAAAAAAGATCGCCATTAGCAAGGCATAGAGATTCGTTACTAGCCAAAATAATAGAACTATAAAAGTAAATGATCCTGAAGAAAGTGACTTTTCGATACTGAAAATGATGCCTACAATACTCAAAATCGCCAGAACAACATGGGAAATTGCATGTAAAAATCCATAAAGTCGACCATTTTGTGTTCCATCTTTTCTCGTAACTGCAAAACTTTTTTTATTAACTCCTATAGCTTCAAAAATAACATGTAAAAATAAGCTTGGAAAAAGAATAGTGTCATAAACACTTGTCCACCGTGTATTGCGAATACCTTTTGATAAAAAGCGAAGAGTAGCATTTTGAAACAAATACATAGGGAGCCAAAATAGCAAAACTTCTATTAAGGTACATCGTACAACAATAATACCGAATACTGTAAATAAAATTGGTGACATAATATAAACAAATCTCTTAATTGGATTAAACCAATAAAGTATTGAAGATAAATAGCTAAATCTTTGCTTTAAACTCAAACCATCAAGAAATAAAAAGTTAAGCTTTCTACCAGTCTGTATACAGCCGCGCGCCCAACGGATGCGTTGTTTAATCAAGCTTTTTAGATCATATGGTGCTTGTCCAATTGCATGTGGATCATCAATAGCATAGCAAATAAATCCTTCATTTTGAATTAGCATACCAGTTGCAAAGTCCTCAGTAATGACTTCAGTGCAAAATCCACCAACACTGAACAATGCCTCACGTGAAATCACTGCATTTGTACCACCAAAAATTACAGAGTTTGTCTTGTTTCTAGAAATCTGCACGTCACGATAAAAATAATCTTGTTCATCTGGAATACGATCTTCCGAAAATAAATTATGTTGAAAAAGATCGGGATTATAAAAAGCTTGTGGAGTCTGAATGAATCCAATTCTTCTCCAATCATTATTCTCATGATCGTTACACTTTTTGTCATCACGATAATAGAAAAATGGGACAGATGACATTAAAAAATCGTGCATTGGAATCATATCCGCATCGAAAGTAGCTATCAGTGGTGAAAAAGTTTTTTCCAAAGCATTGTTTAAGTTTCCAGCTTTTGCTCCTTCGTGTTCTTCTCTCGTTAAATAACCAACACCCATTTTGTCAGCAAGAATTTTCATTGCTTGGCGATTGCCATCATCACATATGTAAATATGCACTTTTGATTTATCTGGATAATCCATGCGGCAGCAACCATTTACCGTTTTGCGAAGCAATTCAATAGGCTCATTATATGTCGGTATAAAAACATCTACGTCCGGGTACCATTTTTTAGGTGGTGTTGGTTTTTTTGGATGAACAATATTTGACATGCTATAAAAATGCTCGGCAGCTTCTAGCATTCCTGCCATCTCTACAATTAGTAAGATAATGCCGATACATAAAGCGGTATACCCGTATTCAAGTGGTACTGTAAAAAAGATTCTCCATACCATATAGACAATGGTACTGATAAACGTTCCAAGAAAGAGCACTTTATTTCTTAGTGAGTTTAATCCCGTCCTAATGATCGTTTCCCCACTAGTTGATCTATTCGTTACTTGTATTTTTTCTAAATCTGTATTAAGTTGGGGCATTAGAACTCCCTACCTTTTTATTAAAAGGGATAAAAAACTAATTTTGTCATCTTATTAGAAAATATAAAGTAGAAACATTAAGAAAATAGATAAAAATATTTGAAAAGACATTCACCAAATACTAGGAACAAAAGAATAAGTAAATGATACTATAGTTAAAAAGATCGAACAACTAGAAAGAATCTCTACCGGAAAGTATCGCTTGAGAAGGATTTCCTTTTCAAAACTAATATTCAATCATTCCAAATTGAAAAGCAGTGAGATAACCTTATCTCACTGCTGATTACTATTAATTCATAAAAAAAAATCCCAAACGTGCCGTTGCAAAGCCGCAGTTTTGAAACCCGCTCTTATAGGCAGGTGGGTGCCCCGTTCCACAGTTTGCGAGTCCCTAAACAGGGCATGCGCTCCGAGTGAAAACATCGGACTCCCGATCAAAATATGTTCGGTCAAAACATAACGACATTCGACTAACACTTCAGGATTTCTTCTTTAACTTATGTGTTTATCTTAACATATCTGAAAGCGCTTATCAAGGTCAGATTGCCTGGATAGTGCTGGAAGCTTACTTGAGTATAGTTGCTACATCAAGATGCAGTTCACTCAGTTGAGCAAGGCCGACTTCGCTCGGCGCCTTGGTGAGCAGGTCGGAAGCGCTCGCCGTCTTAGGGAAAGCGATCGTGTCACGCAGGCTGGAACGACCGGCAAGCAACATGACAATACGGTCGATACCAAGCGCCATGCCGCCATGCGGCGGAACGCCGTAATCGAATGCGTCGAGCAGGAAGCCGAACTGTTTTTCAGCGCGTTCCTTTGTGAAACCGAGTACCTTGAACATCTTTTCCTGCAGATCGTGATTCGAGATACGTTCGGAACCACTGCCAAGTTCAAATCCATTAAGTACCATATCAAACGACTGAGCGCGTACGCTGCCCGGATCGCTTTCAATCCGTTCAAGATCCTCAAGCACAGGCATCGTGAATGGATGGTGTTCCGCGACAAAACGATGCTCTTCTTCGCTATAGGACAGTAATGGGAAGTGTGTCACCCACAGGAAATTGAATGCTGATTTATCAATCAGACCAAGCAGCTTGCCGAGATGCAGTCGCAGTGCGCCGAGGCTGTCGGCAACGATCTTCTTCTTGTCCGCGACAAAGAGCAGCAAGTCCCCGGGTTCGGCGTTTGTGCGTTCAATGATTCGCGCATTGAGCGCATCGTCAAAGAACTTGGCGATCGGTCCCTTCATGCCGCCTTCTTCCACTTTCAGCCATGCTAGGCCCTTCGCTCCATAAGGAGAGACGACCGCGCGTAAGTCTTCGTCAACCTGCTTGCGTGAAAATTGGGACGCAACACCTTTTGCGTTGATTGCTTTAACTAGCCCGCCTTTTTCTTGAACTTCTTTAAATACCTTTAGAGTGCTGTCGGCTGCGATGTCAGTCAGGTCGATCAAGTTCATATCGAAACGTGTGTCCGGTTTGTCGCTGCCATAAAAATCAATGGCTTCTGCATATGTAAGACGCTTGAACGGACGCGGAATATCAATACCTTTAACATCCTTCATGACGCGAACAATCATCTCTTCAACCATCGCTTGGAATTTGTCGACTTCAAAGAAAGACATTTCCATGTCGACCTGTGTGAATTCCGGCTGGCGGTCAGCGCGCAAATCTTCATCGCGGAAGCAGCGCGCGATCTGATAATATTTTTCAATGCCGGAAGCCATCAGCAGTTGCTTGAACAGCTGAGGCGACTGAGGCAGCGCATAGAATTCACCAGGATGAACACGGCTTGGCACAAGATAGTCACGTGCGCCTTCAGGCGTGCTCTTGGTAAGGATTGGTGTTTCAATATCCATAAAGTCCTTTTCGTCAAGAAAATCGCGCAACGTATGTGTAATTTTATTACGCAGTTTAAATGTTTCGAGCATTTCCGGACGTCTGAGATCTAAGTAGCGATATTTCAGACGAATGTCTTCGGAAGCTTCAATGCCATCTTCAATAGGAAACGGCGGCGTCTTTGATTTGTTCAGCAATGTGATTTCGCTGATCATGACTTCGATCGTTCCGGTTTTAATTTTTTCATTAACCGCTTCAGGATCGCGCTTAACGACTTCACCTGTAACGGTGACGCAATATTCGCTGCGCAGCTTATCTCCCTTTTTCCAGGCTTCTTGGTCTACCTGAGGATTGAACACAATCTGGACAAAGCCGGACCTGTCGCGCAGGTCAATAAAAATAACGCCGCCGAGGTCCCTTCTTTTTTGCACCCAACCGGCTAATGTGACTTTCTTTCCGGCAGATGCTTCGGTTAATTCACCGCAATTTGCGTTGCGATACATTTCATTCACCCCATCAATATGAATCAGATTTTTTCCTTAATGTAGTTAGTCAGCAGTGTAAAGGCGACTTCTTCCTGCACGCCGTCCGCCATGTTCTTGACAACAGCTTTCTGCGCGTCCAGTTCTTCATCGCCGATCACAACAACAAATTTGGCTTTGTCGCGATCCGCTTGCTTGAACTGCCCCTTGACCTTCCGCTCCATGTAATCTTTATCTGCATGCAGTCCGGCGAGGCGTAATTGATTCAGCAATACCGGTGCTTTCTGCTCCGCTTTTTCTCCAATTGCGACAACGAAGCAATCAAGCGAGCGATCAGTATCCAGCGACACAGCTTCGACTTCGAGAGCCAGAAGCAGGCGCTCGATGCTCAAGGCGAAGCCGATCCCCGGTGTTTCCGGACCGCCGAGCTCGCTCACGAGTCCGTTGTAACGTCCGCCGCCCATCAGCGTTGTGATTGCCCCTTGGCTTGCACCCATGATTTCAAAGGTTGTGTGGTTGTAATAATCGAGCCCGCGCACAAGCGTCGGATCGAGCTCATACTCAATGCCCATCTCATCCAAAATGACCTTAACTTTAGCGAAGTAGTCGCGTGAGGCATCATTCAGATAGTCAATGATTGACGGTGCTGTCGCCATCAGTGGATGATTGTGGTCGGCCTTGCAGTCAAGGATCCGCAATGGGTTCTTTTCCAACCGTTTCTGGCAATCCGCGCAGAATTCACCGATTGACGGCTTGAAGTGAGCGATCAACGCTTCACGGTGTGCGGCGCGACTCTCCGGATCACCTAGGCTGTTCAAGACGAGTTTCAGTTTTTTCAGGCCAATCTTGCGATAGAACGTCATTGCAAGCGCGATTACTTCAGCATCTATGGACGGATCTGCCGAACCAAGCGCCTCCGCGCCAAACTGAGTAAATTGGCGGTTTCGTCCTGCTTGAGGGCGTTCATAACGGAACATCGGCCCGATATAATACAGCTTCTGCGGCTGGCTCGGCAAACCGAACAGCTTGTGTCCCACATAAGCGCGAACAACCGATGCGGTTCCTTCCGGCCTCAGCGTTAAATCACGATCGCCGCGATCCTTGAATGTGTACATTTCCTTCTGCACAATGTCGGTTGTGTCGCCAACGCCGCGCTGGAATAAATCGGTCGATTCAAAGATTGGGGTTCGTATTTCTTTGTAATTGAACAGCGCGCACACTTCTCGTGCTGTTTCTTCGATTTTCTGCCATTTAAAAGCATCTTCCGGCAAAACATCGTAAGTCCCGCGGGGGATCTGAATTGTCACAGTACGTTCCTCCTTCATCAATATCAAGATGCTTACGGCTGCTCAAATGGCGCTTGGCAGCCGCAACATCCGTTTCATCCTTAGTTTCTCACTGCTCATCATTAAATTAATGAGTTTGGATTTAAAAAAATAAAAGCCCTTGTCCATCGGCGAGCCGACAGACAAGGGACGAATAAACTTCGTGGTGCCACCCTCATTTAAAGCATCGATGCAGATGCTTCCTCGTGAAAACCGGTTAACGCCCGGTACGTCTTTTCCTACTGACCACAATAGTTAGGCCGTTTAGAAAAGCGCCTCCGGAGTGTCGCTTTTCAGTAATCCATGCCGGCGCGCTTTCAGCCTAAGGCGCACCTTCTCTTTCGGCAGATCATCTGAAAACCTCTCCATCACAGGCTTTGTTCGTTCTTCTATACTACGTATCTTCAGTTAAATTGTCAAGGTTTGGCGAAAATTTATACCTTCGATGCCGGCGTTAATCGTTCAGCCCATTAATTAATGATTTTTGCTCTCGATAATTAATGTCACCGGTCCGTCATTAACAAGAGAGACAGCCATATCAGCCCCGAAAACACCGGTTTCAACGTGAAGGCCATTTGCTCTCAGCTTATCATTGAACGCCTCATAATACGGTTCTGCGATTTCCGGTCGCGCCGCTTCAATAAAGCTCGGGCGCCTGCCTTTGGTCGCGTCTCCATACAGTGTGAACTGGGAAACAGATAGAATCGCCCCTTCGACGTCACGAACCGACCGATTCATTTTGCCGCCATCGTCTTCAAAAATACGCAAGCCGGATAATTTATCAGCGACATACTGAAGGTCTTCTTCCGTGTCGCCGGTTTTGATGCCGACCAGCAAAAGAAGTCCATGACCAACTTGTCCAACCGTTTTCCCATCAATCTCAACCTTTGCGTGCTTCACGCGCTGCAAGACTACTCTCATTCTAAATCCATCCTTTACTACGCCATCACTCGGCGAACCGAATAGATGTCTGGAATCCGTTTGATTTTCTCAACAACACGATAGAGATGATCAATATTGGTGATCAAAATGGTCATATGAATCGTTGCCACTTTGTTCTTATCTGCTCGGCCTGAGATACCGTTAATGGCTGTATGCGAGTCAGAGACACATTGAAGCACTTCGTTGAGCAGGCCGTTCCGGTCATACGCCGTGATCTCAATATCCACATTGTATTCTTTGGCTTTGAATTCGTTATTTTCCCATGCGACATCCATCAACCGCTGATCCTCTTCATTTTTGATATTCGGGCAATCCACGCGATGAATGGTGACACCTCTCCCACGTGTAATGTATCCGACAATGGCGTCACCGGGTACCGGGTTGCAACATCGCGCGAGGCGAACAAGCAGGTTGTCGACACCCTTCACGCTTACGCCAAGCGAAGTCTTCCGATGCTGATTTGGTTTCGGCTCGGAAAGCTGTTTCATCCGTTCCTCTGCCTCAGTCGTCTCAGGGGCTTTGCGGTCATCCTCGACAAGGCGCGTAACCACCTGTTTTGCGGTTATCCCGCTATAGCCAATCGCAGCAAACAGTTCATTTTCATGAGAGAAGTTGAACTTCCTTGCTACTTCATTGATCTTTTCCTCACTTAGATTGTCCTTCAGACTTAAATTCTGACTGCGGCATTCCTTCTCAAGCATTTCACGACCTTTCGCCACATTTTCCTGGCGTTGTTGGCGTTTGAACCACTGCTTGATTTTATTCTTTACCGCAGAACTTTGCGCGATTTTCAGCCAGTCACGGCTTGGTCCGTACGAGTGATTCGATGTTTTCACATCGACAATATCGCCGGTTTTGAGCTTATAATCGAGCGGCACCATTTTTCCGTTCACCTTTGCGCCGACTGTTTTATTGCCAATTTCCGTATGAATACGATAGGCGAAATCAATCGGAACAGATCCGACAGGGAGTTCAATCACATCACCTTTTGGTGTAAACACAAACACAGTATCCGAGAAAAAGTCCATCTTGAGCGACTCCATGAATTGCTTGGCGTCGTCCGTTTCATTCTGATACTCAAGGATTTCACGGAACCAAGTGAGTTTGTCCTCAAACTTGTTGTTGATGTTCTTGACTTTGCCCTCTTTGTACGCCCAATGCGCCGCAATCCCGTATTCAGCGACGTCATGCATTTCCTCGGTGCGAATCTGAACTTCGAGCGGGTCGCCTTTAGGTCCAATGACCGTAGTATGGAGCGATTGATACATATTGGGCTTCGGCATCGCGATGTAGTCTTTAAATCGCCCAGGCATCGGCTTCCAATGCGTATGAATAATTCCAAGAATCGCGTAACAGTCCTTAATACTCTGGACGATAATCCGGACCGCAAACAAATCATAGATTTCATTAAATTGCTTATGTTGATTGACCATCTTGCGATAGATGCTATAAATATGCTTCGGCCGCCCGGACACCTCGGCTTCGATATGTACGGATTTAACATATTCTCTCAGATCTTCGACGACTTGCGCGATGTAAGCCTCGCGTTCGTCGCGCTTCTGCTTCATCAAATTGACAATCTTGTAGTATTGTTGCGGCTTGAGATAGCGGAGTGAAATATCTTCGAGTTCCCATTTGATCGCAGAAATACCTAAGCGGTTGGCTAAAGGTGCGAAGATTTCCAATGTTTCATTCGCTTTTTGAATTTGTTTCTCGTGGCTCATGTATTTCAATGTGCGCATGTTATGCAATCGGTCCGCAAGCTTCACAATGACGCATCTTAAATCTCGCGCCATTGCCACAAACATTTTGCGGTGATTTTCTGCCTGCTGGTCTTCCTTCGATGTGTACTCAAAATGTCTGAGCTTCGTCACACCGTCGACAAGTTCAGTGACACTGTCTCCGAATTCCTTGCGAATATCTTCAAGTGTGATCGGCGTGTCTTCCACAACATCATGGAGAAATCCGCTCACGATTGTAATGACATCCATATTCAATTGCACAAGAATTCCAGCAACTTCAATCGGGTGCATTATATAAGGCTCGCCGGATTTACGGACTTGCCCCTTGTGCGCCTTGTCCGCGAAACGGTACGCTTTGCGAATTAGTTCGATATCTGTTTCATCTAAGTAGGTTGATGCCTGCTGAATAAGTTCTTCCATCGTCATAGTATCATCACCTGTGTGTGGCCTCATTTCCCGATTCTGTGAACGAAAACGTTGAAACATTATAGTAAGTAATTTCAGACGAATAAGTCAATAAGTAAGTACAGTGACAGAAGGCGGGTGACCATCGTCCCTGACATTGATCACCTTTAAAGAATATTATCGAAGAAGTGCGTGATAAAGTAAAGTAATTACTGTCCATTGTACCCATAGGGCGTTTTGACAAAACCTCCGTCGGCGCGCGGGTTCTGTGATGTGAAAAAGAGAGTGCCTGATTCCAGGCACTCCGGATCATCCAATCAATATTTAATTAAAGATAAGACGTCATATTCTTTGAGCAGCCTTGCACCGTCGAGATCGGTCAATTCAATCAGAAAGGCGACGCCGGCGATAACACCGCCCAGTTGTTTCACCAAATTAATTGTAGCTTCAATCGTGCCGCCTGTCGCCAGCAAATCATCGGTAACAAGTACCCGCTGGCCAGGTTTGATTGAATCTTTATGCATGCATAAAGTATCCACACCATATTCCTTTTCGTAGGAAACAGTGGCGATCTCGCGCGGAAGTTTCCCCGGTTTGCGAACCGGAACAAAACCAATAGATAACGAATAAGCAAGCGGTCCGCCGATAACGAATCCACGTGCCTCAGGTCCAACAATAATTTCTGCCTGTTTGCTTTTAGCAAATTCTGCTAATTCATCAATGGCGGAATGATAGACCGGACCTTCCTCAAGGAGTGATGTAATGTCTCTGAAATTAATGCCTTTCGTTGGAAAATCCATGATTGACTTAATGTATTTTTTATAATCCATGCTTTGTACCCTCTCCGTTTCCATAAATGATTCCATTCTCTATGTGTATCTTGCTATGTGTGTGACTCATTCGGTGACGTGTTTTTTCCCTTGCTTCATTTGCTTGATGAGCCATTGTTTCAGCTCGCCGATCGGCGAATAACATAGGCGCGCTTCCAGCTCGCGCTGCGTCTTCTCCCTGTGATAAGTCTCAGAAGAAGTCAGCGGCGCCTTAATCGGCGAAGGAGCCTCAGTCAAGACGCCCTTCTCTATTTTAACAAACCCAAGTTCAAAAAACACCTGTGTCATCAGAGAAATCGAATGTTCACTCCAACCCTTATAGCCGGCAATTTGCCGAGTCATGGCGTGCAATTCAAAAGAATGTTTCTGACGGATCAACGCGTAATACCATACAAAATGGTCACGCTCGGGAAACACGGAAAAGTAGTGATCGCTTGTATGATAAAAGACGCAATAAAAGCGATTAAGCTGCGGGTTCTCAGCAATCAGCTGTGCCAACTGGTTTTCTTCGTCCGGAAGATCGAGAAGAGCAACCGCGTGATTCGACAGCATCATATCTGTCTCATAGCGACGAACGGCGTTGTTAAGCCGAAAATATGCTGCTGTTTCCGGCTGAAACGCAAGCAGTGTAACTGAATCCTCAGCAAGGCGATTCAACTTTTCATGGATGTCACGTGCCGATCGCCAATCATATACCTGGATTCCTTCAACACGAAGATCCCGAATCAGAAGCTGCGCCTTTCTGAATCCATTCCATTCATTGACACTAAGCTCACCGACTGCCGCGAGACAATCGTTCGGGGCAATGCGCTCTGTCCACTCACCGAAGCCGAACCCAATAGCTTCAAGCGCCTTATCCGCGCCTTTGAATGTCACTTTAAGATGACTATTATTTCTTCCTACCGCACTGATTTTGGTCAGCGGCGCCTGTTCAATTTGGAACAGCGGGCGCGGGTTATCCGTACCAAATGGCGCGAGTTTGGCCAACTCTTCAATAAGCTCTACTGAAATCTCGTCGACTGTTGACCTGCTATCGACGGTCAATTGCGGAACGAGATCCTCCGGCTGGAGCATATGCTCAGCAGCATGACTAAAGGTTGAACGGAACGCGTCGATTTCGGTAGCCGCAACCGTTAATCCGGCTGCCATCTTATGCCCGCCGAATTGGATCAGGTGGTCGGAACTTTCCTTTAATCCTTGGTAGAGGTTAAATCCCTCAATACTGCGGCCGGATCCTTTGGCGATACCCGTCTCTTCATCCACACTGAGAATAATCACCGGACGATAATAGTTCGCAACAATTTTAGAAGCGGCAATTCCGATCACGCCTTGATGCCAGTTTGTCCCGGCAAGAACAAGTGCTTTGTCGCCACGACTCACATAGGCTGCCGCCTGCTCATCCGCTTCTTTCGCGATCCGTTCGACGATCGCTCGTCGTTCCTGATTCAGTGAATCGAGTTGCTCTGCAAGCATCGCCGCCTCGTCCGAATCTTCGGTGAGGAGCAGTTCCAACGCAATCCCTGCGTCATCCATTCTGCCCGCGGCGTTAAGCCTTGGCGCCATCTGAAACCCAATCACATCACTATCGACACTGCCGGCCCCCGAAGCTTTCGTTTTCAGTGCGGCAATACCAGGCAATGACCCCTCATTCATTTTCTTCAGGCCGCGCATTGCGATCAACCGGTTCTCATCAACGAGAGGAACAAGGTCGGCAATCGTTCCAATCGCTGCCAGTGCTACCCAATTGTCATCAAAATCTTCGGGGGAACAAATTTCCTGAGCGAGTTTAAGTGCAACCCCCGCGCCGGACAAGCCTTTAAACGGATAGGGACAGTCACTCTGTTTCGGGTTGAGTATCGTATCCGCATCCGGCAATAATTCCGGCGGTTCATGGTGATCCGTAATAATATAGTCAACACCCATTCGTCTCGCACATTCCGCCGCGTCATTTGCGGCAATACCGGAGTCCACTGTAATAATTAATCTGACTCCGTCGCCCTTTGCCTGCTCTACTGCCTTCACATTGGGCCCATAACCATCTTTAAAACGATTAGGAATGTAGGTGGACACATGTGCTCCGATTGCTCTCAATGCTCGAGCAATGATCGCCGTCGACGTAACCCCATCCGCGTCATAGTCACCGAATACGCGAATATGCTCGCCATTGGCCACAGCGTTTCGAATACGTGCAGCCGCTTCTTTCATGCCCTTCATTTTCATAGAATCATAGAATTGCGCGTCCTCACAATTGAGGAATTGCTGCGCGCTTGCTGCGTCATCGAACCCTCGGGCAATGAGCAGCCGCGCGGTAATCACAGAAATATGCAGCGACTCTGAGAGCCGCTGCACATTTTCTTCATCAACTTTTTTTATTACCCAATGATTTTTCGATTCCAGCATCCGCCTTTGCGCCTCCCAAACCGGTTCCTCGCATAGGCCGGATTTTGTTATTTTCTCGAACGACGGCCGGCAGTTCGCGTTTCACGTGACGCCGCTGCTTCACCTGAACCTTCTACTTTCAACCGATCGGAATCCTCCGGATGCAGTTCAACCATCCGGCGAAGTTCACGCTCCAACTTGTTGATTCTGTGCCGCTGCTTATAGATTGCGGAATAGGAAAATGAGCCAATCAGCATCGCGCCAATCAGCACTGAACCGATGATCACGAGAATAAGCGGCAGCCGAACCGTACCAAACAGATAGCTGAACCCAACAGTCGCCACATTAGCGATTGAAAACAGAACAATGATTAATGTGAAAATGAGTACGAGCAGAATT
Organism: Sporolactobacillus nakayamae; assembly: GCF_900113325.1. GTDB lineage: Bacteria > Bacillota > Bacilli > Bacillales > Sporolactobacillaceae > Sporolactobacillus > Sporolactobacillus nakayamae. The sequence goes on along the minus strand of NZ_FOOY01000004.1, from coordinate 67,709 downwards.
CTCCACTGTTTTTTCATATCGGCACCTCTCATTTCAATACTTTTTAGGCCTGAGTTTGAACCGTTCTCTTCTTCTTTCGTTTACCGAGATAGCGAACCTTCATTACGGCCCATAGAGGACACGCGATGCAAATGGACGAATACACACCACAAATCAACCCGACAAGAAGTGCGATTGTGAAAGTGCGGATTGATTCGCTTCCGAAGATGAGCAGCAGAACTACCGGAATTAACACCGTAAGAACTGTGTTCAATGATCGCGTCAGTGTTTCACGGATACTCAAGTTAACAATTGCACCAAACTCTTCAATTGATGAAAGTCTCTTTCTGCTTAACTTGATGTTCTCACGCACACGGTCAAAGGTAACAATTGTATCGTTAATTGAATAACCAATGATCGTCAATACCGCTGAGATGAATAGAATGTCTACCTCGATATGAAACAGGCTAAAGACGGTCACGATAAAGAACGCATCGTGAATCAGCGCGAGTACCGCCGTCAGACCCTGCAGGAATTCAAATCGAATCCACACGTAAATAATGATAAAGATCGACGCGAGAATCAGCGCATACAATCCGTTTTTTGCGAGATCACGGCCGACTTGCGGAGATACCGTGCTGACATTCGGTTCAACACCGAACTGCGCTTTAATTTTACTCTTAATCGTCGCGATCTGATGTTGATTCAGTTCTTCATTAATACGAACGGTCGCGATATTTTTATGGGTTCCTGAAACGACCGGGCGTTCAGGATCATAGTTCATTGCGCGAAACGCTTTATCAACCTTTTCAATCGAAATCGCCTCAGTACTTTGGACATCGACACGCGTCCCACTCGAAAAATCAATACCTAAATTGAGTTTAAAAACAAAGAGCGAAACGATACCGAGAATAATTAATACGGACGAGATGACAAAGAAGACGTTTCTGTGCTTCATAAAATCAAAGCGGTCGTAAAATTTATTGTAATGTTTGTAATTCATCTTCTCATTTAGTTCCACGAATATCACTCCTCTTCACGCCGAACAGCCAAGGATGATCATTTAAAATGCGGCTGTGGATCAAAAGTCCGAGAAGCAGACGAGCGCCATATACAGAAGTTAAGAATGTCACAACGTTACTGATCAGCAACATGACAGCGAAACCCTTGATGGCACTGACACCAAGCACAAACAAAACAGCTGCGGCAATGATCGTTGTCAAGTTGGCGTCGACAACAGTCGGCAGGGCACGCTGATTGCCTGCCTTAAAGGCTGAAAGAACAGACTTTCCGCCTCTTAATTCATCTTTAATACGCTCAAGCGTGATAATATTGGCATCGACCGCCATCCCAATACCAAGGATCATCGCGGCGATACCCGGCAACGTGAGCACTGCTTGCAGCCCAACAAAGACAGCCATAACAATAACCATGTAAATGACCAATGTCAGATTGGCAATCAAGCCGCCTAAACGATAGAACGCCAGCATAAACAGCATAATAACCGCTACCGCAATCGCTCCCGCGTAAATGGTTTCATGCATCGAGTCTTGTCCGAATTGAGCGCCGACCGAAGTCGAATACTTTTCAACCATCCGAACCGGCAGAGATCCTGAGTTGAGAAGATCCTTCAGCGTGGTTGCTTCCTGCATCGTGAAACTGCCGGAAATCTGCACATCAGATGTGTTTAGCTCTTGATCCACACCAGGATTGGAGATAAATTTATGATTCTTTTTCCCGACTTCCTTCTGATAGGAGTCACCTTTCTTATAATCCATCCAGATTACCAATTGATTGTTGCCTGCTGGAGCATAGCTCGCAATTTTCTTCGTTACATTTGCGAATTTCTTCGGATCTTTAAGCTGCAAAGTAACCATCGGCTTGTTCATTTGGTCGAAAGCAACCTTTGCTTTTCCCGGCTTCAAATCCGAACCGTCGAGCATCAGTCTATCCTTGTAATCGCGGAATTCCAGTTTCGCTGTTGTTGACAGCAGCTGGCGCGCGCGTTTTTCGTTTTTCACTCCCGGCAGCTGAACACGAATACGATGTCCGTTCTCAATCGAGATGTTCGGTTCGCTGACACCAAGTACGTTAATACGTTTGTTGATCGCCGCGACAGCGTTGCTCATCGCGTCCTTATCAATTTTTTGGCCTGCCTTCAGCGGTTCCACCTGATACAGAACTTCAAATCCGCCCTTAAGGTCAAGTCCCAAGTTCACCTTATGTATGATGGGATTTACTGCGAAACCAATGATGACTCCCAGCACAATTAAAAGCGCAAAAAAGGAAAAAATCGGTCCTTTTTTTACCATTGTCTAAGCCTGCTCCCTTCTCTTTAAACGAGCCCTCGCTGCATGCGAACGCATCTCCCGCCCGCGAATCACATTTATCTGAATAGTGACGTGTCTATTTCATTTGAGCTGTCTTTGAATAGATCCACACGTAACTTATTCATGTAATCATTCACCGTCAGCGCCATAACCGCCGCTACCACTTCATGGATTCGTTCGGGCTTGTCCTCTTTCTTTTTTTCCAGAGATTCTTTTACAAATTGCCAGAATTCATCCATTTTCAAGTGATTAAGACCGAGCAATTGAAACTCATTCAATTTACTTTGCAGAAACGGCTCAATGATCGTCCGCCACTTTTCCATATCATTTAATTCATCCGGCATTTTGATTCCTCCCATAGTGCCTATAATAGCATATTTGCGAGTGAATACGAAACACAAAATCAATTCTCCTTCGGTCTCATCTTTTGCCGGACGCATTGAGAGGGAAGAGATGCAATGAGTAGCGATTCTTAAGTTTATCCGCAGGAAGCACTGATTCTTGTCTTAGTTATAGTGAAGTTCTTTCGTTGATTCGAGGCGTACCGTTTTATTTTTTTAGAGGATAGAATTGGCAGTCACGAATTGTGAATCCTGTCAAAACTTCTTTTTTCTTTTCTTGCAAAAAAAGACAGCTTGTCATGCTTGGCCCCTTCCCTTGCATATACTCTACTAACATCATGGCGCGGCACCTTACCATCGCGCGCACACTCACGATTTACTCATTTTGAAATTAAACAAAGGCGGGCCAGATCATGACACGACAATCTTTTTTGAAAGGATCATTTATTTTAATGACAGCCGGCTTGATTACCCGTATTCTCGGTATGATCAACGGAATGGTTCTGGCACGGGTCATCGGCGATGAAGGTGTCGGCTTATTCATGATGGCCTTTCCGGCGATGCTTCTGGTCGTAACGCTTACCGAACTTGGTCTGCCGGTTGCCATTTCAAAGCTTGTCGCCGAGGCTCAAGCTTTTGGAAACTACCGTAAAATCAAATTGGTGCTTGTTTGGTCACTAGCGATTGTCGGTGTGATCAGTGTGATTCTCACCACGGTCATGCTGCTTATTCTTCCAATCTTCGCAAAATACTTGTTTGCGGATACGCGCGTGATCTATCCGCTCCTCGCAATAACACCGGTTATTCCAATTGTCGCTGTCAGCTCCGTTTTGCGCGGCTATTTTCAAGGAATCCGCAACATGAAGCCTTACGCCTATTCGGGAATCGTGGAACAGGTCGTGCGTATTTCGCTTGTCGCCACGCTTGCTAACCTGTTAATGCCGTACGGTGTCGCCTTTGCCGCAGCCGGTGCGATGATCGCCGGATCTGCCGGAGAATGCGCGTCACTTCTCTATATGCTCTACGTATTCAAACACGGAGAAGGCATTAAGATCAAGCTCCCTAAGAGAAAAGCATTGAAAGGTACGCGCGAAACGCTGCGCGATCTGCTGCGAATCGGGTTGCCGACCATGGGCAGCCGCCTGATCGCTTCGCTCGGCAATTTTTTTGAACCGATGATTGTCTCACACGCGCTCGTAATCGCCGGCTATTCAATTTCCACCTCAACTCAGCTCTATGGGCAGCTAACCGGTTACGCTATGACGCTATTGCTGCTTCCAAGCTTCATAACGCACGCGCTGCATGTCTCACTAGTCCCTGCCGTCAGCGAAGCTTACGCACGCAAATCGTTCAATCTGATTCATTATCGCTTGAATCAGGCGATGCGCATTGCCATGCTGACCGGCGGCCTTTCAGTTGTCGTCACCTATTCCTTTGCCAGACCGTTGATGGACATCATCTACGACTCACCGGAATCCGCACAATTTCTTTATATCATGACACCGTTTTTCATGATCTTTTATTTTCAGGCGCCGATGCACGCCGTACTTCAGGCGCTTGATTTGGCAAAAGCAGCGATGTACAACACACTGATCGGAGCAGTTGTAAAAACAATTATGCTTTTTGTTCTCACTTGCAGGCCGGAATTCGGCATCAAAGGAACAGCGCTGGCAATCTGTACAAATGTTGTTCTCGTCACAGCACTGCACGCGGCAGTAATGTTCAAAGCAATCGGATTTTCGCTTGTTATACGCGATTACATTCGGACTTTCCTGCTCATCGCTTTTTCTGCGTTCGTCGCACGTATGCTGATCCAGCGCGCATTTATAGGCTGGACACTCCTGCCCAGAACACTTATCCTGCTGTCCATTGTTACCGTGCTCTATTTAATACTTGCGTCTTTCCTTGGCTTGCTTCAAAAGGAACAGCTCAGCCAGCTTCCTATTATTGGAAAATGGTTCAGTTAATCCTTGCGCATGTACTCATTCAAATCCATATAAAAATTGCCCAGAGTATCCATCGTCAAATAGTTCACTTGGCGAATGTTCCGATAGCCGAATTTTCTCAATTCCTGCCTGAGCCAGAGCTGCGTTTTCCCAATCTGTTTTAAATTATCACAGCGCACCTTGCCATTTTCGATAAGCGAGAGACCGACACGGGGCGGTTCATAATTGGTATAAATTGGATTATCCGATTTCTTTTTTAGATATTGAATGAGATGTTCATGAATGGACCAATTTGCGGTGAAGCGATAGAACCACAATCGTGACTGATAGACTAAAATAAGAATTAAGAGCGGCGCGAGTATGGGCAGCAGCGGTTTTTCCGGGTAGATCACAGAGGCGGCGGTCAATTCCGCAGCAGAAATAACAAGCAATAGATCAATGCCGGACTGCTCCGAGAGCTTCATTGACAGCATATTCCTAAAGCCGAAAATCACGAGCGCCGTCAGACAAAGCACACGTATCACCGATGTTCCCATTCCGATCTGCCTCCCTGAATTCTTGATCATGTACGTTTATTATGAGCAAAGCGGGCGATTTCATGAATGGGACATGTGTCATGAAACCGGACTTGTCCGAATAAAATGGACTATCAGGAACCTTGTGGTGACTATAAAAACAAGCGCCTGCTCGGGACGCTCACATCATCGCTTGGTAAACGTGCCCTTTTTATCCTGTAAATTTATTTATTTTGGAGGTGATAAAAATGTATCGAAACTGGTTGAGCGCCATAACATACGGCATGATTGCCGCGATCATTATTGTTCTTGCTTCAGCTTTCCTTCTTGCATCATTGCTGCGTTTCACATCCTTTGCTGAAAGTAATGGATCGGTTCTTCCTATTGTGATCTCAATTGTCGCGCTCTTTGTTGGCGGTATGATCGCCGGATCAAAAAAGAAAGAAAAAGGATTGTTGATTGGAGCAATCACCGGACTCGCCTACTGCCTGTTCAGTCTCTTTTTCCAGTATCTCGGTCTTGATCAAACGCCAGGTTTGAACCAGTACCTCTTTTTCATCGCCAACATCGCTTCGGCATCCCTGGGAGGTGCCATCGGTGTCAATCTTTTCTCTTTGAAGCATTAGATCTTTATGGATAGAAAAAGCGGCCAAATCGATGGCCGCTTTTTCTTAACTATTTATTTCTCAGTGCTTTTTTCTTCAATTGCTTCAGGTTCAGGCGCATTCGCCTTTTTTAGGACGCCGCGAATCGCGTTGCGTTCAAAGGTCAGTTTGTTTCCGCCGCAACGAAGCACCGCCGTTTGATCGTCAATCGAATCAATCGTGCCTTGAAGACCGCCGACCGTAACCACCTTGTCGCCTCTAGAAAGTGAGGACTGCATTGCTCTTGTTTCTTTTGTTCTTTTTTGTTGCGGGCGAATCAACAGGAAATAGAAAATCGCCACGAACACTAACAATGGTAAAAACTGCATCAGACTCAATGAAACTCTTCCCTTCTATACTCAAAAGTTTTTTGCACCCGGTTTGTTAAAACCATACGCCTCAAAGAATGCCTCTCTGAATTCAAGCAGCCGGTCTTCTTTAATCGCAGATCGGACACGCTCCATTAATTTTATCAGAAAATAAAGGTTATGGTAAGTAGTTAATCGAAATCCAAATGTTTCATTTGCTTTAACAAGATGACGGATGTACGCGCGCGAGTAGTTTCGACACACTTTGCAGTCACATGATTCATCAATTGGACCAAAGTCATGTGCATATTTTGCGTTGCGAATCACGAGCCGGCCATGCTCCGTCATGCATGTGCCATTGCGTGCGATTCGGGTCGGCAGCACGCAGTCAAACATATCGATCCCGCGAATCGCCCCGTCGATCAGCGAATCTGGAGAGCCTACACCCATCAAATAACGTGGTTTATCGGATGGGAGCAGAGGCGTCGTATAGGTGAGCATCTCGTTCATTTTGTCCTTTGGCTCGCCAACCGACAAGCCACCGATTGCGTACCCGGGGAAATCGAGCGATGTGAGCGTGCGTGCCGAAAGCTCGCGCAGCTCCTTATAACCGCCGCCTTGAACGATACCGAACAACGCCTGGCGATCAGGATTGACATTCGCCGCAAGGCAGCGCTCTGCCCAACGGCTTGTCCGTTCTACAGACGCTTTCATGTAATCAAAGGTTGAATCAAACGGAGGACACTCATCAAAGGCCATGATAATATCAGAGCCAAGCGCGTTCTGAATCGCAATCGATTTTTCCGGGGACAAGAACAACTTCTCACCGTTCAAATGGTTGCGAAAATGAACGCCCTCTTCTGAGATGTCGCGCAATTTACTCAGACTGAAGACCTGATAGCCTCCCGAATCAGTGAGGATTCCCTGATCCCAGTTCATGAAGTGATGGAGTCCGCCGGCTTCTTGGACAATGTCTTCCCCCGGTCTAAGCCAAAGATGGTAGGTATTGCTCAAGATCACACCGGCACCCATCTCCTTCAATTCTTCCGGGCTCATCGTCTTTACGGTCGCTTGCGTGCCGACCGGCATAAACATCGGTGTGTCAAACGTCCCGTGCGGCGTATGGAGTTTTCCAAGACGCGCACCTGTTTGTTTATCCGTCTTAATTAATTCATAGGTAACTGCAGCATGACTCATTAATGGTTAATTCCTTCCTCAATAAACATAGCGTCGCCAAAACTGAAGAAACGATATCGTTCCTTCACCGCCTCACGGTACGCTTTCAAGATAAAATCTTGACCTGCAAATGCGCTCACCAGCATGATCAATGTCGATTTTGGCAAATGAAAATTAGTAATCATCGCATCAATAGCGCGGTAACGAAATCCCGGATAGATAAAAATGTCCGTCCAACCTGATGTTTCTTCAAATGTGCCGTTAAATTTTGCTGTAATGGTTTCCAAGGTACGGATGACTGTTGTGCCGCATGCAATGATACGTTTGCCTTCAGCGCGAGTCTTAGTCAGCTGCTCAGCAGCCTGGGCTGACATCTGATAAAACTCCGAGTGCATGGTGTGCTCCTCAATCTTGTCCACTTTAACCGGTCTGAATGTTCCCAGACCGACATGCAAGGTGATAAAAACGAGATGTACACCCTTTTTCTCGATTTCAGCGAGCAACGCTTTGGTGAAATGCAGTCCGGCCGTCGGCGCCGCGGCTGAACCGCGATGCTTTGCGTAAACGGTCTGATACAAATCCGGGTCATCTAACTGCTCTTTAATATATGGCGGCAGCGGCATTTTCCCAAGCGCGTCCAGAACTTCATAAAAGATGCCTTGATAATGGAATGTCACGATTCGTCTGCCTTCATCAAGCTCTTTGATGCACTCGGCTTCCAGCATCCCATCGCCGAAGGAAATGCGCGCGCCTTGATGCACACGTTTCGCCGGCTTCGCAAGGCATTCCCAAGAATCACCTTCCGTTTGTTTTAAGAGCAGCAATTCGATTTTCGCACCTGTCTCTTCCTTATGGCCGATCAGGCGGGCCGGAAGCACCTTCGTGTCATTCAATACGAGGCAGTCACCAGGGTTTAGATAGTCAATAATTTCACTAAACGTATGATGGACAATCCGGTCTTTGTTTGGATTGAGCACCATGAGTCGTGAAGCAGCACGGTCTTTCAGCGGTGTCTGCGCAATGAGTTCTTCGGGTAATTCATAATCAAAATCTGATACGTCCATTTGAGCACTCTCTTTCGTTTTATGGAACTTCAACTAATTGCAAGGGATCCTCGATTGCTAAGGATCCTGCGGAAATATGTCCTGTGGGCAACGTTGAAGTCATCACATCCTGTGAAAGTAATGATTTATTAAATACATAATTAGTGATAAGACCAAGCTGATAAGAATGCATGTGACAATAGGAAAAACGAAGGTCACGTTTCCCTTTTTAAAAATAAAATCACCGGGAAGTCGCCCAATCAACGGCCAACAGAGTCCGATAAGAAAGAGCACTACGCCAACGATCATAAGCAGCTTGCCAAAATCGCCCATCAGTTCCGATCCTTTCGCTCAAGATGAAAATGGCTGTATGCACTATCGGTGACCATACGTCCACGCGGCGTGCGCTGAATATAGCCGATCTGCAACAGGTAAGGTTCATGCACATCTTCAATCGTATGACGTTCCTCGCCAATCGCTGCGGCGAGGGTGTCCAATCCGACCGGACCGCCGTGAAACTGGTTGATGATCCCCATTAATAATTGGTGATCGACGCGATCCAGACCCGCCTCATCAACATGGAGACGACTCAGCCCATTCCGTGCTGTTTCCCGATCAATGACTCCGTCGCTTTCCACCTGAGCGAAATCACGAATACGTTTCAGCAAACGGTTGGCGATACGCGGCGTTCCACGAGAGCGACGAGCGATTTCAAAGCACGCGTCTTCTTCAATCTGCGTTTGCAGCACAGAAGCTGTCCGCTTTATAATCATAGACAATTCTTCCGGACTGTAGAACTGCAGACGGCTGATGACGCCGAAACGATCGCGAAGCGGCGGCGATAGATAACCCGCGCGCGTTGTCGCACCTACAAGTGTGAATGGCGGTAGATTGATACGCACCGAATGAGCGGTCTCGTCCTTACCAATGACAATATCCATGCAAAAGTCTTCCATCGCCGGATATAGAATTTCCTCGACGTGCCGAGGCAGCCGGTGAATTTCGTCAATAAACAACACATCGCCCGGCTCTAGAGATGAGAGCACTGCCGCCAGATCGCCCGGACGTTCAAGTGCCGGACCGGACGTCGTACGGATACCGGCTCCCATTTCCGTAGCGATAATCATAGACAAGGTCGTTTTTCCCAGTCCAGGTGGTCCGTAGAGCAGGACATGATCGAGCGGTTCGTGTCGCGCTTTCGCCGCACGAATAAAGACTTTTAAATTCTGTTTAATTTCTGTTTGACCGATATAATGGTCTAAATCAGAAGGGCGAATGGACTGGTCCAGCCCTTGATCCTCGAGTGTCGGATCGCTTGAAAGCAAATGATCATCTTCCAATTCAGGCGCCCTCCTTTATAGCTTGGATAATCGTTTCAAAGCTTCTTTAACATAATCTTCTGCGCTGAGATCTTGTTTTCTCAAGAGTGGAACAACCTTACGCACTTCCCGCTCAGAGTAACCAAGCATGAGCAAGACATCGGTTGCTTCAGCAAGCGCATTATCTAGCAGGCTTTCCGCTTCACTCGCTTGATTTGCAGCAGGTCTTACAGCGAATTCCTGAAGTTTTCCTTTCAGATCCAAAACAATTTGACCTGCTGTTTTACGTCCGATTCCAGGAAAACGGGTCAGGAACTTCTCATCCTCAGCTTCAATTGCTTGGATGACTTCATCCGGATCGCCTGAGGCAAGAATGGCGAGCGCGTTCTTTGGTCCGATTCCTGAAACAGAGAGCAGCCGGACAAACAATTCCCGCTCCTCTCTTGTTTGAAAACCATATAAAATGTTCGCGTCCTCGCGCACATATTGGTAGAGATAAACCTTTGCTTCTTTATTCAGAAGCGGCTGATAGCTGAATGGGTTTGGGCAAATAATCCGATAGCCTAGACCTCCACGCTCAATCACAATACCGCTTCCAGAGAGATAGGTCAGAATCCCTTTAATATAATCAAACACAAGATTAACTCCTCACACGTTCGTCTCTACGTCACAAAATTGTTATCTTTGTCTATCATATCACATGGTGGGTATTTGTCCCAAGTAAAGGAGCAGCGCACCATCTGCACGATTTTCACAGCCAATTCACTCGCAATTAAGCTTTATCGAGCGATTTCAAAAGTTTATCGAGCGTTTTAATATTTTTATCGAGCGTTTCGATACGTTTATCGAGCGTTTTAAGTTTCACGATCATTTGCTCCAACCATTGGTCAAAGCTCAAAGAACGCAAAAAAGAAAAGGACATCCGCATCGAATGTCTCTTCAATCTTTTATCAAATCGATTCAATTAAAGTTATCCCTCGTCAAGGTTGCTGTATATGTCCTGAACGTCGTCATTATCTTCCAAAACTTCGATCAGAGTCTCCATTTTTTCCAAATCTGTTCCGGTCAGCGCTGTTTTGGTTGTCGGGATCATTGCGACTTCCGCACGGTCAATTTCATAGCCCTTGTCTTCACCCAACGCTTTTCGGACATTTTCAAAGGATTCCGGAGTCGTCACAATGATAAAGCGATCTTCTTCCGTCCTCATATCCTCAGCACCCGCGTCAACAGCGTCCATCATGACCGTGTCCTCATCCAATCCGTCTTTTGCCTCAATTTCAATGATCCCTTGCTTATCGAATAGGAAGCCGACACTCCCGGATTCACCTAAATTGCCGCCGCTTTTCGAGAATGCATGACGAATTTCGGATGCTGAACGGTTACGATTATCCGTCAGCACATCGACCATAACCGCAACACCGCCGGGACCATATCCTTCATAGGTTATTTCTTCATAAGTGACACCGTCTAAATTGCCGGTCGCCTTTTTGATTGCCCGGGAAATATTGTCATTTGGCATATTAGCCGCTTTCGCTTTCTCAATGGCATGCCTTAACCCGGCATTCATGCTTGGGTCGCCGCCCCCATGTCGCGCTTCAAGGAAGATATCCTTTGATAACCTCATAAAGATTTTCCCACGTACGGCATCAAGCGCATTCTTTTTATGCTGTATGTTATTCCATTTTGAATGTCCAGACATATTTTTTCTCCTCCCAAGAGAATTGCGGCCCAATCAATAGTTAAAGCATCTGTTCTAATAAACATAAGCGCCAAAAAAGAGCCGGCAAACATAGATACACTGCCTACTTGCCTGACATTTCTTTATCGTATATGTTCTTAATACTCACTCTAACGTACTCCGCAGATTTCATTCCGTACTTATTATACCTATTTTTAATACCGAAAAAAAGAGCAAAGGCTTTTGCCCCTGCTCTTTTGATACAAAAATTAATCTTTTATCGGCTGTTGTTTTCGAACGGACGTTGAACTGCATTAGAAAGATCTTTGACGATCCCGACAATGTCCGAGCGAACTTCTCGTGTTGCTTTGCCTGCATTAAAGTTTGTTTCTGTCGCGGTAATCCGTTTCACATAGCGATTATCTGTAGAAACTAATACTTCACGATCACCGGCGATAGGTAAAACTTCGAGACGAATTCTTTTTCGTAAATTTGCTCGATTTGTTTCACCTTTTTCCGGAACCGCACCAATTGCAACGGTATTTCCGCTTACTAGAACATGCGCTTCATCCACACCTTGAACAGAACTTGCTCGATCAGCGATTCGTTTTGCCAATCGTTTCTGATCACCGTAACTCATCTGGTTCACCTGATTGTTTCCGGCACCATTATTTAAATTCGTGTAATCCGGTGCAGTCGGTGGAATCGCGTTTGAATTAGGATTGTTGTATCCCGTACGATAGTTCACATCACGTGGCACGTTAGGACGATTATATGCCGCATTGTCCGCTTGACAGCCTGCCAAGAGGGCACTAAATGTCAGCACAGTCCCAAATTTCACAATTGCATTTTTCAACTTTACTCCCCCTTTCGCACTTATCATGTGTGAAGGAGGCGATTTTTACGCTTAAGAATTATTTCCGTTAAATTAGCAAAAAATAGAAAACAAGGTGGAAAGGCAGTTAGGCTCTCTTCGCTTGCAACTTTGCTTCGTTATTTACTCTTTTTATTGTTTTGCTGTCCTGCGTTTTCATGTGGCTGATATATTGGAGCTGAGACATTTGGCATCGCCCAATAGGGCATCGGTTGCGGCCGCGGTGGTTGATTCCCTCCGTAGTATCCGGCAACCGGCGTTTGACCATACGATGGAAATGGAGCCGGTCCCCCGCAATTACATGGCTTCCCGGTTTGCACCTTCGTCGGCATATATGGGTAAGGATAGGCGCCAGTTGATTCCGAACCTGCAGGTGATAGCTTGCCGATATTCGCTTTCGATGGAGCACTTTGAATGGCTTTGGGTTTGGTTGATGCTCCTGCTACCTGTGGATTTGACCAAGGAAGCGGGCTTTTACCTCCTGCTGATTTGCCTTTAAACGGCTGATCGAGTTGAACGGTTCCATGACTTATCGGGTATTGAGGCTGCTTTCCATTCCAAGGCTGGAGTTGCGGATAATAAGGGCTCATCTGTCCCATTTGTTCTGACGGATGAAATGGGTACATTGGCTTCTTTTGTGATGATGCACCGCCAAATTTTGGATTTGGATAAAACGGTTTTATTCCTTGCCCTTGTGTTGCCGGGCTTACCATGTTGCCCATATTCGGTCCCTGTGTTGCCGGGCTTACCATGTTGCCCATGTTCGGTCCCTGCGTCGCCGGGCTCATCACATTGCCCATTTTCGGTCCCTGCGTCGCCGGGCTTACCATGTTGCCCATGTTCGGTCCCTGCGTCGCCGGGCTTACCATGTTGCCCATGTTCGGTCCCTGCGTCGCCGGGCTTATCACATTGCCCATGTTCGGTCCCTGCGTCGCCGGGCTCACCACATTGCCTATATTCGGTCCCTGGGTCGCCGGGCTCATCACATTGCCCATGTTCGGTCCCTGGGTCGCCGGGCTCATCACATTGCCCATGTTCGGTCCCTGCCATGCCGGGCTTACCACGTTGCCCATGTTCGGTCCCTGCCATGCCGGGCTTACCATGTTACCCATGTTACCCATGTTACCCATGGGTGGATAATACGGCATTGTGCCGCCTCCTTGCGTTGCCGGACTCACCTGGGTTCCCACATTTCCCTGAGATTGCGGGAACGAAGAACTTGGGTCCATTCCCATTCCCATTCCCATTTCATTAGGATTCCAGCCTGTTGTTTCCGGTTGTTTCGGGTACAGAATCTTTGGAAACTCAGCAGTCGATTCACCGGCAAGTTGCGTTCCCGCCGATGTATTCGGCTGCTTCTCTGTTACAGGTGCCGGAGCAGATGGAGTCGGTTGCTGCACAGGCACAGGCGCCTGTTGAACCGGCGCTTGTTGAATCGGTGCCTGTTGAACTGGTGCTTGTTGCGTTGGTGCCTGATGAATTGGCGCAGGTTGTGCCGGTGCCGGGTGATGCCCCTCCGAACGATCGCTTACCGGAATCGCTCGTTTCAGCGGTTGTTTACCGATTGCCACCTTCACTTTCATCCCCTGACTTAATGTCTCTTCAGTCAAATTTGTATTCATCTTCCTAAATTCGTCAATTGTCATACCATGTTTGCTTGCAATTTCTTCCAAAGTATCGCCTTTTTGGACAACATATAGTTTCACGGTATTCCATCCCTCCTGTGAAAGTCATTTTATATATATGGCTGTTATGGGCTTTTTGCCACTCTTTCCTCCCGAAATTTACGAAACGGCGTTTCGATCCTAATCGAGTAAAAAAGCCAATGATGCACAGGAGCTTAATTTTGTTTTATACTAAAAAAAAGAAGCTCAAGAAGACCCTGATTCATTTTGAAAATGAAAATTAAATAATGGAGTGTTCACCTATGAAGCAAATGAGAGAGAAACGACAGCCTGCGGATGGTCGCAGAAAATCTATTCTGAGTCAGCTGAAAGAAGCGGCAGACCCAATCAAAGGAAACGATCTTGCTGAAGAGATGCAGGTTAGCAGACAAATCATTGTTCAAGACATTTCATTACTTAAGGCTGAGGGGCAGCCCATTATCGCCACATCTCAAGGCTATTTACTGCTCAAGAAGGCTCAATCTCATACAATCACCAGAATCGTTGCATGCAATCACACAGTCAGTCAAACAGCAGATGAATTAACTCGAATTGTCAACTGTGGTGTCACCGTTCTCAATGTGACTGTTGAACATCCATTATACGGAGAAATCACGCGATCATTGATGATCCGAAACCAGTCCGATGTACGAAAATTTGTCAAGAACCTCGAAAAAACAGGTGCATCTTTATTATCTTCGTTGACAGATGGCGTGCATCTGCATGAGCTAGAGGCAGATACAGCGGAGAATCTCGAACTTGCTGTGCAAGCGCTAAAACAGGCAGGTTATCTGCTGTAACCTGCCTGTTTCAATCCGAGTATTCAAATTCAAAATCCATGATCCGAACAGTATCACCCTCGGTCACGCCTTTTTCACGCAATGCGTCATCGACACCCATACTGCGAAGCTGCAGTGCAAATCGCCGAATCGCTTCATCATGTTGGAAATTCGTCATTTTAAACAAAAGTTCAACTTTCGGGCCCGATACGTTAAAGGTTCCATCCGGATCGCGCGAGATAACAAATGGAGCTTCTTCTTTTTCAAATGTGTAGATGGCTTTTCCATCATCTTGTACCGGCTCTTCCATCGGAAATTCGGGAGTGGTCAGAATGAGTTCGTATACAGCCCCGACCATTTCCTTAATTCCGGACTGAGTCAGCGATGAAATCGGAAAGACAGGAATCTTTGGATCAATTTTCTTCCTGAATTCTTCAAGATTCTTTTCTGCGTCCGGCATATCCATCTTGGACGCGGCGATCACTTGCGGACGTTCAAGAAGGCGCAGCTGATAACTTTTCAATTCCTCATTAATTTTTGTGTAATCATCATACGGGTCTCTTCCCTCACTGCCGGACATATCCACGACATGAATGATCACGCGCGTACGCTCGATATGGCGCAGGAACTGGTAACCTAACCCAGCGCCGCTGCTCGCGCCCTCAATCAGCCCTGGAAGATCGGCCACCACAAAGCTTCGTCCCTCATCCACCGCAACAACGCCCAAATTCGGAGCGAGTGTCGTAAAATGATAAGCAGCAATTTTGGGCTTGGCTGACGTTACAACTGAAAGGAGCGTCGATTTTCCTACGCTCGGAAATCCCACTAAGCCCACATCCGCAAGCAGCTTTAATTCAAGCTGCACTTCGCGTTCAACGCCCGGCTCGCCATTTTCAGAAACATAAGGGGCGGGATTCGCAGGTGTTGAAAAGCGAGTGTTTCCGCGACCTCCTCGACCACCGGCCGCGATCACAGCTCTCTGACCATTTTCTGTTAAATCGGCGATGATTTGTTCACTGCCAACATCTCTTACTACTGTACCCGGCGGAACCTGAACAACGAGCGGACCCGCACTTTTTCCATGTTGGTTCTTTGTTCGGCCGTTTTCACCTTTCTTACCCTTAAAATGACGTTTATAGCGGAAATCCATTAACGTTCGCAAGCCTTCATCCACGACAAAGATCACATCTGATCCTTTTCCGCCGTCGCCGCCCGCCGGACCGCCGTCGGGCACATACTTTTCTCGCCTAAAGGCAACCATCCCGTTACCGCCATCGCCGCCTTTGACGAACACCTTCACTTGATCGACAAACACATAATCCACCTCACATTTTCATTGCTTTCGTTATTTATCAAATAGTGTTCAACCCATTGAAAAGAATGATTCATCTCTTGTTTATTTAATTGTTTTTCTGCAGCTTTCACATCTGTCACCACGCCATCAAAATAGATCTGAATTCGCAATGGCGACTCCGTATTAAAGACCACCCGCACAGTGTTATCAGCAATTGGTGAGGCGTACTGCTCAATAATTCCAAACAGCTCCTGATAAACCGTTGTCAATTCTTCATCATAAAAAGAAAGATCCCGATCAGGGCCAACCACTTCATAACTGAGACTGAATTCATGGGACGACCATCCGTAGTCCATCAGATAGACCGCGCATTCCGGTATATGCAGCCGGGCAAGCCGGGCTTGATGATGGAGCTTCTCTGTCACACGTCCAATGATTTTTTCAGCTTTTTCCGGTTTTTTCAAAAAAAGGTAACCCTTGATCAGTTGCAAATCATTCAAATATTCGTGCCGCGCAGAGCTCAGTAACTCGATCTCTTTTTCCGTTTTGATCATGACTGCCATCCTTTCACAATCTTCTTAGATAAAGTATAGCAGATATGGACAGGCTGATTCTGTACATTGGCTCACGGAATTATATCCGGAACGTTAGATCTTCTGACTGGGATCATGCAGCGATGTTTTCTAGAACGAACGAGCCGTTTTTCACAGATTATTAAAATAAAAAGAAACGGCAGATGGTATTCTTTGCTTGCGCAAAAAATCATCTGCCGCCTCAGTTCAATTAAAGAAGCATTAAGCTTCTTTCACTGCTTCTACCGGATAGACACTTACTCTTTTGCGGTTGTGTCCGAACTTTTCGAACTTAACAACGCCGTCAACTTTTGCGAACAGTGTATCGTCACCGCCGCGGCCAACGTTCGTTCCCGGATAGATCTTTGTTCCGCGTTGACGGTACAAAATCGAGCCGCCTGACACCGTTTGTCCGTCCGCTCTCTTTGCGCCTAAACGTTTTGAGATCGAATCACGGCCGTTTTTTGTACTACCTACACCTTTTTTCGATGAGAAAAACTGAAGATCTAATTTCAGCATGCTCAGCACCTCCTTAATCGCTAACTCGAATATATTGCCCGTAGGACTTTTCAATCGTTCGCATTGAGATAAACATTGCTTCCAAGATCAATTGAGCTTTTTCCAGATTGGCGCCAACGGGGCAATCGGAAATTCCGCATTCAAGATAACCGCCGTTATCCTTTTGCCGCACATCCATTTTCAGTTTGGCAAGCGATTCGACAGCATTGACTGCACCAAATGCGACAGCAGATACTGCCGCACACACCAAGTCCTGCCCATGCGGAGCACTGTCCGCATGGCCGGTTAATTTAAACGCGCAAATCTTTCCATAATGGTCACGTTGAACGGTTAATACAACCACTGGAGATCACCCTTATGCATTGATCTTTTCAATCACAACTTTCGTGAATGGCTGTCTGTGTCCCTGTTTACGACGATAATTCTTTCTCTTCTTGAACTTGAAGACGATGATCTTCTTGTCACGGCCCTGTTCAACTACCTTAGCAGTAACAGTAGCTCCTTCAACAGTCGGCGCGCCGACCTTAACGGATTCGCCGCCAACAAAAAGTACCTTGTCAAAAGTAACCGTGTCACCTGCTTCTGCAGCAAGCTTTTCAACAACGATCGACTTTCCTTCTTCTACCTTAAGCTGTTTGCCGCCGGTTTCGATAATTGCATACATTCTGATGCACCTCCTTTAGGATCATGTTCGGAAAAACAACGGTTTGTCCGAACATACTCTGTCATTCTCAGACTCGCCAGAGAGAGGCTGCCCAATAGGACATTGAAAGCCTGTTCTGAGCGGTTGGAGCGAGATGCTCCTAAGTCCTCTAACAACACAATAACAGTTGTATCGTAACACAGTAGCGATATTTATGTCAATGAAACTCCATATTTTCTTTGGCTGTCCGAACGACGCGATCGCGCAATCCGCTGCGCTGCCTCTTACGGGTTAACTCAACAAGACCGAGACGTGTAAATCCGTACACGTGCACAGCATTTGGATCGGCTTTCGTAGCGCGTTCAAGCTGCCGCAGCAGCCGGTCCCGATCCTTTTCATCTTCCATCCGCAGAAAATCGACCACAATCATGCCACCGATTTGACGGAGCCTCAGTTGTTTGGCAATTTCCTTTGCGGCAACGGAATTAATTTGGAAAACAATTGCTTCACGATCCCCTTGAAAAATCATTGAACCCGAATTGACATCAATCGTCGTCAGCGTTTCGGTATAGTCAATTCTTAGAGAACCGCCGGATTTAAGCGGCACAGATGACTGCAAAGCAGCCGTGTAATCGTGTTCAATGTTCTTCTTAAGAAAGAGCCGTGTACCCGGTTGGTATAAAAATTCGACACCATCAGGCAGCTGTTCTTCATTTATTGGGAAATTCGCTTCCACCACACAAGAAGTTGGGAAGTGATTTTCGCTGAGCAGTGCGGAAGCAAACGAAAGTTGGCGGAAAATCAAAGCTGGTGAAGCTGCTTCTTCCGCACTCTTGATCACAGACTGCCATTTTTCCCTCAACTGGCAAAACTCCAAGTGAAGTTCGTCAAGATCACAATGTTCCGCCCGCGTGCGAATAATCGCGCCTTCTCCTGCAGCGCACCACTCAGAGATTTTGTTTTTTAAATGACCGCGATTATCTTCAGGGATTCGCCTTGAGGCAGCGACAAATGAATTGAGAGGCAGGTAGATCAGCCCCTTTCCCTTCATTTGTATTTGACCCGTAAGCTCCGCCACCTTGCCGTCCCGCTCTTCTTTATCCACCTGAACAATGACTTGCTCACCGACCTGCAGTGCGCGATTCGTGCTGAATTTATGACTGGGCAAGAAACCATTTCGTCCATTTCCAAGATCGATGAACCACCCCACTTGACTCAGGCGGTTCTCAGACACACGTCCAAAAAAGATATCACCGATCCGAACCTCACTTGAATCGGATTGAAAATAAAAAGATACCACTTGTTCATGCTCAAGGAGGGCGGCACGTATTCCGCCCGCTTCCTTCTCTAGCACCAACGTTACTTGTTCTTCAGACATAGCATCACCCACCATCTGTGTTCCCCCAACATTATCGCAAATGCGCGCGTATGAAGCAATGCAGAGGTCGGAATCAACGCCAGTCACTAATCGTCTTACCTTCACAATGACCTTTAAAATACTCATTGGCGAGCACTTTCCCATCGATATCCGAATGATTTTCACCCACGATGCGGATCCGATGCTCGGCATTTTTATAATACATCGCGAACACATCGGCGAGCGGTGTTTCTTCGGGCACCGCCAAACGCTTTAACCGCAAAAATTTCTGCTTACTGCCTGAGAATGCAAGCAAAAATCGAATAAAACGCAGGGGAAGTACACGCCATTCTTTGTAAATCGCAAGCATAATAAATGAAATAATAACCCAAAGATTTATGGAAAGAGGATACCGCCATACCGCAAGTATACCAAAAAGAAATAAAGCACCAAGCGAGAAGCAGAGCGCTCTTTTGTATGCGTGTTTAAATGGATAAACGATTTCAAGCACCATATGGAGAAGCCGCCCGCCATCTAAAGGCCAAATCGGAAGTAAATTAAATAGGAGCAAAGCGCTGTTTTGCGCCAGAAAAATTTGATGCTGTTCAGTTCCCCAGAAGGGAAGAGCCATCATCGCATAAGAAAGCAGCGGCAGCCAAACATTTTGCAGTGGTCCGGCGATCAGCACGAGACATTCTTGGTAAAATGGGTGTTCTTCTTGCTCGTCCAGTTTCGCAACACCGCCAAATGGCAATAGCTCAATCTCAATCACCTTCCATTCAAACCACCGTGCCATGACAGCATGGCCTAATTCGTGGATAAGGACAATGGTGAATGCAATAGTCGTATCCCACAGATGTCCGGTCAGTGTACCTGCTGCAATGATCAGCCAGAATACCGGGTGAATTCTTATTTTCGGGAATAATCTAGTCAAAGGACATCACCTGAATAGGGTCGATAAATTTTTCACCCTTTTTCAAAGCGAAGTAGAACGTTCCCTTTTTATCTTCTCCGGAGGTAGTACCGATTTTCTGACCTTTTTTCACCTCCTGATACACTTTTACATTGGCCTGATCGAGTTTCCCATACCACGACTCATCGCTGTCTTTATGCTGAATAACAACGGTCTCGCCAATATTTTTTTTCTTGCCCACAAAGACGACAAGACCATCTTTCACCGACTTGACTTCCGAATGGGAAGTAGTCTCCACAGTCACACCTTTTGTTGTGCTGCTATACGGTGACTTCACCTCACCGACAACGGGTTCCGCAAAGGATGAAGACGGTGTCTCTTTCTTTTGGTTGGTACTTCCCCCATCAGCTGTTTGCGTTGATTTATTGGTGATACTCGGAAGGAACCCAATCGGATCGCCTAGATTTTTCTCATACCAATTCGACACGGCGGCAAATTGAAACTCTTGAGTCATGGCTGTCTCAATCGAATTTTTTGCCGCATGAAAATGTGGATCATCATTTGTATTTACCCAATAAACGGCGCCGACAAGCAGGGTAGAAATGACACATTGAAACAAGAAGCGGCGCCCCGGATGGGCAGGCGATTGTTTTGGCTCATCCAGTTCCCCCCAGTACGGCGAAGTATCCCGCCGAGAGCTTGCACTCTTGTAATTTGGATAAGCCTTTGGCTCTGCCTGCAGCATCATCATGTTTCTTCTCTTCCGTTGCTGATGTCTTTTTTTATAATCCATAAAATCTTTCATTGCCTGCTTCCTTTCCACGCTTGTCCGTTTTATGTTGTTTCATTTGTTGCATCGGATTGAGCAATCAAGTATTTAGCGAATCACTGACCTTGTCCCATTGAAACAAGCCTCTACAACACTTTATGCGCACAAGCTGAGAAATATGAGCATACAAAAAGCGACTGAACGCGAGTCAACATTCACGCACAGTCGCTATATTTGAGCACTTTATCTCATTCCCAACAATGATTTAAATCGACGAAAAAATCCGTTCTTTTCTTCAAGAACCATAAGCGGAACCGTTTCGCCAAGAATTCTCCTGCCAATATTCCGATAAGCTAAAGACGCTTTTGATGATGGATTCAGCGCAATCGGCTCGCCTTTGTTTGAAGACGAGATTACGCCGTCGTCATCCAATACGATACCAAGCAGGTCAATCGCCAAGATGTTCATGATCTCATCAATCTCTAACATTTCACCGCTTTTCAATAAATGCTGGCGAATGCGATTAATAATCAAACGAGGCGGTGTAATCTGCTTCTCCTGCTCAAGCAAACCAATAATTCGGTCGGCGTCACGTACTGATGAAATTTCAGGGGTCGTCACGACGATCGCATGATCAGCACCTGCAACCGCGTTCCGAAACCCGCGTTCGATTCCGGCCGGGCAATCAATGATGATGTAATCAAAATCAGCTTTAAGCGCATCAACCATCTGCTTCATCTCATCCGGCTTAACAGCTGTCTTATCGGTTGTCTGTGCCGCCGGAAGCATGCTGAGACATTCAAAACGCTTATCTTTCACTAATGCCTGGTTCAATTTGCATCGACCATGAGCCACGTCAACTAGGTCATAAATAATTCGATTTTCGAGTCCCATGACAACATCTAAGTTGCGCAGCCCGATGTCCGTGTCTACAAGACAGACTTTTTTCCCTTGCAGAGCAAGAACAGTACCGATATTCGCGGATGTCGTCGTTTTTCCGACACCGCCCTTGCCTGAAGTCACAACGATTGCTTCCCCCATCGTTACACCCCTTTTCTTCAAATCTTACAACTTCTCAAATGCTGATGACCGATTCCGCTTTTTTAACGCTGTATGTACCTGATCAATTACGATTTTCCCGATCTGTTCATCCAAATAGGCACATTCAACCAAAGATTTTTCCTTCATCTCTACATCAGAACCATTTTCATTACGGCTGATCACTCGTCCGATTTTCAGTTGCGTCGGCATCATGATTGAAGCAACGACCACTGCATCCTTCCCGTCGTTTGCCGTTCCCGCCGATGCAACTCCGCGCAGTGCTCCCAATATATAGATGTTTCCCGTGGCTGAAACCACGCCTCCGGGATTGACATCACCAATAAGCAGCAAATTACCTTCGACTTCGAGCACTTGTCCTGAACGGATGATTCGAGCGATCGTTACAATTTTCTCCTGCGCTTTTTTCTTCGCAATCTCCTCAAGCGTCATCACATTCGACTGAATTTCTTCGACTTTTAAATGATCGAACGCATGAATAATCTCCTTGAGCTGATTCCGTTGATCCGAGCTAATGTAGCGATTTCCCGCCTCTACTTTGACCGAGATAACCGGGCCATCCTTATATAGATTGGTGTTCGCTGCTAGTTTTATTTTAAGTTCACGCACCAAATCATGATAGGCGCAAGCTTCGTCCATAACGAGTACAAGGCCGTCTTTTCTGCCTTTCATCGTCACAAGTGGCTGAGTGGCTGACATCGGGATTTTCACCTCAATATGTTTGATATTCAATACATGAAGGGAAAAATCCTTCAAAAAAAGTAAACTGTTACTAAACTAATTGCTAAAAAAATGATCAATTACCTTAACGTCTAATGTATCGGCTCAAACTGCCTTATTTTTCAATTTCATCTGAAATACTTTCCAAAAATCTCCTGAGCGGATAATAAATAAGTAACGTAAATATACCATTTAAGAGAATGGTGGGCAGAATCCGGGAACGAAAGAATAAGCCGGGTTCTTGATTGATCACTCCAATCATCATGTAGATCACATAGGCTTGAATTTGCATGATGCATACGCCGACCGCCACAAGAAGGACAGTCATTGCCACGTTCATATTCACCCATTTAGAAATTCCATGAATCAAGTACACGGTGAGTGTCACAGTGAACGCATAAACACCGAGAACTGAAGAATAGATGATATCCGCAAGGAATCCGAACAATACGGCATATTTCAAACCCCAGTTTAGCGAGCCGAAGAAGGCGATCATGAGCAGCGCGACAAAGGTGAATTCGGGAACGATTTGCAACTTTCCCCAAGCATAACTAATGGGAACGAGTGGCATCACCGTTCCCTGAACGAGAAAGAGCAGGAAAAGAAGGATAAATACTTTGCTCTGCTTCAATCACCGTTCCCCCCTCCAACACTCACTTGAGCTTTTCTTTCGAGGACCAGCACGTAGTTCAAATCATTCAAATCAGCCGCAGGCTTAACCTGCGCCGCCTTTGTGAGTCCGTACTGATCAGTCGTCACTCGAGTAACCGTACCGATCACAAGGCCCTTTGAATACTTTCCGCTCAATCCGGATGTGGTGACAATCTGGCCTTTTTTTACTTTTGCTTTAATTGGTATTTTTTGGAAAAGTAGAACACCTTTGTTTTGATTATAGCCTTCAATCATCCCATAGATCGGTGCTTTGTTTTTTTCTTGAATGACTGCCGATATCTGATTGATATTCTGTTCATCTGAGATCAGTGAGACTTTGCTGGTAAAGTTTCCGACCTTAGTAATGCTGCCGATAAGGCGCCGGCCCGATGTAATCACAGCCATACCATTCTTAATCCCGTTTACTTTCCCTTTGTCTATCGTCAGCAACTGATTCCAATCATCATATGCGCGTCCAATCAACGTTGCCGAATACTTTTTATAGTTAGAGAGTGCCGGATCATTCTTCATGTTCAGCTGCGCTTTCAGCTCTTTGTTTTGCGCGGTCAGATCCGCATTTTCTTGTTCGACACTGGCGTAGTTCGCCAAATTTTCTTTTAAATGTTTATTTTCTTTATAGGCGCTTTCAATGTCACTGACATTCTGAAAGAAACCCGCTACATAACGAGCGGGCACATTGACAACATATTGGAACCCTCCGACAACGTCCTGAACAAATTGTTCTGTCCAAGTCGCGCTTGTTCTCTCCTTAAGAGAGTAACTGATTAGCGTGATCAGTACAATCAGACTGGTCAAGAGGATAATTAATTTTTTATTTGAAAAAAATGAAGGCATACGGACACCTGCTTAATTATTAGAATCTGTTCAAAAAGGAGGACAAAAGATAGGATTACAGGCAAAAACGCAACGTCCTGTTGCATCGCCTGCACTAGCCCATCCTGGGCGTCGCGATACTATCAAGGAAGCGCAGTTTTGAGCACCAAAATGTACTTCTACAGAAAGCAGCGGATTCGACTTTACGCACAGAACGTGGTGACTCCAACATTGCTCACAGGACATGAGCGTCCTTAATCGAAGATCTCTTTTGCTGGCAGAAGATCCTCATTACCCTTTTTCCCCGGACTATTTGAACATCCTCTATTAACACTCATTAGAGTTGAATTATTTTTTGTTAGCCATTGAAATCGAATTTGCCTTTGAACGAATCAATGGCAAGTTTTCCAGTGAACGGCCTGTACCGATCGCAACACAATCCAATGGATTTTCCGCAACAATCACGGGCATCTTTGTCTCATCGCTGAGCACATGATCAAGGTTGTTCAAAAGTGCGCCTCCACCGGTCAGAACGATCCCGCGGTCCATAATATCCGCTGCCAATTCCGGCGGTGTTTTCTCAAGGGTCACTTTAACCGCCTCAATAATTTGATTTACGGAGTCATGCAGTGCAGAAGCGATTTCTTTACCCGACACTTCAATCGTCTTCGGCAGTCCGGTCAGCAAATCACGTCCGCGCACTTCCATTTTAGCGCCTTCCATCTCTTCAGATCCGCCTGCCGAACCAATTTCAATTTTCAGTGCTTCCGATGAGCGTTCACCAATCATCAAATTGTAGTTTTTCTTTACATATTGGATAATAGCTTCGTCCATATCATCGCCTGCGATGCGTATCGATTGGCTCGTCACAATACCGCCTAACGAAATAATTGCGACTTCTGTTGTTCCTCCGCCAATATCAACAACCATGCTTCCGGTTGGTTCCCAGACCGGGAGATCGGCACCGACCGCAGCTGCAAAAGGTTCTTCAATGGTATACGCTTCACGCGCGCCGGCTTGCTTTGTTGCGTCTTCTACAGCGCGTTTTTCCACTGCTGTGATTCCTGAAGGTACACAAACCATTACATTCGGCTTGCGTGAAAAAACAGAGCGCTGCTTCTGCGCTTGATTTATAAAATACTTCATCATTGTCGCTGTTGTTTCAAAATCCGCGATTACGCCGTTCTTCATTGGACGAACCGCGACAATATTTCCCGGTGTTCGGCCAATCATTTTTTTGGCCGGGGTACCGACCGCTTCAATCAGGCCGGTGTCCGTGTGCAAGGCGACGACTGATGGTTCTCTGACGACAACACCTTTGCCTTTCAAGTACACTAAAGTGTTGGCCGTCCCAAGGTCAATGCCCATATCTTTAGAAAATCCGCCAAACATCTATGTAATCTCCCTTCAAGTTGCAAAACTCATGCACTTAATTATATCTTAATTGATCCTGAATTTATAGGGTCTGAGTAAATTGTCCGGAAAAACTCTTCACTTTGCCAAGTGCGGTCTTTTTCTTCATTATTTACTACATTAACCCTTTTTGCTTCAAACTGACAAACCGCCGATCGCCAATCACAAT
The DNA here is from genome assembly GCF_900113325.1 of Sporolactobacillus nakayamae. GTDB lineage: Bacteria > Bacillota > Bacilli > Bacillales > Sporolactobacillaceae > Sporolactobacillus > Sporolactobacillus nakayamae. The sequence continues at coordinate 42,200 of NZ_FOOY01000004.1, read as the reverse complement.
GTGATCCAAAACATCTACGCCAAGCATCTTGCCACAGGAGGCCAGCCGCTTTGTCACATCAATATCTTCTCTGCTCGGTGTAGGATCCCCGCTTGGATGATTGTGAAAACAAATAATTGAGGCGGCTGACTGTCTGACCGCTTCCTTGAACACTTCACGCGGGTGGACTATGGACGCATTCAGGCTCCCCACAAAGATCGTCCTTTTATAGAGCACCTGGTTCTTCGTGTTCAGAAATAGAGCGACAAAATGTTCCTGTTTTAAACTGCGCATTTCTTCCATTACGTACTCGGCACCGTCTTCCGGTGAACGAATCGCATAACGAGAATCATGGACCATTCTCGCCATGCGCTGGCCGATTTCAAATCCGGCGAGCAATTGAACCGCTTTTGCTGTTCCGATTCCTTTAACTTGCTTCAATTCCTCAATACTCGCTTCCTTCAGCAAGTCCAGTCCATCAAAACGACTGACGAGGCGTTCGGCGAGCTGCATGACTGATTCGTTTCTCGTCCCTGAATGCAAGAGAATGGCAAGTAATTCCTGGTTGGAAAGTGAAGAAGCTCCTTCACGAATGAGACGCTCTCTCGGACGATCTTCATGCGGTACATCCTTCATCATAATATTCTTCTCCATTTTCAATTCCTCCATTCTGCGTACGTCGGTACCTGTTAAGATACAGCATATCTTGTTTAGGAACTGGCTGCAGAATGGAAAACGTGAAAAAAGCAAAGGTTTCTCGAACAGTCGCTCATTATTTTCGTTGTAAATCACTGGTTTATGTCACAAAAGCACAAAAACAGGGTAAATTTATTTTTTCTAAATTATGGATGAATCAGAGCGTTGTACTCAGAGATTGTCTCCAAGAGATCTTGCTGAAACGCAAAAAAATGTTCTTCTGAACTGTTGGATACTAAATTTTGAGCAATTGTTTTCGTCTGTTTTACTTGCGAAAACACGTGATCCGTTTCCGCACTACGCGCTTGTTTGGCAACGGATGAATACAGCTTGTCCACCGTTTTTAAGTAGTTTGCATCTGGCGCTGCTGATCCATTCTTTGATTTCTCTGATATAGAAAGAAGCGCACTAATGATTTTCTTATAGGTAAGCGCCTCATTCGCTTTCAATTTACTTTTTTCCGCTGCTGAGTCCGATTGAATCGTCATCTGTTTTTTAAAAACCGTCATACCTTTCTTTTTAAAATGTGCAAGTAATTGATCGGCGCCAACCTCTGTTTGTGAAACGCCAACGAAGATCGCACTTCCTCCCGATACCTGCATCACAGCAGCAGGACCTTTACTTTTCAATTGCTCCGCGACCTGCTTTGCCTTACTGTTCGACCCAAAAAGGCCGGCCTGAATCATATATACCGGAAGGTTCAAATTTACTGCTTTCACTGCCTCTGAAGCACCATCACTTTGAGTTTTCTTTGGGTTATCCGCCCAAGTATCCTTGACTTTGGTATTCTGATCACTGAAAATCATCAGCATTGACAAACCGATGACAAGACCGACGACTATCGCAGCGACTGCCGGGAGCCAAAAATGATGAATGGTTTGCCATGTTCCGGATGGTATGCTTAGCACAGGGCGCCGTTTCTTATTATGTCTAAAAAAGGAATATTTCTGTTTAACAAACGCGTCATCATCCGTAACTGGTTGTGTATGATGCTCCGTAGTGGTGCGTTCTTCTGAAAATGCGGCATTCCAATTTAGTGATTTATCTTTGTCGGCCGCAGTCTCTTGTCTTGTCCACTCTTCCAGGTTATGTTTTTTTCCATTGAATGTGATCGTCACCCGGGGCGTCTTCTTTTTTAATTCAGACACATTAGTCCCCCTCACGCATAACGAAACTCTACTTCCGAATAGCTTAGCATAGTGCGTATAAAAAAGAACGAGACATTTGTCGTCTCGCCCGCAATTTTTTTCGCTGTTTTTCTCGATTTACGCGATATGGGTAATTGAGCGTTTTTGCCGTGTAATGATTAGATATACCGGGCGACTCGATTCTTGCCTTGTTGCTTTGCGCCTTTATACATCGCGTGATCCGCATTGTAGATCAATTCTGAGGGTTCCGTAGCATCGGAGGGAGCTGTCGATGTTCCCAAACTGATCGTCACATAGATCTTGTCATAGCGGTTATCCGCTTCGTTAAAGATCATAAAAGGTTCTGAGGCAACAGCGAGACGTACGGTTTCCGCAATTGCGAAACACATATTGCGGTCTCTTCCGGGCAAGAGAATGGTAAACTCTTCGCCTCCGTATCGTGCCGCAATCCCGTTGTGACCGATTGTTTTTCGCAAGCGATTGGCGACACCGATCAAGACTGCATTCCCATTTTGGTGTCCAAACGTATCATTAATTGACTTAAAATTATCAATATCCATCATGATGATCGAAAAAACATTCAAAGACGGATTATTGTACATGTTATTAATGGCTTTCATCATATATCGATAATTATACAGATCGGTGAGCGGACAATGCTCGCTCTCTTTCTTTCGAATCTCAAAATTCTTGGCATTTTCGAGACCGATTGCTAGAAAATCACCGACAATCTCGATCCCTATTCTGCTCTTCTTCGTATAGGCTTTGACCCTATGTGAAGCAATCGTTAGCACACCGATGACCTGACCACGGTGCACCATCGGAACGGATAAATAGGACTTTGCCCTTCCATTGGAGACTGCATCGAGAAAAGGATACATGCTGCCGATATTGCCTGAACTAATAACCGCCTTACCTTGACGATATACGCTCAGGCTGATATCTGCTTCCTGCTGAAAAGGAACAAAGGATTCGCCCTGATCCTTTCTGAACATACGAACGAGTTTCGGTCGTTCCGGCTGCGTATATAAAACAACATAGAGATAATCTACCGAAAGCATTTTGGGCAATTTATCAACGAGAAGATCAAATACGTAATTAACAGAAAGTTCCTCTGTGAGCTGCTGTCCAAAATGATTGACGCTTTGCAGAAAACTAACTAACTCTTCGCTGTTGTTAATCTGCCTTATAATAATCGAAAGTGCAACCATAGGAATCGCAATAATCATCATACCTTGCCAGCCCATGGAAGCGTACATGAGATAAAAAGCGATACCAAGCGGCATCATTAATACGCTGATCATGATTTCCCAAAAGGAATCGTTATCGAATAATTTAATTTTAACCGAGGGGGAATAAAGCCATCTATGAATAATGACGAGCGCAAAGGTGTTCGTCAAATAGGCTGATAAATAAAAACCCACGATCGGCACTATATTCAAATCTAGGACGCTCTTCGTAATGGCCCCGACTTGACCACCCAACATGTAATATGTAGCTCCTGAAGCCATTGAAATGATAAAGAACATTGTTAAATTTATCGGTATGCGGTACGCGTCGGCCTTGCTGATTTTTTGAGCCATCAGATAAACGACGATACAAAATTGAGTCAGCAAAATTTCGACAAACAGCCCAAAAATTAAGAAAGCCGCTAGACCGATACCTTGAAGAACAATGATATCCGTCCCCTTCACCTTAAAACTGAAAAGGGCGGTAAGAATAAAGAGTATGATTACGGTTAAAAGTGAAAAAAAAGAAATATTTCTCGGCGGATCCAACGAATAGATGAGGGGCAGCAAAAATAAGGTTGATAAAATCCAGGTGGCCGTAACAGCACGTTGCTTTATTATGGTCAATCGCACTTCCTCCTTTTTGCTAGCTGTGCGATTTAAAATCTATTATCTATTATCCTATTACTATTTTCCTAATTGTAATTGTAGCAAAACAAAAAGAAGTTGAAAAGGTTTTTCAAAACCTTCTCAACTTTTCACAAATTTTTCGTTTTAATTGTTCTTGCTTTGCATTCTCAATTTACAATGAACCGCGCATGGTCTGCAATTCATGACGAACAACGGAAATAAAATAGAGCGAACCGCAAACAAGCAATACCTCATTCTCTCCGGTTTCATGGATCAAGTGATGGAGCGCGTTTCTCCAATCCGGATTTTTTGTTTTCCTTGCATGCTGCGCGGCCGTATAGAGCAAGTCACTGCTTGCAGCCCGTGGATAATCAAAGGAAGTCAGCGTTATATCATGAGCCGCGCGTTCAATCAATCGCACCATTTTTTCAAATTCTTTATCTTGAAGTGCGGCGTATAATAAGTGAATGGTTCGTCCGGAATAATATCTTTTCACCGTACGAATCAATGCCTCGGTTCCCTGCACATTATGCGCACCGTCGATGATGACAAGCGGATGGTTGAGCATACGTTCAAACCGGCCGGGCCATGCTGCTTTCTTAAGCCCTGACCGAATCGCGTCTTCACCCACTGCGAGATCGCAGTATGTCGCCAGATAGCTGACTGCCATTAACGCGGCAGACGCGTTCTTCAGCTGATGTTCACCTTTCATATGAATCGTGACGTCCTGATAATGAATCGTTCCCGCGGTGAAGTTGAAATGTTCACCCTCTTCATCATGCCCAATCGCATCAACTTCAAAGTCCTTCCCAAGCACAAATAATTTTGCCTCTTTTTCCGCCGTCTTATCACGAATCACCGCAAGCGCGTCAGGATGTTCCGCCGTGGTGACAATACCTGTACCTTCCTTGATGATTCCCGCCTTTTCGAAGGCAATGCTCTTGATTGTATTGCCAAGCTGTTTCATATGATCCATGGCGACATTGGTAATTACGGACACCAGTGGATGGATCACATTTGTAGAGTCCAGACGTCCGCCGAGACCGACTTCATAAATGACAAGATCGCATGGATTGAGCAGACCAAAATAAACGAAACTGATCATCGTAACGACTTCAAATTCAGTCGGAATACCTAATTCGGTTTCCTGATTAACCGCTAAGGTTAGCGGATAAACAATATTTGCTGCTTTTGTAAGATCTTCATCGCTAATCGGAGTTCCATTCACCATCATGCGTTCATTAAACGTTGTGATATATGGTGAAATGTAGGTGCCGACCTTAAGTCCGGATTCTTGATAAATGTGCCAGAGATAGCACACAGTGGAGCCCTTCCCGTTTGTTCCGCCGACGTGAATAGCCTTAATGGTCCGCTCCGGATTTCCTAACTTGTCCAGCATCCACTCCATTCGCTTGGTGCCGGGTTTGATGCCATGTGGAATTAACCCGTGAATCCATGATAGTGTTTCATCAATTGTTTCAAACATTGCCATGCCCTCCGAATATCAGTTTTCCTCATAAACAAAATTGAAATTGATTTAGAAAACCCGGGCACTGCCCGGTTCTTAATCTCCAGCCATGTGTGATGGTTTTGTGTCTTTTCTGTGCTGAATCGTCGCTTCGTTTACTCGCTTGCCGCGGGCGCACCACGAGTCTCCTCAGACAGGTAGGAATCCGCGGGGTCTCGCTGGCACCTGGTCCCGCAGGCGTCTCGCACCTCCGCTTTGATTCTCGGCCAAGACACTGGTCTATTGGTTTGAAAACGTGCAAAATAATAAACTTTCTTATCAGTGTTAGAAAAACCGGGCAAAAAGTGCCCGTTTCTTACTTCCGCAGGATGCGGTAACTTTCGCGTTGCATACAGGACATATGCGTCGTTAGCGAAGGTTCCTTACATACGAACGTTCCTTTGCGCCAAATACCATTTTGAATCATCAAGCTTGTCTTGAACAGACATTTCTAGTTCACACTGGTAGGAAAGTATAAGAAAACATTTAAAGGAAACGAGTGTAAGCGGTCCGAAAAAACGCCGCGTCCTGCGGCTCACCGGACACTAGGCCGTCCATGGCCGTCGCAACTAAGTCTTCGCCTTCGCCAGGGGCTTGGCGAAGCCAAGTTTTCTAACACTGATAAAAAAATATAAAAAAATTAAAGATTCAAGGAAACGAGTGTAAGCGCAACTAAGTCTTCGCCTTCGCCAGAGGCTTGGCGAAGCCAAGTTTTCTAATAAATCATTTTGATCCTTAATTAAGTAACGCGGCCAGAATAAAATAAGCGGAGATTTTCCGGTTATATGCATCCTGGCGCTTGTTTCACAGGTAAATAAGGGTAATTTTTCCGCTTATGCACAGAAAAGCCCTCCATTTTCACGTTTTTCGATTCGATAAGCGGAATTTCTCCGTCTATTTAAGCAATTTTTTCATTCATTTTCTAATTAAGCGGAATTTTTCCGTTTATTTCTCAGATTGGGCGCTAACCTGATCACCCCAATCGAATCTTATGACCTTACCGTCGTACCGGCAAGACAAAACGCTATACTTTCTTAACTTATAAGAAAACGGCAGCGGGCCAACCAGAGCCCGCCACCGTCCCATGTCAATGATTGTATTCTCTATTTCACCGCAATCATGCCTGCAATTCAGCAATTCTCGCCTGCAATTTATCACGTTTCTGCAGATAGTCCGCCTGTTTCTCACGTTCTTGATTAACAACTTGTTCCGGCGCTTTATCAACGAATCGCGGATTGCTCAACTTTTTCTCCACTCGATCGACTTCGGCGTTCATTTTGCCTAATTCCTTAGTCAGTCGGCTGACTTCATCCTCAATGTTAATCAGTCCGGACAAAGGCAGGAAAATATCCGCGCCGGAAATAACGGCGGAAACTGATTTTTCCGGAGTTTGGAGATCCGTTCCAATCTGCAAGCTTGCCGGATTGCAGAAGCGCTCAATATAATTTTGGTTCGCTTCGAAAATTCTTGTTCCGTACTCCGATGCTGTCTTTATCAGCATATTGACCGGCTTTTTCGGTGCGACATTCATTTCCGCGCGAATGTTGCGCACAGAACGAATAACATTTTGAAGCGCAAGCATTTCCTTTTCAGCTTCTGCATCATTCCATTCCGAGTTAACCGTCGGCCATTCACTATGCATGATCGTTTCACCTTCATGCGGAATATGCTGCCAGATTTCTTCGGTCACAAACGGCATGATTGGATGGAGCAGTTTAAGAATTTTATCAAGGACATAGGTGAGTACCGATTTTGTTGTTTGTTTGGCAACGTCATCTTCTCCATAGAGCGGCAGTTTCGCCATTTCAATATACCAATCACAGAAATCATCCCAAATGAACTGATACAGATAATGACCGGCCTCGCCGAAATCATAGCTTTCATAAAGCGCCGTTACTTTTTCGATTGTCGCGTTTAGGCGAGTCAGAATCCAACGGTCGGCAACGGATTTTTCTCCGGAGAGATCCATATCTTTGAGTGAGAATCCTTCAAGGTTCATAATCACGAATCGTGATGCATTCCAAATCTTGTTCGCAAAATTCCAATTGGCTTCAACTTTTGACCATTGGAAGGTTAAGTCTTGGCCCGGAGTCGTGCCGGTCGCCAAAGTATAGCGAAGTGCGTCTGCGCCATACTTTGCAATGACATCCATCGGATCAATCCCGTTGCCAAGCGATTTGCTCATCTTGCGGCCCTGCTCGTCACGCACCAGACCATGAATCAGCACGTCTTTAAATGGACTTTGGCCGGTAAATTCTGTGGATTGGAACATCATACGAGCTACCCAGAAAAAGATGATGTCATATCCGGTTACCAATGCATTAGTCGGAAAATAGTGTTTGTAATCCGCCGCATCTTCATCCGGCCAGCCCATTGTCGAGAACGGCCATAGTGCCGAACTGAACCAAGTGTCCAGAACATCTTCATCTTGTTTCCAATTCTCAATATCCTTCGGCGCTTCCATGCCGACGTAAACTTCTCCGGTTTGTTTGTGGTACCATGCCGGAACCCGGTGACCCCACCACAGCTGCCTTGAGATACACCAGTCGCGAATGTTCTCCATCCAGTGTCGATACGTACCTTCAAACCGTTCGGGTACAAAATTGACTTTATCGTCTGTTTCTTGCATCTTCAATGAGGCGTCCGCCAAAGGCTGCATTTTTACAAACCATTGCGTAGACAAAATAGGTTCGACGACAACACCGGTTCGTTCCGAATGGCCAACGGCATGCGTATGTTCTTCAACATAAGCAAGTGCGCCGGACGCTTCAAGGTCCTTAACGATTTGCTTACGGCATTCATCTCGATCCAATCCTTGATAGTTGCCTGCATTTTCGTTCATTTTTCCCGTTTCATCAATAACAAGAATGCGCGGCAGATCGTGGCGATTGCCGACTTCAAAGTCGTTCGGATCATGCGCCGGCGTGATCTTCACAGCACCGGTTCCAAACGATTGATCCACATAGCTGTCGGCAACGATCGGAATTTCACGGCCGATAAGCGGCAATACCGCTTTTTTGCCAATGATGTCTTTATAGCGCTCATCATCCGGGTGAACGGCAATCGCTGTATCTCCAAGCATCGTTTCCGGACGGGTCGTCGCGATTTGAATCGAACCTGAACCATCGGCAAGCGGATAGTTGACATGCCATAGATAACCGGGTATCTCTTTGTAAATAACTTCAATATCCGACAATGCCGTGCGCGCGGCCGGATCCCAGTTGATTATATAAGCGCCTCGGTAAATCAGTCCTTTTTCATAAAGTTGCACAAATACCTTGCGCACCGCTTTCGAAAGGCCGTCATCCAGTGTGAACCGTTCTCTTGAGTAGTCGAGCGATAAGCCGAGTTTCGCCCATTGTTTCCTGATGAATGTCGAATATTCTTTTTTCCATTCCCAAGCGACATCAAGAAATTTCTCACGTCCCAGGTCGTAGCGTGATTTGCCTTCTTCGCGCAATTTCGCATCGACTTTCGCTTGCGTTGCAATTCCCGCGTGATCCATGCCGGGCAGATAAAGTGCGTCATAGCCTTGCATCCGTTTGAAGCGAATCAGCAAATCCTGCATCGTTGTGTCCCATGCGTGCCCAAGATGAAGCTTTCCGGTCACATTAGGTGGCGGAATAACAATCGAATAAGGTTTCTTTTCTGGATTGCTTTCCGCTTTGAAGTAATCCTTTTCCAGCCAAGTCTTATACCATTTCTCTTCAGTTTGGCTTGGATCATATTTCGTTGCTAATTCTTTAGCCATCATTTACCGCTCCCTTGCAGCTATTTTATTTAGGATGAATGAGTTTGTCTGAACGCAAATAAGAGCTTTCTCCGTCACAAGGACGAAGAAAACTCCGCGGTACCACCTATATTCACGCGCACTAAGCGCGCCTCATTCATTTAATAACGGAATTCCGGACTTTCCTAGTTGATCACAAACGATCGTTCAGAAAGACTGCTCGAGGGCTACTTCCACATTTGCTGCTAAAGAAGCTTCTCAGCGTACCGGCTTCTCTCTCTTACAGAGGATGTTCAAAAGGATTGAACGCCTCTTCTAGCATAAAGATGTGTACTACTCCCTGTCTCAGCATTTTTACTCTGACACAGAACTTAATGTGTTTTGTAATCATTATATATAGTTACTGTTCTGCTCGTCAATGCCAATCAAAAAATTTTTTACGCACACGGGTCAAATAACTTTCATAGTCTATAGCATAACCAATCTAGGTTTATATAATCGAAGGGAGTGACCATTGTGTTCAAGAACAATCGCTTTCAGCCCTTTTTCAAAAAGTGTCGTGAAGGATTTAGTATCGTTGTCCTTCCGCTCGCTATCTTTCAGCTTATTCGCACGATTTTCCTGCCGACAACGATGGACGTGCTGCTTTGCGCACTGCTCTTCTTTATCTATGTCGGGTATCTGAAGAAATGGCTATAGTGTATGGGAAATTAGGCTTCATCCGAGGTTTTCTTTTCTTCGGATTCCTCTTTCGCTTTCCGTTCGTCTTTCTTTTTCTGTTCCTGTTCCATTTCTTTTTTAATAGATGTAAACATTTCCTGGTGAACCTGGCAGAGATTCGTCCATCGTTTGACAAACCACTGTTCACTTAACTCTTTCGTATGAATATATCGGCTCAGCAATTCTGCATGCGCACTTGGAAATAAAAGAAAATGAGTCAGAAATTCCTTCTCCTCATCGTTTAATGGACAAGCAGATGAATAAGATTGGAAAAAGCTGCGCCAATCCACATGCTCCGAGCCAAGCGTCGCGCTTGCCTGTTCAAAAAGGCTGGCACTCTCCACAATAAAAAAACCGTCCTCGCTGTTCTCAAAATTCGTCAGACAGCTTCTCTCATTTTCAATCAGCAAATGCAGCGGGCTGAGTCGTCCATGGCAGAGCGCGCGCCGCATTGTCTTGTTCTTTCCCTCATCATCCTTATCTTTGGTAAAAAAATCCCGGGCAACCTGCATATTGCCGAGATAAATAAATGCTGTTTTAAGTACCGCTTGTTCAAATGGGGATGGATAAACATGATGCTCCGCCTTATATAGAAAATGCTCCCAAACCATTTGCCGTTGATTAAGTACGCGTACCATACCTTGATAGAGCCCACTGCAGTCTTCATCCTTTTCAAGCGTTTTCCTGTGCAGTTGACCTGCTTTGACAAAAAGATGGCGATAGCGCTCGGTCAGATTCGATGCGTCAACCGTTTCGTTCACCCAAGGCATCAAATAGTAACTGACATCTGATCCGCGGATGACCAGATCGCCATATTTGGATGGGAGCGGGTGTGCAGCATCAATGACCATGCGACGCGCTAGCGCGTAAACTGTCTGAAGGCTGTGAATTTGCCGGTCATTTAACGCTTTCTGCTTCAAAGCGAATGTGCCGGAGTAGGTATCTACTCGAATAATGTTTCCCCAAGCGGAAAGGTTAGTGGGCGCGAGGTCATAGTGAAAGAGTATTCGATTGATTTGATTGTTGTCCGTCTGCTCCAAATTCCGCACCCCCACCCGCTTCTCCGGATTGCGACAAAACAGATTCGAATAAGTTAATCAGTTGAACTTTTCGATCCCATAGTTGTTTGAATGAATTGAGTGTCGCCTCAGCGTCCTGTTCCTGCCCCATACGATCGCAAGATTCCACCAAACTCAGCCACTCGTCCGGCTCCAACCACTCAGCTTGCATCAAATCAGAAGTTTCCTGATCAAAGAAATCTCTTACCATCAACTCTTGAAACAGCTTGCGAACCGTTTGCTCACGTTGACCCATGCACTCGTTTAAACAAAAACGGGCCAATGATCTGCACCCGTCAGATGGCCGAGATTGACCAAGTTCGAAAAAAAGTGTGTCGAAGAGGGCCGTACATGACCCCCGGGAAAAATCATCAGGAAGAAGGAAAGCCGAGTTTCGATGCTGGTAGGAGTCGCGTAAACGGTCAGCCTCATTTGCTCGCGCAGATGCAGATGAAAAACAAGCGGACACCATCTTCCACGTGCCGCTCTTTTCATATCCCATCTGTTTCGCCTGTTCATACATGGTATGAACTCGGGTAGAGGCTGAGACGGTTATATCTCCAACTGGAACATCACGGCTGTATCGATGTAAATAGGCCAGCAAATCTGCCCATAGCACCTCATTCCCCTCCAAGTTCGCAGAGTTCGATGGAGCATCGTGGCAGGTTACAGAATAATGACCGATGCGTATTGACGGCAATCCTGAGCGCGTGACATACATTCGATCAATGAAAAATCGGTCGTTGACTAATCGCTCGCGCCACTTTAAATGAAGCTTTAATAAAGCTTCATTCTCCCAAATCCGAATGCGTTTTAAGCCTCTCTCAGTTTCTATAATGAGCGGGTCTTCTTTAGCGACACGCATTTGTCCAAAAAAATAATTGGCTTGCAAGGCAGACAATAGCCTCGCCAGCTCAGGATTCATCCTTTGCCGCCTTTGTGCTTTTCGGAATGTAAAGAAGTTCGCCGGCTTCAATTTCTCCAGACGTCAGAGCGTTTTTTCTCAATAGAGATGTCACCGGCACATGATAGCGCTCTGAAATGCTTTCCAATGATTCTCCAGACTGGACAATGCAGATTTTGACACGTGTTTTTTGTTCTTTTTCATCACCGGAAAGTACCTTCGTCAAGTAAAGGCTAGTCATGTCAGAGTCCTTCTTCCCACTGTCCGGAACTTGTTCCTGCTCACTTTCCTCAGAAGATGGAGTCGCTTCTACCTGAGGAGCTGCCACAGGAGAGGGAGCTGCCTGTGGAGCCGCCGGCGTTGTTGTTTCCGAACGACCGGTATTCTGTGAACCGTCTTGGGCCATCCCTTTAAAAGCAACTAATGGCGATCCGTCTGCATTGGTCTCATCATCTGGTTTGCGGAATGCCTCGTAGTGGAAATCGACATCTTCTTCATCATTCAAACGATCCGTAGGCATTTCCTCAAACTCCCCAGAGATCGGCTGCTTCTCGCCAAGTATTCGCTTGCCTTTTGACGCAGGCTTCTGCACGTTCTTCGCAGCTTCTTTTTTGGCAGGATCTTCTGCCGCTTTAGACTTTGGCGCGGGTTCGGCAAACTTTTTCGCCACCGGTTTTTCCGGTTTATCTTCCTTTTGCGCCTTAACCGGCTTTTCCGGTTTTTCTTCTTTTTGCGCTTTAAGCGGTTTTACCGGTTTCTCTTCCTTTTGTGCCTTAACCGACTTTTCCGGTTTAATCGGTTTTTCCTCTTTTTTCGCGGGCGCTTTCGCTGCGGGCTTCTGAGCAGGCGCAGTTTCTTTTGCCTTTTCCGGTTTCGCGGGTGTTGCCGCAGGTTGTTCGACAGGCGGCTTAGCCTTGGGCTTTTCCGTACGATCCACCGGATTGTTATTGGTCAATCCCGTAATAGCGATATCAGCTTGAAGCTGAATATGCCGATGCTCGGACAGCTCGTAATCAAACGAATCAATCACAACAAATAAATCTTCCAAGTTAGGCACACGGTCCGCCGGGATTGTGATATCAATCGGAAAATGATGTTCCAAAGTGTCCGTGCCATTGCCCGTCTCCATAATCTCATCAATTGTACGGAAGGGAGCCGCATTATGCTCCGAGTCAACAGCCGCATCCGGAACGTCCGCCGGTTTGTACTCTCCGGTGAGTCGAAGATAGCCCTTGATTGTCACGTCGTTCCAATTCTCTTCGACAGTTATGTCCGGCTCCAGTGCCATGGATAGTATTTCTTCGGCGGGTGCGTCATTTTTGAGCCACACCGATTCATTTATTGAAAACTGCAAGCGATCATTCGAAGTTTGAGACATTCCTTCCACCCTCTCATCCGTTCTTAATACTGTTCTATGCGTGAAGTAAGGAATTATGCTCAATCGTTTCCTAATCGTAAATGCTTGCATCATTATTAGTAGACAGTACGGGGAATCACCAGTGTGCGGAATAAGAAAAATCTGAGGACGAAATCCCAGAGTAATTACGTAACCGTTTTCTTTATGTTGCTTTTAAAACCGCCGATCCATGTGATCTGCGGCGGCTTGAACATCGTTATTCATTGCATTTTCTCAATAAAAATGCCCTCGTCCTTCTTCCATTCGCAATAAAAAACATCCGAGTAGCTCTGTATATGGTGTGCGTGAAGGTTCTTCATCAACCATTCTTCATTAAGACCTGCCTCTTTCAAATTTTCCCAATCCACTTCACCATCATCAATGATCGTTACCGGTAAACAAACCGGTTTTCTCCTCTGCTGCAAATCTTCCATTGTCGGTGTCTCGTATTGCGATTTTTTCAGCGCACTGACGGACCCATCAGTTTCAAGAATGGCGAATTCAACTTCGCGAATGGAGAATACACTTTTCTGCCTCAATAAATTCTGAAGCATATCGATATCAAGCTTTTCTTTCTTCATCGCGTTTCGATCCAAATGGCCATGGCGAATAACAATCGTCGGTTTGCCCTCCAAAAAACCTCTCGACGCACGATATTTCTGTGTACACCATTCCACAACATAAATCATCATGCCCCACAAAGCGACCGCAAACAGAATTGATCCGATTCCAATTTTTTTGTCATACAATGCATTACCCACTAATTCGCCAAGCACGATTGCGGAGATAAAATCAAAGGCTGTGACTTGAGCCAGTGTCGCTTTTCCCAGAATTTTTGTCATTAAGAAAAGGGCCGCAAAACCGACGATCAGTTCAACTGTGATTTGTATAAAATGCATGTCTTGACCACCTTCGGACAAATCTTTAGTACAGGTTTAGTCTCTCTCATTCAGTGAAAATTATTTGATCAAACATAAAATCTGACGATTATGGAATCCTTGTTGACAATCAACTTTTCTACAATGGTCGCCACCAATCCATCGCTTTTGCTCACAAATGGGTAGAGATCCGTGATTAGTGCCGCTACGCAAATAATCCAGAATAAATCATGAATCATGACTCATTCTGGATTACTATTTTTAACCTGTGCGACAACGAAGGCTTTTTCGTTTTACACCCTTCAGATGTTTCGCTTTACCGCTTTGATTCCGCGATCACCTGAAACGCGTGCTCTGCGGCGTGAATTGTTGCCTCAATGTCTTCCATCGAATGCTTTGTTGACAAAAAGACCCCTTCAAATTGGGATGGCGGCAGCGACACACCTTGTTCAATCATCTGGGCAAAATAAGTCTTGAAATGCTCCAAATTCGATGATTTCGAACACTGATAGTTAATGACTTCCCGATCAGTGAAGAAAATACCCATCATCGCGCCTGCTTGATTTACAGTAAGCGGTATTTCGTATTTTTCCGCTGCTGCCTTATAGCCTTTAGCGAGCCGGTCCGCTTTCTTGCGAAATTCCGAGTAGTCCTCCGGTGTAAGCTCGCTGAGCGTCATATACCCGGCAGCCATCGCAAGCGGATTTCCCGATAAGGTTCCCGCCTGATAGATTGGTCCTTCCGGCGCGATCTGACTCATGATGTCCAATCGGCCGCCATACGCGCCGACCGGCAGACCACCGCCAATGACTTTCCCAAGTGTCGTCAAATCCGGTTTGATGCCGTAATAGCCTTGCGCGCAGTTATAAGCAACACGAAAACCGGTCATGACTTCATCGAAGATTAACAAGGAACCATATGCCTGGGTGATTTCTCTTAAAGCCTGTAAGAATCCGTCCACAGGAGGCACGACGCCCATATTGCCGGCAACAGGTTCGACAATCACACAGGCGATGTCATGCCCGTATTGTTTGAATACGTCAACGACACGTTCCACATTATTATAGGGAACGGTCAGGGTGTCTTTGGCGAGCTGTGCGGGGACACCTGGACTGTCGGGAAGTCCAAGCGTTGCGACTCCGGACCCCGCCTTGATTAGCAGTGAATCCGCGCTTCCATGGTAACTGCCCTCAAATTTCAAAATTTTATCTCTGCCCGTGTAACCGCGCGCGAGCCTGATCGCGCTCATTGTCGCTTCAGTTCCTGAATTAACAAAACGTACCTTCTCGACTGAGGGCACGCGTCCCACGACAAGCTCTGCCAATTTCGTCTCAAGCTGTGTCGGCGAACCAAAACTCGTGCCCTTTTCTACGGTTTCTTTGATAAAATCGACGACCTTCTTATCCGCATGACCGAGAATAAGCGGACCCCAGCTTAGTACATAGTCGATGTATTCATTTCCATCTATGTCGTAAATCTTTGAGCCCTTCCCGTGATCCATAAAGATCGGGCTCAAATCAACGGACGGAAAAGAGCGGACAGGGCTGCTGACACCGCCAGGCATAAGCGGCTTCGCTTTCTCATACGCCGCGATCGATTTACTAAAATTCATCGTTATCTTCTCCCTCAAAGCTTTTCTCCCATGAAAAAATATGTATCTCTAAAGATGATCCTCCAGAAAATAAGCCGATCAATTGCATCGTGAATTGCTTTTCATTTTCTTCTTTGGAACATCTGATGTCCGATCAACAAGCATTTCGCTTGGTTGGACATGATCTAAATTAAATAGTCCTGTCAAAAGATGCGCAGCCTCAACCGCACGGTCCTGTGCCGCTAGTTGCCGAACCTGCTTGATTGGCTCGCGCAAGAATTGATTCAACATACTGCGCACGTGCGTACTGATGACTTCGCGTTCCTGTTCCGAGATTGACGGGAGTTTATTTTCCATGCTCCTCATTGTCTGTTCATGAATCATGATTACTTTGCGGCGCAGTGCCGAAATTGCGGGAATGACGGGCAGTGTCTGCAACCATTCTAAGAAATTGCGCAGCTCATCATCAATCATCGGTTCGATCTGAGCCGCAGCACCTTTTCGTGCTTCCAAATGATCGCCAAGCACAATTTTCAAGTCATCGAGATCAAACAAACGCAGTCCATCGACTTCGTCCAAAGTCGGGTCCATGCTGCGCGGCATCGCAAGGTCAACAAACATGCGCCGGCGTTTCTTTTGACGAAGCAAATCATTTTTGGAAATCAGATAATGCGATGCTGATGCTGTGCTAATGACGATATCCGCTGTCGCCGCAGCTTGAGGCAAACGATCTAAGGGAATAGCGGTCGAACCGTATCCAACGGAATTTGCCAGACGCTGTCCATTCGCTAAGGTGCGATTGGCAATTGTGATATGTGACGCACCATTGCTGATCAAATGTTTCAGCGTTAAACTACCCGTCTCACCAGCACCAACTAGGACAATGGACTTTTGATCAAGGTCATGCATCTGATTTTTCATTAATTCTACTGCTGCATAGCTAACAGAGACAGAATGATCATTAATTTGTGTTTCTGTGTGTGCTCGTTTGGCCACGTTAAGCGCGTCTCTGAATAATTCATTCAGAATCCTTCCCGTACTCCCAGCGTCCTGAGCAGTAAGAAAAGCCGCACGAACTTGTCCAAGAATTTGTGTCTCACCCAAAATCATTGAGTCCAGCCCACATGCAACATGGAACAAATGGGCGACAGCTTCCTTGTCTTCTATTGTAAACAGATAATCCGACAACTCGCTCGCATCCATAGTAAACCAGCGAGCGAGAAAATAAGAAGCTTGCTCAACTCCGGCCTTCACGTGATCTGTCACCAGATACAATTCTGTCCGATTGCACGTTGAGAGAATCACCACTTCGCAAATATTTTTCTGCTTCAATTGACTCAACGCTCGATTAAGATCTCGAGGTGTAAACGCTAAGCGCTCCCGAATGGCGACCGGCGCGCTGCGATGGTTCACCCCTATTGCTCGTAAATACATTAAATCCCTCCGGTACTGCAAAACCACGCGCACCGGAAACGCGGTGCACCCAGATGTCGTTCAAATTGACAAAAGTCATTGGCAGCAAACATGCGAGTTGAAGGTTCATGTCTCCACTTGTGCCTTTTGTCACATCTATTTTAGTGCAAAAAGGGATCGAGTGCACGCCATGCATCTTCTTTTCCCGTTCCGTTTAGTGATGAGAAAAGAATCAGAGCGTCATCCGCTTTCAAACCAAGATCATGGATAATGATCTGTTTATGCTTTTGGTATTTGCTTTTCGAAATCTTGTCTGCCTTCGTCGCTACAGTGATGACCGGGTGTCCATAGTAAGTGAGAAATTCATGCATTTGAATATCTTCCTTGGACGGCGGATGGCGCAAATCCACTAAGTGGACCACGGCACTAAGCGCATCTCGCTCAGCAAAATAGGCTTCGAGCATCCTTCCCCATGCTTCCTTATCCTTCTTAGACACTTTAGCGTATCCGTAACCTGGCACATCGACAAAATAAAATGCTCCATTGATCATAAAATAGTTCAGTTTTTGGGTCTTTCCGGGTTTTTCAGACGTTCGGACCAGATTTCTTCTGTTCAGCATTTTATTAATAAATGATGATTTTCCAACATTTGAACGACCTGCAAGTGCTATTTCCGGCATGCCGTCCGTTGGGTACTGCGCCGGACCCACGGCACTGATCACGTAATCTGCTTGTGTAATTTTCATATCATCTCTCCTCAGATCGCGGCGGTGCATTAGTCCGCGGTGATCTGCTTGTGTATACACATTCTATCTTAATTTAATCACTGCTGTCCAATTCATGGGACAATAGGTTCTTCTGTTAAAACAAAAAAACTCGGTTAGTGACTTTGGCTGTCACTGACCGAGAGTTCGTTGATTGATCAATCATCCTTGTTTTTCAATACCGGCATCAGCCGAGCGCGCAGACAGCGCATGGTTTGCCAGCAAATCAGCAAAGGAGACGCGTGGTTCGTTTCCACTCTGCGCTTCTTCTGGGCACAGACAGAGTTCAAGAACCTCATTTAATGATTCAACCGAAATAATTTTCGCTTTGTCATAGTGCTTCAACGTTTCCTGCATATTCTCCGCCGGAATAATCACACGCTTCGCGCCGGCTTCCACTGCCGCAGCAATTTTCGCCATCACACCGCCAATTGGTTTGACCTGCCCATGCAGTCCGAGTTCGCCCGTCATTGCGATGTCTGGATGAACTTTGCGGCGTAAAATTGCCGAACTGATTGCGACCGCCATGGAAATGCCTGCGGATGGACCATCGACAAGCGATCCTCCTGGAAAATTGACATGAATATGATATCTATATGCTCCGAAACCCATCCGATTCAGAACGGTCAGCACATTTTCCACCGATGCACGAGCCATACTTTTACGCGTAATGGTCCGCGATGAGGAACCCATTGATTCTTCTTCCGCGATTCCGGTGATGGTCAGACTCCCTTCATGCCGACTCTTCACTGCCGAAGCCTCCACCTCAAGCAATATGCCAAGCCCGGGACCGTAGACCGCTAGACCATTGACAAGACCTATTTCAGGACTGGTGGGTACTTTTCGATTGGGTTTCGGACTCAAACGACTCGAACGGACAACCCACTCGATTTCATCCAGACCGATAACAGATTTGCCCTCTTTAGAGGAGGACACACCTGCTGCAATCTGCATGATATTTACAGCTTCACGCCCACTCTTTGCATAGTCGGAAATTTTCTCCAAACACTCTTCCGATATGCCAAGATCCAATTTCATTGCCGCTCGCTTTGCGATCTTCCGGATATCCGAGCGGCTCAGTTCTGAGAAAAAGATTTCCAGGCATCGTGATCGAATAGCAGGCGGTATTTCTTCCGGACGCCGGGTCGTCGCACCGATTAATCGAAAATCAGCCGGTAATCCGTTTTTGAAAATGTCATGTATATAAGCCGGAATTTGATGATTTTCTTCATTGTAGTACGCACTATCAAGAAATACTTTGCGATCCTCCAACACCTTTAACAGTTTGTTCAACTGAATTGGATGCAGTTCGCCGATTTCATCAATGAATAGAATGCCACCATGCGCATGGGTGACAGCCCCCTCTTTTGGTTGGGGAATTCCCGCCTGCCCCATAGCTCCCGCACCTTGATAAATCGGATCATGAACAGAACCAATTAGAGGATCCGCGATTCCTCGCTCATCAAATCGCGCCGTTGCTCCATCCAACTCGACAAAGGGTGCCGATGGTTTAAAAGGTGAATCTGTATTCTTCTTTGCTTCTTCAAGAACAAGTCGAGCGGCCGCCGTCTTGCCGATCCCAGGTGGTCCATAAATGATGACATGCTGTGGATTCTTGCCGCACAACGCAGCACGCAAGGCAACGATCCCATCATGCTGACCGACCACATCCTCAAGCGTCTTAGGGCGAATCCGTTCAGAGAGCGGTTCAGAGAGCGATCGATGCCGCATCCGGTTTAGCGCATCCATTTCTTTCTTAGATTCCTTGTCTATAGATATTTTCTGCACATGCTGGTTGCGAAGTAAACTCCAAAAATAGAGTCCAATAATCGCCCCAAACAATATCTGCGTAAAAATCAGCAATACCATCCAACTCATAAAATTCTGCCTCCCACTTCAGCTGCGCTTTAACGCCTGCTTGCCGTATCATCATACTTATAAGGCATTATTTCCAAGGCAGAAGGGAGTTAAACCGAAGGCGGTGAGAAAAAAATGAAGATATAGCGATTCGTTCCTTTTAGGTGCAAAAAATGGTTGCGACTTAAGATGATTTTGTTACGATTTAGGTGAAGATCTCCGCAGAAGTATTGCCTGCCACTGTCTTTCGTTTCATAATCAAAACCGGGCAAAAAGCGCCCGGTCCTTACTTCCGCAGGATGCGGTGACTTTCGCGTTGCTTGCAGGACGTACTTTCACAGGATGTGATGACTTTCGCGTTGCATACAGGACGTATGCGTAATTAGCGAAAGTTCCTTACACTTAGCGAAAGCTCCTTACATACGAAAGTTCCTTGCATACGAAAGCTCCTTTGCTCCAGATACCGTTTTGAATCATCAACCTTGTCTTGAACAGACATTTCTAGTTCACACTGGTAGGAAAGTATAAGAAAACATTTAAAGGAAACGAATGTAAGCGGTCCGAAAAAACGCCGCGTCCTGCGACTCACCGGACACTAGGCCGTCCATGGCCGTCGCAACTAAGTCTTCTAATAAATCATTTTGATCCTTAATTAAGTAACGCGGCCGGAATAAAATAAGCGGAGATTTTCCGGTTATATGCATCATGGCGCTTGTTTCACAGGTACATAAGGGTAATTTTTACGCTTATGCACAGAAAAGTCCGCCATTTTCACGTTTTTCGATGCGATAAGCGGAATTTTTCCGTCTATTTAAGCTATTTTTTCGTTCATTTTCAAAATAAGCGGAATTTTTCCGTTTATTTCTTAGATTGGGCGGCTTACCTAATCGTCCATCCGAATCTTATGACCATATCGTCGTACCGGCAAGGCAAAACGGCCGGGTTGCACCCAGCCTTTACTTCCGAAGGATTAGGTTGCATCAGCGCTGCGGTTACTCGCTTGCCGCGGGCGCACCGCGAGCCTCCTCAGACAAGTAGGAATCTGCGGGATCTCGCCTCCACCTGGTCCCACAGGCGCCCGCGCACCTCCGCTTTGATTCCCAGCCAAGACATTGGTTTATTGGTTTGATACAGGACAAAATCATATACTTTCTTACCAGTACGAAAAAGCGTTCCCTTTAACAAAAGTAAAGGGAACGCTTTTTATTTTAATTAGTTAAATCAGGCGCTTTCTTTCGGTGTTTCAACATTGACCTCAGTACCATCTGTTAAAATCAAGGTTGGCTGTGCTTTGCTGTCAACTGTCTCTTTAGTGATCACACATTTATCTATGTCATCACGAGAAGGCAATTCATACATTACATCGAGCATCATGCCTTCAATAATGGAACGCAAACCGCGTGCACCTGTTTTGCGCTCAATTGCCAATTTGGCGATTGATTCAAGCGCATCCTCGGTAAATTCTAAATCAACGTCATCGAGTTCAAGCAATTTTTTATATTGCTTTACAAGTGCATTCTTTGGCTTAGTCAAAATGTCGATGAGTGCACTCTCGTCAAGCTGCTTCAGGGTACTGATTACCGGAAGACGACCAATGAATTCCGGAATCAAGCCGAATTTCAATAAATCTTCCGGCAACACATTTTTCAATGCATCGTCACGATGCATATCCTGAGCCTTGGATCCCGCACCAAAGCCGATCACTTTCTTGCCAAGGCGGCGTTTAATAATTTGTTCGATGCCATCGAAAGCACCGCCGCAAATAAACAAGATATTCGTTGTATCAATCTGAATAAATTCCTGATGCGGGTGCTTGCGGCCACCTTGAGGCGGCACACTGGCAACTGTTCCTTCAAGAATTTTCAACAAAGCTTGCTGTACGCCTTCACCGGAAACATCACGCGTGATTGACGGGTTTTCGGATTTGCGAGCAATTTTATCAATTTCGTCAATGTAGATAATGCCTTTTTCAGCCTTTTCCACATCATAGTCAGCGGATTGAATTAATTTCAGCAGGATGTTTTCAACATCTTCACCTACATAGCCTGCTTCAGTCAGAGATGTCGCGTCGGCAATTGCAAAAGGGACATTCAAGATCCGCGCAAGTGTCTGTGCGAGCAGCGTCTTACCGCTACCCGTAGGTCCGATCATCATGATGTTGCTTTTGGAAAGCTCGACATCATCCGGCTTTTGCTTGCTGTTAATACGTTTGTAGTGATTATATACAGCCACAGACAAGCTCTTTTTCGCGTCATTTTGGCCGATCACATAATCTTCCAAGATGGAGCAAATTTCCTGTGGCTTCGGAATATCCTTGAATTCAACTTCTTCATCCGTGCCCAGTTCTTCTTCCACAATTTCTGTGCATAATTCGATACATTCATCACAAATGTAGACACCCGGTCCGGCAACTAGCTTACGCACCTGATCCTGGGTCTTACCACAGAAAGAGCACTTTAATTGCCCTTTTTCTTCATTAAATTTAAACATTCTTTCACCCCTATTCATGCTTTCCTTATCGAGTTTCAGACAAGAGCGAAACCTTGGCCAATTTTTACGAATCGGTCGATCTTCGTGTGATGCGAAAGCCGCATTTTAATATCTTTCCCTTTTTCTCATAAATCGCGCTGCACCGGAAAAGCATAATAAGCTGAAACAATTACCATTTTGGTCGCTATCCTTTATCTATTAAAGGATAAGCGACTGATACAGCAAAAATGATCACGATTATGGTAACTTTTCTCAAGTTGATGGAAGCGCCTATCAGCTCTGGCTTTCCTCAACCGCGCTAAGCTGTCTATGTAGGCATTGTAACACAAAAAAATACTTCCGATAAGCCATATGCCTTTTCGTATAAACTATGTATGGCAAAGAAAAAAATTCCATTTTCTTCGCCTAAAATATAAAACGAATAATTGGCAGACAGTCTGTCCGCCAACTATCTTTTATGTGTCAAATTATTTTTCTTCTGCTGCTTTTGGCTTGCTGTTTTCAACAAGGAAATCAACTGCTTTGCGCAATTGAATGTCGCCCTTGAGCAGTTCTCCGTCACCCATTGCAGATTTGATCTGATCAACGCTGACTTTATACTGTTCAGCCATCTTCTTCAGTTCTTCTTCAACCTCTTCGTCAGAAGCTTCAATTGATTCCGCTTTGGCAATCGCTTCAAGTGTCAGATTCGCACGTACGCGTTTTTCAGCGTCGTCCTTCATCTGTTCGCGAAGCGCGTCTTTGTCAGTTCCAGAAAATGATGTATACATGTCCAGTGTCATGCCCTGAGCTTTAAGACGTTGTTCGAATTCCTTCAGAATATTGTCCTGCTCATTAGAAATCATTACGTCCGGAACATCAATTTCGGCATTGGCTGCCGCTTGCTGTACGACACTGTCGCGTTTACTGCTTGTCGCATCCGCTTCTTTGTGTTCTTTCTGATGGTTCTTAAGTTTTTCCTTCAATTCAGCAAGCGTTTCAACGTCTTCGTCAACATCTTTCGCAAATTCATCATCGAGCTCAGGAAGTTGTTTTTGCTTGATTTCATGGATGGTTACTTTAAAAGTCGCTTCCTTGCCTTTCAATTCTTCAGCATGATAATCTTCCGGGAAAGTGACAACAACGTCTTTTTCTGCGCCTACTTTAACACCAACCAACTGATCTTCAAATCCCGGAATAAATGAAGCGGAGCCGATTTCCAGCGAATAGTTTTCTGCTTTTCCGCCTTCAAATTGCTTTCCGTCAACATAGCCGTCAAAATCGATGACTGCGGTATCGCCTTTCTCCACTTCACCGTCTTCTTTGACAACCAATTCCGCGTAACGTTCCTGCAGATGCTTGATTTCATGATCAACATCTTCATCGGTTACTTCAGTGCTTTTTTCTTCAACTTCAAGACCTTTGTAGTCGCCGAGCGTTACTTCAGGCTTTACAGTGACATCTGCCTTAAGCACCAATTTCTTTCCCTTGCCGATTTCATCGACATCAACCTGAGGCTTGTCCACAGGTTCGATACCCGTTTGATCGATCGCTTCGGAATATGCGTTTGGAAGAACAAAATCAATTGCATCTTCATAAAGAGCTTCCACACCGAAACGTTGTTCAAAAAGAACACGTGGTACTCTGCCCTTACGGAATCCCGGAACGTTAACTTTCTTAACTACCTTTTTGAAGGCCTTGTCTAGTGCCTGATCAAAGCTAGCGGCGTCAATTTCAAAAGTCAGTGTGCCGACATTGCCTTCTTTTTTTTCCCATTTTGCTTCTACAGTCATTTATTCTTTACCTCCACCATCTATCTTCATGCTTTTTCAGCATATTGGCTTTCTGCCTGAATTGCGCACAAACATCCGCCATTTGTTATGCCGACTTGAGCGCGTCACATGTGACACCCCACAGCAAAGCAATGACAACCCAATCATTATAACATAAGAGTTTCCTGTGAAAAACTTATTTGTATCAAATTATCGACATTAGTACTCGTTTCGATACCTTTATAACCATATATCGTGTTTTTCCACTTCTCGAAGCATTTTGTCGGCCACCTGATAATCTTCATCGTTCACGCCAAAGCGTTCAAGAACCTTGCTTGTTTCATGCTTCAAACTGCCGGACATCGCACGTATACAGAATAGCGCGGCCCATACTTTAGAGGAATGCGGGGCAATCGGCTTCGGATATACATTCATCGTAAACATCCGTTCCATCTCAACGGCCAAATCCGCTAAGGTCGGATTATCCGATTCAAGTTCCAGCCGAATCTCTTCTTCTATCTGATCCGCGAATTTCTTATTCAGAAATTCGTCGCTTTCTATCTGAGCGTTATAAATTCGTCCGAATTTCCGCACGGCTATTTCCTTCGTGAGCTTGCCTTCCTTGATTGCGCAAAGCAGCATGGTCTTAATTTCCGAATGCTGACGTTCGTCCAGCAGGAACCGTTTAATTTCAGGAAGATGGGACGCTCTCAGTTGATTGGCTAAATTATGTAGGAGCATCATCTGGTTTTTCGAATCCGCTTTTTCAAGTGCGAGCCAATCAACCATCTTGGGATCATCCTGCTCTTTATGTTCCCGCTGTAAAGGTTCCTCCATCAGATCATCTAAACCATCGTCACTCCATGACGGCTCATGAAGACGAATTTGGCAGAATTTCTTCATTTGTCGAAGAAAATCCTTGAGTTCGGACGGGAGTCCCTTCTTTTTGCTCACCGTCATGATCTGATGAATCGCGGTAGTATAATCCTTTCGCTCAATGAGGATGGTCAAATAAAGACGAAA
Organism: Sporolactobacillus nakayamae; assembly: GCF_900113325.1. Lineage (GTDB taxonomy): Bacteria > Bacillota > Bacilli > Bacillales > Sporolactobacillaceae > Sporolactobacillus > Sporolactobacillus nakayamae. The sequence goes on along the minus strand of NZ_FOOY01000004.1, from coordinate 17,436 downwards.
CACATCATAATAATAGGGAGTATCCTCTTCAAGCAACATGACGACCGCTTCTTCAGCCTCACGATATTCGCCAAGTTCAACGGAACAAACCGCCCATCCGTATAGTGCACGGATATCCCGCAAGTCTAACTCAAGCAATTTGCCGAATAGCTCACGAGCACTCCTATAATTTTTTTCTTCAACGAGCGACATCGCTTTACTAAGCAAACGTCCTTCCAAATTAGGAATCAAGACCAGCTTATTGTTGTCGCGGATTCGTTTGTTTTTACTTTTCATCTTGCCCGTCCCGCTTCCATTACCTTTACTTTTAGAATATCAGTTTCCTCCCAGTTGCGCAACGAACGGGCAGTCAGTCAGTCACAGAATTTTAATCAAAGGAAAAAGCCCACGCTCCTTTACGAAATACGGGAATACATTCTCCATTTTCTGTAATTCCATCAATGTCAAGTTCACCTGAACCAACCATGAAATCTTCATGAATTAAGCTGTCATTGACACCTGCTTGGTCCAGACCTGTTTCATCCAGATCATTGCCGCCTTCAATGCAAGTCGGATACGCCTTTCCAAGCGCGAGATGACAAGAAGCATTTTCGTCAAATAAAGTATTATAAAAAATGAGTCCCGATTCGGCTACAGGAGAGTGATGCGGCACGAGTGCCACTTCACCAAGGCGCCGGGATCCAGGATCTGAATCCAGAAGATGCTTCAGCGTTTCTTCGCCTTTCTCGGCTTTAAAATCCACGACTTCTCCATCCTTAAAGGTTAACGAGAAGTGATCAACAATGCGGCCATCGGCGTTCAGCGGCATTGTACTGGAAACCGTGCCATTTACGCCACGCTTATGGGGCAAGGTAAAGACTTCTTCAGTTGGGATATTTGCGTTAAACGGAATCCCCGCTGTCGACGGTCCTGATCCGCCGCTCCAAATATGCCCTACCGGCAGATCAATGGTCAGATTCGTCCCAGGCGCGCGATAAATCAATTGTTTGAATTTCTTGCGGTTCATAAAGTCGCTTGCTTTATGCATTGTCTCATTATGAACATCCCATGCAGCGACCGGATCCTCGTTTTCCTTAATTCTGCTGATACGCAGAATTTCTTTCATGAGCAGCTCCCGAGCTTCGTTTACCGGCTGATCGGGAAACACCTTGCTCGCCCATGCCTGCGTTGGGTAAGCAATGATCGACCATTGCGTCTCATCCTTCATAATACAAGCCATATATGGTTTCAATCCGTTACTCGTCGCTTTCATAAATGCACCGACGCGCGCCCCGTCAATTTGATCGAGCAAATCCGGATTCGGTCCGTAAATATGCAGAACTGCATAATTATCTTTTACTGCTTCGTTCTGAGCGACGAATTTCCACTCTGGAATCTGCTTCAGCGCTTCGTCGGGCGCATAGAGCATGCGGAGGCGATCGGTTTCATCGTCCCCCCATCTCATGGTCACATCTTTTGCGCCTGCTTTGTAGGCTTCTTCCGCCACGAGATGGGCAAATGGTGCAGCTTCAATCGGACACGTGAGAAAAAGGCCCTGTCCCGGTTGCAAATTAACTCCTGTTTTTATCGCTAATCGTGCAAATTTCTGTAATGACTCCTTAAATTGATCCATGTCATGACCTCCACATCTATTGTATTATTATAGCCGACTTGCCGTTCATGGAAAACATTAGGGGTTCAAAAGTGCAAATTGTGTTATTAGTATTTTCAAGGAACGTACATTCGTATATAATTTCATTAGATTAAAAAAAACGTATCAAAAGGGAGGCTATGTTTTCCCGAGCATGTACAAGTACTTCGGAATTTTGCATGTGAAAATATGAAAATCTGCAAAACACATTTAGATGAGCAAAAGTGTTACGAGATAGGGCGAATGATTCAGGATTCGTTGCGGACTGATGTATCCATTGATAGGTACGGTTCAGCAAATAAAAGAACCCGGCGTTTTCTCCAACCGGGTTCCGAACACGCTCATCGATTGTTACGATCAATGTGACGCATGATTCGCAGATGCAACGGAGCTATCAGCCAATAAGCAATAATAAAAATAACGAGTGAAACGATACTGTTCCATCCTTTATTCTTAAAATATCCAGTCCATTGGATACCCCAATGGATGAGTAAAGAAATTACTGTGAATAAAGCAACCATAAACCATTTGTTTCTCTCCGTTCTGAAATTCAAATAAATAGCCGCTAAAGAAGAGGGAATAAACGAAAAAGCCATGAAATCGCCAAGGCCTGTGATATTTGGATTGCCGACATCATAGAAATCGAACACGTTTCCGGTTATGGTGTCAGACATCCACGCGATGAATCCGAACACACCGTAAGTCAAATAGATTTCTCTCCACGTTAATTGCTTTTTTTTCATAAAAAGTGTAAACAAAAGGAGTAAAATCGATAGCGTGATTGGGAACCAAACGCCTTTAGAAGTTAAATCTAGATTTTTCACAATCGAATTCATTGTATTTTCTCCTTAAGATTGGTTCAATTTTTTTTGCATGTTTCAGTGCTACCTTACTATTTCCTCTGTTGGTCATTTCGATTCAATAAAACTGATTTGATATACTAAGAAGCAAAAACTGGGGGGATTCTATGTGCGGTCGATTTACCGTCATTGCGCCTTATGACTATATTGCTTACCGGTTCCGAGTTCAACACACTTCTGGAGAAGAACACTATGAGACAAGTTACAATGTTGCGCCCGGTCAAAATATTCTCACCGTGATTAGAGGAACCAATGGAAATCGTATGGGGTATCTTCGATGGGGTTTGATCCCATCTTGGGCGAAGGATGCAAAAATCGGCTATAAACTGATTAATGCCCGAGCTGAGAGCATCACGGAGAAACCCAGCTTTCGTGATTCCTTCCGCAGGCGGCGTTGTGTAATCGTCGCTGACTCCTTCTATGAATGGAGCCACCACGTGCCGAAAGAAAAAGTTCCGTATCGATTCATGATGAAATCAGGAGACCTGTTTGCGATGGCGGGTTTATGGGACTCATGGACATCGAAGGACCACCGTGTAATTTACAGCTGTACCATCATTACAACTGAAGCGAACGAGTTGATGAAACCGATTCATGATCGCATGCCGGTGGTCTTGGCTAAAGAAGACGAAGCTGCATGGTTAGATCCTTTATCCGAGACACAAACGCTTAAGCTCATGCTTCGCCCTCATGATTCCAATCAGATGCAAAGGTACGAAGTAAGCAAAGATGTCAATTCCGCGCGCAACAACGCACCTTACCTGATTGAGAAACTGTAAGTCGCTTTCTCTATAAATAGGCATCCGCTCAGACACGACAACCCAACACTTCATATAATACAGTATCTCGTGATGAGGAGGTGTCTGCTCATGGGATGCGAAACTAGCGGATGGTGCAGCGGAAACGGCTTTGCGCTACTCATCGTTCTGTTCATCTTGCTTGTCATCATCGGTGCTGCATATTGCTATTGACCGTGTTCACCGTGCTTACCCTTACATGTTAGCCGCCTTTAAGGGCTTCCAATCGGATCTTTATTAAGAACGGTGAACGCCCACAAAGCAAAAAAATCCGCCACTCCCTTGAGGAGGCGGATTTTTCATCGTTGCGCTTTTCACAGAGATGCTTGGTAAATAGCAAAAGCATCCTCACGATCCAATTTTCTGAACTGGCCGAACTCGCCGCGGGCCATTGCCCGATCAGCGAGCAGATTCAGCTTGCTGTCGTCAATTCCGTAATCTGCAAGCCTGCTTGGAGCGCCAATACTCGTCCAAAATTGACGCAAGGCCTCAATACCCTCGAGCGCCACGTCACGATCGGATTTTCCCTCTGATTCAATATGAAAAACGCGTTCTGCCATTTGTTTGAAGCGACCAACATTCACATCTAGATTATATTTCATCCAATTCGGGAAGAGTATCGCCAGTCCACCACCATGTGGGATGTCATAAACCGCCGAAACGGCATGTTCCAAATTATGCGATGCCCAGTCACCATTGAATCCCATCGAGACCATGCCATTAAGCGCCATTGTTCCGCAATACAGAATAGTTTCGCGCAGATCATAATTATCAAGATTGCGGACAAGTTTCGGAGCGGCGTCGATGACGGTTTGCAAAATTGACTCGCAGAGACGATCCTGCAAAGGCGTGTGTTCTGTCGGATGAAAATAATGCTCGAAAACATGTGCCATCATGTCCACCATTCCGTAAATGGTCTGATTTTTAGGTACGGAGAATGTGAAGGATGGATCTAGAATGGAAAAGGCGGGGTATGAATAAGGGCAGCTCCATCCATATTTTTCATGCGTCTCCCAGTTAGTAATTACGGAATTCGGGTTCATTTCTGAGCCGGTAGCCGCAAGCGTCAGTACCGTACCGAACGGAAGTGCGTCCGAGACAGGACTCTTTCGCGTAATGAACAACCATGGATCTCCATCAAATTTTGCACCGACAGCAATCGCTTTGGTACAGTCAATAACACTTCCGCCGCCAACAGCAAGCAGGAAATCAATCGCGTTATCTTTGCAAAGTGCAATGCCTCGTTTTACGGTTGACAGTCGTGGATTCGGTTCCACACCTTGCAGCTCGTACACCTCTGTGTCACATTCATTCAAGATGCGCTTCACTTGATCATATAGGCCTGAGCGTTTGATACTTCCGCCGCCATAGACGAGCAAAATACGTTTGCCGTATTTCGGCACTTCGGTCTTTAGTTTTTCAAGCTGTTTTTTCCCAAAAATCAGTTTCGTCGGATTGTGAAAAATAAAGTTATCCATGAATCAATCGCCTCACTTCTCTAGATAAGCATACAGATTAATTCTTATTATAAACTTATCCAGGACAAAATCGCACGCAGACCATCCTCGCTATTCGTACATTTCACAGATACGTCTCTGATTTTTGAATTTCATCTCATAATAGTGGATAATAACTTTATATTTACGGAGTTAGTCAAAACATAAGATTAAGGATGTGTCTTTGATTGCCATTCTCTACATATCGACTTTTCCAATTAGGGCTTGCGCTGTGTGTCGCCATTTTCACGATCTGTTTTGCAATACTCGCCACGTTAAGCTTTACGCCGCTCTACTATTTTGACGTACAGCACTTGGCTATTGCCGAACAATCAGGCATTAGCCTCTCACGCATCGTTGACAATTACAATTATACAATTCGCTATTTATTAAACCCGCTTCCGAAAACGTTTGATCTTCCCTCACTCGCGTATTCAACTGCCGGACGCATTCATTTTCAGGATGTTAAGAGACTCTTCATTGCCGTTGACTTCATGTTTGTTGTGACTGGGGTCATCAGCATAGTTGGAATCTGGAAACATGTGAAGCTCGGCGACTTTCACTTTTTGAGAACAGCTGCCATTGCCCTCACGTTGTTTACTGTCATCCCTCTCACCATGTTTGCCATTGATTTCAACGGCACGTTCATCTTGTTCCATGAACTGTTCTTCCGGAACAATTACTGGATTTTCGATCCGCATACGGACCCGATCATCACGATACTCCCTGAAGCATTCTTCCTGCATGCAGCCTTGTTCATTCTCGGAATCATCATCACAGGGATCATTGTAATGACTGCTGTTTATCGAAAAAAATGCTGCAAAAAATAGCTTCACTTGATCCGTTCCGCAGATCAGGTGAAGCTATTTATAGGTTCAACTATTCTTATATCTGTACTGTAGCAATTCATGCAACACCGCAATCTGTTCCAATATATTCTCGCCGATATTCGTCTCACGTACTTTTTTTCGTCTCAATTTACGATCAACCAGCCGTCTTACCGAAAGCACGTCGGTACCATTTAGAAGAACATCTTCCTTGGAGGTAAACCGTTGATGCGCAACGAGCTGCATCCCATACGAATTGTATAATAATGTGTAGCCGGCGATACCGGTTTTCGACTGATACGCCTTTGAAAATCCGCCATCGATCACAATCATCTTGCCGTTCGCTTTAATCGGATTTTCACCGTTCACTTCTTCAACAGGTGTGTGACCATTAATGATATGGCCATCTGCAGGATCAAGATCAAATTCTTTGAATAGTCGACAGCATGTCGACTCTTGTTCACGCAGTTTATAATAAGGATTTTTCCGTTCCACATGCGTTTCTTTTTCCGCAATAAAATAGCGTTCAAAGGTCGTCATATCCTTCTTTCCAAACAGCGATGAATTTTCTCCGGTCCATAAATACCAGACCATATCGGTAGCAAAATCATCTGTTTGCTGCGGATGCGCGCAGCATGAGCGCAAATATTTTTCAAAGACGTCCAACAAACGTTTTCCTGAATAATCAATTCCTTTGATCATCATGTGCTTCATGCTTCCGTCCTCATTAAGCGGAATACACCCGTGAATTAACAAGTTCCCATTATACTTCAGATAAAGGCTCCCTTTTCCAATCAGATAATTCATATGTCTGGCTAACTTTTCAGAGTGCTGGATGGAAAACATCAGTTTTTCCATCACTTGCGCTTCTTCTGCTAATAGCTCTTCCGGACGATCAGGGTTAATTGTCGCAAAACATGTATTTCTTAATCTATAGGTTTTGCCGTCTACAGAAAGGGTGAGACGTTCATAATTAATTTGATCAAGGAGCAGCCTATGTTCCATATGAAAATCTGGGCAACGTTTAATAATCGGCACTTCCAGTTTGAATTGAATCATGGAAATCGCCTGATGAATCTTTGTAATTTGCAGGCGTTCATTTTCGGAACTATGCTCTTCGGCACTTATCTTCGGACGGAACGCGGGGTTATCGTCATAATATTTATCTGCAAGATTGAGAAGCGGGATCAAGTTGATACCATAAACATCTTCAATAATGTCGAGGTTGTTGTAGCGTGCGCAAATACGGATAATATTCGCGAGACATACCTTGGATCCGGCATAGGCGCCGATCCAAAGCACATCGTGATTGCCCCATTGAATATCGACAGAATGATAGCTCATCAATGTATCCATAATTCGCTCCGGATGCGGCCCGCGATCATAAATATCGCCAACAACATGAAGATGATCCACAACCAATCGTTGAATCGTGTAGGCGAGACCTGTAATAAGCTTACTCGCCTGACCAAGCGCGATAATACGATTGATAATTTTGGAGTAGTATTCTTTTTTGTTTGTAAACTCATCGGTTTTATATAAAAGCTCTTCAATAATGTAAACAAACTGTTCGGGAAGTGCCTTACGGACCTTTGAGCGCGTATATTTCGATGAAGAAAATGCGGTCAGCTTAATCAAGCGACCAATCGTTGACACATACCAGCCGCTTAATTCTTTCTGATCGAGCGATTTTTTCACTAATTGAAGCTTTTCCTCAGGATAATAAACTAAAGTAGCAAATTCATTCACATCCCGTGGAGAAAGCTCGCCTTTAAATAGATCCTTTATTTTCTCTTTAACATTTCCTGATCCGTTTCGCAAGACATGCTGAAACGCGTAGTATTCCCCGTGCAAATCGCTGACAAAGTGTTCCGTGCCCTTAGGCAAATTCACGATTGCTTCCAAGTTGATAATTTCGGTCGCAACTTTCTCCTCACAGTCATACTTCTCAGCCAGCAAATCCAGATACTTAGTGTCCATCGGCATCCCCTAACCCACGAATCGTTCATCATTACGGTTCTTGTAATCGATTGCACTATTAAATACTCTATTCTATAAGGAAGCTCTCATCACAGTTGCAGAAATAATAAATCAACGTTTTAAGTATATCACATATAATGTTCATGCATCATGTTTAACTCATTTTTAATTATATATGCCATACTTATTTCACTTATACTCCTTGAAAACCAATAATACCGATTAAATCCAAAAAAGCCGAAAAAATGAATGATCATCTTTTCGGCTAACTCATACACTATTTACAATCCTCCACAAACCAAGCGATATCAGCACTTTTTTAGCCAAGGTAGGTGAACACATCTTTATTTTTGTACAGCTTTACGATTTTCTCAAAAAAGAACTTAACAATCAGTCCAATCACTACGGGAATGATGATCCAGATGACTAGGGCCAGTAATGGCGCAAGCCCCGCGTCAATCGAAGCGAGCGGCCCGACCAACCCGACAAGTCCGAACCCAGCGGATGTCGGTACTCCGGAAACACTGAACAGAGCTACAGGAATTGCAGAAAGAATAGTTGTGGTTAAAATCGGAACAAGGATAATGGGATGACGGAACAGGTTTGGCATCATCATTTTCATTGCGCCTAAAGCAATAGCAATTGTCACACCGGATTTGTTCACCTTCCACGAATGAATGACGAGCACGACTGTGGTTACGGCAACACCCATTGCCGCCGCGCCTGCGGACACACCGCTTAGCTGGATTGCCATGCCGATTGCAACCGTTGAAATCGGTGAGATGATCAGAATGGCGAATGAACAAGCAATAAGTATGCTCATAATGACAGGCTGCAGGGTAGTAAAAGCATTGATTAGATTCCCAAGCGATGTCGTAATATAGGAAACATAAGGAAGCAGAAGCAGGCCAATGATTCCGGCACCTCCACCGATGACAATTGGGGAGAGGACGATGCTGATCGATCCAAATTTATTGCCGATCCAGAGAACCATTAATACTGCAATGGAAGCAGTGATCATCGTATTGATAAGATCTCCGGTACCGGCACTTAAATAACCGCCTACAGCATGCGTCGCAGCATTTGTAACTGTCGGAGTAAATTGCGTGACGCCTGAACCGACATACGCTGCGCCGGCGACTACTGCCATATCCATCGGTTTAAAACCAAATTGCAGCGCGATCAGGGCACCGATCAGTAGCGGGGTCGCTACTTGAAAGACAACGACCGCATGAGATATAAATAGCGCAATACTGTTATCACCAAATAATTTAAGTACCGCGCAGAGAACAGCATTTGGAATCAAGCCGACAATGATTCCCAAAGCGGTTCCTGACAATACTTTATTGATAAACGCTTTAGATGTAAGTCGTTCTTCTGTTTCAGACATTGTCATTTCCCCCTTGCTTTAAAATTGTATTTTATCGTCGTAAGCCTACCGCGCCTTAAGAATCTGTTCCTTGGCATGCACCAATTCTGTTAAAAAAGCACAATAAGGTGTGGGCACATCGTATTTTTTTCCTTTTCGAGCAACTGCTCCATTGATGTAGTCAATTTCTGTCAAGCGGTTATTCTTGATCAAATCCTGATGCATTGATGGATAATGCTTGCCGATGCCGTTCGGATCAAACGTCTCAATAACATGCTGCAAAATCTCTTCTTGATCAAGGATCACGGATTCCTTTTCTGCGACTGCCGCAAATTCACTGATAATCGATTTAAGAATTGGAACAGCAACAGTAGTGGCTCCAAATTCACTGATGTTCGCATCTAAAAGTGTGCATGTGCCATTCAATGTGCCGTTAACACAAGCCTTGCGCCAAACCGAATACATCACGTTGCCGCTATACGTGCCATTGAGCCCTGCTTTTTTTAGAACATCAACAATCCGCCGCGCATTTTCTTCGCCACTCGGATCAATGTTTTGCAATTCGACTTCGCCATCACCGAACAGCTTCGCCTTCCCTGGTCCTTCAAGCCCTGCCGTCCACATGGTAATGCCAAGCAAAATATTTTTCTTGGGCACATAGTTCTGCAGCGTATCGTCATGCCCTAGTCCGTTTAGAAGACAAAGAACCATTGTACGCGGGCCGATAAGCGGTTTTATCGATTGAAGCATTGGTTTAAGCTGCATCGCTTTCGTGAACATCACGATTAAGTCCACTTGTTTATGACTATCCGATAATTCTTTCGGATAAAAAATAGGGATTGGTTCAGCAATTTCTTTACCGTTGTAATTTGCCCTCAATCCATTCTTTTTAATGGCTTCTACATGTTCGCGCCAAGTGTCGATCAACACAACATCATTTCCCGCTTGGTGAAGCATAAGACCAAATCGACTCCCCATCGCCCCCGCGCCGGCTATCACTATTTTCATGACCATGCCTCCCAAAAATCTTTTTTTTGTATCCGCTTACATAATATTGATTAAACGGATACATTGTGAATGATTTCTCAATTAATGCATTTGAATTGCACAAACAAAGAAGGAGCATCATAACGATGTAGGCACGTTTAATGCTACGAAAATTCATTTCATAAGTTAGTGAGAAAATTAAGACTCCTTGACAAACAAAATAGTTATTGAAACAATAAATAGAGGGTTATTCGTCGAAATTTAATTTTTCAACTATGTTTTTACACATTCATGTGATCGTTTATAAACGATGATTCAGAACTGTCTTTTAGATGAATTGACATCGATGGCATCACGTGAAGGAAGAAAATAGGGGGTATCATATTGTGACAGAAGAGGGAAAAAATCCACATCGATTTCTGGAACTATTTATTAAATCAATGATTTCATTGGTTGGTGTCGCGATTCTGGCTGTTGGTGCGACATTGTGCAAAGTAGGAAATGTTGGCCTTGACCCGTTCACTGCACTTAATATCGGTGTATCCGATAAATTAAATTTGAGTTTAGGCACTTATCAATTACTTACTAACGTTGTGATCATTGTGTTCGTTATTCTGCTTGATCGGAAAAAAATCGGCATCGGAACAGTGATCAACATGGTCTTCGCAGGATTCATGATCGACTGGTTCTCATCCGCTTACACCTCGCTCTTTCACTATCAGCCAACACTTCTTACCGGCATCGTAAACGGACTTTTGGGTCTGCTTTTCTTCACCTTGGGCACATCCATTTACATGACCGCGAATCTTGGCGTCGCACCCTATGACGCACTTGCACCGATCGCATCAAACCGATTACATATCAAGTATAAGTTTTGCCGGATTGTTCAGGATGTCGGGTTCATGATTGCAGCCATTATTGCCGGAGGTCCGATTGGGCTCGCCACGATCATTATCTCATTTTTTGCGGGTCCGCTCATCTCATTTTGGGACCACCACGTAAGCGAGAAGCTCGTCGATACATTAGTGGATTTCAGTAAAGAGCCATCAGGGAAAAAAATTGGTCACGGTTTCGATGTAGCTGGAAAATCCACGGTTAACCTTGTGAAACACAGTTACAACCAGACCCTTGAAACGCAAGAAAAACTTTCCCACTACTCAGATTCCCAGTTGCAACAAACCGAAAAACAGATTCGTCGGAATCTAAAGGATGCAAGAGCTGTTCTCAAAAATTCGGTGATTCAATACGGGATGGTGAAAAAAGAGGAACGACGTCGGAAACGCGAAGAGAGTAAAGAAGACTGAGAAAACCGCCTTTTCGGTTCTATGCTGAAGATTCATATATTGTGACGGCGAATTATTGAAAGGAGTTTTTTTATGAATGCCCTAGTTCTTACGAAAAAAAACAGTCTAAGCCACAAAATACTTCAAGAAGCTCCATTGAAAAGTCATGAAATTAGAGTGAACGTTAAATGTGTCGGCATTTGCGGAACAGACAAGCACTTGTATCAAGGCCAGCCCGGCTCGGGTGAAGCGAACATGCCGGTTGTCCTCGGTCATGAAATTTCCGGCCTTATTGCCGAACTTGGTCCCGATGTTCATTCTGCACTCCATGTGGGCGATCGCGTTGCCATTGATCCGAATATTCCATGCGGCTATTGCCGCTACTGCAAAGAGGGACGACCTCAGCTCTGTGAACATAACGAGGCAATCGGCGTGACTCGCCATGGCGGTATGGCACAATTCGTGAATGTGCCGGAAGGGAATGTCTACCTTATTCCGGACAGCTTAAGTTTTCAAGCTGCGGCAATGGTTGAACCGGTAAGCTGCGTGGTTCATGGACTGAACGAGTTGACCATTAAATCGCACTATACCGCACTTGTCGTCGGTGATGGCTTTATCGGACAACTATTCACCGCTCTTCTGGCAACCCGTGTTAAAAAGGTGGATGTCAGTGGGCGGAATGAAAAGAAGATCCCGATATTGAAAAAAATCGGAGCGACTGAAGTCTTCAATCCGGAAATCGAAAAGCACGATGAGAACTATGATCTCGTCATTGAATGTGTCGGCCTTCCGATCACACAGGAACGTGCCATCTCCAGTGCGCGGCGCGGCGGCCAGGTGCTTATGTTTGGCGTTTCAGAACCGGAGGATCAGATTAAGATCAATTCCTACGATATCTTCTTTAAAGAGCTGACGATTAAAGGCGCGTTTATCAATCCGTTTGCTATGCAAGACGCCATCCAGCTCATGGCTGATCGCAGGATTGATATTGAAGCGCTAATCACACATGAATTGCGGCTTGAAGATGTACCCGATGTATTGTCAGGACGTTTCAAAGAGAAAATTACCAAAGCCGTCGTTACTATAGGATAAATAGCTGACAGTGATCATTGCCTATGACAACTGAAAGTCAAAAAAAGAAGTCATGTTTCAGTTTGAACTGATGCACGGCTTCTTTTGATTGATCTCTATTTAGTTATTTACGGCTTCTTTGTCCTGATCCATTGCTTTCATCGATTGCGCAACCTTAATCATCATGGCGCATTCAATCCGCTTGCGGAAAATATCGCAGCTGAACTCGAAGTTGCCGGTGAGTGAGCCGGTCGCATGCAATGAGTTGGCCGGGCAACCGCCGCTGCAGTAGAGCTTCGCCCAACAGTCCTGGCATTCCGGTTTGGAATAGCAATTCGTTTCCTTGAACTCATCTTGTATCTCCGGAGTTTTTACCCCATCCCAGATGTTCCCCATGCTATAGGATTCATCACCTACGAATTGATGGCAAGGAAATAATTCACCTGACGGCGTCACAGCCATATACTCAGTACCTGATCCGCAGCCGGAAATCCGTTTATGGATACAAGGTCCCTCAGACAAATCAAGCATATAATGATAGAAAATGAATCCTCTTCCTTCATCTTCGCGCTTGAGCATTTCTTTTGCGAGCAGCTCATATTGATCATAGATAATCGGAAGATCCTCTTCCTTCAGCGCGTAGGGTTCCTTCGGATCACAGATCACCGGCTCCATCGAAAGGCGATCAAAACCGAGATCCGCCATATGGAACAGATCATTGGTGAAATCGATATTGTTGTGTGTAAAGGTGCCGCGCACATAGTATTCCTTGTCCCCGCGCTTCTTGACGAAGTTCTGGAATTTCGGAACGATATAATCATAGCTTCCTTTACCGGTAATCGTCTTACGCAAACGGTCATGTACTTCCTTGCGTCCATCAAGGCTGAGCACAACGTTATGCATTTCCTTATTTAGAAAATCGATGACCTCATCCTTAAGCAGCAAACCGTTTGTCGTCAGCGTGAAACGGAAATGCTTCTTGTATTCCTCTTCTTTACTGCGCGCGTATGCGACAATCTGCTTCACGACTTTCCAATTCATGAGCGGTTCGCCGCCGAAGAAGTCCACGTCCAGATTGCGGTGAAAGCCGCAATTTTCAAGCAAGAAATCAATCGCCCGTTTACCGACTTCATAGCTCATAATCGCCCGTGCGCCGTGATATTTGCCTTGGCTCGCGAAACAATACTCACAGGTCAAGTTGCATGTATGTGCGACATTCAGACACAATGCTTTCACATACGTTTTCCTCTTTTTTAAATTAAAGGACAGATCCTTAAATTCATCTTCAGAGAAGAGCTGTCCACTCTGCTTCAGCTCGGCGACGTCTTTAATCGTTTCACGAATGCTCTCCTCAGTTACATCCTCATGCGCGTTATATTTATTCAGCATCTGAGCGACAATGTTTTCCGGAGCATGCTCCTCATAAAGCGCAATCACATCGTACGCGAGATCGTCGACAACATGCACCGCTCCGCTATACGTATCGAGCACAATATTGTACCCGTTCAATTTATATTGATGAATCATGCAATCAGACTCCTTTAGCCAAAAAAATTGCCGCCCAGCTGCACGGGACAGCTGGGCGGTACAGTCCTGTTTCTTATCGATTCGCCGGATCAGCACATTGTTGGTTTGCAACACCACAAGAAGTTTTACATGCAGATTGGCAAGAAGTTTGGCATTCGCCATGTCCGCCATGATTCGCTGATTCTCTCAAGTTCATCGTGTTCAATGTTACGATTCTTTTCATCATTCATGACCCCTTTTCGTTGTCTTTTAAAAAATAATCCGGATCCATGAGTCTTTAGGTTGCATCATTACCCGATCTTATTCACAATGGCACGGTTTTCACATCGTTGATTTCCACCAAGAGAACAATGATGAAAACCTACTTTGCTCAGTATACAAAAAGAAAAGAATCTTTACTGTGATGTTTGGCATTGATATGGAAAAATAGAGAAACTTTTTCTTATTACATGCATCTTATTTGACGAACCCTGTAATGTTGTCGATGTTCAAGCTGGTTACAGACTTCATTAATAATAACTAAGTCCCGTTCCACTCGATCCAGTCGATCATGTGCATCCTTCAGCAATTCAACAAATGAATGATACTCCTTGCTCATCATTCAACCACTCCTTAACTACGTAGTTTTTCCGTCCGCAGTCTGTACTAGGAAGTTGTTATCTCATGATCAGATCGTACCATTCACCCGACTAAATAATTTATTATGTACACTATATTCACCTTATTAGGTCATACATCCTACTTAGAGACTTGTTCTTTTTCGATTACAAATCGTGAATAGCCGTTTTTCCCAAGGTATAATTACACGTGGACATTCATAGTGATTAGAAAAACATTTATTAGGTTGTGATCACTATGCCTTATCAAACGATCAGCATGGCCGAGGCCGAATTGAGAAATAAATTAAGGACACTTTGGGAGCAGCATGTCTTTTGGACACGATTAACCATTAGCGGGATTGTCTTTAATCTTCCGGATACGGATGTCACCACCAATCGGCTTCTCAGAAATCCGAAAGACTTCCAACAACTATTAGCACCTTTGTATGGTCCGCAAGCATCCTTGACATTTGAAAAGCTATTTACCGACCATCTTGTTATTGCCGCGCAGCTCGTGAAAGCGGCCAAAGCCGGTAACCAACAAGAAGCAGCAGAAGCCGAGAAAAAGTGGTATGCCAATGCAGATCAAATTGCTGCATTTCTCGGAAGCATCAACCCTTATTGGTCTGCTAAAGACTGGCAGAAGCTATTATATGATCACCTGTCCATGACCAAAAACGAAGCTGTTGCGTTTTTAACCGGTAACTATGCCAAAAGTGTAACAACCTTCGATCAAATCGAACAACAGGCACTGATAATGGCAGATATCATGGCGTTCGGCATTGCAAGACAATTCCTTGTACATTTTACCGCATTAAGCCAGGATCAATGACAAAACGACTTCACGACGCCACACCGTTGTTGAAATAAATACCGTTAACAGATTTTTTTCTATAATGATCTATGCTGGAATTTAATAAGAGTGGGCTAAACCTAATCACCCGTTCCATCCCCTGTCCGGGGCATGGGTATTTTTTTATGTATCATATAGTTTACCTTCTAACCTATTTAAGTAATTTATTGCTATAATTCATTTCCGAAATGATGTTTCCTACACATCACATTAGGGGGATTTAATAGTGATTCGCAACATGTACGTTATTAAGTATGTAGATCACTCAACAGCATGGCACTTAAATCAAACGATGCAAATCGAAACAACTAATCCAAGCTATAAAAAGGGTGACGTTATTCGCGTTGATAATCAAAAATACGTTGTAATCGAGGATTATAATTGTCTGAGAGTAAAGCATCTCCTTCGAGAGATAAATCCATTAAAATCTCTAATCCTTCAAATACCAAACAAGTAAGAACCCCCCGCTATTTAAAGCTTAAACACTGCTAAATTTCTTTCTGAGTGATTATACATCCACATGAAGGCACCTCAAAACAGGTGCCTTTTTTCGTTGTAGCTAAGAATGCTTAGGTCAAAAGCAAAAGAATGAACTGATATGGTACAATTATTCGAAAGAAAGGAGGCATTTTCATGATAATTCTTTTGGTCTGTATTGCTATGCTTGTCTTCTTCGTTTGGTATCTGCCTAGATTCCTAACTATCGAACAGGAACGAAACGAGATACTTAAAGACATTTCTGCCAAATTAGATAAGAAAGATTAATGACAGGGAGACCAGTCTTTTTTTATCTCCTTATTACTAGCGTTGCATAAAAATTAGTTCCTTAAATATACGAATATTCAGAATTAGATTGGATCTTCCTGAATCAAAAAACTCAATAACCACTCAAGAGGTGATCCTATCCATATTTACAATATTATCCAATTAATTCAGAGACAACAGCGACTGAACCTTTTTTCTAGGTAACCTTTGGTTTCTTTTGAAATTTAATACGCTGAATCAGTTTTTTGCCGGATTGCCAAAGCAATGCCTTTAACCATCGGTTAAGTTGAAGCAGTGAGTGCTTTGTCTCTGTTTCCTGTTGAATGAGTACCATCAAACAGTGATAAATCAGCGCAAGATAGATTTGGTTTTGAATCGCTTCTTTGCTTTTTCCATAAAACTTTTTGATACGCACATGTTGTTTGATCCATTTAAAGAACAGTTCAATAGCCCATCGGGCTTTATAGATTTCGCTAATCTCTGTTGAAGCAAGATCAAAACGATTCGTCACAATACGTATCGTTTTTCCTTGATCATCTAGCACGGTAATTAAACGAAAAGCGTTGTCTGCCCTGTGTAATACGTCACCTAATCGGATCATTTGATCCGTGATGATGCCGCTATCTTCTGGAACATCATAAGAATGAAGCACTTGAGTCACTGCATTCTTTTTCAAACGAGAGACGAAAAACATTCCCTCTTCTGAGAAACGATCAAATGCCTGATAATCAATGTAGCCGCGGTCGAAAACATACATGGCATTCTTTTCATCTACAAGGACGTCTAACTGTGTTCGATCATGAACTTGAGCGGTTGTAATGACGGCTTTTTCAGGGAATATTTGTCCCTTACCCATAAATGCCAACCGAAGATGAAGTTTGACACCGCTTTTCGTTTTTCGAAAATGAGCCCATGGAAATTGATTTGAATTCAGCGTGACTGTAGTAGAATCCACTATTTTAAGAGAATTCGTGAGATCTGGTTTCTTTTTTTTCTTGATTTTAGCAACAAGTTCAAGAAAGATGTTCGCTAGAAGCTGTGAATCGACCGCATTATTTTTCCTGGATAACTGAGCCGCACTGATGGACGAAAAGCCGATTGCTTCTTGTAGCTTATCATCCAAAACACGAGTTGAGAGTGAATGCAGACTGTCTTCTTGGTGAAGATGTGCGTATAAGAAAAGCAAGATATAGGCTTTAGTTGTCAGCTTTTTTACGTATTTATCGCTTTGTTTTTCCTTGACCGTTTGGTCAAGTTGTTGAAAATTAATTGGATGTAACCATTGTTTAAATGAAGAGAATTGTGTATCCTTATCCATGCGTAGTCCTTTATTTTTGGATTTGGATAGGAATCACCTATTCTTCCATTATAAAGGATTATTTTGTTTGGAAA
>NZ_FOOY01000044.1 GCF_900113325.1 Sporolactobacillus nakayamae | reverse complement strand
AAATAATTATGTTGAGTGGTTACGCCTTATACCTCGTGTCCGCGCGGCATGGTAACCCTCAACTTTACATAATATATCACTCTACATAAGATGAATTATGTTGAGCTCAACATAATTCATCTGCATGCAAAAGGTCACGGGCAACCAAGTGTGTCTTCATCCGATCATAGATTAAGCTGAGCCAATGTTCAGCTCCATGAAGCATCCAATTGGCCAGCGTTTGCCGGGACAACGTAACGCCCAGACGCTTAAATTGTTGCTCCTGACGGTATAACGGCTGAGCGTCCAAATATTTTTGACACATCACATAGGCCATCGCCGAAGGCGACGCTAAGCTCTTGGGAAAAACAGCGTTTGGCGCTTTCGCAGTGACAATCGGCGTTTGAATGGCTTCCCGTTCACAATGGCGACAGGCATACGTGTGACGAACATGCTTGATGACCTTAACCTGTGCAGGAATGACTTTCAGTTCTTCGCGAACCTCAGTGGACATTTCATGTAAAGCTCCTCCACAGCAGGAACAAACCTGTTCGGTCTCAGGTAAATCATAGTCAATCACTTCAACCGGGAGATTCTCCAGCTTTTCCTGTCGCTGCCCTTGGCTTTTCTTGCGTTTATAGGTAATCGTTTCAACGGTCGGTTCGGGAAGGTTAGGATCCGATTCGCTTTCTGCTTCATTGAATAGTTGAAGCGTTAACTGCTCCGGATGCGTTTTTTCGCTCGAAGCGCCGAATTGGCGTTTTTGACTGAGACGGAATTGTTCTTGGAACCATTTCAGCTTGAGCGTCAGTTCGGCGTTTTGTTGCTTCAGCGCATCACGCTCCTCACGCAATGCTTCAATTGTGGGTGTGTTTGACTCCGTTCGGTTTTCCATTTTTTTATTATAATCGAAGACGCGCATCCTGTCTTTCCCATCTTTGAAAATCAGAGAAGTGTGCGCGCAGTAATTTCTTTATGTGCCTGACGTTGCTGAATGGACAGACCATCCAGCAGCCAGTTGAGCTGACGACGATTGATGGGTAACGAAGGGCTTGAGTCATTGGCCTTCGGCCATTGAAAGGTGCCTTTTTCTAAACGCTTGTAATACAGCCAAAATCCGCTGTATTCCCAATGTAAAATTTTTAACTTGTCTCGTTTCCGATTGCAGAAGACAAACAGGCATGGTGAAAATGGATCGAGATGAAAGCCTTCTTGAACCAAGACGGACAATCCGTCAATGGATTTGCGCAGGTCTGTAGGACCCTTAGCCAAATAGACGTTTTCAATGGCTGATTCGCGGATCATAAAGCACGCAGCACCCGAACGACATCCGCAAACAAATCCGGATCGAATCCAGTATGAACCTCAACTTTGGCAGATCCAACATGAATGAATAAGGGCTCCTGTTGGGCGGCATTATCCAGACCAATAGGCATCCATCGATGGGGATCAGGAAGTGAGCCATCATGGCGTAACTTGCGCCGCCAATAACGGAACTGGCATAGAGGAATGCCCTGATCTGCACACCACTGTGTGCCTGTTAAATCACTGGTCTCGAAATCTTGCATTCGTTTCTGCCAGCGGTCATGTAATTCTACTCGTGTCATGGATCATCCTCCCGAACAATTGATAGAGATATCATCGCATGATCGAGTGATCAGGAGAAGGTGTCTATTATTTGACGCTTACAGAACAACGTCAATTTCGTTTACATTTATGTCGAAAAGCAGACCCCCAAAGTAAAGGGAAAATAGAAAATGTTGTCAAGTATGTTAAGTATAATTTTGCCAAGAACAGGACCTTTACGAACATCGATACATGGAATGAAAAAGGCATTGCTTGGTTAGAACGGACAGGAAACTATAACGTACACAATACAACAAAAAAGAGACCGGCTGAAGTGCACGCCCTCGAAAAGCAACACTTGAAACCAGTCTCTCCGCTGCTCTCCATTGAGAGCGAGTATAGTTCCAGTATAACAAGAACGGTCTGTCCGGACAATGTCATCAAATATAAATCCAATCGTTATTCCGTGCCCTTGGGAACGTATCGTCGAAATGGTGATAATAAAGTTTTCATTGAAATCAATGAAAGTGAATTGATCATCAAAAAGCAATCATCAGGTGAAGTCCTGGCTCAGCACATCCTAAGTACAGGAAAAGGCGAGCTCATCAAAAGCAGACAACATGCTCGTGATCGTTCAAAAGGAATTCAAGCCTATAAGGAGACGATTATCCGTCAATTCAATGATGGCGATCAAGCGGCATTATTCATTCAAGAATTGAGTAAACGGTATCCGAGATATGTCCGTGATCAGCTTCAAATCGTCCAGTATGCCCTTCATCATTTCCGTCAGGAAATGGAACAAGCCTTGACTATCTGTATAAAAGACCAGCTTTGGAGTGCCAACGATCTTCGAGATGTTTCCCAACATCTGGCTCGCCAAAAAGAAACAAAAGAATTACAAGCATCGTGTCAGACTCAGGAACCACAAAATGATCGCGTCGCACGAACACGCCAAGTGGCTGCAACGGTGAGAGAAATGGACGATTACATCCAGATACTTGGAGGCGTGGGGCAATGAACAGTACAGTCAAAGAGATACAAGAACACTTTCGCCATCTTCGGATGACGGAGACAGCCAATGGGCTACCCCAACTCTTGCGAAAAGCGGAACAATCTTCTTGGACCTATCAAGAATTACTGGAAGAACTTTTAACTTTCGAATTAAAGCGGAGAGAAGAAAAAAATGTAGAGAGAAGATTGAAGTGGGCCAAGTTCCCTTATCAAAAGACACTGGATGAATTTCGTATGGACGAACAACAATCCATTAGCAGTCGGCAGATCAACCAGTTAAAGGAGTTGAATTGGCTAGAACAACAATATAACCTGATTCTTCTTGGCCCGCCAGGGGTGGGCAAAACCCATATTGCGATTGGTCTCGGCCTTGAGGCTATCTATAAAGGCTTCAAGGTAAGCTTTTTAACCATGGGGGAGCTCGTCCATCTGCTCAAGACAGAAGAGTACCTATCTAAATCCAAAACGCAGCTAAAAAGGCTCCGGGAATCGGATCTTGTCATCGTTGATGACCTGATGTATCTGGCAATGGATCAGCGAGAGGCCAATTTATTTTTTCACCTAATTAACTATCTGTACGAACGAAGTTCGGTCATTCTGACCTCCAACAAAGGGCCAAAACAATGGGGGGAATTAATGGGTGATCAGGGGATCACAACAGCTATATTAGACAGAATTCTTCATCGGGTAGAAGTCATTCACTTAAATGAAGACAGCTATAGAATTAAACACCGAAGCACAATTTTCAAAGAGAAAAGTGTTCAAAATTAATTAGCAAAAAGTGTTCAAAACTACTTGACGGTTACAAACGCTCCCCTCGGTTATTATCTAATTCTAGTCGTCCATCTGTAAGCGTCAAATAATGGACACCTTCTCTTGATCAGTGAAGCATGCGATAATGCCTCTATCAAATGATCAGGAGGATGATCCATGACGCGAATCGAGTTACAAAATCTTTGGCAAGAGCGCATGAATGATTTTGAGAAAAGTGAACAGAACGGCAAAGAATGGTGTTCAGGGCAAGAAATTCCACTCAGTCAATTTTGGTATTGGCGACGCAAGCTGAGATTGATGCCAGCTACACCTTCAACGCATTCATGGACGACCGTGAATTTTGAACGTGCACAGAAACAGGAGATTCTTTTTGTCCATCTTGGGGTTTCAAAGATCGAGGTCCATGCCGGCTTTGATCCGGATCTGTTGGCTGATGTAGTTCGTGTGTTGCGAGCGCTATGATTCGAGATTCGATCATTGAACAGGTGTATTTAGCCAAAGGTCCTACGGACCTGAGGAAGTCGATTGACGGGTTGTCCGTTATCGTACAGGAAGGATTCCATCTTAATCCTTTTTCCTCCTGCCTATTTGTATTCTGTAATCGTAAGCGGGATAAGTTAAAACCTGCATTCCCGGACATTTATACCAATAATCGAGTCTGATTCCTTTTAAATCAAGGAGTTCAGACTTTTTTAGTGTTGCTTTTTTTGCCAAAACATGGTATAATTATACCATGTTTTGGAGGGATGCACATGTCACTCGTTCATTTGAAGAACAAAAAAAACGGAATCACTTACGTGTATGAATCCGAAGGGTACTGGGACAAGGAAAAGAAGCAGACGCGGAATCGTCGGAAATGTATTGGCAAACTGGATCCGGTAACCGGCAAATTCATTCCGTCCAAAAAGTATACCGACGGTCTGAAAGAGATCATCAACCAAAAAGAAAAGAAACGTGGTCCCGTGGCGTCGACCACCTATCAGCGCCGTTTCTACGGAGCAACTTACTTATTTGACGCCATCGGCGCCAAACTTGGCCTCACAGATGACCTGTCCCAATGTTTTCCAGAATCGTATCAACAGATTCTTTCCCTAGCCTATTATCTGGTTCTGGAGGATCGCAATCCGATGAGCCGCTTCCCCCGTTGGGCGAAGACCCATGTGCATCCCTACGGAAAAAATCTGTCCTCCCAGAGAAGCAGTGAGCTGTTTGGCTCAATCACGGAAAATGCCAAACATCATTTCTTTCTTCTCCAAAGCAAAAGGCGCGTCCGTGAAGAGTATCTGGCTTATGATACGACCTCTGTATCGTCCTACTCAAAAGTGCTGAAACAGGTCAAATACGGCAAAAACAAGGATCATGATCCTCTGCCGCAGATTAACCTGGCGCTTCTTTACGGGGAGACCTCCGGTCTGCCGGTAGCCTATCGCAAACTGCCGGGCAACATTGCCGACGTCAAAACGATACGGACACTGCTCGCTGATGTAGACTTTCTTAAGCAAAAGAAAGTGAAGATCGTGATGGACCGCGGCTTCTACAGTGAGAAAAATATCAACGCCTTCTATCAAGACCACGTAAAATTTCTGATTGGTGTCCGAACTTCACTGAAGTTTGTTCGCAAGACGTTGGACGATGTCCGTCAGAAAATGATCACGCGCGCTCACTACGATTCCGGCTGCAATCTCTATTATGAATCCTTTCTGACTGACTGGGACTATTCAGAAGTCAAAAAGCGAACCGGGGAAATTATGACCGATAAGAAAAGACTGTATCTTCATCTCTACTATAATGATCAAAAAGCGACTGACGATAAGATGACCTTCAATAAACTGCTGGATCGTCTGGAGGAAGAACTACAGTCGGGCAGGAGAAATCCGGAACATGAAAAGCTTTATGCTCGTTACTACGAGTGGAAAGAAACGCCTATCAGAGGAATTTCCCTGACACCAAAAGTCGAGGCAATCGCCAAAGCGGAAAAGGACTTTGGTTACTTCGCTCTCATTTCCAATGGGATCAAAGATCCCATTGAGGCAGTGGAGATTTATCGGACAAAGGATCTGATCGAGAAAGCCTTCGGTAATTTAAAAGAACGGCTGAATCTTCGCCGAACCTCGGTTTCTTCCGAAGAAAACCTGGAAGGCAAACTTTTCATCCAATTCATCGCGCTGTTCTATCTTTCATACATAAAAAAGGCAATGAGCGATCATCAATTATTTAAAAAATACACCATTCAGGAACTTCTGGATGAACTGGATGTGGTCGAGCAGTACTGGCAACCCGGTGGCCACAAGCATATTGGCGAGCTGACCAAAAAACAGATGGACCTTTATCAATTCCTAGGAGTGGATCCGCCTGCCTTGGTATAATTTCACGGGAATTCAGGTTAAAAATCCTACATTGGGAGTATAACGGCTTTTGGCTTTACTATAAGCGTCTGGAAAAAGGGGCTTTTGCATGGCCGAAGAATGACGATTCCTCGTCTTCTTTAAGAATTACGCGACGACAGCTGAATTGGTTGCTGGATGGCTTATCCCTTGAACAGCGACACGCACATCAACCGATGAACGCGCAAACCTTGATCTGACTCAAGAAATCAGAGACAGGAGGCGTGTTTTCTATTATAATGAAGAAATGAAAAAGCGAACGGATTCAAACGTCACCACAATGGATGCATTGCGTGAGGAACGCGATGCGCTCAAAAGAGAAAACGCCGAACTGACACTCAAGCTAAAATGGTTCGAAGAACAATTTTGCCTCAGCCAAACCCGTCAATTCGGTGCTTCAAGCGAGAAGACCAATTCGGAACAGCTTATCCTTCAATTATTCAATGAAGCGGAAAGTGAAACGGATAGCGGAGTTCCCGAACCTACTGTGGAAACAATCACCTATAAACGGAAGAAAACTCAGGGACAACGTCAAGAAAAACTGAAAGACTTGCCGGTTGAAGTGATTGACTATACCTTACCTGAACACGAACAGACCTGTTCGTGTTGCGGAGGAGCTTTGCATAACATGTCATCAGAAGTTCGTGAGGAGCTTAAAATCATTCCTCCTCAGGTCAAGGTGATCCGACATGTCCGTCACACCTATGCCTGCCGGCATTGTGAACGACAAGCCACGCAAACACCGATCATCACGGCACCGGCACCGAAAGCTGTTTTTCCAAAAAGTCTGGCCTCCCCATCAGCGATGGCATACATCATGTGCCAGAAGTATCTGGATGCGCAGCCACTCTACCGACAGGAACAACAGTTTAAACGATTAGGAATCGCTCTTTCACGACAAACGATGGCTAATTGGCTTCTTTATGGGGCGAATCATTGGCTTCAAGGAATCTATAACCGGATGAAAGCTAAGCTGGTTCAGCAGAATCTTCTTCATGCCGATGAATTATGTTGAGCTCAACATAATTCATCTTATGAAGAGTCATTTATTATGTTGAGTCACTCTTATTTAATTTAAAAAGGTCGCTGTACGCCTGGTATTTGGGTACAGTTTATGGAAA